>CAWCPB010000009.1:0-322597 GCA_963797415.1 uncultured Acidobacteriaceae bacterium
TGGCCGACGGCAGCATCGACACCCGAACCGCGCACATCTCGGCCGAGGAAGCGCTGGCCCTGCATGCGTCCGGCCGACCCGGCAAGCTGGAGACCCGCATCACCAAGCCGATCACCACCGCCCGCGATCTGTCGCTCGCCTATTCGCCCGGCGTCGCCGAGCCCTGCCTGCACATCCAGCGCGATGCATCGCTCGCCTACGACTACACCGCGAAGGGCAACATGGTCGCGGTGGTGTCCAACGGAACCGCCGTCCTCGGGCTGGGCAATCTCGGCGCGGTGGCGTCGAAGCCGGTGATGGAGGGCAAGATCGCGCTGTTCAAGCGCTTCGCCGACATCGACGGCATCGATCTCGAAATCGGCTCCGAGGACGTCGACGATGTGGTGAACGCGGTGCGCTTCCTCGCCGGCTTCGGCGGCATCAACCTGGAGGACATCAAGGCGCCGGAATGCTTCGTGATCGAGCAGCGGCTGCGCGAGATCATGGACATCCCGGTGTTCCACGACGACCAGCACGGCACCGCCATCGTTGCCGCGGCCGGGCTGATCAACGCCTGCCATCTGACCGGCCGCGAATTGCGCGACGCGAAGCTGGTGGTGAACGGCGCCGGCGCGGCGGCGATCGCCTGCGTCGAGCTGCTGAAGGCGATGGGCATGCGGCCCGAGCATGTCGTGCTGTGCGACACCAAGGGCGTGGTCTACCAGGGCCGCACCGATGGCATGAACCAGTGGAAATCGGCGCATGCCGCCGCCACCAAGGCGCGCACTCTGACCGAGGCGCTGGAGGGCGCCGATGTGTTCTTCGGCCTGTCGGTGAAGGGCGCGATGACCCAGGAGATGGTCGCGCGCATGGCAGACAAGCCGATCATCTTCGCCATGGCGAATCCCGATCCGGAGATCACGCCGGAGGAGGCCCGCGAGGCCAGGCCGAACGCGATCATCGCCACCGGGCGCAGCGACTATCCCAATCAGGTCAACAACGTCCTGGGCTTTCCCTACATCTTCCGCGGCGCGCTCGACGTGCGCGCCAGCACGATCAACGAGGCGATGAAGATCGCCGCCGCCGAGGCGCTGGCGAAACTGGCGCGCGAGGACGTGCCGGACGAGGTGCATTCCGCATCGGCCGGCCGGCGGCTGACGTTCGGGCCGGACTACATCATTCCGAACGCGTTCGATCCGCGGCTGATCTCGTGGGTGCCGCCGGCGGTGGCGCGCGCGGCGATGGAGAGCGGCGTGGCGCGCAAGCCGATGGTCGATCTGCGGCGTTATGCGCGCGAGCTGTCGGGACGGCTGGATCCGACCGCCGGCGCGCTCGATGCGATCATGGAGAGCGTGCGCGCCAATCCGCGCCGCGTGGTGTTCGCCGAGGGCGAGGAGGAAAAGGTGGTGCGCGCCGCCGTCGCCTATCGCAACGCGGGCTACGGCAGGCCGGTGCTGATCGGCCGCGAGGACCGGGTGCAGGCGACGATGGCGAGCCTCGGTCTCGGCATCGTCGAGGGCATCGAGATCCACAACGCGCGCCTGTCGGATGCCAACAGCAAGTATGTGGACTTCCTGTATGGCCGTCTGCAGCGCCGGGGCTTCCTGCAGCGCGACTGCCAGCGCATGGTGAACCAGGATCGCAACGTGTTCGCCGCCTGCATGGTCGCGACCGGCGATGCCGATGCGATGGTGACCGGACTGACCCGCTCGGCCTCGGTGTGCCTGGACGACATCAGCCACGCGATCGAGCCGGCCGGCGGCGGTCTGGCGTTCGGCCTGACCTTGGTTCTCGGCATGCGCGGGAAGACCATCTTCATCGCCGACACGCTGATGCACTTTCGGCCCAACGCGGAGCAGTTGGCGGAGATCGCGATCGGCGCGGCGCGGGCGGCACGTCATCTCGGGCATGAGCCTCGCGTGGCGCTGCTGTCGCACGCGACGTTCGGCGATCCGATCCAGCCGGCGAATGCGCCGATGCGCGATGCGGTCGCGCTGCTGGATCGGCGCAAGGTCGATTTCGAATACGACGGCGAGATGAGCCCCGACGTTGCGCTGGAGCCTTCGATCCGCGCGCTCTATCCGTTCTGCCGGCTGACCGCGGATGCCAATGTGCTGGTGATGCCGGGCCTGCATTCCGCGCACATCACCTCGAGTTTGGCGCGCCATCTCGGTGGAGGAACGACCATCGGGCCGCTGCTGATGGGCATGGAGCGGCCGGTGCAGATCATGCCGATGGACGCCTCGGTCAGTCAGATCGTCGATCTGGCCTGCCTCGCCGCGTATCAGGCGGCGCGGCGTTAGCGCCTGAGGCGGAACAAGCGCTTCAGTTGACGGTGACGTTTCGTACCTCTTATCGTCATCCCCGCGAAACCGGGGACCAGGCCGGCAACTGGGTCCTGCTTTCGCGGGGATGACGACATGTATGGTGGTCCGTGCGTAGAATGATTCGATTATTCCAACTCGGATCCATGCCGGTGGCCCAGGCTGCTGGAACAGAGACTGGAACAGAGAGGAGACTGCGAATGGGGATTCGTCCGACGCTCGGCCTTTTGATCGCATGGGCACTGGCCGCTGCCGGGCCTGCCGAGGCGTCGCTGTTGTGGACCTGGAGCTACAGCGAACCCGGCACATCCGCCAGCGGAACATTGACGACGGATGATGCCGCGAACGCCGCCGGCTTTTTCCCGATCACTGGCATCTCGGGCGCGCGAAACGGCGTCGCTATTACCGGGCTGCAGCCAGCGGGCACGGCGATCCCCGGCAACGAGCCCTTCGCCGTCGACAATCTGATCCGTGCCGGCGGGCCGCAGTTGACCGGCAACGGGTTTGGCTTCGCCCTTGCGGACGGTACGTTCGCCAATGCCTTCTTCGCGGATTTTCTCACGCCGCCGGGTTATCTGGAGTTCTTCTCCGCACCGCCCTTTGCGTCGGGCGTCATCGGCCCGGAAGATTCTGAACTGCCGGTGGCCTTCACCGCAAAGGTGCCTGAGCCCGCGACGGCGATGCTCGTATTGGTCGGCTGTTTCGGCCTGCTTGCGGCAAGACGCGTGGGCCGCCGCGGAGCCGCACCGGCTGCCTCGCCGCGGTAGCGCGACTAGGGCAGCCGGCTCTCAATCGTCTCCGTGCGCCGGGGCCATCGGAACCATCGGCGCCATCGCATGAATGCGTTCCGCCTCCCGTGCCCGCTGCCGCTGCACTCGCTTGTAAACGAACGACGTCAGGATCGGCGTCAGCACGGCGGTGACGATGACCGAGGCGGCAACCTGGATGGTCGCGATCGGCGCGATGGCGGCGAAGCTCGGGTCGGCCATCGCGACCGCCTTCGGGACCGCAGCCGAGTTGCCGGCGGTGCTTGAGGCAGCGGCGCCGGCGATGCCGGAACCACCCAACAGCCGGTCGGCCAGGATGCAGACCGTCCCGGTGATGACGATCACCATGACGCCGAGTGCCACACCCGGCAGTCCGGCAGTCACCACGGCGGACAGATTGATCGTCTGCCCGAGGGTGAATGCCATGAACGGCACGATGATCGCCTCATGCGAGCCGAAGAAATCTCGCAGGTCCTCGTCGAGGTTGCCCAGTACCGCACCGGCGAAGATCGGCGCGATCACCGAGACCATGGTGAGCCACGGAATGATCGCAAGGCCCGCGCCGACGAGGATCAACATGGTAAGGAATGGACCGGTCTCGATGCTCTGCGGCACGTAGGTGCCGGAGTCTTCCTTGTCGCCCATCACGCTGGTCAGCGCCATGAACATGCCGCCGTTGGTGTCGCTCATGGCCACCAGCAGGGCGAGCGTGCTTAACCCGAACAGGTCGCCGCCAAAGAACTTTCCGACCGATACGGCGATCAGCGTTGCGACGCCCACCTTGGCCGCCATGATGCCGAAGCCTCGCTTCAGCATGCGCGGCGCGGTGCGGATCGTCATTTTCGTTCCGACGGTGAACAGATACATACCGAGGAAGGTCGGATAGCCGACACTGCTCAGGGCTTCGGTAAAGCCGCCGATCTTCAGCAGTGTCGGGAAGAACGTGTTGATGACCATGCCAATGAACAGCGGCACGACCATGAGCCCGCCGGGAACCTTGTTGATGGCTTTGTAAATGCGCATGCCTCACCTATCGCGGTATCGTGCCGGCGTTATATTTGACTGATTTTGTCGGTGCATTGATCTGAATCAATGTGGCCCAGCTGTCATTGCGAGGAGCGCCGCGACGAAGATTGTTACTTCGATGCGATCACGACACGGAAATTTATCCGCTGTGAGTGCTCTCGTCATTCCCGCGCAAGCGGGAACCCAGGCCGCACGTGTCGTGCCCTGGGTACCGATGCGCGGAATGACGAAGTACCCCCGATGCGCGGTTACCCCTGATGCGCGGCTACCCCTGATGCTCGGCTATCCCCGATGCGAAGTGCCAGCGACACCATCACGCCGCACGCACGCGTTCAAGGAACTGCTGCATCTGCTCGCGCAGCCGGTCGGACTGCTGCGACAGGCCGTTCGCATCGCCCAGCACCTCGCCAGCCGAAGCGCCGACCGCGCCCGAGGCTTCCGTAAGACCCGCGATGGCGGCCGCCACCTCCTGCGTGCCCGAGGCCGCGTGGCCGCTGTTGCTCGCGATATCCTGCGTCGTGGCGCTTTGCTGCTCCATCGCGCCGGCGATGCCGGTGGCGATCTCGCTGATCTCGACGATCGTGCGCGAGATCGCATGCAGCGCGTTCATCGCGTCGCCGGTCGTGCCCTGGATCGTCGCGACGTGCGATGCGATCTCCTCGGTCGCCTTGGCGGTCTGCACCTGCCTCGATGGTCGCATTCAGCTCCAGCAGGTTGGTCTGGCTGGCGATGTCGCTGATCAGGCGCACCACGTCGCCGATTCGGGCTGTGGCATCGGAAAGACCCTGCATCGTGCCATGGCTCACCTCGGCACGCTCCACCGCCTGCCTCGCCACGGCCGCCGCGACTGTCACCTGCTGCGCGATCGCGCCGAAACTGGTGGTGAGCTCCTCGACGGCCGCGGCGACCGCGGTCAGGTCCTGCGACGATTTGGCCGCCGCCTGCGAGGTGTCCGAGGCTTCCGCGTGCACCGCGTTCGCCGACTGCGACATCGCCTGGGCGGCTTGCCGGATGCCGTCAGCGGCGCCGGACAGCGAAGCCGTCACACCGGAGATCGAGCTGCCGAAATCCTGCGTATGTTGCGCCAGCGCTGCCTGCCGACGTTCCCTGGTGGCGCGCGCGGTCTCGGTTTCCGACGTCAGATGCAGCACCTCGATCGCGTGCTGTTTGAACACCATCACGGCACGCGCCATCTTGCCGAGTTCGTCGCGGCGTTCGACATACGGGATCTCGAGTTCCAACGTGCCGGCCGCCAATGATCCCATGATGCCGGTCAAGGCGCCGACCGGCCGGCCGATTGCCCGCGTCACCAGGACGGTCGCCACGATCGCAAACACCGCGACCCCGATCGCACTCAGCACAAAGCCCAGGCGGGCGCGTTCAATGGAGCCGAGCGCGGCGGCAAAGGTCGATGCCCGGCCGCGATCCGCCGTGGCGGCGGCGTCGTTCAAGGCAGTGGTCAGCCTGTCGAACTGGTCATGAACGTCGCCCATCAGCAGCAGCGCCATGCCAGGGTCGGCGCTGATCATGTCGACCGCCCCCTTTGCCGCCTTGGCATAGGCTTCGACCGCAACGGCCGTCTGGCTATCGCCATAAGCCCGCTGTCGAGCCTTGGCGCGGTCCACGATCTCGGCAAGCAGACGCTCGGCCGTGCCGAGCTGGACCGTTGCCTGCTGCATGTCGTCGGCGTTGGCCAGCGATATGATCCGATAGAGTTGGGCCTGGGCCTGGCTCACGCCGGCCTGCAGCCTGGCTGCGTCGCTGAAGCGAGCGAAGGCGGTGTCGTTCAAATAGATGAAGTCCCGCCGCAGATCCTCGAATACGGCGTAACTGCCCGCCGCAAGCGCCAACAGACCCAGGATCGCGAGCGCCGGCGCCATAGCGACCTTCGCCGCGATCCTCAGATGATCGAACCATCGCGTCATAGCGCAGTCTGCCGGCGCGCTGAGATTTGGGCAGAGGTCGCGTTACTTGTACGCGCCGACCCCGACCAGATAATTGTCGACCCGGACAACATACGTGGTCTTCTGACGGATTTTCTTGGTCGCGGGATCGGGCCACTTGTAATCCACCCAGGCACGGTCCTGGATGGCAACAAACTCGCGGATCAGGAGTTTGCCGTCGGTATCCTTCAGGTCCAGCAGGTCCTTGCCGATCAGGGCAGGATTTACGCCGTGGGACACGTTCTTGCCGGTGTTGTCGTAGACCATGACGTAGAGGTCGCGATCATGGAATTCCCCGTCCTTGGCGTTGAACACAGGAAACGCCTTGTCCGGGACCGTTCTGCCGCAGGAAATCAGCCGCATGCGTTGCCATCGACTTGGCTTCCTCCGGCGTTCCCACTTCGTCAGCGTATGCATGTCCGCTGAAGATCAGGCAGGCAAACAGAAAGGCCTTGAACAGGAGCTTCGGCATGGTTCCGGAACTCTCAGACGTTCATCTCAACCATTAGAACGAAAGGGATAAAGAAACCGTAAACCGGTCATGATGACGTAACGGACGCTGGCTCTCGGTGGAGAGCCAGGCGACGGTGCGGCGCGTGCTTGTCCTCTGCCACACGGTGCCCGGTCCGCTTCCCACCACTACACTTTGCCATTATCGCCCTGCGTCGCGCCCGCCAGCCGGATATGCGCGGTCGTGAGGCGGAGTGGAGACCCGCCTGTATCATCGGGATTGTCGAGATCGAAGCCGCCTCTATGACGTGAGGCGCAACAACAGCCTCACATGGGCGAGAAGAAGCTGGCGATCCGGACATCGGATCGCATCCCTTGGTAGCAGGCCGGGTTGTCATAGGGGAATGCCGTCACACGCCAATCCCATTCGTATTCATCCGGCGCGGGATTGCACGCCGGCAGCATCTGGAATGACCTCGCCGCCATGCAGTCGGGTATCGCCTGGCCTTGGACCGCGGGATCGTCGAGAAAATACTTCTGTCGGCATGCGTTCAGTGCGGCTCCCTTCGACTGATCGACGCACCCGGCGAGCATCAACAGCGACGTGGCGCACAGGATCCGGATCATGCCATTCCCTTTCGTTCGCGTCGCGCGGGACTGATCTCCGGCCATACGTTCATTCGCCTTTACGCCCCAGACCCTCCGCGCGAGAGTGACCTATGACCGACCTCCCTCTCCACCCGCCTCGACCGCGCCGTCGAAACCCTGCCGCGCGCCTACCCCGGACCCGGCGGCGCCATCGCCGTGCTGCGCGACGGCGAGGTGCTGGTCCGCCACGCCTGGGGCTGGGCCAACGCCGAGCGGCGCATCCCGTTCACGCCGCGCACGCTGTTCCGCATGTGCTCCATCACCAAGCAGTTCACCTGCGCCGTGGTGCTGGACGCCTTCCCCGACCCGTCGGTGCTGGATGGCGACGTGCGCGCCCGCCTGCCGCTGCTGGAGCAGCCGCGCGCCGGGCGCGCTGCATCTGTGCCACAACCAGTCCGGCCTGCGCGACTACTGGGCGGTGGCGATGCTGCACGGCTCGCCGGTCGAGGCGCCGTTCGGCGACACCGAGGCCGCGCGCGTGATCGCCGGCACGCGCACGCTGCATTTCGCGCCCGGCACCCGCTACTCCTACGTCAACCAGAATTTCCGCATCCTGTCGGACATCGTGCAGGAGCGCACCGGCCGCAGCTTCGCCGAGCTGCTGCGCACCCGCATCTTCGAGCGCGCCGGCATGGCCACCGCGTTGCTGGCCGCCGACACCAGCGCCATGCCGGACGGCACCGCAGGGCTACGAGGGCACGGCCGACCGGCGGCTTCCGCGCCGCGGAGAACCGCATCCTGTGGACCGGCGATGCCGGGCTCGGCGCCAGCCTCGACGACATGATCGCCTGGGAGCGCCACATCGACGCGACGCGCGACGATCGCGGACGCGCTGTATACCCGCCTGTCCGCCCCGGTGACGCTTCGCCGACGGCACGCCGGCCGTCTACGGCTTCGGCCTGAACCGGGCCACCGAGTTCGGCCGCCCGGTCACCGGCCATGGCGGCGCGCTGCGCGGCTGGCGCAGCCACCGGCTGTACGTGCCCGTCGGAGCGCGTCTCGGTCGTCGTCATGTTCAACCACCTGTCGGACGCGCATGACGCGGCGATGGATCTGCTCGCCGCCGTGCTGGGCGAGGACCGGCCGCCGCCCGCCGCCGCCATCCCGCCACCGGACTGGCTCGGCGCCTATATCGAGCCGGAGACCGGGCTCTCGGTGCGCATCGATGCGGCGCGACGGGCAGGTGCGTCTGCGTTACGGCCATTTTCCGGACCGGCTCGACCTGCAGCCCGACGGCACGGCCGGCAGCGACGACGGCGGCGCGGCTGCGGCCCGGCGACGGCGGCCTGTGGATGGACCGCCCGCACGAGAACCAAAGCTCCCGCCTGCGCCCGTGCGACGGCGCGCCGGCCAAGGACATCGCCGGCCGCTACCGCTGCGAGGAACTGGATGCCGAACTGACCGTGGTCGATGCCGGCGGCGTGCTCTACGGCGGCTTCTCGGGCTTCCTCGGCCAGGGGCGCATGGAGACTGCTCGGCCCGGTCGGAGCCGATGTCTGGGTGCTGCCCTGCCCGCGCGCGCTGGACCACACGCCGCCCGGCGACTGGACGCTGGCGTTCCGGCGCGACGCATCGGGGCGTGGTGCCGGCGTCGAGGTCGGCTGCTGGCTGGCCCGCCGCCTGAACTATGAACGCGTCGGCTGACCTGCAGGATGGGACCGCGATGACCGACTTCGAGACCGAGGTTGTCACCCTGGCGCGCGAACTGGTGTCGCTCGACAGCCGCAGCTTCGTCTCCAACCTGCCGTGGCCGAGCGGGTCGAAGCGGCGCTCGCCGGCTTCGACATCGAGCGCATCGACTACACCGACGATGCCGGCGTCGGCGAAGCGCGCGCTGGTGGCGCATCGCGGCCCGATCGGCGGCATCGCGCTGTCCGGGCACATGGACACGGTGCCCGACACCGGCTGGCAGGAGGATCCGTGGTCGGCGCGTCTCGGCACCGACGGCATCCTGCACGGTCTCGGCAGCACCGACATGAAGGGCCCGGTCGCCGCCGCCATCGTCGCGGCGCGCGCGCTGCCCGAGCGCGTGCCGATCACGCTGCTGATCACCACCGACGAGGAGACCACCAAGCAGGGCGCGCGGCTGATCGCGCAGACATCGGAGCTGGTGCGGCGGGTGAAGCCGCACGGCATCATCGTGGTCGGAGCCGACCGCGCTGGCGCCGGTGCGCGGACATCGCAGCCATATCGCGTTCACCTGCGTGGCGACCGGCGTGCAGGCGCACAGCAGCACCGGGCGCGGGCGCAACGCCAACTGGGAGCTGATCCCGTTCCTGATGGAGATGAAGTCGGTGTTCGAGCGGCTGCGCAGCGATGCCAGCCTGCAGGACGCGGACTACGATCCGCCGTTCAGCGACTTCAACGTGGTGATCGACAACCACGGCGCCGCGATGAACGTGACCGTGCCGAAGGCCACCGCGCGGATCAAGTTCCGCTACTCGGCCAAGGTCGATCCCGCGCCCGTGCTGGAGGCGGTGTACGGCGCGGCCGAGCCGCTTCGGCATCGCGGTGAGCGAGGCGCGCGAAGGCTTCCCGCCGGAACTGCCGGCCGACCATCCGCTGGTGCGGCTGTGCGTCGATCTGGTCGGCGAGCCGGCCGGAACGGCGCCCTATGGCACCGATGCCTCCGAACTTCAGGCGATCGCGCCGTGCGTGGTGCTGGGGCCAGGCGATATCGCGGAGGCGCACACGCCGACCGAGAAGGTGCGCGTGGCCGATCTTGTCGCCGCGGTGCCGGTGTTCATGAAGTTGGCGGAGCGCATCAGCGCTGAGCTGACGCAGGGCCGGTCCCACCAAGCAACTGGTAATCCGGCGATGCCTCGCCGCGACTCGGCCGCCGCCAGGTCACGCGCGATGCGGTCGGCAATCCCAATGCGGTAATGCACGCCATCCCAGTAGTTGTCATCGACGCTGGTGATCGGGCTCGGCAACATGAAATCGATCGCGAGCGCGTTCGGCACGCCGCCGTGCCAGCGCGGCCGCGCGCAGCTTGCATTCGCGCCACACCGAACCATCCGCGGATTCGGATGGCGGCATCAGGTGCTGATTGTACGGGACAAAGAACAGGATCTTTCGCGTGGTTCCCGTCGAACGCAGTCAATTCCTCGGCCAGGCGATCGATCCCGGATACGCCATGTCGCGGGATCTCCGTTGCGCGCTCCGGGTGGCACGTATTCCGGAGCGTCGCGCAGGTGCATCGCGACGCGCGCGGGATCATAGGTAGCTGTCCGGTGGCACGAAGTTGGTATAGCCATCGCTGCCATAGACCTGCCGCTTGATGCCGATCAGGATGCCAAACTCCTTGCCGGCTTCCTGCACGGCGTAGAGATTGAACATCTCGCGGTAGCCGCGCCATCGGCTGCCCTCGTACATCCAGGCTGGGAATGGCCGAGGCGTGAACTTCAACTCGTGGCAGACCGGGCATGCAGTAGCGCCAGGTCCAGCCCGACCAGCACCATGCTGCGCTGCCAGGATGCGCTTTCGGAACACCGCCATCAGACGCGACTGCTCGTAGCCGGTGGCGGCGTTCATCGCGAGATTGGCGAAGCGCGCGCCAAATGCGGCATTCAGCACGACAGGGCGCAGCAGCCGGCTGGTCGACGTGCCGAAGACCGCGCTGTCGAACCGGTCCGAGCGCGCCAGTGCCGGAAATGCGAAGCGGGCGTTGGTCGCCACCGGCACGCGGTCGGCCGGTGGCGACAGCGGCAGCGTGTCGAACGGATCCACCAGAACGACAAAGGCGTAGACGATCGCGACTGCCAGTACCGCGGTCCCGGCGGCAAGGCGGAAGAAGCGGCGCCAGTCCCGACTGGAAGTGTCAGAACTGGAAGTAGATGAAGACATTCGGCAACCGGCCGCCGACCAGCAGCAGCAGATACGCGAGCGCGACACCGACCGGCATCGCGAACCACGGCCTTGGGCTGCAGCCTTTCGAGTGCAGCCTCCTGGCTGGTCGGGCCGAGCAGCGCGACAGCCGCACCGCCGATCAACGCCGCGACGAATTCGCGATCGAGCGATACGTCGACCCGCGCCGTGCTGTCCGACCATCGACAGCAGCATATCGCCGGCGGTGGCGAAATCGGCCGATCGGAACAGCACCCAGCACGCCATGACGAACAGCAGTGTCAGGGCCCATGCGGCGGGGCGCGGCAGGCGCAGTCCCGCTGCCCTGCCAGACATGGTTCACCGCCAGCGCAGCGCCATGCAGTCCGCCCCAGGCGACGAAGGTCCAGTTGGCGCCATGCCACAATCCGCCCAGCAGCATGGTCACGATGACGTTCGCCGCCTGGCGCAGCGGGCCGCATCGGTTGCCGCCAAGCGGGATGTAGAGATAGTCGCGCAGGAAGCGCGACAGGGTCATGTGCCAGCGCCGCCAGAAGTCGCGGATCGACACGGCGCGATACGGCGCGTTGAAGTTCAGCGGCAGGCGAAGGCCGAACATCAGCGCCAGGCCGATCGCCATGTCGGAGTAGCCGGAGAAGTCGAAATAGATCTGCAGCGTGTAGGCAGCCGGTGGCGATCCAGGCCTCGGTCGCGGTCAGCGACGCCGTAACCGCCTTGCCGAACAGCGGATCGGCCACCATCGCCAGCGTGTCGGCCAGCGCAACCTTCTTCGCCACGCCGATCACGAACAGCACGAAGCCGCGCGACAGATTCTCCCACATCTCCGCCGTGCGCGGATCGAGGCGGAACTGATGGATGATCTCGTTGTGGCGGACGATCGGCCCGGCGATGAGCTGCGGGAAGAACGTGACGAACATGCAGAAGTCGAGGAAGCCGTAGATGTGTCGGTCGCCGCGGCGGAGATCGATCAGGTAGGAGATCTTCTGGAACACGAAGAAGCTGATGCCGAGCGGCAGGATCAGGTTCCAGGGATGGAACGTCTCGCCCAGCAGGGCGTACGCCGTGCCGCGGAAGAAGTCGGCATATTTGAACAGGCCGAGCACGGCGAGGTTCAGTACGACGCCGAACACCGGGATCCACCTGGCGCGCGCAAGCGCCGAACCAGCGTACGATCAGCCAGTTGGCGACGGTCAGCCCGGCGAGCAGCGGGACGAAGCGGATGTCCCACCAGCCGTAGAACGCGAGCGAGGCGACCACGATGACCGCCTGTCGCGCCACACGGTGCGCCGCGCACGCGTAGTAGAGCGCCAGCACGATCGGCAGGAAGCCGCAGATGAAGACCTGGGAATTGAACAGCATGAAGCTGTGTTCGAGGGATTACTCGAGCGTCTCCAGCAGTCCCGCCATCAGCGCCGCGCGCGGTGCCAGGTGCTGCCACAGTATGTGCTCGTGGCTGGCGTGCGCGCCGGAGCCGGGGCAGCCCAGGCCATCCAGCGTCGGCACGCCCATCGCGGCGGTGAAATTGCCGTCCGAGCCGCCGCCGCGATGCTGGCGCGGCAACGCGATCCCCACCGTCTCGGCGATGCCGCGCGCCTTGTCGTACAGCGCCAGGATGCCGGGGTCCTCGGTGTAGGGCGGGCGGTTCATGCCGCCCTCGACCACCACGCGGCAGCCCGGCGTGAGTGCCGTGCTTTCCAGCAGCATGCGCTCCATGTGCACGCCATCGCCGACCGAGTTCACCCGCAGGTCGATCTCGCAGCCGGCATCCGGCGAGATCACGTTCGGCCGCGACCCGCCCCACACCGGCGCCGCGTTCAGCGTGATGCCGCGATCGAGATCGACCATGCCGTGGATCCGCACGATCTGCCGCGCGAGTTCCACCACCGCCGATGCGCCCTCCTCGAATGAGCCGCCGGAATGCGCGCCGCGACCCTCCACGCGCATGACGAAGCGGCCCACGCCCTTGCGCGCGGTGACGCAGGCGCCGCCGTGGCCGGCGGGTTCGGGGATCAGCACGTAGGCGGCCTGCGCTGGCCTCGCGCTCGATCCATTCGCGCGAGGTGGGGCTGCCGACCTCCTCGTCCGGCGTCAGCAGCAGCACGATCGGCCGGTTCGTCTTCACGCGCTGGTGCAGGATCGAGCGCACCGCGTGGAACGCGAGGAAACTGCCCGCCTTCATGTCGTAGATGCCCGGCCCGTGCGCCTTCTCGCCGTTCACCTGGTACGGCATGCCGTCCAGCGTGCCGTGCGACCACACGGTGTCGAGATGGCCCGCCACCAGCACCGGCTTGCCCTCGCCTGGCGTGCGCGCGATCAGGTTGTCGCCGAAGCCGTCGCGGCCGGGGATGCGGGTGAGCGCGGCACCCGCCCGCGCCAATTCGCCCTCGGCCACGTCCATCAGCCGGTTGACCGAGGCGGGGTCCGTGGTGGGGGTTTCCATCGCCACCCAGGCGGCGAGTTCGGCCAGCAGGTCCTCGGAGCGTCCCACGTCGGTCTGCGGCATTGGTTGGTCCTGGCGCTGCGGCGATTGACGGGTGGTGGGTGTGTGCACCGGACCGGAGGGGTTGTCCACGGCAGCGGCCGCGGACGCGAGAGTGCCGCGCCCGGTTATTGCTTATAGGACTGGTCGATGCGGTCGAGCTTGCGCAGCAGGGCGTGCCATTCGAAGTTGGCCGAACCACTGCCGTCGGCGCGGCAATTCTTGGCGCGGGCGGTGCTGACGACCTCGTCGTCGATCGGGTTGAACTCGGCGCCCGATTGCTGGAAGGCAAGCTGCATCGCGCAAGCCCGCTCCATGCGATACGTCGCGATGAAGGCCGTGCCGATGCTCGTCCCGACGATCAACAGGCCATGATTGCGCAGGACCATGATGTGGCGATCACCGAGATCGGCAAGAAGACGCGCGCGTTCCTCGGGGTTTCGCCCGGTGCCTTCGTAGTCGTGATAGGCAACGTCGCCGATCACCTGCAGCGCATGCTGGTTGAGCGGCAGCAGCCCGTGCTTCTGCATCGATACAGCGCAGCCGGCGACCGTGTGGGTGTGGATCACGCACACCAGCTCCGGTCGGGCCATGTGCACCGCGCTCGGTATCGCGAAGCCGCCGCTGTTGACCTCGCAATCCGAGGGATCGACCTTGTTGCCTGCGACGTCGATCTTGACCAGCGATGACGCTGTGACCTCTTCATACAGGAGGCCGTAGGGGTTGATCAGGAAATGGTCATGGCTCCCCGGCACGCGCGCCGTGATGCGGGTGTTGATCAGGTCCGACCATCCGAACATGTCGACGAGGCGGTAGCAGGCTGCGAGGTCGCAGCGGGTTTGCCATTCGTCGGCGGACATCTGTGCGGAAATTGCCGTTGCTGTTGATGCCATGGTTTCCTCCTGTGCGGGTGAAAATTGCCTGTCATTGCGAGCGGAGCGAAGCAATCTCCATTCCGTTATGCACTGCGATGGAGATTGCCCCGTCGCTGCGCTCCTAACACTAAACCCGGTTCGCTTTTTGCGTCACTTTCATCGTCATGGCCGGGCTCTGTCCCGGCCATCAGTCGTGGCACTCTGCCGCTACAGATGGCCGGGACAAGCCCGGCCATGACGGTAAGGGCTGGTTTCATTCAGGGCGGGTCGGCCGGAAGGCCGGTGTGAACTCGCAATGACAGCATCAGTGCCAGAGTTGGCGGCTGGCCAGTGCCGCTCCTTGTGCCAGCGCTTCAAGCTTGGCCCAGGCGATTTGCGGATGAATGCGACCGCCGAGACCGCAGTCGGTCGAGGCGATAACCCGCTCTCTGCCGACGATGTTGGCGAAGCGAACGATGCGGTCGGCGACGAGCTCAGGGTGCTCGACCACGTTGGTGGCATGGCTGACAACGCCCGGCAGGATGAGCTTGTCGTCGGGCAGCTTCACCTCCTGCCAGACCTTCCACTCGTGCTCATGGCGGACATTGCCGGCCTCGAACGAGTAGGCATGGGCGTTGATCGCCAACATGACCTCGACGATGTCCCGCATCGGGATGTCGGTCGTGTGCGGGCCGTGCCAGCTTCCCCAGCACAAATGAAACCGGATGCGCTCTTGAGGCAGCCCGCGGATCGCGTGATTGAGCGCCGCCACCTGAACCATCGCGAACTTTCGGTAGTCTTCCACAGTGGGCTCGGGATTGATCATGTCCCAGTTCGTCGCGAGCGCCGGATCGTCGAGCTGCAAGATCAGCCCCGCCTCGACGATCGGATCTGTACTCCTCGCGCATCGCATCGGCGGCGGCGAACACGAACTCCTCGTCGGTCTTGTAGTAGGCGTTGCTGATGCGCGTGGTGCTGCCGGGGGCGATCGCGGTCATGAAGCCCTCCTCGACGCCGGAAGCCTCGAGTGCTGCCTTGAAGTTCGCGATGTCGGTCTTGATCGCATCGCCGCCGATATAGCTGAGGGGGGCCACGCATACCGGCCCTCGCGCAGGCCGAGGGCCCGTCGACACGCCTGATTCGGGATCTGCGTAAGCGGCGGCGAATTGCCCCCGATCGCGCCGATCGGCAAAGCTGGTCAGCGCGAGCTGGCCCGGACTGGACCGCCGCGGCGCCACATCGTGCATGTCAGGCCCACCGAGATCCAGACCACCCAGGCGGTGATACGCGTAGCTCATCCATGCGCCGTAGTTGACGCGGTGGCCCATCGGATTTGCCGAACTCGCCATCGCCCGGGACGTCGATGCCGAGTTCTCGCTGACGCTGCACGACATCGGCCACGGCTGCTCGAAGATTGTTCTGAAAGCCCGGCTCGTCGAACGCCGCGCCGGATTCTCGCGACCGGTTCGCTGCTATCAGGTCGTCCGGTCGGGGCAGGCTTCCGACGTGAGTGGCGAGGATCCGATCAGAGCTGGCTCTCATGACTGTCCCCTTCATAGCTCTCTGTCATTGCGAGCGGAGCGAAGCAATCTCCATCCCGTTACGCACTGCGATGGAGATTGCCGCGTCGCTTCGCTCCTCGCAATGACAGACTATACGAAACACCGTGGAACACTGCAGTCCCACTCGCGATGACAGACCTCCTCGTCCCCCTCGTACGCCAGCATCGTCGCCCGCAGCAGGAATGCGTCACGTGTACACGACATTTGCATGCTCGTCTCAATCCGGATTCGCCACGCACCTCGCGAGACCGTCTGCGACTGGCGCATTTCCACGACCGCGCTGAGAGGATCATCCTCGTCGATGTGGGATTTGAAGTCGCTCTCCGTGCCCACCTCAAGTCCCAACCTCTCGATCCTTACAACGCCTGGACGGACCTCCGTGATCGGCTCGGGAGCGGCGGTCTCGGGTTCCGGCAGGGACCGCAGCAACGCATCCGTCGCAACCGGCGCCCGCACCGGCAGCTCAAGGGTTCCGCCGAACACCGTCACCTCTGCCTTCTCAGGGGCTGGCCAGATCATCGGCCAGTAGGTCGTGGACAGCGCCACCCTGATCCGGTGCCCGGCCGGAAACACCGCGCCCGCATCGTTCAACTGGATCCGAACCCGATATCGACGTCCCGGGATCAACGGCGCCGGCGTCTCATCTCCATCGCGATGCGCGAGGTTCAGCAGTCCGTAGCTGACCCGGAGCGACGCATTATCGGGATGCACATCGCACAGCCGGACGGCGAGGTTCGCGAGCGGTCTGTCCGCGGCAACATCCAGCGTCACGACCGGGGCTCCGAGGATCTCGATGCGCTCATCGAGCGGCGCGGTCTCAAACACCAGCGAACGTGAGTCGTCGTGCTGCTGATCGCCCGCCTGATCGGCAGCGCGACCAAACGGACACCAGCTTCCGGCGTCACGACCTACGGTCTGCGGCGAGCACACTGTCCGCGGCGTCAGGCGCGCGTCATCCGCCCGCAGTCCACCGTCAGCGAGGAACAGGCGTTGGATCGATATCGTTGGCGGAGGCCAGGATTGTTCGGCAATCCACCGCCCCGGCAGTGTCTCGTGATACGGCTCGGGCTTTACGCTTTCCGTCATCCACGCTCGCAGCATGGGCTCGGCCATCAGGCCGGTGTCGATATCCTTCAGCCAATGATCCCACCACCGCAGCGCCTCCTGCAGAAAGCCGATCTGCGGGCCGGGGAGCGCGGAATGCGGATAGGCATGTGCCCAGGGGCCGATGAGGCCCTTGCGCGGCACCGTCAGGTGCGCAAGCAGCCGCGGGATCGCATTGGTGTAACCATCGGTCCAGCCACCGACCGCGAAGACCGGACACCCGATCGCACCGTAATCCTCGCACACCGAGCCGTGCTTCCAATAGGCATCTCGCCATTGGTGGCGTATCCAGGGCTCGATATACAATGGCAGATTGTTCAGGCGTTCCAACCACATCGCGCGCCAGCGGTCGCCGACCAGCGCGGGATCGGGCGGGTGACACATTGCGCCGAACAGGAACGAAGCCCACCCGAAGTTTGCCCGGAGCGGCGCGCCGCCCATGTAGTGCACATCGTCGCGATAACGGTCGTCGGTCGAGCAGACCGTGATGATCGCCTTCAGTGCCGGTGGGCGGCGCGCGGCGACCTGCAATGCGTTGAACCCTCCCCAGGAAATCCCCATCATGCCGACGGCGCCACTGCACCAGGGCTGCGCCGCCAGCCACGCGATCACCTCGAGCGCGTCGTCCTGTTCCTGTTGAGCGTACTCATCCGACAGCAGGCCATCCGATTCCCCGCTGCCCCGGATATCGACACGGACGGCGGCATAGCCATGGCCCGCGAAGTAGGGATGCATCAGGGCGTCCCGCTCATAGGTGCCGGTTCGCTTGCGGTAAGGCAGGTACTCGAGGATCGCAGGAACCGGATTGCCCATGCTGTCCGTCGGCAGCCAGATACGCGCGGCTAGGTTCGTTCCATCGCGCAGCGGAATCAGCGTGTGCTCGATTTCGCGTGTCTCGCAGGGAAACCTTGTGACGATCAAGTGCGAACTCCGCTGTGGTCTGCTGCCGATATGCCCTTATAGCTGCCAGCCGGCTTGATCGCGATGGGAGCGAGCCAGCGCCCATGACGTATCGCGTTCGCCCGTGGTAGCGTCGTCGGCAAGGGAAACGCGGGAGGGGGTTATGACGGTCTGGAGCAGGCTGGCGGCTGGAGTGGCGATCCTCGCCTGGGCGGGGGTTGCGATGGCGCAGCCGGTCACGCTGCGGATGTGGATGCATGAGCATCCCCCGCGCATAGCCATCGACCGAAAGATCATCGCCGAATTCGAGAAAGCGAACCCTGATCTGAAGGTGCAGTACGAGGTCATCCCCGTGGCGGAGTATGGCACCAAGCTCTTGACGGCCTTCGCCGCCGGATCGGGGCCGGACGTGTTCAATCAGAGCTCCACATTGGTGACACAGTATTTCAACGCCCGCGTCCTCGCCCCGGTCGACTATGCGGCAATGGGGCTGGCGGACGAAGCAGCGCTGACGTCACAATACGTCGGCGGCTTCGATGGCATCCGCTTCCAGAGCCGACTGTACGGCGTGCCGACGGAAGTAAGCAACTGGGCCTGCTTCGCCAACAACGCGATCTGGCGGGAGGCGGGCCTCGATCCCGACAAGGACTGGCCGAAGACATGGGAGGCGGTGCCGGCGGTGGCGGAGAAACTCACCCAGCGCGACGCGAACGGCGTGCCACGTCGCCGCGGCTTCGACTTCAATTGGCCGATCCGCGGCACATTCTGGTTCATGCCCAACACCATGATGCACCAATTGGGCGCGGCCATGATCGACGAGGACAACTACAAGGCGACAACCGACACGCCGGCGGCGCGAAAGGTGTTCCACTACTTCCAGGACTGGGCCAACAAGTATCGGCTCGGCGGGCCACAATATACTGACAGCCGCACCGACTTCCTTGGCGGCCGGCTCGGCACCGATTGCAGCTTCGGCATCTGGGGCATCCCGCAGATGGCGGCGGCGAAGATCGACTGGTCGGTGCATCCGGCGCCACGCTTCGAAGGAGCGACGTCGGACAACGGCATCGATGCCTATGCCTACTACATGATGGTGAATGCGCGCTCCGCACCGGCGGCACAGAAGGCGGCGTGGAAGCTGGTCCGGTTCTACACCGACCACGTGGCCGAGCTGTTCGCGGGAGCGGGGCTGTTTGTGCCGCGCAAGGAGGTCATGGAGAGCGAGGGCTACAAGACCAACCCGGCCGCGCCGTTCTTCCTCGCGGAGCTCAAGAAGGCACGCTTCTCACCGCGCGTCATGGGCTACGACCAGGTGCTGGATGCGGTGCTGCGCGGGCGCGATAAGATGCTGCAGGGCGAGGCGGTCGAAGCAGTGCTGCCTGTGATGAACGATGAAATGAACGCGGTGCTGAACCGCGAACGCGCGCGGGCCGCGGCGCTCGTCAAATAGCGGATGGTGGGAACCAACCTGCTGCGCTTCCACTTCAAATGGTGGGGGCTGGTGTTCGTGCTGCCGGCGGTGGGGTTCTTCGCGACCTTCAGCATCTTTCCCATGCTGTTTGGACTGTACCTGAGCTTCACCGATTACGACCTGCTCAATCCGCCGCTCTGGGTGGGGCTCGACAACTTCGCCAACCTTGTCTCCGACCCGCTGTTCCGAAAGGCGCTGGCGAACACGCTGATGTTCGTGGCGGGAGCGACAGTGCCGGTATGGGTGTTGTCGCTGCTGGCCGCGCTGCTGTTCGATCAGGCGTTCCGCGGGCGCGACATCCTGAAGGCGACGTTCTTCCTGCCCGTGCTGCCGCCCGTGGTTGTGGTGGCGATCATCTGGCGTGTTCTGCTGCATCCCAACGGCGTGATGACATGGCTCGTCGGCGGCCAGTGGGGATTGACCGAGATACGTTGGCTGGCCGATGCGGTGCTTGCGCCGCTGTCGATGATCGCCGTGCACGACTGGGCCGCCATCCCGTTCTTCATGGTGATCTGGCTCGCCGGTCTCGCCGGCGTGCCGGCGGAGCAGCGCGAGGCGGCGTCGCTCGACGGCGCCGGACCCGTGCGGACGTTCTGGCATATCGAACTGCCGCATCTGCGCTCGACGGCGGTACTGGTGGCGGCGCTGTCCTCGATCAATGCGTTCCAGACTTTCGCGCTGCAGTACGTGCTGCCGAACGATCCCGGCGGGCCGGCGAATTCGACGCTGGTGCTCGGGCTTCTGGTGCTGAAATACGGGTTCCAGTATTTCCGCATGGGCGATGCGGCGGCGGTGTCGATGGTGATGTTCGCAATGATCCTCGCGGTGACGATGGTCCAGTTGTGGTTCAACCGCCGTGCATAAGCGACTGGTTCGTATCCTGATCGCCACGGTGGCGGCGGCCATCTTCGCATTCCCGATCTGGTTCATGGCGAGCTCCGCTTTCAAGGCCGAGGCGGAGGTCCAGGCTATTCCGATGCATTTCTTCCCGCATGATTTCCAATGGCTCGCGCAGTTTCGTCTTGCGGCGGAGATCGCCCCATTATGGCGGTACTTCTTCAACTCCTGGCTCTACGCCACCGTCCATGTCGGCGTGACGGTATTCTTCGCGGCGCTGGCCGGCTTCGGGTTCGCGAAGTACCGCTTTCCCGGGACGGACGCTGCTGTTCCTCGCCGTGCTGTCCACGATCATGGTGCCGTTCCAGGTGCTGGTCGTGCCGCTGTTCGTCGAGGTGAAGTGGTTCGGCTGGGAGAACAGCTACGCCGGCCTGCTGATCCCCGGCATGATGAACGCGTTCGGCGTGTTCGTGATGCGCCAATATGCCGCGGACCTGCCGGATGAACTGATCGAGGCGGCGCGGGTCGATGGCGCCGGCGAATTCCACATCTTCCTGCGCATCGCGCTGCCGCTGTTGCTGCCGGCGCTGGCAAGTCTCGCGATCATCGTCTTCATCTGGTCGTGGGGCAATTTCCTTTGGCCGCTGGTGATCGTGCAGGACAAGGAGCTGAACGTCCTGTCGGTTGGGATGACAAGCTACAGCCAACCGTATCAGCGCGAACCGATGTGGGGCGCCGCGATGGCGGCCTCGACCATCGCCACTCTGCCGATTGCCGCCCTGTTCGTGTTCTTTCAGCGGTACTTCGTGAAGGGACTGACGGCGGCGGCGGTCAAGGGTTGACGGGTGGCACAGCGTCGCCATTCCGCCCAGGATGGATTCCAACTCTCGCTGGTGCGAAGGTCTTGTGCCGCGACGGCAACCCTGGAGAAAGCATCATGAACGACGCCGTTTCCGTGCCATTGACTGGCCAGACCGTGACGGTGCTCGACACGCCGGCGCTGATCGTCGATCTCGATGTCCTCGAGGCCAACATCGCGCGCATCGCCGGGCTCTGCCGCGACAACGGCGTCAACTGGCGCCCGCATGTGAAGGGCAACAAGACCGTCGAGATCGTGCGCAAGGAGTTGGCCGCCGGCGCCATCGGCATCACCTGCGCCAAGGTTGGCGAAGCCGAGGTGATGGTGGCGGCCGGCGTGCGCAGCATTCTGATCGCCAACGAGATCGTCGGCGCCTCGAAGATCGCGCGCCTGGTGGCTCTGCAGTCGCGGGCCGAGGTGATGGTCGGGATCGATTCAGTTGCCAACTGTGCTCCGATCGCCGCTGCGGCCGAGCAGGCGGGCGTCATCGTGCCGGTCGTGATCGAGGTGAATATCGGGATGAATCGTGCCGGCGTGGCACCCGGCGCGCCGGTGGTTGCACTGGCCAATGCGGTTGCGGCGATGAAGGGCGTGCGGCTCGCGGGACTGATGACCTGGGAGAGCCAGGCAACCGCGATCGCCGATCCGGACGAAAAGGCGCGCGTGGTAAGGGACGCCATCGCGCTGTTCACCGCCAGTGCCGATGCCTGCCGCCAGGCCGGCCATCGCATCGATATCGTGAGCTGTGGCGGCAGCGGCACGTTGCCGTATTGCGCGATGCAGCCGGGATGTAACGGAAATCGAGGCCGGTGGCGCGATCTTCAGCGACGTGCTGTATCGCGAGCGCTTCCATCTGGATTTTCCGCCCGCACTGCATCTGCTGGCGAGCGTGACCAGCCGTCCCACACCGACTCGCATCATCCTCGATGCCGGCAAGAAGGCGATGAGCAGCGACGGCGCGATTCCCGCCCCGCTCGGGCTTGCCGGCGTGCACCGCGTGGGCCTTTCGGCTGAGCACGCGACGGTGGAGTTGGAAGCGCCGAGCGAAACTCCCGCGGTCGGCGACAAGGTTCTGTTTGTGGTCGGCTATGGCGATACCACGGTGCACCTGCATGAGGAGATTGCGGCAACCCGTGGTGGCCGGATCGAGGCTATCTGGCCGGTCGCCGCTCGGGGTCGCATCAGATAGCGGCCCGCAACTCAACAATGGCAGGCCGCGAAGGGAGTGGTGGCGTGATCGACGCGTCGGAATGTGTGGTGATCGGGTCGGGGGCGCTTGGGGTCCAGTGTTGCCTTCCATCTGGTCAAGGCCGGCAGGCAGGTCGCTCTGGTGGACAAGCACGCACTCGGTTCGCAGACGTCGCCGCGCGCGGCCGGACTGACATCCCAGGCGCGCAGTACCGACCTGATGACGCAACTGGCCAGACGGGCGGTGCGCAAGATCGAGGGATTCAAAGAGGAAACCGGCGAGGAGATCGTATTCCACCAGCCAGGCGCGCTGAAGATTGCCCGGCTGCCGGATCATGTGGAACAGCTCAAGCGCGAGGTGGAACGCGGGCAGCGTTTCGGAACCGGGGTTGAGATGATCTCCCCCTCGGAAGCCCGGGCGAAGAACCCGTTTCTTCACACGACAGGCATTCTCGGGGTGATCTATTCACCGACCGATCTCTATCTCGAGCCGTCCCAAATTCCCAACCTCTATACTCGTGCGGCGGCGAGGCAGGGCATGACCATGCTGCCGAATACGCTGGTGACCGGCATCGCCACGCGCAACGGCGCGGTCAGCGGCGTGGAGACCGAGCACGGCACAATACGCTGTGAGACGGTGGTGGATGCGGCCGGCGCCTGGCTGCGTGCGGTTGCGGCGCTGACGGGCGCGAAGGTTGCGGTCGTGCCGACGCGACATCAGTTGCTGATCACCGAGCCTATCGAGGGCGTCGACGTGACGCAGCCGATCACGCGCATCATCGACGCGAACGTCTATGCAAGACCCGATGAGGGCGGACTGATGCTCGGTGGATACGAGCAGAACCCCGTGCAGTACGGTGCCAGGCCCTGCCGGCGCGTTTCGATATTGCCGATCTGCCGCTTGATCTCGGCGTGCTGCGCGGTTTTGCGGATGCGGTACGCGAGCAGCTGCCGGTGTTCCAGGGTGTGCCGGAGAAGATCAAACTCCGGGTGCATCGCGGCGGATTGCCGACGATGACGGCCGATGGCGAACATACCGTGGGGCCGGTGCCAGGGGTGCGTGGGCTCTATGTGGCTGGCGGTTGCTGCGTCGGTGGATTGTCCATGGCGCCGGCGATCGGCGAGGCATTGGCCGCCTGGATCACCGATGGCATGCCACCGATGGATCTGTCGCCTCTGGCGCCTGGGCGCGAAGGGACTATGGACGAGGAAGCACTCAAGGTGGCGTGCCGGCTGCAATACGCGCATCATTACTGGGAACGCGTGCCGCCGTCGTGAGGGCTTTGGATGCACCACTGTATCGTCATTCCCGCGCAAAGCCTGCCCTCGCGAAAGCGATCCGCAAGTGCAGGTTATGTGCTGCTTCGCCTGGGTTCCCGCCCCCGCTTTCGCGAGGGAAGGCTTTGCGCTGGAATGACGAAGTTGGGCAGCGGCGGCGCACTATCGGGCCGCTGGCTTTCCAGCCGCCAAGGGAGGACGCATGATGATACTCGCCGCAGCCCGACAGGTCGCGATCTGCGCCAGCGCCGCGATTGCGATGAGCCTCGCGATCATGACGACACCGGTTTGCGCGCAAGACTACGCGGCTATCGTCGCGCAGCCCGACCGGACCGACGCCGATCGACAGACCGACAAACGGCGCGATCCGGTGAACCTTCTCACGTTCACTGGAGCCAAGACCGGATGGACGGTGCTGGATATGGGCGCGGGCGCCGGCTACAGCACCGAGCTGATGGCCCGTTCCGTCGGCCCGACCGGCAAGGTCTATGGGCAGAACGACGCTGACTCCGAGAAGCTGCGGGCCAGGATGACAACGCCTGTGATGCGCAATGTCGTGGCACTGGTGCGCCCGTCCGACGATCCGGTGCCCGCGGATCTGCACGACCTTGACCTCATCACCTTCTACTTCGCCTATCACGACACGACCTATATGCAGGTCGATCGCGCCAAGATGGACAAGGCCATGTTCGCCGCGCTGAAGCCCGGAGGTATTCTTGTCATCGCGGACCATTCGGCTCGGCCGGAAGATGGCGCCACCGTCGGCAAGACCTATCATCGAATTGCCGAGACAGACGTTGCGCGCGGAGGTCGAGGCGGCGGGATTCGAGTTCGTCGCCGACGCCGCTTTCCTGCGTCATCCAGACGACACTCGCACGGCAATCGTCTTCCGCAACCCTACGCCGGTGGACGAGTTCGTGCTGAAGTTCCGAAAGCCGATGTGAGCCGTCCCCTCGGTCGTCTCGCACCGGTGCTGGCGCGCGCGAGCAATGGCACGGGCAAGCGTTGGTGCGCCTCCGTCGGGTCGATGGCCGCTCCGGTCATTGCCCGGACCAACAACGCGGCCCCGGCCCGACCCAGCTCACGGCGTGGTTGACGGAAGGTCGTAAGTGTCGGTTCCACATAATCGGCGAACTCGATCCCATCGAATCCCACGACCGAGATATCATCTGGAACATCGAGGCTGGCGGAGCGGATCGTCTTGATAAAGCCGATCGCCATTTCGTCATTCGCCGCGAACAGCGCTGTTGGACGGTGGCGCTGCGCAAGGAACCTGACCGCCGCGGCAACGCCGGTGCGAAACGTGAAGTCGCCGGAATAGAAGCGTGCCTGATGCGCGGGGATGCCGGCATCCCCGAGACCCAGACAGAACCCGGCGCGACGCTCGTGTTCCAGGATGTTATCCGACGGACCAGCGAGATAAGCGATCCGCCGATGCCCCAGTTCGACAAGATGCGCGACCGCAGACCTGGCGGCCTCGCGGTTCTGCACCTCCACCTGCGGGATCATGGCGCCCGGGATCGCCTCACACACTGCGACGATCGGAATGTCGGCGTCCTCGAGCGAACGTCCGCCACCCTGCGGGATCCTGCCATTGAGCAGGATCACGCCGTCGACCTGCCCAGCCAATGCAAGGTCTGCGAGTTGTGGTTCCTTATGTCGCGAATTGTCGAGATTGCCGATCAGCAGACCATAGCCGTGCTTCGAAAGGCCCTGATCGATGCCACGCAGCACGTCCGAGAAGAACGGGTTGGCGATATCGGGAACCACGACGAGGACCAGCATCGTGCGCCGCGCCCGCAATGTGCGTGCCGCGATGTTGGGCGTATAGCCGGTGCGGCGAACCGCCTCGGCGACGCGAGCCAGCGTGTCGGGCACGCAGCTTTCCGGGCGCCGACATGGCACGACTGACGGTCGCGGTGGAGACACCGGCGAGCGCGGCGACTTCGGCGATGCGCAACTTTCGCTTGTCGCGTTTGAATCCGGACACAGCGTCCTCCGCTATTCAGGGTCCCCTGTCATTGCGAGCAGAGCGAAGCAATCTCCGTCGTGGTACGCCCTATGATGGGGATTGCCGCGTCGCTTCGCCCCTAAAAGACTCGCAATGACATGGTAAGCGTACACCTTGACAGTCAGGCTCAGGGCATTGCACGATTCACCACAATGTAATCGATTACAGAGATTGCCGCAAGAAGAAACCGCAAAGGAGGATTGCCATGTTCCATCGGCAGACGGCCGGGATCGCGCTGGCCATAGTCGCTGATCCTTGGCGGCCAGGCGAAAGCCGAGGAGC
This sequence comes from uncultured Acidobacteriaceae bacterium, assembly GCA_963797415.1. GTDB lineage: Bacteria > Acidobacteriota > Terriglobia > Terriglobales > Acidobacteriaceae > Edaphobacter. The sequence continues at coordinate 25,809 of CAWCPB010000009.1, forward strand.
AACGGGCGGAGGTGATTCATTGGTGGACCTCCGGTGGCGAGTCGGCCGCGGTGAAGGTATTCGCCGAACAGTACCGTGCGGCGGGCGGTACCTGGGTGGACACCGCCATTGCCGGCGGCGCCAACGCGCGCACCGCCGCGATCAATCGCACTGTGGGCGGCGATCCGCCGACAGCGATGCAGTTCAATACCGGCAAGCAGTTCGACGATCTGGTCGAGAACGATCTGCTCGCGAACGTGGACGCCCAGGAGGCAGCGCAGAATTGGAACGCCATCCTGCCCGCCGCCTTCGTTCAGGCAGTGACGCGCAACGGTCACGCCTATGCGGTGCCGGTGAACATCCACGGTCAGAACTGGCTGTTCTATTCGACCGCCGCACTGACCCGCGCGGGCGTCGAGCCGCCGGCCAATTGGGACCTACTGTTCACGGCGCTCGACAAGCTGAAGACGGCCGGGGTGATCCCGCTGGCATTCAGCGGCCAGAAGAACTGGGAGCGCAATCTGTTCAACAACGTGCTCGCCGGACACGGCGGGCGCGACATGTTCGTCGCGTTCTGGGGCAAGCGTGACGTCGCCATGGTGAAGGGCCCCGCGTTCCGCGACGTGGCCGAGACCTACAAGCGGCTGCGCGGCTACGTCGATCCCGGCAGTCCCGGCCGCAACTGGAACGATGCCACCAGTCTGGTGATCCAGGGCAAGGCGGGCATGCAGTTCATGGGCGACTGGGCCAAGGGCGAGTTCACCGCCGCGGGCCTGACGCCGGGCAAGGACTATGGCTGCACCGTGCTCGGCGATCACGGCATCGCCTATGTCATGGGCGGCGACGTGTTCGCATTCCCGGTCCTGAAGGATCCCGCCAGGACCAAGGCGCAGCAGTTGCTCGCCCGCGTGCTGCTGGAGCCCGCCACGCAGATCGCCTTCGCGCAGAAGAAGGGCTCGATCCCGGTGCGGCTCGATGTCGATACCAGCTCGCTCGATGTGTGCGCGCGCAAGGCGTCCGGCTGGATCGCCGACAAGAACGCGCAGGTGCCGGCCAACGAGATGCTGTCGCCGCCCGCGCTCACCGGCGCGATCGAGGACGTCATCTCGCAGTACTGGAACGACCCCGCGATGACGACGGACGCGTTCATCGGCAAGGTCGCGAGCACACTGTCGCAGCAGTTCTGATGCGACGCGCCGGCATGCGCATCGGCTCACGACTGCCGGCGCATCTGGCACTTGCGCCGGCGTTGCTGATTGCACTGGTGGCGTATTGCGGCTCGATGGGGTGGACGATCTGGATGTCGTTCACCAACTCGCGGATGCTGCCGAGTTCCGTCTTCGTCGGGCTGCGGCAATACAGCAGCCTGATGGACAACGAGCGCTGGCAGGTCTCGGTCCGCAACATCGCGATCTTCGGCTGCCTGTTCATCCTGGCAACCCTGGTGCTGGGCTTCGTGCTCGCGGCGCTGATCGATCAGCGCGTGCGGGGCGAGAACCTGCTGCGGTCGGTGTTCCTCTATCCGTTCTCGATGTCGTTCATCGTCACCGGGCTGGCCTGGCGTTGGCTGCTCGATCCGACCTTCGGCATCGAAAAACTGGCGCACGATCTCGGTCTGTCGGCGGTTCACTTCGACTGGCTGGTGCGGCCGGAACGGGTAATCTACGCCCTGGTCGCCGCGGCGGTCTGGCATGCGTCCGGGCTGGTCATGGCGATCATGCTGGCGGGCCTGCGCGGCGTCGATCCGGAAATCTGGAAGGCGACGCGGGTGGATGGCATTCCCGCCTAGCAATACGTAAACGGTGCCAAGTGTACGCGATTGGCATGAGACGCATGTTCTGCTGAAAGCGGCTTTCCCACTTGCTGCTTCGAGTGCCAAGGCGTCGTACGAGATTCCTTACGGCAGTATTGAACGTCCTACTACACGCAATAATTCTTGGGAGAAGGCCCGATTTGAAGTTCCTGCGCTTCGCTGGGCTGATCTCGGCGATTCGCAACATGGGTTCAGTCTTCTCAATGAATCGAAGTACGGGTATGACGCGGCGGACAATGTTTTGCGTCTCTCGCTACTTCGTTCTCCTACATCTCCTGATCCCGATGCGGACCGTGGCCGGCAGCAATTCAGCTACGCTCTTTATCCGCATGGCGGCACGTGGAAGCAGGCGCTCACGGAGCGTAGGGGTTATGAGTACAACTACAAATTGAATGCCGTGCAGGTGGAACCCCATGCGGGCGCTCTTCCTGTAGAACACTCTTTCCTGTCGGTTGCGCCAGAGAACGTTGTTCTTACTGCCGTGAAGAAGGCGGAAGATGAAAACGGCTTGATCTTCCATGTCTTCGAGTGGGCAGGTAAGACGTCAGACCTAACCTTTACTGTTCCACCCGGGGCGACAGCGGCCACTGAAACCAACCTGATGGAGAAATCTGTCGGCTCAGGGCTTGCAGTGACCGGCGACAAGGTTACTGTTCCTATCAAGCCCTATGAGATTCTCTCTATCCGCGTCGACTACTCCCCGAAGAAGCCGACGATGCAGTAGAGCTTTGGACTACCCCCCCTCCCTCATGGGAGGTAAAGTATTCTTATTCAATAACTTAACGATTTTTAGTTCTGCAAAGTATTCCATTCAAATGGGTTACAGGTAAAGTATTCTTTCTAAATGAATTAGCGGCGGATCAACGCGGACAAGCTCCGGTGAGCTTCCGGAGCTTCTTTTTGCCTGTATCCATTATAGCTGGTGGGGAGCAACTCATACGCCACGCGATCTCCTTGATTGGAGCGGCAATTCGATGGTTGGGGGCTTGACAAGAAAGCCCGGACCCGGGAAATGAGGAACTATTCCAAAGCCCAAAACTCAAAGCGCGGCGTTATTCCCTGTTTGTGATGTGGAATTTGTTTTGCGATGGTATGAACTCTTTTGAAGAGAGTTCGGCATGGTCTTCAGCATATCGATTGTTTCGGCGAAGTCATCAATGAGGAGTGCAAGCGTCTGGGCCAGATGGCGGAAATCTTTGCCGGAGAGCTTGCCAAAGAGATGGTCGTTGACGATCAAGCGCTGCGGGGCAATTCTCTGAACGTCAGCTTCGCCTTTCCTGGTCAAACGTAACAAAATGCTTCGCCCGTCGCTTGGGTTCTGGCGCTTCTCGATCCAACCACTACGCTCAAGTCTTCCTGCTTCAAGCGTGATGAAAGCAGTCGTGACATGAAGATGTTGCGCGACACTGGTAACGCTTACCCCCCGGGTCCCCTGGTGCTGAGCGATGATCATCACAACGTTGTATTGCGGGGACGTAAGACCTGACAGGGATGCGAGGTAGGCTCGTGCTACTTCCAGCGAAGAGCCTAATACAGAGAAATCGTAGAGCAACTGCCGAAAACGAAGGTCCGAAACTCCATCATCATCCAGCAATTCCGGCTTGGAGATACTTAAAGGAAGCTTGAATCGATTTGTCTTGGGCGGCAGTTCTGTTGCAGAGATTCGAGATAGGTGAGGAACCATCTTTTCTCGCTTTCTCAAGCGGATCTTGTTGGAGGGTGTTTTTGCTGAAGGGGCCATCCATGAACTGTAAGCCGAAGCATGGTTAGCAGCAAAGCCTTTACCGCTTGCTCGAGGAAATAAGATACTTAAGTTAGTTGACTATATTTCTGATGCGCTCTACCTTATTCAGGTAATCCTAAGGGAGATTTATGCCTAAAGATGGAAGACAACATGTTGAAAGTTTGAAAGACGGACGGCAGATTTATATCGACGGCGCTCTGGTTCAGAACCATGTTGAGCACCCGGCATTTCGTGAAAGTATCGGGTCTGCGGCTGCAATGTATGAGTTCCAGTCCCGGCCAGAGAACATCGAGAGAATGACATTCGCTTCTCCGACAACCAAGGATCGGGTGAGCCGGATGTGGCAACTGCCGACCTCTTATGCCGAACTGGTTGAGCGGCGCATGGCGCTGGAGTCCATGGCGAATCTTTCCTGCGGTTTTCTGGGCCGTTCTCCGGATCATGTGGCGTCGGCGCTATCTGGAATGTACATGGGCCTGGACCTGTTTCAGGCACACGGAGAAAGGTACGGGAGAGCGCTTTCGAGCTACTACGAATATGCCCGGGACAAAGACCTTTACCTGACCTACGCGATCATTAGCCCGCAGGCGGACCGGAGCAAAGGCCCAGGGGAGCAGGCGGATGAGTTCGTGGCGGCTGGCGTTGTCGATGAGGATCAAACGGGCATCACGATCAAGGGCGCGAAGATGCTCGCCACCGGCTGTCCCATGGCGAACGAGGTGATGGTTGCGTCGATCCAGCCACTGAAGCCAGGCGATGAGAGATATAGCTTTACCGCGATGGTGCCACTGGGGGAAAAGCGGCTGAAACTACTGTCGCGGAAATCGTTCGAAGGGTCGGCAGTATCGAAGTTCGATAATCCGCTATCGGCTTCATTCGATGAGAACGATAGTGTGTTGTACTTCGATGAAGTCAAGGTGCCGTGGGAGCGGGTATTCGTTCACAATGATGTGCGTATGGCCTCGGCGCAGTGGCATTCAACACCCACTCACTGCTATCAAAACTATCAGTGCCAGATACGGCTGATGGTGAAGATGCGTTTCCTGCTCGGCCTGGCCAGAAAGATCACCGAGACGAATGGTGTCATAGGATTTCCTCCAGTCAAGGAGACACTTGGGCAGATGGCTGCCGAGGTCTCCATGGTGGAGGGGCTTGTTGAATCCATGGAGATCAGCGGATCGCACTATGGGAGTTATTTTGTGCCGAACAGCCAGAGGCTCTACGCAGCCATGGTCTTGACTCAGCAGCTCTATCCGAAGTTTGTGCAAGCGCTTCGAGAGCTGGCAGGTGGAGGAATGATCATGCTGCCGTCTGCGGCGGCTGACTTTTCCAATCCAGAGATTGCGGGATATATCGAAAAGACACAGCATTCTCCTGTGACTGACGCCATGGGCAGGGTAAAGCTCTTCAAGCTTGCATGGGATGCGGTTGGGTCGGAGTTTGGATCGCGTCATCTGCAATATGAGATGTTTTACGCCGGCGCCAATATGGTGACTCGCGGGCACGCTTTCCGAACCTATGATTGGGATAAGGCAGTTGGGCTGGTCGATCATTTGATGTCGAGCTACGATCTCAAAGGGCCGGTTGAAAGATAGAATTACGCTGCAACGATCGATGCGAAAGGAGAGGCATGGAGCAGAAAGACACTCGAGCATTGCGCAATATATTGGGCTGTTTCGCTACCGGAGTGGCGATCATTACGGCACGCAACGCGGACAACGCACATATCGGCGTAACGGTAAACTCCTTCTCGTCGGTGTCGCTTGATCCGCCGCTTATCCTGTTTTCTCTGGCTCGAACAGCGAAGGTATTGGCTGGCTTCCAACAGACGGAGAGCTTCGCGGTAAATATTCTGGGTCACGGGCAGGAAGCTCTCTCTAATATGTTCGCACGTCCATCGACTGCATCGTGGGATGGCGTAAATTTTACTGTGGCCGAGAATGGATGTGCGCTGCTATCAAGCTCATTGGCACATCTTGAATGCAAGAAAGCGGCGGAATTGGAGGGTGGCGACCACGTGATTTTGCTTGGGGATATTACGCGCTTTCACTTGAAAGAAGCGGCAGACCCGTTGCTATTCTATCGTGGCCGATATGGGACGTACGCACGCAATCAGTTTAGTAAGTTGCCGCCGCCAGATGGATCCTTATCGGATTTCACGGTTACTGGTTGGGGCTGATCTCAATTGAAAGTAATGTGGGGAAAAATAAGGGGAAAATGGCTAAATTGGAATTTCTGGTAGATGGTCGGCCTCTCGTCGCTGAGGTGCAGAATCTGGTGATCGCTGGATGGACAGGGCGCGATGCAGCTGCTGTCGAGGAACACATCGTGGAACTTGAAGCAATTGGTGTTGCTCGACCGCGCAAGGTGCCCTGCTTCTATCGGGTAGGTGCAAATCTTCTTACTGCCGAAGAACAGCTGGAGGTTACGGGCTCGGACAGTAGCGGCGAAGTGGAGTTTGTTCTTCTTTCACTCGAGGCGGGATTGTTCGTAGGTGTGGGATCGGACCATACTGACCGCAAGGTCGAGGCCTATGGCGTCACTGTTTCGAAGCAGATGTGTCCCAAGCCAATTGGGCGAACGCTCTGGCCCTTTGAAGAGGTGACGGATCACTGGGATAGCCTGATGCTGCGCTCCTGGATCACTCGCGATGGGAAGCGTGAGCTATATCAGGAGGGTCCGGTTACACGCATGCGCTCTCCGGATGATCTGATAGGACGCTATCTGGAGACGGACGGGTCGTTGCCGATTGGCACCGTCATGTACTGCGGAACTTTGCCGGTGCATGGCAAGATCGAGGCGGGAGAACGGTTCGAGATCGAGCTTGAAGACCCGATCAGGCGGCGCTCTTTGAAGCACGCCTATAGCGCACGCACACTGCCTTACAGTGATTAGAGGAGAAATGGATGGCTATCGAAAAAGAGCATAAAGAGTTTTACACCGTCGATCTGAACCAGGGATGGGAGACGCCGCCTGGATATCCTGAGGGGATCAAGCAGCAGATACTTGCGGGCTTTCTCGATGAGAAGAATAAGCGCGGCTTCCGTACACGGCATCTTCGATTCGAACCGGGAGTGTATACGACTGCGCCGTTTGTCCATGACTACTGGGAGGAGGTTTATCTTCTCTCGGGCGATCTCATCGTAGGGAATGACGAGAACGGCAATGGTGGAGTGAAGTTTCATCCGAATACTTATGCATGCAGGCCGCCGGGGACGTTCCACGGGCCGTTCAAGTCAGAGACTGGTTGTTTGTTGTTGGAGGTGCATATCTACGATGAGCCGGTGCGGCAGTCGTGATATCTCCTTCGAGTTCGATTACGAGCTATCTGGAGCAGTTGGCTTCTGGGCAGGTTACCAGCAGGGAGTTGGTCGAGGAGGCGCTTGCCGCGATCGCCAATCCAGTGGGTGAGGGCGCTCGCACCTTTACTCGCGTCTATGCGGAGTCGGCTCGAGTTACAGCAGATGCGGCCGATCAACAGCGTGGTGGTGGCGCACCGAGCGGCCCGTTGCAGGGAATTCCGATCTCGATCAAGGATCTCTTCGACGTTGCCGGCGAACCGACTCCTGCAGGGTCTGTGGTGTTGGCAGATGCGGCGCCTGCTGCGGTCGATTCGACTGTTGTCGCGCGGCTGCGTCGAGGCTGGGGCGATCTTGATGGGGCGCACCAACATGACGGAGTTTGCGTTCTCCGCGCTGGGAATCAATCCGCACTATGGCACGCCTCGCAATCCTTTTGATCGAGACAGTGCCCGGATTCCCGGCGGGTCCACTTCGGGAGGAGCTATCTCGGTGACCGATGGCATGGCTGTGGCCGCTATCGGTTCGGACACTGGCGGCTCGATCCGTATGCCTGCGGCGCTGTGCGGACTTACGGGGTTCAAGCCTACTGCTCGCAGGGTATCTATGGCGGGTGTCCTTCCTCTCTCGTCGAGCCTTGATTCGGTGGGTCCGATTGCTCCCACGGTTGAGTGTTGTTCGATCCTCGACGCCGTTCTTTCGGGCTCTGAGCCGAAGCCTCTGGAGCGGGTTTCTGTCTCCGATCTGCGGATCGGAGTGCTGCAAGGGCATGTGCTCGATGACCTGGAGGCACCGGTAGCGAGGGCTTTTAGCAATGCGCTGTCGATTCTCTCTGCTGCTGGAGCGAAGATGCAGGACTTTGATTTCCCTTTACTCAGGAAGCTTCCTGAGTGGAATCAGAAGGGCGGGTTTGCCGCGCCGGAGTCGTACGCGTGGCATCGCTCGCTCATTGAAGAGCATGGCGATCGCTACGACCCGCGCGTTCGACCGCGTATTCTGCGGGGCAAAGAGATGTCTGCGGTGGACTACATTGATCTGCTCCACCACCGCCAGGAGATTATCGCTGCCGCAGAGCAAGCGTTTGCAGGCCTTTGATGTTCTGGTGCTACCCACGGTGCCCCGGATTGCTCCTCGAATCGCTGATCTTGAGGCGAGCGAGGCGGCGTACTTCGAGGCGAACACGGCGCTTCTTCGCAATCCGAGCATCTTCAATTTTCTGGACGGCTGTGCGCTTTCCATCCCTTGCCACTTACCGGGTGATCCGCCGGTCGGTCTGATGGTGGCGGGGCTGGGTGGGTGGGACGCACAGGTTCTACGTGCAGGATTGGCGATTGAGGCAGCACTCGCGGCAAGGGAAGGGCGATTTGCCAGGGTACCCCCCCCCCTATGTAGCGGGTATTTTGGACGTAAGTGCTGATAGTTGATTGAGTTGCGGGCAGTCATTTCCGGTAAAATATTGGTTCTTATGATACTTGCGTCCAAAATATTGATCCAGTTGGAGTTACGGGTGGTTCGGTTTGAAATCGTAGTTCTAAAGAAAATAGTCCGGTGATGATTTAGGTTGTTGAGCCTCCAAATGCGAAGACCCCGGCTGGCGGGCCGGGGTCTTCTTTACTTATGTATTTATTTTAGTTGATTGAGGGGAACTAGTACGCCACGTGATTCTGCTGGATTGGCGCGGGTTTTAGTTATGTTGGGGGTTGACAGGAATTTTGCGTGGTTGGTCAGTTTGCCTCCGGCAGACTAGTTTCCGAAAACCTGACTTTCCGGGAAGTTATCAAGCGTTTTTTTGTAACCGCATCATCAGATCAATTCCGCAACTTCGCTTCAAATGAAGGGCAATTGTCCTGATGAGAGAGTTTATTAGTAGATTTAGGTAGCACTAAGCGAGGTTCTCAAGTGAAGCTCTCCTTATACGCTTTGCGGGTGTATCTTGTGGCTGCCATGCTTCCGGCGCATGCGAAGACTCAGCCTCTTCGCTCTCCGTGGGATGGAAAACCTGTAAAAACCACACAGATAGCCTATCCGTGCCCCGCTATGGTGCACTTGCCTCCCGATCTTGTGACGGACGGTTTCTACAGGCTGGATGATCCAACTCATTCCATCATTGATCCAGTGCGGCAGGAAGCCTATCGCAAATCAAGCGAAGGAATAAAAAGCGTTGGGATGGCTGTAGTTAAAGCGGCCGACGACTATCGAACCTCAGGGTCACGCCAGGCAGCGCAATGCGCGATGGCCCAAATTCTTACCTTGGCAAAGGATCGCTCATTCGCGGGAAAGATGTCATCAAACCAAGCGTTCTATGTTCAAGGCTGGATCGCCGGTGCAGTCGCGATTGCTTATCTGAAAATGCGTGAAATGGGTTTCGCAACTTCGGAACAAAATCTGGTCATCGCCACTTGGTTGCAGAGCGTCGGCGATCAGTCTATGGCGTATTACGACGCGCACAGGGAAAAGGGCAACGGAGACGCCCAGAACAATCATCTTTACTGGGCTGGTGTCGAAATCGGCGCCATCGGAGTCGTTGCAAATAACCGCAAAGACTTCGATTGGGCAATGGCGACTTACGACAATGGGGTGAATCAAATACTTCCTGCCGGAACTCTGCCGTTAGAAATGGCCAGGGCGGGACGTGCATTGCACTATCACCTTTACGCACTTGCACCCCTAGTCTTGCTTGCGGAATTCGGGGAAGCGAACAATCTTGATCTGTATGCTCACGCGAATGGGGCTATACACAGGCTGGTCAAAGTATCGATCACCGGGGTTCAAGATCCAACGCTATTTGTCAAAGCCACTGGTATGCCACAAGAAATATCTCAACCGCTGAGCGGCGATCAGATTGGCTGGGCCCCTCCCTACCTGCATCGATTCCCAGATCCTGTACTGCAACGTTATGTCAGTGCTGCCCCAACACTGAGTGTCTTTTACTTGGGTGGCTTGCCACCGGACTAGATGATCTTAAATCCGCAATCTCTAGATTCTCCTCGGGAAGATTATTCGCGATATGGGTGTCGGCACGCCTCCGAGGATCGAGGTATGAAGTTCCTGACAGACGGGGTTTTCGTTAACTTCGTGTGGGAACTTACCGAAAATGCGACTTTCCGGGCAAATGGAGGATTGGTTCCAAACTCAGCCCTAGCGTCGTGAAGCATGCTTGTGAGGCCAAGCCCAGCGCTCTTCATTGCAGCTTCTTGCTAACGATTCCCAAATCCAGTTTCGAAGAGTGCAATTCGCGCGACAACAATTGGACATCGTTCGTTATTTCGGTGGTTTGGTTTCGCAGATCGCCTATTCGCCTACTGAACTCAGGAATATCCCGGTAAACTTGGTCGAGTTGTACCGTCAAGAGCGCGAGTCGTTGGACGATGTCGTCGTGTAGGTCTCTTCCAATCCGAGTACGTTCCTGCTCTTGGGCTTCAATTAGCCTTTGGCTCATGCTTAAGAGTGCACGTTCCATCCGTTTCCGGTCGGAGATGTCCCGGGCGATCTTTGAAGCGCCGATTACCCGGCCGGAAGCGTCCGTGATCGGAGAAATCGTGACCGAGACCTCAATGTGTTCGCCGCTCTTCTTTAATCGGATTGTCTCGTAGTGGTCAACACGCTCTCCCGCTCGAATCTTCCGCAGAATCTCATCTTCTTCGCAGTGGAGGTTCTCTGGAACAAGACCCAGTATTGACTGTCGCACCATCTGCTCAGACGTATAGCCGAACATGCGAACCGCACCCTGGTTCCACGTTCTAACAATTCCGTTGAGATCCTTACTGACAATCGCGTCGTCCGCAGAATCGACGATCGCCGCTAACTGGAACCGGCTGTGATCGTATTCTTTGCGTTCCGAAATGGCTCGGGCGAGTTTGGAGGCGCCGACGATCTTACCGGTCGCATCCTTGACGGGAGAGATCTTCATGGAAACCTTTCTTCGGATCTCAGTTTGCCGGGATCCGATGTTCATCTTGATGCAATTCTGGTGGCACGAGCAGAAGGATGGGTCGACCTATGATTTCATTCTCGGCGTATTCTAGCTATCCACAAGTACTCTGTAATTGCGCAAGAGCAATGACTAAAAGCAAGACCCTATACTCGGAGGAGAGTCTAAGCTGTGCGCCGGCCAAAGCTATCCCCGAACAAAAGAACCTCCCGAAATACGGGGTTTTCGGTAACTTAGCGATCACCAGGGCACCCGATCAGTTTCGAACTTGCCGGTAACCCGACTTTCAGGCAGTTCGTAATGACTTGCGTCTTAGCAGTTGTAGTGCCGTCAATCGATTGCTTCCTACAATCCGACTCATCAGTAGTTGATAGCGAACGAGCCGAGACTGGGCTGATATTCCCGCGCTATTCTCTTCTTTATGAGCGAAGCGCGCCCATTGGCGGCCACAATCCGTCCGGCTCTTTCGGAAGACGCGGAGGGTATTGCTCGCACGTTTGTGGAAAGTGCTGAATATCACGCTCGTGTTGATCCTGAACGCTATTCTGCCCCGGCACTTGAGACGATATCGGCACGCTACCGAGAAGGACGACAGCATCTGCCAGAGTGCGGACAAGGTATCACTCTTGTTGCGGAGGTCAATGGTGAGATCGTTGGATTCATAGATGCCGGACTCCAACAGTCACCCGATTTAATGCACCGGGAGATCATCTACTGTCACGTCGCGGAGATCGCGGTAAGCGGCCGCCACCAGAATCAAGGTATAGGTGGCCTCCTGCTGCAAGCGGCTGAAGACTGGGGGCGCAAGATGGGAGCAGCGTTTGCATCATTGGAATTTCACACCGAAAACAAGCGTGCGGGCCAGTTCTATCAGAAGCGGATGGGCTATTCCCCGGCATCCATCACAGCCATAAAACGGCTCTAGCGGCGAAGAGAACTCGATCAAATGACGGGTCGGGCGTTCACCTTCTCATGCGCAAAAACCGATTTCATACAGGCGTTCGAAGTCTTTGGCTGATGACGGCCAGAAACGCCATCTAAGATCGGAGAAAAATTCAGTTGTCACAGTTCTTCATCTTTCAGCGTTAGGACATAAGGGATAGCCTCTTCATCGATGGAAGCTCCCAACCGCTCATAAAAGGCCTTGGCTGCAAAGTTTCGGTGCCAAACCTCCCAGCCGAGCTTTGAAGCATTGTGGGCGCGGGCCCAGACTTTCACCTCAGCCATCAGAGCTGCGCCTATACCTTGGCCGCGAGCAGCATGGTCAACCGACACATCGCTGACGTAAACACGAGTGTCGGCGCTGTAAAGCTCATGCGTCAACGTCCAGGAGATCATACCCACAATTCGACTATTGCGGACCGCCAGCAACAAGCGCATGGGTGCGTGAGGACTGACATAATATGTCTCAAATTGCGCGACAGTCAGTGGCGGGACTTCTGCTTCTATTTGCGTCGCGAGTTGGGAAGCGAGATCCAAAACGGCTGCAAAATCTGCGGCTACAGCATATCTGAAAGCTAATCCATACTTCATACGTCCTGCCCTTGTCTGACTTGCCCCTCGTAGAGAATCAGACGCACTATCTAGCTTTCGGTTACAAAACGAGATCGACGCGGTGTCGTCAAGGTAGGTATGTATGGCCTGTCAGTCCTGATAAACGCGCGCTTTCTTGACTAATCAGAGTTCCTTCAAAACGGGATTTTCAATGAGTTCAGCACATCCGGGATGCACGGCCCAGCGAGTTTCCGAAAAATGGGATGAGCAGGTCTTCGGATCGGAGAGACTACGCCCATGAAAAAGCATATGCAGCACCTCATCGCGGAAGTACCACGCAGCAGCAACCAGGGTTGGGATGACGATCGGGATCGATCTTGGGGATGTCTGGTTCGTAATGAATTGCGTTTTGACTGTTGTAGTGCCGTCCGTCGATTACTTCTCGTAAGCCGAGTTTACGTTACTGGTCTGAACTCGATGAGTGGCTCGGCGATGATGCACTCACCTGCATTTGCTCCCGAAATTAGTTTCTGGGTCGCCAATGACACCCGTAAGTCGTGGTTTTGGTTCTCCGACGCTGCCGCCCTCAACCCTGGGAGCCTACCGTGCGAAGGCCGGGGTTACCGGTTCACCGGGAAAGCGGAGCTGAAAACGCTCCAACAATTCGGGCACAGTCTCGGGCTTCATTTCGAGGCCATAGCGCTCGCACAGACTGCCAATAACCGAGGGCTGAGCATTGGTGACACCGCCCAGGTCCGAAAGCTCGCTGAAGAATCGCTCGAAGCCAGCCGGAGCTATGATCTCGAGTATGCTGGCCGGTTCGTCACTGGCGTTCCAGAATGTATGCCATTGGTTGCGAGGCTTGAACACAAGATCGCCCGGCTCGGCAAATACCACGTCGTCGCCGAGCAGTGCGCCGAGACGCCCTCGAAGCACGTAGCTGTACTCGTCCTCTCGCGAATGGCGGTGCAATGGGGCTGCCAGCGCTCGGGGCGACATCGGGTGTTCCACCAACGAGAAATGTTCGCCCGCTTCTTCGCCCCAAATCATGAACCTGACCCCGATGGTGCCCAAGAAACCCAGCTTGCCGTCACGTGGACCTACTATCTTCGGAGCCATCACTGTTCTGGAAGTCATCATGCGATTCTCTCCTTGTTAAATTTGCGTTCCAATTGGTGTCCAAGGACCGTTTCGTTTGGAAACATCTTCCTTTGACACCCTTATATGTCATGAGTAGGCTCCTCGTTACACACAAAAGCGTTAAATATGGACCTCGAGATCAGCGATGCAGAGTTGGTGCGGCGAATCGGCGGCGGGATCGCCAACGCCCTCATTCAACTGCGGCTCCGGGATTCTCAGATTAGTAACGGCAAACGCGCTTGTGTTGATCAATTACAGGCCTCGAAAAGCGGGGTAATAGGTCACTACGACTTCCATTCAACTCTAACTTGCCGAAAACCCGACCTTGCAGGCAATTCGTAGTGAAGGGAGCCTTGGCCATTGTGGGCGATCCGTTGATTACTTTTCACAAGCCGCCGACTTATCGTTACCAATCAGAACGCAGTGGATAGCGGACGCGTGCGATCGCCGACTCATTGCGGTGAGGCTGGCGAGAGTGAGGCAGCGGCCGTATTGGCATTCTGGTGGGGTGAGGAAACGGTGCGGAGGCTGAAGCTCGCGATGGCGGCGGGGTTGGAGTTAGGACGCATCTGCAGGGTGCCGAGGACTTCGGTCGCCTCCGGGGTCTGGTCGCGGAGCCGGAAGACGAGGACGCCGGGCTGAACCTCTTTGGCGGAGAGCAGGGTGAAGCCGCCGGTCAGCCGCCGGAGTTCCATCTGTGTGGCGGCTGGGACATTGGGCAGAGCGTTGCTAAGCGCGGGGCTGCTTGCCTGGTTGAAGGCGGCAAGCCAGTCGTAGAGGAGGTGGCCGGCGGGGGTGTTGGGGATGAGGCCGACCTGGTCGCCGAACCGGGGCAGGCGAACAAGGATGGTGGGGTGAACGGGGCTGACGTGGTTGCCCGGGCGGGCAGGCACAGGAGCGTCGGCGGGATCACCGAGGACGATGGTGTCAATCTGGTCTGGATCGTCTTTGTCGTCGTCAGCCGCGGCTTGGGATGTGGCGTTGGCGGAACGGTCAGCGCCGGAGCTGTCGGAGGTGAGATGTGCCTGTTTGTTGTGCTCCAGCGCATAGAGGACCGAGGAGAGGGCAGCGACGGCGGCAACGGTAGCGAGCAGGATGGCTCCGGGGCGGAGCGGTTGGCGCGCGGTGATATAGAAGCTGGGGGCTCTGAGAGGGGGAACCCCGGTAGGGAGGGGCTGCTGCATGGTGATCCTCGAGTGTTGCGGCGGCGGGCCGGGTCGAAGGAATCCGGCGGGGTTGGCCGTTACTGGTAGTGTAGACGAGCTTGCGAACGATAGAATCGCTCGCAGTTTCACGCTAAGTTTAGAGTTTATGTTGCATGGAGGCGAGATAATCCCGATAATGCGTCCTATGAAAAAACTTGTGTTGATCCTGTTTCTGGTAATAGGTGTTGGTTTTGTCTGGGCTCAAAACGGCACCCGCGGCCAGAGGGCGAATAGCCAGACACCCCCGTCGTCCGGCCCTTCCGCGCCCGCTGTGACCGAGTGGCCCGCGCCAACTCCAGCCGCCCTCGCTACTGCCGGACACGGGTTTCCGGGACGTTCCCGCGCGGAGAGCCCGAGCCCGGTGACTCCGCTGCTGAAGCTGCTGCTCGAGAACGTCAACTCCGCGGAAACCATGACGAACGTGCAAACGATCTGGGCAACCGACCGCTGGTTCAACTTTCCCAAATTTCAGGAGACCGCAAAGAATGTCGCGGAGATCATGCGGCAGGCGGGACTGGATGACGTCCAGATCGGCTACGCACCCGCCGACGGAGTGACGCAGGCCGGCTTTTGGACGGAGCCGATGGCGTGGGATCCCCATGTCGGCACGCTGGAGATCGTCTCGCCCCAGGTCCCCGAGGACAGGCGCGTTCTCGCGGACTATCAGAAAGTCCCAACTTCGCTGTGCATGTGGAGCGGTCCCACTCCGCCCGGAGGAGTCGAGACCGAGATCGTGCTGCCGCCCAAAGACATTAAGAGCGCGGACCTGAAAGGCAAGCTCGTGCTGCGGCGGCCGCATCTCCAAGACCGACCTTGGCAAAGCCGGCGCGCTGGGGATGATTCACGAGAGTGCGACCAACCCGACGCTGTTGGATGAACGCGACTGGGTCAATTCTTTCGGGGACAACGGCTGGAGCTTTACCAAGGGCAGCACGCCGCTGGTATGTTTCTCCATCACGCCGCGATCGCAGCAGTACCTTCATGAATTGCTGAAGCAAGGCCCGGTGAAGGTTCGGGCCAACGTGGATAGCCGTTACTACGCAGGTCAGTATCCCTACGTAAGCGGAGCCATCATCGGCACCGACGGGGCTGCCGCCGAGGAGGTCTTCTCGCTCGGCCATCTCTTTGAAGAGGGCGCCGGCGACAACGCCACAGGGGTCGCCTCCATTATCGAAGCCACGGCCACGCTGAACCGGCTGATCAAGGAAGGCAAGTTGCCCCGGCCCAAACGGACCATCCGCATCCTGGGCATGGGCGAGCGTTACGGCACGCTTGCTTATCTGTATGCCAATCAGGACCGGGTGAAGCGAACCATTGCCGCCATGTGCATCGACTCGCCTGCCGGGTTCCAGTACCTCGCGGGAACGCAATACAACTGGGTTATGAATCCGCAGTCGGCCACCTCGTTTGTGGATGCCTTCGTCTTGCGCCTTGCCCAGGAGTACTATCCCATGGTGGACCGTCCCTATTCCTGGAGCGAGTACAGCAGCGGAACGGACAATGACCTCGGAGAGCCGATGATCAACATCCCCACGGTGGCTCCGCGCGGCGGGCATGGGATCCCGGCTCACCACACCAGCTTCGATACCCCGTCCCAGATCGATCTCAAATCCTTGCGCGACCTCAGCGTCATGAATGCTGCCTACGCGTACTTCATCGCCTCGGCGGGTCCGGACCAGATGCACTGGATGGCGCAGTTGGCCTTGTCGCGCGGTTACGACCAGATCAATGCGGCGGCGCAGAAGAGCCTGGATCAGATCGCCGTAGCGCGAGAACGCCGACAGCCTGGGCCGCCTGCTGTACTGGGAGACCGCTCGCGTCGATTACAACCTCACGCGCGAAACCAAGGCGGTGAAACAGGCCGCCGATCTTCCACAGGGGCTGGCCGGGCTGGCGTCCTTCGCCGGCATGCAGAAGACGCGGATCGAAGCGCCGTGCAGCAGCGCGCCGCGGAACTGCATCTGGGAACGATACAGCCGCTCGCTCCCAAGGTGAATCCCGAGGCCGAAAAGATCATCGTTCGCCGCAAGAAGATGGGCACCATCACGATGGAGGATGTTCCCCGCGAGCAGCGAGAAGGATATCCCGCCAGCTCCTTCTGGGGGCCGACCACCGCAGCCCTCTACTGGTGCGACGGGAAACGCAATCTGGCCGAGGTCATCAAACTGACGGAACTGGAAACGGGCCAGTCAAATTTTGACTGGGTGGGTTATTTCAAGTTCCTCCAGCGGCACGGTTACGTGGACTTCGTGCAGCAGTGACCCGCCAGGGTTGATGAGAAATCGCCAAGTCACTCGACCTGCGGTTGGGTGGGATTGAATGCTTGGGGGGTTCCTTCGGCTCTGCTCAGGGCAGGTTCTTCAACTACGCCTCTCGCGATGAGACCGCGAGAGGCGTAGTCGAAGGAGGACAATGTTTTCAATGGTTGTGGGCCCCCTGGGAAACTGCTCAGGAGGACGCTATCCCAGTTCGTCGACTGCCTGGATCAGTGGCGCGAATGTAGCCGTAGCAGTAGGCGAATGATTGCAGACCGTGCGGGTCGGTGGGCGCTTGTGGTACGTGGTCCGGCATGATCATGTACTTGTAGCCGACCTCTTTGTAGACCTGCATCGCTTTGACGAAGTCGACGTCGCCTTCATCGGGGAAGGTTTCGACGAAGTCATCGCGGTGGCCGCGGATGTTGCGGAAGTGGACGTTGAAGATCTTGTCGCGCGTGCCGAAGTAACGGATGACGTCGAAGATCTCTTTTCCGGGATTGGCGAGCATTTCGGAGACCGTGCCCTGGCAGAAGTTGAAGCCGTGGTAGGGGCTCTCCTGGATCGTGATGAAGCGCTTCAGGCCATCGAGGTGCCGAGCACGCGATGGTCTCCCTGATAGCCCTGGGGCGGCATGCCCGGGTCGTCCGGATGCAAGGCCATGCGGATTTTGTACTGGTTTGCGACCGGAATGATGCGGTCGAGGAAGTAGGTGATACGCTCCCAGCTTTGTTCAGCGGTGACGTTTCCGGCACGCGTGGTCGGCGTCTTGGGATGCGCTTCGGAGAACTTCCAGGTGGCGTAGGTCGAGTCGCCACGGCCCGGGGTTCGAGCGATGCGCTGGTCGCCGACGATCTGCAGGTTGTATTTAATGGCGGGGATTCCCACAGCCGCGCAGTTTTTGATCATGGTCTGGAGTTGCTTCGATGTCACGGTCGCGCTCCGGGCTTTCGCCCAGCATGATGGCCGGGTGTTTATCGACGTCGACAGAGATCGAGGCGAGCATGGGTGGGGTGGTCATCATGACTTCAATACCGTTCTTGGCGGCGAGATCCTTCATCCGGTTGAGTTCATCGACGGTGGAGTAGATGTGCCCGTCCAGAGGTCTCGGGATACCCGCAGATCTGCTTGACGCCGTAGCGGGCGAGGTACTTCAGGTGTTCATCGGTGGTGGGCGCAGTTTGACAGCCGAGATGCATCAACGCTCGCTTCGGCGTCGGCTTGGGGGCTGCTGCTGCTATGGCAATTTTCGAGCCGCTGCCCAGAGCTAGCGCCGCGGAACTGGAGGTGGAAATAAACTGTCTGCGATTCATCGGCAAAGCTTACCACGATTTTTAAATCTTGCAATCGGACGCATCGACTATCGATTCATAGGGCTGGAAGAGCGCCTGTATATTTCTAGAATCGGGGAGACGTGGTCCGATTGCGGGATTGAGGAGCAGATGGCTATCGCCGCGAGCCAGCCGGTCTATTCCGAAGAGGGATATTCATGGATGTTGGGACTAGGACTTTGGACATGCCGCGTCGCAAAAGATTCGGGTTGGGAAGATTTGCTTTAGCCGCAGTGTTTTTCTTTCGCTTGCTGCGGTCTTTGGTTCGCAGTTGGTCGATGCGAAGGAGGAGCCTCTGTACATTCAGGTTGCAAACTCCGCGATGGCGCGGTGGCCGGAGGGGCGGTTCGCGCCGGCCGGCACTCCGGTGGAGTGGAACTTTCAACTGGGTGCGCTGCTGTCTGGGATGGATGCGGTCTGGGAGAAGACGGGAGACCGCGTTTACCTGAAATACATTCAGTCGTCGATCGATCAGTTTGTGCAGCCGGATGGCTCGATTCTGACTTATAAGCCGCAGGCGAGTTCGCTGAACGATATTGTGTTTGGGCGACGGCTGCTGATGCTTTATCGGGTTACCAAGGACGAGAAGTATCGTAAGGCGGCGGCGCTGCTTCGGAAGCAGTTGGCTGAGCAGCCGCGTACGCCTTCGGGAGGGTTCTGGCATACGAGGAACAATCCGAACGAGATGCTGGTCGATGATCTGTTCATGGCGAATCCGTTCTATGCAGAGTACGCGACGATGTTCCATGAGCCGCAGGACTTTGCCGATATTACGAAGCAGTTTGTGCTGCTGGACAAGCATGCTCGCGATGCGAAGAGTGGGCTGCTTTATCACGGCTGGGATGAGTCCCGTACGCAGGCTGGAGTGAATAAGGCTACCGGGAACTTCGCCGAACCTTTGGGCGCGGGGGATGGGCTGGTACATGATGGCGCTGGTCGATACGCTGCCTTACTACCGGAAGGATGATCCTGATCGCGCGGTGGTGCTGGGGATTCTGAAGCGGACTGCGGAGGCGCTGGTTCGGTATCAGGATAAGGAGAGCGGGCTGTGGTATCAGATCGTCGATCGTCCGGGGGAGAAGGAGAATTACATCGAGTCGTCTTCGGTGTGCATGTTTACGTATGCGCTGGCGAAAGGGGCTGCGGCTGGGGTATCTGCCGAAGCAGTATGGATCGAATGCCGATAGGGCGTGGCAGGGGATACTGAAGCGTTTCGTGCAGACGGGGCCTGATGGTGCGCCGGTGCTGAGCGGAACGGTTACGGGTGTGGCTCTTTGGGGTACGGCTGCGAATGATGGAAGCTATGGGTACTATCTGCATGCTCCGGTTGCCAGTAACGATCCGAAGGGGATTGGGCCGTTTCTGATGGCGGCGACGGAGATGGCGACTACAAAGTAGGACGTTGCACCTAGGACAGTCAGGAAGGCATGTATTAGGATTACCCCGACCTACTTCCACTCCACATTGAAGGGATCACACACTGGTATGAAGCTTCGAGTCTCTGCTATTTGTACCCTGTTCGTCTCCGCGGCGATGGCTGCTACTTCTTATGCAGGCGCACAGGCGGCCGCTCCGGCTCGTCCTCCGCAGGAGTATGACCTGCTGCTGAAGGGCGGGCATGTGATCGATGCGAAGAACAACATCGATGCGCTGATGGACGTTGCGATTCGTGATGGGAAGATCGCGAAGGTGGCGAAGACGATCCCCGCGAGCACGGCGATCAAGACGGTGAATGTGACTGGCATGTATGTAGTGCCGGGGTTGGTGGACATTCATACGCATGTGTATGCGGGGACGGGCGAGAAGGGCTCGTATGCCGGGGACCTGAGCGTTTATCCGGATGGGTTTACGCTTCGCAATGGTGTGACGACGATTGTGGATGCAGGGTCGTCGGGATGGCGGAGCTTTCCGGACTTCAAGAGCCGAGTGATCGATATCTCGAAGACGCGGGTGCTGGCGATGTTGAACATCGTCGGTGCGGGCATGCGGCCGAATGGGTTGGAACAGAATACGGCCGATATGGATGGGCAGAAGACGGGGGAGATGGCGCTGAAGTATCCGGGGGTGATCGTGGGGATCAAGAGCGCGCACTATGTCGGGCCGGAGTGGAAGCCGTATGAGCAGGCGGAGATCGCGGGGAAGATGGCGAATATTCCGGTGATGATCGATTTTGGCGCCCGGCGGATTGAGCGGCCGATTTACAAGCTGTTTGAGGATTATCTGCGGCCGGGGGATATCTATACGCATGCGCTTTCGGGCGAGCGCGGGGAGCAGGACAATGTTACGGGCGGCGTCGGGCGCGGGTTGCGGGAGGCTCGGGCTAAGGGGATTTACTTTGATGTGGGTCATGGGCAGGCTAGCTTTGCCTGGTCGGTTGCGATTCCGCTGCTGCGGGATGGGTTTCCGCCGGACTCGATCTCGACGCGATCTGCATGTGGACAGCATGAACGCGGGGATGAAGGACATGCTGAATATTGGCGATAAGTTCCTGGCGATCGGCTGGCCGCTGAAGGACGTGATTGCGGCGATGACGTGGCATCCGGCGCATGAGGTGAAGCAGGATCAGTTGGGCAATCTGTCCGAGGGTGCGATTGCGGATGTTGCCGTGATCCGCATGGAGCATGGGCACTTCGGCTTTGGCGACTCCTACAACTCGCGCGTGGAGAGCGACGTGAAGATGGTGTGCGAGTTGACGATCAAGGACGGCAAGTTCGTCTACGACCTTGAATGCGATGTCAGGGAATCCCTGGAACCAGCCGCCGACTCCTGCCGATAAATATGCAAGCAGGTGGACGACGCTGAAGAACCAGGGCTTCGGCGAGTCGCACTGGAAGCCGCGTCCGGGACAGCCGTTGCAGCATGACTGGCGGCCTTATACACTGCCGGCAAATGAGTTGCAGACGATGCAGCCGGGTACGGCGAATTCGGTCGATCCGCAGTGGATGACGCCGGAGGAGCGGGCGAAGTCGGCTGAGATTGATAAGCAGAATGCGGCCAAGGCTGCGGCGAGGACGAAGGCGCTGGCGGATAGTGCCAACTCGACGAAGAAGACTGCGCCTGCTGCGACGGAGAGTGCTCCGCCGAAGCAGTAACGGATGATGGCAATAAGGGAGGCGAGCCGGTTATCCGGTTCGCCTTTTTTGCTGCGTTTGTTGTTCTCACTCTCAGTATCGAAAGATAGATATTGGGAGAGCCGGAACAGGATTACGATTCAGCCAAGTACTGAGACTTCCAAAGGTAAGAACCTGACTTAGCCCTCCCTTTCGGAGGGCTCATTTTTGCTTTGCGTCCAGTCATCCTGCTCGGGTACCCCACCCCCTATGTAGCGGGTATTTTGGACGTAAGTATTGATACTGATTGAGTTGCGGGTAGTCCTTTCTTCTAAAATATTGATTCTAGATGGTTTGCGTCCAAAATATTGAGCCAGCTTGAGTTAGCGGCAGTGTGAGCGCTAAACACAGCCAGGAACAGCGGAAGACAGTGAAGTGCGGTGCTGTTCCCACGCTGCTTTTTCTCTTCTGTTTCTATTTTATGGGTTTGGGCGTAACTGGTACGCCAGCTCTATTTGGCTTTGTTTCAAGGAGTTCGGTGGTTTTGGGGGTTGACAGGGTTTGGGAGCGGATCAGTTTGAGTTGATGTTGCGTTTGTTGCCGATAACCCAGTTTTGCGGGCAATTGCTGACGAGAACTTAATCGCGCCTTAGTTCACATGCAACGATTCAACAAGTTTGTGCTCCTCTGCCTTGGGCACAGGCTTAGCTCCTCTTCGTATTTCGATACCCCCTGTCAGATAAGCTCCTTCCTCAATGGAAATGCGTGACACCACGACATCTCCACATATGGAAGCCTCACTGCGAATATCAAGATGATCACTCGCTTTGCAGTTGCCAAGCACTTCGCCGAACACGACAATATCCTGCGCTGCGATACTTGCCGAAACTCGGCCATTGCGTCCCACTGTTACGCGATCGTCCGGCAGCTCGATAGAGCCCTCGACCTGTCCTTCTATCTTTACCGATCCAGAGCCTGTGATCTCACCTTTGATAAATAGCGTTTTGCCTATCGTACTTTGAGCACCCACCGGCGGCATGGAAGAACGTACTTGATGAGACGGATCCGGGGCTGAAGATAGTGAGTCATCGACGCGCTGATCTAACATGAAATCCTCTTTTCGGCCTTTGTGGCTGTTGGAATGGAAAACACCTGCCTAGGGGGCCACGTTACGAGAGATCGAGACCGAACGATATAGCATCTTTGGGTGAGAGTTGAGGGATTGAACAAATTCCAAATAGGCAACGATTCGGAAGGATTTTCTGGATAACTGACGAGAGGCCGACTGCTCGTTACCCATCGACCGGGGAAAGCGATTATGTTCGCTAATCCGACCGAGTTCATCCAAAATCGGGTTTCGGTAAGTTCTCCATCAAGTTGCCGAAAACCCCGTTTTGCGGGCAGTTCGCGACTTTGCTTGCACGATCACAACTACGCATGTAGAGTGTCTACATCTTGATGTAGAAGGTCTACAGCTATGGCGAAGAGTGGGTATCAAAACCGGATTGAATTGATGCAGGGGACGCTGGACATGCTGATCCTGAAGACGTTGCAGTGGGGCGAGCAGCATGGGTATGGGATCAGCCAGGCGATACGGCGAGTTCGGGCGAGGTGCTGCAGGTGGAGACGGGGTCGCTGTATCCAGCGCTGCATCGGCTGGAGCGGCAGAGGTGGGTGTCGGCGGAATGGAAGAAGAGTGAGAGCAATCAACGGGCGAAGTTTTATAGGATTACGGCGCTGGGAAAGAAGCAGTTGGCTGCTGACTATGAGCGTTGGGGGAGGATGGTCGCGACGATTGAGGGGATCATGGGCGCCGAAGGGGGTGAGGCATGAAGATCTTCGGCCGGATTTTCAGGCGCAAGGCTGAATTGAATGAGGAGTTGGAGAGTCATCTGCGGATGGCAGTGGCTGATCGTGTGGCGAGGGGGGAGTCTGCTGAGGATGCTCGGCGAGAGGCGATGCGCGAGTTTGGGAGTGTGCCGCTGGTGGCGGATGTGACTCGTGAGCGATGGGGTGGGATTTGGCTGGAGCGGCTATGGGTAGATGTGGACTTCGGCTGGCGGCAGCTACGCAAACGGAAGGTGACGACTGCGGCGGCGGTGTTGTCATTGGGACTGGCGATTGGGTCTTGCATGGCGGCATTTAGGCTGGTGGATGCGCTGTTTCTGCGGCCGCTGCCGATTACGCATCCGGAGCGGCTGTATGGCGTGTTTCGGAGTGGACCGGATTTAGGCGATGGCAGCGTGCGAGAAGAGACGTCCTTTGAGTGTTCGCTGTTCGAGCAGATGAGAGATGCAGTAGAGGATAAGGCCGTGGTGGTGGCCGTGGGATACGTACGGCGCAGGGACATCACCTACCAGTCCCCGGTGGACCTAGAAAAGGCACAGGTGCAGTATGTGTCGGGATCGATGTTCGACACGTTCGGCCTGCAGCCGGAGCAGGGACGTCTGCTGGCGCAGAGCGACGATGTGCAGCCGGGTGCGCATCCAGTGGCTGTGATTTCCTACGACTACTGGACGAGGAGATTCGGCAAGGACCCAAACGCGATAGGCCGCGTGCTCCACATGGGCGATGCATCGGGAGAACTGGGCAACAATGTGTACCAGATTATCGGCGTGGGGCCGAGAGGGTATACGGGGACGGAGCCCGGGACGGTAACAGACATCTTTCTGCCGACCATGATGTCAGTGGCGACCACGCAGAGGACGAATGCATGGCTGCGCATCCTGGTAGACCTGAAGCCCGGAGTTGCGGCCGGGCCGGTGAACGAGCGCTTGGATGCGATCTTCAAACTGGATCAGCAGGAACGTGTGAAGAGATACCAGGACAACGGCGAGCAGTATGTGCAGCGGTTCCTGAGCTGGCATACGAGGCTAAAGCCGGCCTCTACGGGAATCTCAGACACACAGGGAGATTACGAACTGCCGCTGGCGACGCTCTGCGGGCTGGCGGTGCTGGTGCTGCTGATTGCATGCGTGAATGTTGCGAACCTGATGACAGGGCAGACGACGGCGCGGGCGCGGGAGATGGCAGTGCGGGTGTCACTGGGTGCGGGTCGCGCACGGTTGTTGCGGCTGGTGATGGTGGAAAGCGCGATGCTGGGGACGCTTGCAGCAGGATTGGGTGGATTGTTTGCGGTATGGGTGGCGCCGCGGGTGGTGGGTTTGATCGGCACGTCGGCCAAACCGGTGCAACTGACGCTGTCGATGAGTTGGATGACAACCGCATTTGCAGTAGCCCTAACCTTTACCGTAAGCATGTTGTTTGGCCTGATGCCTGCGCTGCGTGCTTCCGCCGTACAACCAGTGGGTGCGCTGCGGGGTGGAGAGGAAAAACATAGCAAAACACGCTGGATGCAGAGCATGATTGCGGCGCAGGTGGCTTTTTGCCTGCTAGTGCTTTTCCTCGCGGGGCTGTTTGTCACCACGTTTGAGAAGCTGGGCCGCCAGGCGCTAGGGTTCAAACTGGAAGGTGTGATCACACTGGTTGCGGCAGCGAAACAGAGGCCGACCGCGGCTACGTGGGAGCGAGTGCAGGATAGGCTTCGTTCTGTGCCTGGAGTGAAGGGCGTAAGCATGTCTACTGTGGCGCTGCTGAGCGGGGAGACTTTCAGCGGCATGATCACGGTGGAAGGAAAAACCTCCACGGCGAAGGCGAAGTTTCTGGCAGTGTCGCCGGGATGGATGCAGACAATGGGAATCTCCATGATCGCGGGACGCGACCTGCGCGAGAGCACGGGCGATCCGGGAGAGGCGGTAGTGAGCGAGACGTTTGCACGGAGGTATTTAGGGCGGGGGAATCCCATCGGAAGGAGCTTTGAGGCGATGGGTGCGCAGAGTCACCGCATGCAAGTGGCAGGAGTTGTGAACGACGCACTCTACCAAACGATGCGCGATGGCACGTTGCCGGTCTTCTATATTCCGTACCAGTGGGCCAATGTAAAGGATGGCATGTTGCGACCACTGGGCAGCGCAACGCTGGTGGTGAGAGTTGCTGAGAGTGATCCGATAGGAATGGAAGAGATACTGCGACGGGCCATTATGCTGGAACAGCCGGATATGCACGTCAATACTATGCAGACAGAGATGGAACTAGTAGAGGGCCAGACCATTCGGGAGAGGATGCTGGCGATGCTGGGTGGGTTCTTTGGGGTGGTGGCTTTGCTGCTGGCAGCAATTGGGCTTTATGGGGTGTTGCATTATTCCGTAGTGCAGCGAGAGCGAGAGATTGGGATCCGAATAGCACTGGGGGCTGCCGCCGGGAATATCGCCCGCGTGGTGACGGTGCGGGTAATGCTGATGGTTTTGGTGGGGGCAATGGCGGGTTTGGGTGCGGGGCTGGCTTCGGTGCGGTTTGTCCAGACTCTGCTGTACGGGGTGCGAGGGACGGATGTTTCGATGATGATCGTGCCAATGTTTGTGTTGCTGGCGACGGCTGGGTTGGCGGCGCTTCCGGCGGTGCTCAGGGCCGTTCGGATTGATCCGGCGCGGATGCTGAGGGCAGAGTAGAGTTCCGCCCATCGTGACAACCTATTCGTTGCATCGATACGACATTGAAGTGTATCTCCCGAAAAGTCTCGTTTTCGGTAACTTGCCGACGAGCCCGGAGGAAGCTCTGCTAACCTCAAGCCGAAGAGATTTATATGGGATATTGGGTAACCTAATGAAGATTGCTATAACATGCGGCACTCTGGCCGCGATACTGGCTTGTTGGATAGCATGCTCGTACTTCAGTCTCGTGAAGAATGAGAATCGTGAGAATACCCACGAGAAGAACCCGCGCTGGTGGTGTCTTGGTTGTGGCCTCGTGAGGCTGGCTCGACTACTTCATCTGGAGAAACCCAAATGACCGTCACACCAGTCGCCATCAGCTAGCCGCGTTCCTGGAAAGTCGGGTTTCGGTAACTTGGCCTGCCGGAGGCAGGCTGACCCAATACGCTCTATTCAAAGGGTTAGGTCGTTGACAGGGTTTGGGAGCGGGTGAAGATGGCTTCGAGGCCGCCCAGGAAGGCTGCTTCGCGGTCGTCTTCGGGGAGGACTTCGACGGTGAGGCCTTTGTGCTGGAGGCGGCTGGCCATGGCGCTTGCTACTGGTGGATTTCCGGATATGAGTGCGGCTTTTGTGTGGTCGAGGAAGTGCGACCGTTCGAGGCCGTCGAGCTCCTGCTCGAGGAAGGCTCCGTAGAGGTAGGAGAGTCGCTGTTCGGCGGTTGCGGTCTGGGACTGGTCGAGGAGGCGGATGCAGAAGAGGGCCCGGGTGAGGCCGTTGCGGCGGACTTCTTCGGAGCCGGCGGTGAGGTAGTCGTCGTCGAGGGCTGGTGGGCTTTCCAGAGGGGAGGGAGCTGGCGAGCAGGGTCTCGGTCTGGGTGACGTGGATGAGCTCGCCGGTGACGGTGGTGCGGCTGGCGGCGATGCGTGCGCTGCGGTCGATGGCGATGGCCTTCCAGTGCGAGCCGAGCGTGAAGAGTACGTGCTGGGGCTGCAGGCGGCCGGTGCGGAGGAGGCCGATGGCGAGGGTCTCTTCTCCGCGCATGACGTCGGCCTCGGCGATGTTCTGGCGGGCGGGGTAGCCTTTGGTCGAGGTGCGGATGCCGGGGATCAATGCCCAGGTGAGGTCTCTGCTGGTGGAGAGCGGGGTTTGGAAGACCTGTACGCCTGCGGCCAGCTCTTCGAGGCCGGCGGGGACGAGTTGATGGGGGATCTCGCGGAGGCCCTGCTTCGAGGTGATCATGCCGGAGCCGACGATGAAGCGCGGACGGGGGGGTGCGCCTTTGAGCGATGCTTTGTCGATGGCTGCGTCGATGACCTCCGTGAGTTGGGCCTCGAGGGCGGCGGGGTAGTTGGGGTCGGTGTCTCGGGCGCCGAAGTCGCTGTCGAGCGAGGCGGTGACTTGTCCGTTGCTGGTGATCCAGACGCGGGTGCGGGTGGTGCCCATGTCTACGCACACTAGAGGCGGGCATACGAGCGGCGGGGGTTGGGTCTCAGGCAACGGTGTCTCCCCTGGCAGCGGCTGCGAAGGCGGATGCGCGCGTGCTGAGCTGCTTCATCTCTTCGTGGTTGGATGGCGGCGTGGACATCATCTCGGAGGATACGGCGATGGCCCAGGCACCGGCTTTGAGGTAGAGCGGAATGTCTTCGAGGCCTACGCCTCCGGTGGGGATGAGCTTGAGAGCTAGGGCAGGGGGCGAGGACTGCGCGGATGAATTTTGGGCCGAGGGTGGAGGCGGGAAATACTTTTACGGCGTGAGCGCCGAGTTCGGTGGCGTGGACGATCTCGCTGGGGGTGTAGGCTCCGGGGAAGGAGATGAGGCCTTTTTTGAGGGTGGCGGTGACGACCTCGTCTTTGAGGTTGGGGGAGAGGACGAACTGCGCTCCGCGATCGTAGACTTGCTCGACGGCCTCGACGGTGAGGACGGTGCCTGCTCCGATGGCGAGGGAGTTGCCGAACTGCTTGGCGAGGAGCTCGATGATGTCGAGTGCGCGAGGGGAGGTGAGGGAGACTTCGAGGGCCTTGACGCCGGCTGCGGCGAGGACGGAGCCTACTTCAGCGCAGTTGTGGAGGTAGTCTCCCCGCATGATGGCGACCATGCGGGCTTGTTCGATGATGTTTAGAATGCGGCTGTACGGCACTGATACTCCTTGGGAACTGCGGTGGAATGCAGTGAGATTATTCTAAGCGCTCTGCTGGTGGCGGGTTGGTCTTGAAGATGGGCATACAGCGGCGATTTATTTGGTTATGCTGTCCGAATCAGGCAAAGGAGTTTGAGCGTATGACGCACTGGAGTGTTGTTCGCAGAGTTTTGTTGGGGAGTCTTCTGCTGACGGCGGTGGTGACGTTGCCGGCGCGCTCGCAGGATCAGCCGGACAAGGTGTTCAAGGTCTTTCAGTTTCCGGCGAATATGATTCCGCGCATCGATGGGGATGCGTCGGATTGGGCGATGGTGCCGGAGAGCTACACGATTGGAATGGATCAGTTGCATAACGAGCATCCGCCTGCGAAGCCGGACCCGAAGAAGGTGCTGGATGTGAAGGTGAAGGTGGGGTGGGTGAAGGGCTTGAACCGGCTGTATTTTCTGTATGAGTCGACGGACAGTTTTTATGACTTCGCCGATCCGGGGCTGCACAACGATATTTTTGAGCTGGTGGTGGATGGGGATCTGTCGGGTGAGCCGCTGGATCCGCGGTTTCGGTTGAATCCGGCGCAGAGTAACGCGGATGCTCGGCGAACGATGTTTGGGGTGGGAGCGCAGAACTATCACATCTTTACGCCTGCGGTGGATAAAGAGTGGGCGATGGAATTGGGTTGCCAGCCATGGGTGAAGGAGTTGCCGTGGGCTAACCATGCTGCGGCTCCGATTACGTTCAAGCATGGGGAGGGTGGGCACTACATGATGGAGTTCTGGATTACGCCGTTTGATTATGCGGGGTGTGATGGGCCGGAGCGCGCGGTGGAATCGAAGCTGTATGAGAACAAGATCATCGGGATTTCGTGGGCCATTCTCGACCAGGATGGGCCGAATGGGAATCACGGCTTCTGGAATCTTTCAAGCAAGCACACGATGTTCGGGATCGGGTCGCAGTTGCGGGCGTTTCGGTTGATGCCGCTGGAGCCGCAGTTTCAGAAGGCGATCGACGCGCAGTGGAGCTTCAAGGTGATTGATGTGGACCGGAGGCTGGTGGCTTTTCAGGATATGTCGGTGGGGAAGATTACGAAGTGGACTTGGGACTTTGGGGATGGGACGCAGTCTACGGAGCAACATCCGATACATGCGTATAAGTATGCGGGGGACTTTGTGGTTATTTTGACGGTGGAGGGACCGGCGGGGAGGTCGCGGCTGTCGAAGGTGTGGGACGTGACGTTTCCGGGGGATTACATACCGGGAGGGCACGAGGCTATTCCTTGATGTGAGGTTTAGGGGGCTGGCGGGTACTTCTGGGTGAGGTTGGTTCGGGAGTTTGTGACTTCGAAGCTGCCGTTCGGTGTGGCGGTGAGTGTTAGGAAGTTGCCGGCGTCGGGGCCGGGTAGGTTTGCGATGTATTTTTCGGCGGTGTTGTTTTGTGGGCCGCCTTCTTCGGAGAAGTGAAGCTGCCAGAGGGTTTCGAGGCCTGGAGATTTTGCGAGGGTCTGAAGGGTGGGGGTTGAGCCGCCTTTTTTTGCGCCGTTATTCATGATGGCGACGCGGGGGTGGATGGCGTAGACGAGCGCGGGGCTAGAGCTCTGGAATAGAGCCGTGGTGCGAGACGATGAGGATGTCTACGCGGCCGAGCTTGTTGGTGGGGCACATGAGCTGCATCTCCTTGGCCCAGGTGAGGTCGCCGAGGTCGAGGATTTTGAGCTTGCCGAAGGTGATTTCGGTGCCGAGGGAACGTGCGTTCTCAGTCGGATCGGCGGGGCGGGTCTCGGTGGTCTTGCAGAATTCGTTGGGTTGGCCGGCGCCGGGGAGAGGGTTGGAGATCATGTCGCCGTCGGCGGTGATGACTTTCATGGTCATTCCCTGAATGGGCAGGGTGTCGCCGGGATGGGCGAGGATGTGTTTGGATTTGCCGGTGGCGAGGACTTTCTGGTACTCAGCGTAGTCGTGCTCGACTCCGGGGGCGGGTTCGCGATTGGGGCCGTGGTCGATGAAGGCGCCGACGGGAATTCGGGAGACGAGTTGGGGGATGCCGCCGATGTGATCGTCGTGATAGTGGGTGAGAAGAACGTAGTCGATCTGCTTGAGGCCGGCTTCTTTTGCGGCTGCTGCGATTCGGTCGGCGTCGCGGAAGTTGTTGCCGGGCCAGCCGGTGTCGATGAGAAGGGATTGACCGGCGGGGGTGACGAAGAGGGTGGACTGGCCGCCTTCGACGTCGATGAAATAGATTTTCAGGGTGGATTGGGTGTTTCGGAAGGCGCCGCTTTGCGTGGCTGCTGTTTGCGGGGCGAGCAAGGTGGCGATGGCACAGAGGATGAGGATGGAAAATTTCGCGGAGTTCATCGGGTTCTCCTGATGCGCGGCGTTTGCTCCGCGATGGTATCAGTTTGCTGATGGGTACTCTACATGGTCGACTACGAAGGAATACGTGGAGGGCTTGTGGGTTTTGAGTTGGAGGCTGGGTTGATGCTTAACGGGATCTTCGGTAACTGCGGGCGCTGCTACTGAAGGAGGGAGGCCTCTGAGTAGGGATTGGCTGGGTTGGCGAGGGCGAGTTTGTGCTTGATGTCGTACATGCGCTGGTCGGCGATGCGGAGGAGCTTGATGGAGTCTTCGGCGTCGTCGGGATAGATTGCGATACCGAGACTGGCGGTGACGGTCATGCTCGCGGCCGTCGATCTGGAGGGGCTTTTCAATCTCGACAGAGAGCGAGTCGGCGAGGCGTTCGACGTCGAAGTCCGAGGTGAAGTCGGTGGCGACGATGATGAACTCGTCTCCGCCGAGGCGCGCGAGGGTGTCGGTGGAGCGGATGGCGCAGCGCAGCTTACTGGAGACCTCGCGCAGGACCTGGTCGCCGACGTGATGCCCGAGGGTGTCGTTTATGTTCTTGAAGCCGTTGAGATCGAGAACGAGGAGCGCGAGTTTTTCGTTTGTACGGCGGCATCGGCCCATGGCATGGGTGAGCCGGTCTGCGAAGAGGCGCCGATTGGGGAGGCCGGTGAGTTCGTCGTGCAGGGCGAGCCACGCGTTATTGGAGACCTGCTCCTCAAGCATGACGAGGATCATGCCGATGGAGATGAGGGATTTCTGCATGTTCCAGACATGCGAGGCGATCTCGGCATAGGCTGCGTGTTTCGCCATGATCCAAGGGTGCGCGAGGAAGCAAAGGGCCCAGATGAAAGAATCCGGTGACGATTGCGAGCCTTCCAGTGCTCTCGCGGGGCAGGCGGTGCAGGAAGTTGATCGCCGCAATGGTATAGACGCAGCTGAGGCTCCAGTAGACGGCGCCGCGGAAGTCGCCCTGATGAAGGAGGAAGGCGATGGTGAACCATCCGCAAAAATTGGCGATGGTGAGGAGCCAGCTTCCGGCGAAGATAAAGCGTGCTTATTGTTCCGACGACGATTCCGATAGCGATGGCAGGAAAGTAGGCCTTGGTCATGCCGTACATTGAGGCCGTAGGTGGTATTCAGGAGCAGCAGCGGAAATCCGCTGAGGGAGAGGTAGAGCAGCCTGCCTTTGCGGGTGAGATGCGGGACCGCCGGAGGCCCAGATGAAGATAAGGCCGGCGATGAGGTAACAATCGAGCACGATGACGTGCAGCATGGCAGCCGGTACGCCGGTGGGGGCGTAAAAGATATGGGCCATGGCCTCGATGAGGGTGAAAAGAAGGCCAGCCAGCCAGGTACCTGCCTGCTCTCTGGGGGTGTCGGCGGTAGAGCAGGTAGAGGATGACGATGAGAATCGCCAAGGCCGAGAGATCGGGAAGAAAGGCGTAGTTCATGAAGTAACTCACTCGCTAAATCTCTCCCCGTCAAGGGATAAAAAATGGTCGGGGCGAGAGGATTCGAACCTCCGACCCCCTGGTCCCGAACCAGGTGCGCTACCAGACTGCGCTACGCCCCGATGTTGCTGCTATGAGAACGCCGGCGAAAGGTGCTATCCGTAGTGCTCAAGCGGTTGGGAAGGCTTGCTGGATTGCTATGTCCGACTGATTCAGTCTACCAGAGTTCTAACCGCAAGCCGTTCCTTTTTGTTGCGGAAGTATGGGCACAAATGACATATCACATATAGATAGAAGTCAAATTAAAAAGGGGGAGGAGCTTCGCTGAGCTCCTCCAAGGGGTTGTTGCGTTCGTTTGTTGTCAGTTCGCTGGTTTGCGAATCTTTCTAGTGGCCCGGGCCGGGGTCGAAGGACCATAGGGCTGTCCGTGCCGATGAATGGATCCGGAGTCGAAGGTGGCGGTGCTGCCTGCATCGAACCTGGCGCCTGCGGGAACCAGGATGCTCTGGACGATGCGGAGGCCGGTGTCGCCGGTGCGCAGTTCGATGCGGGCGGGGTCTATGCCTTTCTCGCGGGTGAGGTAGAGTTCGACGTTGAGGGTGCGCTCGGCGGCAGCTTCGGGCAGCTCCGCGGCTGTGTGGCCGCCGACGAGAACGAGCGTGGCGCTGGAGTCGCGATTGAGGGTGAGGGCGATTACATCGAGGCAGCCCTTGGCCTCGTTGTCGACCCGCACGGGGCGTTTGCGGTCGCGGTCGAAGGAGACGCTGCAGAGGTCGCTGGTCTGCGGAGCGGGTGGGGGCGGGGGTGCGGTTATGGTGACGGTTGTGACGGCGGAGGCCTGCTGGCCGTGGTCGTCGACGACCGCGCAGGTGACCGCGACGGAGCCGGGCGCGACGCCGGCGGTGGAGAGCGTGGCGTTGGGGCCAGCGCCGTTCATCTGGCCGGAGGTTGAGGTGTAGCTGTAGGTAAGGATGCGGTTCTGCGGGCTTTGGCCCGTGGCGGTGATGGCGACGGGCTGTCCGGAGAGGACGGTCGTGGGGTTGGCGGAGCAGGCGATGGTCGGCGGCTGGAAGCTTTGAATGCGGAAGCCGGCGGTGCACTCGGCCTGCTGGCGGGAGCCGTTGTTGACGCGGCCGGTGACGGTGTAGTCGCCGGGGGCGAGGCCGGCGGTGGTGACAGATGCGGTCTCGGTGGTGCCGGTGATCTGTCCGCCGGAGGTCGACCAGACGTAGGTAGCGGGCTTTTTGCTGCTGAGGTTCGCAGGAGTGGCGGTGACGGTGATCGGGTCGCCGGGGAAGGCGTCGGCGGGTTGCGCGACGCAGCCGAGCTGGACAGGGGGCGCAGACTTCGTCGTGCCGAGGCGCAGGACGAGGCCGGCGTCGAGTCGGTAGGCGCTCAGCTTGGCGACGCCGCCGTTGTTGACGTTCGTGCTGGGGCCGAAGTTGGCGTGGGAGTAGGTGTAGTCGGCCTGGATGGGACGGATTGCGATATGGTTGCCGAGGAAGGGAAGGACGTAGTCTACGCCTACGCCGGAGGCGAAACCGGTGCCCCAGGTGCCAGGCTGGGCGGCTGGACCGCCTACTCTTGCGGTGCCTCCGACGAGATGCACGAAGGGGGAGAGGCGTCCGATCTGCCAGCGATACACGGGACCGATTTGCGCGGTGTAGATGCGGTCGTAGGGCCAGTTATGAAAGATGGTGCCTTCGACTTGCAGGCCGAGATGGCGAGTGAAGTAGAAGCTGGTGCTGGCGTCGACCCCGGGATAGATGGGCTGATAGTAGATTTTGTTGATGGTGGCGTCGATCGGATGAAAGTAGCTGTAGCCGGCGAACATATCGACTCGCGATGGCTCCGGCGGTGGGGTCGATCCTGTTTTAGCTGCCTGCGCCAAACTGACATTTGGAGGAAGTGTCATCAGTGCGGTCATCCCGAGTGATGCAGAGCGTTGATCGAAGCGCGGACATAAACCGGAGATGCATAATCATCGGATCCTTGAAGTAACGCAGAGGAACAAGATGCTTTCCCGTTCAGATTGCAGCCGGCACCGGTAAGGATGCCAGCAGCGATCCGAAGATTACTGTTGGCCTACGGTGAGTACGACTGAGGTTGCTGTTTGTACCTGGGTTGGAAAGCTGACGCTGGTGCCTGTGACATTGATAGTGTAATCGCGAACTCCGGTTGTAATGACCCCACAACCTGTGAGTACGAGCATGCCCAAGGTGAAGAGTCCGGCGGCGAAGAGGCGAACACGCTGGCGTTTTTCCACAGTGCGGCGACGGAAGCCGGCGAAGCATACGCCCAGGCTGGTGAGTTCCACCGGGAAGATGGTGGCGGCGGTGAGGGGTGCGAGGTCGGCGGGGCGGAAGGGTGAGCTCTGCAGGTTGGCAGTGGTTGCGGTGCTGGCGATGGTCATGGTGGTGGTGACGCTGCCGCCCATAGGGACGGTTGGGGTTGCGTTTGAGAAGGTGCAGGTGGCGTTGGCGGGAAGACCGGTGCATGCCATCGCTACTTTGCCGGAGAAGCCTCCCGATCCGGTGAGGGTGATCGGGAAGGAGGTCGATCCGCCGGCCTTAATGTATTGAGTGGGCGTGGTGGAGCTGATGGTGAAGCTGGGGGTTGGCTGGAGGGCGGTGCGACGTTCTCAACGAGGGATCCGCCGCTGGTGATAGAAGTTGGTCGTGGCATGGAAGGCTGCCGTGATGTTGTGCGATCCGGCGGTCAAGGAGGCGACGGTGAAGTTCGTGGTGCCGATTCCGTTCAATGTTCCGCTGCCGAGCAGGGTGGTGCCGTCGTAGAAGTTGACGTATCCGGCTGCTTTGCCGGTCGCGGCTGTGACGTTTGCGGTGAAGGTGACGCTGTCTCCTACGTTTGGGGCTGGGTTCGAGGTTGCGATCGTGGTGGTGGTTGCGGTGGGTGTGATGGTGAGCGCGCCCACATTCACAGTCGGCAGGTAGTTGGCTGCGCCGGGGCCGGAGATGGTTGCGGTGATGATGTAGCGGCCGGCGGAGGAGCCTATGGTTGCTGTGGTGCTGTAGGCGACGGCGATGGCGTCGTTATTCAGGATGTTGGTAACGGAGCCGGTGAAGGTGGGGTTCGGGGTGGCGTAGACGCGGGTTGCGGGGTCTACATTGATGGTCAGGGCCTGGCTGGGGGTGATGGTCAGGGTGCCGATGGCATTGGTGATGGTGTAGTTGGAGAGGCTCGCGGCGCCGACAGCGGTGATGGTGGCGGTGATGGGGTAGTTGCCGACTCCGCTGGCGACGGTGGCGGTGGTGGAGTAGGCCAGCAGGAGGGTGTCGCCTGAGGCGGCGCCGATGAGGTTGCCGTGGAAGGCCGGGTTAGGGGCTCCGTAGCTGCGGAAGGTGTCGGCGATGCTGATGGTGAGGGGCGCCTTGGTGACGGTGAGGACTACAGTTCCGGCGGCGGGCTGGTAGTTGCTGTCGCCGGAGTAGTTGAAGGCTACGGTGTAGCTGCCGGCGCTGAGGTGAGTGTTGGGGGTGTAGCAGGTCGCGGTGGCGCCGAGGTTTCCGGTGAGGCTGCAGAGGGTCTGGCCGGCGGTGGCGAAGGTGATGGTGCCGGTGGGTGCGATGGTGGCGCCGTTGAAGGCGACGGCTGCGGTGAGGGGCTGGCCGTAGACCTCGGTCTCAGACGGAAGGGTGACGGTAAGAGGCGCTACTAGGATGCCGCTGCCGGTGAGCTGAATGGACTGCGGGGAGTTGTAGGAGTTCGATGCCAGGGTGGAGGTGGCGGTGTAGGTGGCGTTCGCGGTGGGGGTGAAGGTGAAGCCGAGGGAGCAGACCGAGCCGCTGAGGATGGTTGTTCCGCAGGTGGTGGTGTTGGAGTCGACGGCGAAGTGGGCGTCGGAGGTGGAGAAGGGGCTGGTGATGTCGAGGTTGTCGGTACCGATGTTGATGACGGACTGCAGCAGGGCGGGTGAGGTGGTGCCGGCGTTGACGTGGCCGAAGTTGAGGGATGGGTTTGAGTGGGTGAGCTCGATGACGGAGTTGGTGGTGGAGTTGGCGGCGAAGAGGTTGCCGTTGGCATCGAGCGCGATGGCTGAGAGGGCCGGTGGTGGGCTGGGGCAGGACGCCGTTGGCGCCGGAGCCGTCCAGCACGACGGCGATGTTGTTGCCGCTGGCTGCGGCAGGCGTAGACGACGTAGATGAGGCTGGCGCCCTGATCTGCGATGTAGAGATCGCCGGCTGCATCGGCTGCCAGCGAGACGGGAGCGATGAGTGCGGTGCCGGTGGCCTGGCCGGGGAGCGTGGTGGTTGGTGCTGCCGTTGCCGGCGACGATGTGGATGACGCCCTGCTGGTCGATAGCGTAGACGCGGTGAGCGCCGAGGTCGGCGATGTAGAGCTTGCCGTTGAGGTCCATGGTGATGGCGCTGGGTGCGATGAAGCTGGCGGTGGATGCGAGGACGCCGTCCGCGCTGGAGTTGGCGCCGCTGCCGGCGATGACGCGGCGTGCGCCGGAGGCGTAGATCTCGACGACGTTGTGGGCGGCTGCCTGGGTGACGAAGAGGTTGCCGAAGCGGTCGATGGCGATGCCGGTCGGGGTGGAGAGGCCAGTGACGTAGTCGGTGTTGACGGAGCCGTCGGCACCGAAGCGCGTGATGGAGTTGTGGGAGGCGTCGGCGATGAACCAGTTGCCGGCGGCGTCGGCGACGATGGCGGTGGGCGTGTCGAGACCGTAGCCGGCGGGGATGACGGTCTGGGGAGCGCTGGCTCCGGGAGCGAGGAGGAGCAGGTCTGCGGTTGTGTCGGAGTTGCCGTCTTCGAGGATGTAGGCGTTGCCTGCGGCGTCGGTTGCGATGGCAGAGGGTTTGGCGAAGGTGTTGGCGACGGTGGCGATGGAGCCGGGAGCGAAGAGGCTAAGAGCGCCGGTGCCGATGCCCTTGAGTCCCTGGAAGACGGCGGTGTTGGAGGTGGAGTCGGTGAGGCGCAGGGCCGAACGGCGCAGGCCGGGGCGCGTGGGAGCGAAGCGCGCGAAGATCTGGCAGGTGTTGGGTGCTGAGCCTGCGCTGCGCGGGCGTGAGGCTGCCGGCGCAGGTGGTGCTGTTGACGAGGTAATCGGTGCCGGCGGAGACGGAGAGATTGACGGGCTGATTGATGACGAAGGTGATGGGCTGGGTCGCGCTCTGGCTGCCGACTGGGGTGTTGGGGAAGTGCATGTTGTCGCTGAGTTCGCGGGCGATGTTGTTGAGCGAATCGGCGAGGACGATGTGCGCGAACGGAATCGAAGGCGAGGCCGCGAGGGTTGTTGAGCGGTGCGTTGAGGGCGGACTGGCCGTCCTGGGACATGAGATAGGGGCCGGCTACTCCGCTGGGCAGGCCGGCGACGAGCGTGAGGCTGGTGGCTGCCGGGGATGTAGCGGACGACGTTGTCCGGATTGCGTCTCGGTGATGAAGCAGGGCCTGCGTGGGGGAGATGGCGAGGCCGTAGGGGTTGCCGAGGGCGGTCTCGGCGGTGCCGGAGCCGTCGTTGAGGCACTGGCCGACGGCGGTCTTCTGGGTGGTGAGCCCGGCGACTTCGCGGACGCAGTTGTTGCCGGTGTCGGCGATGTAGAGGTTGTTGCTGATGTCGATGGTGAGGCCGGAGGGGCCGGAGAGCTTGACGCCGTTGGTGATGCCGGGGCAGGGAATG
The DNA here is from genome assembly GCA_963797415.1 of uncultured Acidobacteriaceae bacterium. Lineage (GTDB taxonomy): Bacteria > Acidobacteriota > Terriglobia > Terriglobales > Acidobacteriaceae > Edaphobacter. Next base: position 63,109 of record CAWCPB010000009.1, read on the forward strand.
GTGACGTTTGCCGAGGCCTGACCGGCGAGGAGGCAGACATTGGTTGCAGCTGTCGGTGACTGGCGTGGCGGACGACCTGGTTGACGGAGTTGGTGAAGGTCCTGCAGGGCGATGTAGAGGTTGTTATTGAGGTCGATGGCGAGGCCGTTTGGCGCGGGCGTGACGGATGCAGTGGGGGTCGAGCCGCAGGTGCCCGCGACGGTGGTGAGCGACGCGACGCCGGTGCTGCCGCTGGCGAGAACGCGAACGCAGTTGTGCATGCTGTCGGCGATGTAGAGGCGGTTGGCTGCTGTCGATGGCGAGGCCGGTGGGGTGGTAGAGGCCTTCGGATGCGGTGGGGGTGTTGTTGGAGGAGCTGTTGCAGGTGTCGCTTTGGCCGCTGACGGCGAGGCCGGCGACGGTGGTGATGTTGCCGGCGGTGTCGATCTTGCGCACGCAGTTGTTGAGCGTGTCGGAGAGGAACTGGTTGCCGTTGGAGTCGAAGGCGATGTAGGAGGGCGCGTTGAGGGTGACGGTGGTTGCGGCGCCGTAGTCGCCACTGAACCCTGCACTGCCTGTGCCTGCGTAACGGGTGCTGCTGTGGACCAGCGTGAGAGCCTGACCGAGAGAGAACGAAGGCAGAATCGCCAGAAGGGCGAAGAGATACCAGTGCAGAATTGCTAAAACACCGCAGCGACGGCTAAGCATTGTGTGGCTCCTGATTGTGAAGTGAAGCAAGTGGTGCATTTTGTCAGGGTGAGCTGGGGAGGATGGCTGGTTGGCTCACCCTCTATCGCTTCCGCTGACAGCCTGACTAAGGCATGGCGACGGCCAAACGAGATTCGACATGGGGAGGATTGTTGTAAGTCGCTGAAAGGAATATCGCTGGATTTGAAGGCTGGCGTTGGAATGGGTTTTTGGAGGCAATGACCGCTGGAATTGGGCTTGGCTGCCTGGTTGGAGAATAGGGATGGCAGAGCCTCGAAGGGAAAAAGTTTTCCCTTTTGCGTGCGAAGGATATTTATTTACCCACTTGGAGCGACATCTGGAGGAGAGCGGGAAGGGCGTATTTTCTCGTAGCTTCCGTTTGACAGGGTTGAGAGTATTATTTTACTGTATATTATTGAAAATAGTGTTTATATGCTTTCACGAGAGAAATCTTTGGCGAGTTGCTTCTGCCAGCGGATTGCATTTTGACCGCAAAAATGTGCGAATACGCAAAAGAGTGCATTCATACAGTTGTTTTTAATGGAGCGGTGGCACGGCTGGGGACTTTCGGCTTCGGGGTCGCGGGATTATATATAGGGAATGGAGCAGCGGCGGATAGTTCGGTTATGGCAGCAGGGTGATGCTGGCGTGCTGGCTACATTGGTGCGGGTGGAGGGTTCGTCGTATCGGCGGCCGGGGGCTCGGCTGCTGGTTTCGAAGATGGGCGAGTACGCCGGTGCGATCAGCGGGGGATGCCTTGAGGCGGATGTGATCCGTCGGGCTGCTTGGATGGTGCGTGAAGGAGCGATGGTGGAGCGGTATTCAACGGCGTTCGATGATCCGGCTGAGATGCCGTTTGGGCTGGGTTGCGGGGGGACACTTGATCTGCTGCTGGAGCCAGCGGGTACGGCGGAATTTGCGGCTTTGATGGAGGCGATGAAGGGTGCGCTGGAGGGGCGCGGCGCGAAGGTTGTGACCTGGCTTCCGGGGGATGGGAAGGCTCTGCGGCGGGTGGTGTTGGGGGTCGGATGGTGCGGTGGTGTTTGCGAGTGTAGGGTTGGGTGAGAAGAAGGTTGGGTGTGCGGGTGGGCTTGAGGCGGGGACGGAGTATGAGGGACGCTTCGTGGAAGAGATGCGACCTCCGCAGCGGTTCGTGGTGCTGGGCGCGGGGGATGATGCGAAGCCATTGGTGAGTATGGCGGTTTTGCTGGGTTGGAGCGTGACGGTGGCGGATGGGCGGCAGCAGTGGGCGCGGGCGGAGCGGTTTCCGGAGGCGGATAGGGTGGTTGTGCTGGAGGCTGGAACGTCGGATTTGGCGGTAAGTGCTTTGGATGCAGTGGTTGTGATGACCCATAGTTATGAGCAGGATCGGGAGTTGCTGGCTCGGGTGTTGCCAGTGTGGCCGAGGTATTTGGGGTTGTTGGGGGCTCGGCATCGGAGTAGTCATTTGATTCGAGAGGCGGCGGAGATATTGGGGTGGTCCGTATCTGATTGCTGTGCGAGGATTTATGCTCCGGTTGGGTTGGATCTGGGTGGGGATGGGGCCGGAGGCGATTGCGCTGGCGGTGATTGCGGAGGCGCAGGCTTGCTGCCAGGGGAAGTTGGGGGCTTCGCGGCGGCTGTCGGCGGAGGATGTGGCGGAGCAGATTGCGCGGGGTGGCGCGGCTGGGTATCTGCAAGTCCAGTGCGCGCTTTGAGTTACGGGGGGAGTTGCGCGGGGGTGGTGTTGGCGGCGGGATCTTCGCGGCGGCTGGGGCGGGCGAAGCAGATGGTGGAGATTGGGGGGAGACGCTGCTGGCGCGGGCGGTTCGGGTGGCGGTTGAGGCTGGGCTTGGAGCCGGTTTTTGTGGTGATTTCTGCTGGGCAGGATGCGGTGTTTGGGGTGGATAGGCTGGTTGGTTGCACGACGTTAGTGAACGAGGGGGCGGCGGAGGGGATGGCTTCGTCGATCCGGTTGGGGGTGGTGGCGGCTGCGGAGGCTGGGGTCGGCGGGGTGGTGGTGATGGCTTGCGATCAGCCGGCGGTTTCGGCTGCGCATCTGCGGATGTTGGTGGGGGGCGGGGATGAGGTGGTGGCTTCGGAGTATGCGGGGCGGCGGGGGGTGCCGGCTTATTTTCCGGCGCGGTGTTTGGGGAGTTGATGGAGTTGCGGGGGGATGTTGGGGCTCGGGAGTTGTTGAAGGGGGCTAGGGGGGTGGAGTTGGTGGGTGGGGAGTTGGATGTGGATACGGTGGAGGAGTTGGAGAGGGCGAGGGAGTTGTTTGCCTGAGGACGGCGATGCTAGGCGCTCCACGGATCTCATCGCGATAGCAGCACCTCGACTTCATGATTCTCTCTGAAACAACGTCGAAGTACGATGTATCCGCTTTCGGGTTCGAGCGACATACATCGGAGGCCATGGACCATACGCTCCATGTGGCTTCGGCTGTGTGTAGAAAGTCGCACAAAAGTCGTCTCCGCAGCGGCAACGATCAATGATTGTCAGGTCTGCAACTTGGGCCGCCAGTTCGTGCTCATTTTGTTTGCTTAGAAGACCGTGACCTCCTTCGCGAGCGAGGAACGTGCATCAACGAAGCTCGGCGATGAGATCGATTGCTTCTTTGTTTGGTGTGTCTGTCCTGAAAGATGCATCGCAACATATTTGGCTCCATAAGCAATTCTCTCACGGATGTGGTTATTCGTGGGGCGGTTAGATATTTGTTTCGTGAGGCGTGTAGAGGAAAGCATACCCCAGGGGCAAAAGCCCAAAGTTGTTTAATGTTCAGAGAGACCCAAGGCTAAAGCCTTGGGGTACCTAGAAGCAAAGACAAAACGTGTGGGCTGAAATTTTTGGGATGTACGGGCGCGATTTAATTCTTCGGGGTCCTTCGACTGCGCAGCTTGCAAAGTTCGCAAGCTCCCATTCGGCAAGCTCAGGGTCAGGATGACGGTTTTGTGAGATGGGAAGTATTCTGCGGGTGAGGGGCTGCGAGGATGCGACGTGTGACTGGGTTGGTGTGTGTGATTGTGCTTGCTGTGACTGGGGTTTCGCTTGGGCAGAGTGCTCCGGCGAAGCAGGTTGCGCCGGGTGTTTGGTTTCTGCTGGGTGAGAGGAACAAGGGCTATAGCAATACGGTAGTGATAGAGATGCGTGATTACCTGATTGTGGTAGATGCGAATTATCCGGGCCGGGCGAAGGAGTTGCTGGTGGAGATTCCGAAGCTGTCGCCGAAGCCGGTGAAATGGGTCTTCGATACGCATGCGCATGGAGATCACTCGTATGGGAATGCGGTGTGGACGAAGGCGGGGGCGCGGACGCTGGCTTATGTGGGCGTCGCCGACGAGATGAAGGAGTATGAGCCGACGCGGTGGCAGACGACGAAGCCCAAGCGTGACGATATGCGGGATCTGGATGAGGCAACGTGCAGCCGCCGATGCAGACCTTCAGCAGCGACAAGTTTGTGTTGAAGGATGGGACGCGCGAGGTGGACTTTCTGCATCTTGGCTGGGGGCACACGCGAGGCGATGGCTATGTGTGGCTGCCGAAGGAGCGTGTGCTGTGCACTGGAGATGCGGCGGTGAATGGGCCGCGCAATAAGCTTTGGGATGCGAACGTTGCGAATTGGCCGAAGGTGCTGGACAAGGCGCTGGCGCTCCATCCGGTGGCGGTGCTGCCGGGGCATGGCGATGCGGGCGGGCCGGAGATTCTAAGTGGGCAGGCACAGTTTCTGCGCGACCTGTATGACGCGGTGGATGCACAGGTGAAGGCGGGCAAGACGGCGGAGGAGTTGAAGGTGCAGATGCCGGAGCGCGACGCGAACTGGGTTCCGGCGGATCTCTCGCAGGACGCGGGGATTGTCTACTCGGAGATCAAGGCGGGGAAGCCGGCTGGCTCTCTGCCGCATGTTTGGAAGTAGAGTGGCCAGCCGACTTGTGCGATCGATGCTAATTATTTCTTCTTCGAGATTTTCTTTTTTGACGTTCTTTTAGATGAGGTCTTCTTTGCTTTTTTCTTGCTGGTGGTGCTGCCGCCGCCAGCAGTCTGATGAGTTGGGTGCCGATGGGTGAGCCGAGGCCGGTGCAGGCGTCCCAGCCGGGGCCGGCTTTGAAGCCGACGGGAGTGCCGGTGTAGTTGGTTCCTTTGGTGATGTCGTTGAAGGCGGCTTTGGCTTTGGCGGTGTAGATCAGCGGATTGATGAAGCCGGCGGTGGTGCTGTTCTGCTGGTTGTTGAGTGCGAGCAGTCCAGCCCAGAGGGGAGCTACGGCGCTGGTGCCGCCGATGACGTAGGCGGCGCCGTCGATGCGGATCTGGTAGCCGGAGGCGGGGTCGGCGTCGCCGCAGACGTCGGGGACGCCACGTCCGCCGGCTGGGTTGGCGGGTGAGGGGACCTTGGAACTGGCCTGCCAGGTGGGCAGGGGGAAGAAGTTGCTGACCCCGCCGCCGGTGGCTCCGCCGTTGGGCAGGGCGTTCCAGACGGTCTCGGAGGTGATGGTGGAGCCGCTGCCCTGGAGGTTGGTGCCACCGCAGGCGACGACATGGGGGCTGGAGGCAGGGAAGTCGACGTGGTTCTGGCCGTCGGTCTGCCCGTCGGTGGAGCCGTCGTCGCCCGCAGCTACGGTGATGGAGATGCCGAGGGCCGCGGCGGACTGACAGGCGGCGTCCAGGGCGTTGAGGGCCTGTGCGGTCCAACTGGACTCGGGGGCGCCCCAGCTGATGGAGATGACGCTGGGATTGTTGGTGGTGTCGTGGACGGCAGTGGCGACGGCGTCGATGAAGCCCTGGTCGGTGTTGGGGGCGAAGTAGACGACGATCTTTGCGCCGGGAGCTATGGCGGCGACGACTTCGATGTCGAGCATGACCTCGCCGTCGGCGCTGTTGGCGTTGGTGGGTGCGTTTTTGCCGCCGTCTACGGAGACGGTGGTGATCTGTGGGGACAGGCTGACCGTGGCTTTTGAAGTAGGTGCTGATGTCGGCGGTGCGGTAGCCGCCGCCGAGCTCGATGATGCCGATGGTCTGGTTTGCAGCGGTGGCGCCTGCGGGGAATCCGTAGAGCTGCGCGACCTGGACGGGTGTGTAGGAGAGGTTGGCGGAGGCGTGGGGTTTGGCGAAGCCTCTGCCTTGCGCGGTGCGAGCCGCGAGGTTGTCTTTCTGGCCGGCGATGCGAAAGTGGGGGCGAGCCTGAGGACGGTTGTCGAGGCCGAGGACGGCTTCGACGTGGCCGATGAGCTCGGAGGGGAGATCGATGCTGCCTTCACGGACGCGGTAGGTGACGCCGTCGAGGGTCTGATGACTGAGGGCGGTGCCGAATGCCTTCTGCATGTCGGCTACGGTTCCGGAGAGCTTGATGGTGCGGCGTTCGGGGCCGGGGGTGTCGGGTTCGATCCTGAGGCGGAATTGCCGGGCGAATTTGCGGACGAGGGCTACGGATTCGGGATCGGCGCCGTGGCGCTGGCGATATTGCTGGCGGGTGAGGCGCTGTTTGCCGAGCTTGATGTCGAGAGGATTTTTGGGACGGACGATGACGGAGACGACGATTTTTTTGCCGTGTGGTGCGGGCTTTTCCGAAGTTGGTTTGAGTAGCGGCGCCTTTTCGCTGCCGGGTAGAACGGTGCGGCTGAGGGTGGAGATGGGGGAGGTGGATTTTTTGGGCGCCATAAAGATGTCTCCGATCTGGGGATGATGTAGGAGAGGGGCCGGGAGAAAGAGTTGGCTTGCGGTGTCAGCGATTGGCTGAGGTCATGAGCTATTGGATAGCTGCTCGCGGCCATAGTATGCCTTGCTCGATTGAGATGGAAGAGGAAGAGTTGGTGAGGTTGTAGACTGGCCGTGATTTTTTGAGGAGGTTGAATGGCGGATCGGATCGATGCGCATCACCATCTTTGGCGGTATACGCCCCAGGAGTATGAGTGGATAGATGAGTCGATGAGTTTGTTGCGACGGGATTTTTTGCCGAGCGATTTGGTGCGAGAGATTGCGGCGGCGGGGATTGATGGCACGGTGGCGGTGCAGGCTCGGCAGACGCTGGAGGAGACGCGGTGGCTGCTGGAGCTGGCGGATGGGTGTGATGCGATTCGCGGTGTGGTGGGGTGGGCGCCGATTGCAGGGAGGAATTTCCGGGAGTGATGGAGGAGTTTGAGCGTAGGCCGAAGCTGAAGGGGTTGCGGCATGTGATCCAAGGGGAGAAGGATGAGAATTTTATTTTGCGCGAGGATTTCAATGCAGGGATTCGAGCGCTGCTGGGCAGCGGGCTGGTGTACGACATCCTGATATATGAGCGGCATTTGCCGCAGACGATCGAGTTCGTTGATCGGCATGCGGAGCAGGTGTTTGTGCTTGACCATATTGCCAAGCCGAGGATTGCGGAAGGGTTGATTGGAGCCTTGGGCGGGACGGATTCGGGAGTTGGCTAAGCGCGAGAATGTCTGGTGCAAGGTTTCAGGTATGGTGACGGAGGCGGAGTGGAGTTCGTGGTCGGCGGAGACGCTGCGGCCTTATCTGGATGTGGTTGTCGAGGCGTTTGGGCCGGAGCGGCTGATGGTGGGATCTGACTGGCCGGTGTGTTTGGTGGCGAGTGGTTATGGCCGATGGTTCAACGTGCTGCGGGATTATTTTGGGCGGTTTAGCGAGAGGGAACGGGAGCTTGTCTTTGGCGAAACGGCGATTGAGGTTTATGGGTTGAAGCTTTGAGCGAGACAGAAACCCGCTCGGCGCGATAGTTTGAATCATGCAGATTTCGACGTCGGTTGGGGAAAGTAAAAAGTCCGAGGCCACCAGGAACATTCCGGTGTTTCCGGTTGGCCACATGCTCCCATTTGTGCTCGTCACGGTGCTGTTCTTTTTGTGGGGCATGTCGAACAACCTGACCGACATTCTCGTGCAGCAGTTTAAGAAGTCGTTCGAGCTGTCGCAGTTCAGCGCACAGCTGGTGCAGACGGCCAACTTCTTTGGTTACTTCATCATGGCGATTCCGGCGGCGTTGCTGATGCGGCGCTGGGGATATAAGGCGGGCATGGTGACGGGGCTATGTCTGTTTGGCGGGGGCATGGTGATGTTCTGGCCGGCGGCGGTGAGCGGGCAGTATGCGCTGTTTCTGATTGCGCTGTTTACGGTGGGAAGCGGCGCGTCGTTTCTGGAGACGGCGGCGAATCCGTTTATTGCGCAGTTCGGCCCTCCTGAGACGTCGGAGCAGCGGCTGAATTTTTCGCAGTCGTTCAATCCTCCGGGCACAATCACCGGTGTGCTGCTGGGAACGTTTTTCATCTTTTCGGGGATAGAGCACAACACGGGTGAGATAGCGCAGATGAAGGCGGCGGGTACCTACCAGGCTTACCTGCACCAGGAGATTATGCGGGTGGTGCCGCCGTATCTTGCTTTTGGCGCGGTGGTGTTGCTGTGTGCGTTCATTCTGTCGCGGACGAAGTTTCCGCAGATGCACAGCGAGCATGAAGGGGAGAGCGGCGACCATGGAAAGTTCAGCGAACTATTTCACTATCCGCATCTGATGCTGGCGGTGGTGGCGAACTTCTGCAATGTGGGCGCGCAGATCTCGAGCTGGAGCAGCCTGATTCCGTATATGAAGCAGTACACACCAGTGAGCGAACGCACGGCGGCGTTTTACCTGACCGGTACGCTCATTGCGCTGGCGGTGGGGCGATTTGTGTCTACGTCGCTGATGCGGTACTTCTCCGCCAGCCGCATGCTGGGTGTTTACGCAGCGGTAAACGTCTGCCTGATGGCGGTGACGATTCTGCATCCCGGCATCATAGGTGCGTGGGGAGTGGTGGCGAGCGGGTTCTTCCTGTCGATCATGTTCCCGACGATCTTTGCGCTGGGGCTGAAGGGGCTGGGGCCGAATACGAAGCTGGCAGGTTCGCTGCTGGTGATGGCGATTGTTGGGGGAGCGATCTTCCCGCCGATTCTTGGACTGATCGCGCAGGTCGACGGGCAGTCTTGCGCTTGGGTATATTGTGCCGCTGGCTGGATTCGTAGTGGTTGCGCTGTATGGGTTCTTCGCGCCTGCGGTGCTTCCGCCTTCGGGCAATACGAGTCCGGATGCGGGTCCGATCGTCGCAACCCGCGGTCAGGCGATCTAGAGAAGCTAGCGTTCCTGTGCGGCGAGCTTCTTGTCGATGAGATCGACGAGATGACCGACGGTGTGCATGGACTCGAGCTCTGCGGTCTGGAACTTGATTTTGAAGCGCGACTCGATGGCGACGATCAGATTGATGTGATTGAAGGAGTCCCAGTCAGGTACGTCGGCCGCGGTCAGTTCCGGAGTCAGAACCAGCGAGTCATCGTCGAAGAGATCGTGAAAGATGGTGGTGACCTTCGTGTAGATGTCCTGCTGCTGCATTTATGTGGTTCTTCCTTTGCTGGTTCGCCCTCGATTATAGCGTTCGTGCCAGCGAAGAAAGATTACGTTACTGCGGAAGCGAGAGGATGCCCGCAATCGGAATCCGTACCCATGTAGGACGGTTGTTGAGTTCATAGAGCAGCTCGTAGAGAGCCTTCTCGAGTAGATACGCGTTCAGTAATACTTGCGCTTGCCGGGGCTGCGGTATGAGCTGCGGGTTGGCGGCGATGGCGAGCTGGTACGCGCGCAGAAATTCAGAGGCGGCGGCGTTCTCCCATAGCCGTGCCCAGGTCTCGAGGTTTGCTGTTTTTTGCGAAGACATGGGTTGGTCTTGAAGAAATTGGTTGAGGCCAGCGTAGGTGGCGTAGCTGAATGAGCGCAGCATGCCGGCTACGTCTTTGAGGGGCGACTGCTTTTTGCGACGTTCGGCGAGAGGACGCGCGGGCTCGCCTTCAAAGTCGAGGATGACGTAGTCGCCACTGGCACGAAGAACCTGGCCGAGATGATAGTCGCCGTGGATGCGGATGCGCTGTCCAGTTTGGGTGGGGTCTGCCGTCGTGAGCAGGCGCGCTCGTTGCAGGAGGCCGGCGCGGCTGGCGAGGATAGTATGCGCGCTGTCGATGGTGGCGGAGTCGGTGAGCTGTGCTGCGCCGTGTTGCAGGGCGTCGAGCGTGTGGGCGATCTGAGCGTCGATGCGGTCGGCGTCGCTGGCCAGGTCGCTGGGAGAGAATGGCTCGGCGGCGAAGGCTGGATTGTTGGTAGTGGTGGCGAGAGCGAGATGAAGTTCTGCGGTGCGCTGGCCTAGCAGCGCGGCTGCGCCGAGGGAGACGGCGGCGAGATTACGAAGTGGCTGGATGATTTCATTCGCTGCGAGGAAGCCTGGTGGAGGGATGGCGTCTGGTGGAGCTGGCTGGTCGATGCAGCTTGTATAGAAGGAAGCGAGTTCGTTGAGCGTCGACTGCCATCCGTCGCCGTCGTTTTTTACCAGGCCTTGCAGCATGGCGAGGGTGGTGGGGGAGTCATTATCTTCTTTGCCATGCGGTTGCCAGCGAATGTCACCGAGGAACGGAGGGATGCGCGGGAAGTGTGCGGTCTCGGTGAGGAAGCGGCCGATCTCTGTGTCGGGATTTTCGCCCTGCTGCAGACGGCGGAAGAGTTTCATGATCAGCAGGTCGCCGTAGATGATCGAAGTATTGGATTGTTCGGCTGAGCCGGTGTACGCGGGGAGGGTCTTCGTGCCACGTACTTCAGCCAAGGCAGAACTGCCGGTGGCGGTCACGATGCCGGAGTGAGTTGCAAGCGTGGCATTGCGCGCGATGAGCGTGAGGAGGGCCTGACGCCGATCTTCACGAACCGTGCCGTCGTGCAGGAGCACGTCTCCGGCTGGAGAAGGGAAGGTTGCAATGATGCTCGCCGGGGCTGCCTTGCGCAGTTGATCGGACTGGGGAGGTGAACTGATGGCCAGCGCCAACTGGTAGGTTTCGGTACCACCGCCTTCGTAGTGAATCTCCACAAAGAGCAGTGCGGCATCGAGGCCCGGAAACTCTACCCAATCCAGCACACGCGCTTGCAGAATGGTTCGCGACTTGGAACCGAACCAGCGCTGGCGCAGCAGGTAGGGGGGCAGTTGCTGCTGGAGTGAATCGAGCTGCGTGCCCTGGAGGAGATCGTGCAACCTCGGTGCGAGCGTGGATGAAGGTGTGATTTCGATGGTTCGACCTCTCTGTCTTACTACGATGCGGATCGTGTCCGCAGCGTGATTCAAGGTTCGGTGTTATCCGAATAGAAGAAGATAGGTCGGGAGCACAAAGTACCTGAGTTGCTAATGCCGATTTACCAAGAAAGCGAGGCTTTGTAGGTCTAAATACCTATATCTAGGCCGGGTTTTCGGGGTCCATTCCACAAGCAATGTTTGCCCGTAGATACAGGTCCAGTTAGACTTAGAGTACGCCGCCTTCTTTGCTCTGACTTCGCTTTGTATTGATCTCTGGAAATGCGTTTCCGCGAAACTTTTGTGCGTCTGGATCGTATCTCTCCTTAAGTTTGCAATGCAGAAGTTTGAAGCGAGCCGTTTGATCCGCGGGGACCAATCACGTGCGGTGCGAACTCCAGGTAAGTAAAGCCTTCGTCTGTTAGCTGCCTTGGCAGCGGCACGCGAAATGAGGATGCGACATGGATATGAAATCTGGCTTAACACGCGCAGCTCTGCTGGCGATGGGCCTGATATTTCTGCCGGCCAGTTTTGTGAACTTCGACGCGATTGCCGTGGCGCAGACGCCGGCAGCCGCGACCAGCCAGCTTGGCACTGTGAAGGAAGTTTCTGGGAGCACTCTCACCCTGACCGACAAAGCCGGGCAGTCGATAAAGGTCATCGTCGACGGTGCTGCAAAGGTTCTTCAGCTGGCGCCGGGCAGTACGGATTTGAAGACCGCTCAGCCCAGCACGATGAGCGAGGTTGCAGTAGGGGACCGGGTGCTTGTGACCGGGAAGGCGGGAGATTCCGCCGGTACGTTCAATGCGATGCGCGTCGTCCTGATGAAGTCCGCGGACATCGCGCAGAAGAATGCGCAGGAGCAAGCTGACTGGCAGAAGCGGGGTAGCGGCGGTATCGTCACTGCGATTCCCGCTCCGGGCACGCTGACGATTAGCGCCGGTGCCAAGAAGATTCAGGTAACGACGACGCCCTCTACAGTCTATCGCCGTTACGCCGGCGATTCGGTGAAGTTTGAGGATGCTGCGATCGGAACCGCAGCTCAGATTCAAGTGGGCGACCAGCTGAGGGTGCGCGGCGACAAGTCGGACGACGGCACTTCTATCAAGGCGGAGGAGATCGTCAGTGGCTCTTTCAAGAATCTCGCGGGCACGATTAGCAAGATTGACGCCGCCAGCGGCACGGTTACGATGAAGGACCTGGCGACCAAGAAGGTCGTTACGGTGAAGCTGACGTCAAATTCCGCTATTCATCGGCTGCCTGAGCGAGCTGCAGCGATGTTTGCCGCGCGTGCCGCTGGTGGCGCTCGGCCAGCGGGTAGTGGTCCAGGTGGCGGCGGTGCAGGTGGTGGCAGCGGTGCGGCGCCGCGTCCTGCAGCTGATGCTGGAGCAGGCAATGGGCCTGGAGCTGGAGCAGGCGGCGGCGGTGGCAGAGGTGCTGGCATGGACCTCTCCCAGATGGTCGCGCGGCTGCCAGCGGAGACGATCGCCGATCTCAAGACCGGTGACGCGGTGATGATTGTGGCCTCTCAGTCCGACCCTGGGAGCCTGTCTTTTACAGCTGTAACTTTACTCTCCGGAGTTGAACCGATTCTGGCGGCTAGCCCGAATGGAGCAGCTCCTTCCATGACCCTCTCCCCGTGGAGTGTGGGTGGTGGGGCGCCCGGTGGTGGTCCTGAAGGCGGGGTATAGGAATCGGACCCGCCAGGCCATTCTTTTCAATTGATTGCAGTGATGGTTTTTCATTAGGAGCAAGCATGTCATTTCGCGCAGTATTGAAGTTCTTTTTTGTCTTTTTCTTCGCAACGGCGCCTTTGGTCTCGTTCGCACAGCAGCCGACCGCGACTGTGCATGGCAATGTGGTTGACCCGGATAATGCATTGATCCCAGGCGCCGTCGTTACCTTGACCCCTCCCAAGGGCAAGGCTGTGGTTGGAACGTCGCAGAGCGATGGTACCTACACGCTGAGGGGCGTGTCGGCCGGGACGTATAACGTTACCGTGACCATGGATGGTTTTGCGACCTTTGTAAAGATGGGCGTCGCTGTAGCTGCCGGGCAGAATCTGAATCTTGATGTGAAGATGGCTATCCAGACAGAGAACCAGACGATCCAGGTGTCGACCAACGCGGCTTCGCTCAGCGTAGACTCCGACAGCAATGCCAGCGCAACGGTAATTACGGGAAAGGACCTGGATGCGCTTTCGGACGACCCGGACGAACTTTCCGCGGAGCTCTCGGCACTTGCCGGCCCCTCTTCCGGTCCCAACGGCGGCCAGATTTATATCGACGGCTTTACTGGCGGCCAACTGCCTCCCAAGTCGTCCATCCGCGAGATTCGTATCAATCAGAATCCGTTCTCGGCTCAGTTTGATCGGCTGGGCTTTGGCCGCGTCGAAGTCTTCACGAAGCCGGGAACCGACAGGTTCCATGGCTCCGCGAATATGCAGGGCAATGACAGTGCATTCAACACCGGCAATCCTTTTGTCACCGATCAGCCTCCGTATCACACCATTTTCTTCCTGGGGAACCTTACGGGGCCGCTGAACTCTAAGGCTTCGTTCTCTGTTGGTGGTTCGTACCGCGATATTCAGAACAACAACATCATCAACACCAGCATCTATGCGAACCCTGCGGCTCCCACTGTGCTATGCCAGCCTGGAGATCTGACCTGCGGCTCGCAACAATACAAAGTTGCGCTGACCGCGCCACAGACGAGATGGGATATCAGCCCACGCTTCGATCTGGCATTGACTGAGAAGAACACGCTTACCGTTCGTCTCCAGTATGAAGAGAACTCCATCACCAATCCCGGTGGCGTGTTCAATCTTCCTACGACAGCTACTACCTCCAGCAGCTCCGAGCCGACGGTGCAGATCAGCGATACGCAGATATTCAGCTCGAAGGTGATCAATGAGACTCGTTTTGAGTATCAGCAGGATAAATCGACTGTGACGCCGGCCAACACGACCCCGACCGTAAGTGTGGCAGGTCAGTTCACTGGAGGCGGCTCCAGCTCGGGCGGCTCCTCCGACCGGTTGACGCACATCGAGGTGCAGAACTACACCTCGATCGCTCTGGCTAAAAACTTTATCCGGATGGGTGCACGACTGCGTTATAACCGTGATGCCAACAACACGTCGGCGCAAACGAACGGCAGTTTCATCTATAACTGCATGCTTTCTATTGATAATAACGGGAATCCTTTGTTGAATAGTAATGGTACTCCCGTGTGCCCGGCTGGCTCGAATGGTGTTATTTCGTCCTATCAAACTGGAGTAGCCAGTCAATTCAGCCAGACAAGGGTCGTTAACGGGACAAAGGCGTCGGTGACAGACCTGGGCCTGTATTACGAGGATGACTGGAAGCCGCGTCCGAATCTGACCTTTACCTACGGCCTCCGCTATGAGGTGCAGAACCAGATCAACAACCGTAATGATTTTGCTCCGCGCCTATCGTTTGCGAAAGGGTTCTTCGCCGGTAAAGGAGCGCCGAGGACGGTGTTGCGTGGTGGATTTGGTATCTTCTATGATCGGTACAGTCTTGGCAACGTAGTTGTACCGCTGCAACAGAACGGCGTCAACCAGATCAAGACAACCGTCAAAAACCCAGGCGCAGCCTGCACTCCGACCCACCTTGTTGCGTGCTATGCGACCTCCGGGGTTACCGGCAATACAACAACCGTGGTCAATCCGAACCTGCGCAATCCCTACACCTTTCAGTTCGCAATCGGCGCGGATCAACAGCTCTCCCGTAGTATGACCTTGTCGGTAAATTACCTGAGGGCTCAGGGGGAGTCTCAGTTCTATTCGCAGAACATCAACGCGCCGATCAACGGGGTCTATCCCACTCCACCACCGCCTGGCGGCACACCAATCGTGACCAACCAGTATAACTCCGGCGGTATTTACCGGCAGAATCAAGTGACGGCCAACATGAACCTGCGGGCACGCAAATACTCCTTGTTCGGCTATTACTCACTGAGCTTCGCGAATTCAGATGCCAGCGGGTTCGGATCCTTCCCCACGATCCCCTACAACCTGAAGGCGGACTATGGCCGGGCAAGCTTCGATGTGCGCAGCCGGGTATTTCTCGGGGGTAATTTCGCTTTGCCGTACCTGATTAGTGTGAGTCCGCTCGTCGTTGCCCAGTCAGGAAGCCCTTACAACATCGTTACCGGGACTGACCTGTTTAGCGACAATAACTACCAGACCCGGCCGGAGTTCCTGCCCGGACGGACCTCCGCAATCTGCACCGACGCGAGCACGTTTGTTGTTCCTACGACCACGGCAAACTACAGCCCCATTCCGGCCAACTATTGTGTCGGTCCCTCCCAGTTCACGACCAACGTGCGTGTTGCAAAGACCATTGGCTTTGGCCCTCCTTTAGGCGATAACGGCAACCGTGGCCGCGGTCAGGGTGGCCAAAATGGTCCCGGTGGCCCTGGTGGCCCAGGTGGTCCCGGTGGCGGTGGCAACCGTGGTGGGGGCGGAGGCGGCGGAGGCGGCCGCGGCGGTCCTGGTGGCGGTGGCCGTGGTGGTAGTGTGAGTTCGGGTAAGCGGTACAACCTGATCTTCGCAGCACAGATCACGAACCTCTTCAATATCACCAACTACGCCACGCCGGGCGGGAACCTGAACTCTCCCACCAATTTCGGCAAGTCGCTTCAGCTCAACAGCAATAATCTGTATGGCAGCACCGCTTCAAAGATGCGTACGACGTTCCAGATGTCGTTTAATTTCTAAGGAACGCGAACCACGAACAAAGGCGCGACCGGGAAACTGGTTGCGCCTTTTACTTTGTTCACAACGGATACAGACGGCTTTTAGTCCTCGCGAACATCGCCCAGAAAGGGCAACAGCTCGAGCCGTTCGTCACGTACCGATTCGGTCGGCTGCGATGATGCTATGACCACCGTCTTCGCATTCATAAACTCCCGCATCCCAGCGGCCGACAGCTCACGCCCATAGCCGGACCGTTTGGTGCCGCCGAAGGGAAGCTGCGGATCAGTTGCTACCATAGCGTTCAGAAAGACGCTGCCACACTGCAACTCGCTCACCAGGCGTTGCTGTTCCGAGGGATCGCGCGTCCATGCAGAGGCCGCCAGGCCGAAGGGAGAGTCGTTCGCCAGCGCGATGGCTTCGTCGAGATCCTTCACGCGGAAGAGCGTGGCCACCGGGCCGAACAACTCCTGCCGATAGACCGCACTCGTGCGCGGCACATCGACAAGGACGGTGGGCTCAAAGTAGTTTCCATTGCCCAGCATCCGCTCGCCTCCGGTGAGGATCTTCGCGCCCGCTTTTACTGCGGCTTTCACCTGAGCGTCGAGCTCGTCCACGATAGACCGGGTCGCCAATGGACCTATATCGGTGTCGCCCTTCAGGGGGTCACCGACTCGCATCGCCTCCATGCCCGCTACAAAGAGAGTCTCGAAGTTGTCGTAGATCTGGTCGGCAACGATAAAGCGTTTAGCAGCGATGCAGGATTGGCCGCTATTGACGCATCGGGCGTGTACCGCGGTCTCAATCGCGAGATGAACGTCGGCGGATGGCATCACGATAAAGGGATCGCTGCCTCCCAACTCGAGCACCGATTTCTTGATGAGCCAACCTGCTTGCGCGGCAATAGAGCGGCCTGCAGTCTCGCTGCCCGTCACTGTAACCGCCGCGATCCGTTCATCGCTCAGCACTTTCTCGACCTGACTGGAGCTGATCAGCAACGATTGAAAGACGCCGCGCGGAAAACCAGCGCGCCGCACGAGCGACTCGATCGCAATCGAGCATTGGGGCACGTTGGATGCATGCTTCAAGAGCCCGACGTTACCGGCCATCAAAGCCGGAGCCAGGAAGCGAAAGACCTGCCAAAACGGAAAGTTCCACGGCATCACCGCCAGCACGACTCCCAACGGCTCCCAGCTGACATAACTGTGGCTGCCCTCTGTGGCGATGGCCTGCGGCGCCAGCATGCGTTCGGCCTGGTCTGCGTAGTAACGGCAGGCGGACGCGCACTTCAACACCTCCTGCCTTGCAGTGTGTAGGGGTTTACCCATCTCTAGCGTAATCGTGGCGGCCAGATCTTCCACTTCGTGCTCCAGGATCGATGCGAGCTTTCGCATGCATAGCGACCGGTGGCTCAGCGGTACGGCCGCGTAGGCTCGGAAGGCGTCGGCGGCTACACCGATCTTCTGTTTTACTGCCTCTTCTGTCAGAGGTTGAAACTCTCGCAGCAGCTTGCCGGTAGCGGGATTAATCGATTCAATGGCCATGGGTCGCAGCACCTATTCTGATGCTAGCTTAACAAGAACCTCGGCGAGCACGTGGGTGCCCAGCGCGATATCCTGCGGAATGGCGAACTCGTCCGGACAATGGCCGCGCACTTCCCGTATCGATTCTCAGCGAG
Source organism: uncultured Acidobacteriaceae bacterium (assembly GCA_963797415.1). GTDB lineage: Bacteria > Acidobacteriota > Terriglobia > Terriglobales > Acidobacteriaceae > Edaphobacter. Next base: position 80,234 of record CAWCPB010000009.1, read on the forward strand.
TTCAACCGTGCAGTCAGCTCCCTCGGTACGTGGTGTAGCGGTTTGCGGTGAGTAGCAGCCGTATGTGGTAGTGCTGATCGCGATCGCGAACTTCAAACACGATATCGACATACGGATAAAGTCCCTGCATCTGATGCGCCTCATAGTAGATGCTGGTCGCAAACTCCACCCGGTAGACACCCACCTCTAGCATCTGGTCGAGCGGCAGAAGACTCTTGCAGCGGCCATCTGCATCCGTGATGCCGCTGTTGAGTGGGACCCAGGCACCGTTAACGCGGCGCGCTAGCGTGACTGGAACGTTCTCTGCCGGACGCCCTGTCGCTATATCAAAAATACGTGTTGAAACTCCCATCGATCACTCGCCTCCCAGCCAGACGGCACGAATCCTGCCGTTCGCCACCAACAGCGCGCCGGCCTTTGCACCGTTGGGAGTGACGATGCGCTTTGAGAGATAGGCCTATGCCATAATCTTCATTATCGCGTGATTTCAGCCAGATAGAGCACCGCGATTGAGGACAGCCGCGGAATGCAGGGCAACCCCATCTTTATGGAGCAGGCGATCGCGCTGGCGACGGAAAACGTCGTTACCGGTCACGGCGGCCCCTTCGGTGCAGTAATCGTGCTCGATGGCGAGGTGCTGGCCACCGGTGTGAACCTCGTCACTGCTACCACCGATCCCACCGCCCATGCTGAGATCGTCGCTATTCGGAGCGCCTCCTCTATCCTCGGCAACTTCCGGCTCAACGGCTGTCACATTTACTCCAGCTGCGAACCCTGTCCCATGTGCCTCAGCGCGATTTACTGGTCGCGATGCGATGCCATCTTCTACGGTGGCTTGGCGGAGGACGCAGCTAAAGCAGGCTTCGACGATGTCTTTCTCTATGCCGAGGTCAAAAAGCCTCACGATCAACGCAGCATTCCAACGATCAATCTCCTGCGCGAGCAGGCCTGGTCCAGCTTCGCCGCCTGGCGTGAATACCCGGGCAGAATCGACTACTAAGCATGGCAACGACACCCAAGAAAAAATCATCTGTAAAAACTTCCAAGTCCAAGAGCCTTTCGTCACCCGTGAAGATCGCCATTCTCGGCTTCGGTACTGTCGGAAGCTCAGTCGCGCGCGTTCTGCTTACATCGAAGTTTTCTGGCGTTCAACTCACCCACATCTTCAACCGTGACGTCGAAAGAAAGCGTACCTCGGAGGCTGCCAGGCGTGTGCCTCCCAGTGTGATCTGGACGCAGAATATCGACGACGTTCTCAAATCCAACGTCGACATCGTCATTGAGATGATGGGCGGTCTCACACCGGCTGAGGGCTGGATCCGCAAGGCGCTCACGTCAGGCAAGTCCGTCGTCACGGCGAACAAGCAGCTCATTGCTTATCGCGGCACAAGCCTCGCCAAGCTCGCCGCGCAGAACAATGTCCAGCTCGTCCATGGAGCAGCCGTTGCCGGCGGTGTCCCCGTCATTCCCGGTATCCTGCAGGGTCTCGGCGGCGATACCGTTACGCGCCTCAGCGGCATCGTCAACGGTACCTGCAACTACATCCTCAGCCGCATGGAGACCGGTGCTGACTACGCCACCGTCCTCGCCGATGCGCAGCAACTTGGCTACGCGGAGGCCGACCCTTCTGCGGATGTCGACGGCTACGATGCCCGTGCCAAACTCTGCATCCTCTCGCGCATTGCGCTCCACGCCGAGCTCGATCCTGACGCTGTTGCTACCCAAACCATCTCCAACATCGACGCCATCGACTTCTCCTACGCGAAGGAGTTGAACTGCACTATCCGTCAGGTCTCACGCGTTCAGATTGACGGCACTACCGTTCACGCTCGCGTGGCGCCCATGCTGGTGCCTCTCACCTCTCCCATCGCCTGGTCGCACGGCACGCAGAACATGGTGGTCGTCAGCGGCAAGTTCGGCGGCGACGTCGTCTTCTCCGGTCACGGAGCGGGCGGCGAGCCTACGGCCGTTGCCGTAGTCTCCGACGTGCTGGCTGTCGCGCAAGGCTGCAAGACGGTTCAGCTGCCAGTCCGCAAGCGTTCAGTCACCGGCGAGTTCCTCGCTCCGCACTATCTCCGCTTCATCGTCGACGACAAGCCCGGCATCGTCTCCGCCATCTCCGGCGCGCTTGCCAAGGTCGGCGCGAACATCGACTCGATCCTGCAGCGCCCCGGTTACCCCAAACACCGGCTCCCGTTTGTTGTCACCACCGAGCCTTGCCTCACCTCGACCATCGAGCGTGCTCTCAAGTCCATTGGAAAGATGGACTGCATGCTCGAACGGCCGCTTAGCCTGCAGATACTTGAGACGGAAGAATAAGGACCGCAGGGTACCCCCCGGGGGGGTAGTGGTAGCTAAGTTCCATATTTTTAGTTATTTACGATTTCAACAGGCTGCAAAATAGTCATTATAAATGGGTTATAGCTAAAAATTTCTTAACAAAGGACTTAGCGGGATTGCTCTCGTTTTTTGAACTTAAAAGTAAAAGCCCCGGCTTGGCCGGGGCTTTCTGATCTCTATATCCAGTATAGCGGATGGTGTGGAACTAGTACGCCAGGAGAATTTGCAGGACTGGCGCGGGTTTTGGCCGTTTGGGGGCTTGACAGGCTTTGACCCCTCCCGCTCAGTACTTCGGCATGGTGGGGTCGATTTTGTCCGCCCAGGCGAGGATGCCTCCGCTCACATTGGAGACGTTGGTAAATCCAGCCTGCTTCAGAATCAACGCGGCCTTCTGGCTGCGCGAACCCGAACGGCAGTGTATGTAGATCTCGCTGTTCTTCTGCGCCGCCAACTCGCCGATACGCTTCTCCAGATCGCCAACCGGAATCAACGGCGCGCCGATGTTCGCGATCGGCACCTCATGCGGCTCGCGCACATCCAGCACGAAGATGTTCTCCTTCGCGTCTAGTTTGTGCTTCAGCGTCTCGACCGAAACCTGCGGAATGCCGTCGACGACTGCAGCCTCGGCTACCGCCTTATCGCGTGCGACTTCGAGTGGGCCGGTCTCTGTAGGCTTGGGAATGCCGCAGAACTGGTCGTAGTCGATCAATTCCGTTACCGTGGGATTCTCGCCGCACACCGGGCACTCTTTGTTCTTGCGCAGCTTCAACGTGCGGAAGCTCATGCCCAGCGCATCGACCAGCAGCAACCGGCCGATCAGCGGATCACCGATCTTCAGAATCAGCTTGATCACCTCGGTGGCCTGAATCACGCCCAGCAGATCCCGGCAGAATGCCCAGCACGCCGCCCTCTGCGCACGAAGGCACAAGTCCTGGCGGTGGCGGCTCCGGATACAGGCAGCGATAGCATGGACCTTCCTTCGTGCCAAACACGCTCGCCTGTCCTTCGAAACGGAAGATAGAAGCGTACGCGTTCGGCTTATTTAATAGCACGCAGGCATCGTTGACTAGGTAGCGTGTCTGAAAGTTGTCCGTACCGTCCGCGATGACGTCGTAGTCTTTCAGGATTTCGAGTGCATTCGCACTCGTCAGCATAGTGTTGTGTTTGATTACGTTCAGGGTCGGGTTCAAGCCCTTCAGCATGATCTCTGCCGAGTCGACCTTGAGCTTGCCTACTGTGCTGGCCGAGTGGATGATCTGCCGCTGCAGGTTGCTCATGTCGACGGTGTCGAAGTCGACTAGTCCGATCGTCCCGACTCCTGCGGCGGCGAGGTACAGCGCCAGCGGCGCGCCCAGCCCGCCCGTGCCCACGCAAAGCACCTTGGCGGCCTTCAATCTCTGCTGCCCCTCCATGCCCACCTCGGGCAAAATCAGATGTCTCGAGTACCGCGAAATCTCATCGTTGGTAAGCTTTGGTAACTGTACGGTCTCTTCAATAGTTGCTGTTGGCATTGCTTCTTCCTTCTGGAATCACTCTCTTCTCTATTCTAGATGCGAATAGCAGAATGATCGACTCAACTGACCCCGCTATCTACCGCCCGCAATCGAAGGAATGATCGTCAGCTCGTCGCTATCCTTGGTCGGCTCTGCTTCCTTGCCAGCGAGATAGCGGATGTCCTCATCGTTCAGATACACGTTGACAAACGACCGCAGCTTACCTTCGCCGGTAAACAGGTGCTGTTTCAACTCCGGATACTGCACTGTCATCTGTTCGAGCGCTCCGCCGACGGTGGTTCCCGGCACGCTGACGGTCTCCAGACCGCCGGTGTAAGTGCGCAGAGGAGTAGGGATGTGAATCTTCATGAAGTACCTTTCTGTTGGTTCATCTCGGCGATCATAATTTCGATACTCTCATCGTGAAACGCTTTGTCTTCCTCGCTCGTTCCGGTGAGCAGGAAGGAGTTCGTCAGCACGGCCTTACCCTTCTCCACGCTGGTGATCACGTAGGAGCAGCCAACCCAGTGAGCCTCGGCGAAGTCCGTCTGCGACCACTGCGCCGGATGGTCCGGATGCGAGTGGTAGAACCCGATGATGTCCAGCCCCAGTTCACGCGCCTGCCGCTGGATCTTCACCAGCTCAATCGGAGCAATGTTGTACCGGTTATGCGCGGAATCCGTCCTTGTATTGCCGGCCCGCACAGTCTGCCGCACCTGGTTACCCAGCGCGGCGTCGCTCTTGCCGAGCAATACGCCGCAGCACTCATTTGGATAGGTCTCTTCGCCATGCGCGCGCAGGGCCTCGTAGTCCGCATATTCAATGCGCAACATGTCCCGTTACTCCTCTTCCTGCCAGAAGCGTTCGCTCATATATTTTTCGGCGCCATCGCACAGGATGGCCACGATCACCGCCTCCTGTCCGCGCGCCGCAACCTCTTCGGCGATCTGCAGAGCAGCGGCAGTCGCCGCAGCGGCGGAGACACCCACCAGCACGCCTTGCTCCCGTCCCAGAAACTTCGCCATCTTGTACGCCCGCTCCGTCGCCATCTCGATGTTTCGGTCGGCAAGGTTCGGGTCATAGATCGCCGGCACAATCGCCGTCGCCATGTGCTTCAAGCCTTCCAGCCCGTTGAACGGCGAGTCCGGCTGCATCGAAATGCACTGGATCTTCGGATTCAACTCCTTCAAGCGCCGGGTCGTCCCCATGAAGGTCCCGCTCGTCCCCAGCGCGGCGACGAAGTGCGTCACTTGCCCCTCGGTCTGCTCCCATATCTCGTTGGCGGTAGTGCGGTAGTGCGCCTTCCAGTTCTCGTCGTTCGAGTACTGATCGGCGTAGTAGTAGCGATCGGGTTCTGCTGCCGCCAGCTCACGTGCCTTGCGGATCGCCCCATCGGAGCCGTCCGCAGGATTCGTCCATACGATGTTGGCGCCATATGCCGCGAGGTAGCGCTTGCGCTCCGGCGAGACATTCGACGGCATGCACAACGTTACCGGAAACCGCATCGCGGCTCCCAGCATGGCGTAGGCAATTCCGGTGTTTCCGCTGGTCGCATCCAGCAGTCCGCGCTCCGGGCTCAGCAGCCCCCGACGCTGTGCGTCCAGCACAATCGAGGACGCCGCACGGTCCTTCACCGAGCCACCCGGATTCGCCCACTCCGCCTTGCCCACGATCTGGATTCCGGGCATCTGGTCGGTCAGGCGATCCAGCCGCACCAGCGGCGTATTTCCAATGCGTTCGATGATGCTCGAACCCAACGATTTGGCAGTTGCAATCATATAAATTTCTCTGTGACTCCCAATCGCTCTTCGCGTTCGGTCGTTTGAAGAGGACCGGCGGATGTGCGACAGTTAATTTGAGTCTAACTTATGGCAAAGAAGACACCACCCCGCAGCTTCAATGAAGTTCTCTCCCTGCTCGGCAGTCAGCGATTTGATGTCGCCCCGGCGCATGAAGGTTCAAAGCGAAAGCCCGGCGCCGTCCAGGTCCGAAAATACGGCTGCGCGGCGGAGATTGCCCCTGCTCCAGACGGTACTGTAGAGATTCTCGCCCGCCCCGGCTGGCTGCTCAACGGCGAGATCTCCCGCCTTTTAGACCGTGGCTACCAGAAGTTTCTCAAGACCCCACGCCTTGAGATTCCGGCCACAGCCGACCACCTCCGCGCCATCCACGAGTTCAGCGAAGAGCTGAAGAAGGCGGTCGGAGCAGAAAGCCTTTACAATGAGTCGCTTGGAACCACCAGCGATGTCTATAACTACGACCGCGTCAAGGGCAGAATCAGCACCTAGCGCAGCCGGTTCTGCTCCCGCTGCAACTCCCGGTAGGCCTCGCTCTTGCCGATGCCGCGCTCCCGCGCCACCCGCTTCAGCGCATCCATCTCGTTCAGCCCGTCTGCCTTCATCAGCGCAGCCACAGCAGCCGCAATCCCCGGCCGTTGCGTAGCAGCCCCGTCCGCGGACGCCAGATCGAATAGCAGCACCATCTCCCCCCGAACACTCGCCCGCGCCGCCAGCACCCCTCGCAGCTCGCTCACCGTGCCCCGCAGAAACTCCTCATGCAGCTTGGTCAGCTCGCGGGCGATCACCACCTGCTGCGCCCCGCCAAAGACCGTCTCCAGGTCCGCCAGCGTATCCACAATGCGATGTGGAGCCTCGTAGAAGATCTGCGTCCCGCCGCCGCGTGGCAGCTCCTCCAGCGCCGTCCTGCGCTGCCCAGCCTTCGCCGGCAGAAATCCATGAAACGTAAACCGCTCGGTCGGCAGGCCCGCTCGCAATCAACGCGCTGATCGCCGCATTCGCCCCCGGAACCGGGAAGACCGGCACCCCCGCAGCCAGCGCCGCGGCGGCAATCTGCCCGCCAGGGTCGGCGATTCCCGGCGTCCCCGCATCGCTCACCACGGCGATCCGCCCGCCCGCCTTCAACTCCGCCACCAGCTCTTCGGAGCGAGCGACCTCGTTGTGCATGTGATAGCTCACGGTCGGCGTCTTGATCTCGAAATGATTCAGCAGCTTCTGCGTCTGCCGCGTGTCCTCGCAGGCAATCTTGTCGACCGAGCGCAGCACTCGCAGCGCCCGCAGCGTAATGTCCTCAAGGTTCCCGATCGGCGTCGCCACCAGATAAAGCCCCGGAGCCAGCGGCCGGGCTGCTCTGCGATCTAAATCTTCGCCCGGGTCTACGCCGAACTCGCCGTCATCCTCAATCGGCATTGTTCCTGTCCTGCATCCGTCGCCGCTGGTTCAGCATACCCATCGAGTGCGCCAGATTCTGCGGCGTAATAATCCCCACAATCCGGTCGCCTTCGAGCACCGGCACCAACTGCGCCCCGGTCCCCGCCATGATTCGCTTCAGTGTCTTCACCAGCGAGTCGTCCGGCCCAGCCGTCTGAAACGACTTCGTCATCACGCCCTGCACATAGCCGTTGCCGTCCGCCTGCAACGCCTCGACGATCCCCTGCCGCGACACCGCACCGACCAGGTTCCCCCCGCGCACTACCGGAAATACATCCTGCAGCGTATGGATCGACCGCTGCAACGCATCTTCCAGCGTGTCCGAGGCCGACAGCGTGCTGAACTCGATCAGCATCACGTCGCGCATCCGCACGGCGTCCACATCCGTCTGCAGCAGCAGCCCCTGGTCCTCCATACGCGCGCCGAGCCACACAAAGCCGCCCATAATCAGCATCCACATATTCGGCAGCAGCGCCCCGGCGACAATCAGCCCGAAGGCAATCGCCTGCCCAAGTCCAGCTGCAGCGCGCATGCCCTTGATGCCCCCATGCGACTTCGCAAACTCTCCCCGAAACACCCGCCCCCCATCCAGCGGGGACGCCGGCAGCAAGTTGATCGCTCCCAGCAGCAGGTTCATCCATACCGCCGATCGCAGCAGGTGGGTCGGCGTAATCCAAGGCCGCTCAAACAAGTCGATCTCCGGCGAGACCGTCAATACCAGTCCAGCCAACAGCAATCCGAACCCCATATTTGCCAGCGGCCCAATCACCGCCATGCGCTTCTGCATCTCCGGCGTCGTCGCCCGCTCCGTCGCTTCGGTGCTGGCATAGCTCATCAGTCCGCCAAAGGGCAGCAGCAGCAAGCTGCGCAGCTCCAGCCCGTACCAGGCCGCCGCAATCGCCCGCGCCACCTCGCGCACCACAACGGCGAGCAACAGCAGCATCCACAAGCCAAAGCCCCGGCCGCCGGTCGAGCCCGTACTCGCGCCATAACTGATCGCCAGTCCCAGCAGCAGCATGAAGAACGTATGGATGCGAACATCCACGCCAAGAAACCTGCCGATAGGGAAGGACCACCCGCGCATATCTCTCCATTGTATGCGCTGCCGTCTCGCCGCCTCGTTCCGGCTACGGGCTACGATAGTCCGATGCGTGTCATCGCCGGAACCTTTCGCTCCCGCCAGCTCCTCGCCCCCCGCGGCACAGCGACCCGTCCCACCAGCGACCGCCTGCGCGAAACCCTCTTCAACATCCTCGCCGCCACGCATTCCTGAGAGCCGCTTTGTAGACCTCTACGCCGGCACCGGAGCCGTCGGCATCGAAGCTATCAGCCGTGGCGCCACACACGTCTGGTTCGCCGAAAACTCCGAGCCTGCCATCACTTCTCTCCGCGCCAACCTCTCCGCCCTCAAGATCGTCCACGGCTACACCCTCGAAGACCGCGGCACCGGCGCGCTCCTCCAGCGGTTAGCCAAACTCACCACCCCACTTGATCTGGTCTTCCTCGATCCACCCTACGAGGCCGCAGCCGAGTACGAAGGCACCCTCAGCTTCCTCGGCAGCGTCCGCGGCCGCCAACTGCTCTCACCCGACGCCCTGGTCATCGCCGAGCATAGTAGCAAAGCCCAGCTGGCTCAACGCTACGGAGCACTCCACCACACTCGCCTGCTCAAACAGGGCGACGCCGCTCTCAGCTTCTACGCATTCTCTACCTACCGACCCGGAGCCGCCCCACCCTGATGCCGACCCGTCGCCAGATCAACCGTAAAGGCCACCTCTTTATTCGACATCAGGTCCCACCCCATCCCATGCAGCGCGTCGCCGTCCACGCCCGTAATGCGCACAGCCCTCCCAACTCAGTCGTTCCGTCACCCACGCTAACCCCTGCTCGCCCCAAGCCACAATCGAGTGGAAGCCCACAAACGCGAGCAGTCGAGCCTCCTCCAGCACCTTCACTTCCACTACCGGCTTCAGCGAGATGTGCGTACTCCGCTCCGGTCGCGACGTATCAATGACATACGCATAGCCGCCCGCCACCGCGCACATCTCGTCCGGATTCGGGCAGGCGAACACGCCACTAGGCATACTCGGATCCACAAACCCAAGCGCGCACGTAGCTAGAAACACACCACCCGCAGCAGGCCGCACCATCAACTGCAGCGCTCCCCGCGCCAGTGCATCCTCCTCGCCTGCAATCTGCAGCGGATAAGTAAACTGCCGCGCCGGCGCAATCATCGGAGCCGCTGCAAGGACTTCAACCGTCCAGCTATGCGGAAACGTCAGATCGCTCGTTAACGCCATCACCGCACCGCGTCCAATGCCTGAGAGATATCTTCGATCAGGTCGTCCACGCTCTCACATCCAACGCTCATCCGAATAAATCCCTCGCCGATCGCGTCCCCGCCCCACCGCGCCCGCCTTTCAGCCGTCGTCAATATTCCGCCGAAGCTCGTTGCCTCCGTCACCAGCTTCGCCTTCGCCAAAAACGTCTCTGCCGCAGCCCGATTCCGCATCGCAAACCCCAGCACCGGCCCGAAGTACCGCATCTGCCGCTTCGCAATCTCATGCCCCGGGTGCGACGGCAACCCCGGATACAACACACTATCGACATCACGCCGCGTAACAAGAAACTCCGCGATCTTCTGCGCATTGAGACAAGAGCGCTCCAGCCGCAGCGGCAACGTCGCAATCGAACGCAGCGCCAGCCACGCCTCCATCGGCCCCAGCACCCCGCCGGTACGTGTCCTCCACAGGTCGATCTTCATCAGCAACTCCGCGTCACGTACCGCCACGTGTCCCAGCAGCAGATCGCTGTGCCCGGTCATCGCCTTGGAGTCCGACGCGACCGAAAAGTCCGCCCCAAGTGCAAGCGGCAGCTGTCCCATCGGCGTTGGCGTCGTGTTGTCGACTGCGACCAACGCTCCAGCCTTATGGGCCGCCTCGCACAGTGCGGCAATGTCGCACACCTCCATCGTCGGATTACTCGGCGTCTCCAGCCACAGTAGCCGCGCCCCCTCCAGAAGCTCTCCCTGCGCATTGCCCGCCGTCGGAGCCATCCTCACCACCACTCCCATCTGGGTGAAGTACTCCTGTACCAGCAGCCGCGCGGCATAGTAGGAGTTCGATGGCATCACCACAATGTCTCCCGGCCGCAGCACCACGCCAAACACCGCCATCGTCGCAGCCATCCCCGAGGCAAACGCCAGCGCCTTCGCCTCATAGCCCGGCCCCGACTCCATCTCTCCGATGGCCCTCTCCAGATCCGTCCACGTCGGATTATGCGACCGCGCATAGCTGTAAGCGGAGGCCGCCGGATCGCCCGGAGTATGGAAAGGTGCAGCAAATACCGGCCCCGCATGCAACGGCTCACCAGCGACAACAGTGCTGAGCGTGGAACGGATGATCCTGGTTGCGTCGCGCATCTATCTCCCGGTCTCGATGACGTTGTTACTCAAGGCTACAGACTTTTCGTCGCTCCGGAAAAATGCTCCCACCCTCCGGGCTCCAACTTTCGCCGTCCTCCGCTTTCGTCCACCAGGGTCACCATGGGTTCCCGGGTACGTTGTCGCGTCAGCCGCCCAATCCGAGTGATCGCCACTCCCGCGATCTTTCGCGGCATCGCCACCGACTCCGGCGCGGCAAATAGCAACTCGTAATCCTCGCCGCCATGTAGCACCGCTCGCTCCAACTCCCCATCCTTCAAGTTTGCTGCCAAAGCATGCACCGGTAGCGCTTTCCTCTGCACCTCGGCATGCACGCCCGACTCCTGGCAAAGATGAGCCAGATCGGTTGACAGTCCATCGCTCATGTCGATACAAGCCGTAGCCAGCCCCCGCCGTAGCAAGGCCTGCCCCACCGCCAGCCGAGGCACCGGAAACATCTGCGGATGATCCTCTCGGCTCTTGCCCGAGACCCGTTTCGGCCGTCGTTCACCACTCATCTCCGCCAACTCTGCCGCCGCGCCCCCCAGCGCTCCCGTGCAATACAGCACATCCCCGACCCGTCCTCCGGACCGCCGCAGCGCCTTACCCGCCGGTGCCGACCCCACCAGCACGATATCCGCCAGCACCAATCCCGTCACCGACTCCGCCGTATCTCCCCCCGCCAGAGTCATCCTGTAGCGGTCGCCCAGGCTATGCAGCCCCGCAAAGAACCTCCGCACCCAACTTTGTCCCCTCGCCGTCCCGAGCATCTCCCCCGGCAGCGCCAGCGACAGAAACGCCGCAACGGGATCTCCCCCCATAGCTGCCAGATCACTCAGCCCTCGCGCCACACAGCGATGTCCCACTGACTCCGGCGTATGCCAATCCCGGCGGAAATGCAGTCCCTCCAGCGTAAAGTCCGTCGTTACTAGCATTTCGCACCCCTCTGGCACTCGCAGAATGGCGCAATCATCCCCGATCCCCAGCTTCACAGGCCCTTTCGGGTGACCCGATCCAAGCCGGATCTGCTCAATCAGCGCAAGCTCGCCTATCCCGCGATCCACTCTTTTCATTGTGTTGGCAGCATAAATGGTGCCCTAGGGCAACGCGCAAATGGCGAAAATGTGGTACAGCCACCGCCGCTGCCAGACGCTTTTTGGTTGCGCCGCCACTGTCAGTTTGTTAAGATTGAACTGTAGAAAGTCCCAGAGGGACTCCGGATTCTGAATGACGATCGGCAAAGCCGATTTGAGTCTTCCGATACGAGTCTCTCCGAACCGCGTGCCATTTCGCGGTCAAACCCGGGTCCAGGTTCCCTGCTTGAGTCTTAAGAAGCGTTACTACATCATGCTGGTCAGCCGTGATGAAGAGGGGAAACTCAATAAGGTTCCGGTTCCACTTCATTACGCTTATATCTTCGTCGCCGCGGCGGCGATAGGCATGTTTACCATAGCCGGGCTTGCCGGTTCGTACTCCCGGATGCTAATCAAGACCGCTCGTTTCAATCAGTTGCGTCAGGATCACAACTCGCTCCAGCAGGATTACGCCCACCTACAGAAGGCCAAGCACGAAAAAGACATCGAGGCCGCCTCCCTGGGCTCCCTCGCCGGTGAGGTCTCCGCTATCTACGGCCTTACCACCAGCAAGCTCGCCGTGCCCATGGGTCGTCTTACCGACAAAGCCGCTCACGGCAAATCCTCCGGCAAGGACTCCGCCGTCCTGGCGACCGCGCCGCTTGAAGACGAGAGCTACTTCAAGTCCATCAGCTCCTTCTACGCGCTTCGCTCCTCCGCCTTGAGCGGTACTACCGCCCACACCCTGGCCAACTCCCCCGCATTCAGCCCTCGGCCACGGTTTTAGCCACATCTCCGGCTTCGACGACACCGACAGTGTGTCCTTCGCCCCAAATCTCTGGCCCGTTATGGGACCCATCACCAGCGGCTTCGGTCAGCGTGAAGATCCAGTCCTGGGTAACGGCGAAGGCGAGTTCCACGCCGGCGTCGACATCTCCGCTCCCATCGGTACTCCTATTCGGGCCACAGCCGATGGTGTCGTTGTCACTGCGGGCTTTGAGAACGGGTACGGCCGCGAAGTCGTCATCGATCACGGCCACGGTCTCAAGACCATCTACGGCCACATGTCCGGATTCAACGTTATCGGCGGCCAAACTGTCATCCGCGGCGAGATTATCGGGTTCGTAGGCCACAGCGGCAAGACCACCGGCAATCATGTCCACTACGAGGTCAAGATTCACGACACCGCGGTCAACCCGCACAAGTACCTGCGGGAGACACTGGCCGGCCTTGGTACTGAAGCTGTCGGCGGCGGATCCTAACGTTATACCTCGCATCGGTTGTGAAATAGACAGAAACGGCAGGGGCATTAACCCCTGCCGTTTGTATTTGTATGGATCGCAGCAGGTCCTCGGTACGGCTCAGCTACTCCTCATGCTTCAGCGGCTGGCCATCGGGTCCTACCTGGATCTCTCCCTTTTTAGAACCTTTCAGAGTCGCCGCTTCGTAGGCCACCAGCTTGCCTTTCTTGGTCAATGTCTCAACCCTGGTGATCTTCGCGCCTGCGGCCTTCGTCGTGAGCCCCGCTTTGACATTCCCCGGCAGCGAATCGAAACTGACCTCTTCTTCTATCTCATTCAACGTGCCATCGGACGCAATCTCTATGTCCTTTGTGTGGCCGTCGACGACCATTTCGGCTTCATAGACACGCTTACCGTTCTCCACTTCGGTAGAAAAGCCTTTTATCGTGGCTCCCTTCGACTGCTCCTGCACGGTCCTCTCTACTGCTGCCGGAAGAGACGAACGCGCGATCTTCTTTTCTTGCGCGATGGAAGGGATAGCAAATGCGAGACATATAACTGCGGTGATCGACCGAAGATTTCGAGTTGTCATGAGGATCTCCTGACGTCCAGGGACGCGCCTTCAGAATGCTCCGTCAGGACTTAAGCCCTGCTGAATAAAGCATGAAGCTTTCCTGAAGGTTGAAGGTGCGCCATGGTCGTTCAAAACTTCATGACTCATTTACCGGTGTAGGTCACGTGCCACACGCTCTTATAACCGTCATCCGAAACGAACAGCGAGCCGTCCCTGGCTACCGCAACTCCAACCGGACGTCCCCATACCTGGCCGTCTGCTGTGGTAAACCCGGTCAGAAAGTCCTCAAATTCGCCGGTCGCATGGCCGTTCTTCATCGGAATCACGACTACCTCATAACCTGCCCGCTTGGCCTTGTTCCACGATCCATGTTCAGCGGCAAATCCATCGCCGCGGTACTCGGCAGGGAACTGGCCGCCGCTGGTCGGGTAGAAGGTCAGCTCCAGCGAAGCGAAGTGTGGTTGCAGCAGCACGTCCGGCACGATGACCTTCGAGGCAAGCTCAGGATGCTTGCCCTCGAGGCGGGGATCAGGATGGTTGCCGATGTAATAGAACGGCCAGCCGTAGAAGCCGTCCTCCTTCACGCTCGTGATGTAGTCAGGGACGAGGTTGTCGCCCAGCGCGTCACGCTCGTTGGTTGAGCACCAGAGTTGCCCAGTGGTGGGATTGATTGCCTCGCCGACGCAGTTGCGAATGCCACTGGCATAGACCTTCACAAATTTCCCATCCGGCGTGTACTCCAGCACGTCGGCTCGGTGAAACTCGCTCGGATGAGTGTCCGTGTCGTCGACGTTCGACGCAGAGCCGACCGAGATAAACATGCGTTTCCCATCCGGAGAGAACGCAATGTCGCGGGTGATGTGGCCGCCGCCGTGCGGAATGCCCGTGATAATGGTCTCGCCCGCGCCCGTGGCCTTCATGTCCCCAGCTTTGTACGGGAAGCGGATGACGCTATCCGTGTTGGCAACGTAGACCCACTTCGGATTTTGAGCAGGATAGAAGTTGATGCCGAAGGGCATATTGAGATTGCTGGCAAAGACCTCTTTCTGTTGGACCTTCCCGTCAGCACCGACGCCGCGCAAGACATAGACCTGGTCCGCCCCGCTATCCGCCAGAAAGAGGTCGCCGTTCGGAGCGAACCGGATGAGGCGATTTACCTTGAAGTCGCCCTGAGCATAAAGCTCGACCTTGAAGCCTGCCGGGGCCTTTGGCCATGCGTCTTCGGGCTTCGCAACCACGTGCGGTCCGTTATTCGAGGACTCTGTCATAAAGGGCTTAGGAAGATCGGCAGGAGTGATATGTCGGCGGATGCCTGGCGCTTCTTTCGAGTAGTCCGTAAAAGCGTTCTGTCCCGTAAGGGTTGTTCCGGTCTGCGCATCCGCGGGGAGCGGCAGGCTGGTCCAAACGACATTGCGGCGAACACCGTGAGCGGCCACGAAATCGACTTATGCATAAGAATTTCCTCCTTCAAGGAAATAAATAAAGCTGGCGAAACGAGGTTGTTCGAAGTTATCTCCACATCACAATCACATCACCGGGAAATTACCCAGTGTTGCCGTGTCAGCAAAGCACAACTAGGGTACTCGAACCTGCGAACACTAGTTTAGGACGAAAGGCTTAAGACTTAAGGTTGAGCCGAGGGTCCCGGCACCGTCATCTGTTGGAGCAGTTCAACTGGAATAGTCCCGGTCAACACAGCCCGGTCCTTATGCTGCTCAATCTTCAGCGAGTCGATGACCTGCCCCATAGCCACGTCGCCCGGCACCTCGGGTCGGATGTGTTCCATCGACTTGAACAGCGCCAGCAAAGCTCCCAGCGATCGTGTCGCCTCGGCTGCGGCCTGCTCCGTCGGAGCAATCTGTTCGATGCGCAGATGCACCGCGCCGACGTACCGCAGGCTGGCCACAAACGTCGTGTCCTCCGGCAGCGGAAGCTGCAGCCCCAGCACGGAGATTCGCCCGCGATCTGAGAACGGCAAGCCGATATGCCCGATCGCCCACGCGCTCGAAAGAAGCGGAACATCTCGATACCTAGCTGCCAGCAAGGACGATCCCGCAAACGGCGAAGCCGCCGCCCGATGCCGGTCCAGCATGGAGTGGATCTGTTCCGCCGTGGGCATATTCGAAGCCGCCACCGTGTCATATCCCAAGCTGAGCAACCCGTAGCTGCCGCCGCGCTCCACTCTGCGGATCGTCCACTGGAATAGTAAAGATCTCATGCCCCGCGTAGTTTTCGCGCGCGGTCGCGATGCTTGCCAGATAACGCATCAGCCGGTCGCCGTCGAACCGTCCCTCAAAGACCTCCGAATACGCTACCGGCCCGTTCGGCCCGTTCGGATCGTCCATCCGGTGCAGCGCTAGCGCCACCTCATCCAGATCACGCTCCGGCACAATCCCCGTCGCATCGATAAAGCGCTGAAAGTCGGGGCTGCGCTTCACTACGCTGCGGTCGAAGTGCGTCGCCAGCCGCAGCGGCTTCAGGTTGACGTATACAATCGCGTCCGACTCCGGCAGCAGCCGAGCCGCCTCAGGGGGAGCCTTTTTTCGCAATATCAACGCCACAGCCAGCGCCACGATCAGCGCAGCCATAAGCAGCAGGGAATAGCGTGTTCGTCTACGCATCGGAAACCGGGTTGGAGGCTTTAACGCTCAGACGATAAGCATAGAACAGGCGGGAGTTTTCAGCGATGAGCTTTGAGATTTATTCGACGATCGCGAACGTATAGATCTTGCCGCCGTTTGTGACGTTGCCAGTCCCGGGCGGCAGAATGCCGTATTCGCCGCCGCTTGTGCTTTGGTCGACAGTGAACTGGTAGGTGTGCGGTCCGGTTTTGACGGGTTTGAAGGGCACCTCGTCGCGGTCGGCGCCGCCGGTGGAATGGAACACGCCGCCCGTAAGAACGCGGAACTCGCGATTGTCGGAGTTGATCCGGAAGCGAAGAAAGTCGTACTCATTTGCCGATACGCCTTCGGGCACATAGATCAGAATCTCAATGGGGCGTTGGAGCGCGAGCTTCGACTCGCGACCGTTCAGATGGCCATTGCGGTCTTCCTTGATGATCCCATGTGTGGCGGTGGACTTCAGCCAGCCGCCGGACTTGATGTGGACGATCTCCGGCTCGATAGCGATCCATTTGCCCGTGCGGTCCTTGTAGTAGACGCCGATCTCGTTGACGTCCGACACCTCGATAGGCTTCTCAGGCACATTATTGGTAAGCTGCCGCCGGCTCTTGTTCATCATCGCCGAGATGAGGCGGTCGGAGACGCCGGCGCTCTTGAGGGCTACGAGCGAGTCGGCGTCGGTACTGTACTTGCCCTGGCTGGAATTGATCGTCTGCAGGATGAGGTCATCGCCAAGACCAGCCTTCACCATCTTGATGACCGCGTCATTGTCCATGGTGGGGGCTGTTGCGGGCGGAGCAGCCTGCGGACCATCCGTCAACTGCGGAGCGTCGTTGGTGTGTTGCTGCGCGTAGGCCGAAAAAGAGATGACGAGCAAAGACAGCAGGAGCAGCAGACGCATGGGCTTCTTCTTCCCGGGGAGAACACAAAAGCGACGTGAAAATTGAGGATAGCCTATCATGTCGTCGGATTTTGGACGTTTCCCGCAATGTGTCCGTAAGCTATTGGGCCGACATGAGAAATCGGCGCCGCTGAGGGCATTGATTGAGGGCCGTCGCTATGCTAAAGTTACGACTGCGGCGCACTCTGCGCGAGCACTGCTGCGCGTTCTGCGGCTGGGTTCACAGGGAGCAAGAAAAGACGCTGTTTGGGCTGGCGTAGCTCAGCTGGTAGAGCATCTGATTTGTAATCAGAGGGTCGGGGGTTCAAATCCCTTCGTCAGCTCCAGTTCCATGCAGCAGCAGTACCGAAAGACGGATTTGGTTGTACTGCTTGCCGCTCCGGCCTGCAGACCTCCGGTCACTCCTTCAAGGCAGCTCCCCTCCGATTTCACTGCGAATGCGGAATGGATGTTGATGGATTGGCATGAGCCTGCGCGTTCGAACGTCTTGCAGCAATTGTGCACAGGTGGCCGAGTGGTTAATGGCAGCAGACTGTAAATCTGCCGCGTTATGCGCTACGGAGGTTCGAATCCTCCCCTGTGCACCACTTCCTTCTTCGCTTGTTTTGTGGTTGACTTGTAGCACTGGTGAACGTCGTGGATCTGAGTCCTGCCGGCAGCGGTCGAATGTACATCGCCCTGGCTGGTCTTGTAATCCTGGCGATACTCTCCTGGCAGACGATGGAGCCCGGAAAATATCGCTCCCTCACCTGGGTGTTGTTAGGGTTTTTTGCTTTTCGTGTAGTACTCGGACGTCTTCGTTCGAGGTAGGATAGATAGGTTGTTTGAAACATGCTGGCGTAGCTCAGTGGTAGAGCACTCCCTTGGTAAGGGAGAGGTCGAGAGTTCAAGCCTCTCCGTCAGCTCCAGATTTTAGATTTACCGCCGCGGGAGTAACGGCAGGTCAAGCGGGAGTAACGGTAGGTCGGGGCTTTAGCCCTGACTAGAGTCACAGCCTTCCGATGGATGTAAGCAGGACGAGCGGGAGTAACTCAGTGGTAGAGTCACAGCCTTCCAAGCTGTTGGTCGCGGGTTCGATTCCCGTCTCCCGCTCCAGAGTTTTCGAAGGCATGCAGTAGCAGTTGTCATAGGAGCAAGTGTTGAGCACCACGTATGAAAAGCCCGAACTCGCCGTAGTCGATCCGCACGCCTTCGACGCGGTCAAAAAGGCCATCGTGACCGCGTTCTCTTCCGGCCACGCAGCCGACTTCTTCAAGTCGCTCTCCCGCGCCGGACTCAGGGTTCGCGACTTCGAGAACGTCCTCAACCTGGGATTGCTCGGCAGCGAGACGACCGCCGAGTACAACCGCCTCGGCAATGCCGATCAGGGCCAGATTCGCGAGTTCTACCTCGCCAGCCTGGAGCAGGTCGCCCCCGAAATGCGGGAGAAGTTTTTCAAGTTGTACGCATACTACTGCACGGCAGTCTATTTTTTGACTAGAACCGCCGGTGTCAGGCCGGCCAAATACTGAGGAGATAAGCAGTCATGGGCAAGGAAAAGTTTGACCGGTCGAAGCCGCACGTCAACATTGGGACGGTAGGGCACATCGATCACGGCAAGACGACGCTGACGGCGGCGATCACGAAGGTGCTGTCGAAGCACAACCCGAAGAACACGTTCCGTTCGTTCGACACGATCGACAACGCACCTGAGGAGCGCGAGCGCGGCATTACGATTGCGACCTCGCACGTGGAGTACGAGACGCCGAACCGGCACTATGCGCACGTGGACTGCCCGGGCCACGCCGACTACATCAAGAACATGATCACCGGCGCGGCGCAGATGGACGGCGCGATTCTGGTGGTGGCGGCGACCGACGGCCCGATGCCGCAGACCAAGGAGCACGTGCTGCTGGCCCGCCAGGTTGGCGTGCCGTACATCGTGGTGTTCCTGAACAAGTGCGATGCGGTTGAGGACGAAGAGCTGATCGAGCTGGTCGAGATGGAAGTGCGCGAGCTGCTGTCGAAGTACGACTACCCTGGCGACGACACCCCGATCATCCGCGGCTCGGCTCTGGGCGCGCTGAACGGCGAAGCCCAGTGGGAGGCCAAGATCGACGAGCTGATGGAGGCGGTGGACAAGTACATTCCGCAGCCGCAGCGCGCGGTCGAGCTGCCGTTCCTGATGCCGATCGAAGACATCTTCTCGATCTCGGGCCGCGGCACGGTGGTCACGGGCCGTATCGAGCGGGGCAAGATCAAGGTGGGCGAGGACTGCGAGATCGTAGGCTTCCGCGAGACCCGCAAGACGGTCTGCACCGGCGTCGAGATGTTCAAGAAGCAGCTGGACGAGGGTCTGGCGGGCGACAATGCGGGACTGCTGCTGCGCGGTATCGCGAAGGAAGATGTGGAGCGCGGCATGGTGCTGGCGAAGCCCGGCTCGATCACCCCGCACACGGTCTTCAAGGGCGAGATCTATGTGCTGTCGAAGGAAGAAGGCGGCCGTCATACTCCGTTCTTCAACGGCTACCGTCCGCAGTTCTACTTCCGCACCACGGACGTGACCGGATCGGCGAAGCTGCCGGAGGGCACCGAGATGGTGATGCCGGGCGATAACACCCAGCTGGAGATCACGCTGCACACCCCGGTCGCGATGGAAAAGGGACTGCGCTTCGCCATCCGCGAAGGCGGCAGAACCGTCGGAGCAGGTACCATCTCCGAAATCCTGAAGTAAAGGAAGTCAAACAGCGGGGCGGACTTCGGTCCGCTCCTTTTTATCAATAATATGTACTCGGTGATTGGGGTTTGCTTTCCCAATCCACCGTTTTTAAGAGATAATCACAGGGGAGGGCGTGGCCTGACCGCTCATCCTTCCGTCTTACAATCAGGATTTGGCAGCAGGGGCCATTGCCCTGTGTCGCGGCGTGCAACTACGCTGCTTGCCAGCCGAGGTGGCTGGCCACGTTAGAAGGAGATTCAATCAATGCGCGAGATCATCACACTGCAGTGCCCCGAGTGTAAAAACAGGAACTACTCAACGACCAAGAACAAGAAGACGACCACCGGCCGACTCGAGTTCTCGAAGTTCTGCAATACCTGCCGCAAGCACACGGACCACAAAGAGACGAAGTAATCTTCACCGGTCTGGGAGTAAGGCGCAATCTCCTAATTCCCGTAGTTCGGGGGAGTAAGCTCAACGGTTAAACTGTCGGTCTCCAAAACCGAACTTCTCGGTTCGAATCCGAGCTCCCCCGCCAGTTTGCCCGGCACCGGGCCAGAACACAGATTCAGCAGCAACAAGATTCAAGATGTGAGGCAGCACTATGGCCAAGACAGCGGCAATCGAACAGACCCCGAACACCGGAATTGAAAACCTCAAGTCCAGTCCCGCGCGCCTCGGCGCCTTTCTCAAGGATGTGCGCAGCGAGATGCGCAAGGTCATTTGGCCGTCCAAGGACGAGGTTCGCTCCACAACGACGATCGTTCTCGTCACGGTCTTCATCTTTGCGGGCTACTTCTGGCTGGTCGACAACGTCCTCGGCCGCATCGTAGATGCCGCGCTGAAGCACCTGACTCACTAAGCAAGTCGCGGGGATCATCCCGTAAAGTTCATTCTTTAGAAGAATCAAGAAGGCACAACGATGGCGGCAGAAGAGCAAAACCCGGAGCAGCAACCCGAGGGCCAACAGCCCGGTGATCAGCTTGCTCCTCCGGTCAACGAGAATTTCAAGTGGTACATCATTCACGCTTACTCCGGCTTCGAGCGTAAGGTGCGTGAGTCCCTCGAGAGCCGGATCACGGCCTTCGGCCTGCAGAACCGCATCGGCCGCATCATGATTCCGACCGAGCCAGTCACCGAGCTCCGCAACGGCAAGAAGTACACCATCGAGCGCGTCTTCCTGCCCGGCTACGTCCTCGTCGAGATGGAACTCGACAACGACCTCTGGCACGTCATCAAGAACACTCCACGCGTCACCGGCTTCCTCGGCACCGGCGACAACCCGGTCGCCCTCTCCGAGCAGGAGGTCAGCTCCATCCTCTTCCGCTCCGATTCGGCCGCCAGCAAGCCCACCCTCAAGGTCAAGTTCGAGAAGAACGAGCAGGTCCGCATCAACGAGGGTCCGTTCGCCAACTTCACCGGCGCCGTCGACGACGTCAACGAGGACAAGCAGACCCTCAAGGTCATGGTCAGCATCTTCGGTCGCTCCACCCCCGTCGAGATCGAGTTCTCGAAGGTCGACAAGGTCGAAGCCGAATAGTTTCTCCTGCGCACCCGTGCCAGGCACAAGAATTCAGCACCATATCAAGCAGCCGACACCGGCAGCTGGAAGCATAAAGAGGAATCACCGCAATGGCACCGAAGAAGATCACTGGATACGTCAAGCTTCAGATCATGGCCGGCAAGGCCACCCCTGCACCCCCGGTCGGCCCCGCGCTCGGCCAGGCGCAGGTCAACATCATGGAGTTCTGCAAGCAGTTCAACGAGCGCACCAAGGACCCCGCAATGGCCGGCCTCACCATCCCAGTCGTCATCTCGGTCTACGCGGACCGCACCTTCAGCTTCATCACCAAGACGCCTCCGGCGCCCGTGCTGCTGCTCAAGGCCGCCGGCATCGAGAAGGGCTCCGGCACTCCCAACAAGGAGAAGAAGGGCAAGGTCACCGAGAAGCAGATCCTCGCCATCGCCACCCAGAAGATGCCCGACATGAACGCCGCCTCCGTCGAAGCCGCTGCCAAGAGCATCCGCGGCACCGCCCGTTCCATGGGCATCGAAGTCGTAGCCTAAAACGGCGTCACACAATCCTGAAAAGCGCGGAGCCATCCATGGCTCTGCGCTTTTTTGTTTTGGCCGCTGTTTTATTGCAGCCCGGCGTCTTATTTGCGCCTATCGGCATCGCCATTGGTGCAATTGGAGTGCTTTTCAGGAGGCTCTCCTTCGTCACATAACTCACGGCGCACCACGCACCCAGCTACTCCGGCCTTAAATCGAAATGAGTCTTGCACTCTAAGCAAACAGCCTCTGCTGCTTCCCCACCCTCACTCTCTCAACCGGTCGCCGCAGCTCCCCACCATCTCGTTCCAGCAGGTCATACCGTCTCGGTGGAGCATCGGGCCCTTGAAGTGCATCCTTCGCCAGCGGAAGATCCCCAGGCAGCACCGCATCACTCGACCTTCGTCCCAACCCATAGCGCTGGCACGCAGCCTCCACCATGTTCGCCAGCTCTCTGCTGTACTTAGGCGTAGCAAAGTCGCGATCCGCAAACCGCTTCGCATATTCCGCTTCTAAAGCAGGGAAGTGCTCCCGAACAAAACTCAGATAAGTAGGACGGGAGCACGGTTTCAAAAACAGCGGCTGCGCGGAAAAGAAGCTCGCTCTCGCAGCCGCTGCCTGCCGCGCCATCTGGTCGAGCGCGTTGGCAGTATCGGTAATTCCCGGTAGCAGCGGCGAGCACAGAATCCCCACCGTCAGCCCCGCCGCCCGCAGTCGCGTCACCGTCGCAAACCGCAGATCCGGCCGCGGAGCGCGCGGTTCCAGCTTCCGCGCCAGCTCCACATCCGGAGTCGTAATCGTCACATGGACCACCAGCTTATTTCGCCGTGCAATCTCCACCAGCACGTCGATGTCCCGCACCACCAGCGTCGACTTTGTCACAATCCCGATCCGCCGCCCCGCCCGCCGCGCCAACACCTCCAGGATTGACCGCGTCACTTTGGCCCGCCGCTCGATCGGCTGATAAGGATCAGTCGCCGTCCCGATCGCAATCTCCTCCTCCAGGGGAATCCTCTTCAGCTCTTGCTCCACTAGCCATGCTGCATTCTGCTTGATGAAGATCCGCCGCTCAAACGCCTCCGGGTCTCGCAGATTAATGAGACCCGGAGCCAGCCCGAATTGCACTGCGGATTCCGGGCTGGATACAGCACCCACCGCGCCGTCTCCATCTCCATCCGACTTGCCACTGCCCCACTCCACCCCGGCCTTCGGGGCCAGAAACTCATGCGTATACCGCGCATAGCAGTACCTGCACCCAAACTCGCAACCCCGATAAGGATTGATGCTGTACGCCGTCCACAACCGCCGCTTCGACACCGACCTGTTCATCACGCTCCGCACCTTGAGCGCCCGAAATTCCACCAGGTGACCTTCGTCAGCAAGCTCTGCCTCCGCCGCCAATCGTGCGATTCCCGTCACCTGAGGAGGAAGCATCGGGAAGAGGGAAGAGCTTACCATATATTCGCTTTTTATTCGCCTCAGTGAAGACGAGACTAAGATGTCCCCTCGCTTTCGTCAAGTGGAAAAATTCGGATATTTGAAAATTCAAAAGAGCGGCGCCTAAGTAGCTCCTGTCGTCACGCGCAGCAAAATTCATCCACCCAAATGCAACCCAAATCCTCGCATTCCTCCTCGCAGGGAGTATCCTTCTCCAACCCCCGAGACTGGACCGGGCCGCCTTGCCAAACTACATCAGGAGGAACTCTTATGTTTTCTTTGTTGTGGACTGCGATCATCGGGCTCGTCGTCGGCGTCATCGCCAAACTCATCATGCCCGGGAGAGATCCGGGTGGCATCTGGATCACGATGCTCATCGGCATCGCCGGCTCCTTCCTCGGAACCTTCCTCGGCCGCGCCATTGGGCACTATGAGCCAGGCCAGTCCGCAGGCTTCCTCATGTCGCTGCTAGGAGCCCTCATCCTGCTCGGCATCTACCACCTCATCAGGCGAGCCCAGACCAGGGTTTAGATATTCCCTCCGGCGTCCATTCCGCGGTGAGAAGATTTCACCGCGGAGGCGTGTTACCCGCCGCCCGCATCTCCACCAAACGTAAGTCCCCACTGCCTCCGCATTCAACGAGGTTGCAATCGTCGCGCCGCCGGACGATTGGATGGACCGCGCAAACCCGATGCGCCGTCCCTAAAAAATCGGCGGCTCCCGAACAAGAGGCTTGTCGAAGTCAGGGTCGAACGGAGCATGGTCCGGCTGGCAGATGGTCCCCACCGGCGGAGTTGTCTTCGTCACCAGAAAGTTTGTGACAGCGTCGTCGATGCAGACGCTGGGGTCGGCGTCGCTAGTGTGCCCGTATCCCTCGAGCGTAAGTAAGACCGCGTTGCCCAGTCGGCGTGACGCAAGTACGGAATTTGCGTACTTCGTCCTCGGATCATATCTGTTGCCGACGATCAGGATCGGGTTCGCGGTAGTGGCAGTCCACGGGCCGGTAAACCGCTCCGAGCTGCGCGCCGGCCAGGACGCACAGGGGGCCCAGAGCCACCAACCTTCCGCGGACCCGAGGAAGTTGGTGGCAGTGAGATGCTGCATGACCTTGGGCCAGGTCAGCACCGTGCCGAGCGGGAGTTGAGGCTTATCGACGCACTGCAGGGCCGCCGCCGACACCAGGGCCGTCAGCAAGGGCTCTCGCATTTCCAGAAAGCTGATCTCGAGATCGGACCCGTCGCTGTCGGCAGCTTGGTTTAGCATGTCCGCAAGTTTGGGCCACATGACCGGCTTAGCAAGCAACGACCAGATCACCGTCTGCGCGTCGCCGTAGCGCAACGCGTGCGGCGCAGGCGCTCGCGGTGCCGGGATCGACCCCTGATGGAGGCGCGCCAGCAGCGTTTGTACGCGAGCGGTCACGTCGCCATGACCCGTAAGTTTGCATTTCGGTCCCGCCTGCTCACACAGCGACAGGAACTTCTCGAACACCACGTCAGAATCGGACCCCGTGTCAATCAAACCCACCTCAACCGACGTCGTGAACGAGACTGGATCGATATTGGCATCCAGGATCATCCTTCCCACACGGTTCGGGAACATGTTGATATAGGTCTGACCGAGGAAGGTGCCGTACGAGAAGCCGCGATAGTTCAGCTGAGAATCACCGACCAGCTGGCGCAAGTAATCCAGATCGCGGACCGTGTCCAAAGTGGAGATATGCTCCAGCAACGAGCCGCTCAGCGCAGCGCACCGGAACGCGTATTCGATGGTCTTGGACACATAGGACCAAGAGCCTGCCGGCGTCGACGGGATCGTCCAATCCTCACCCCAGAACCGCACCAACCTTTTTTCGTTTTCAAAGCAACGTACATGGGTGCTCTCGCCTGTACCGCGCGGGTCCCAACCAACCACGTCGAACCGTCCTCCGCTCAACTGGTCCAGGCCTTCTCCACCTTCTTTCACGAGGGGGACCCCCGCCACCCCCGGACCCCCAAAGTTAACGAACAGAGAACCGATCCGCTCGCCCGGCTTGCTGGCGCGATGGCGAATGACCGACAACGAGATCTTCGGCCCGTTCGGATGGTGCCAATCCAACGGCACTTGCACTTGCGCACAATCAAGATTGGTTCCGCAGCTCTGCCACGCGATACCCGCGGGTGACTCGACCCCGGCCAAAGTCGCCTCCGCAGCCAACGCAGCATCCGCTCGTTGACTCCCGAGCAGCGAACAGATCCCAAAGCTTACGAGGAGCGCAACGACAACCGGACGGACCAAGGTCGCCGAAGAACGGAAAGTTTGCAAGGCGGACATCGTCTCCCGTAGCTCCAGGGCTTCCATCTTGGAAATCTCGGGCAACGTTCCTGATTCGCTGTTGGTGTAACCTGGCTTGAGCGGATTCATGCTTGCTCTCCTTCGACGTAAGGGTAAAAGCTGGACCCGAATGCCCGAGATGGCCAACCCATGGCGGAAGAAAAGCGTATTGAGATGAGGCCACGATCGTACGCTTTCTTGAGCCATTTGAGTACACCTCCGGTCGGTTGTGTCTCCGTACTGGAGCCAGGAACTGGATGTTCCTTTCGCGAAATTGGTTATGTATCTGATTCTGATTGCCTGGCGGCCCCTGTTTGCCAGTTGTTGCGAATAAGGTGTCAACGCCCACCAGACCAAAACGAAGATTCCTTGACAAACTCGGGTCCCAAACAAGCTGGTCGAACAGAACCTCGACGAGCTGCCGGATCTCGCCCGGAAGAAACCGTCACACAGAAGTCCGGTTATAAGTCACATGTTTAGAAGACTTTGAGCAATTAAGGTAGGGAGGGGGTAGATGCTGGGAATAGCATTGCACTCTGCCTCCGTTTGAGGCATAATCATAGAAGCGCCTCAACCCCAAAAGTTGAGGCCAGTCACAGCACCACGGCCGAACGGCTCATCCAGCCAGCAGTTGAATAAAAGCAATTCCGGATGGGTTCAGCGCTAAACAACGCTGCTAGGTTCGAGCGGTGGGAGACGAGGAAGAATGGCAAGGAAGCTCTCAAAGAATCTGGTAAAGGCGCGCGCGCTCGTTGAGCCCCGTCCTTATGTGTTGGCGGACGCAGTTCCGCTCCTCCAAAAAGCCAAGTACGCAAAGTTCGACGAGACCGTCGACATGACCATGCGTCTCGGCGTCGACCCCAAGCACGCCGACCAGATGGTCCGCGGCACGGTCGTTCTGCCCCACGGCCTCGGCAAGACCAAGATCGTAGCCGTCATCGCCTCGGGCGACAAGCTCAAGGAAGCCGAAGCAGCCGGAGCCGAGTTCGTCGGCGGCGAAGAGCTGGTCGAGAAGATCCAGAAGGAAAACTGGACCGCCTTCGACGCCCTCATCGCCACGCCCGACATGATGAAGCTCCGTCGGCCGTCTCGGCAAGGTGCTCGGCCCCAAGCGGCCTCATGCCCAACCCCAAGACCGGCACCGTCACCACCGACGTCGCCGCCGCCATCAAGGAGATCAAGGCCGGTAAGGTAGAGTTCCGCACCGACAAGACCGCGCTCGTGCACGTTCCCGTCGGCAAGCTCTCCTTCGACCCGCAGAAGCTGGTCGACAACGCCATGACGGTCATCACCGCGTCGTCAAGGCCAAGCCGTCCGCAGCCAAGGGCAAGTACATCAAGGGCGTCACGCTCAGCTCCACGATGGGCCCCGGCATCCAGCTCGACTTCGCCGCTGCTGAGGCAGCCGGCAAGTCCTAAGTTTCTCAATCAGTTCAGCAGCAAACCGCTCTGGCCGCGTAAGCGAGGAGCGGGCAGCGAAAGCGAAGAGGATTTAGTTATGCCATTGACCAGAGCAAAAAAGACGGAGAAGATCTCGCAGCTGGCAGCTGAGCTCGAGAACTCCACATCCGCGATCGTCGGCACCTTTGCCGGCCTCACCGCGTCGAAGGACTTCGAGCTGCGCAAGAGCCGTTCGCGGCGCCGGCGGCAGCTACCACGTCGTCAAGAACAAGCTGGCCGCACGCGCCGGCGAGGGCACCAAGATTGAAGCCGCTCTCAAGGGCCTCAAGGGCGTCTCGTCGGTCGCCTACACCTCCGGCGACCCCGTCGCGCTCGCCAAGGCCCTCTCCACCTGGGTCAAGGACAACGCGGAGTTCACCTTCAAGCTGGGCATCGTCGACGGCAAGGTCATCACCGTCCAGGAGATCGGCGACCTCGCCAACATGCCGGGCAAGGAAGAGCTCTTCTCGAAGCTCCTCTTCCTCATTCAGTCCCCCGCGCAGCGTCTCGCCACGGTCATCAACGCCACCGGCCGCGATCTCGCCGTCGTCATCAACCAGGGCGTCGAGAAGGGCAAGTTCGCCGGCGCGGCAGCTCCTGCTGCGCCGGCTGCCGAGGCTCGCCGCTAGCCCAGCGCAGCAGCCGAGGCCCCGGTAGCCGAAGCTCCCGCAGCCGAAGGCAGCTCATCGCTAGAAGCTCACGCCGCGGAAGCTCCGGGCAGCAGATCCCGCAGCCGCGCAGCCCGAGAACGCGACCGCATCGCAGGCTGGCGAAGCTGCCACAACGGACCCCGTCGAGGGATAACAACTTTCGTCTGGTCTCCCCGGGTGCGCTGGTCTGGGCGCAACGGAAACCCGGGAGGACTTGGACAGCCGAAGAGCAGATCAGGCTTCGGTAGGCAATCAGTAAAAGCACTATCAAGTTCAGATATCAATATTGGAGAAATACAATGGCAGACATTCAGCAGTTGGAAGATTCAATCGTTAGCCTGAGCCTCCTCGAGGCTTCGGCTCTGGTCAAGAAGCTCGAAGAGCGTCTTGGCGTCTCGGCAGCAGCGGCAGTTGCAGCCCCGGCAGCCGGCGGCGGCGCAGCGGCAGCGGCTCCGGTCGAAGAGAAGACCGAGTTCACCGTCATCCTCAAGGATGGCGGCGCGAACAAGATCGCGACCATCAAGGCTGTACGCGAAGTCACCGCTCTTGGCCTCAAGGAAGCCAAGGATCTGGTCGACGGCGCTCCCAAGCCCTTGAAGGAGAACATCTCCAAGGACGACGCAGCCGCCATCGCCAAGAAGTTCGAAGGCATCGCGACCGTAGAAATCAAGTAGTTACCTGTCAGCTTGCACGCCGGGGCAGAACGCGATATTCTAGTTGTTAGAGAAATTCGTTCCGCCTTGGCGTGCCATTTGGCGGAAAACTATTTTGACGTCTATTTGTCTTTAGAATCAACATGCGGGCAGTATCCGGCTCATCCTGTTATCTCAGGCTAAGGAGCCGGCCATTATGCGTCTCGTGCGGCCGATACGTATAGTGCAACAGAAATTTAGGCGAGCGGCAGCAAATTTGGGACATGGCGAGTCCAAGCGGCGGCAGGCATCAATACCATCAAGACAGAAACAGTGCACAAGTCGACCTTTGCGCTCATGGGGCAAGCTGTCCCGGTGAGCGCCTTTGCCACGTTAACAGAAGGCATTTCGTCCAAAAGTTCGTAGCCGGCCCTTTGCACGCGTTCTTTATAGCAGCTTCGGGCGCTGGCGGATAGTAAAAGTTTTATTGATTTATGCCGGGCAATTCGATACGGCAAGACATTCTGCGCAAGGGTTCTACTGCAATCGGGGGCAGTAGAACCCAACGGAAACACTATCAACTGCGCAATCGGAACCACACCCGGAGGGCTGCAACCCAGTCCTCCACCTCTCGGAAGCCGGTCAGCTGATCAGATGCTGTTCGGTGCCTTCGGGAGGCCTCGAAGAAGTTTTCAGGAGAGAGCATGTCCAGCGAAATGCGCGCGATCCGCAGCCGTCTCGATTTTTCCAAGATTCCCACCTCCATCCAGATTCCTAACCTCATCGAGGTTCAGCGCCGCAGCTACGAGCGCTTCCTGCAGATGGACAAGCTCCCCCAGGAGCGCGAGGACAACGGCCTTCAGTCCGTCTTCACCTCGGTCTTCCCCATCACCGACTTCCGCAACGTCTCCGAGCTCGAGTTCGTCGACTTCTCCATCGGCAACTGGGAGTGCAAGTGCGGCTACCTCAAGGGTCTCAACCACCTGCGCACCGCCTGCTCGCACTGCGGCCACATGGTCATCACCGACCCCTTCCACCCGGGCGACGTGCTCTGCAACTTCTGCGGAACCTACAACAAGAACACCCCTGACTTCTGCACCAAGTGCGGCGACCCCGTCGGCCTGCAGCTGAAGTACGACCAGGCCGAGTGCGAAGAGCGCGGCATGACCTACTCCGCTCCGCTCAAGGTCACCATCCGCCTCAAGATCTACGACAAGGACCCCGAGACCGGCGTCAAGAGCCTCCGCGACATGAAGGAGCAGGAGGTCTTCTTCGGCGACATTCCGCTGATGAGCCAGAACGGCACCTTCATCGTCAACGGCACCGAGCGCGTCATCGTCTCGCAGCTCCACCGTTCGCCCGGCGTCTTCTTCGAGACCGCCAACAACCGCACCTACTTCCTCGGCAAGATCATCCCCTACCGCGGCAGCTGGGTCGAGTTCGAGTACGACCAGAAGAACACCCTCTACGTCCGCATCGACCGCAAGCGCAAGTTCCTCGGCACCATCTTCCTGCGCGCCCTCGGCCTGCGCACCGACGAGGAGATCCTCAAGACCTTCTACACCGTCGACACCATCAACGTGAAGGACGGCAAGCTCACCTGGAAGGTCGCTCCCGAGGGCAAGCCCACCAACCTGCAGGGCACCCGTCCCGCGCACGCCATCACCGTCAAGGGTGAGGAGCTCGCTCCTGCCACGCGCAAGATCTCCGCCCACTCCCTCAAGGGTCTGCGCAGCCACAAGATCGAGCAGGTCGAAGTCGAGACCTCCGAGTTCGACGGCGCCATGACCGCCGCCGACGTAGTCGATCTCACCACCGGCGAGCTGCTCTACGAGGCCAACCAGGAGCTCACCGCCGACAAGCTGCACAAGATCCTCCAGTCCGGCGTCACCACCTTCGAGGTCTTCTTCCCCGAGCGCGACGACGTGGGCAACATCATCACCAACACCCTCCGCCGCGACTCCGTGCGCAAGCCCGAGGAAGCGCTCATCGAGATCTACCGCAAGCTGCGTCCCGGCGACCCGCCGACCCTCGACACCGCTACCGCGCTCTTCGAAGGCATGTTCTTCGATCCGCGCAAGTACGACTTCTCGCGCGTCGGCCGTCTCAAGTTCAACATCAAGCTCTACGAGAACCAGTCGCCCGAGGGCCTCGACAAGCGCACCCTCACCCCCGAGGACTTCTACGGCACCATCCGTTACCTCCTCAAGCTGCGCAAGAACATCGGCGTCGTCGATGACATCGATCATCTCGGCAACCGCCGCGTCCGCGCCGTCGGCGAGTTGATGGAGAACCAGTTCCGCATCGGCCTCGTCCGTATGGAGCGCGCCATCAAGGAAAAGATGTCGGTCTACCAGGAGATGTCGACCGCCATGCCGCACGACCTCATCAACGCCAAGCCAGTCATGGCCGCGATTCGTGAGTTCTTCGGCTCCTCGCAGCTCTCGCAGTTCATGGACCAGACCAACCCGCTCTCGGAGATCACGCACAAGCGCCGCCTCTCCGCCCTTGGGCCCGGTGGTCTCTCCCGTGAGCGCGCCGGCTTCGAAGTCCGCGACGTGCACCCCACTCACTACGGCCGCATCTGCCCGATTGAGACGCCGGAAGGTCCGAACATCGGTCTCATCTCGTCGCTCTCCTGCTTCGCGCGCATCAACGAGTACGGCTTCATCGAGTCGCCCTACCGTCGCGTCAAGGACGGCCGCGCGCTCGACTTCGTCTCCGTGGTCAACGCCGGCGAGTCCGGTCTGCGCCAGGGCGACTACCTCGAGATCACCGAGGCCAAGAAGCTCAACGAGCAGCTCAAGAAGGACAAGAAGCGCACCATGGATCTTGCCCCCTTCAGCTTCTACCTCTCCGCGTGGGAAGAAGATCGCCACACCATCGCGCAGGCCAACATCGAGCTCGATGCCAAGCTGAACATCGTGCAGGACATCGTCGATGCCCGCCGCCAGGGCAACTTCGTCCTCGTCAACAAGTCCGAAGTGGACTACGTCGACGTCTCGCCGAAGCAGCTCGTCTCGGTCGCCGCCTCGCTCGTGCCGTTCCTCGAGCACGACGACGCCAACCGCGCGCTCATGGGTGCGAACATGCAGCGCCAGTCCGTTCCGCTGCTCGTCGCCGAAGCCCCCTTCGTCGGCACCGGCATGGAAGGCGTCACCGCCCGCGACTCCGGCGCCGTCATCCTGGCCAAGCGCAACGGCATCATCGACTCGGTCGACTCCGAGCGCATCATCGTCCGCGTCGAAGGCGAGCATCACCCCACGCAGCTCTCGCGTGAGGTCGGCTCGGACATCTATCAGCTCACGAAGTTCAAGCGCTCCAACCAGAACACCTGCATCAACCAGAAGCCGATCGTCCGCAAGGGCGACCGCGTCATCAAGGGTCAGGTCATCGCCGACGGTCCTTGCACGGAGCAGGGCGAACTCGGCCTCGGCCGCAACGTCCTGGTCGCCTTCATGCCGTGGCGCGGGTACAACTTCGAGGACGCGATCCTCATCTCGGAGAAGCTGGTCCGCGAGGACTACTACACCTCGATCCACATCGAGGAGTTCGAGATCGAAGCCCGCGACACCAAGCTCGGGCCGGAAGAGATCACCCGCGATATCCCCAACGTCAGCGAGCACGCCCTGCGCGATCTCGACGACTCGGGCATCATCCGCATCGGCGCCAAGATCGGCCACAACGACATCCTCGTCGGCAAGGTAACGCCGAAGGGTGAAACCCAGCTCACGCCGGAAGAGAAGCTCCTCCGCGCCATCTTCGGCGAAAAGGCCGGCGACGTTCGCGACGCCTCGCTCACGTGCCCTCCGGGCATCGAAGGCACGGTCGTAGACGTCCGCATCTTCTCCCGCAAGGGTCAGGAGAAGGACGAGCGCGCCAAGCAGATCGAGCAGGAGCAGGTCGAGAAGCTGGAGCGCAACCTCGCCGACGAGATCCGCATTCTCACCGACGAGCGCCTCAAGCGCCTCGAAGCCATTCTCGGCGCCAAGGAAGTTCTGGCCGACCTGCACGACGAGCGCACCAACAAGAAGCTGCTCAACAAGGGCGACATCCTCGACCGCGACACCATCGAGCTCATCAGCACTCGTAACCTCAAGCGCATCCGCTACGCCGACAAGGATCCTCGCGTCAACGAGCAGATCGACGAGATCGAGGAGATGACCTCGCGTCAGATCGATGTTCTCCGCAAGATCACCAACGAGAAGATCGGCAAGATGCAGAAGGGCGACGAGCTCTCCCCCGGCGTCATCAAGATGGTCAAGGTCTACATCGCCATGAAGCGCAAGCTCTCGGTCGGTGACAAGATGGCCGGCCGTCACGGTAACAAGGGTGTCATCGCGCGCATTCTGCCGGAAGAGGACATGCCGTACCTCCCCGACGGAACGCCGGTCGAGATCGTCCTCAACCCGCTCGGCGTGCCTTCGCGTATGAACGTCGGTCAGATCCTCGAAACGCACCTCGGCTGGGCAGCTCACACGCTCGGTCAGCAGGTCGCAGAGCTTGCCGAAACCATGCAGTCGGCCAACGAAATTCGCGAGCTCTTCAAGGCGCGCTTCGCCGGCACCGCCGCTCTCAACCAGCTTCTTGACCTCGACGACGAGCAGACCATGCGCGTCGCCGCCGGCATGAAGCGCGGCATCTGGTTCGGCACCGCGGTATTCGACGGCGCACGCGAGACCGAGATCAAGGCGTTGCTGAAGGCAGCCGGGCTTCCAAGCTCCGGCAAGACGCAGCTCTTCGATGGCATGATCGGCGAACAGTTCGAGCAGCCCGCCACCGTCGGCTACATCTACATGCTCAAGCTGTCGCACCTTGTCGACGACAAGATCCACGCTCGCTCCATCGGACCGTACTCCCTCATCACCCAGCAGCCGTTGGGCGGTAAGGCGCAGTTCGGCGGACAGCGCTTCGGTGAAATGGAAGTCTGGGCCCTCGAAGCCTACGGCGCCGCCTACATCCTGCAGGAGCTGCTCACCGCCAAGTCCGACGACGTCTTCGGCCGTACCAAGATCTACGAAGCCATCGTCAAGGGCGAAGCTGCCATCGAGCCGGGTGTTCCCGAGTCGTTCAACGTTCTCATCCGCGAACTCCAGTCGCTCTGCCTCGATGTCGAACTCATCAAGCAGGCCGACCAGAAGAAGGTGCCGTTGCCTTCGATCGCTGCAGCAGACTAAGCATCACGCTTCATAGGTTGTCATTCCGAGGCAAGGAAATCTGCTTCTCCTCCCGGAATGACAACCGAAAGAGCCGCAACACCACAATTGAATAAAAGCACCTGTACCAGAACCGCGGCATCGCGATGCGCCGAGAGTCATCGCACAGAAGATTTCGTAACCGCAGCAAAGACGCTGCACCCTGCCAACGCAGGACATAAGGGAGACGCAAAATATGTTCCGCTCCAGCCCCTTCGAACTGACCGGACCCATCGCCGACTTCGACGCCATCAAGATCCAGCTCGCCAGCCCCGAGAAGATCCGCAGCTGGTCGCACGGCGAAGTCACCAAGCCCGAGACCATCAACTACCGCACCTTCAAGCCCGAGCGCGACGGCCTCTTCTGCGCCCGCATCTTCGGACCCATCACCGACTGGGAATGCCTCTGCGGCAAGTACAAGCGCATGAAGCACCGCGGCGTCATCTGCGACAAGTGCGGCGTCGAAGTCACGCTCAGCAAAGTCCGCCGCGAGCGCCTCGGCCACATCGAGCTCGCCAGCCCCTGCTCGCACGTCTGGTTCTTCAAGGGCCTGCCGTCGCGTATCGGCCACCTGCTCGACATCTCCCTGCGTGAGCTCGAAGCCGTCCTCTACTTCGAGTCCTACGTCGTCGTCGATCCAGGCGACGCGCCCGTCAAGGAGCGCGAGGTCATCAAGGACGAGACCAAGTTCCGCGAGCTCGATGCCCAGTACCGCCCCTCCGGCTTCAAGGCCATGATGGGCGCCGAGGCCATCAAGGAACTCCTCAAGCGCGTCGAAGTCACAGAGCTCTCCATCGAGCTCCGCGAGCGCATGAAGAACGAGACCTCGCTCCAGAAGAAGCTCAAGTACTCCAAGCGCCTCAAGATCGTCGAGGCCTTCCGCAAGTCCGACAACCTGCCCCAGTGGATGATCCTCGACGTGATCCCCGTGATCCCGCCCGAGCTTCGCCCCCTCGTTCCGCTCGACGGCGGTCGCTTCGCCACGTCCGACCTCAACGACCTCTATCGCCGCGTCATCAACCGCAACAACCGCTTGAAGAAGCTGATGGACCTCCACGCACCCGAGGTCATCGTCCGCAACGAAAAGCGCATGCTGCAGGAGGCCGTCGACGCACTCTTCGACAACGGCCGCCGTGGCCGCGTACTCCGTGGCGCGAACAACCGTCCGCTCAAGTCGCTCTCCGACACCCTCAAGGGCAAGCAGGGCCGCTTCCGTCAGAACCTCCTCGGCAAGCGCGTCGACTACTCCGGCCGTTCGGTCATCGTCGTCGGCCCCGAGCTGAAGCTGCACCAGTGCGGTCTCCCCAAGAAGATGGCGCTCGAGCTCTTCAAGCCCTTCATCTACCACCGCCTCGAGCAGACCGGCCACTGCACCACCATCAAGCAGGCCAAAGAGATGGTCGAGATGCAGGAGCCCATCGTCTGGGACATCCTCGAAGAGGTCATCAAGGATCACCCCGTCCTGCTCAACCGCGCTCCGACGCTGCATCGCCTCGGCATCCAGGCGTTCGAGCCCGTGCTCGTCGAAGGTAAGGCGATCAAGATCCATCCGCTCGTCTGCACCGCCTTCAACGCGGACTTCGACGGCGACCAGATGGCCGTGCACATCCCGCTCTCGCCCGAGGCCCAGATCGAAGCCAGCGTCCTGATGCTCGCTTCGCACAACATCCTCTCGCCCGCCAGCGGTCAGCCCATCACCGTCCCGACGCAGGACCTCGTCCTCGGCCTCTACTACCTCACCAAGGCGAAGGTCAACGCCAAGGGTGAAGGCCGCGTCTTCGCCAACATCGAAGAGGTCTTCATGGCCCTCGAAGCGAAGCAGGTCGAGACCCTCACCCCGATCCGTCTGCGCTACACCGGCCCTGTCCTCGACATGACCACCGCGTACGACGATCAGGACCTCACCCACACCGAGCCGGTCGAGTTCAACAAGCAGTTCATCTCGACCACCGTCGGCCGCGCCATCCTCAACGATGCGCTCCCGGATGGCATGCCCTACGTCAACGGTCTGCTCAAGAAGAAGGGAATCGGCCAGCTCGTCAACTACTGCTACCTGAACCTCGGCCTCGAAATCACCGTCAAGACGCTCGACAAGATCAAGGACCTCGGCTTCCGTTACGCCACCCGGTCCGGACTCTCCGTCGGCCTCGACGACATGGTCATCCCCGACTCCAAGTACACGCTCGTCGGCGAAGCCGAGAAGACCGTCCTCTCCATGCAGCAGCAGTACCTCGACGGTGCCATCACCAACGGCGAGCGTTCGAACAAGGTCATCCAGATGTGGTCGGGAGTCACCGAGCGCGTCGCCGATGAGATGTTCAACAACATGAAGCAGAACGACAAAGACGGCGTCATGAATCCGATCTACATCATGGCCGACTCCGGTGCTCGTGGCTCCAAACAGCAGATCCGTCAGCTCTCCGGCATGCGCGGCCTCATGGCCAAGCCCTCCGGCGAAATCATCGAGACCCCCATCACGGCGAACTTCCGTGAAGGCCTCACCGTCCTCCAGTACTTCATCTCCACCCACGGCGCCCGTAAGGGTCTCGCGGATACCGCGCTGAAGACCGCGGACTCCGGATACCTCACCCGCCGCCTCGTCGACGTCGCGCAGGATGTCATCATCTCGCACAACGACTGCGGCACCGTCGAAGGCATCTACGTCACCCCCATCATCGAAGCCGGTGAGACCATCGAGCCCCTCCGCGACCGCATCATCGGCCGCGTCTCGCTCGAGAAGCTCAAGGACTTCGAGGGCAAGACCATCGTCGAAGTCAACCAGGAGATCGACGAAGATCTCGCCTCCGCGATCCAGGCAGCTGGCATCGAGCGGGTCAAGATTCGCTCGGTCCTCACCTGCGAGTCCAAGCGCGGCGTCTGCATCCTCTGCTACGGCCGTAACCTCGGCTCCGGCAAGATGGTGGAGATGGGCGAAGCCGTCGGCGTCATCGCGGCGCAGTCCATCGGCGAGCCCGGCACCCAGCTCACCATGCGTACCTTCCACATCGGCGGAACCGCATCGCGCGTCTCTGACGCCTCGCACCTCGAGGCCAAGAACGCCGGCTCCGTGCGCTTCATCAACCTCGTCACCGTCCGCTCCAAGGACGGCGGTCTGGTCGCGATGAACCGCAACGGCTCCATCGCCATCATCGACGACAAGGGCCGCGAGAAGGAGCGTTACGCCATCGTCTACGGCGCCAAGCTCAAGGTCGAAGACGGCGCCAGGGTAGCCCAGGGCGATCGCCTCGGCGAGTGGGATCCCTACACCTTCTCCCTCCTCACCGAGATCTCCGGAACCGTCCAGTTCAAGGACCTCCAGGAAGGCGTCACCCTCAACGAAGAAGTCGACGAAGTCACCGGCCTCAGCCGCCTCGTCGTCGCCGACTCCTCCGACGAGAAGCGTCAGCCCGCCATCATCATCAAGTCCGCCCAGGGCAACAAGCGTTACCTCATGCCATCCCGCGCCCACCTCATGGTCGCGGACGGCGACGAGCTCTTCCCCGGCGACATCCTTGCCAAGATCCCACGCGAAACCACCCGCACCAAGGACATCACCGGCGGTCTGCCTCGCGTCGTCGAACTCTTCGAGGCCCGCAAGCCCCGCGACCCGGCGATCATCTCCAAGATCGACGGCGTCGTACGCTTCGGCGAAGTCTCCAAGGGACAGCGCAAGGTCTACGTCACCGCCGACAACGGACAGGAAGAGGAGTACAGCGTTCCTCGCGGCGTCTACGTCAACGTGCAGGAAGGCGAACGCCTCCGTGCCGGTGACGCGCTCATCGACGGTCCCCGCAGCCCGCACGACATCCTCGAGGTGCTCGGCGAGCGCGCGGTCCAGATGTACCTCGTCAACGAGATCCAGGAGGTCTACCGTCTCCAGGGCGTTACCATCTCCGACAAGCACATCGAGACCATCGTTCGGCAGATGCTCCGCTGGGTCAAGATCGAAGAAGTCGGCGACACCACCTTCCTCGTCGATCAGCAGACCGACCGCTTCCGCTTCAACGCAGAGAACCAGCGCGTACTGATGACCGGCGGACGTCCCGCAATCGGACGCTCGCTCCTCCTCGGCATCACCAAGGCGTCGCTCTCGACCGACAGCTTCATCTCGGCCGCCAGCTTCCAGGAGACCACCCGCGTACTCACCGAAGCCAGCATCAACGGCTCCATCGACACGCTCCGCGGCCTCAAGGAAAACGTCATCGTAGGCCGCCTCATCCCCGCCGGCACCGGCATGGAGTACTACCGCAACGTCCAGCTCTCCCCAGAGCTCGAAGAAGCGGCAGCCCAGGTCCAGCAGGAAGTCACAGCAGCCATCGAAGCCGAAGAGCGCGAACTCGAACAGATGCGCATGGAAGGCGAACAAGAAGAAATGGCCGCCGAATAAGCTTTATACCGTGGCGATAGTGTGAAACGATAAGCCGACCCAAAGGGGTCGGCTTATCTGTTTTCAAATCATGTCGAACCATTTCATTCAGGGGAAAAAGTGAGACTAGTTTCGATAACAATCGAGGATTTTCGTAGCATCACGAAGGCTCGTAAAATCCACCTTTATCCCTGGACAGTCTTGATCGGACCCAATAACGAAGGGAAATCAAATATTCTGCGCGCACTTGTTATTGGTATGCAGGTGCTTACGAGTGGAAGGATGTCCCCCTTCGAGACGGCCAAGGCCTTACGGGCGGACGGGACAATTCGGACTTACGTGTCGAGGCGGGTGTATGACTGGGACACTGATTTTCCAATTCAAAAGCAGAGAAAGGAGAGCGACGGTAAGTCAATCATTCAGATGGAGTTTGAATTTAACCCCTGAAGAAGTGACTGATTTCAAGGCGGAAATCAAGAGCAACTTGAACGGGACTCTGCCGATCCGTATTTCACTCGGGAACGACTCCGCGACAATCTCGATAGCTAAGAAAGGACCCGGTGCAGCTGCACTTACTAAGAAGGCCCTTCTGATCGGAAGATTCATCAACCGACGGTTGGGATATCGCTATATCCCAACGATCAGGAATGCGAAGGCGGCAGGTAGAGTCGTGTCTGACATGGTGGAGGAGGAGCTCTCTGCGGTTGAACAATTCCCTGAATATAAGAACGCTATTCAGCAGATAGAAGCACTTCAAGATCCTATACTCAAGCGATTGTCTGCAAGCATTCAGTCAACGCTCATTCAATTCTTGCCCGCAATCAAGGGCGTGAAAGTTTCGGTCGCATCGGAAGCTAGAGCAAGCGCACTCCGAAGCTCTGAAATTTACGTAAACGATGGTACGGAGACAAAACTGGAATTCAAGGGCGACGGCGTACAAAGCCTTGCAGCAATCGCTCTAATGCGTCACGCCTCTCAGAGAGGCGCTGGATCAAAACATGTGATTGTTGCCGTTGAAGAACCTGAATCGCATCTACATCCAAGCGCGATCCATGGACTCAAGTCTGTGCTTCAAGATCTCGCGAAGGAACAGCAGATAGTTATCACCAGCCATTGTCCCCTTTTCGTAGATCGATCGAATATAGACGCCAACGTCAGTGTGAATCACAACAAAGCGCGAGTCGCAAAGAACATTCAAGAGATCCGTGAGATCCTAGGCGTTCGTGCTTCGGATAATTTACGACATGCTGAGCTCGTACTTGTTGTTGAGGGAGATGAAGATAAAATTGCGCTAAACGCGATGCTCCCGATCTTCTCTTCTTTTCTCCAAACTGCATTGAAGAGTGGAAGTCTAGTAATCGATACGCTTCAGGGCGGCAGCAATCTTTCTTATAAAGTAGGACTACTTCAGGAAGCGCTATGCTCAACCCACGCCTTTCTCGATTACGACAAAGCTGGCCGCGATGCCTTCGAAAAGGCAAAGCTTCAGGGGCTCCTGCTAGACGCAGACACCAACTTTGCGACACGCGAGGGCTTCGTTGAATCCGAATTCGAGGATCTGATAGCTCCCGATCTCTACAGACAGATGATGCAAACGACATATCGCATATCTCTAGATTCTCCAAAATTCAAAACGAATAAAAAGTGGAGTGAGCGAATGCGGGAGAACTTCAAATTACAGGGGAAGAATTGGAACGATCAGCTAAAGGTAGAGGTAAAACACAAGATCGCATTGCTCATCGCTTCTGATCCTAGCAATGCCGTAAGCAGTTATAATCTGCCGCCATTGCACTCATTGGCAAACGCTCTTGCGGAGCGTCTCGGTGCCACTCCATCACAATTACAGCAACAGAAACCTCTCGAGGTTTCGACTTTGCTTGGCATTCCAGAAGCTCACTCAGGGAATCCATCAGGCTTGTGACTGGAAGGAGATACATGACAATCACTAATCAGGAGTTCAGAGAAGCGACCGCTCGCGCAAAGGCGCTCAAGGCCAGCACTCTCGCCGCGACCTCCGCGCGCTTCGACCGCAAATCCGGAAACATCATCGTCACACTCTCCTCCGGCATCGGCATCTTCTTCTCCCCCGCACAACTGAGCGAGATCGAAATCTCTCCATCCGGCTTCGGTCTGCACTCCCCCAAACTCGATGCCGACCTCTAAATCCCCGCCCATCCTCGAAGGCTTCCTGGGCTCCTGCAAATGAATGGCCGCCCGCCTCGGCGCCGCCGGCGGATCCTCCCGAAGCAAACCCAAGGCTGCAGCCGCCCGCGCCAACGGCTCCCTCGGAGGCCGTCCCCGCAAACTCGCCGCAAGATAAGCGGGCTCACACCTAACCGACCGGAATAATCTGGGGGGCCAATCTTCGGCGCGTCTTTTGCGCCTAAGGCGGGCATTCGCGCTACGCGCGTACGGTCCGCGCACCCCCAGTACACGA
Source organism: uncultured Acidobacteriaceae bacterium (assembly GCA_963797415.1). Taxonomy (GTDB): domain Bacteria; phylum Acidobacteriota; class Terriglobia; order Terriglobales; family Acidobacteriaceae; genus Edaphobacter. The sequence continues at coordinate 120,341 of CAWCPB010000009.1, forward strand.
GTTATCGAGTAAGAATTCGAATTGGAATTTCCCCGCAGACCATCATCTCTGGTTCTCGGCCATGATCGCTTTTCGGCCATAGTAGCTGATCAGATAGAACGCAACTCCGAAAGAGATAATGTCCTTGAAGAGAAACAGGCCGAGATTATTCATGTAATGGATGCCGTGAACCACGATGGTGTCATCCGGGGTCGTGATCAACATAGTGCTTGTGGTGAAGAACATGACGACTAGAATCATCCCGCCCAGAATGCCTGCTTTAGGTTTAAAGTAGCCAATGATCAGGAGGATTGCCGCTGTCCATTCAGTGGCCCCGATCATATCCCCCAAAGTATATGGTCCAAAGAGCTTGAACTGCCAACTGGTTAAGTGGGCTGTTACTGACAAGCGGGATGATGCCCTCTGCTCCGGGTGCTGTCATCTTGAAATTGCCTGCCCACAGCAACATAACGATCATTCCAATGCTGCAAACAAGGAAAGGAATATTTCGATCTGCGACAACAGCCGCGATCTTCGTCAGAACACTCTTCGCCTGCAGTCCGTTACCCGTGTTCGCGTGAGATCCGCGCGCCCCACCGCCCGACGCCCCAGCGGATGTGGTTTCAGTCATAAAAGGACTCCTTCATGTAAGGATCTCAATTCATTCGTAAAATGTTGAACGCCGATCTGAAACACTGTCAACAGGCGGAAGGCCCATATCTAGTTGCCACAACTTTGGGTGCCCCATCCTTCGCGCGCTTTGCGAAGGGTGCGAGTATAGACAGTCTGCCGCCCGCGCAAGCTCGCCGCAAAATAGACCAGCGACTGCCACCGAACAATGCTCGCGCGGAAGCTATCATGGTGGAACTATTTCGTGAGGAATCATTCGATGGGAACAACCACCCTGGCGTCGCTGCTGCTCTTTTTGTCGGTCATTCCGGTGGGCGCTCCCGCGCGTGCACAAGGCGCAAACTCTACAGCGCAACTCGACCAAATCTTTGCAAATCTGACTGACAACCATTCGCCGGGCCTGGCAGTGTTGGTCAGGCAAAACAACCGAACACTCTTTGAGCGCGAATACGGCGTGAGAGATTTGAAAACGCAAACGGCGATCGATGCGCAGACCAACTTCCGGCTGGCATCATGCACAAAGCAATTCACCGCAATGGCCGTGATGCTTCTGGTGCATGACGGCAAGCTCCGCTACGACGAGTCGTTGACCGAAATATTTCCGGATTTTCCAGCCTATGGAAAGTCCATCACGATCCGGAATCTGCTCAATCACACCTCGGGGCTCCCCGAATATGAGGACCTGATGGATCAGACTTCGTCAGGCCAGCCTTCGCGGTGGACAGCGGACCACCAGATTCAGGACGGAGAAGTGCTAACGCTTTTGGAAGCGCAGGACCACGGAAAATTCGCGCCCGGAACGAAGTGGTCTTACAGCAATTCAGGCTACGTGCTGTTGGGCCTGATTGTAGGAAAAGTCTCCGGCGAGCCCTTCGGAGATTTCCTCAGCGAGCGCGTCTTCAAGCCGCTAAAGATGGGCAGCACGCTCGCGTTTGTGAAAGGGAAGAACGAAGTTCCAAACCGCGCCTACGGTTATTCCAAAAAGGGCGGATCGTTGGAGGAGACAGATCAAAGCTCAACATCGGCAACCCTCGGCGATGGAGGAGTGTACTCGAACCTCGAAGATCTTGCCAGGTGGGATGACGCGCTCGAACACCACACCCTCCTCAGCGAAGCAGAGATGCAGGCGGCACTAACACCGTTCAAATTGCCAGATGGATCGGAGCCGCATTGGGCGAGCGATCCAGACGATACCGATCCGCAGGCCGGCAAGTCTGTGTCTTACGGCTTCGGCTGGTTTCTGGATCCATACAAAAGCCATGCGCGAATGTGGCACCACGGCGAGACCGTTGGCTTCAAGACAGCGATCGAACGCTTCACCCAGGACAAGCTGACCGTCATCGTGCTATGCAATCGCTCTGACCTGGACGCTGCGGTGCTCGCGTCAAAGGTGGCCGATATGTCTCTAAACGAAGCAAAATGACCTCCTGCGGCCGGGCCGGTGGCCCACATCTAACCGATCGACGGATTTCGGGTGGGGTGGCCATACACAGAAACTACCCAAACATCGGGGTGCCCCATTCATGCGGTCTCACCTTATGAGTGGGCATTTGCGCGCGCTAACCGCTTTTGCTCACTGTTTGGGAGAGCGTCGGTGTAGATGATAGACAATGCCCCCATCGATGAAGGCGGACTCCACACTTTGGTTGGTGCCCCCTGCGACAGCTCCCAATTCGACGGCCCTAAGATCGAAGGAATCGTTCAACCGAATATCAAGTCCGCCGGCGAGTTCCAGACCGCCACTGGTGTGTCGCGCGAATTGGCCGTTGTGAAAAGTGGTGGTAGCCACTCCGCCTCCGAGTTGGAAATAAGGCCGAAGAGCCACGCGCTCCGGCACGAACCCAATTCTCAAGGCCGCCGTCCCCAACGCTCCTCCTCCGGAGCCGATCCCGAAAGAGCCGCGGATATCCACTCCTGCTGTCAGGCGGCTGTGTATCGGGAAGTTGTAAAAGCCTCCACCGATCAGCCCTCCCGTGTCACCCTTGATAGTCGAGTAACCGGAGTAGTTGACGCCATAATTGACGACCGCAACCGATCCGTAGATCGACGTCTGCGCAACCGCCTTCTGTTTGGGAATGATCAGAAATAACAAAACGAGCAGGAATGTGAGGCAACGAACCAGGGTCACAGGGGGCCTTTATTGTAGGTTTATCAACCGCCATTATACGCATCGGTTTGAGCCAAAATGACCTGATCGTGGAAGGCGAGTGCCCCACACATGCCTCAGCTCTATCGCGGCATCTGTGGGACATTTGCGCGAAAGCGCGAACCCCATCGAAGCCGAAGAGCGCGAACTCGAATAGATGCTCATGGAAGGTGAACAGGAAGAAATGGCCGCCGAGTAAGCTATGCGTCATCGACAGCAAGCAGAATGGGCGGACTCGAAAGAGTCCGCCCGTTTATTGCCCCGCACCGATCTGCTTGCGGATTGCTCTCACATCGTTAGAACCACACGAAACTCTGCCTTGCCGCTCAGCATCCGCGCATAAGCCTCGGCCGCTTTTTCGAGCGGATAAGTCTCAATCATGGGACGCACGCCGGTCAGTTCGGCGCAGCGAAGTGTGTCCTCGGAATCTGTTGGTACTCCTGCCATCCAGCCTTGAATACTTCGAACTCCAGTAATGAGCTTTACCGGGGCAACTTCGATGGGATCAAATGACACACCCACGACGACAAGCTTGCCGTTCGGCCCCAGGCCGTCGATCAGTTCGGACATCGCCTTCGAGCTTGGAGCTGTCGCCAGAATCACCTGCGCCCCGCCCAGCTTTTGCAATTCCTCCGCCGCATTCCTCGATTTGCTATCGATGTACACGTTTGCTCCGAGCTTCTTTGCAAGCGCCTCGTTCTCGGGACCGCGTCCGATGGCTGCGACCTTATAACCAAACTTGCTCGCAAACTGAACTCCAAGATGACCCAGACCGCCGATACCCTGCACCGCAACAAGGTCACCGGGGAGCGCACCACTATGCCGCAGCGCGTTGAAGGTGGTAAGTCCTGCGCAGAGCAGCGGCGCCGCGTCAACATCGCTCAGACTCTCCGGTATCGCCGCTAGTGCCTCGACAGGAACCACCACATATTCCGCGTATCCCCCGTCATAGCTGATCCCCGGAATCTTCAGGTTCCGGCAATTGGTAAAATCTCCACGCCGACACGAAAGACACGTCCCGTCCTGGCCCCCATGCCAGCCGACACCGACACGCTGCCCCTTCTTCCACACGGAGGCACCCGGGCCCAATTCATCGATGATGCCCGCAATCTCATGCCCAGGAACACGCGGATACTGAATCCCGGGCCAGCTCCCATCTTTCGTGAGCACGTCGCTGTGGCACACACCACAAGCCTGCACCTTGATCAGCACCTGCCCTGCACCCGGCTTAGGAATCTCGCGCTCAACAATCTGGAAATCTCCCCCTGCCTTAGGAATCTCCGCCACCTTCATTGTTGCGACCTTTACAGTTACCAAGACGACCTCCTATGGATTTCGCAATCATGGTGTTGGACGTCTTATCAGACGCCGGCCTCTGTGTTCGTGGGGTCCCGGGGTGTGTTGATTCAGTCTGAAATGTGGAGCTGGCGCTCGCCAATAGCGACTACGATGCCATTCTCGGCGGCCCAGTTGTAAACCCATTTTCCTTCCGATCGGGCAGGTACCTCTAGTCAGATTCTTCTCTCACCCGTCCCCCGCATCCAAGATTCATGCGCCTCTTCCTCGGCCTGCCCATCCCATCCGAGCTAGCCCTAGCCCTCACCCGCCTCACACGAGCAATCGAACTTCCCCAAGGCCGCTGGACCGCCCCCGAAAACATCCACCTCACCCTGGTCTTTTTAGGAGAGGTCGCCGAACCTACACTCCCACGCATCGAGCACGAACTCTCCGAACTCCACTTCGCGCCGCTTCAAATAAAATTCACTGGCCTGAATACCTTCCCGCGAGCAGGCGTTCTCATCGCAGAGGTCGAACCCGCCCGCCCGCTCCTCCATCTCCAGGCAAAGGTGGCCGCCAGCATGGCCCGCTGCGGCTTCGCCCCGGAAGACCGACCCTACCAACCACACATCACGCTCGCACGCTTCCGCGGATCGCTACGGCTAAGCAAGAACCAACACGAACTGCCGCCCTCACTCCGGAGCAGTTTCAGCGCAGACACGGTCAATCTCTACCGCAGCAACCTGACACCCACCGGCTCACACTATGAAATTCTCGCCCAGAAAAAAACCAGCAGGCCTTAAGACCCGCTCGAACCCTTCTCAATCTTCGTCTCAATCGCCGGCGTACCCTTCAATTCCCGAGCCCGCTGCTCAACCGCCCGCATCACCCGCAGCAGATTCCCCCCATAGATCTTCTTAATATCCGCCGCCGAATAACCCTTCTCCAGCAGCGCCCGAGTCAGCGCCGGAAACTTGTCATAAGAACTCAACTCCGCCGGAACGCAATTCACCCCGTCAAAGTCCGTCCCGATCCCCACATGATCGATCCCACCCACCTTCACTGCATGATCGATCTGCGCCACCACATCGGCCAACGTAGGAGTCGGCAATTTAGCCAGCGCATCACTCTCCAGCTTATCCACCGCCGCCTCGCGCTCCGCCGCATCCGGAATCTTCCTCGCCTCCGCCAACTGCGGCCGCAGCGCAGCCATTACCGGCTTCGACGCGTCATAGTATTTCTGCGAAAGATAGTCGCAATCAAAATTAATCTGCATCGTGCCACCCTTCGCCGCCAGCGCCCGAATCATATCGTCCGTCAAATTCCGCGTATGGTTCGAGAGCGCCCTGCAACTCGAGTGCGAAGCAATAATCGGTGCCGACGAAACCTCCAGCGCGTCATAAAAAGTCTTATCCGCCGTATGCGAGATATCCACCATCATCCCCAGCCGATTCATCTCCCGGACCACATCCTTCCCAAACGGCGTCAGCCCATTGTGGTGCTTAACCTTCGGATTATTCGCATCTCCCTGCGCATCCGCCCAGTTATTCGTATTGAAGTGCGTCAGCGTCATATACCGCACACCCAGCGCATAATAATCCCGCAGCAGCCGCAGCGAATCTTCAATCGCATGCCCACCCTCAATCCCCATCAGCGCTGCGATCTTATGCGAATCATGCGCCTTCACGATCTCATCCGCCGTCGTCGCGAACACAAACTCATTCGGATACTTCGCAATCACATCCGTCCGCACCGTATCGATCATCTGCAGCGCCCGGTTAGCCGAGTGGTTGCCATTCACATACTCCGCATCCACAAACACCGCAAAAAACTCCGCCCCCAGAAACCCCTTCATCCGTGGCAAATCCGTCTGCCCTGCCTTGTTATGCGTGCCAATGTCGTACCCGTTCACGGTGTGTGAAGGAACATCATTATGCGTATCGATCAGGATCGCCTCACGCGTAATCCGCGCCACCTCAGCGTCGGTAACAGGCGTAGTACGCGGCTTCTGAGCTATACCCGCACCCACAGCACAACCAAACAAAGCAAACACAGCGAGCATACGGAGTCGGAGCAAGAGATTCCTTTCGAAAACAGGCTTTTGAGAATAATAAAGCCCCACGCCGCCCGCGCTCACTTTATCCTGTCCAGATAGCAGCTGTACGCCACTCACAGGAGACACCATGCGGAGATTCATAAGCGGGTTCATCCTTCTCGCTGTCGTCTGCATTCTTATCCTCGCCTCCACCGAGCCCTCCGACTTCCGCGTCGAGCGCTCCATCACCGTCGACGCCCCCCCGGCCAAAGTCGCCGCCCTCATCAACGACTTCCACAACTGGCCCGTCTGGTCCCCCTGGGCAAAGTTGGACCCCGCCATGAAGACCACCTACTCCGGTCCCGCCACCGGCCCCGGCGCCATCTACGAGTGGGAAGGGAACAGCAAAGTCGGCGAGGGCCGCATGGAGATCCTCACCGTCGAGCCCGCCAAAACCTCCATCAAGCTCGACTTCCTCAAGCCCTTCGAAGGCCACAACACCACCGACTTCCTCCTCCAACCCGAAGGCACAGGCACGCGCGTCAGCTGGATCATGTACGGCCCCATGACCTTCTTCCCCGGCAAGATCATGAGCGTCTTCACAACCATGGACAAGATGATCGGCCCCGACTTCATAAAAGGCCTAACCAGCCTGAAATCCGCCGCCGAACACTCCTAGGTGCCACCGAAGTTTCAATCCCCCACAAAACCGGGTGCCCGACGTCCGGATTCTCGGACGTGGGTTTCCACCCCGCCACGATCCCTCCGTGAAGCCGTCCACTCCGACTCGATCGCCGCCCCAACAATCCCTGTCGAGTAATGAAGAAAGCTAGACCGTCTGAGGATGTCGATAGAGAAGTTCATCGAGATGGCGCTTGAAGAGAAGTTGGAGAGTATGGGTAAGCCCAGGTAAGAAAAAGGGACCACCGGTGGTGATATACCAATAGGCATATGAATGGTGAGCACTGGTCAAATATCGCAACGCAAATAGATGAATGCAATTGGGAAGCGCAATTACTTTCTGAGCCGCCAGCCGCTCCCCATCCTGAACGACCATTCATATTCTAGCCACGCAACGTATTTAGTCCGGCCAACGCCCACGCTTGTCCACATCACCGTAATATCGTCGCCGTACTTGAAAACCCGCGGCATCCTCTACGCATCTCACAGCGCATGGCTACCCCGCCCCAACCTCCGTGCAGCCCCAGCGATCCGTATCATCGCCTCAGCGCCGGTAGCCTTTTCGTTTCCATCGTCGCGTTCCTCGTAGTAGCCATCCTCTCCATCGCTGCCGTCCACAAAACCTACAGGACACCCGAGAACTCCAGCCGGTCAGTTCGCGCCACCACTCCCTCCGCAGCCACCCAACCCCAGCCCACCCAACTGCGCCCGAAGACGATCCAAGCCCCGCTCAGATCGTCGCAGGGCCAGTGATCCCGCAAACACCTGTCAAGCCCCATTCACCCGTAAACGAAGCAGACAGAGCACTTATACGTGGCGTAATCACCCCGCCCGATCCGCTATCATTTAACTAGCCATGTAATTCACAGAGACAATCAAGGCAAGCCGGGGACCATCACGGCATAAACCCTTTCCACGCAAGACTTTACTTGCAAAGTATTTGGATGCAAGACTTTAGCAGGGCTATTTTAGCAAGCCACTCATTCCAGATACTTTACGGTCCGGGCGGGGGGAGGGGGGCCTGGGTCAGCGAACGATCAAATCGTTCTTCCACAGAGCCAGCACAACATCCATCTGGCTGCTGTGCGGAACATCTTCGCCGTCCGTCACCTCGGCCCAAAGGCTGTTCACGCTCTTATGGGTACCGGCCTTCAGCAGCGAGACCGCGCGAGTCGCATAGCCCTTGTCCCGGTTAGCCGGAGCATAGCGGCCCGCCGGAATCCCCTTTACTAGGCCGGCCTCGCACAGACTCAGAAACGCGCTCCGCGGCCCGCCCTTACGCTGCGCCGATGTGCTGGTCGGATAAAGTTTTCTCGTAGCGTCGTTCCACCGCTCCACCGGCGTAATTGCTTTCCCGTATGTCTCCGCACGGGCCGCCATCAGCGCCGCTTCGCCGTATCTGTTTGCCATGTCTCTCCGTAGCCAGTAAAGCGCTGCCTCTATTGTACGGACTTCGAAAGTGGCACAGCGTTACTGGACGTCGTTGTAATCAGCGCCGGACGCGGGCCCGCACTCGGAGTCTCCCACAGCTTCAATCCGCCTTCGATCGCACAGCTGTTCGCTCCTAGAATCACGCCCTTCGGAAGCTCCTGCATCAGCTTGGAGTTGCCTCCACCCAGCAGCACGTAGTCGCACACCATCGCCTCCTTCAGCTTGGCAATGATATCCAGCACCGACTTGCGCCAACGCTTCTTGCCGCGCTTCTCCAACCCCGCAGCCCCCGCATAATCCTCGTAGGAAAAACCATTCCGGTACGGAAGATGTGCCAGCTCCAGCGGCACCACAATGCCATCGAAGATCATCGCCGTCCCGAGCCCGGTGCCGACACCAACAAATAGCATCCGTCCACCCTGGTACCCACCCAGCGCCTGCATCGCCGCATCGTTGATGAAACGAATCGGCTTGCCCAGAGCCTTCTGATAGGGGAAGTCGACCCACCCAGGCGCCAGATTGAAAGGCTCCGCCAGCGGCCGGTCATGGGTAACCGGCCCCGGATAACCGATCGAGACGCAGTCGTACTCCCACGTACCGGTTGCCGCCAACACCAGTTCGACCATCTTCTGCGCATTCATCGTGGGACCGGACGGGATCTTGAGCGGAACCCGTTGATCGGTAGATGCAACCTTTATATTCGTGCCACCAATGTCGATAACCAGTACTTTCATCGAACTTCAGAATACAGGGTCAAGGCAAAAAAATGGACTTTTCCGCATTCACTAAAGTGCGGATTTGCAAAAATACTTGCCCGCCATCCTTCAGGCAATCTTCGTTACGTTCTGCACACTCTGCAACACATCGGCTCCCTGTAGCGCTCTCACTGCGGCTGCAAAATCCTGTGCTGGAATGGGTCCCGCGAAGAAATTGCCTTGTGCCTCGTCGCACCGGCGGCGCAGCAGAAACCGCAGTTGCTCCTCGGTCTCCACTCCTTCCGCGATCAGCTTGATGTTGAGGCCGTGAGACATCGCGATGATCGTCCGCACCACCGCAGCAGCGTTCCCATCATTCACTGCCTGCCGCACAAAGCTCTGGTCGATCTTCAATCGGTCAACCTGATACTGCAGCAGGTACGTGAAGCTGCAGAACCCGGTGCCGAAGTCATCAATCGAAATCCGCGCTCCCAACCCGCGTATCTGCTGCAGCGTCTCCAGGTTCGCAGTGGAGTTGACCATCAACATGTTCTCCGTAATCTCAATCTCCAGGCTCCGCGCCGGCAGACCACTCTGCGCCAGGGCATGCTCAATCGTCCGCAGCAGGTTCTTCTGCTGAAACTGCCGGGGTGACAGATTGATCGAGACCGTAAGATCGCTCTGCAACTCTTCCCTCAATTGCTGACTCTCCCGGCAAGCCGTCTGCATCACCCACTCCCCAATCGGAACGATCAACCCCGTCTCCTCGGCCAGCGGAATGAACTGTGCAGGCGCCACCTCTCCCAGCACCGGATGCTTCCACCGCAACAGCGCCTCCATACCCACCACCGCGCCGCTCGACAGCGAAATCAGCGGCTGATAGTGCAGACTCAACTCCTCATTCACCAGCGCATAACGCAACGCATGTTCCATCGTCAGGCGATGCTTCGTCTCTTTCAGCATGTCTTCGCTGAAAATCTGGTGCTGGTTCCTGCCATTCTCCTTCGCCGCATACAAGGCCGCATCCGCGCGTTTCAGCAGATGCCGTGCATCCGTCGCAAAATCCGGATAGACGCACACCCCCACACTCGCCGACACATGAACCAACTGACCATCGATCGCAATCTCCGGCCCCAGTTTCTTTACCAGGTTCACGGCGCACTGCTCCACCACGGCTATTGATGTGATATCCGGCATCACCACCACAAACTCATCACCGCCTACCCTCGCCACGGTATCCGATCCTCGCACCGCTCGCCGCAGTCTTCCCGCCGTCTCCAATAGAATCTGATCGCCCGCCAAATGGCCAAGTGAGTCATTGATTCGTTTGAACTGGTCCAGATCGATGATGAAGACTGCTACCTTCGTGCCGTAGCGCCCCGCCAGCTCTACGGCCTGCATTGCCTTTTCCTGCAACAGAGCACGCCCCGCCAGTCCAGTCAGTTGATCATGCGTAGCCAGATGGGTCACATGTTCCAGCATCCTGCGCCGCTCCGTGACATCGAACGCGATCCCCACATAACCGCTCACCTCACCACCGTCCGAGAAGATAGCCCGCACGGCCAGGTTGATTGGTATCTTCGTCCCGTCGTGCCGAACGCAGATCCATTCCTTCTCCTTCATCTCCCCCCTGGCCGCACCCGCCGTCAGCACCTCGAAGTCTTCATCCACCACCATCCCAGCCGCCTCCAGGATCGAGGCCGCCTTCGCCAACTCGCGGGGATCATGCAAATGCGTCAGTGGAAACTTGCCCACCAGCTCCTCGCGGCTATAGCCGGTCATCCTCTCGGCTGCCAGGTTCATCGCTGTAATCATCCCGCGAGGGTCGGTCGCAATGATGCTGAACGGCGCGCTCTGAAAGATCGAATCGTTGAACTCCGCCAGTTTGGCATACCGCTCCTGTGTAGCCTTCAACGTGCTGATGTCGCTGAGCGTGATGGCAACGCCGTCGCCAAGCTTCACCGCCTGATACCGCATCCACAGCCCGCCATCCGTCCTCGCCGGGGCGAACTCTCCCACTACCGGCTCACCGCTCTCGACAACCCCGCATAATTTCTCAAAGAGCCCGTTCGTCGCAAAAAATGGAAGCGTTCCCAACAGCGTCTCACCAGACACTTCACGTCGCGGGCGGCCCAGCATCTTTTCAATGTTCGCGTTCACATAGTCGAAGCGGAAGTCCACCGTCACGCCCGATTTGTCGCGAACCGACTCCAGCAACGCAAATGCGTCCAGGCTGGTCTCTGCTGCCGCCAGAAAACGAAAGTGTTCCAGCTGTGCCGCATTCCACTGAACCGTGCGATTGTGTTCGTCCCATACAGTCCATCCAGCCAGCGCAATACCCACACCCCCCAGCACGAACGTAAGCAGCAACAGACCGTGATGCATCCGTCCCGCCAACACGCACATCGCTACTAAAAGCAGCCCGACCTTCCAAAGCCAGGACTGCCGGCCACGGATCATGGAGTCCTTCACGTTCACCCCGCACCAAGCCGAATCACTGCATCAATCGTTCAAGCCAAGCATTCAGGTAACGTTACCCTAGTGGTAACTGAAAAGTAACATAGCATCGGCCGGCTCGATTACAAAGACAAAACCGGCACTCGCATCTAAATCGACATAAAGTCATTGCGTCGCGTCTCATTTTGCCTCCGCCATCCAACCATGCACCTCCATCCAGTTCGCAACCAGTAATGGATAGATAGCCAACTCAGGAAACTTCGTCAACTGCAGGCCCAATCCTGTCCCATGCGATCCACGTTCGAAGATATGCAACTCCACCGGGGCGCCTGCGCGCTTCATTGCGTCATAGTACGCCGTGGCATTCAGTGAATTCACCATCTGATCATCCGTTGTGGCGTAGATAAAGCTCGGCGAAGTTTTGCTGGTGACATGTCGCGTCACCCAAACCGAATCCAGCATCTGCGGCGTCGGATGATCTCCCAGCAGTCCTTCCATATTCGTCTGCCGCGGAATCGACGAATCCATACTCAACCGTCCGTATGAAATGATGGCAAAATCCGGCCGGTCACTTACACGTTCCACCGGATCAACTGACCTCGCATCGCCTCCGTCATTCACGGTTGCCAGATAGCCGGCCAGATGCCCGCCCGCCGAAAATCCCCACACCCCGATTCTGTCAAAGGCCACCCGGTACTCGGTCGCATGACTCCGCACATAGCGCACCGCTCTCGCTCCATCCTGCATCGGAGCAGGGAAGTGATACCTCGGTCCGAGCCGGTACTGCAGTACGAAAGCCGTCACTCCATGTGCACTCAGCCAGCGTGCCTCCGCCCCACCCTCCTTCTCCATGGTCAGGCTGCGATAGCCTCCACCCGGCATCACGATCACCGCGGAACGAAGCCCATTCCGCGTCACTGGCCCCGGAACCCCCGGTCCTGTCGCCGCCGGATAAACATACATCTTGGGAATATCAGCTTCTGTCGTCCCCACTGCTTCAGGGGCTCTCCCCGGCCACAGCACCGCCACCCCCGTGGATCCACCAGGAGGTTTTGCCATGAAAGGTGCGAAACTCGCCATCTGCGCATCGCCCCGGAACAGGGCGAGCCCCGCCAGACAGGCGACTAGCAAAAATGCTCTTTTCATTGAGCCGTCAGAATACACCGGACGGCTGCCGCCGCACACTAAAATCAACCTGAGACCCGCAACCGCAATCACCGTCTAACCCCATATGAGCTTCAGTCCCATGTCCTCGTTCCGCCCTCTGGCCTCTCTTGCCCTGGCACTGTTCGTACCCGGCCTGCTCCAGCAGACCATGTACGCGGCGCAGAAAGCTGATATCCCGGCCACGCAGTCGGCTCCCGTGAGCACCATCTCTGTCGACGCCCGCCTGGTCAACATCCCTGTCGTCGTCCGCGACAAAAAAGGCGCCCTCGTCCAGAACCTCACCAAGGACGACTTCACCCTCAGGTCGACGGCCATCCCCAGACCATCCGCTACTTCGACATCGACAAAGACCTGCCCCTCACCCTCGGCCTGCTGGTCGATATCAGCCAGTCCGTCAGCGCAGCGTCATCGACGAGGAGCGCACCGCCAGCTGCACCTTTCTCGACCAGATGCTGACCACCGACAAGGACAAGGCCTTCATCATCCAGTTCGCCCGCCAGTCGAACTCCTGCAGGACCTCACCAACTCCCGCCCCAAACTTCAGGCCGCCCTCAAGGAAATCGACACTCCAGCCCTTCCAGCCAGCAACGCCTCTGACGATTCCAACAGCAACAGCGGAGGCCGCTCCCACTACGGCGGAGGCACCACCCTCTACGACGCCGCCTTCCTCGCCTCCGACGAGCTCATGACCAAACAGAAGGGCCGCAAAGCCCTCATCATCCTCTCCGACGGAGTCGACCGGCAGCAAAGAGAACATCACCAAGGCCATCGAAGCCGCCCAGCGCGCCGACACCATCATCTACGCCATCTACTTCAAAGGCGAAGAGCACAACGACGATCACCAACAGCAGCGCGGCCCGGTGGCGGAGGACGTGGCGGCGGTACCCCGGCGGTGGCTATCCCGGTGGCGGCCGCTATCCCGGCGGCGGCGGAGGATATCCCGGCGGAGGTGGTGGTGGCTATCCGGGCGGCGGTGGTAATGGCGGCGGCCGCGGCGGTCGCGGCCAGAGCCACGTCGACGGCAAGAAGATCCTCGAGCGCATGGCCGGCGAGACCGGAGGCCGTCTCTTCGAAGTCTCCAAAAAGCAGACAGTCGCCCAGATCTACACCCAGATCGCCGAAGAGCTCCGCGCCCAGTACCGCCTCGGCTACACCCCCGACCAGGCCACCGCCACCGACGGCTACCACCAGATCGACCTTCCCTCGCCAAGCGCCGACCAGAAGAAAAACTACTTCATCCAGACCCGCGACGGCTACTACACCGGCAAGTAGCCATTCGCGCGGTAACTGTAACGCAAGCATGCATCATAACTATGTAGCGCATGCTACAGAGCGCCAGCACGAAGGCCGCACCATGCCTGCCAGGCTCTCAGTTTTCGCGCTGCTCACTGCGATGCTTGTCGCTGCTGGTCTGGCTCCCGCAACTCACAGGCTCACGCTCCAGACGATCCGCCCTTCGTCAGCAAGCACATCTACTCCACCACCGCGAACCCCACCGCCGACATCGCAGCCGCCGTCGCCAAGGCAAGCCGCGAGCACAAACGCGTCATCCTCGACTTCGGCGGCGACTGGTGCCGCGACTGCCAGGTCCTCGACATCTACTTCCATCAGCAGCCCAACGCTGAACTGCTCGCAAAACACTTCGTCCTCGTCCACGTAGACATCGGCCAGATGGACCACAACGTCGACGTCGCCGCCAAATACCAGGTCCCCATCGCCAAAGGCGTCCCCGCACTCGCCGTCCTCGACAGTCACGGCAAGCTCCTCTACTCCCAGGAGAACAAGGAATTCGAGAACATGCGCAACATGACCTCACAATCCGTCACCGAGTTCCTCAACCATTGGAAGGCCTGACCTCTCCCGGCTCCAATCCGGCCGAGACCCCTGCCCTATCACCGGTCGAACCCATGCCAGACCTGCCGGCTCCGCCCCTGCTAGAACCTTCCTGCGCCTCCATCTCTTCATCCATCGCGCCATCCTCGCTGCAAACTCCCACGACTGGCTCAACCTCGCCCAGTCCTCCGCCTACTCCGCGATGGTCTCCCTCTTTCCCGCGCTCATAGTCGCCGCCGCCGTCATCGTCTTGCTACCCGACACCGCTCCCATTCGTTCCAGCTCTCCGCCTTCTTCGACCGCGTCCTTCCCTCCGACGTCAGCCCGCTCCTCCAAAGCTACTTCGTAGCGTCAGCAGACAACGAGAGCTCGACCCGTTTTCTTATCTTCGCCTTCATCGTCAGCGTCACCGGAGCCTCCAGCGTCATCGCAACCTTCATGGAGGGCCTCCGCCGCGCTCACGACCTGCCCCTGGACTGCTGGACCTTCTGGCCCCGCCGTCGCCGCGCCTATCTTCTCGTCCCGCTCTCTCTGCTTCCCCTCGCCATCGCCAGCCTGCTGGTCGTCTTCGGACACTTCCTCATCGTCTGGCTCGGCCTCCACGTCATGCCCGAGATCCGGACTCCGGTCTACATCATCGCGTTCCTCTTCCGCTGGATCGTCGCCCTCGCCGGCAGCGTCGCCATCATCGCACTCATCTACCACATGGGAACTCCCATGCGGCAGTCCTGGAGAGCGCGTCTTCCCGGAGCCATCGCCGCCACCCTCATGTGGTTCCTCACTACTTTGATCTTCGGCTGGTACGTCACCCGCTTCGCCAACTACTCTCAGGTCTACGGATCGCTGGGTGCCGGTATCGCCCTGCTCTTCTGGCTTTACATCATCTCCCTCAGCGTCCTCTTCGGCGCAGAGTTCAATATCCAGTTCCACTCTCGGCACTCCTCCGGCTCCACTTCGGTCGAAGTCCCCGCAGATCCTCCAGTTGCCCGGTTAGAATGGCTAGTGCGCAATTACCTTGATGGTCAGACCACTCCAGACACCACGCGACGGTAGAAAGAATACGGCTCCGGACCCATGAATAGTTCCACCCATCGAACATCCAGCAAACCATCCAGACAGCTCACTCCGTCAATCCCCATGCCACCAGTGGAACCCGACCGCCGCGCCAAGATCGTCGCCACGCTCGGCCCCGCCTGCAGCACCCCCGACATCTTCCGCCAGCTGGTCCGCGCCGGCCTCGACGTCGCCCGCCTCAACTTCTCCCACGGCTCCCACGCCCAGAAGGCCGAGCTCATCAAGATGGTGCGCACCGTCGCACAGGAGGAAGGCAAGCCCATCTGCATCCTCGCCGACCTGCAGGGCCCCAAGATTCGCACCGGCAAGCTCAAGGACCACAAGCCCGTCCAGCTCATCGCCGGCAAACGCCTCACCATCACCCCGCGCGAGATCGAAGGCACCGCCGCCCTCGTCGGCACCGTCTTCAAGACCCTCGCCGAAAACCTCGAGCCCGGCTCCCGCATCCTGCTCTCCGACGGCCTCATCGAGCTCCGCGTCGAGCACGTCAAAGGCGTCGACGTCGTCTGCGAGATCGTCAACGGCGGCATGCTCGGCGAGAACAAGGGCATCAATCTCCCCGGCATCGCCGTCAAGGTCCCCTCGCTCACCGAGAAGGACGAGGAAGACCTCATCTTCGCCATCGGCCAGGGCGTCGACACCGTCGCCGTCTCCTTCGTCCGCACCGCCGACGACGTCCGCCACGTCAAAAGCCGCCTCGCCGCCCTCAACTCCGACGCCTGGGTCATCGCCAAGCTCGAAAAGCCCCAGGCCATCGAGCACCTCGACTCCATCCTCGAAGTAGCCGACGCCATCATGGTCGCCCGCGGAGATCTCGGCGTCGAAGTCCCGCCCGAAAAGGTCCCCGCCATCCAGAAGCACATCATCCGCCGCGCCGCCGAGTACCGCAAACCCGTCATCACCGCCACCCAGATGCTCGAGTCCATGATCGAGAACCCGCGCCCCACTCGCGCCGAGGCCTCCGACGTCGCCAACGCCATCTACGACGGCACCGACGCCGTCATGCTCTCCGCCGAAAGCGCCGCCGGCAAATATCCCGTCGAGTCCGTCGCCATGATGGCCAAGATCGTCACCGAGACCGAGCACCAGATCCGCATCGAGCCCAGCCCCACCGCCGCTCATCCACCGCACCACTCGCCTCTCCGTCGCCGAGACCATCTGCGAGTGCATGTCGCACGCCGCCGAAGATCTCGACCTCGCGCCATCGCCATCTTCACCGAGACCGGCTCCACCGCCCGTCTGCTCTCCAAGTACCACCCCGAGCCGCCCATCTATCGCCCTCTCGCCCTTCGAGCAGGTCATCAACCGCTCCATGCTGCTCTGGGGAACCTACCCCATCCTCTGCGAACGCTTCCCGACACCGACAAGCTCGTCAACATGGCCGAAGAGATGCTCGAGGACTCAGGCTACGTCCGTAACGGTCAGATCGTCGGCATCGTCGCCGGCACCCGCACCAAGTCCGGAGCCACCAACTTCATGCGCCTCCACATGATCGGCGACCGCGACACCGAAACGATCAAGCCCCCAAACTACCAAGAAGAAAAAGAAAAAATAATTCACGTCCACGACAGATTGAGGCCGCCCCGAACGAGGCGGCCTCAGCTGTTTCAACCTAAAATCAGCCTCACTCAATCGGCATTAATGCTGCTTGAAGTACTGGATCGCCCGCTCGTGCTCCTCAGCCTTCTCACGGCTCGCAAACGTCCCCAGATTCTTCCTCTTTCCTGTCTTCGGATCAGCATGCCGCGAATAGATCCGGAACTCTCCCGTCTTCAGTTTGCGAATCATGGTCAATCCTCCATAGCCGATAGGATGCCAACCGCCTCTCCCCGTTTTCCGCACCTGCTCTGCCCTCTACAATCAATCCATGGGCCGCATCCGCATCCTCTCCGACCTCGTGGCGAACCAGATCGCCGCCGGCGAAGTCGTCGAGCGTCCCGCCTCCGTCGTCAAAGAGCTCCTCGAAAACTCCCTCGACGCCGGCGCCACCCGCATCCGCATCGAAGTCGAAGCCGGCGGCCGCAAGCTCATCCGCATCGCCGACAACGGCCACGGCATGGTCCGCGACGACGCCCTCCTCGCCTTCGAGCGCCACGCCACCAGCAAACTCCGCACCTCCGACGACCTCCTCTCCATCGCCACCCTCGGCTTCCGCGGCGAAGCCCTCCCCTCCATCGCCTCCGTCTCCCGCCTCACCCTCGAAACCCGCGACGCAGAAGACGCCGCAGGCACCCTAATCGAAATCGCCGGCGGCAACATCATCCGCGTCGAAGACGCCGGCCTCCCCACCGGCACCACCATCACCATCCGCGACCTCTTCTTCAACACCCCCGCCCGCCGCAAATTCCTCAAGTCCGAGCAGACCGAGCTCTCCCACATCGCCGCCCTCGTCACCCACTACGCCCTCGCCCACCCCACCAGACACTTCGAGCTCCACTCCGCCACGCAAGCCCTCCTCGTCGCCCCCGCCGTAGCCAACGCCGCCGACCGCCTCTTCCAGATCTTCGGCAAAGAAACCACCGGCTACATGCTCCCCACCACCGCCGAGCTCGACTTCACCCGCGCCGGCCTCCCCGAGCCGCCCCCCTGGAAGCGTGACGCCGACTACACCCCCGCCGACCCCGGCTACCTCCGCCTCACCGGCTTCGTCTCCAAGCCCGAGCTGCAAAAGCTCAATCGCAACTCCATCTACGTCTTCGTCAACCAGCGCCTCATCCGCGACAAGCTCATCCTCCACGCCCTCTCCGACGCCTACCGCAACATCATCCCACCCACCAGCTACCCCGTCGTCCTCCTCTTCCTCGAGATGCCCCCGCAGGAGGTCGACGTCAACGTCCACCCCGCCAAAACCGAAGTCCGCTTCCGCCAGCCCAGCTTCGTCCACGACTTCGTCCGCGACACCGTCCGCACCACCCTCATGCAGGCCCGTCCCGCCGCCAGCTTCGCCACCGCCCTCACCGGAGGCCCCCACGACGCCTCCTCATCTCTCCTCATCGACGTAAGCCCCCTACCCGGCGTCCCCGACCAACCCTTCTTCTCCCCCAACGCCCCAATCCGAACCCGACCCCGCAGCCAACGACGTAACAAACTACGAAGCCCCCATCCACGCCACCCCAATTCACGCAGCAAACATCAGCACCACAAACATCCACGCCGCACAAATAAAATCCCCCTCTTCAATCTCGCCGCCCCCATCGTCCCACCATCCCCCGGACGCTTCGCCTTCTCCGGCCACTCCATCCCCGTAGGCTACGAAGACGCACAGTCCTCTCACGAACCACGCCCCCGAGCAAGCCGACACCCTCACACGCCCTCTCCACCCTCAAACCCCTCGGCCAGCTCCGCGACTCCTTCATCCTCGCCACCAACGAAGAAGGCCTCTGGATCATCGACCAGCACGTAGCCCACGAGCGCATCCTCTTCGAAAAGGTCCTCCGCGAGCGCGACACCGAACAGATCCAGCGCCAGCGCCTCCTCATGCCCCTGCTCATCGATCTGCTCCCCGCCCAGATGATCACCTTCGCCCAGATCGCCGACGAGCTCAACCGCAACGGCTTCGAAGCCGAGCCCTTCGGCCCCCGCACCCTCGCCATCAAAGCCGCACCCGTCGGCCTCGAAGGCATCGAGCTCGAACGCATGCTCGAAGAGGTCCTCGCCATCCCCGACCCCAACCAGCAAACCGAAAACGCCGAAGCCCGCCGCCGCCGCATCGCCGCCAGCATCGCCTGCCACGCCGCCATCAAGATCAACCAGCCCCTCGAGCCCTCAAAGATCACCTGGCTCCTCGAAGCCCTCGCCAAAACCGAACACCCCACCGCCTGCCCCCACGGCCGCCCCATCGCCCTCCGCTACTCCCACAAAGACATAGCCAAAGCCTTCCAACGCACCTGACGGTTCTACAGAGTAGGCCAGTTTGGTTCAAAGTGATTGACTAAATTAGAACAGCGCGTGAGGCTCAGTCTCTAGGGCATGGCATGAAACGCAGGATCATTCTTGGAGTCGCCGCGCTCGCAATCCTCATCGTCGCCGGATGGCTCATCCACTCCTGCGCGAATTCGAAAAACTCCTTCGTCTACTCCGGCACCATAGAAACGCGCGAGATCCAGATCGGCTCAAAGATCGGCGGTCGCGTCACCCAGGTTCTCGTCGAAGAGGGCCAGGCAGTCAAGGCCGGGGCCCTGTTAGTGCAATTCGAGTTCGATGACGTGAAGGCGCAGCGCGCACAGGCCCAGGCGCAGTTCGAACAAGCCCAGGCCGACTACCATCGCCTCCAGCGCGGCAATCGCCCCGAAGAGATCGCGCAGGCCCAGGCCAACGCGCAGATGCAGCGTGCCATGCTCGATGCCGCCCAAAACGGCCCCCGATCGCAGGAGCTGAAGCAAGCCGAGGCTGACTACGCCGCGGCCAAAGCCGACGCCGCGAACGCCCAGATCAACTTCCAGCGAATGGAGACGCTCGTGCGCGGCGACACCGTCTCTCGCCAGCAGTACGACAACGCAAAAGCAGACGCGCGATTCGACGGCCCAGAAGGCCGAGTCCCTTCGTCAGCGCCTCGCTCTCCTGCAGGCAGGCACGCGCAAAGAAGACCTCCAGGCCGCCCAGGAGCGCTACCGTCAGGCGCAGGCCGCCGCCGACCTCATGCAGCGCGGCTATCGCAAGGAGGACATCGACGCAGGCCGCGCAAAGATGGAGGAGGCCCAGGCACGCGTCAACCAACTCGACGTGCAGTTGAAAGAGGCCGAACTCTTCGCCCCCGCCGACGGACTCGTCCAGACAGTCAGCGTGCGCACCGGAGATCTCGTCGGCCCCGGAAAGATCGTCGTCACCATGCTCGAATCCTCACAGCTCTGGGTCAAGGTCTACGTCCCCGAGACCGACCTCGCCAGCGTCCGCGTCGGCCAGCCCGCACAAGTCGAGGTCGACTCCTTCCGCGGCCGTTCCTTCACCGGACACATCCAGGAGATCGCCTCCCAGGCCGAGTTCCTTCCCCGCAACGTACAGACCCGCGACGACCGCCAGCACCAGGTCTTCGGAGTCAAGGTCCACGTCGACAACTCCGACGGCGCGCTCAAATCCGGCATGTCCGCAACGGTACGCCTGCAATGACTCCCGTCATCACCGCCGACCACCTCACCATCCGCTTCGGCGACTTCACCGCAGTCAGCGACGTCTCCTTCGAGATCAACAAAGGGGAACTCTTCGGCTTCCTCGGCCCCAACGGCTCCGGCAAAACCACCATCATCAAGGCCCTCTGCGGACTCATCACCCCCACTGAAGGCACCGGCACCATCCTCGGCATGGATATCCGCAAAGATGCCGCCGACATCAAGCGCCATGTCGGCTACATGTCGCAAAAATTCGGCCTCTACGAAGACCTCACCGTCTCCGAGAACCTCGGCTTCTACTCCGGCGTCTACGGCCTCACCGCCTCGCGCGCGCACCAGCGCATCCAGGAGGTCGTCGCGCTCACCGGCCTCGGTCCCTATCTGCATCGCCGAGTCAGCGCGCTCTCCGGCGGCTGGAAACAGCGCCTCGCCCTCGGCTGCGCCATCATCCACTCGCCCGAGGTCGTCTTCCTCGACGAGCCCACTGCCGGCATCGATCCCGTCGCGCGCCGCTCGCTTTGGGACCTCTTCTTCCTCTTGTCGGCCCAGGGAGTCACCTTCTTCGTCACCACCCACTACATGGACGAGGCCGAGCGTTGCGGCCGCGTCGGCTACATCTACATGTCAAAGCTCGTCGCTCTCGGAACCATCAGCGAACTCCAGAATCTTCCCGAAGCCAATCCCGCCGGCACCTCGCGCGTGGAAATCGAAACCCCCGACACCTCCACCGTCCTCGCCGCACTGCGCAAACAGCCCGGCGTCCGCGAAGCCACCATCTTCGGCCGCTCCATTCACTCCCTCGTCGAGTCCACCCAGATCGACACACTCCGCGCGCAATTTCCTCAGGCAAAAATCCAAACCATCGTGCCCTCGCTCGAAGACGTCTTCGTTACCTTGACCTACCAGATCATGGAGGCCGCGAAATGAACTCGCTCTTCTACGGTCTCTGGCCCGTCTGCCGCAAGGAGTTCACCCACATCGTCCGCGATCCCGGCACACTCTTCTTCGCTCTCCTCATCCCGCTCATCCAGCTCTTCCTCTTCGGCTTCGCAGTCGACACCAACATCCGCCAAATTCCCACCGTCGTCCTCGACGAGTCGCACACCCAGCAAAGCCGCCAACTACTCGAAAGCTTCGCCGCATCCGACACCTTCCGCCTCGCTCTCACCGTCCAATCAAACCCCGACATGTACGCCGCCATGCGCGCAGGCAAAGCGCGCGTGGCCATCAAGATTCCCTACGACTACGCCCGCCATCTCCAGAGCGGCGCCACCGCCACCGTCCTCGTCCTCATCGACGGCTCCGACTCCTCCGTCGCCGGACAAGCCGTCAACGCATCCACCGGAGTCGCCCTCGAGCAGTCCCTCAACCGCATCCTCGGCTCACGCGCAGATGCCCATCGAAGTCCGCCCCTCCGTCCTCTACAACCCCGCCACGCGCTCGGCAAACTTCTTCGTCCCCGGTCTCATCGCCGTTCTCCTGCAGATGATGATCATCCTGCTCATCGCCCTCAGCCTCGTGCGCGAGCGCGAGCGTGGCACCCTCGAGCAACTCACTATGACTCCCGTCGCTCCCCTCGGCCTTATGGTCGGAAAGATGATTCCCTACGGTGTCCTGGGCTTCGGAGAACTCTGCCTCATCCTCACCATCATGCGCATCGTCTTTCAGGTGCCCATCCACGGCAACGTCTTCGTCCTGCTCGGAATGTCGCTGCCCTTCCTGCTCACCGTACTCGGAGTCGGTCTCTTCATCTCAACGAAAGCGCGCACTCAGGCGGAGGCATTTCAACTCTCCATGGGCACCGTCCTGCCTTCGGTCTTCCTCTCCGGCTACATCTTTCTCATCGACACCATGCCGCCATTCTTTCGCGGCGTCAGCCGCTTTATCCCCGCGACCTACTACATCCAGATCCTCCGCGGTATCATTCTGCGTGGCGCCGGCTTCACAGACCTGTGGCTCAACGCTCTGGTACTCACGCTCATGGGATGCACCACCGTCCTCCTCGCCGCACGCCAGTTCGTCATCCAGCGCGGACGCTGATCCACTACCTGCCACAAACCCCTTGACACTGCCCCTATAATTTAACCCAGCACACACCAGTCCGGCGCAAGCCGGACTGCACTATTTAACCCGGCAGACTTTTCCCCAAAGTCCAACCCTAAAGTCTCTCATTCGAAGACTTTGCGCAATAAGGGGGAGGGGATGGGTAGCCAGCCCGTCCACCAGGAATCGCAGAGTGCGATATCCTAATACAAGTTGAGTCGCAGGCATCCCAAGCCTCCCGGCCCATGGTCACATCTTGAAAATCTAGAGTCATCCCAAGCCTTGGATCTGCGCACCGCAGTCTCTCGCGAAGGAATGCTGCACGTCGCAGAAGCGAGCCGCCAGCAGGAAGGCAACACCTTGAGCATGAACCAGCCCACTAACCCAGTAATCCCTTCGGCTGACCAACTCGCCGCCGCCCGCCTCCAGCAATGGCACCAGAACGGCGAAGCCCTCCTCACCTTCGAGAACACCCGCAGCTGGATCAACGCCGCCGGCATCGCCCTTTACTCACCCCGCGCAACCCAACTCCCATCCCCCGCCCCCTCCCTGGTCGAAGCCGCCCTAGGCGCCGCCAACTCCGCCCCCACTCTAGCCGACACCGACCAGGCCCGCACCCTACTCATCCGCCTCATCGCGGAAGGCGCAGCCGTGCCTCTCAACCTCCTCGGCGTCACCACCGGCATGGGCACCGAGACCCCCGACTTCATCGTCGCCACCGCCGTCCTCCCCTACATCTTCACCCTCCGCGGCGACAAGGCCTGGAAGCAGCCCCCCGCCACCACCGGCCCCACCAAAGTCTCCCCCCTCGCCCTCAACACCTACAACCTCCTCGCCGAGAAGACCAGCCTCTCCGCTTACGACCTAGCCACCCAGCTAGGCAAAGAGGTCACCGAAGCCGCCGTCCTCCGCGCCCTCACCGAGCTCTGGCAGCACCTCCGCGTACTCCCCATCCCCCAGCAGGACGGAGCCCCCACCCTCTGGGAGCTCACCTCCACCCGCTTCACCAAGCAGCTCAAGGCCGGAGCCAACGCCGGCCAGCCCACCGCCCTATCCGCCCTCATCACCCTCTACCTCGGCCAGTCCATCGTTGCGACCGAAGAAGAGATCGCGACCTTCCTCTCTCCCCTGGCCGCCCGCACCCGCATCCGCGACGTAGTCCACGCGCTCCTCGCGGCTCGCCAGCTTGAGACGCTCGCCATCGAAGGCAAGACCGTCCTGCACGTAACCGGCGACCTGCCCATCTTCCTCTCATCTACCGCCGCCACGCAGCACCCGTCGACGACATCGACTCCCTTGTAGTCACCAGCGAAGTCGACACAACAGAGCCGGGCACCGCCGAACCGCGCATCAAAAAGTTCATCCCCGCCCCACGCAAGATCGGCACCGGCTACGTCACCAAGCCAGGCTTCTCGAAACCCAGCAGCAAGCCCGGCCACAAATCCTTCGACGCCCCCACTTCCCCCAGCGAACGTCGCCCCTTCACCCGCGAATCCAATCGCCCCGACCGCCCTAGCTTCACCAAACCCTGGGAAGAAGAGAAGGCCGACCGCATCGCCGCCGCCAGCGCATCGTCGGTCGTCCCCGAAGCGCCGCAGCACAATGACAGAAGCGACAGGCCCGCGCGTCCATCTTTCGACAAGCGCCCCAGCTACGGCAGCAAACCATCCTTCAGCCGCAAGCCCGCATTCGGCGATAAACCCAGCTTCGATCGCAAGCCCAATTACGGCAGCAAGCCAAGCTACGGCGCCAACCGCGACTTCAATCCAGACCGCTCCGACGCTCGCCCTCCTCGCCGCGAGTACACACCACGCCCAGCCGCCGACTCCGGTAGCAACTCCGGAGACTTCGCGCCACGCAAGACCTACTCCAAGCCGGGAACCTTCGGCCGCAAACGCGAAGGCGGCTTCTCGCCTCGCCCATCCTTCAGCCGCGACAGCGACTCCCGTCCACCTCGCCGCGAATTCTCGCCACGCCCCAGCGGCGAAGGCCGCTCCGATCGTGGCTCCCGCCCGCCGCGCGAAGATCGTGGCGGCGACAAGTCATTCTCCCCACGTCCCGCGGGTAACTTTGCCTCCCCGCGCTACCGCAAGTTCGACGCGCCTCGCGGAGATCGTCCAGCCCGTCCCTTCAACCCAGACCGACCAGCACGCCCCTCAGCCCGCACCTTCGACTCCGATCGCCCGTCACGTCCCGCTCGCTCCGAAGGCTCCTCTGGTTACGCCGGAAAATCCACCAGCAGCTACGCAGGAAAGAGTGGTTACGCAGGTAAGACCAGCGGCTATGCAGGAAAGGGTGGTTACGCAGGGAAGACCGACGGCTACTCCGCCAAGCCATCCGGCGCCAAAAAGACCTACGGCAATTCCAGCGGTGGATTTGCTGACAAGTCAGAGGGCTTCGCCGGCAAGAAGCCCTTGGCCAAGCGCGGCGCCTTCTCAGCCAAACCCGGCAAGCCGGCCAGCACCTTCGACAAGTTCAAGGGCAACAAAAAACCCTTTGGCAACCGCCCACCCGCCCGCAAATGGAAGCCCGAAGAAAGCGCATCAGCCGAATAACAATAAGCCTCTTGCTTGTCATCCGCAGAGTAGCGGAGGAATCTGCAGTTGCTTTCGTTTTTGCCTGTTCCCTTACCCGGCCAAGGAAATGCCATCCGGAGCGAAGCGACTGACGGCATCATCGTCAGTCGCACCCTCAAGAGATCCGCATTTGTCTTTGCCGTTAATTCTGCTGTTGTCAGTTCCTTAGTTCATTATCCTCAACTTGCCAAAGGGAATAACCAACCGGCCTTCAAAAAACACCAGCAAATACACTGTCAAGCCCCCAATCAACCTTCCCGCACCCTGCCCATCTCATAAACAAAACAAAATAAATACCTTATCCAGAAAACAAATATCTCGCGCAAGTGGCATACTACATACCGCCAATCTTCTAAAATAGAAAGATAGGGAAAAGTAGAAAACGAACGGCCACTAGGTACCCGTAACTCCTTCTGCTGGACATATTTGGCTATAAGTCCTTTGTTTGCACATCTTTAGAGGGATATATATCCTGTATGTAAAACAAACAAAAGGACTTGCCGACGGCATATAGGGGGGGGGACCCCTCTCGGGAAAAGGAGCAGTAGATGCAGCATCCGGCAGGAGAGAACGAATCGGCAGGAGCAAAGCGACAGCGGCCCGTCATTGCCATCGACGGTCCCGCCGGCGCTGGCAAAAGCACTCTCGCCGCCCATCTCGCCCGCCGCTTCGGCTTCCTCAACCTCGAAACCGGAGCCATGTACCGCGCCCTCGCTCTCAAAGCCATTGATAGCGACCTCTCCTTCGACGAAGAATCTCCCCTCCTCGATCTCGCCGAAAGCACCCGGATCAGGCTGGAGCCCCAATTGGAAGGCAATCGCGTTCTGCTGGACGGCCGGGACGTCTCCCGCCGCATCCGCGAGCAGGACGTCACCGCCGCCGCCTCCCGCGTCTCCGTCCACCCCCATCTCAGAGCCTGGATGGTCGTCCAGCAACGCGCCCTGGGCGCCGCCGGAGGCGTAGTCATGGAAGGCCGTGACATAGGCACCGCCGTGTTCCCCGACGCCGAAGTCAAAATCTTCCTCGACGCCGCTCCTGAAGTGCGTGGTACCCGCCGTTACCGCCAGGTCACCCCCGGAGACGATCGCTTCGCCATCTCGCCTTTTGTCCACGAAGCCCCATCACCGGAGCAGCAGAAAGCAGCGGAAGCCGCTATCCTTCGCGACTTGAAGGAACGCGACCAGCGCGACCGCAACCGCGCCGAATCTCCCCTCAAACCCGCCGCCGACGCCGTCATCCTCGACTCCACTGCCATGACCCTCGACGAGGTTCTGGCCAAAGCAGAAGAGATCGTACGCTCCCACATAACTTCGATGGCTTAAGCGCGATTTGCACGAACGTAAGCACGAGCTGCACCAAAAACAGTGCATGCGAAAGATTTCAAACATTTATGTAGAAAAAATTGCCAACTGTGCTAACCTTCGGTCATCGTTTGAAACAGATTGGTTTTCTGCAGTGATGTAGGTGTACGAACCCCGATTTGTATCTAGCGGCAAATTCAAAAGCAATAAGGAAATGATCAACATGGAACAGGGAACAGTAAAGTGGTTTAACGACGCCAAGGGGTTTGGCTTCATCAGCCGTCAGAATGGCGAGGATGTGTTTGTGCATTACTCGGCGATCAATTCAAACGGTTTCAAGAGCCTTCAAGAAGGTCAGGCAGTTCAGTTCAACGTAGTTAAAGGGACCCAAGGGTTGGCAGGCATCTGACGTACAGCCTCTCTAAGCTGTAGCGTTCTGCATACAAGTTTTGCGGGAGGGACGGCTCAGGCTGTCCCTCTGCGCCGTTAACGGTTACCCTTGAAGGTAATGAACCGGGCAAAAATTCTGGCTCTTTGGTTCTCCCTGACCACCGCCGCCTGGGCACAAACAGTAGGCTCTGGAGTCACGGAGGAGAAGCCTTTACCCGACATTCCTGCATTGATGCGTGCCGTCGAGCTGAATCAGAGGGCAGAAGAGGCAATCGCAAAGAACTATCTCTACCACTCGATCCAGATCGCTCATGAAAGCGACGGACACGGTGGCGTGAAGAAAACCGAGACCCGGGAGTATGACGTATTCTGGGTCAACGGGGTGCCGGTGCGCAGGCTGGTAAAGAAGGATGGAAAAGATCTGAGCCCTGCCGAGCAGAAGAAAGAGGGCGAGAAGATCGACAAGGAGGCGGCGAAGGCGCGGGAGCGACGAGACCAGGCGGATGCTGAGGGGAAAGAGAGCGATCCTCGGGGGCATGAAGAGGTGACTGTCTCGCGCATATTGGAATTAGGAAGCTTTTCAAATCCGCGAAGAGTGGAGTTCGGGGGGCGGGAGACGATCGTGGTGGACTACGCCGGAGATCCGAAAGCGAAGACCCGAAACCGGAATGAGGAAGTCATTCGCGATATGGTCGGTACGGTCTGGGTGGATGAGCATGACCATGTGCTGATCCGGGCGCAGGGCCAGTTTGTCAATAACTTCAAGGTGGGTGGAGGGCTGCTGGTGAATATTCAGAAAGGAACCAGTTTTTCTCTAGAGATGAAGAAGATTAATGATGAGGTGTGGCTACCGGCAGTATTGAGCGGGCAGGGCTCTATGCGCGCGTTGCTGTTTTTCAGCTTCCATGGTGACGGTCGCATTGTGAACTCCGACTATCGCAGATTCAAGACGACTTCTACGATTGTGCCAGTAGAACATCCCGAACCCGCAACTCCGCTGCAGCCGTAAAATCTCGTCCTCACGGAATGAATAACAGTAAATAAAGTTGGAAACCTTCGACCGTTATCTAGGGCATAACGGACGGGGGTATACGAGCTTGCGCGGAAAGGTCTAGCATAAAGAAGTACGCGAAATGACCTTTCGCGAATCGATGTGAAGTGAGGATGCAATGGCAACGAAGGCAGGGGTACTTCCCCCACCGGTTTCAACTCTAGAGCAGCACGACCGCGAGGTTGTTTTCGATATTTTCCGCAGGTGGGGCTATCTGCAGGCCTCCCTTGATCCGCTGGGCCAATACCTTCCGCCCGAGCCGTTTCCGGTGGCAGTTCCCGAGGGTGAGACCGCTGCGGAAGCTCGTCGTTTCTACTCCGGCACTTTTGGCGTCGAATTCATGCACATTCCGAACTCTGAGCAACGGCAATGGTTGCAGGAGCACATGGAACAGCCCACGCCCAAGCCCGACCAGGCTCATATCCTCACTCAGCTCATTCGTGCCGATCTCTTTGAGCAGGTCATTCAGTCCCGCTATCTTGGCACCAAGCGCTTCTCCCTCGAGGGGCTGACTGTACTCATTCCATTTCTCGATCAAGTTCTCGCTTCCGGCGCAGCGGCAGGTATCTCCACTGCGATCATCGCCATGGCGCATCGTGGCCGCCTGAACGTGATGACGAACACTATTGGCCGAGCGGCGCGCGAGATCTTCGCCAAGTTCGAAGATGTCGATCCGCGCAGCACAATGGGCGGCGGCGACGTGAAGTACCACATGGGCGCGACCGGCGACCTACACCGGGGCCAGACGGTGAGACCATTTCACTGCATCTTGCCTCAAACCCCAGCCATCTCGAGGCTGTTAATCCTGTCGCGATGGGCCGGGCACGGGCCAAGCAGATACGCATCGGTGAAGGCGGTAAGGATAAGGTATTGCCGATCATCATTCACGGCGACGCTGCTTTTGCAGGCCAGGGCGTCACGGCCGAGTCGCTGAACCTTGCCTCGCTTGTCGGCTACAGCATTGGCGGTACGATGCACATCATCATCAATAATCTGCTCGGCTTCACGGCGCTGCCCGAGGAGTCGAACTCTTCGCGGTTCTCGACTGACATTGCGAAGCGCCTGCCCATTCCAATCTTCCACGTCAACGCGGAGGATCCGGATGCGGTGATGCGTATTGCGGAGATCGCTGCCGAGTATCGCCAGCGCTTCCACTCCGACGTTGTGGTCGACCTTATCGGTTACCGTCGCTATGGCCATAATGAGGTCGACGATCCGACTGTCACGCAGCCGCGGCGTTATGCCATCATCAAGGACCATCCGCCGCTGTACCAGCTCTATGCCAAGCAGATCGGCGTCGATCCGACTGCTGAGGCGAAGGCTGCGCAGGAGGCGTTCTTCGAGGAGCAGAAGGCTGCGACGCAGATCAAGCACAAGCCGCATCTGGCTCAGCTTCCGGAGTACTGGAAGCCGTACAAGGGCGGCGAGCTGTCCGAGGCCGATGACGAAGGTTACGACAGGTATCTCCGCCGAGCGGTTCATTGAACTCACTCGGTTGATGACCAATTATCCGGAGAATTTTCATATTCATCCGAAGGTGAAGAAGCTGTATCGAGCAGCGTCTGGAGATGGCGGCCGGCAAGCGTGCGTTCGACTATGGCGCGGCGGAGCTGGTGGCGTATGCTTCGCTGCTGGTGGATGGGACTCCTGTCCGTCTTACCGGGCAGGACTCGCAGCGTGGCACTTTCAACCAGCGGCACTCGGTGATGGTCGATACCGAGACCGAGGTTCGGTATACGCCGCTTGAGCATCTGACTCCGACGCAGGGGCGCTTCGAGGTTTACAACTCGCTGCTGTCAGAGGCGGCCGCGCTGGGCTTTGAGTACGGTTATTCGCGCGATTATCCGGAGACGCTGGTGCTTTGGGAGGCGCAGTTCGGCGACTTCGTCAACGGCGCGCAGATCATCATCGATCAGTTCATCGTTGCGGGCGAGGCGAAGTGGGGACTGCTCTCCGGTGTTGTGATGCTGCTGCCGCATGGTTATGACGGCCAGGGTCCGGAGCACTCGAGCGCACGTATCGAGCGGTTCCTGCAGTCGGCTGCGTATGAGAACATCCAGATCTGCCAGCCTTCTACTGCTGCTCAGTACTTCCATCTTCTGCGGCGGCAGGCGATGCGTTCGTGGCGCAAGCCGCTGGTCGTGTTTACGCCGAAGAGCATGTTGCGTCATCCGGATGCTTCGTCTACGCTGGCTGACTTTGCGGTCGATCGCTTCCAGAATGTTCTGCCGGACAACAAGGTCGAGAACCCGCGGCGGCTGCTGGTTTGCAGCGGCAAGATCGGGCACAACCTCCGCGTCGAGCGCGAGAAGCGCAAGGACATGGGGGTGGGGATCATCTTCCTCGAGCAGATGTATCCCGTGGCCTGAGGAGGAGCTGCAGGCTGCGCTTGATCAGCATCCTGATGCCCAGGAGATCGTCTGGGTTCAGGAGGAGCCGGCGAACATGGGCGCCTTCTCGTACGTGATTCCGGAGCTGCGGCGCATGGCTGGACACCGGTCCGTGCTGAGCGTGAAGCGTACGGCCAGCGCGAGTCCGGCTACCGGCTCGGCGAAGGCGCACGAGATGGAAGAGAAGACTCTGATCGATCTGGCGTTTGGAACTGCGTAGACGGGGTACCCCCCTGGGGGTACTTTAGTCCTAAAGTCTTGATTACAGATACTTTGTTGTTATACTAGTGTGCTAAGGTATTGATTCTTTTGCGCTTGTCTGCAAAGCATAGATAAAAGTTGAGTTACGGATTGTTTTGCGTCGGCTGGATTGCTCGAGCTTGCTCGGGTGGTTCGGCCGATGCTGTTTTTGTTTCCTTCTTTAATTGTAGCGAATGGAGTCGGGGTAGTACGCCACGCGAATCTCCTTGTCTGGCGCGGGTTTTGTAGATTTGGGGCTTGACAGGTTTTCGTAGTGGATCAGTTTGCCTCCGCTGAACTTTGGTTATCGCAGTGCTCTAATCTCACGTCCCAAAGCCGAACGGTTCATCGCCGCCTGAGTTGCAATTGAGAGCAGACTACCCGTCACCGCATATAGCGCGAGTCCCGATGCGTAGTGCCAGCTCACGTAACCGAATCCGATAGTCATCACGTACGCCGCCATCTTCTGTTGCGTCGCATCGCTCCCAGGCGATGGCGTATACAACTGCACCAGCAGCTGAAAGACGACCATGAGGATCGGCAAGATGTGATATGGGTCGGTCGATGACAGATCATGCAGCCAAAGCCACTCTGCACCACGTAGGGCAACTGCCTTGCGCAACATGCCGAAGAAGGCAAATAGCAGCGGCATCTGAATCAGCAACGGCACACACCCACCGAACATATTGACTCCATTGTCCTTCTGCAACTTTGCGATCTCCGCGGCCATATCGTTATGCCGCGGATCAGTGAGCTTGACGTTTTTGTAGCGAGCCTTGATCGCCGTAATATCTGGCTGTATACGCTGCATCTTGACGCCACTCCGCATGCTCGAAATGCGCAACGGCAGCATTAGCAGATTGATCCCAACCGTGAGCAGTACAATCGCCCAACCCCATGAACCCGCCCAGCTCGCGACCACATGGCCATGAATGAACGCGAGCACGACGAAGAGCTCTTGCTCGAAGACGTTCATCGATCCGGAAGCACCTAGGCTCCCTCTCTTCGCTACCTCAACTCTGACTTGCTGTGAATCGGGCGACACTGCGCCTGTTCCGGTCGTTGCAGAAAACCGCCGCAAACCAAAGAACATGCATGCCAGAAAGATCATCAAGACAACGAACGATTTCCAGCCTTCACCACTCTCTGGACTTGGCTTTCTAAACTCTGCCATAGAAACTCCCCTTTCGATCTCAAACACACGGAGCCGCCAGCACGTGTCACGGCCTGGTCTCGCATCATCGATGTGCTTTTAGTTATTGGCTCCTGCGTGACAGACAGGCGGCACAAAAGCCCGCGAGCCTACCTTGGCAGCGACACGAGCCAACTGAAACTGGTCAGCTGGACCAGTACAGCGGCCCACAGCGAGAGAGCTAACGCGACTGAGTTGGAGGGGGAAGCTGAAAGCGGAAAGGGAGAACCAGTGTGGTAGTAGGCAGACAGACAACCACAACCCGTCTCACCACTCGACGGTAGAGGCCCGGTGCGAAGAGCATCGCAGTATGCCTGTTCAAGCTAGTGGCAATTGCTTCATACATCGTCGAAGACGAACTGACGATGAAGAGGACGAGGCTGGAAAAGATCAAGAAGCCGACAAAAGCTGCCAACCCGCTGACCAAAGTTCCGGAGCATCGACTCGTCAGGCAACCAACGAACAACGACAAACTCAGCGCAACATTCAGCCGCCGGTATCGATGTGAATCCATGGTTCAGCCTTTCCGAAGCAATTTGAAGGTACCACGCAATTCTTCTTGCTACAACCATCTCCCCTCAATACGGGATGAGGGAGGCTATTGCTCGGCATGTCTCCGTAGGATGACAAAACGAAGAACGGACAACAACAAAGGCAACGGCGATAGATCAGTCGCTTCGCCCTTTCGAGCTTCGCTCCGGCCTTCGGCAGAGGGGAGACCGCTTCGCGGTTAGCTTTGACGCGGGGCTGAAGCCCCGCTCTATCTCAGAAGCAAAGGCAACAACAGAAGCAAAGCAGATCCCTAGGGATGACAAACAAAAGAACTGGCAACGGCAAGCACTACTACAACGACAAGTACAGAAGCAGATCCTCCGCTTCGCGAAGGATGACAACTAAATGCGAAAGGCGAAACGGCAATAGGAATAACACTGCTTGCTGGGATGAGTTTTACATTCCCACCTTAGCGCGATAAGGCTGCGCGAAGATGGGGCACCCGATCGTTTTGGGTGGATGCAGGAGAACAGGCAACGGCAACGGCGAAATACGGGGTCTCTCCCCTCCGCGACGGACGGTGAAGCTGTCCGTCGCTTCGGTCGAGATGACGGTTTCTTACTCTGGGTAGATGCCCGCTTCTTACTTAGGGTGACGACTTCTTACTCCGGGTAAGAGTACGTTGTTTCGTTAGTAGGGCCAGGTCCAGTGGGTGATCTCTTTTTTGTCGATGCCGTTTTCGTGGGCGTAGGCGATGCTTTCGATGATCTGGCCTTTGAGCGACTCCTTGATGTGGGCGCCGATTTTTTGAAGGCGGGGGACGCGGTCGATGACGTCAATGGAGAGGTTGAAGCGGTCTACCTGGTTGAGGATGGCTAGTTCGAGCGGGGTGTTGATGTTGCCTTTTTCCTTGTAGCCGCGGACGTGGATGTTTTCGTGGTTGTGGCGGCGGTAGGTGAGTTTGTGGATGAGCGCGGCGTAGGCGTGGAAGTTGAAGATGACGGGCGTGCCGGGGGGGAAGAGGGAGTCGAAGTCGCGGTCGGAGAGGCCGTGGGGGTGTTCGGTGTCGGGCTGGAGGCGGTAGAGATCGACTACGTTGATGAAGCGGATCTTGAGGTCGGAGAAGTGCTGGCGGAGGATTGCGGTGGCGGCGAGGGCTTCTTGCGTGGCGATGTCGCCGGCGCAGGCCATGATGACGTCGGGCTCGGCGCAGTCGTCGGTGGAGGCCCAGTCCCAGATGCCGATGCCCTTGGTGCAGTGCTTGATGGCGGCGTCTTTGTCGAGGTACTGGAGGTGCGACTGTTTGTCGGCGACGATGACGTTGATGTAGTTGACGGAGCGGAGGCAGTGGTCGGCTACGGAGAGGAGGCAGTTGGCGTCGGGCGGGAGGTAGATGCGGGCGACGTTGGCGGATTTGTTGGTGACGACGTCGAGGAAGCCGGGGTCCTGGTGGGTGAAGCCGTTGTGGTCCTGGCGCCAGACGAGTGAGGTGATGAGGAGGTTGATGGAGGAGATGGGGGAGCGCCAGGAGGACTCTTTTTTGGAGGACTCGAGCCACTTGGCGTGCTGGTTGTACATGGAGTCGATGACGTGGACGAAGGCCTCGTAGGAGGAGAAGAAGCCGTGGCGGCCGGTGAGGACGTAGCCCTCGAACCAGCCTTCGAGGGTGTGCTCGGAGAGCATCTCCATGACGCGGCCGTTGGGGGCGATCTCGGTGCCGTCAGCGTCTTCGGGGAGGTAGCCGTTGATCCAGGTTTTTTTGCTGGCTTCGTAGATGATGTCGAGCTTGTTGGAGGCGGTCTCGTCGGGGCCGAAGACGCGGAAGTTGGTCATGTTGCGGCGCATGGTGTCGCGGAGGAAGGTGGCGAGGATCTGAGTGGGGAAGGCCTCGGTGGTGGCGGGTTTTTCGACGGGGAAGCAGTAGTCGCGGAAGTCGGGGAGTTCGAGGGGCTTGCGCAGGAGGCCGCCGTTGGCGTGGGGGTTGGCGCTGATGCGGCGCGGGCCAGTGGGTGGGAGGGCCAGGAGTTCGGGGATGAGGGTGCCGTGCTCGTCGAAG
Source organism: uncultured Acidobacteriaceae bacterium (assembly GCA_963797415.1). GTDB lineage: Bacteria > Acidobacteriota > Terriglobia > Terriglobales > Acidobacteriaceae > Edaphobacter. The sequence goes on from CAWCPB010000009.1 coordinate 154,583, forward strand.
AGGGTTTCGGGGTGGTAGGAGCGGAGCCAGGCTTCGAGTTGTGCGAGATGGGCGGGGTTTTTGATGACTTCGGGGAGGGGCACTTGATGGGCGCGCCAGAAGTCTTCGACTTTGTGGCCGTCGACTTCTTTGGGGCCGGTCCAGCCTTTGGGGGTACGGAGGATGATGACGGGCCAGCGGGGGCGGTTGGGAGTGTTAGACGCGCGGGCTTCTGACTGGATGCGGCGGATCTCGTTGACGCAGTGTTCGAGGGTGGCGGCCATGCGCTGGTGGCAGTCGATGGGGTCGTCGGTGGCGAGGCACTCGACGGTGTGGGGAGTGTAGCCGTAGCCGCGGAGGAGATCGTCGAGTTCTTCGCGGGTGATGCGGGCGAGGATGGTGGGGTTCGCGATTTTGTAACCGTTTAGGTGAAGTATTGGGAGGACGGCGCCGTCGGTGATGGGGTTGAGGAATTTGTTGGCGTGCCAGGAGGTGGCGAGGGGGCCGGTCTCGGCTTCGCCGTCGCCGACGCAGCAGGTGACGAGGAGGTCGGGGTTGTCGAAGGCTGCTCCGAAGGCGTGGGAGAGGGAGTAGCCGAGTTCGCCGCCTTCGTGGATGGAGCCGGGGGTTTCGGGGGTGCAGTGGCTGCCAATGCCGCCGGGGAAGGAGAACTGCTTGAGGAATTTGAGGAGGCCGGCTTCGTCCTGGGACTTGTCGGGGTAGACCTCGGAGTAGGTGCCTTCGAGGTAGGCGTTGGAGAGGGTGGCGGGTGCTCCGTGGCCGGGGCCGGAGATGTAGATGGTGTTGAGGTCGTACTTTTTGATGAGGCGGTTCATGTGAACCCAGATGAAGGACTGGCCGGGATCGGAGCCCCAGTGGCCGAGGAGGCGGCGCTTGATGTGGTCGGGCTGGAGGGGTTCGCGCAGGAGGGGGTTGGCGCGGAGGTAGATCATGCCGGCGGAGAGGTAGTTGCAGGCGCTCCAGTAGGCATGCATGGCTTTTGCTTCTTCTGTGGTGAGCGGAGTGGTGGTGACGGCGGGATCTTCAAGTTGGGTTGGCATGGCTGCTCTCCGGTGGTGGTGATGAGGGTGAAGGGGTCGCCTGGTGATGCCGTGCATCCTACGGGGTGTAGGAGCACTGACTATAGTCTTTCTGGGATACAGGTCTGTGAATGTTCGATGTGAGGCGGGAGAAGGTGGGTGCATGTCGACTGCGTGAATTTTTTCGAGGCATTTTTATTGGCGTCGTATGGTGGTAGTGGTTGGAAATGGAGTGCGTATGAGTGAGTCTCCGATTCTGGTGGTGAATAGCGGGTCTTCTTCGTTGAAGCTAGGGTTGTTTGGCGAGCGTGAGGAGATTTTGCTGGATGGGGAGGCTGGAGGGATTGGACGTCAGCGATGGGGAGTTGACGTTTCAGGATGCTAGGGGTATGGAGGTGTTTCGGGAGAAGGGGAGGTGGGGTTCGTCAGACGGAAGCGCTGCGGCGGGGGCTGGAGGTGATGGCGGACTTTGAAGGTGGGTGAGCCGGCGGCGGTGGGGCATCGGGTCGTGCATGGCGGGCCGAAGTTGCGGGAGCATCAGCTGATTACGGCGGAGGTGAAGAAGGAGTTGAAGGAGGCGGTGCACTTTGCGCCGTTGCATATTCCGGCGGCGCTGGAGTTGATTGAGGTGGTGGAGAAGGTTTATCCGGAGTCTGCCGCAGTTTGCTTGTTTCGATACGGCGTTTCACCGGACGATGCCGGAGCAGGCTTGGCACTATGCTTTGCCGGTGGAGCTAAAGGATGAGGGCGTGCAGCGGTATGGGTTCCATGGGCTTTCTTATGAGTCGATTGTGTATCAGGTGAAGGATGCTTTGCCGAGGCGGATGGTGGTGGCGCATCTGGGGAATGGCTGCAGCGTGGCGGCGATTGCGGATGGGCGCTCGGTGGATACGAGTATGGGAATGACGCCTACGGGTGGGGTGGTGATGGGGACTCGGTGCGGGGATCTTGATCCGGGCGTGGTGCTGTATTTGATGCGGGCGAAGGGGATGGGAGCGGAAGAGATTGAGACGATGCTGAATCATGCTTCGGGGCTGAAGGGTTTGGCCGGTGGTGGAGGGGATATGCGGGATATTGAAGGGGCTGCGGGGAAGGGAGATGCTGCTGCGGTGCTGGCGCTGGAGGTGTTTGACCGGACGGTGGCGAAGACGGTGGCGGGGTATGCGAGTGTGCTGGGTGGGTTGGATGTACTGGTATTTACGGGGGGGATTGGAGAGCATAGCGAGAGGATGCGGAAGAGCGTTTGTGGGCGGCTGGGATTTTTGGGGTTGGAGCGGGATGGGGTGGTAAGGGTGTTGCCTAGCGAGGAGGATGTGCAGATTGCTCGGCATTGCCGGCGGTTGATGGGTGGTAAGGGCTAGGGGAGTTTGCGGGGGTCGGAGGCGGGAGTAGCGATCTCGTGATCTCTTTGGCGTAGAGCTGGTGGGTTACTTTGGGTGGGTCTTCGTGACGGTGGAGAGCCCAGACTTTGTCGCGGATCTTTTGATCGGCGGCGGTGTGCGCGTTCGCGGGAGCGGAGGTAGTCGAGCCAGGACTCCATGATGAAGGTTTCGTTGAGGTGCTCGGGGTTGTTGGCGTCACGGTAGATGCCCCAGCGCATGGCTCCGTCACGGAGACGGACGCCGCGTAGTTCGTGGATGGCGCGGGTGAACTCGGCGTAGTTCTCTTCGGGGATGTGGTAGTCGATGGAGACGCGGACGGGGCCGGCGAGGTTGGGGTCGGTGTCGTCATCGGATTCGGGGAAGGAGATGAGGGTGGGGGCGGGGCGTTTCGGCATTGTACGGGGTGAAGTCGGGGACGGGGCCCTGGAGGACTTTGAAGCGAGAGACGATGGGGAGGGTGAGGAGCAGGCCTGCTCCGGAGGCGGCGAGGGCGATGGGGGTGGAGGAGTGTTCGGCGATGTAGCCCCAGAGGATGGAGCCGAGGGCCATGCCGCCCTGGAAGGTCATGAGGTAGGTGCCGAGGGCGCGTGCCTGCACCCAGGCGGGGACGGCGAGCTGCACGCTGACGTTGAGGGTGGACATGGCAGAGGTCCAGACGTAGCCGGAGAGGATGAGGGTGGGGATGATGATGGCTGGGGAGTGGACGCGGGCGAGGAGGAATAGGGCGATGGCGTCGTATATGGCCGCGGTGGCGAGGATGCCGTCGGATGTGAGGCGGTGGCGGACGCGGGGCAGGGTGGTGGCGGCGAGCACGGCTCCGAGGCCGAGGGAGCCGTTGAGGATGCCGTAGCCGAGGGCGCCCTGGTTGAGATCGCGGCTGGCGACGACGGCGAGCAGCGACCAGATCGCGGAGACGAAGAAGGGGAAGATAAAGGTGCGGACGAGTGAGGCCTGGAGGTTGGGCGCGTAGCGGACGTAGCGGAGGCCGGAACGGATGGAGCCAGCGATGCGCTCGGATGGTAGAGCGGACTTGAAGAGAGGGATGCGCTTCCAGTTGACGAGGACCCAGATGACTCCGGCGAAGGAGATGGAGTTGAGCAGGAAGACGTAGGCCGAGCCGGTGTCGGTGCGTTTGAAGGCGGCGACCATGAGTCCGCCGAGGGCAGGGCCAACGGCGCGGGCGAGGTTGTTGCTGGCGGCGTTGAGGCTGACGGTCTCGGGGATGAATTCGCGGGGGACGAGCTCGGGGACGATGGCCTGCCAGGCGGGGTTGTTCATGGCGGAGCCAATGTTGAGCAGGAAAGTGAAGGCGAGGAGCGACCAGGGAGAGATATGTCCGAGGAAGGTGAGGACGGCGAGGATGCCGACGGAGGCAAGCATCCAGGCCTGCCAGAAGATGAGGAGGCGGCGGCGGTCGAAGATGTCGGCGGTGGCGCCGGCGAGCAGGCCAAGGATGAGAACAGGAAGGCTGGCCGCGGTCTGCATGAGCGCGATGAGCAGAGGCGAGGCGGTGAGGGAGGTCATGAGCCAGGTGCCGGCGGTGTCCTGCATCCAGGTGCCGATGGAGGAGACGGTGCTGGCGATCCAGCGATCGCGGAAGAGCGGGAATGTGCAGCGGTGCGAAGGGGGAGCGGACGGGGAAGATGCCGGGAGTTGCAGGGGGAGCCGCAGTGGTCGTGGCTGGGCCTTCGTTGGGGGACTCTAGGGGCATCGTTTGATCCAGTTTACTGGGATGCTCAGAATCTTCGATTGCGAGAGGTTAGGTGGTGGGTTTTATGGGTGGGGTGGGGTTGTCGAGGTCGGGGCGGAAGATGGTGCGCAGGGGGCGCTGGATGGCGTGAAGGAGGGCGCGGGCGGCGAAGAAGGCGGCGATGAGGATGGTGATGGCGGTGGCGGCTGCTATGAAGGGGTGGTGGGTGGCGAACCAGGTGATGGCTACGGCGAGTACGTCCTCGGAGGAGCTGAGGGCGATGTTGGAGATGGGTTCTGGGCTGGGGGTTACGGCGGCACGGACGGCGGTCTTGGAGGTGTGGGCGGCGAGGGCTACGGCGGCTCCTATGGCGGTGGCGAGGATCTGCATCTGGGGGGAGAGCTGGGAACTGGCGTGGTAGGCGACCAGAGCGGCGATGGGGATGCGGACGACGGTGTGGATGCCGTTCCAGATGAGGTCGAGGGCTGGGATCTTGTCGGCGACGAATTCGATTGCGAAGAGGATTCCGCAGGCGACGAGGACCCAGGTGTGGCCTAGGGAGTCGAGGCCGGGGGGTAGGGCTACCCAGTGGGTGCGGGCGAGGATGCCGAGGGTGAGGACGGTGGCGTAGATGTTCAGGCCAGCGGCGAAGCTGGAGGCGATGATGAGTGCCGCGATGTTGGCCGGAGTGAACATGTACTCCCCCTATACCGAAAGTGTCCAAAGTCTTTGAAGGAAAGAGGATAGGTCTGGACTTCGGTCTCGCTGCTTTGTTTTAAATGAGTAAGGGTCCAGCACTGCCGGACCCTTACTTCCTATTGAGTTAAGTATATCAGGGGCGTCAAGTGGGTGGGTTACTGAGTTGGCGTAGCTGATGGAGGTGGAGCTGCTGCGGTCTCGAGTTTGATCGGCATGTTCTTCCCGTGTTCTGGGTCATAGTCGTGTTTCACCATCCAGTTTTTAAACTGGGCGACGGGCTCGGACATCATCCTGCCGTTGCTGGCTGCATAGGCGAAATCTTTGACGTCTGTCTTGAGATTGCAGGTGAAGAACGAGTTCGGCTTTCCGAATACCGGCATCAGAACGACCAACTCCTGGCCTGGCTTCTTCCATTTGGCGGGGTAGGTCTCGTAGCCGAAGGAGGCTTTGAGCTTTTCCGTACAGTCGTAGCTGAAATCCACGCCGTGGGCTTCGCTTTTCTCGAAGAGATTGGCGCGGCCTTCGCCCTTTGCTTCCTCGGCATAGCGATTGTGGTAGAAGGTGGTCTGGTCGCGGCTGAAGATATGGACTCGGAGCGGATAGTCGGCGGGGTTCTTGCTCTCGGCGTATAGAAAAGTCGAGGCAAACACACAGAGACACAGCAGTTGAGTGACACGAATCATGATGGGACGCTCCCGATAGCGTGAATCTTATCTGAGGCTGTTGGCGGCGGCAACAGAAAGATTTATCGGTACTTGCGAGAGTGCTGTGGCTAAGGGAAGTAAGGGCAACAGCAAATCCTCCGCTTCGCGAAGGATGACAACTAAAATGCAACGGCAAGAACGGACAAATGCAAGTGCGAAATACAGGGGTCTCTCCACTTCGCGACGGACGTAAAGCTGTCCGTCGCTTCGGTCGAGATGACGGTTGATTGGGTTGGTCGGAGAAAACAGGCAACGGCAACAGCAGATCCTTCGCTCCGCTCCAGGATGACAATGCAAAACAAGCAACGGCAAAAGCGAAATGCAGGGGTTCTTCGCTGCGCTCAGAGTGACAATTTTTTCGTTATCAAATTTATCGTTGTCAGTTTGTCGCGATCAAAAGAGGAGCTTCAGGCCGAACTGGATTTGGCGTGAGGTGGTGGAGGTTGCGGTGATGACGCCGGCGGTGGGGCTGGCTACTATGGCGGCGGTCTGGTTGGCTGCGGTTCCTTGCGTGGGGCCGGAGGAGAAGACTACTTCGTTGGGTGTGGCGAAGTTGGTGCGGTTGAGGATGTTGAAGAACTCGGCGCGGAACTGGGCGCGGACGCGTTCGGTGATCTGGGTGGACTTGAGGAGGGAAAGGTCGAGGTTGCTGAGTCCGGGGCCGGTGAGGGTGTCGCGGCCGAGATTGCCGACGGTTCCGTAGGCGGGTGCCAGGAAGGCGGCGGGGTTGAAGAACTGGCCGCGGAGTGCCGGGGGTAGAGGTTGCCGTGGAAGTTGGGGTTGATGTCGGGGCGGACGGGGTTGCGCGTGTCGCCGCGAGCCGGTGGGGTTGTAGCCGAGCTGCGGCGAGAAGGGGAAGCCGGACTGGAGGTGCGCGATGGCAGAGAGCGTCCAGCCGGAGACGGCGTGGTTGGCGAAGCCGTGGAGGTTGGAACCGATGCGATGGTTCGTGGCCGAAGGGCAGATCGTAGGTGCCGTTGATGGCGGCGAGGTGGCGGACGTCAGTGGCGGCCGGGCCGTAGTCGAGGCTGGGGTTGGAGGGGAACGGAGACGAAGGCGGGCGTGTTGGCGCTGACGCTGGTGTTCCAGGCGGAGCCGTTGTCGAGGTTCTTGGAGAAGGTGTAGTTGCCGCGGAACTGCAGGCCGTGGGTGAAGCTGCGGCGGACGTCGACTTCGAGGCCGTTGTAGTTGCTGATGCCCTGCGAGACCCAGGAGGTGGTGTTGGCGAGCAGCGGGTTGGCTTTGATGGTGGTGGGGTAGTAGATGGTGCCGCTGGCTACGCCTGCGGGGCAGTTGTTGGTGGAGCAGATGATGGCGGCGGGCTCGTTCAGGTCCTCGGAGAGGATCTGGTGGTAGCCGTGCGAGCCGATGTAGCCGACGGTGAGCGAGGTGTTGGGAGCGATCTGCTGTTCGATCTTGAAGGTCCAGGAGAGGACTGTGGGCGTGTGGATGTCGGGCTGGACGTTGGAGGGCGAGATGAGTGTGCCGGCGGATGGGTGCGGTGGACTGGTGATGTTGAGGCTGGAGACGGGGACGTTCGAGAGCGAAAGCGTGGTGTTGAAGGGGGCGGCCTGGTCGAGGCGGTAGTCGAGGTTATCGAGCAGGGAGTGGTGCATGCCGAAGCCGGCGCGGACGGCGGTCTTGCCGTTGCCGAAGACGTCCCAGGCGAGGCCGAGGCGGGGCTCGGGGAGGAACTTTGCGCTGTTGATGGTGAGGGCGGAGGAGCCGACGGTGGGGTTGGTGTTGATGACGCCGTTGGTGAAGCCATAGATTGGAGGCGCGGCCTTGTGACTCGTTGAAGCCGTTGGTGGATTCGATGCGGATGCCGGCGCGGAGTTCGAGGCGCGGGGTGAAGCTGGATGGTGTCTTCGAGGTAGGCGGCGTCCAAGCGTGGAGCGCCAGCCGAGCTCGGTGGGAGCGGGGACGACGGTGAAGGTCTTGACGGTGCCTTGCAGGAAGGTCGTGAGCGAGGCGAAGGAGGCCTGGCCGTACTGGTTCTGCGCGAGGTTGTCGTTGGACTGGAGGCGCTGGATCCAGCCGCCTGCTTCGATCTGATGGCGTGCCGTGCGTCCAGAAGATGTGGTCGTCGAAGGTGAAGAGGTTGCGCGTGGTGGCGTTGTTGGAGCCGACGTTGGCGCCGGCGCCGGTGATCTGCGAGGAGCCGTTGGATGCGGTGGAGCCGGCGATGACGATGGCTCCGATGGGCTTGCCTGCACCCAGCCGGGACGGTGGCACTGTTGATGCGGAGTGGAGCCGAGGAAGTAGAAGGAGGCGCGGGAGAAGCCGACGCGGGCGGTGTTGAGCAGGTGCGGGGAGAAGACATGCTGCTCCTGCACGCTGAGCGACCTGCTCGCGCAGGTTTTCGTTGATGAGCGAGAGCGGGTTTTGGGTGGGAGTGTTGGCGATGGAGTCGTCGATGGTGTAGACGGCGAAGAAGAGGTCGTTGGGGCTGATGTTGTAGTCGAAGCGGGTGGTGCCGAAGTCCTCGCGGATATGCTGCGATGGGATTGGAGTAGCGAGTGCGATGCCGCCGCCGCAGCTCGGGACCGTTCTGGACGGGCCAGAGTGCGAGGCAGCGGTTTGACACGATGGCTACGGCAGTGGCACGGCGAGGCGTTGTCGGGGACGAGGGTGACATCGGAGAGGCCGAGGTTCTGGCGGTAGCCCTCGTAGTTGGCGAAGAGGAAGAGCTTGTCCTTCTTGATGGGGCCGCCGAGCGAGCCGCCGAAGTTGTTGCGCTGGAACTCGGGAATTTGTGCCTGGTCGAAGTAGTTGCGCGCGTCGAGGGCGGAGTTGCGGAGGAACTCGTATGCGGAGCCGTGGAGGTTATTTGTGCCTGAGGCGGTTACGATTGAGATCTGCGCGCCCTGGCGCTTGCCGTAGCTGGCGCGAGTAGGTGTCGGTGACGACGTTGAACTCGCGGACGGCGTCGACGCCGAGGAGTTGGCCGGAGGTGCCGCCGGGCGTGACGTTGATGAGCGATGCTCCGGTGTACTCGATTCCGTTGAGCAGGAAGAGATTGTCCTGCGGGCGGCGGCCGGAGACGGCGAACATGTTGCCGACGGAGGAGTTCGAGGTGCCGATGGAGCCGGAGCGCTGGCCGGTGTAGTTGACGGTTGCTGGATTGAGGGTGATGAGCTGGTCGTAGCTGCGGCCGTTGAGGGGGAGTTGCTTGATCTGGCGCTCGTCGACGAGGCCGGAGGTCTGTTGGGTGGAGAGGTTGACGACGGATGGGCGTGTCTGTCGACGGTGACCTGCTGCGTTGACCGCGCCGACGGTGAGGGTGAGATTGACACGCCTGCTCTGGCCGACGGTGAGCGGGATGCCGGTGCGCTGCTGGGGAGCGAAGCCGTCGTGCTTTGCGGTGAACGGTGTAGCTGCCGACGGGGATGGAGGGTGCGGAGTAGCGGCCGTCAGGGCCGGTGGTGAGGTGGCGCTCGTTGCCGGTTTCGTCGTTGTGGACGAGGACGTTGACGCTCGGAGACGGCGGCGCCGGACTGCGTCGGTGACGGTGCCGGAGATGGTGCCGCCGACGACCTGGGCGTTGCGCGATGGAGAGCGAGGATCAGCGCGAGAAGTCCGGCGAGGATGGAGTACGAAATGGGAAGATGGGCGTGAGCAAGTGCGGATCATTGCATGAGTCTCCTGAAGATGTGTGCGGCGCGCTCGCTCTGAGGTGGCGAACGGCGCTAGTGAGAATGTTTAGGACGGGGTGCGGAGTGGTTCTCGCTAGGGGCGACAACAACAGGCCATGAGAGCCGGGACCGTGGGGACATGAGGGTGGCGAACTTGATGGTCATCGCGGTGTTACTCCCTGGAGCGGTGCTCCTCCGTGGTGTAGCTCCAGATAGACAAGGCCGAGAGTGAGGAGGGCGATGAAGATTTCGCCGAGTATGCCGACGACGAGAGGCCGCCAGCCCTGGCCGGTGAGATCGCGGAGGTTTGTGCGCAGGCCAACGCCGGCGAAGGCAGGAAGGAAGGCCCAGCGCGAGAGGTTCGAGAGGCTGGTGAGCTGGCGCGTGGGTGAAGAAGCCGGCAGGTGGCGAGGACGGAGATCGCAATGAAGCCGAGGATGAACTTGGGGAACTTCTGCCAGAGGAAGAGGCCTTGTGGTGGACGTCGGGGGCGAGTCCACGCGAGGACCAGTAGACCGCGTAGCCGAGGACGACGAAGCCGATGAAGGAGGAGCGGGCGGTCTTGGCGAGGACGGTCCAGCGGCCGGCTTCGTCGCCGTAGAGGGCGCCGGTGACGAGGGATTCGGCGGTGTTGTCGACGGCGAGGCCGGCCCACATGCCGTAGCCCTGCTGGCTCATGTGGAGGAGTGGCCGATGGCGGGGAAGGTGAAGAGAGCGATGGCGCCGAGGGTGAGGATGGCGGCGATGGCGGTGGAGGTGTCTTCTTCGTCGGGCTCGATGGCTCCCTGCGCGGCCATGATGGCGGTGACGCCGCAGATGCTGGAGCCGATGGCGAGCAGGGAGGTGAGTTTGGGCGGAAGTCTGAAGATGCGGCCGAGCAGCGTCATGACGGAGAGCGAGAGGATGAGTTCGACTGCGACGAGAGCGAGCGAGAGGCCGCCGATGTGCAGGACGTCCTGGAGGATGAAGCGTGCGCCGACGAGCACGATGCCGAGTTTGAGCCAGAGCTCGTAGGTGGCGACGCCGGGGCGGAAGATGGGCGCGACGCCGAAGGTGTTCGAGACGATGAGGCCGAGGATGATCGCCCAGAGGACGTACTCGATGTGCGGCATGGGGAGATGCTGCTGGGTGCGGAGGACGGTGAAGACGTGCTCGAGGAGCTTGCCGAGCAGACCGATCCCGAAGAGGAGAGCCACGCCCGGCAGCACGCCTAGGAGACGTGTGGTCGGGGATACGGCGGGAGGCGCCGGGCTCGGGATGGTTTGGGCAGACATTGTGATTGGGAGGGCTCGAGCTAGAAGGAGATGGAGTGGATGATGTTGAAGCGGATAAGAGCCGCAAGCGTAAGGGCGATGACGACGGCGAGAGGTCGACGTTGATAGCCGAGACGTGTGCCGTGGATGTGTTGGACGTTTGCTGTTTTCTGGTGGGTGCCATGATGACTCCTGAACTTTGTTTGATCGATGAGATGTTGGGGCAAAGAAAAAACCCACGTATCGCGCTTGCGCTGATACGTGGGTTCCTGAATTCTCTAAGCTGAGATTTGTTTCTAATTCGGCTTAGGTGAGGGAGGCTCCAACGCAGCAGCAACAGTTGCCCATACAACAGAGGCAACAGCTACAAGCCGCGATGTGCATCAATCCCATTGGATTGAATCTAGAGGATTGGATGCTGGGCGTCAAGGCGAGGTAGCAGAATTATTGGGTCGTTAAAAAGGAAACCCACGCAGCGCGGTGGGGGCTGTTGCGTGGGTATTCCGGTAAAGCAACGAAGTGGGTGGACTTCGTTATGACTGACTCAACCCGAAGGGAGTCTTGCCATGTGCTTAAGAGTAACGGTAAACGGCGGGGGAGTCAAGGGTTGATGTCTGATGGAAAGGCGGCTTCTTCCAGATTTGGGAAGGCTGGCGCGTGGAGCGGCCGGAGGTTATTGTAAAAGAATGGTTTAGATGAATCGTGTCAAAGTCTGCAGATGAGCAGCTCGCGTTCGTAGATCATCTCGGGGGGGAGATGGTCGTGTAGGAGCGAGGAAGAGCCTTCGTGGTCCATGACCTCGCGACTTCCATTGGTCGCGGTCTACGGTCTGGAGGGTGTCGAAGAGGGGGCGAAGCTTTTCGGGGGGGATGTCGAGGCCTTCCCAGTGGATGTCGTCGAAGTGAGGCGTCCAGCCGATGGGGGTCTCTTTGCCCTGGGCGCGGCCGCGGACGCGGTCGACGATCCATTTCAGGACGCGCATGTTTTCGGAGTAGCCGGGCCAGAGGAATTTTCCCTGCTCGTCCTTGCGGAACCAGTTGACGTGGAAGACGCGGGGAGTGGAGGAGAGATTGCGCTGCATGCTGAGCCAGTGCCGGAAGTAGTCGCCCATGTGATAGCCGCAGAAGGGCAGCATGGCCATGGGGTCGCGGCGGACTTTGCCTACGGGCGCTCCGGCGGCGGCGGTGGTCTCGGAGCCCATGGTGGCGCCGATGTAGACTCCGGCGGACCAGTTGAAGGCCTGGTAGACGAGCGGCATGGTGGTGGGGCGGCGGCCTCCGAAGATGAAGGCGGAGATGGGAACGCCGTCGGGGTTCTCCCAGTCGGGATCGATGGTGGGGCACTGGCTGGCGGGGGCGGTGAAGCGGCCGTTGGGATGGGCGGCGGGCTGGCCGGTAACTTTGCCGATGACAGGGGTCCAGGGGTTGCCGCGCCAGTCGAGGCAGTGGGCGGGCGGGGTGTCGGTCATGCCCTCCCACCAGACGCCGCCGTCGGGGGTGAGGGCGACGTTGGTGAAGATGGTGTTCTTCGCCAGGGTCTTCATGGCGTTGGGATTGGTCTTGGCGGAGGTGCCGGGAGCGACGCCGAAGAAGCCGGCTTCGGGGTTGATGGCGCGGAGCTGGCCGTTGGCGTCGGGCTTGATCCAGGCGATGTCGTCGCCGACGGTCCAGACCTTCCAGCCTTCGAAGCCATTGGGCGGGATCATCATGGCGAAGTTGGTCTTGCCGCAGGCGGAGGGGAAGGCGGCGGCGACGTAGGTCTTTTCTGTTTTGCCGTTCTTGTCGGCTGGGGACTCGACGCCGAGGATGAGCATGTGCTCGGCCATCCAGCCCTCGTCGCGGGCGATGTTGGAGGCGATGCGAAGGGCGAAGCATTTCTTGCCGAGGAGGGCGTTGCCGCCGTAGCCGCTGCCGTAGGACCAGATCTCGCGGGTCTCGGGGAAGTGGACGATGTACTTGGTGTCGTTGCAGGGCCAGGGGACGTCCTGCTGGCCGGGCGCGAGCGGGGCGCCGACGGAGTGCATGCAGGGCACAACGCGCTTCTCGCCTTTGTCGATCTCGGCGAATACCGGTGCGCCGATGCGGGTCATGATGCGCATGTTGACGACGGCGTAGGCGGAGTCGGTGAGTTGGACGCCGATCTGCGACATGGGCGAGCCGATCGGGCCCATGGAGTAGGGAAGGACATACATGGTGCGTCCGCGCATGCAGCCGCGGAAGAGCTGCTTGAGCTTCTTGCGCATGACGAAGGGGTCTTCCCAGTTGTTGGTGGGGCCGGCGTTGTCTTTCGAGAGAGAGCAGATGAAGGTGCGGTCTTCGACGCGGGCGACGTCGTTGGGGGCGGAGCGGGCGTAGAAGCAGCCGGGCCAGAGCTCTTCGTTGAGCGGGTAAGAAGGTGCCGGCTTCGACGAGGGTGTCGCAGAGGTGCTCGTACTCGGCCTGGGAGCCGTCGATCCAGTGGATATCGGCAGGCTGGCAGAGGTCGGCCATTTTTTCCACCCAGCGGATAAGGTGACGATTGGTGGTGGGTGGGGCTGCTGTCGATGCCGTCTTCATGGATTGATTCCTTTCCGGTGCTTTCGTGCGTATCGAAGAGCTGAAGTGAAATCGTTCTGGATTGAAGCGAATCGTTCTGGACAGTCGGCCTGACGGCGACCTCGTTCCTAAAATATTACAGCCGCAATTTTAGGTGTAAAGGGTCACGGGCGATAACCGACTAACGGATAAGTGTTAGAGCGGGTAGGTTTCTGCCGGGCATCGTTGTCGAAGACCCGATTGTTTGGAAGCTTTGAAAAGGCAACTTGGTGCCTAATTGGCGCATTCAAATTAAACGGAGTAGTTTCACCACTACTCGTATGAAGGGAGGAAACTCCAATGATGTCAAAACGAATGCAGAGCGGAATTCTGCTATGTTCGGCGTCGACGTTGCTGGCGAGCGTCATAGCTATTGCTCAAAATCAACCCGGCATGGCTGGGCAACAGCAGCCGAATCAACCTGGTATGCCTGGTCAACAGCCTGTCGTCACCGGGTGCCGGTGCCACACCCAGGATGGATACAAATCCCGAAGATCAGCAAGCGATGATGGATCAGGCTTTCGTAAGAAAGGCGCTTGAAGGCGGTGCTGCCGAGGTGCAACTGGGGCAATTGGCACAGCAAAAATCTCAAAGCGATGATGTGAAACAGTTCGGACAGAAGATGGTCGAAGACCATACGCAACTCGGCGAACAGATGAAACCGGTCGCGCAGCAGCTTGGCGTAAAAGAGCCTAAAGGACCTTCGAAAAAAGATAAGGAGTTAGTGGCGAAGCTCGAAGGGCTATCGGGTCAGCAGTTCGACGAAGCCTATATCCAGGCTATGGTGAAGGATCATAAACAGGATCTGAAGGAATTTAAAAACGCAGCGCAGACGACCCAGAATCCGAATGTCAAGCAGGTCGCGCAACAGGGCGTGGGTGTGATTTCACAGCACCTCCAGATGATTCAGCAGATAGCGCAAAACCACAATGTGACGATTAAAGGGTAAGTCGAAGACCACATCAGGCATGGCGTGACGGTGATCGTCGTGAACTGCGCGCCGAAAGAGGTCCTGACCTTTACATTGACGGGTTGTGGAACGTAAGCTCTCAGCCGGGAGAGTTTGCGAATGAAGATGGGCGCGATTCATACGTGGGTGTTGACGGCTGGTTGTTTGACGACGGTGGTGTGGGCTCAGGGTGATCCGGCGAAGGCGTTTGATGCGGCTACGGCGGCGCGGCGGGCGGCGGGGACTTCGGTAAGGATCGATCTGATTGGGGATTCGACGCAGACGGACAATGCGGGATATGGGCGGGGATTCTGCGCGAATCTTACGGCACGATGTGGACTGCCTGAATATGGCGAAGGGCGGCGCGAGTACGAAGACGTTTCGCGAGCAGGGGCTGTGGGAGCGGAGCCTGGAGACGAAGCCGGATTACATGCTGATTCAGTTTGGGCATAACGACATGGAGACGAAGGAGCATCTGCCGCGGCAGGTTTCGATGGCGGAGTATGAGGCGAATCTGCGGCGGTATGTGACGGAGGCTCGGGCGGCGGGGATCAAGCCGGTGCTGGTGACTCCGCTGTCGCGGCGGTACTTTGAGGCGGATGGGAAGATGCACTCGGATTTGACTGGGGCATGCGGCGACGATGAAGAAGGTGGCGGCGGAGATGAAGGTACCGCTGATTGATTTGCAGACGGACAGCATCGCGTTATCTGGATGAAGATTGGAGAAGAGCGAGGCAGGGCGCTGGGGATTACGAAGAAGGATGCGGATGGGAAGACGGTCGATGACAAGACGCATTTGAACTGGCAGGGGTCGTATGTGTTTGGGCGGATGGTGGCGGTGGATATGGGAAGGCTGTTCCGGAGCTGGCGAAGTATGTGAGGCCGAAGGCTGCGGAGCTGCCGCCTGAGGGTGTGAAGGCGATGAAGGTGTTTGAGGGCGGGCCGGTGAAGATTGTGCTGGTGGGGGATTCGACGGTTGCGACGGGCGGCGGTTGGGGGCCGGGGTTTTGTGCGGTGATGACGCCGAATGTGACTTGTGTGGACGATGCGCTGAACGGCCGGAGCACGAAGAGCTTTGTCGACGAGGGTGCGTGGAAGAAGGCGCTGGCGGTGAAGGGTGATTACTACCTGATCCAGTTTGGGCATAACGATCAGAAACCGGCGGTGGCTCTGCATACGGATGCGGCGACTTCGTTTGAGGAGAATTTGCGCAGGTATGTTGCGGATGTGCGGGCGATTGGAGGCGTGCCGGTGCTGGTGACTTCGTTGTCGCGGCGGACGATGAAGGATGGGAAGGTGGTCGAGGACTTGAAGGAGTATGCGGATGCGACGAAGCAGGTGGGGATGGAGGAGAAGATTACGGTTGTTGATTTGAATGCGATTTCGACGGCGATGTTGAACAAGATGACGCAGGAGGAGGCGGACAAGTTCAACGCGGTGGATCAGGCGAAGGAGCGGCTGGCGGTGGGTAAGAGTACGGTGGACCGGACGCATTTGAATCCGATGGGGCAGAAGGTGTTTGGAAGGATTGTTGCGGATCAGTTGGTGCGGACGCAGGTGGAGTTGGGGCCAGATGTGATTGGAGAGCGGTGAAGGTTGCGGCGGCAATGCCGGTTACTGCGCAAAGGCGGTGGCTATGCCTCGGCGCGGGTGGTTTGGCGATTTGATAACACGGCAGCGATTGGAGGGCATGAGACGAAGGTGCTGGGGCATCCGCAGGTGATCGATACTCCGATGGGGAAGGCGGTGCATTACTACAAGGGCGGAATGTATGCGGCGCGGTTTACACGATCGGCGTTGGGGTGCAGGATTTTATGAAGATGCCTGGTGCCGGGGCCAAGTGAGAGAAGGGGGATAGAATTCTGACCATGGATAGACGAACTTTGCTGGCGGGATTGGGTGCGGGTGCGATTGCATCGGCGATGACGGGACTTGAGCTGCAGGCGCAGTCGGGTTCTGTGAGTGGAGCGAACCGGTGTATGAGTTGCGGGTGTATCACGCGATGGAGGGCAAGCTCGATGAGCTGCAGGCGCGGTTTCGCGATCATACGATGACGATCTTCGAGCGGCATGGGATGAAGAATATCGGGTACTGGACTCCGACGGATGATCCGCTGAAGGGGAAGACGCTGATCTACATCATCGAACATGCCAGCCGGGCGCAGGCGGTGGAGAACTGGAAGGCGTTCGGGGCCGATCCGGAGTGGAAGCAGGTGCAGGCTGCTACGGAGGCGAATGGGAAGCTGGTGGATCATGTGGACTCTACGTACATGGTGAGGACGCCTTATTCGCCGAAGATTTAGCATGTGTTGTCTTTCCGGGGGCCCCCACCCCTATGTAGAGAGTATTTTGGAGCTAAGTGTTGATGCTGCTTAGGGTTACGTGTGGTGCTTTCTTCTAAAATATTGATTCCAATAGGGTTGCGTCCAAAATATTGAGCCAGCTTGAGTTACGGGTGGTTACGTCATAGATTTTGAAAATAAGACGACCCGGCTTTTGGCCGGGTCGTTTCATTTTTTCAGTTAGTTCTATTTTACGGATTGGGTGTAACTCGTGCGCCAAGTCTATCTGGATTGTTTTCAGCAGTTTCGGTGGTTTGGGTACTTGACAGGCTTTTCATTGATGGACTGGGTGAAGGCGGTCTAGCTTCGCACGATGCCCACCTTGGCGACGATGAAGCAGTCGCGAAGATGGGGCACACCAGTTTTGGATCTGGGCCACGCGTCCACCTCAGGAAGTCGTCATTCTGAGCGAAGCGAAGAATCTCGAACTGTCATCCCTCCGAATGTAGTCCCAGCCAATCACTGAGCCTTGCGAGTAATCGTCACCGTTGAGGCGTAGGGTTGAGCGGGCAGGGTCAACGGCGAGCCCGGAACCGGGGTAAGGTTGCCGGTTGTCGGGTCGATCGCGAATCCCGAAATAGAAAAATAATGCGGTCACGGGTCCAGGCGTCTGTGTCAGCACGTAGAGAAATTTGCCTGAAGGGTCTGTGGCCATAGGTAAAGCAGAGCTGGCAGGACCTGAAGGGAGAGCGATTTGTGGATCGGGACTTGACTCCAACAACGGAAATCCCAGAAGTGACAGGGCACCGGTATCTGAATCGATACTGAAGCAGTCGATGGCGAAAAAAAGTAATCTACCCATAGAAAACGGCCCAGCGGATCCGCCAATACCGACGAGGCTGGGTCGAGTTGGTGGCCCAACCGTATACGGTGAGCCCGACACTTGAGTAAGCGTGCCCCCGCTGTGCGATGCTGAACGCCGAGACATCACTCGTGTACCAATTTGCGGTGTAGAGAAACTTTCCAAAAGGGTCTACGGCCACTGATCGCGGAAACAGCGTGTTTTGGGCTGGGGGGTTCACGGCGAACGGGGATCCGGCGACCGGCTGCAGCGTACCCGATGGACTTATTGAGAAGGAACAGATACCCGAGATTGGGTCTGAGGCAAAAAGGAACCCTGCGGCTGGGTCCGATCGCGACGTAGTTAGCCAGGCCGATCTGGTGGGAAGGCAGGCTCCTACCTGAGAGACTAATGTCAGTGCACCCGTCATGGCATCGATGCTGAATTCGGAGAGGTGACCGGCGCCGGGGAGCTGTTGTTCCGCCCGAGCTGCGGTGTAAAGGAATTTGCCTGTGGGATCGACCGAGACTGAGAGGGTTTGGCCCCGGTTGCGAAAGGCGATCCGGGGACAGGAGTGAGAACCCCGGTCGAGGGGTTGATTGTGAAAGCGAACAGGTCGTTGGTAGTCGCCCCGTTCTTATCGTTGACTTCATACAGAAATTTGCCAGTGGGGTCCGCCGTCACTGCGGTTGGATTCGCTCCTGCCGGGAAAGGCGAGCCCGGTACTAGAGTCAGGCTGCCGGTGTTCGGATCGACGGAGAAGGCGGAGATGCTTCCCGTCAGCACGCTGCCGCGATTCGCCACATAGACGAAGCCGGGGATTCCGTTGATGATAAAGCCGACGGGACTCGACGTTCCGCCGTTAGATGCCGGGTTTACCACGGTTATCTGCGCAAGGCCAACTGCGGCAAGATCAGCCGCCGGAACTGCGGCGGTCAGTTGAGTGCTACTGCCAGTAGTCGCGAGGTTGACGCCATTCCAGCTTATGGCCGAAGTGGATGCGAAGCCGCTGCCATTCACCGTTAGTGTGAAGCCCGCGCCGCCCACAGTTGCATTTTGTGGGGCAATGGAGGAGATGGCTGGATTCTGAGTGCCGCCTCCAGGATTCTGATTGCCGACTCCAGGATTCTGATTGCCGGCTCCGATTGATCCGGAATTCCCCGAGTTCCCGGAACCCCCAGAGCAGCCCGCTAACGAAACCAGAACCGCGGCAGTCATGACGATCAGGCAAAATCGCATGGTCCTGAAGGGGGTGAGAGAGGCTCGCACAGATGGGCATTGACGGCAAGTGGGGCTGGAAATATTCGGGTGGAATTGCAGTCGCATGAGACGCACACTCCTGAAAGGATTGCACTTAGCTCAAGGGCGCGGATCATACGTCACGCGTTGTTGTGTGTCAACGAAAATCTTCTCTCAATTTTGTTCTTTGGCAAGACGGTGGGACTTGAGTTCTGGGTTGAAAGATTCGAAGGGTATGGGCGGGGTGAGTTGCTTCGGGGTCCTTCGACTGCGTAGCTCGCGGTGAAGCTGCGAGCTACTTCGCTCAGGATGACGGTGTTGTGGTGATGTCGGTGGGAGACGGTCGAGCTTCGCTCGATGCCCACCTTAACGACGATGAAGCTGTCGCGAAGATGGGGCACCCGGCTACAGCAGATTCCTCCGCTGCGCTACGGAATGACAAACAAAGTGGAATGGAGGTCAGCGCGAGTCAGGCGATGGCGGTGGTGACGAGGGGTTGGGCTTCGGTTTGGATTTGTTTCAGGTGGTCGGGGCCTTTGAAGGTTTCGGCGTAGATTTTGTAGACGTCTTCGGTGCCGGAGGGGCGGGCGGCGAACCAGCCGTTTTCGGTGGTGACTTTGAGGCCGCCGATGGGGGCGTGGTTGCCGGGGGCTTCGGTGAGGATGGCGGTGATGGGTTCGCCGGCGAGTGTCTTTGGCGGTGACTTGCGAGGGGGAGAGTTTGCCGAGCTTGGCTTTTTGTTCTTTGGTGGCTGCGGCGTCGATGCGCTGGTAGACGGGGTCGCCGTATTTGGCGGTGAGTTCGGCGTAGAGCTGGCCGGGGTCTTTGCCGGTGACGGCGGTCATTTCGGCGGCGAGCAGGCCGGGGATGAGGCCGTCTTTGTCGGTGGTCCAGACCTGAGCCGTTGCGGCGGAGGAAGGTGGCGCCGGCGGACTCTTCGCCGACGAAGCCGAGGGAGCCATCGATGAGGCCGTCGACGAACCACTTGAAGCCTACGGGGACTTCGAGCATGGGGCGGTTGAGGCCTTTGGCGACGCGGTCGATGATGCTGGAGGAGACGAGGGTCTTGCCGATGCCGACTTTGGCGGACCACTCCGGGCGGTGGGTGAAGAGGTACTGGATGCAGACGGCGAGGTAGTGGTTGGGGTTGAGGAGGCCGGTGGAGCGGGTGACGATGCCGTGGCGGTCGTGGTCGGTGTCGGCGGCCCAGGCGACGTCGTATTTGTCTTTGTTGGCGATCATGCTGGCCATGGCGTAGGGGCTGGAGCAGTCCATGCGGATGCGGCCGTCCCAGTCGAGGGTCATGAAGCGGAAGGTGGGGTCGACGTGGGGTTGAGGATTTGTAACGACGGGAGTGTACTTTTCGGCGATGCGGGGCCAGTAGTGGACGCCGGCTCCGCCGAGGGGATCGACGGCGAGTTTGAGGGTGGTGTTGCGGAGGACGTCGAAGTCGATGACGTTGGCGAGGTCGTTGACGTAGGCGGTGACGTAGTCGTGGCGGTGGGTGGTGGGGGCGGCGAGGGCCTTGGCGTAGGGGATGCGTTCTTGACCCGCCGTTGAGGTTGTTGGCGATGAGTTCGTTGGCGCGGTTCTCGATCCACTTGGTGGCGGTGGTGTCGGCGGGGCCGCCGTTGGGTGGGTTGTATTTGAAGCCGCCGTCTTCGGGGGGATTGTGGGAGGGGGTGATGACGATGCCGTCGGCGAGGTTGATCTTGCGGCCGCGGTTGTGGGTGAGGATGGCGTGGGAGAGCGCGGGGGTGGGGGTGTAGGCGAGCTGGTCGTCGACGCAGGGTTTCGATGTCGTTGGCGGCGAGGACTTCGAGGGCGGTGGTGAAGGCGGGCTCGGAGAGGGCGTGGGTGTCCTGCGCGAGGAAGAGGGGGCCGGTGATGGATTGCGTTGGTGCGGTACTCGACGATGGCCTGGGTGATGGCGGCGATGTGGGTCGTCGTTGAAGGAGGCGGCGAAGGCGCTGCCGCGATGGCCGGAGGTGCCGAAGGCGACGCGCTGCGCGGGGACGGAGGCGTCGGGACGGAGCGAGTAGTAGGCGGTGATGAGGCGGGGGATGTTGACGAGGGTGGCAGGGAGCGGCGGCTGGCCGGGAGTGTTCTTTTCTGGCGTGCTCATGCTGGTGGTGTCCTCTTGGGGCTGATTTCTTTTGGCGTGCGCAGTATATGGGATGCGGTTGTGGCTTGTGATGAGGATTGCATGGATTTGGCAGGGGCGGGGAATGATACGGCGGTTGGAGGGAAAGTGCTTGTGTTTTAGGGCGGCATGTCCTAAAACGGGAGGGTTCCCTGATTTTTGTTTTCGTCGTAGACGCGTGGCCATCGGTGGTGGGCGCGACGTGCATTGCTGAGCTTCGATCGTTGCGAGGATGGATGAGGCAGTTTACGGGACGGCTGTGGCCGTTCGTGATGATGATGGTGATGGTGGGTGGAGCGGAGCCGGGGTTTGCGGCGCAGGCTACGCTGGTGGCGGATGCGCATGTGAACTCTGCGCTGCCGGCGGTGAATAGTGGGGCGATTTCGAATTTGCGGGTGGGTGGCGGGTATACGGCATTAGTGCAGTTTGATCTGGGGACGTTGCCTGCGGGGACTACGGGGGCGCAGGTGTCTCGGGCGGTGCTGGTGCTGTATTGCAATCGGGTGGATACGAGCGGGTTAGTGAGTGTGCAGAGCGTGGGTGGGGCCTGGGGGGAGTACAGCGTTACGTATGGGACTTTTGTGAACATGCCTCCGCTGGGGAGCGCGGCGCAGGTGGTGCAGGTGAGCCAGGCGGGAACGTTTGTGGCGGTGGATGTGACGGCGCTGGTGCAGGGATGGATTACGACGCCGTCGACGAATAATGGGATTGCTCTGACGGCGGGGACGGCATCGGTGCAGTTCGATAGCAAGGAGAATGATCTTACCGGGCATGCGGCGAAGCTGGATATTTCGCTGGTGTCGCAGGGGCCGGCTGGACCGGCTGGACCTGCGGGTGTTGCGGGAGCGGCTGGTGTTGCTGGGCCGGCAGGGCCGCAGGGGCCGATTGGGTTGACGGGGGCTACAGGAGCTGCGGGGGCTGCGGGGCCGCAGGGAGTGGCGGGGCCGATGGGGTTGACTGGTCCGGCTGGGCCGGTTGGGGCTGGTGTTGCCGGGCCGGTGGGGCCGGCTGGGCCGCAGGGTTTGCCGGGGATGGTTTATCAGGGGAACTACTCTTCGGTGACGAACTACGCGCTGGGAGATGTGGTGTTGTGGCAGGGGACGAGTTATACGTCGCTGATCGCGAGCAATCATGGGAATACGCCTGGTGCGAGTCCGGGGCAGTGGGGTGTGCTTTCTCCGCAGGGGCCGGTGGGAGCCACGGGTGCTATGGGTGCGGCGGGGCCGATGGGGCCGCAGGGGCTGCCGGGTTCGGTAGGGCCTCCGGGTGCGCAGGGGCCGCAGGGGCTGCAGGGGATTCCGGGGCAGGCTGGGGCTCAGGGGTTGCAGGGAGCTACGGGGCCGCAGGGATTGCAGGGGCCGATGGGCCCGCAGGGAGTGGCGGGGCCGGTAGGAATTTCGTTTCGGGGGGTGTATTCGTCGACGGTGAACTATGCGCTGGCTGATGGGGTTACGTACAACGGGGCGGCATACGTTTCACTGGTGACGAGCAATCAGGGGAATACGCCGGATCTGAGTCCGGGGCAGTGGGGTTTGTTTGCGACGGGTGGAGTGGGTGCTACTGGTCCGGCGGGCGCTCCGGGGACTCCCGGGTTGCCGGGGCCGGTTGGGCCTCAGGGGCCAGCGGGCGCTCCGGGGGCTACGGGAGCGATCGGGCCGCAGGGGCCGGCGGTGGCGAACTATACGGGGAACTATAGTTCGGCGACGAATTATGGGCTGCATGATGCGGTGAGCTTTCAGGGGTCGACTTATATCTCGCTGGTCGCGGGGAATGTGGGGAATACGCCGGATGTTAGTCCGGGGCAGTGGGCTTTGCTGGCGGCGCAGGGTCCGGCTGGCCTGGCGGGTGCTGCCGGAGCGGCTGGTGCGCCGGGGCCTGCTGGTCCGGCCGGGGCTGCGGGGGCGATTGGGCCGCAGGGACCTCCAGTGAGTTTTGTAGGTGGGTGGCTGGTGGGGCAGAGCTATGGGGTGGGGGATGCGGTGAGCTATGGGGGATCGAGCTACATTGCGCTGGTGGCGAATGTGGGTCGGCAGCCGGATGTGAGTCCGGTGTACTGGGGGGTGCTGGCGTTGGCGGGTTCGGTTGGGCCTACGGGGGCGACGGGAGCTACGGGGTTGCAGGGGCCTGCGGGGTTTCCGGGGCCGCCGGGGGTGACTGGGCCTGCCGGTGCTACCGGGGCCGCGGGGCCGGTGGGGCCTGCTGGTGCGCAGGGGCCTTCCGGGCCGGCTGGGCCGACGGGAGCTACGGGGGCGGCGGGAGTTGCGGGGTTGGCTTATCGCGGGGCGTATGGATCGACGACAAACTATGGATTGAATGATGGGGTGACTTATCTGGGGTCGAGTTATATCTCGCTGGCCGCGAATAATGTGGGGAACGCGCCGGATGCCAGTCCGGCTTTCTGGGGGTTGTTGGCGGTGCAGGGGGCGGTGGGTGTGGCTGGTCCGGCGGGAGCTGTTGGTCCGGCGGGTCCGCAGGGGAATGCGGGTGCTGCTGGTGCTCCGGGACCGCAGGGGCCTGCCGGGGCTGCGGGGATGAGTTATCGCGGTGCTTGGTCGATGGGGACTAGCTATGCGGTGAATGATGCGGTGCTGTTTGGTGGGACGACCTATATAGCTACGGCGAGTGCTGCTGGATTGGAGCCGGATTTGTATCCGGCGGCGTGGTCGGTGCTGGCGCAGCAGGGAGGAACTGGACCTTCGGGGCCTTCAGGCGCTGCAGCGACGGTGACGGTGGGGACGGTGACTACGGGGCTGGCAGGGAGTGCGGCGACGGTGACGAACGGCGGGACGGCGAATGCGGCGGTGCTGAACTTTACGATTCCGCAGGGAGTGGCGGGGACGAATGGATCGGGTGGTGGAAGTGGCGGAGGGATGGGGTCGTTTGCTTCGATGTATCATGCGGTTTCGTTTAACTCGCATTTTTATTCTGTGAATACACCGAATGCGAGTCTGACCGAGGATCCCTCGGTGTTGGCCTGGGTACCTACAGCCTGTGTGGCTACGACGCTATCCGTGTCTTCAAAGCAGGGGAATGCGGTGACGGTGACGTTGCGCCAGGGATCTCCAGGAAGTATGGCGGATACTGCGCTGGCGTGTACGGCGGCAGCGGGCGGAACGTGCAGTGTGACGGGCAGTGTGCCGGTCGCTGGGGGAAGCTTTGTGGATTTGAGTATGAGTGGGGCGAATGCGAATGCGGCGGGGGTTTGGACGGCGGTAGGGTGTAACTGAGCTTATCGCACGGGGTGAGCTTGAGACGGTATTCTGGTGTGCGTCCGGTGAATTCGGATTATGAGGGTTTGGGATGAAGGTTGCGGGTTTGATTGCGTGTGGGGTTCTGGGCGTGGCGGGGGCCGTGTTTGCGATACAGGTTGAGCCGGAGTCGCCTACGGCGGAGATGGCGAGGACGGTGATGAAGCAGTGGCCGGAGGGAGTGGTGACGACGGTAGCGCATCCGGGGGCGTGGGGATATGAGGAAGGGACTGTGCTGGATGGGTTAGCGGCGGAGTGGCATGTGTCGGCGAATGGAGATGAGTTTCGGTACATTAAGGCCGCGGTGGATAAGTATGTAACCGATGGCGGAACAATCAAGGGGTATGGGGCGGATCTGCTGAGCCTGGATGAGGTGGAGATGGGGCGGGCGGTGATGCTGGTGTATCGGGTGACGCAGCAGGAGAAGTATTACAAGGCGGCGAAGTTCATCCATGAGCAGTTGAAGTTGCAGCCGAGGACGCCGAGCGGTGGGTATTGGCATAAGAAGATATATCCGAACCAGATGTGGCTGGATGGGGCGTACATGGCGGGGCCGTTTCGAGCGATGTATGCGGCTACGTTTCGGGAGACGGGGGATTGGGACGATATTGCGAAGCAGTTGCTGCTGATGGATGTGCATATGCGGAGCATCCATACGGGGTTGATGCTGCATGGATGGGACGACAGTCCGGCAGGGCAGAAGATGCCGTGGGCCGATGCGAAGACGGGGCTTTCACCGGAGGTGTGGGCAAGGTCGATGGGCTGGTACGCGGTGGCGCTGGTGGATGTGCTGGACTGGTTTCCGCAGGACCATCCGGAGCGTGCGGAGTTGATCGGCGCGTTGAACCGGACGGCGGCGGCGATCATGCATTATCAGGACAAGCAGAGCGGCGTGTGGTGGCAGGTGCTGGACAAGGGAGGCAAGGCGGGGAACTTCAAGGAGGCTTCGGCTAGTTGCATGTTTGTGTATACGCTGGCGAAGGGTACGCGGATGGGATACCTAGCGCAGAGCAATGAGGGGGCGGCGAAGCGGGGGTGGGCGGGGATTCAGAAGGAGTTTGTGGCGACTGCGGCGGATGGGGCGATGACGCTGAATGGGACTGTGAAGGTGGGTGGGCTGGGTGGCAAGCCTTACCGGTCGGGGACATTTGAGTACTATGCGAACGAGAAGGTTGGGGCGCAGGATGCGAAGGGGGTCGGGGCGTTTATGCTGGCGGGGTCGGAGATGGAGCAGGCATCGACGCAGGCGCTGGGGCAGGGCAAGACGGTGATGGTGGATGCGTGGTTCAACTCGCAGACACGGAAGAATGCAGCGGGACAGACAGAACTGTTTCATTACAAGTGGGACGACGATACGAATAACGGATTTTCATTTCTGGGACGGGTGTTTCAGGAGTATGGGGTGAAGCTGGCTGAACAGAAGACGGCGCCTACACTGGCCGATCTGCAGAAGGCACAGATTTTCATTATGGCGTCGCCGGATATTCCCAGCAAGAATCCGAACCCGCACTATATGGACAAGGCGAGCGGGGACGCGATTGAGGCCTGGGTGAAGGAGGGCGGAGTGTTGCTGCTGCTGCAGAACGATGGGCCGAATGCGGAGTTTGAACACTTCAATACGCTGAGCGATCGGTTTGGCATTCACTTCAACCAGATGCTGCGGAACCATGTGGTGGGGGATGATTATCCGGCGGGCGCGTTGATGATTCCGGCGGGGACGGGGATCTTTGCGACAGCGCATAAGGCGTATATGAAGGACACCAGCACGATTACGGTGTCCAAGCCCGCGAAGGCTGTGGTTACAGCGACGACGGAGCCGAAGAGCGATGTGATGATCGCGGTGTCGCATGTGGGGAGGGGCACGGTGCTGGCAATTGTCGATCCGTGGCTCTACAACGAGTACGTCGATCACAGGAATAAACTGCCGCTGGACTTCGACGGGATGGCCGCCGCGAAGGATCTGGCAGAGTGGGCGGTTCGGCAGAGCAAACACCAGTGATATGTCTCGTTGAAAATCTGCATAGAGCGGCGACGGGGTGAGGCTATATGCTGGATGGCATCCTTGGAATGGCGGGATGTCTGACGACGAGAGGTTGCGATGAGCAAGAAGATTGCGGCGCTGGTGATGGGGTGCGTGCTGGGTGCGGGGGTGCTGGGCTGGGCACAGGACTCGCCGAAGGTTTCTATTGTGAAGATGGCGGATACGGTGATGCAGCAGTGGCCGGAGGGGGTGGTGGTGACGGTCGCGCATCCTGGGGCGTGGGGATATGAGGAGGGGACGCTGCTGGACGGGATTACGGCCGTGTGGCGAGAGACGGGGAACAAAAAGTATTTTGCGTACGTAAAGTCGGCGGTGGATAAGTATGTAACAGAAGATGGAACAATCAAAGGGTATGCGGCCGAGGGACATACGCTGGACGACATTGAGATGGGCCGGGCGGTGCTGGTGGTGTACGTGGCGACGCATGAGGAGAGGTATCGGAAGGCAGGGCAGTTTCTGGAGTCGCAGCTTGCAGTGCAGCCCAGGACGGCGAGCGGAGGGTATTGGCACAAGCAGATCTATCCGAACCAGATGTGGCTGGATGGCGCATACATGGCGGAGCCGTTTCGAGCGGCTTATGCGGCTCTGTTTCAGCAGCCGAAGGACTTTGACGATATTGCGAAGCAGTTGCTGCTGATGGATGTGCATATGCGGAGAACCGTACGGAGCTGATGTTGCATGGGTGGGATGAGTCGAAGCAGATGGCATGGGCTGATCCGAAGACGGGGCTTTCGCCGGAGGTGTGGTCGCGAGCTATGGGTTGGTATGCGATGGCGCTGGTGGATGTGCTGGACTGGTTCCCGAAGGAGCATCCGCAGCGGTCGGAGCTAGTTGCAGCATTGAATCGGACTGCTGAGGCGATTGTTCATTATCAGGATAAGAAGAGCGGCGTGTGGTGGCAGGTGATGGACAA
Source organism: uncultured Acidobacteriaceae bacterium (assembly GCA_963797415.1). Classification (GTDB taxonomy): domain Bacteria; phylum Acidobacteriota; class Terriglobia; order Terriglobales; family Acidobacteriaceae; genus Edaphobacter. The sequence goes on from CAWCPB010000009.1 coordinate 181,193, forward strand.
GGGCGGCAAGGCGGGAACTTCAAAGAGGCTTCAGCTAGTTGCATGTATGTTTATGCACTGGCGAAGGGTGCACGGATGGGTTACCTGGCGCAGAGTGATGCGATCGCGGCTCGACGCGGCTGGCAAGGGATTCAGAAGGAGTTTGTGATGACGGCGCGGGATGGCGGTATGGTGCTGAATGGCACGGTGAAGGTTGGAGGGCTGGGAGGGACGCCGTACCGGTCGGGTAAGTATGAGTACTACGTTGGCGAGAAGACCGGCGCGCAGGATGCGAAGGGCGTGGGAGCTTATCTGCTCGCTGGGTCGGAGATGGCTGCGGCTGCCCAGATGCGTTAGGAGTTGGGGAAGAGCGATTGGCGCAGCTCGGTGGTGAGTGGGGTGATGTTGTCGGGTTGGGCGGGCGGCAGGTGAGTGAAAAGCTCTTCGATCTGGCGGGCGAGGTCGGTGGCGTGGTGGTGACCGAAGGTGCCGAGGATTCCGGCGAGTTTGTGAGCGATGTCGCGCGCCTGCTCGATAGCTTCGGGTGAGAGGGTGCCGGCTGCTGCTGCTGCTGCTGCGCTATCGAGAGTATTGAGTCGCTCGAGCAGAATGGGGATATTGCGTTGCCATATTCCCAGTGAGGAGGTCGTCGATTTGGTCGGGGGCGTCCTGATTCATGGCTATGTTGGATGCAGGATTGAAGGCTGTGCAGCGAAAAGATTAGATGGTCCCAGCCGAGGGCTTCGGAGATCTGCTGGGCCAGGGTGAGGGGATCGAATGGCTTGAAGAGGACTGCGGTGACGCCGAGGTTGGCGAAGCGACGCTGGTCGACTCCCTGGACCTTTGCCGTGAGGAGAAGGACGGGGATATCGGCGATGGTGGGATTCTGCTGCATTTTTCCGAAGGTGGTGGGGCCATCGACCTCGGGCATCATGACGTCCATGAGGATGGCGTCGGGTTTTTCGAGTGCGGCTATGGCCATGCCTTCAGCGCCGGAGCTGGCGGTGAGGATCTCCCAGCCGGCGGTAGCTTCGAGTGAGAGGGCGGCGACTTCGCGAATATCGTCTTCGTCGTCGATGATCAGAATTCTTCGCATGAGCGTGCTAATTCTCTCATGGCGAGATCAACATACGGAATCACTGGGTAAGATTTGCGGGTATTTGAGCAGGTAATTGCGATGGTTCGACCCGGCCTGCGTGGAGGCGGGATCGCGGGTGTTAATGCGTATGGGATGCGGAGCTGGTGAGTTCGGCGAACTTGTTGTTACGGAGGCTCTGGACCATGGAGAGGACGAGTTCTTCGACCTCCTGCGGCTGGACTTTGGCTTTGATGAGGAACTCGGTGGGACCGAGGCGGAGCTTCGCCATCTCCTGGTCGGAGACCTCGCGGCCGGAGTAGACGACGAGCGGCAGAGTGCGGAGGGTGGGCTGCTGGCGGAGCCATTCGACGAGGGAGAAGCCGTCGCCGTCGGGCAGAGTGAGGTCAAGGATGAGCAGGTCGGGGCGACGCGTCAGGCACTGGCGTATGGCCTGCTGGCGCGAGTTGGCGTGTTCGACGTAGACGGCGGCGTCATGGAAGCTGGCGATGACGACGCTGGCGAGGTCTTCATCGTCTTCGACGAGCAGAACGTGGGCCGGGCCTTCGCCTGCGTGGAGGACGCGGCCGAGTTCGGCGAAGAGGAGGCTCTCGTTGAAGGGTTTCTGGACCCAGCCCTGGGCATCGCCGGTAAGTTGGGGACGAAGGGCCGAGGAGAGGACGCTGAGGACGACGACCGGAATGTGAGCGGTGGCGGGAGCGTTGCGGAGCCGCTGAAGGGTCTCCCATCCGCTGAGGCCGGGCATGTAGAGATCGAGCAGGATGGCTTCGACTTCGTTCTCTGCGGCGAGGGACGAGAGCTTCTTCGCCGCAGCAAGCTTCGAGGACGGTGTAGCCCTGGCGAGAGAGGTGCTCGTTGACGATGGTGCGGATGCTGGGGTCGTCGTCGCAGACGAGAATGGTGCCCTCGTTGTGCGCAGGTAAGGCGGTGGCGGGTGTGGGGACGTCGGTGGAGCGAGAGGTGCGGGGGAGCATGACGTAGAGCGTCGTGCCGGGGCCGAGGTTGCGCTGCGCCCAGATGGAACCGCTGTGCTGCTGGACGATGCTGCGGCAGATGGCGAGACCGAGGCCGGTGCCGCCCTTCTGGCGGGCGTCGGAGTGTTCGACCTGCTGGAAGCGGTCGAAGATGGAGTCGAGCTTGTCGGCGGGGATGCCGCGGCCTTCGTCTGAGACCTTGAAGAGAATGGAGTCGGTGGTGGCCTCGGTGTGGATGCGGACGGTGGAGGCCGGGGGAGAGAACTTGATGGCGTTTGAGAGGAGGTTGGTGAGGACCTGAAGGATGCGGTCGGAGTCGCCATCGAAGAAGAGAGCCTCGGGATTGCCTTCCTGCATGGTCGGGAAGGGAGCGAGCTCGAGATGAACGGTGTGGGAGTCGGCCATGGTGGTCATGGTCTCGATGGCCTGCTGGGCGAGATCGCGGAGAGAGCAGCGGCGAATCTGGAGGGGGGCACGGCCCGACTCCATGCGCTCAAGGTCGAGGATGTCGTTGATGAGGCGGATGAGGCGATCGGTGTTGGTGACGGCGATGCGGAGGAGATTCTGTGCCTTGGCGTCGACGTCGCCGATGACGCCGGAGGAGAGCAGGCCGAGAGCGCCGCGAATGCTGGTGAGCGGCGTGCGCAGCTCGTGAGAGACGGTGGAGATGAACTCGTCTTTGAGGGTGTCGAGCTCGGAGCGCTGTGAGAGTTGAATTTTGTCCTGATGCTGTTCTTCTCGGACGTTCGTCAGTTGTGCCGCAAGCTCCCGTATGGTGCGTTGAGCGCGGAAAAATGCGATTAGAACGATCCCGCAGGTCGTTAGGAGCGAGAGATAGCCGAACAATGGAAGTATGTGCATTTAAACAGGGACCCTGTTGGTAACTTTCTGAAGTCCTACCAATGGTAACCTAGCTAGTTACTATTGGCGTTGTTTGTGCAAAAAATTGCAAAAAAAGTTATGCAGTGCGATTCAGCGTTGCTGACACCTCACTGCGGCCAAAAGCGAACAACCCCTCAGGGCGGGAAAGATGATTACTTACAGTTAGAGCTTGGGAAAATTTCCCGGTGTGTGACGAACTATGAACTATTTGTCTTCGGTGAGGATGACAGAAATAAAGTTTCAGCGGCAATAACACGTACGTGGGTTATCAGAAAAGACAACATGGACGGGTTGCAGGTAATTGAAATGAAAGCGGAAAAGCCGTCCGATTTCGCCTGAAATGTGGTGTAGTTTTGGTGAAAATGGACGGCTTTTGTGGGCTAAAAGAGGGTTTTTATGCGGATACGGGCTCGGCTACGGAGTCGAGGATCTGGGCCCAGTGTTTGCCGGCGCGGGCGGCGTGGGCCTGCTTGTGAAAGGCGTAGCCGGTGATGAGAGGCAGGGCGAGGGTGGCTTCGGAGTAGACCATCTGCTCGTAGGTGAGATCGACCTTGCCCCAGGAGCTGGCCTCTTTGAGGGTCGAGCCGGAGAGGGCGCCGTCGCGGGCGTCGGCTACGGTGATCTGGATGGCGTACTTGTGCATGGAGGCTTCGACGCCGAGGATGTCTGCGGCTACGACGATGTCCTGGGCGAAGTTCTTGGGGACGCCGCCGCCGATCATGAGGAGGCCGGTGGTGGGGTTGGCGATCTTGAGCTGGGTGATCTCGTAGAAGTCCTTGGCGGAATCGATGGAGACGTGCGGCTTGCCCTGGCGGGCGTGCTGGTGGGCGACGAGACCGAATCCGGCGGAGCAGTCGGAGAAGGCGGGGCAGAAGATGGGAACGTTCTTCTCGTAGGCGGCGAGGACGATGGAGTCGCGGCCTCCCGCTTTCGGGGTCTTGCCGTTTTTGGCGAGGTAGGCACCCATCTCGCGGATGAACTCGCGGGAGCTGTAGGGGCGGGGATCGAGGGAGTTGGTGATCTGGTGGGTGGTCTCGTCGCAGATGCGGAGCTCTTCCTCGTCGATGAAGGTGTCGTAGATGCGGTCGATCATCAGCTCGCGGAGGTCGGCGTCGCCTGCTCCGTACTTGTACTCGTCGCCGGCGATGTAGTGGTTGAAGCCGAGGGCCTCGAAGAAGTCCTGATCGACGATATTGGCGCCGGTGGAGACGACGGCGTCGACCATGTTGTTGCGGATGAGGTCGACGAAGATCTTCTGGAGGCCGGCGGAGATGAGGGATCCGGCGAGACAGAGGATGACGCCGCAGTCGGTGTCGCGGAGCATCATGTCGTAGATATTGGCGGCGCGGGCGGTGTCACGCGCGGAGTAGGCCATCTGGGACATCGCGTCGACGATGGGGACGACGTTGTGCTGCTTGATGTCGAGGTGCTGGATGGGGCGCTGGAGGAGTTCTTTTTTAGTCGGCATTAATTTGTCCTTAGGGCAGGGTTAAGGATACCAACTTTGGCGGAGGCTGCCATGGATCGGGTGTGAATTTCCGGTTGCTGTTTTGTGGCTTGAACCTGGCTTGAACCTGGCTTGAACCTGGCTTGGCATGGTGCCTCCTCCCTCCCGGTATATTTGCGCAAAGTCTTAGAAAGACTATGGTTAGGTCCGGACTTAGGCGCAGCCCGAGGTTAAAGTCTGAAGGCCGGCGCAGGCCGGACCTTCGTTTTCTGCTGGTCTTATTTTATCAGGAGTGTCAAGCGATAGAGGTTTTTGACAGTGAGTCGGTTTGACCCGATTGGACTGAGAGCACATGGGCGTGATATCACCGTCAGGATTTCTAAGCAGATATTCCACTTTCAGGAAGGTGAGCGCGATGCCGAGATTTGAATTGAATCGTCGAGGATTTTTAGGGGGGCTTGTCACGCTGGCCGCATCCGTATTCGGTGGTCAGAGATCGTTGGTCGCCGCTTCTCCAGCAGCCAGCAAAACAGGAACTGGGAATGGGAAGATCACCGGGTTTGGCGAAAGCGGGAATGTATATGCCGAGCTGGGGGTACCTACGCTCATCAACGCCCATTTAACGGAGACGGTTATTGGCGGATCGATCTTGCGTCCAGAGGCGATGGCGGTCATGGAAATGGCGGCCAAGCATTTTGTCGTGATGGTGGATCTGGAAGCGGCGGTGGGGAAGCGGATTTCAGAGATGCTGAAGTTGCCCCAGGGATATGGAGCCATCGTGACCTCAGGCGCAGCGTCGGCGATCCAAAACGGATATGCCGGGATTCTTACTGGGAACAACCCAAAATTTATTGAACAGATCCCGGATCTGACGGGGATGAAATCAGAGGTGATCATCCAGCGCGCACACCGCAGCGGCTGGGATCATCAGATTCGCACGACTGGCGCAAAGATCGTTGAAGTGGAGACGGTAGAAGACGTCCATAGGGCCATTAATGAACGCACTGCCGGAATGCACTTTCAGAATTTGAGCGATCCTGATGGAAAGATCAATCGGGCCGATTGGTTGAAGCTGGCGCATGCGGCAAATCTGCCGGCGTTTCTTGATGCGGCCGCGGACGTTCCGCCGAAGTCTCGCCTGTCGGAGTACGCGAATATGGGCTATGACCTAATCACGTTCAGTGGGGGGAAAGCAATCAGGGGTCCTCAGACTACGGGCATACTGATCGGGCGTCAGGAGCTGGTGAACAATACATTGCTGAATATGAGTCCCAACGAGGACACGATTGGACGTCCGAACAAGGTGGGCAAGGAAGAGATGTTGGGACTTCTCAAGGCGTTGGAGGTTTATCTGGCTGAAGATGAGGATGCGGTGGCGAAAGAGCAGTCGAGGCAACTGGAGACGATCGCCACCAAGCTGTCAAAGATACCTGGAGTGACGTTCACTCGAAACGTAACGCCGATCAAAAACCACTTTCCCTCGCTTCAGGTGCATCTGGATCCAGCTCGTTTCTCCGCAAAACCGCGTGACATTGCAGCGCAGCTTGCCGCAATGAAACCTTCAATTTATGTTGGTGGTGGCAGAAGCTCAATCGAAATGACTGCGATCGACTTGCAACCCGGAGAAGAGAAGATCGTCGCAGATGCATTAGCAAGTGTTCTCACAGCCCATTCTGTCTAACACCGCACCTGTCATTTAGAAGGAGCAAGTTGCTGCAGTTGCTGTAAAAAAATAAACCTATGACCAACAGGATCAGATGAAAGAGATACAAATCGAAATGGCAGCCAGGACGGCAGATTCGTCCTCAATGACCGAAACTATGGAGTCGAACTCTCTCTTCACCCGGCGTGAAATGCTGGGAAGTATGGCCGGTATGGCCGGTTTGGCGGCTTTGACCGGTATCGTACCCGATGCTGTTGCGCAGACTACGCAAAAACGGCCTCGTATCGCCTGTCTCGTCAGCTATTGGGGGCTCCCGACTTCACATGCGGACTGGATCTGTAACAAGCTGATTGACGGTTATTGGTGGCAGGGCGCCCACACTCCTTCGCGGGTGGACGTGGTGTCCGTTTATGTCCATCAGTTTGATACGAGCTTACTGGCGCAAAAGGTCTGCAAAGCGAAAAACATTCCGATCTATAAGACAGTCGGTGAGGCGGTAACGCTTGGGGGCAGCGAACTTGCTGTGGATGGCGTTGTCATCGTCTGTGAACATGGCAATTATCCTTTCGATCTGAAGGGGCACTGGCTGTTGCCGCGCTGGTGGATTTACCAGCAGGTGATGCGGGTCTTCGAACGAAGCAAACGTTCGGTGCCTGTATTCAACGACAAGCACTTCTCCTACAACTGGGACGACGCCAAATGGATGTACGACAAATCTCGTGAGCTCGGCTTTGCCCTGAGCGGCGGTTCTTCCATCCCGACCTACTTCCGCAAGCCCGAGATCTATATCGCTCCCGATACGCCGATCAAGAACTCGATCGTCGTTGGAGCCTCCCCGGACGAGGGAGGCATCTTCCATTGCATCGACACGCTCCAGGCCTTCCACGATCGCCGCAAAGGCGGTGAGACGGGCGTCAGGTCTGTTCAGTCCATCCGCGGGCCTGAGACATGGCAGTGGGTCGCACGCACTCCCTGGGCCAACAACCTGCTCGAGGCAGTGCGGAAAAGTCTTGACCTGAAGCCAGGATACTTTCAGGAGATCAAGCGACAACAACCAAACGTCTGCATCGTGGAGTACAACGACGGAACCAATGGGGCGGTCATTTCGGGCGACGGTGTCGGCTGGACCTACGCCGGCGAGATCGCAGGGCACAAAGACCCGACGATCATCTCAATGGGGATGGGTGACTTCCCTGGCCCCATCTCGCAGTACCACGCGTCGAACGCTTACGTGCACTGGATCGTCGAGATGATGCTGACCGGAAAGGAACCGTTCAATGCGGAGCGGCTGCTTCTGTCTACCGGGATTACGAACTACTACATGGACTCAAATTGGCAGAACGGCGTTTACTCTGCCGTCGGACGCCGCGTCGAGACGCCGTACATGAATATGAAATATCACTCGACCCACGGACCGATGTTTTCAACGGGGCCGCGGCCGCCGAATACCCCTTACATACGGGGTTTTGCAACGGTATAGGCTCTGCGCGGGCTGTGGCGGAAGGCGCATTTGTAATTGACTATTGGGCGTCTTACGGTGAGTCGCGGGTGTTTGCGCCCGCGACTCAAGTGCTACCTTGTCCGTCTTCCTGACGGACGCTGTCGTCCTTCCGGTAGCGGGGCCGATATCGTCTCTGACCGATCCGTGCCCGGATTTGGGCGTTGTAGCGCTTTATGCTTCGTCGGTGAAGATGGCTTCGATAGTGGTGTCGAAGAGGCGGGCGAGTTTGAAGGCCAGCGGGAGGCTGGGGTCATACTTGCCGGTCTCGATGGCGTTGACGGATTGGCGCGAGACCTCGAGACGTTCGGCAAGGTCGGCCTGGCTCCAGTTGAGTTCGGCGCGGAGGATACGTAGTCGGTTTTTCATCGGTACCTCAGGCGAATGACCACTCCGGAGATTGCGTTGACAACCCAGAAGGAGAGATATGCATAAAATGCGGAGCGATGAGGGGCGTTGGCGAAGTCTTCTAAACATCCCCAGGTGCTGCCGATGGCGAGGGCCGCTCCGAAACCCCAGAGCATGGACTTGATGAGGATGGAACGCTGAAACTCGTCGGTCTCTTCGGCGATATAGAGACCGACGATGGCGATCGAGCCGACGAGCGGGATTGCTGGAAGTATGGCAAGAAGATAGACCATGAGGCCGGTGGGATGGGAATGGTGGAGGGCCCACTGGGTTATGAAGACAAAGAGAACGTAGACAAGCATGGTTGGCAGGAGGCGAATATTGAATCGGCGAGAGGCTTTGGTTGGGAAGAAGCAGTTTGGCATGACAAGATTCCTTTCCATAAAGACAAGCTAACTTTACATACCCATTAAATATTTGTCAAGTCTGCTTGTCATTTTTCTCTTAAATTATTTTCAGAGGCAAATGCGCTCTAAGGCCGGCCGGGCCCACCTTCGTAGAACGTTGGACGCTTCGGGTGTTTAAGGCAGGATGGTGACGTTGATATATTTGTTCCTCCAGTAAAAGTCTCAGAGGAGATCATGACCACAGTCCCGAACTCTACGCATCGTCCCCGTCTTGCCGCCGTCGTCACCGCCATGAGAAACATCCTTCATGCCGAACGCCAGCTCGATCGCTTCATGGATGGCTATGGTTGGAACGGCCTCTTCCATCATCCAGCCATGGATGTCGTCTCTCTTTACGTCGATCAAAAAGGTGAAGGCGACATTTGGCAGGACCGCATCGATCGTCACCCATTGGTGAAGAGTTATCCCACTGTTGCCGAGGCGGTAACCTGCGGCACCAGCAAGCTCGCCGTTGATGGTGTCATCGTGGTCGGCGAGCAGGGCACCTATCCGCTCACGCCCATGGGCATCATGATGCATCCTCACTACGAATTCTTCGCCCAGATTGTCAAGGTCTTTCGTGACAGCGGCCGCTCCGTCCCCTACTTGAACGACAAAGAGCTCTCCTATCGCTGGGACTGGAGCAAGCTGATGGTCGATACCTCCCACGAACTCGGCTTCCCGCTGCAGGGCGGTTCCAGCCTCCCGGTAACCTGGCGTATCCCCTCGGTCGAGTTTCCCCTTGGCGCCACTGTAAAAGAAGCGGTGGCCATCTACTACGGTCAAATGGGCAGCTATGATTTTCACGCGCTCGAAACCCTACAGTGCATGGTCGAGCGGCGCAAAGGGGGCGAGACCGGCGTCGAGTGGATTCAGACCTATCGCGGGGAGGGTTTTTGGCAGGCGTATGCAGACGGCGTCTGGTCCCATGAACTAATGAAATCCGCACTCTGTCGAAGCACCACACTCACGTCCGGTGACCTGAGGTTCACCAACTCTTTCCCAACACTCGATGAAATGAAGTTGCTGGTGCCCAACCCGGTTGCGTACCACTATCAGCATCGCGACGGGCTGCGCTCTACCATCATGCTCCTCAACGGCCTAGTTTATGACTGCGTCTTCGCGGCCGATATTGAGGGCCAATCGAAACCCTTATCCACCCAGATGTATACGGCCACGCATGACGGGCGCACCAGCGTACATAACTGCTTCAGCCCTCTGGTGTATCAAGCTGAAGTGATGTTCCTTACGCGCAAAGCGCAGTATCCAATCGAGCGCACCCTGCTGACCAGCGGCCTGCTCATTCGCGGTGTCGAGAGCGCCCACAGAAATTTTCAGCGCATCGAAACGCCCGAACTCGCCGACGTGAACTACCAGCCCTATCCAGAGTCCACATTTATGCGAAGTTGATGATGTGACAGGTACGCGAACCCATTTACTTTTGTGGAGTAGAAGCCATGGGGGTGCTTGTTTTTGTCTCTAAAAATTAAAGACAAATACGCCCTAACGCCGGGCGGCCGCCAATTCGTGAGTTTTGGACGCTTCGCGTCTCTAGAGCTTGGTAGGCTTGTGGCATGAATGTGAACTTTGCGGAGCGGGCGCATAACCATAACTGGCAGCTTGATCCGATTGTGCGGTCGCTGCTGGATACGGACTTCTACAAGCTGCTGATGCTGCAGTTCATCTGGAAGAACTTTCCGCAGGTGCATGTGACCAGCGAGGTGGTGAACCGGACGGTGGAGGTGCGGCTGGCGGAGCGGGTTGGAGCGCTGTCGCTGATCGAGCAGCTGGAGTATGTGAAGCGGCTGCGGTTTCGGCGGTCGGAGATGGTTTGGCTGGCGGGTAATACGTTCTATGGGGTGCGAAGCATCTTCGAGCCGGGGTTTCTGGAGTGGCTGGAGAAGGATTTTCGGCTGAGTGAGTATGAGGTGACGGAGGACGATGGGCAGTTGGTGCTGCGGTTCAGCGGCTTGTGGGCCGAGGTGACGATGTGGGAGGTGTATGCGCTGGCGATTGTGAGCGAGTTGAAGACGCGGTCTGCGCTGAGTGCGATGAGCGAGCTGGAGCTGGATGTCTTGTACGCGCGGGCGAAGACGCGGTTGTGGGACAAGATTGAGCTGCTGCGCGGAGTGGAGGGGTTGCAGGTTTCGGATTTCGGGACGCGGCGGCGGCATAGCTTTCTGTGGCAGGAGTACTGCGTCGCAGGCGATGCGGGTCTCGCTCAACCAGAATGGGCAGGAACGATTTTCGGGGACTTCGAATACGGCGTTGGCATATAAGCACGACCTGGAGGCGATGGGTACGAACGCGCATGAGCTGCCGATGGCGACTGGCAGCCATGGCGGCGAGAGGGAGCGATGAGGAGCTGCGGGCTTCGCAGTATGAGGTGCTGGAGCTTTGGCAGAGGAGTTATGGCGGGGCGCTGCTGATTATGCTGCCGGATACGTTTGGGACGACGCAGTTTCTGGAAGGTGCGCCGGACTGGGTGGCGGACTGGACGGGGCAGCGGATCGATAGCAAGGATCCGGTGGTGGCGGGGGATGAGTATATTGCGTGGCTGATGAAGCGGGGACGTGATCCGAGGAAGAAGCGGTTGATCGCTTCGGATGGCCTGGATGTGAACGATATTGTGCGGCTGCATGAGTACTTTCGGGGGCGGATACGGTTCAGCGCGGGCTGGGGGACGTTGTTGACGAATGATTTTCGGGGGTGCAATCCGCGGGGAGACGATTCTCTGGAGCCGCTGAGCCTGGTGTGCAAGCTGATGACGGTGGAGGGGCGGCCGGCGGTGAAGTTGTCGGACAATGCGCGGAAGTCGACGGGGCCTGCGGAGGAGATTGAGCGGTATCGGCGGGTGTTTGGGAGTGTGGCGGTGGAGGGTGCGGCGGTGTTGGTTTGATTCGGAACATTCCAATGAATGGGGCATAGCACGGCCAAATTTATAGGTGGTTGCTGGGTATACTTTTTTTATGACGAAGATGGCTGGCTTTCTGCGGGTGGTGGCGGCGGTCGCGTTGATGCCTTTGATGACGGTGCAGCAGAGCTTTGCGTGGGGTGCCGATGGGCACAGGTTGATCAACCGGTTGGCGGTGCTGAATCTGCCCAAGGATGTGCCGGCGTTTCTGCGGAATGGGACGACGGTGGACATGGTGACGTTTATGGGGCCGGAGCCGGATCAGTGGAAGACGCCACAGGCGGATGTGGAGCTTTCAGCGGAGCAGTCGCCGGATCACTTTATCGATCTGGAGTGGGCGGATTTGTTGGGTACGCTGCCGAAGAGGCGATATGACTATTTTCGGGCGCTGGATGCTGCGCAGGGCGAAGATTCCGAATATCAAGATGACGCCGGAGAGCATTGGAACGCAGCCTTGGCAGGTCGAGGAGGTCTACGAGCGGCTGAAGGTGGCGATGTGGGAGTACCGGAAGGCGGTGGCGGCTAACCAGGATACGAAGCCGATGGAGTCGGCGATCGTGTTCTATGCGGGATGGCTTGGGCACTATGTCGCGGATGGATCGCAGCCGCTGCATGTGACAATTCAGTACAACGGCTGGACGGGGCCGAATCCGAATGGCTATACGACGGAGCACAAGATTCACTCGCTGTTCGAGTCAATGTATGTGAAAGCGAATGTGAAGGATGAGGATGTGCAGCCGCTGGTTGCGGCGTCGGAGCCGAAGCTGCTGGGGAATGAGTGGGACGATTACCTGGCTTACCTGCGCCACTCGAATTCGCTGGTGGAGAAGGTGTACCAGATAGAGAAGACTGGCGGATTCAACGGGACCGGTACTCCGGAGGCGAAGGCTTTTACCGACGAGCGGCTGGCAGCGGGGGCGACTGAATTGCGCAACATGATTTATACGGCCTGGGTGAGGAGCGGCGATCCGATAGAGGAGTACAAAGGACCACAGTAAAAGTCAGGCCTCGGGGATGACGGGGTATTGATGGGCGCGGACACGGCTGAGCAGGCGATGAAGAATTGGGGTCAACACTAAGGCGATGGTGGGGACGGCGACAGCGGCGAGTACGACCCACAGGATGAAGGCGTGCGACTCCCACAGCCAGAGCTGACGGATGAGTTCCAATGGATGTCTGCGGGCGGCATTGAGGAGTTCCTTCGCTGAGAGCGGCATGGGAGCGGTATGGAAGATGACGCTACCCAGGCGTATGAAGGGAATGATAAGCAGGATCTGCAGTGGGTAGATGACGTGGTTGGCGAGCTGTGATGCCACAATGTTGAGGCGGAAAAGGAAGGCCAGCAGCAGGCAGAGAACGGTGGTGGATCCGAGCAGTGGGTTGATGCCGATAAGGAGGCCCGCGGCGAGGCTCCAGGCTAGTTTTTCCGGTGTGGCGCCGCGGCGCAGCAGGGCCAGGACGGGGAGCGCAATGCGCCGGTAGGCCCAGTTGTGGTGTGGTATGGAGGCGTCCGGAATCACGTCTAACAGGATAGACTGCGCGAGACGGGTATTTGTCTACCTGGCTGGCGGAAATTACGGAGGATGGTGCGTGAGTTCTTTCGAGTCTGGGGTTCGTTCAGTGCTGCGCACGGTTCATCTGGTGGGGTATTTCGTGAGGTTTGGGACGGAGCTGCTGGTAGAACGGCCTGCGACGCAGCAGGCGCGGGCGGACTGGCTTCATCGATTTTGCGCTCGGGCGATGAAAGGGCTGGGAGTCGCTGTAAGCGTTACAGGGGAGTTTCCTGATGGCGGCGTGGTGGTCTCGAACCACTTGAGTTATCTAGACATCATTGTATTCGCGACGCTCAAACCGTGTGTGTTTGTTTCGAAGGCGGAGATTGCGCAATGGCCGGTGCTGGGTTGGATGACTACGATGGCGGGGACCGTGTATGTGAACCGGGGGCATGGAGGTTCGGCGGCTAAGGCACGCGGGGGAATGACGGCAGCTGCGGACGCCGGTTTGCCAGTGGTGTTCTTTCCGGAGGGGACGACTTCGAATGGGAGTGCGCTGCTGACCTTCCATAGCGGCTTGCTGGCGCAGGCAATGCTGGAGCGGCAGCCGGTGACGGCGGCTTATGTGCGGTATGTGCTGGACGGGCCGAACGATCCGGATGTGACTGTGGCGGATGACGTTTGCTACTGGGGAGACGTGTCGATGCTGGGACATATTTTTCGATTTCTGGGGTTGCGCGGAGTGAGGGCTGAGGTGCGGTTTGCGAAGGCGCCGATTGTGTTCTCGAGTGACGTGCTGCACCGGAAGCAAGCGGCTAGAGAGGCGCAGGCTGCCGTTCAGGCTTTGCGGGATGCGGCTATGGGAGCGGCTGGCGATGGCCGTGATTTCAAGGATGCGGGAGTGCTGGAGAGTTTTTAGGGTGCGGGACATCCTGAGGCTTATGCGAGCGGGTTGCCGGTGCTGTTCTTTCCGGAGGGGACTACTACGGATGGGGCGTTTTCGGATGGCGGTGTGATGCCTGTACTCGGCGTCAGGGCTGCGGGATGTTGGAGTGGAAGAGCTGGGGGATGAGGTTGGTGAGGAGGTTGGTGAACTGCTGCTCGGATAGGCGGCCTATCTCCATTACGTCTTCGTGGTGGATGGTCTCTGCTGACTTGCCGGGGATGGCTACGCCGGCGGCGAGGTTGGTGACGAGAGAGAGGCCGAGGACCTCGATACCCATGTGGCGGGCGACGATGACCTCGTGGACTGTGGACATGCCGACGAGGTCGGCGCCGAGGATGCGGAAGGCTCGGATCTCGGCGGGGGTCTCGAAGCTGGGGCCGAGGACGCCGAGGTAGACGCCTTCGGGGAGGGTGATTCGCTGGGAAGCTGCTTCGGCGATGGCGAGTTTGCGCAGGCGGGGGGAGTAGGCGGTGGACATGTCGAAGAAGCGCTCGGCTGTTCCCGGACGAGTCGCAAAACGCGACTCGTTGGGGCCAAGGGCGGCGTTGGCTCCGGTGAGGTTGATGTGGTCGGAGATGGCGACGAGCGAGCACTGGGGGTAGGCGGGGTTGATGGCGCCTGCGGCGTTGGTGACGATGAGGGTGGTGCAGCCGAGGAGGCCGAGGACACGGACCGGGAAGGTGACCTGGGCCATGGTGTAGCCCTCGTAGGCGTGGACGCGTCCCTGCAAGACAGCTACGGGGATGCCGGAGACGGTGCCGAGGATGAGCTTGCCGGAGTGGCCTACTACGGTGGAGAGGGGCCAGTGGGGGATTTCGGCGTAGGGAATGACGGTGGCGTTTTCTACGTGGTGGGCGAAGTTGCCGAGGCCTGAGCCGAGGATGATGCCGAGGGTGGGCTGCAGAGAGGTTTTGCTGCGGATGTGGCTGGCGGCGGATTGTGCTTGCTCGAATACGTCAGTCATGATCGGGTCCCTTTTGAGGGGTATACCCCCTCCCCCCTGCTTGGTCTAAAGTATCTAGAATGAATACTTTGGTAAAATATGATGTCGCAAAGTATTCATTCGATGTTGTTTACAGGCAAAGTATTGCAAACAGACGGTTTATGGTCTGGATATGGATCTGCACTTGGGACTGAATGCTGGTTGAAAAAGGTTCTATATCCAGTTTAGCGAGTTACGGGGGGTGAATACGCCACGTTTGGCCATTTTATTTTGGGCGATGGATCGCTGGATTGGTGCGGGTTTTGTGAGTTTGCGATGCGGGGAGAAAGTTGCCGGGGGCTTGACAGGCTATGCCGCTGCCAAAGCCGTGGGCCGGGACGGGTTTGTCAAAGGCACAATCGCCATTGGTTTGATGGCAATTATTGGCGCGCATTGAGG
Source organism: uncultured Acidobacteriaceae bacterium (assembly GCA_963797415.1). Classification (GTDB taxonomy): domain Bacteria; phylum Acidobacteriota; class Terriglobia; order Terriglobales; family Acidobacteriaceae; genus Edaphobacter. The sequence continues at coordinate 196,260 of CAWCPB010000009.1, forward strand.
GAGGCGATTCAATGGAGCCTGAGTGGGAGAGTTTTTGCGGCTTTAGGCACGCCCACGCATCAGTGCGGAGAAATCCCCGGAAGCTGAAGATACTCAGGATGCACGACCACGTGCTCGTTCTTTTCGTTCTCTATGACCTGAGCGAAGGTGGCGTCGATCTCGGCCTGCGGAGGACGCAGGGCGTTTCTGTCGGCGACGGTCGTCTGGCGGACGAAGAGGACGATCTTTTGCCAACCAGCAGGAGTTGGGAAGATGTACGGCCCGGCTCCGCCCATCTTCTTGTAGGGCCAGATGGTCCATCCGATGTTGAACTTTTCAGCCAATTCAACATGGCCGGTTTCCACGTCGACCTTCGAGTCGTAGATCTCACCGGAGTAGAGCGGTACGTTCCACTTGGTGCGATAGTCGAGGAACTCCTGAATCCACTCCATGGTGGGGTTGTTGGTGTCGGTATGAAAGACGTAGGTGGTGTTGTTGTCGAACGGCTTGCCAAACTCGATGAAGCTGCCATGGCAAGCTGCTTGCAACATGAGCATGTGATGGGTATCGACCTCGCGGACGGCCGCCGTCAGACGACGGTACTCCGGCTCGACAAGATTCTCCATCGTGAGGTATCCGGGGTAGAGCAACGGCTCATTCAAGAGGTCGTAGCCCAGGATCGTCGGATCATTCTTATAGTGGTTTGCAACCCGATTCCAAAGTTCGTTTACCCGCTTCTGCTCGCCGGCGTCCTTGAGCAGCCACGGGTATTGAGAACTATCGTCCGCCGCGGCTGCCGTGAATCCGCCGACGCCTGACTCAAAGTTCAGGATGACATACATATGGTTCTGACGGCACCATTCGGCCAGCTGGTCGATGAGCTTGAATCCTTCATCATCGTCAGTCCTGAAGTTTTTGCCGTGCAATGGAACACGAATCGTGTTGAATCCGGCTTTTGCGAGGCGATCGACGTCTCCCTTTGAGACGAAGTTCTGGCGCCACTGGTGGAGAAACTCCCTGGCATGCGTGGGGCCCAGAAGAGCTTCGAAGTTCCACTCAATATCACTTTGTGACGAGCTGCGGTCGCCGAAGCCCCAAAAGGAGCCTTCAAGCACAAACCAGTTTGCCATGCTGATCCCGCGGATAAGGAGTGGCTTGCCGGAGCCGTCCACGATCTCAGTTCCCTGGGTGTGCACGTACTGTGCATGGGCTGCCAAAGATCCCGTCAGCAACAACAAACAGCAAAAGACATCCAGGCGTCGAAAACGCAAAAAGTAGTCCCCCTTGATTTAGCTGCCGATGCTACCACAATGCCAAGTGGAGGTGAATTGGGACCAATCAGGGGCTTTGAGGGCGTTTTGTGAAGCGAAGAGACACCGAATCAATGAGATTAGACCACATTTGCGACCAGGGTCGGAGGTTCGAAGCTACCCGGCTCAAATCGAAGGCATCGCCGGGGTGCAATCCGCCGAGCGGATTTCACCTTTACCTGCCCAAAGTCTCCGTCAGCGCAGTAAGCGTTTCAGTGCCTGCAAAGTCACGTTTTCGGCAAGTTCACTCTGTATAGGGTCGTAGTTTCCCAAAATCCCGTTTTGGGGGAACTATGACACCCAAGTCGGATCGTTGGTCGGCGGGATTGTTTCCGAGTTGCCGACGACTCGGGCGTTGAAGTCGTTTTACCGAACACAAGGCGCTTATCAGTCTGATTTATCAGGGCACTAGCGCATCTTGACAACCGTTGCGTTACGAGCCTAGGGTCACTGTTGAGCAAAGTATCTCTTCTTACTCGTTCAGGTTCACTGAACTAAGTCAGCCCATCTGAAGTTTTTCCTCTTAGATTACTGCTAAGGAGGACTGCGTCATGACGCTATTGACCGGTTGGGAATCTCTCCGTGAATTATCCGCCATGCAAGACCGCATGAATCGCGTGAACCGTCTTTTCCGTGAGTCGTACAACCCCGAAGGCCCGGAGGAGGCGTTGACAACCACCGCCCTTGCGCCGCCGGTAGACATCTACGAAGACGAGCACAACATTATTCTGAAGATTGACGTCCCGGGCATCGAAGAAAAAGACATTGATGTTTCCGTTCAGAACAACACTCTCACCGTCCATGGCGAGCGCAAGATCGAGAAGGAAGAGAAAGAGGAGAACTTCCGTCGCGTCGAGCGGCAATACGGAAGCTTTACCCGCTCGTTCACGCTTCCCAGTTCCGTGGAACCAGGGCAAGTGAGCGCCCGCTGTGATAAGGGCGTGCTGAAGATCAACCTCGCCAAGAAGGAGGAAGCCAAGCCCACGCAGATCAAAGTCAATGTTGGCGGCGAGAAGACCCTCGAAGCCATAGCTCCCGGCAAAGCAGCGTAAAACCAGTAGCGAATGAGAAAAACGGGAGGTGGCTTATACCTCCTCCCATTTTGTTTTCCTCCACGCGCCTCGGGCGCGGTGTTTGCCTCAGCGTTCTGCCAGCACCGGCGAGGCAATCCTTGGGCCTGTAGGGTTGGCTCGCGTGCTGGCTCGCCCTAAGTGTAACGAAGGGGAGACACCTTGCATCTTACCCAAAGAAGGTAATCCACTTGAATACCCCACTACAACTACTCAAAGCTAAGCGTTCGTCCGCCCTGATGGACGCTCGAAAGATGGAAGCGCAACTTGCTCGTCTCAATCAATCAGCCGAAATCGCTGGGATAACGACCAACCTGCGCGGCATTGTGCAAATGTTCCGTGAGTACATTGCCACGCTGGACGAAGCCATAAAATCAACCCATACCCCGCGAACCCGAAGGAATGTTAGGCTGTCGGCCTGAAACGGTACGATCATCTGCTGCCGCTACTCTAGCCTCTGCTCTGAGCTTCTCAGCGCGTTCTATGGCTTTCGCTTCGCCAGGATGGTCTACATCAGATGACTGCGCGGAGGGCAACAGCCCGTGCCTGCACTCAGAGCCGCTTAGATCCAATGACGAGGTCAATATGCGACGCAAGATAGTTGCGTTTGTTCTGGCAGGTGGCAGAGGCAATCGTTTATTGCCCCTCACCCGAGAGCGCTCCAAGCCAGCCGTGCCTTTCGGGGGGAAGTACCGCATGATCGATTTCGTCCTCAGCAATCTCATCAACTCTGGCATCTTTTCCATTTACGTTATGGTTCAGTACAGGAGCCAATCACTGTTGAAACACCTGCGAGACGGCTGGCAATTCAGTGGCCTGCTTAGAGATCATTTCGTCATTCCAGTCCCGGCTCAGGTCCGCGCAGGTGAGGAGGCGTGGTATCGAGGAACGGCTGACGCGGTATTCCAGAATCTCGACCTGATCGATAACCCCGATGAGTGCACGGTGGCGATTTTTGGGGCCGACCATATCTACCGCATGAATATCGAACATATGGTCGAGTTCCACGAGCGGATGAATGCTGACGTAACCGTAGCGGCAATTCCGGTCTCATCTCATCTCTCGACCGAGTTCGGCGTCATAGAGGCTGGTCAAGGCGGTGCCATACAAGGGTTCCACGAGAAGGACATAGATGCCCCTACGATTCCCGGCAGGTCAGACCAAATCTACGCGTCTATGGGGAATTATCTGTTCTCTGGACGGGTTCTATTGAAGGAGTTGAAGGCCGACGCTCTTCGGAAGGAGAGCAAGCATGATTTCGGGTACGACATCTTGCCATGGATGTTGGGAAGAGCAGCGATGTACGCCTATGACTACCAAACCAACATAATTCCCGGAGAATCAGGCGAAGCGCCGATGTATTGGCGAGACCTCGGAACGCTAGAAGCGTATTACGAAGCCCAGATGGATCTCTGTGGGTTGATTCCGTCACTGAATCTATACAACAGCCGCTGGCCGATTCATACGGCAAGCTATCCTGATCCTAGTGCCAAGTTCAGCTTCGACGAGCATGGGGAGATGGGCTACGCGAGCGGCTCAATCATCTCTGGAGGGTGCATCTTCTCAGGCGGAACGGCCCGGGGCTCTGTCGTCGGGCGAGGCGTCAAGATACGGGGAGGCAGTCTCATCGAAGATTCGGTTGTCCTCGACAGTTGCGTCATTGGGTCAGGCTGCAAGATTCGTAAAGCCATTCTCGACGAAGGTGTCACGATACCTGACGGCGAGCACATCGGCTATAACCCGGAACATGATCGAAACCGGTATCACGTCACCGACAGTGGAATCGTTGTGGTGGTCAGCACGCAAGCCGTCTCGCCGTGAGCGTGTGGTGACGCTGAGCGAGTGACGCACAATCAACTTCACTAACTGATGAATGAAAGCTACTGGATGACGGGCAAACCGGAAGCAATCCAGAACTGCCTGAAAAGTCGGGTTTTCGGCAAGTTCGACGGATGGGTTCGGGTCCTGAAGATTTTCCAAACTACTCCGTCTTGCCGGAACCCCTCACAAAACCTGTAGCGATCAACTGACTCACTACCGATTTCTCGGGCAGGGTGGGCGTGGTATTGACTGGTAGAGTAGACTCCTTCAACGAGGCTGCGGGAGATCTTTATGGACGCTGTGGAGAATCCTCGGAATGAGGTGGCTGAGGCGCTGGCGTCGGTCCAGACGGAGTCGGGCGCGAACCTGCTGACGCTGGCGGAGGCTTCGCCGGTGCTACTGGTGTTTCTGAGGCACTTCGGGTGCTCGTTTTGCCGGCAGGCGATCAGTGATGTTGCGGAGCTTCGGGGAAAGCTGGATGAACGCGGGGTGAAGCCTGTGTTTGTGCACCTGGGGACGCCGGAGCGGGCTAAGCCGTTCTTCGATTACTACGGGATTGGAGATGTGGAGCGGGTGAGCGATCCGGAGGCGAAGGTGTATCAGCATCCGGTGTTTCAGTTGGCTAGGATCCATCCGGTGCTGACGTTATTTCAGCTGTCGGTTTGGGTGGGGTGGCTGAAAGGTCCGCTGTTTAAGCATGGAATTGGAGCGATTAAAGAAGATGGTCACCAGATGCAGGGTTTGTTCTTTCTGAAGGGGCCGAAGATTGTGCGGCGATTTCGTTATAAGACGATTGCGGATGAGCCGGATTATTTGAAGTTGGTGGAGTGATTTTTTTGAGTAGTGATCAGCTTGAGATTGATTAATGTTTGCCTGAGAAAATCGTTTCGATATCTGCTTTTTCTTCTTTTCTGTCCGACGCACTGCGCAGTTGCCAATACTTCCCATATGCCATCAGGAGTACGAGCACGAGACCACCAATGAATTCGAGAACTTTCATGCTAGCCATACTCTCAGGCCTTACAGGGCACCGCAAGACAAAACGGTGTTTCTGAAAAGCACGATTGCGGATGAGTCAAATTATTGAAGCTGATGAAGTGATTTTGATTCGGAGGTTCGCAGAAGTATGGAGCGGGCCTTGGTCGGTGGAATGAATTAATGACTCATCATGCTTGAGCAGTTTGAAGGTGTAGAGGGTTGTAGAACATGCAACAGCAAAGACGAAATACAGGGGTTCTTCGCTTCGCTCAGAATGACGGCAAAAAACTAACAACAGCAAGAACAAGCAACGACAAGGACAGAAGCAGATCCTTTCCCTTCGACTATGCTCAGGGTCAGGATGACAATGTTTGGTGGCGCTTGGCGCTAAAAGTTGATTCTGCGCACAGGTAGCGCGACGGACGGTGATGGTTAAAAGCGATGAGTGGTTTGGGTGAGACCAAATCTCGCGGGGTCCTTCGACTGCGCCTCGCGATGAGACTGCGAGTCTTCGCTCAGGATGACGGTTTTTGGAGTGGGTTTAGAGAAAACGAGGGCAAGGACAGAGATTTAGACCGCACGGCAGGAGAGGGTCTCTTGCCGTGCGGTCTTTCTTTGTCCGGTGGAGGTTTGGGCTAGTTGAGGAGGGGCAGGTTGATCTGCTGGCCGGCCTGGATTTTGTCGGGGTTAGCGATTCCGTTGGCCTGAGCGATTTGGGGATATTTGTTGGGGTTGTTGTAGAAGAGTTTGCTGATCTTGGAGAGGTTGTCGCCGGGCTTGATGGTGTAGGGCTGTTCGACGCCGCCGGTGTTCGCGATCTCGTGGTGGAGGTCGGAGTAGGTGGGGTCGGCCTGTTTGATGGAGTCCCAGACACGTTCGAGGACGACCTGTGAGGGGACGGATCCTTTGATGTGGAGCTTTTCTCCGTCGAGGTCGACGGCATCGAGTTTGGCGCCGTACTCGCCGAAGAGTTGGATGGTGTTGATCGCGCCGGCGTACTTTTGCTTTAACTGATTAAGGTCTGCCATAGGACAGTCTCCCTGGCGGCTTGCGCTGCCGGATGGTTGGCGTGCGTTGTGAGTTGGCTCGGGCTCGGCTTGGTGCGAGGTGCTAGGCGAGTTTTCCGAGGAACTGTTCGGCGAGGCTGCCGAGGGTGCTCTGTGGAGCTGCCTGGCCGTGGGGGGCGAAGTGCTGGATGACCATGGGAAGGATGGTGGCCAGCGCCATCGAAACGACTGCGGGGGAGACGCCGACTTTTTCGGCGGTTTTCTCGATGAGGCCGGTGCTGCCGAGGCCCTGCTGCACTTGCTCGGGGGTGGCAGTGGCGGGTTGGCCTGCGGCCCATGAGCCAATGTGGTCTGCCATGCCGTTTTGCTTGAGGCTTTCGAGTATGCCCTGGATCCCTTCAGGGTGTTGGGTGAGTGCTTCGATGAAACCGCCGGCGACCTTTGCGTGATCCGTTTGGGCAGCGGCTCCTGTTTGTCCTGCGAGGGCCTGAATGGTGTCCAAGATTCCCATAATTCACCTCGCCATCATCATAGGACTGTTTTCGGCGCTGCGCGGGCTGGCTAGCAGTTTTTACAGGCTTGTAATTGTTGGCGTATGCGGCGTTAGCGATTAGATGAGCATGGAGACGATGCTGGCGGACATGAGGTTGGCCATGGTTCCGGCGAGCATGGCGCGGAGGCCGAGTCGGGCGAGATCGTTGCGGCGGTTGGGGACGAGGGCTCCGATGCCGCCGATCTGCATGCCGATGCTGCCCACGTTGGCGAAGCCGCAGAGGGCGAAAGTGGCGATCGAAAAGGTGCGGGGATCGAGGACGGGCTTGAGCTTGCCTAGTTCGGTGAAGGCTACGAACTCGTTGATCATGGTGCGGGTGCCGAGGAGGTTGCCGATGGTGCGGCAGTCGTGCCAGGGGATGCCGATGAGCCAGGCTACGGGGGCTCCGACTACTCCGAGGATGGCGTTGAGAGAGTGGGGGAATGGGATGTGGCCGTGAGCCCAGGTGAAGTTGGAGATGCTGAGCATAATGGCGTTGAAGAGGCCGACGAGGGCGACGAAGCTGATGAGCATGATGGCGACGTTGAAGGCTAGCTGGCCTCCGTCGATGGTGCCGCGGGCGATGGCGGCGATGAAGTTTTCGTTTTTGTGCTCTTCGCTGGGTGGCATGTGGACGGTGCCGGCGGTGGCGGGGACTTCGGTCTCGGGGACGAGCATTTTTGCTACGAGGATGGTGCCGGGGGCGGTCATGATGACGGCGGAGAGGAGGTCTTTGGCGTTGATGCCGAAGAGAATGTAGGCGGCCATGATTCCGCCGGAGACGTGGGCCATGCCGGAGGTCATGATGGTCATGAGCTCGGAGTTGGTGGCTCCGGAGAGGAATGGGCGGATGGTGAGGGGAGCTTCGGTCTGGCCCATGAAGATGCTGGCGGCGACGTTGGTGGATTCGGCTCCGCTGGTGCGCATGGTGCGCTGCATGATCCAGGCGACGACCTTGATGATCTGCTGCATCAGACCAATGTGATAGAGGATGGCGAAGAAGGCGCTGACGAAGATGATGGTGGGAAGGACGGCGAAGGCGAAGACGCTGAGGGCGGATTTGGGATCGCCGAGGGCGCCGAAGACGAGGGAGGAGCCGTCGACGGAGTGGCCGAGGAGTCCGGTGATGACGGCGGAGATGGTGGCGAGGACGGTCTGGCCGTAGGTCCACTTGATGACGAGGACGGCGAAGAGAATTTGGAGGCCGAGGCCCCAGGCTACGGTGCGCCAGCGGATGGCGCGGCGGTTGGTGGAGAAGGCGTAGGCGAGCGCGAGAAAGATGATGAGACCGAGAAGTCCGGTGAATCGGGGCAAGGCGTGCTCCGGCTGGTTGAGGTTGAGCGTTGTGAGAAGTGTACTGGGTTGGGGACGGCGGGGATAGAGGCGGCATGGAGAGCGTTTGAAAATCTCTTTCAGCGTGTTGACGATTTGAAACGCGTTGACAAGCGTTTCATTAGCAACCTGAAGGGAGTGCCAGGCTTCAAAGGTGAATGTAATCGTGCGTTAACACAAGGAGGGATATGGCAAAGAGACGTTCAAAGGCGCTGGTCGACCCGACACGGCTTCCGCCTATCCATAAAAAAGATGGAATGCTGCAGGTGATTGTCGAGACGCCGAAGGCCTCTCGAAATAAATTTTCATTCGATCCGGAGCAGGAGATTTTCGCGTTGAAGAAGGTGCTACCGGCAGGGATGACGTTTCCGTATGACTTTGGGTTTCTGCCGCGGACGTTGGCGGAGGATGGTGATCCTATCGATGTGTTGCTGCTAATGGATGAGCCTGCGTTTCCTGGAGTGCTGGTGCGGTCGCGTTTGATTGGCGTGATTGAGGGGGAGCAGATTGACGGGAAGAAGAGGATACGGAACGACCGTCTGGTTGCTATTGCCGAGGCGAATCACATGTATGCCAATGTGCGAAAGCTGGATGATTTACCCAAGCAATTTTTGCGTGAGTTACAGGACTTCTTTGTGAACTATCACCGGCTGGAGGGCAAGGAGTACAAGCTGCTGGGATGCAAGGGAATTGCTGCGGCTCAGAAGTTAATCAAGGTAGCGCAGAAGGCTGCGTAGCCAGTCGTCTTGGTGAACATGTTTCTATTGCTGTATGGAACTCGATGGAATGGAAGAGAATCTTCTACGGTTTTTTATTGGGGGATGTGTGATCAGCGGATTTGCGCTGCTGGGGGATGTGCTGCGTCCGAAGAGCTTTGCTGGGCTATTTGGCGCGGCTCCTTCCCTTGCGCTGGCGACGGTTGGGATGACGATTGCGCGCCACGGTAAGGAGTACGCAGCTTTGGAGGCGCGCTCGATGGTGCTGGGAGCGGTGGCGTTTTGTCTGTATGCCTATGTGGTGAGCCAGGTGTCGGTGCGGTACAAGTGGTCGACGCTGGTGGCGACGGTGGCGTTGTTGCCGGTGTGGTTTATGGCTTCGCTGGGTTTGTGGTGGGGTTTGCTGCGGTGAGGGCATGAGGATCAAAGTCAACTTTTCCGCGCTTAAGCAGATAAAGTTCCATGAGTATTTGACGCGATTCGTTCTGGGTGGGCTTGTTACGGTGGCCACCGGGCTCGTTGCGATGCATTGGGGGCCAGTGATAGGTGGACTATTTCTTGCTTTTCCGGCGATTTTTCCGGCGGGAGCAACGCTGCTAGAAGAGCACGAGGTACAAAAGAAGCGCGAGATCGGACGGGACGGCAGGCGGCGAGGACGGAATGCTGTCGCACTGGACGCGCAGGGAGCCGCGCTGGGAACCATGGGACTGGCGGCTTTCGCACTGGTGCTTTGGCGATGGCTTCCGAGGCACAACTCCGCTGTGACGCTTGTATTCGCAACTGTGGCTTGGTTGATGGTGTCTGGTTCGCTGTGGGTACTGCGGAAGTGGAGGTGAGGAAGGCGCACGAAAATTGTTCGGACGCGTGCCCAGATCTTATCTCTTGATGAGGTGAAGGAGAATTCTTCCGTTGTGCAGGGTGGTCTCTTGCGCGATGTGGAAGTGGGCGTGGAATGCGGCGCGGAAGTTGGATTCGGTGAGGTGGGAGTAGAGGGCTTCGCGGCCGCGGAGGAGTTCGAGGAACTTGGGGTCGGTGGGGGGAACCCACTCGATGATTAGGTTGCGGGTGGTGATTTTGCCGCAGAGGGATGCGATGCGGTCGAGGGGGATCTGGCCGACGAGAAGCAGGTGGTGGATGAAGGCGAGCATGAGGACGGTGTCGAAGTGGCCGTAGCAGCGATTGAGGAAGGATGCGCATTCGCTGTTCTCCCAGCCAGTGGCGGGCGTGGGGTAGGCGAGATCGACGCAGAGGGGGAGGATGTTCTGGCCGCTTGCCTTTGCGTCGGCGGAGAGACGGTCGAGGGCTTGCAGGTCGGCGTCGATGGCGACGACCTCGGCGCCTGTGCCGGCTGCGATTTTAGAGTAGGTGCCGGTGTTGCAGCCGATGTCGAGAACGTGCGATGGGTGGGCGTGGGAGAGAGTTGTGGTGACGAAGCTGCGCTTGGTCGCGTGATCTTCTTCACTGTAGTGGGGGGCGGTGCCGCCGTACTTCGACCACTCGGAGGAGTGGGGCGCGGGCATTGCCTTGAGGACTGCCTTGCGCAGATCGGCGAAGGTGTTGGTGAGGATTTGCCGGGTGATCTGGGGGTCGTCGAATTTGCGCATCACTGCGCCGGCGGAGCGCATGTTGCGGTTCTTCGAGAGGAGGATGGGCAGGGTGATCGACTTGAGGGCGGGTTGGCGGAGTCTTTGCGGCCAGGACAGAGCGGCGTAGATCTCTTCGGGCTCGTATCCGTCGCGGCGGGTGATGACGGCTTGCAGTGGCCAGCCGAGGCGTGAGGATGCGAACAGAGGCAGGAGAAAGGTACGGACAAACTGGCCGTAGGCGAACCAGATGGGGTTGGTGAGATCGGCGCGCTGGATGGAGAGCAGGTCGACGAAGATGGGTTTGGCGCCCTGGAAGAGGACGTTGAATGGGGTTGCGTCTTTGAGGATCCAGCCTTCGGCGAGGAGTTGGGTGCAGAGATCGAGGGTGAGCTCTGCGGCGGCGAGCCAGAGGGACGGGGGCCACTCGGATGGGTAAGAGATGAAGGAGATGCGTGGGTGGAGGAGTAGTAGAGGCTCGTCCCCGGTGGGGGGACGCAGGACTTCACTGGAGATGAGAAGGCCTTCGGCGACGAGCTTTGCGGCGAGGGGAGTTTCGAGGAAGGCGAGCATGTCCGGAGCATAGGAATCCGCTACGGAACGAAATGCTCCGTCGAGTGTGACCTGTAATGTGCCGGCAGGATCTCGAAATGTCGATTGGGAAGAGGGAACGGTCAGCTCTTCCATTTAGTCGGCGTTCCGCTCCGATTTGGGCTGGAGTTCTTTTTCCGGTTCTTTTGATTTTACGATCAGGGACTTCAGGCGCTTGCGGAAGTAGAAGAGACCTCCGGAGAAGATGGCGCTGAGGCTTTGGAAGACGAGCAATGTGGAGCCGGGGTCGGTGTACGCGTATGCTCGGCGCTCCATGGATAGGCCGAGAAATACGAACAATGCGACAGGAGACGCCAAGGTATTTCAGTTTCAGGGTCATTCAGGGCCTTTGGGGAGGAGCGAGATTAGTGCTTTATGAATGTAGTACTCACAAACTGGGGAAAAAGTTTCGGCTGCGAACATTTTTTTTGGAGTGATTGTTTTATGTGGTGGTTCCGAGGACGGAGTTGGGTTATGGGGGTGTGATGCGGACGGTGTTGGCTCGGCAGGAACGGATGGGGCCGCAGGCGATGGGTTGGGCCTGCTTGTCCATGCAGACTTCGACGGCGGTGAGGTAGTTGTTGCCGCAGCTGATGGCGATGCTGTTGGCGGGAAAGGATGGGTTGGCGGCTTGGAAGAGGTCGATGATTTGAGCGGGTGGCAGTGATATCTGGTGGTCGAGTTGGGAGAGAGTGGCGGGGATGGCTGACGCGGTGGGTGGCGGTGCGGGCGAGGGTGAAGAAGGCGTCGGGTGAGAGGCCGGAGCAGGTGCCGTGGGTCTGCCACTCGTGGCGGAGGAGGCCGGGGTCGGGGTAGATGTCGGAGTATTGGGTGGGGTTTTGCGGGCCGGGGGCGGTGGAGCAGTTTTGGATGAAGGGGCCGGTGTTGTTTTGGGGCCAGAGGCCGTGGAGGGTGAAGGCGAGGTGCTGGGCGCACTCGGGGGCGTTGGCGTGTGAGTGGCAGAACTCGGGGGACCAGGAGAGGTTGAGGAGGTAGTAGTCGAAGTTTTGATCGCCTGTTGGGGCTGCGATTGCGGTGTGCGGCTGCGCGACGGCGGTGGTGGTTTTGGGTTGGGGCGGTGGCGGATTGGGCGTGGTGGGGTTGCAGGCGGCGAGAGGGAGAAGAATGAGGAGCGCGGGGAGGATTCGCTTCTTCATGGTGGGAGGATATCAGGGAGCTTGAAGGATGTGACGGTGCCGGGAAACACTGAAGTAATGATCACTGGTTCGCTCTTTGCCGGTTTGATGTACAAGTGATGAGCAACAGTTTCGAGATTTTCCTGGTGCGATCATCTTGATGATGCGCACGACGGGAGCAGGGTTTTCATGGATAGGAGAGAGGTACTCAAGGCGAGTCTGGCGGGCGCAGCTTCGATTGGAATCACTTCAAAGCGTGTGGATGGTCAGCCGGGGAGCGGGCAAGAGAACCGGGAGCCTGTACTGGCGAGTCTTCACGACTATGAAGTGGCGGCGAAGCGCAAGATGTCGCTGCCAGCGTGGGAGTACTTCGACTGTGGCTCGGCCGACGAGATTACGGTGAGGCGGAACCGAGAGGCGCTGGACGCGCTACTGCTCAAGCCGCGGGTTCTGGTGGATGTGAGCCGGATCGATACGAGCTGTACGGTGCTCGGCTACAAGTTGCCACATCCGATCCTGTTGGCGCCGACATCGTCGCAGCTTCTGGCGCATCCGGATGCCGAGACGGCCACGGCGAGGGGCGCGGGGGCGGCGGAGACGATCATGGTGGCCAGCACTGTATCGAACCGCAGCATTGAGGACATTTGCAAAGCGGCGTCGGGACCGATCTGGTTTCAGATCTATGTGAACGACGATCGAAAGACCACTCAAGCGTTGATTGAGAGAGCGGAGGCGGCAGGATGCAAGGCGCTTTGTATCACGGTTGACGTTCCGGTTTCTTACGCTCGTGACCGCGAGATACACATCAGGCCGCAGGCGCCGATGCTCCCATTCCCGAATCTGGGTGTCGAGGCGGCGAAGCCTGGTGGAGGGGGTGGCTATACTCGCCGGCATTTCAACTGGGCTGATCTTGCGTGGATCCAGTCCTTCGCCAAGACTCCGATTATTCTCAAGGGGATTCTGAATCCTGACGATGCCGATGAGGCGGCGAAGAGCGGTGTTGCTGCCATCGTCGTTTCGAACCATGGCGGTCGCGCGCTGGATACGGTGCCGGCGACGATTGAGGTGCTTCCGGCGGTGGTGGACCGCGTGGCTGGCCGTCTGCCGGTGCTGTTCGATAGCGGTATTCGCAGGGGTACGGATGTTTTGAAGGGCCTGGGGTACGGTGCTTCTGCGGTGTTGATTGGGCGGCCTTACCTCTATGGGTTGAGCGTGGCGGGTGCGGATGGGGTGCGCGATGTGGTCAACATTCTCAGGGCCGAACTGGAAGCGGCGATGGCGTTGGTGGGGCGCACGAATCTGGGTGAGATTGATCGATCGATTTTCTGGAAGTCTCGCGACTAAGTTCGCTAGGTTCGGCACAGCGGTATCGTGCTGGAACGGTTAAGCTGGATGGATGCCTTTGTATTGCGATGTTGCGCTTGCCGGTGCCGTTGGACCAGACGTTTACCTATGCGGTGAACGGAGTGGTTCCGGTGGTGGGGGCGCGGGTGCTGGTGCCTTTCAGCGGGCAGAGGTTGATGGGTGTGGTGGTGAGGGTGCACGAGGATGCGCCGGCGGAGGGGTTCGAGATCAAGCCGGTGCAGCAGGTGCTGGATGATGCTGCGCTGCTGCCGGATGAGTTGATGGAGCTGGCGCGGTGGATTGCGCAGTACTATGTGGCTCCGCTGGGCGAGGTGCTGCGGGGGATGCTGCCGCTGGCTGCGGAGGTGAAGCGGCAGGTGGTTTATCGGATTGGTGAGGCGGGGCGGAAGGTGCTGTATGAGGGGGCGGCGAAGGGGGCTTCGCGGCGGTCGAAGCTGTCGCCTGAGGAGCAGAATCGCGAGTATGCGGTGCTGAATTATCTGGAGGGTGGGGAGCAGGCGAAGGCTAGTCGCGCTGCGGTCGGCTACGGGGGCGAATAAGGCTCTGCTGGATGGGATGGTGAGGAAGAAGTGGCTGGTGCGGGAGGCGGTGGCGGAGGAGCGGGATGCTCGGCGGATGGAGAGGGTGGCGGTGCTGGTGGCAGAATGCGCGGCTGCCGAAGTTGAATGAGAATCAGACGGCGGTGATGGCGGAGCTGGCTGCTGTGGGTGGGCGGATGCGGGTGCGGGATCTGCGGCAGAGTTTGAGTGGGGTGCCGGAGTCTACGCTGGGGACTCTGGTGAAGCGTGGGCTGGTGGTGATTGAGGAGGTGGCGGAGGCGTTTCATCTGGGGGGTGTTGGGGTCGTGGGGAAGAAGCATGCGCATGAGCATGCTTTGAATGAGGCGCAGATGGAGGCGCTGGGGACGATTGCGGCGGCGATGGCGAAGGGTGGGTTTGCGCCGCATCTGCTGTATGGAGTGACGGGGTCGGGGAAGACTACGGTTTATTTTGCGGCGATGCAGCGGGCTCTGGAGGCGGGGAAGAGTGCGCTGCTGCTGGTTCCGGAGATTGGGTTGACGCCGGCGATGGCGGGGCAGATGGTGGCGGCGTTTGGGGATGAGGTGGCGCTGCTGCACTCGCAGCTGACGCCGGATGAGCGGGCGGAGCAGTGGCACAGGATTCGGCGGGGCGAGGCGCGGATTGTGGTGGGGACGCGGTCGGCGGTGTTTGCGCCGATGGTGAAGCTGGGGCTGATCATCGTCGATGAGGAGCATGACGGGAGCTACAAGCAGGAGGAGACTCCGCGGTATCACGGGCGCGATGTGGCGGTGATGCGGGCGAAGTTGAATGATGCGGTGGTGGTGCTGGGGTCGGCTACGCCTTCGCTGGAGAGCTGGGCGAATGCGGAGAAGGGGCGGTATGCGCGGGTGGAGATGCTGAGCGCGGGTGATGGATCGTCCGCTGCCGGCGGTGGAGCTGGTGGATATGCGGAAGGAGTTTAAGGAGACGGGGCAGGAGCAGATTTTTTCGCGGCAGCTGATTGAGGAGACGCAGGCGACGATGGAGCGCGGGGAGCAGGCGATTATTCTGCTGAACCGGCGCGGGTATTCGTTTGTGGTGATGTGCCGGAGCTGCGGGGAGAAGATCGAGTGCGAGAACTGCGCGATCTCGATGACGTATCACAAGCCGGTGACAGGGTGACGATGCATCGCGCAGCCGGGGCAGCGGCTGGAATGTCACTATTGTGGTTACAGAAGAAGTGTGCCGAAGGTTTGTCCGAAGTGTGAGAGCGAGCATCTTTATTATCTGGGGGCGGGGTCGCAGCAGGGCGAGGAGCGGTTGCAGGAGATGTTTCCCGGGGCGCGGATTGGGCGGATGGATCGCGATACGGTGCGGGGGCGCAGCGACATGGAGCGGCTGCTGACGCGGCTGCATGCGGGGGAGATCAATCTGCTGGTGGGGACGCAGATGATTGCGAAGGGGCATGACATTCATGGGGTGACGCTGGTGGGGGTGGTGGGGGCGGACTTTGCGCTGGGGCTGCCGGATTTTCGGGCGGCGGAGCGGGTGTTTCAGTTGCTGACGCAGGTGTCGGGACGGGCGGGGCGCGGGGAGCTGCCGGGGAAGGTGCTGGTGCAGACGTATCATCCGGAGCACTATGCGATTAAGTTTGCGGCGAAGCATGACTATCCGGGGTTTGTGGCGAAGGAGATGCAGTATCGGCGGTGGATGCACTATCCGCCGTATACGGTGCTGGCGAATGTGGTGATCCAGAGCGAGAAGCTGGAGGAGGCTACGGGGTGGGCGGGGGCGCTGGGGCGGTGGTTTCAGCAGGCGCGTTGGAGAAGGTGCGGGTGCTGGGGCCGGCGGCTGCGCCGATCGTCGCGGCTGAAGCGGATTTACCGGTACCACTTTGTGTTGAAGGCGGAGCGGAGGCAGGCGCTGGGCGAGGTGCTGCGCGCGATGCTGGCGTTTGCGGAGGCGCAGGAGATCCCGCGCCGCAACCTGGTGGTGGACGTAGATGCAGTGCACCTGATGTAGATGGCGTGACGGCCGACATGACGTAGCGACCGTTTAGTTGAGCAGGTGCAGCTCTTTACCGGGCTTGAAGCGGACAGCCTTGCCGGGGGCGATGGTGACCTCGGCTCCCGTGCGCGGATTGCGTCCGATGCCGGTTTTGCGGGGCTTGACGGTAAAGACGCCAAAGCCACGTAGCTCAATGCGATCGCCTGCGATGAGGGTCTGTTTCATGCTCTCGAAGATAGCGTCAACCGCAGCCTCTGCTTTGGTTCGTGGCAGGCCGGTGCGCTCAACAACCCGCTGTATAAGATCCTGCTTGATCATCTGGGCCGCCGTCCTTGGGCTGATATTGTATTTGGTGGTAGCAAAAGGGGTTACTGACCGGACTAATGTCGAGATGTTAGAAACTCGGGCCGAGATTGTCAACGGCAGAACGCTACCGTAAGATGAAGAATCTAATAGATGACGGATTTTAAGGCTGACCTGGCGCCCAAAAGCGCCATAGGGTGACCACCGTCGCAAATCATAGAACTCGGTTTACGAAGGGAAGCAGACAAGAGTGGCAATTAAGAGTGACCGTTGGATCCGCCAGCAGGCGATGGAAAATGGAATGATCTCACCGTTCAGCGAAAAGCAGGTTCAGGAA
Source organism: uncultured Acidobacteriaceae bacterium (assembly GCA_963797415.1). GTDB lineage: Bacteria > Acidobacteriota > Terriglobia > Terriglobales > Acidobacteriaceae > Edaphobacter. The sequence continues at coordinate 212,827 of CAWCPB010000009.1, forward strand.
GGGGTCATTTCGTATGGGCTTGTCCTCGTATGGATATGATCTGCGGGTTTCGGATGAATTCAAGATCTTTACAATGTGAACAGCGCAATGATCGACCCGAAGGCGTTCGATGAGCGGTCGTTTGTGACGGTGCAGTCGCCGAGCGTGATCGTTCCGCCGAACTCGTTTGCGTTGGCGCGGTCGATTGAGTACTTCAAGATTCCGCGGGACGTGCTGACGATCTGCGTTGGGAAGTCGACTTATGCGCGCTGCGGGATCATCGTGAACGTGACTCCGTTCGAGCCGGAGTGGGAAGGGTATGTGACGCTGGAGATCTCGAACACGACTCCGCTGCCGGCGAAGATCTATGCGAATGAAGGGCTATGCCAGATACTGTTCTTCCAGTCCGACGAGGTGTGCGAGGTCAGCTATGCGGACCGCAAGGGGAAGTACCAGAACCAGCAGGGGATTGTTCTTCCCAAGTTATAGCTAAATGGGTTCGATCGTATATTCCGATCTCTCTGTCAGAGATTTTGAACCAGCGAGCGAGCCATGTTGAGCAAGGAGGCGGCTATGGTGATCCGTGTAGTCCGCCGAGGATACGGCTGGGGCTAGTGTGTGATCGATCCGTTGCGAATGCCGGGGTGCAGGCGATCTTCTCGGAGCAGCGGCTGGAAGTGGTGATATGTCGCTGCCGGGAGCGCTGGACGACGCGACGCTCTCGGTGGTGCTGATCGATGCGGCGTGCTACGGACCATCTGTTTGAACTGCTGGCGGCGTTTCGGCGGACGCGGCCGCATCTGCGGCTGATTGTGATGGGCCTGGAGGAGGACCACGAGTATATCCAGCGGGTGATTGGTGCGGGAGCGAAGGGATACCTGTCGCATACGGCGCGGGAGAACGAGATTCGGATGGCGATTGAGATTGTGCTGGACGGATCGGTGTGGGCTCCGCGGAAGGTGCTGGCGAGGTTGCTGGAGACGTCCGCCGTCACCGATCGCGCAGATGGGAGCCGGCAACAAGGGAAGATTACTGAGCGTGAGGCTCAGGTGCTGCGTCTGCTGGTGGCCGGACGGCCTAACCGCGAGATCGCGAGACGTTGGGGATCGATGAGGCGACGGTAAAGGCTCATGTGGGGCGATTGATGCGGAAGGTGGGGGTGGAGAACCGGATTGCCCTGAGCGTTGAGGCGGTGAACCGGAATCTGCTGGGTTAGACGTGGTGACGGATGTTAACCTTTTGATAACTGATACTTAGCTCAAAGGTCTACATACTTCCGTACTCTTGTAGGGAGTTACCGACATGGGGCACTCTGGTAACAGAAACACAGACCTGGGAGAGGGGTTGTGAGCGTTTGCCGGACAGTCCGGCACTGTCTCTCAACCCCACTTTTTTTGTTCGGGTGGTGTATAACTCGTTTCTGAGCCGATACAACTCCGGCTTCGATGCAGCCATCTCATATCATATTGGAAATAGGGAGTTTGTCGGCCATCGAAGTCTATGAGATCGGAAACGAAAGGCAAATGAATGATGAAAATGAAGCGAATGTCAGCAATTTTGTGTGGATTGCGATGGTAGCTGGGACTGTTTCTGCACTTGCAGCACAGGATAAAGGCAAGATTATGGAACGGCTTGAATGATGCGGCGGCAGTGATCCGAGAGATTATGGCGGCTCCGGATAAGTCGATTCCGGGAGGTATTCTAGGTGGCGCTTCCTGCGTGGTCGTTGATTCCGAGCTATAAGAAGGCGGCGTTTGTTGTCGGCGCGCAGTATGGGCAGGGAGTGGCGACGTGCCGGACGCCGAGAGGCTGGAGCGCTCCGGTATTTGTGCAGACTGGCTGGTGGAAGCTTCGGGTTCCAGATTGGCGGACAGGCGACGGACCTGGTGATGGTTGCGATGAACGATCAGGGACTGCAGGAGATGCTGAAGAACAAGTTCAAGCTCGGTGCCGATGCTGCGGCTTCGGCTGGGCCGGTGGGACGAAATGCGCAGGCCGGCACGGACTGGAAGATGAATGCGGAGTTTCTGACCTACTCGCGCAGCAAGGGCCTGTTTGCCGGGATCGACCTGGATGGGGCGGTGCTCTCGCAGAATCAGGACGACACGCGGGCGATGTATGGAGCGAGCGTTCCGTTTGATACGATCCTGAAGGGCAACCAGGCGACTCCGGCGGAGGCGCGGCCGTTCGTGCGAACGGTGGCGAAGTATTTTCGAAGTCAAGATGCGCAGAGCGAAGCAAGTAAGCCGTGGCTCAGGATTGCAGGATGGAAGGGGCGGCCTGCGTGGCCACCCCTTTCGTTTTTGGGATAAAGGCTTTGGATCGGTAGACTAAGGCTTGAGCGAAGAGTCCACAGCAAGAGATGGCGCTGGAGAAGGCTAGTGTCCGCGAGACGATGGAGTTTGCGCTGGTGTGGGTATCTGTCCGAATGATTGGAGCTGTTGCCGCGGGGGCTGGCACGGGCGATTGGCAGCTGGGTTGGCGGGCGTGGCGTACCGGGCGCTGGGGCGGCTGCGGTGGTGGGGCAGCGGAACCTGAGCTGGCGTTTCCGGAGATGAGCGAGGCGGAGCGAGAGAGAGATTCTGCGGACGGAGTATCGCAATCTGGGGTGGCTGCTGGCTGAGTTCTGCCAGATGCCGGGGTATACGGCGGAGCGGGCGAGCCGGTTTATCCGCTATGAGGGGCTGGAGAACTATCTGACGGCGCGGGACAAGGGGAAGGGCGTGCTGGTGCTGACGGGGCACCTGGGGGCGTGGGAGCTGTCGAGCTTTTATCACTCGCTGATGGGGATGCCGATGGGGATGGTGATTCGGCGGCTGGATAATCCGCTGGTGGACTCGTTTGTGAACCGGATTCGGTGTCTGCATGGGAACCGGGTGATTCATAAGGACGATTTGCGCGGGGATTGATTGCGTCGATGCGGGCGGGGGAGACGGTGGGGATCTTGATGGATACGAATATGACTCCGCCGCAGGGGGTGTTTGTGCCGTTCTTCGGGGTGCAGGCGTGTACGGCCTCGGGGATGGCGCGGGTGGCGCAGAAGACCGGAGCGGCGGTGGTGCCGGGGTTTCTGCTGTGGGAGGAGCAGGAGAGGGAGTATGTGCTGCGCTTCGGCGAGGAGATTGGACGGTGGAACAGCGGGGATGCGGAGGAGGATGCGGTGACGAATACGGCGCGTTTTACGGCGGTGATTGAGGGGTATATACGGCGAGTATCCTGAGCAGTGGCTGTGGATGCATCGGCGGTGGAAGACGCGGCCGCCGGGCGAGGCGGGGATCTACTGATGGCACGATTGGAAGCAGATTGCGGAGTGGGCGGGGGCGGAGGCTTCGGGTGAGAGACGGCGAGATTGTGCGGGTCTCGGGCATCGAGGGGGCGACGGCGGATGCGCTGGTGTTTGCGACGGATGCGGAGACGCTGGCGAAGGCGGTTGGAGTCTGCGTGCGGGAGCGATTCTGGCTAGCGCGGAAGCTGCGGGTGGATGGCGGTTGAGGCGGATGCGCGGATTATGTGGGTGGCGGATGCGCGGTATGGGTTTGCGGTGGTGGCGCGCGAGCTTGAAGGGACGTGGGGGCAGGCGGGCGTGCATGCTACGGCGGTGATTGGAGAGCGGGTGTCGGATTGGGGTGGGGACGAGCGTTGGGCCGGGGGTGGTGGTGGGGGATGGGGTTGTGATTGGAGATGGGTTGCGAGATTGGGGCGCGGGTAACGATCTATGCGGGTATGGTGCTGGGGGATCGGGTGGTGGTGCAGGCGGGGGCGGTGCTGGGGTCTACGGGGTTTGGGTATGCGCGGAATGCGGGGACGGGAGAGTATGTGCTGTTTCCGCAGCAGGGGACGTTGGTGATTGAGGACGATGTTGAGATTGGGGCGAATACGACGATCGATCGCGGGGCGCTGGGGGAGACGCGGATTGGGCGGGGGACGAAGATCGACAATCTGGTGCATATCGGGCATAACTGCGTGATCGGAAAGAACGTGATTATTGCGGCGCAGACGGGGATTTCGGGGTCGAGCGTGGTGGAGGATGGGGCGATTCTGGGTGGGCAGGTGGGGATTGGGGAGCATGCGACGGTGGGGGCAGGCGTGATTCTGGGTGGGGGGCTGGGGTGTTGAGCGGAAAGAAGATGCGGGGCGCGGGCGAGGTGTTCTGGGGGCGGCCGGCGCGGCCTTTGAAGGAGTATTTGCGGGATCTGGCGCGGCTGCGGCGGGGTTAAGGCGTAAGATTTTGGTGGACAGGTTGTGGTGTTTGGGGTGGTAGACGTGGCGATTGTGGTGGTTGGCGGACATACCCGGAACATCGGCAAGACGAGCGTGGTGGCGGGGCTGATTTCGGCGTTGCCGGAGATGCGGTGGACGGCATTCAAGGTGACGCAGTTCGGGCATGGGATGTGCTCGGCGAATGGGGAGCCGTGCGACTGCGAGACGGCGGAGCATACGGTGGCGGTGAGCGAGGAGCGGGATGGTGGGGATAGTACGACGGATTCGGCACGGTACCTGGCGGCGGGGGCGGTGCGGTCGTTCTGGGTGAGGACGCGGAAGGGGGATCTGGCGGAGGCGATGCCGCGGATTCGCAAGGAGCTGGAGCGGGCGGAGAATGCGGTGATCGAGTCGAACAGCATTCTGCGGTTTCTGCGGCCGGATGTTTATTTGAGCGTGCTGGATCCGGGGACGGCGGATTTCAAGGATTCGGCGCGGTATTATCTTGACCGGGCGGATGCGGTGCTGGTGCCGGAGGGAGTGCTGGGGCGGCCGGAGTGGAAGGGCGTTTCGCTGAAGCTGGTGGAGGGGACGCCGGTGCTGGCGATGCGGCCTCCGATGTATGTGACGGAGGAGGTGGTGGCGTTTGTTGCGGGGCGTTTAAGGGTAAGGCAGACGGCGTCGCGTTCGCATGCTTCATAGCAGTCGCGCAGGGGGATGGGTTGGATTGGAAGGCGACTGGAAGTAGTCGATAAAAGATTAGATTGATTGAACGGGAAGGAGCATGAGGTCTTCGACGAGGCCGACTTCTTTCTGGACGAAGGGCTCAGCGTAACGCACGCCTGCGAGCAGCCCGTAGTGACGCGCTGTGGCGAAGGTTCGTTCGCGGATGTCGTTCTCGGGAACGAAGATGGAATCCGCTGCTGACTGGGATGCGTACTGTGAACGATAGGCTATGAGGGATTCGTAGCGACGTTCGATGTGGGGGGTGATGTCGACGACGAAGGATGGGCGGACGTCGGCGTAGAGGCTGGCGTAGAGAATCTTGTAGGGACGATGGGGTGGGTTGGGCGGGCCGGGAGTTTCGACGCGGGCGAGGCCGCTGACGAAGCAGGCTTCGTAGCCGAGGGTTGCGGTGGTGTAGTGATCGGGGTGGCGGCCCTGCCAGTAGGGAAGGATGACGACGCGGGGGCGAAGGCGGCGGAGGACGGCGGCGATCTTGAGGCGATTGGCGAGGGTGTTCTCGACGTTGCCGTCGGGAAGGTCGAGGGCTTCGCGAGTGGCGACGTTGAGGATGCGGGCGGCTTCGTTGGCTTCGGCTTCACGCTCGGCGGCGGTGCCGCGGGAGCCGGACTCGCCGCGGGTGAGATCGAGGATGCCGGTGCGCCAGCCGCGGGCCTGCATGACGAGGAGGGTGCCGCCGCAGGTCTGTTCGACGTCGTCGCGATGGGCGGCGATGGCCAGGATATCGATTGTCGGGATATCACCAGACTGGGATGCGGTATCCGACGGTGAGATGGGAGCTGGCATGGAGGCCTGGCTAGTTGTCGGCGTCGGTGACGGCGTCCATGTAGGCGACGTCGAGGGCGGTGCCTTGAACGGTGATGTTGACGTTGTTGATCTCAGAGCCGTCGGCGGTGTTGAAGGCGTGAACCTGGCCACCGTAGGCGGTGTACACCTTATGGAGGGTCTGGACCCAGCAGAGGCCGGTGAGGCTGCCGTAGTAGTACTGGTTGTTGTTGCTGTTTGGGTAGGGAACGACGGCGGAGGTTCCGGTGACGGCGTTGGGAACGATCTGGGCGGTGTTGGCGCCAAGATCGAAGCGGGTGAGGCAGTTGTAGTTCGCGGCCTGGGTGGTAACGCCGAGCGAGGCCTGGTGGGCACGCTCGCCGGTGGCGCAGTATTGAGAGCCGATCCAGAGGGTGTTGTCGTCGGCGAAGAGGAGTTTGGAGTGGTTGCCGTCGGAGATGGAGAAGGGTGTACCGGCGGTGCGAGTGGCTGAGATTGAGCAGAGTGAGCCTGCCTGCGAAGAGGCCGTCGGGCTGCAACTGCTGGCCAGCGAGATAGAGGGTGCTCCCGTTGGAGAGTCCGACGGTGGCTCCGCCGGGGATGGGAACGTTAGCGACGACGGGTGAGGGATAGGGTGGCGGGGCCGTAGGGATGACGTCGATGGTGAGCGGACCCTGCTGGAGGAAGCTGACGCTGGCGGTGGTGCCGCCGCATTCCGGGCCGCAGTTGAGGACGTAGGCGGTGGAGCCGTCGAGCGAGAAGTAGGCCTGAATGGGGCGATCGAAGTTGTTGACGAGGTTCCTGGCAGGCTTCCGGGTACGGGAGCGACGCAGTAGACAGGCAGATTCAATGGCTGGCAGTCGATGGCGCCGGTGGCCTGAATGGCGAGCTGCGAGGTGAGGTACTGGTTGGAGTTGAGCTTGAAGAGGCGGTAGAGGGTATTGGAGTTGCGCACCATGGCGAGCACGACGGTATCGCCCTGATTGACCGCGACCTGATAGACATTGGGGAGGTTGAGACTATAGGAGCGAGTGGTGACGTTATCGATGACGGCGAGCTGGCCGGCTGTCTCATTGGCGGAGTAGATGTGATTAAAGCTGCTGGGGATGGCGAGGGCTGTGGATTCGCCACCGAGAGTGCCGCCGGAGCCCTGATTGGCCTCGGTGCAGTAGTTGATGATGTCCAGGGTGTTGTCGGAGCTGGAGTAGACGTAGCCGCGGACCTCTTCGGGGAAGTTATAGATGCGGCCGGGCATGCCGGAGGAGTAGCCGGAGATGGAGAAGGTCTTGATCGTGTTCTGGATGTTGCTGCGGATGTCGCGCTTGGCGTCGAGGATGCTCAGAAATCCGAGACTGGAGTCATTGACGCCGACCATGACGCGGTTGGCGAGCATGCTGGGCGGGATGGGCCGGTTGGCGAAGGTGTACTGCGGGAATTTGTAGTCGAGGTAGGTCTGGCTATGGCAGGAGGTGATGCCGAGGGTCGCGATGGCGATCAGCAGGCCTGAGAGGAACCGCGCGCTGCGCGACTGGACGAACGGACTTCGATTCTTCAACGGTGACAACTCCAAACCTGAGCGCTGCGGAGCTTTGGGCCAATGATTGCTTATGGCCAAGTATACCAAAGGAGGCGTGAGGTCTGTCGCGGACATGAAGATGATGAGAGGGTAGAGGCGACGGCTTGGAGACGACATGGATGGTGGCTTAGGATGGAAAGATTGTCTTTAGCCAGATAAGCGCCGACACCGGCGAGTAGAGGATGACGATGTCAGGTATGAGAGCTGAAGCTGCGGTGGGGCAGGGAGAGGTTTGCGAGGCAGTGCGCGGGCTGTTCGCGGCAGACGGTGGAGCGGTGTTGTGCGATGGAGCGATGGGCACGATGTTGTATGCGCGCGGCGTGTTCATCAACCACTGCTATGACGAGCTGAACCTGTCGCAGCCGGAGATGGTGCGGTCGGTGCATGCGGAGTATCTGCAGGCTGGCGCGGAGGTGGTGGAGACCAATACGTTTGGGGCGAATGCGTTTCGGCTGGAGCGGTACGGGTTGCGTGACAAGGTGCGGGAGATCAACGTTGCCGGGGTGAAGCTGGCGCGGGAGTGCGTGCGACAGATCGAAGAAAAGCAGGCGAGCGAGGCTTTTGTCGCGGGGTCGATTGGTCCGCTGGGAGTGCGGCTGGAGCCGCTGGGCAAGGTGGGGCTGGATGAGGCGCGGGCGGCGTTTGCAGAGCAGGTTCGAGCGCTGGTGGAGGGCGGGCCGGGAGTGGGTGCGGATCTGCTGATTGTCGAGACGATGACTTCGCTGGGGGAGGCGGAGCAGGCGATTCTTGCGGCGAAGAGTGAAGCTCCGGAGATGCCGGTGATGGTGATGATGACGGTGGATGAGGAGGGGAACTGTCTGGATGGCGCTTCGGCTGAGACGGCGGCGCAGCGGTTGACGGAGTGGGGAGCGGATGCGGTGGGGTGTAACTGCAGCGCGGGTCCGGCTACAGTGTTGAGCGTGATCGAACGGATGCGGGGGGTGACGACGCTGCCGCTGGCGGCGATGCCGAATGCGGGGATGCCGAAGGAGGTGGACGGAAGGAATATCTATCTGGCTTCGCCGGAGTATATGGCGAGCTTTGCGCGGAAGTTTGTGAAGGCCGGCGCGACGTTTGTGGGCGGATGCTGCGGGACGACTCCGAACCATACGCGGGCGATGAAGAGTGCGTTGCGGGCGATGGATGCGATGGAGCTGAGTGCGAAGGTGATGGGCCGCCGGGTGCTTCTGGGGTGCCGGTGGCCATCGAGGGGAAGACGGAGCCGCCGCCATTGGCGGAGCGGTCGAAGATTGGGGCGATGATTGCGGCGGGCGAGTTCGTGACGATGGTGGAGATTGTGTCGCCGAAGGGGATCGATTGCAGCAAGGAGATTGCGGGCGCGCGATATCTGTACCAGCTGGGAGTTGACGCGATCAACGTGCCGGATTCTCCGCGGGCGAGCGCGAGGATGAGCGCGCAGAGCTTGTGCGTACAGATCCAGCAGCAGGTGGGGATCGAGACGGTACTGCACTACACGTGCCGCGACAGGAATGTGTTGAGTATCCAGAGCGATTTGTTGGGGGCTTCGTCGATTGGACTGAAGAATGTTCTGTGTTTGACGGGCGATCCGCCGAAGCTGGGGAATTATCCGGATGCGACGGCGGTGTTCGATGTGGATGCGATCGGGCTGGTGAACATCGTGCGGAATTTGAACTATGGATTGGATATCGGGAAGAACTCGATTGGGGAGTCGACGGGATTTACGATTGCGGTTGCGGCGAATCCGGGAGTTCCGGATATCGAGCAGGAGGTGCGGCGGTTTGCGTACAAGGTGGAGGCGGGCGCGGAGTACGCGATTACGCAGCCGGTGTTCGATATGCGGCTGCTGGAGGAGTTTCTGAAGCGGATTGAGGGTTTCAGGATTCCGGTGATGGCGGGGATCTGGCCGCTGACGAGTCTGCGGAATGCGGAGTTCATGAAGAACGATCTGCGGGTGAGCATGCCGGAGGAGATTATGGCGCGGATGGCGGCGGTTGTGTCGCCTGAGGCGGCTCGCGCAGAGGGCGTGAAGATTGCGCAGGAGATGCTGGCGGAGGCGAGGCCGATGGTGCAGGGAGCGCAGGTGAGCGCTCCGTTCGGGAAGTACACCGCGGCGGCGCAGGTTTTGGGATTGGATAAGAGGGAGGCGAGTTGATGGCGAGCTTTGAAGAGCAGTTGACGGCGTTGGAGAAGGTGGTGGAACGGCTGGAGCGAGGGGAGTTGTCGCTGGATGAGTCGGTGCGGCTGTTTGAGGAGGGGATGAAGCTGTCGGAGGCTTGCAAGGTGGAGCTGGAGAGTGCGGAGGGGAGGATTCAGGTGCTGGTGGATGGAGCAAGGGTGCTATGAAGGCGCGGGATCTGGATGTTGGGATGAATATTGATGAGGATGAGGACGAAGAGTGACCTAGCGGTCGCGGGTGGTGACGAAGCCGGGGACCCAGAGGAGGGCGCGTTTGGCTTCGGAGTCGGGCAGGTCGGCGATGCGGAGGCGGGCGGCTTCGGCGTAGGCGCAGGCGGTGTCCATGGCGTAGTCGATGGAGCCGTGGCGGTGGAGGATCTCGAGGATCTGCGGGTGGGAGACGCGGTCGAAGCTGCGGTCGGCGAGGACGGTGCGGATGGCTTCGCGGTCGGCTCCGGTGCCGCGCTCGAGGGCGTGGATGACGGCGAGGGTGGCCTTGCCTTCGCGGAGGTCGGTGGCTACGGGCTTGCCGAGGACCTCTTCGGTGGCGGTGAGGTCGAGGACGTCGTCGACGATCTGGAAGGCGAGGCCGAGGTTGCGGCCGTATTCGCCGAGCTGGGATTCGATCTCGTCGGAGTCGCCGAAGTCGTGCTGGGCGTGATGGCCGCGCCGAGCTGCATGGAGACCTTGAAGAGGCAGGCGGTCTTGCGGAAGATGAGGTCGAAGTACTCTTCCTCGTTGATGAGGTGGCCGAGCTTCTGCATCTGGAGGAGCTCGCCTTCGACCATCTGCTGGGTGAGCGAGATGAGCAGGTCGAGGACGCGGAAGTTGCGCTCTTCGAGGGCGGTGGAGAAGGACTGCATGTAGAGCCAGTCGCCGGCGAGGACGCATTTGGAGTTGCCCCAGGTGGTGTTGGAGGAGGGGCGGCCGCGGCGGGTGTCGGCTTCGTCGATGATGTCGTCGTGGACGAGGGTGGCGGTGTGGAGCATCTCGACGACGGCGCCGAGGCGGATGCGGCGAGTGGCTGGTGCAGCCGAGGGCCTTGGCGGAGAGCAGCAGCAGCAGCGGGCGGATGCGCTTGCCGCCGCCGGCGATGAGGTACTGGGCGATGTCGGTGATGACTTCGACGTCGGAGGCGGACTGGCGCGCGAACTCCTGCTCGATGGCGGCGAGGTCGTCGCGGAGGAGGTCGAAGACCTCTTTTGCGGTCGCGATGGAGAGGGTGCTCACTCTGTCATTAAGAGTAACAGCGATGTTATCGGACGATGTGACGGCGTCGAAGATCGCACGGATTTTTGATGCCGTTGCAGAACCGGTTAGTTGGAGCGGAAGTTGGTGAACTGGAGGTCGACGCCGAAGTCTCCGCCGCGGAGCTTGCCCATGATCTGCTGGAGGACGTCGCGGTCTTTGCTGACGACGCGGACGGTGTCGCCCTGGATGGAGGCCTGGGCCTTGAGCTTGGAGTCCTTGATGGCGGCGACGATCTTCTTGGCGTTTTCGGAGGCGATGCCCTGCTTGAGCTTGATCTTCTGGCGGACGGAGGAGTTGGCGGCGGGCTCGATCTTTTCGTACTCGAGGTTCTTGAGGGAGATGCCGCGCTTGACGAGCTTCTGCGAGAGGATCTCGATGACGGCTTTGAGCGTGTACTCGTCCTGGTGGCGAGCTGGATGGCCTCGGTGCCTTCGAGGTCGATCTTGGACTTGGAGTCCTTGAGGTCGAAGCGGGCGTGGACCTCTTTGGAGGCCTGGTCGATGGCGTTCTTTACTTCCTGAATCTCTACTTTGCTGACTACGTCGAAGCTGTTGTCGGATGCCATGAGTGTTTTTCCTCATGCTGTAACTTTGTTCGAGTCCTATTATGTCAGGCCGTCGGTGGGGAAGAGGCGGTGGAAGTTTTCGGTGGTGATGGTCGGCGAGTTCTTCGGGTGAGATGCCGCGGAGGGCGGCGAGGGCTGCGGCGGTGTGGGTGACGAGGGCGGGCTCGTTGCGCTGGCCGCGGTGGGGGATGGGGGCGAGGAAGGGGGCGTCGGTCTCGACGAGGATGCGGTCGGCGGGGGCGAGGGCGGCGGCTTCGCGGATGGCGATGGGCTTGGGGTAGGTGAGGTTGCCGGCGAAGGAGAGGTAGAAGCCGGCGGCGAGGGAGCGGCGGGCGTGGTCGACGGTGCCGGAGAAGCAGTGCATGATGCCGGCGAGGCCGTGCGGGCGTCCAGTGCTCGGTGATGAGGGCGAGGAGGTCGTCCCAGGCGGCGTCGGGGTTCCGTGGGCCGAACTTTTGCTTTGGCCTGCGGGGTGGCGAGCTCGGAGGTGCGGCAGTGGATGAGGATGGGCTTGCGGGCGGCGGCGGCGATGTTCATCTGGGCGATGAAGGCTGCTTGCTGGGTGGGGAGGTCGGGGTTTTCGAGGTGGTAGTAGTCGAGGCCGATCTCGCCGATGGCGATGCAGATGGGGTCGGCGGCGAGGGTGGCTAGTTTGGCGAGGGCCTCGGGGGTGGCGTTGGTGGGCCTCCTGGGGGTGGATGCCGGCGCTGGCGTAGACGCTGGGGTGCTGGTGGGCGATGGCTTTGCGATCGAGGGCGTGGTGCATGGTGTCGGGGCCTTCGCCGATGCCGATGGCGAGGATGGTGTGGACGCCGGCGGCGTGGGCGCGGGCGAGGACTGCTTCGCGGTCTTCGGTGTAGAAGTCGAGATGGGCGTGGGAGTCGATGAGGGGCATCGTTTTGGTTGGCGGTGGGGGTATCCCCCTCCCCCTGGTTAAGTGTCAAAGTCTTCGAAAGAAGTAACTTAGGTCTGGACTTGGGGTTTGTCCGGGCCGCAAAGTCTCTGGATTCAAGGGTGCTTGTTGGTAAAGTATTGATTCGGTTTGGTTTATGTTTCGCGATTGTCTGGTCTGCTTTGAGTCTCTTGCTCTATATTCATTATAGTTCGCGGACGGGAGTAAGTACGCCAGGGGTATGTGGTTGTTGGGGCTTGGGTTGTGGGCATTTGGGGGTTGACATGATTTTTGGGGCGCCGAGGTTTGGTGACGGTCAGGTGACGAAGGCTGTTTTGGAGTTAGGATGGCTGCATGAAAAATTTGAACCGTCGTGATCTTTGCGTTGCCCTCTCCGCGTTTGCGGCGCTGGGCGGTGTGGCGACTGTCGAAGGGCAGGGGCTGAATGGGGTTGTTCCATCGTCGGATAAGGTGCTGTCGGAGTCGGAGGTTTTTCCTTTCGATAAGCTGGCGGTGCATCAGAATGCCAATGGCGGGCAGACACGGAATGTGGTGACAGGGGTGCTGGCGACGGGCGAGGCGGTGGAGATACATGAGACTACGCTGCCGCCGGGGAAGATGCCGCATCCTCCGCATAAGCACCAGCACTCGGAGTTCATGATGGTGCGGGAAGGGATGCTGGAGTTCGATAACGACGGCAAGCTGGAGCGGGTGGGGCCGGGTGGGCGTGACGTTTGCGGCTTCGAATGTGATGCATGGAGTGAAGAGTGTTGGGAGTGTGCCGGCGAATTACTTCGTGATCGCGATTGGGCGGCAGAATGTTCCGGCGAACGCTTAGTCCGGCTGGTTTGGTTTAGTGCCGATAGGTGCTAGGAGAGAGCGATGAAGCGATTCTGCGCTGTTGTGGTGTTGTGTGCGATGGTGCTGTTCGGGTCTGCTGCTTTTGGGCAGGCGGGTGGGGCTGGATCGGTTTTGTCTGGGCCGATGCTGTCGACTCCGGGACTTATTCGGTGGATGGGGATCCGGCGCGAGTGTTGCAGAATGGCGGGAAGAGCTGGGACCTGTTGAAGGGTGTGCTGCCGACGGGGGAGAAGATTTCGCTGCATGAGTCGGTGCAGCCGGTGGGTGTGGAGCCGAATCCTGCGCACTCGATCAAGCACTCGGAGGTGATCACGGTGATCGAGGGGACGGTGGCGTTTGAGCACGATGGGAAGTCGGAGAAGGTGGGGCCGGGTGGGGTGATCTTTGTGGCGATGGGGACGATGCATGCGGTGCGGAATGTGGGGACGGTTCCGGCGAGGTATGCGGTGTTGATGATCGGTGGGGATACGAAGTAGTAGGTACCCCGTTCCAGACATAGCCCCGTCGGAAGGTTTAGTCGTGAACGTGGATGACGATCTTTCCGAAGGCACCCTGTTCGAGCCGCTCGAAGGCTTTGGGTGCGTCTGCAAACGAGCAGACGGAGTCGATGACAGGGTGGAGGCGCAGTTCTTCGAACTTACGGAGCATGTCTTCAAGGGCGCGGCGAGGGCCGACGCAGACACCGCGGAGGGTGATCTGCTTGACTATGGCCAGGAAGGTAGAGACATCGCAGTTAAATTCCCGCATAAGGCCGATGATAGTGATCTGTCCGGCGGGTTTGATTGCGTTAAGCGATGGGATGAGATGGGGGCCTCCGACGACCTCTAGGATGTGATCGGCGCCCAGGCCGTTGGTGAGTGCGAGAGCCTCTTTGTCCCAGTCGGGTGTGCGGGAGTAGTTGATTGTGTGGTGAGCACCAAGTGTCTTGGCGCGTTCGAGCTTTTCGTCGCTGGAAGAGGTAATGATGACGGTGGCTCCCAAGGCGGTTGCGATCTGGAGCCCAAAGAGCGAGACGCCTCCAGTGCCCTGAAGCAGAACCGTCTGGCCGGCGGTAAGGCCGCCCTTTTCGACGAGTGAGAACCAGGCGGTGAGCGCGGCGCAAGGCAGAGAGGCGGCTTCGTCGTTGGTCAGATAGGCGGGGACTGGGACGAGAGCTTGCTCGTCGAGGACAAGATACTCGGCGAGGGCGCCGGGGATGGTGCAACCCAAGGTGTACATTGCCTCAGCGTTTGTGGGCTGGCCGTCGATCCAGCGGGTGCAGTAGTTGGTGATAACGCGATCGCCGATGCGCAGGCGAGTGGCGTTGGGCCCGAGGCCGACGACCTCGCCGACGGCGTCAGACACCTGTGTGATAGGAAATTGGAGCTGTGGATTGTAGTTGCCGTCGTACAGGAGCTTGTCGCGGAAGTTGAGCGAGACGGAGGAGATTCTGACGAGCGCTTCGCCGGTACCGGGAGTGGGTTGGGGGATGTCATTGAGGGTGAGGTTTTCGCGGCCCAGGCTTTGAAGCTGCCATGCTTTCATTGGTAGTTCCTCCTCGAAGGGTGGGCCGAGAACAAGGAGGGGGAATCATATCAGAGGCGGCGTGGGCCGTGATTATTTGAGGCGGGAGGGACGATGCATGCGGTGCGGAATGTGGGAACGGTTCCGGCGAGGTATGCGGTGTTGATGATTGGTGGGGATACGAAGTCGCGACCGCGGATAGGTGCGGAGATCGCGGATTTTTAGACAGGCAACGGCAAAGACGAAATACAGGGGTCTCTCCACTTCGGCGGCAAAAAGCGCCGCCTTCGGTCGAGATGACGTGCGTTTGTGGGTGGGAGAGAACAGGCAACGGCAAGACGAAATACAGGGGTCCTTCGCTACGCTCAGGAGGACGGCGTAAAACGGACAACTGCGAAGACGCGGGCGTTGACGGATTACATTCCCACCTTAGCGCGATAAAGCCGCGCGAAGATGGGGCACCCGAGCGTTTTGGGCGGCTATTTGAGGCGGGAGCCTAGGGCGATGTCTTCGCTTCGAAGGTGGCGAGGATGGGCTTGCCGTTTTCGCCGTCGGAGGCGGCGAGGAGCATGCCGTGGGACTCGAGGCCGCGCATCTTGCGGGGGGCGAGGTTGGCGATGACGACGATGCGGCGGCCGATGAGCTCTTCGGGGGTGTACCACTCGGCGATGCCGGAGAGGATCTGGCGTTTTTCGTAGCCGAGGTCGACTTCGAGGCGGAGGAGCTTGTCGGCCTTGGGGATGCGCTCGGCGACGAGGATTTTGGCTACGCGGAGATCGATTTTGACGAAGTCGTCGATGGCGATCGTGCGGGGTAGGCTCGCGGCGGCATCTGGCGAGAGTCCGGAGGCGGGAGCTTCGGTGTGGGGCGGGGTGGCGGGGCGCTCGGTGATGATGGCGGTGGCTGCCGGCTACCTGGGCGCCGGGGTTTTGTTCGGCGGAGGTGCGGTGGTGCGCGGGGCGTGGCGCCGGGGTGCGTGGTGTCGGTAGGCGATCGGCGGTGGTGTGGCTGGTGCTTCTCGTCGAGTGAGCTTTGAGCGTGGGGGTGGCGGGCTTGGTTTTCCATGTCGGTCATGAGTCTGGATGAGTTCCTTGGGTGCTCGGGGGAAGATGGGGGAGAGTGGGCCTAGTTTTGTGCCGGGTTTTAGGCCTCCCCATTGGAGGTTTTTTAGTTCGCCGTTTTTGGCGGCTTGCTTCGATGTCTCCGAGGCCTAGTTGGTGCCCAGACTTTGGCTGTGGCGTAGGGGAGGATTGGGTAGAGGAGAGCGGTGATGATGCGAATGGATTCGGCATGCTGTGTAGAGAATCTCGATCCAACTGTGATTGCGCGTCTTCATCGCCAGTTGCAGCCAGCTTTTGCGAGCTTCCATGGTGTCTCCGTCGATAGAGATGACTCAGTCCATGCAGCTTGTGAGCTGCGTTCCGAGCAAAGTTCTCAAGTCAGACTTGCGAAAGTTGCGAGCCATGTTTGATCGAGATACGTCTGATGAGCAGCGTGCGAACCATGAAGTGTTAGTCGCTACCGAGTTCAGCGCTTCAGTCTGGAGCAGGTGGTACTTACGCCGACTCGAAATATTTGCTGAATCATGCTCAGCGTGCGGCTGACGAGGTTGCCGTAGCCGTTGGCGAGGTCGCTGTTGTAGCGCTGGACTAGGGCGTCGAAGCTGAAGCTGCCGTCCTGGCCGAAGGGGATTTCGCGGAGGAGGAAGTAGCGGAGGACGTCGGAGGCGAAGAGGTCTTGCTCGTGCTTCCAGTCTTCGTCGCTGAGCGGAGCGCCGGGTAGGTCGATGGGTTTGGGCTTGAGGGTGCCGAAGGCGTCGAGGATGGTTTCGGTGCGGACTATGTTGCCGCGGGATTTTGACATCTTCGAGTCTTCGAAGAGGAGCCAGCCGTGGGCGGTGACTGGCTTTGGGAGCGGCAGGCCGGCGGCGAGCAGGAAGGCGGGCCAGTAGACGCAGTGGAAGCGGATGATCTCTTTGCCGACGAGGTGGAGGTCGGCGGGCCAGTATTTTTTGAATTTGGCTTGATGTCTTCGGGGTCGTCGCTGCCGTAGCCTACGGCGGTCATGTAGTTGGCGAGGGCGTCGAGCCAGACGTAGATGACGTGCTTCTTCTGCGTGCTGGGCGGCGGGCTCGGGGACGGGGATGCCCCAGTTGAAGCAGCTGCGGGAGATGGAGAGGTCTTTGAGGGCTCCGGGGACGTAGGGGGTGCCGCGGCGGAGCTTCGCTGAGGTCGCTGTCGCTCACGACGCTGTTCGCGGACTGCGTCATCGATGGGCTTCTTTGTTCTGTAGAATGACGGAATGTTGCCGCGGAGGAAGCTGAGGACTTCGTTGCGGCGGGCTTCGGGTTGGATGGGTAGTTCGTCGGCTCTCGATCAGGTCGATGAGTGCGGAGCTGGAAGTCGGAGAGGCGGAAGAAGAAGTTTTCTTCGGTGACGGTTTCGGTGGGTTTGCCGTCGGGGCCGATGGTGCCGGGAGGGCCGTCGACGAACATCTCTTCGCCGACGGAGTACTGGCCGGTGTAGGAGCTGAGGTAGATGTGGCCGCGCTGGTGGAGCAGGGTTGAAGAGCTTTTGGACGCCGCGCTTGTGGCGGGGTTCGGTGGTGCGGATGTAGTCGTTGTTGGTGATGCCCATGCGCTCCCAGAGGGCGTGGAACTGGGCGGAGACCTGGTCGGCGAACTGCTGCGGGGGGATGCCGGCGGCGGCGGCGGAGCGCTCGATCTTCTGGCCGTGCTCGTCGGTGCCGGTGAGGAAGAAGAGTGTCGTCGCCGAGGAGGCGGTGGCGGCGGGCGATGACGTCGGCGGCGATGGTGGTGTAGGCGTGGCCGATGTGGGGGCGCGCGTTGACGTAGTAGATCGGCGTGGTGAGGTAGAACTTTTTCGTGGTGCTCAGACATGGGGTGGCCAAAGGTCAGTTTAGCAGGGGCGAGAGTCCTAGCATTCGCCATCGACTGCGCAGGATGAGGCTCCGTCGTGGGATGGAGACGCGAGCTTCATCCGCTCTGCGGATGAGACGCATGGACGAGATACCCAGTCATCGGGCTGGATGAGAAGACGGTCGCGCTTTGCACGAATGGCCCACCTTCGCTTCGTGCGCAAGGACGCGGCAGCGAGCTAGAGGCGCGGAGGTTTGTGTCGTCGGTGGCGAGGTCGGGGGTCGTCTGCGATCGGCGGGCTTCGGAGCGTTCGTCTTCGGCGGCCTGGGCCATGCGGGCGAGGTTGAGGTGCTGCTCCATGGTCTGGCGGGCGTGGGTGGGGTTGTGGGAGCGGATGGCGCGGTAGATCTCGCGGTGCATCTCGGCGGACTCCTTGAGGTCCTGGGAGTGCTGGACGGTCTTGCTGCGGTCGTCGTAGAGGTTGGCGGTGATGGTCTCCATGAGGGCGCCGAGGATGGGGTTGCCGGCGGCGCGGGCGATGGTGCGGTGGAAGCGGACGTCGTGGATGAGGTACTCCTGCGGGTCGTCGAGCGAGGCGTACATCTCGGCGACCTCTTCGGCGAGCTCGGCGATGTGCTCGTCGGTGGCGCGCTCGGCGGCGAGGGCGGCGACGTTGGACTCGAGGACGAGGCGGGCTTCGAACATCTGCCAGGGGAGGAAGCCGTGGAGGGCTCCGAGGACGGTGAGGGAGCTGGAGTCGAGGGCGGGCGGGCCGGAGGAGACGAAGGTGCCGGCGCCGTGGCGGCTTTTGAGGACGCCCATGGCGGAGAGGAAGCCGATGCCGGCGCGGAGGCTGGAGCGGCTGATTTTGAGCTTGCGGGCGAGCTCGCGCTCGGGCGGGAGGCGGTCGCCGGGTTTGACCTCACCGGTGGCTGATGAGGGCGCGGACGTGCTCGACGACCTGCATGGTGAGTTGGCTGTGGGCGGTTGCGTCGTCTGTCACTTGGATCCTCTTTTTTCACGCCGAATGAAGCTCCTCTGCTGAATTTCGGAAAGGGTAACACGAGCGAGCGTCATGCGGTGTCTCGGACTGAAGATGTACGGCGGTCGATCGGCTTTGCGGACTGCCGAGGCGCGGGACGAGGAGCTGGAAGATCAGCGAGCGCGACGACGTAGGCTCCGGCGGCCATGGAGAAGACGAGCAGGGGATGCAGGGAGAGGTTGTGCTTGACGATCCAGGTGAAGGCTGCGCCGCCGAGCGGCTCCGGCTGCTCCGCCGATGCCGACGACGGTGGAGACGGCGGTGGAGGGGAACATGTCGGCGGGGGTGGAGAAGAGGTTGGCGGACCAGCCCTGATGGGCGGCGGCGGCGAGGGCGATGAGGAGCGTTGCGGGCCAGGCGTTGGTGGGGAAGAGCGCGCTCATGTGGGGGACGAAGACTACGGGCAGGACGCAGAGGGCCATGATGAGCATGGCGATCTTGCGGCCGCTGTTGACGGAGAGCCGCGGTTCATGAGGAAGCCGGAGAGCGTGCCGCCGGCGATGGAGCCGACGGAGGAGATGACGTAGACGGTGACGATGTACCAGTAGGCGTCTGTTGAGGTCGAGGCCGTAGTTGCGGTTGAGGAACTGGGGGAGATAGAAGAGATAGAACCACCAGACGCCGTCGGTGAGGCCTTTGGCGATGGCGAAGGCGTAGAGTCCGCGCGTTGGCGGGGGAGCGATGAGAGGGATGGGCCGCCGTGCGGTGACGGGATGCGAAGTCTGCCTGGAGGTTGACTGGGTCTGGGTGGAGCCGCGGCGGAGCTGGTTGTAGGGGAAGCTGAGCCAGAGGATGAGCCAGATGCATGCCCATGGAGCCGGTGGTGAGGAAGGCTGCGCGCCATCCCCAGTGGGCGGTGACGAAGGCGATGAGGGCGGGGGCGATGAGGGCGGAGGCGTTGGAGCCGGAGTTGAAGAGGCCGACGGCCTTGGCGCGCTCCTCGGTGGGGAACCACTCGGTGACGGCCTTGATGGCGGCGGGGAAGTTGCCGGATTCGCCGAGGCCGAGGAAGACGCGGGCGATGCAGAAGCCGGCGACGGAGGTGACGAGCGAGTGGCTCATGGAGGAGAGCGCCCAGATGCCGATGGCGAGGGCGTAGCCGGTCTTGGTGCCGAGCTTGTCGATCATGCGGCCGGCGAAGAGGAAGCCGACGCCGTAGGCGATCTGGAAGAAGATGAGGACGTTGCCGAAGTTGTTGTCGAAGACGGGCTGGTGGAACTTGTCGGCGTAGAGGTCCCAGCCCATGAAGGCGACGTTGTGGAGCAGCGGCTCGATGAGGAGAAGACGGAGCGGTCCATGTAGTTGATGGTCGTCGCGAGGAAGAGGAGGAAGCAGACGAACCAGCGGATGTTGGAGTTCTCCGGCGCGAGTGGTGAAGCCTGTATCGGAGTAGTTGGCGGGTTTGGTCGACATGCTGAGAAGTCTCCGAGGAACAGGTTGGCTGAGTGAGTATGGGCTTCGAACTAAATGGTGACCTAAATCTGCTGCTTGCGCTGTCGTGGATGAGAATAGTCGTTGATGGGCTATAGGTGTCAAGCAGGTTGACCGCAGGGGCAGTCGGAATGTTAGCAGCTGGAGGTTGAAATTGATCGGACCAGTGGGTTGGAACTGTGTTGACAGGTTCGGATGGGCGGGAAGAATGGCGCATGTGCGATTTTCATGGGAGCTGGTGGCTGGGGAGAAATCAGGCGGATGGTGGTCGACTAAGTGGTTGATATTAGCCGAGGAGATGCGATGAGGCTTCGCGGGTTGGGATGGCTGGCGACGGTTCTGGCGATGGGGGTGGGCGTTGCGCAGGGAAAGGTGCGGATTATGATCGTCGCGCCTTCGGGAGGGGAGTTTACGACGATCCAGGCGGCGGTGGCTGCGGCGCCGGATGCGGGTGCGGTGATTCTGATCCGGCCCGGGGTGTATCGCGAGGTGGTGCACGTCGATAAGGCAAACATTCAGTTTCGCGGGGATACGGACGATCCGAAGAAGGTGGTGCTGGTGTATGGGAACAGCGCGGCGTAGTACGTGCGGGACTTCGTGCTCGGCGACGCTGTTTGTGAATGGCGACGATTTTGTCGCGATGAATATGACGATTGCGAACGACTACAGCAAGACGAGCGATGTGCCTTCGCAGGCGGTGGCGCTGGAGGTGCGGGGAGACCGGGAGGTGTTTCGCAATGTGCGGCTGCTGGGCGCGCAGGACACGCTGTATGCGGCGAGCGATCAGTGCCAGAATAATGCAGGTCGGGGTGCAAGATCGGGCGGCAGTACTATGCGGACTGCTACATCGAAGGGCATATGGATTTTATCTTTGGGGATGCGAAGGCGGTGTTTGAGAACTGCGAGATTCGCAGCATCGCGCATAAGGAGGGCGGTTTCCTGACGGCGCAGAGCAATACGAAGCCGGGGCAGGATGCGGGGTATGTGTTCAACCATTGCAGGCTGACGGCGGATGCGGGGATGGGACGGGTGTATCTGGGACGGCCGTGGCGGGATTATTCGACGGTGATTTTATGAACACGGAGATGGGGGCGCATATTCTGCCGGCGGGTTGGTCGGAGTGGCAGGGCGCGCCGACGCAGCGGCTGGATACGGCGACGTATGCGGAGTTCAATTCGTCGGGGCCGGGGGCCGAATCCGAAGGCGCGGGAGCCGTTGTCGAAGCAGCTAACGGCGGAGGAGGCGAAGAGGTATGAGACGAAGGTGTATCTGGCGGGGAAGGATGGGTGGGACCCGACGAAGGCGCATTGATTTTCTAAGGCAATCGCTCTGCTGCGTAGGTGAGGCTTGAGCTGCCACCGGTGTCGAAGCCTTCGGTTACAAGCTGACCCTGTTTATCAAAGATGCTGGTGATCTCGAAGCCGGTACTTCGCAGTTGGGAGACTACGGCTTCGGGCGCTGCGTAGTAGTGAATGATTGCGTAATGATGCCCGCAATCGTTGAGCAACGCGTAGTCGGGATGAGTTTCGCGCAGACCGCGGATGCGAAGGTGATTCCGATAACTGGAGAAATAAGTCAGCAGATTTCTGGCGAGCGTGATGGGATGTGCGGACCACTCCATTCAGGATCTGAGAAGGCTTTTGTGTATCGGAGATTATGCGATGAAAGAATCAGCATGCCGCCTGGCCGAAGGACGCGGTGCGCTTCTCTCAGAGCCTTGAAGCGGTCTTCGTGCGAAAAATTGTCGAGGACGTTGTTTGTCGCAAAGACAAAGTCGAAGGTGCCGTTGCCGAACATGTTCATGTCGCGAAAATCGCCGGGTTGGGCGCTGATCTCGGGCATGGCTTGTCTCATGTAGCTGATCATGTCCGGCGAATAGTCGATGGCCTCGTAACGGGCGGCGAGTGGCGCCAGGTAACGAGTGGTTCGTCCGGCGCCTACGCCGATGTCCAGGACGCTTTTGCCGGCGAACTGCGGCTGGTGTCTCAGCAGGCTAGCTGCCTCCGACGGTTCCAGAACTTCCGAGAGATAGGCGCGATGCACTCCGGGCGTCGAATAAAGCTGCTGATTGATCGCGGCGTGCTGCTGAGGAGCATCAGAAAGATTAGCGGTAGGGGAAGTCACAGACATGGCATCACCGAAGGATCTCAATCCTGACTTAGGAAAGCTGATACAGCCAGCTTAGACGCATTTTAAGAAGAAAGTGAAATTTGCGTGTTTGAGCTGAGCTGTGATCGAGACACGGCGCATTTGGAGGAGTTGGTTAGTTGGTGTTGAGGACCAGGACGGTGGCGATGGGGTCGAGGGCTTTGGCGGGAAGCTGGATGTCGAGACTGTCGCCGGTTTTGGTGAGCTTGAGCGGCTTGTGGGTTTTGTCGGCGAGCAGGTAGGCGCTGGTTACGTTGCGCGGCAGCTTGTCGAGGTGGAATGAGCCCTGCGGCCAGTTGAAGATCTCGATGTAGATTTTGTGGGGGGCGGTGGTGGAGCGCCAGTTCCAGGAGGCGATGAACTTCGGCTTGCCGTTCTTGTCTTTTTCGGTGGTGCTGAAGCTGCCGGCTTCGGCGCCGAAGAGGGTTGGTTTGGTGCCGTAGATGGCTTCGCCGTTGACGGCGGTCCACTGGCCTACCTGATGCAGACGCTCGACCTCGGGCTGGGGGACGATGCCATGGGAGTCGGGGCCGATGTTGAGGAGGTAGTTGCCGCCCTTGCTGGAGATGTCGATGAGGTTGCGGATGAGGGTTTCGGTGGACTTGAAGTTGGTGTCGTAGGACTTGTAGCCCCAGGTGTCGTTCATGGTCATGCAGGACTCCCAGTCGCGGCCGGGGTAGCCCTGTGGGGGGATGAACTGCTCGGGGGTCTCGGTGTCGCCTTTGTAGCCGCCGCCGAGGCGGTTGTTCCAGATGAGGTTGGGGTATTTGTTGAGCAGGGCGACGATCTCGGAGGCAAGTTGGGGCGTCATGTCTTTGGTGGGGGTGTCGAACCAGATGATGACGGGGAAGTTGCCGTAGTTGGTGAGGAGCTCTTTGAGCTGCGGGATGGCTTTGGTGTGGAGGTAGGTGGCGAAGTCGCCGTCCTGGGCCTTGTCCCAGTGGTAGGTGGGGGGCTGATGGTCGCCGGTCTTGAAGGCTGCGCCGCCGGGGGCGGTCCAGTCCTGATCCTGCGAGTAGTAGAAGCCGAGCTTGATGCCTTGCTTCTGGCACTCGGCGGCTAGCTCTTTGAGCGGGTCGCGCTTGAAGGGAGTGGCGGCGACGATGTTGAAGGGGTCGGCCTTGGAGTCGAACATGGCGAAGCCGTCGTGGTGCTTGGAGGTGATGACGATGTACTTCATGCCGGCGGATTTGGCGAGGGCGACGATGTCGTGGGCGCTGAAGCCGGTGGGGTTGAACTGTTTGGCGAGGGCCTTGTAGTCGGCTACTGGGATGGACATGTCGTTCATGATCCACTCGCCGATGTGGGGGGTGCGCTTGCCGTTCCAAGTGCCGGCGGGGATGGAGTAGAGGCCCCAGTGGATGAACATGCCGAAGCGGGCCTCGCGGAACCAGGCCATGCGGGCGTCGCGCTGGGCCGGGGTTTCGGTGTCCTGGATGGCGGGGACGGGGTGGTCGGTGGACTGCGGGATGGGTTTGCTGTCTTGCAGTTGGGCCAGGGACAGGGTGGTAAGGATCAGCAGAGAGACGATGGGCAACGTGCGGCGGATGATTTTCACGACGAGTCCTTGGACTGGAGTGCCAGCGAGTGAATTGTAAGGGAAAACCTCGTTCACTGGTGAAAGATAAATTTTAGGGAGGATAGACAGGCGGAAGATGATTGGCGCGATAGGATAGCTGACGTGAATGGTGGCGGGATTTGAGCGAATTAGACAGGGCAGCGGCGGAGCGGATGATAGCGGGTGGGGCGAGAGCACCGCGGCTAGATCATCTGGGGATAGCGGTGCGGAGCATCGCGGCGGCGCGGGGTTTTTATGAGCTGCTGGGGATGGTGGTGAGCGCGGAAGAGCGCGTGGATCATGAGCAGGTGATGACGGCGATGCTGCAGGTGGGGGAGAGCCGGATCGAGTTGATCGAGCCTACGGCGGAGGACTCTGTGGTGGGGCGGTTTCTGGCGAAGCGGGGGGAAGGGCTGCATCATGTCGCGCTGGGTGTGGAGGGCGTGGATGCGATGTTTGAGAGGCTACGGGCGCAGGGGGTTCGGCTGGCGAGTGATGTGGTGCGAGTGGGTGCGGGTGGGCACCGGTATTTTTTTGTGCATCCGGCGAGTACGGGTGGGGTGTTGATGGAGATTGTGGGTGATGCGGAGGGAAAGGATTGATGCGGCTGCTGCTGATTCATACGTGTGGTGCGGAGGGGAGTCTGGCGCTAGCGGATGCGTCGGGCGTAGTTGCGACGGAGACGTTGCCGGGGCGTACGTCTTCGGAGCTGCTGGTGCCGAGGGTGAGGCAGTTGATGGAGGTGCTTGGGTGGAGAGTGAGTGAGCTGGATGCGATTGTTGTAGTGCATGGGCCGGGATCGTTTACAGGGGTGCGGGTGGGGGTGAGTGCGGCGAAGGGATTGAGCGAGGCGGGCGGGGGAGTGCGGTTGATTGCGATCTCGCGGCTGGCTTTGGTGGCGGCTTCGGCGGGAGAGGGTGACGGATTGGTTCATGCTGTTCTGGATGCGGGGCGGGGGCAGTTTTATTACGGTCGGTATGAGGGTCGACGGTGTTTGCAGGAGGCTCTGCTGACTGAGGCTGAGGTGGTTGCGGCTTCGTTTGGGGGAGTGGTGGTTGCGTGTGAGAGTAAGGTGGCGGAGGAGTTGGCGGGGCTGGAGCTGGGACTGAGGGTGAGGCTGATGCGGGAGCCGTTGGCCGGCGATGCTCTGCCGCTCGCACTGGAGAGGATCGAGCGTGGGGACGTTCGATGATGCGATGACGCTGGACGCGAATTATCTGCGGCAGACGGAGACGGAGATTCTGGCGAAGATGAAGTTAGGGCGAGCGTAAGTGAGCGCTGACGATGTGAGGGTGCGGGTTGGCGTCGCGGCGGATCTGGACGGGGTAGTGGGCTTGGAACGGGTGACGGAGCATGCGCCGCATTGGGCCAGCGAGGAGTATGCCGCGATAGTGAACGGTGAGGGCGAGGTGCGGCGAAGGTTGCTGGTCGCTGAGGTGGGGAATGAGCTGGTGGGGTTCGCGGTTGGGAAGGTGGTGCGGATTGGAGCAGGAGACGGTGGCGGAGCTGGAGAGCGTGGCGGTAAAGGTTAAGGCTCGGCGCGCTGGGATTGGGCGGCGGTTGTGCGAGGCGGTGATCGAATGGTGCCGAGTGGAAGGGGCGTCGGCGATGGAGTTGGAGGTGCGGGCGGGGAGTGGTGGGGCGATTGGGTTATATGAGGGGCTCGGGTTTGTGCGGGTCGGGGTGCGGCGAGGTTATTATCGGGATCCGACGGATGACGCTCTATTGATGAGACTGGACTTAGCGAAGTAGGTTGAAGGGCGTCGGGATCGGTGGAAAAGCGCTTTGCCAGTTCTCTGTTAAGTGTGTTAGTTTGTCGGCGTTTGGAAGCTATATCTAGCACTGGAAGGTACGCCTAATGCAGACCGCCAAGTTCACGGATATGCCGCAGGGATCTCCTCTTTCTCTCCTCCACAAGCTGTCAGAAGAACATAGCCTTTACGACCGCAGGCTGGAGACGCTGCGGGCCAAGGCCCATGCCGACGGAGCAGGAAAAGCTGGAAGAGGTCCGCTTGAAGAAGATGAAGTTGCGGCTGAAGGATGAGATGGAACTTCTGCGGCGGCAGAGTTCGTCTTATAGATAACAGCGATTAAAGATGTTGATGTTGTGAAAGCCGGGGTGACCTGGGTGGATGAGCCGCGGTGAGGGCTCTATAATCGAGTCTTATGGTTCGTGATGGATTTTTCTATGCGCTGGGTTTTGGCGTGGTGGCGGCGCTTCTGTGGAAGCTGACGCATTCGTATGCGTTGTTATCAGTGCCTTTACTGCTGGCGGCTTTTTTTCTGTGGTTCTTTCGCGATCCGAACAGACAGATTCCGACGGAGCCGGGACAGATTGTGTCTCCTGGAGACGGCGTTGTGACCGAGGCGGAGTGGATTGAGACGGTGAATGGAAGCCGGCTGCGGCTGAGCATCTTTCTCAATGTCTTCGATGTGCACGTGAACCGTTCGCCGGTGGGCGGAATGGTGAAGCTGGTGGAGTTTCGCAAGGGCAACTTCCTGAATGCGATGAACCCGGAGTCGGTGCTATTCAATGAGCAGACGCTGGTGGTGATCGATGGCGGGGGCTACGAGGTCAGCTACAAACAGATCGCCGGACTGCTGGCGCGTCGTATTGTGTGCACAGTGAAGGAAGGCGACCGGGTAGAGCGAGGTCAGCGCGTGGGACTGATCAAGTTTGGCTCGCGCGTGGACGTGCTGATGCCGCCGGAGGCGAACCTGAAGGTCAAGATGGGTTCGCGCGTGATTGGCGGTGCGACAGTGCTGGCGGTTCTGCCGCAGATGCCTGGCAAGGAAAATCCTGTGGCGACAGCAGCGGTGGCCTAATGGATGGCCACTTGTCTGCGAGAGCGGAGGATTTGGAAGAAGGACTGGATGCGGACGGCCGCAAGCTGAAGCGCAGGCCGAGCCGCGGGATGTATGTTCTGCCTTCTCTGTTTACCTGCGCCAATATCGGGGCGGGGTATTACGCAATTACGCAGGCGGTGCAGGGATCGGTGGCCGACCATCATCCATTCGACCGAGCGGCGCTGGCGATCGGCTTCGCGGTGCTGTTTGACGGGGTGGATGGACAGGTGGCGCGGCGGACGCGAACGACGAGCGACTTCGGCAAGGAGCTGGATTCGCTGGCGGACGTGATCACGTTCGGAGTAGCGCCGAGCCTGCTGGCGTATATGTGGGGGTTCCAGATGCTGCCGGCGACGCTGGACCCGATGGTGCGGGACCGACTGCTGCACCTGGGGGTCTTCGTCTGCTTCCTGTTCCTGATCTGCGGGGCGTGCCGACTGGCGCGATTCAACATCAGCGTGAATCCGCAGCCGCGGAATCCGGGGCGTCCAGGGAAGAAGTATTTTGTCGGGATGCCGATTCCGGCGGGCGCCGGGGTGATCGCTTCGGTGATTCACTTCTTCAACGGGGCGCCGATTTACAATCCGTGGAAGTCGGTCTTGGTGGATTGGTCTGATCCTGGGCACAGGATTTTTGATGGTAAGCAGTTGGCGGTTCTGGAGCGGCAAGGAGATCAGCACGGGCGGGCGGCATCCGTTCCAATTGGTGGTGGTTCTGGTGCTGGTGGTTGGGCTGCTGCTGCTTTATTCAGAGTGGTTCCTGATCCTGCTGGCGCTGGGGTACCTGGTTTCAGGGGTGATGGCCCGGCTGGCTTACTCATGGAGCAGGGAGCGCCGTCACGCGCAAGAAGGCACGAAGCAATAGGGCCATCTGTTGCCGGTTGGAATTCCGGCTGGAATGAAATTTTAGGCAAAGTGGGGATGGCAGACAGAATGTACCGAATTGGAATTGTGGGGGCTTCGTCGCTTGCGGGAAAAGAGCTGAGCGACGAGTTGCCGGAGTCGTTGCTGGGCGCCTCAGACTTCGTGCTTCTGGATGACGATGAGTCGGCTGGACAGGTGACGGCCGCGGGGGACGAGGCGGGCTTTATTCAGCGGCTGGACGCGACGTCGTTCGATCGGCTGGATTTTGTCTTTTTTGCCGGAGACGCTGAGGTGACGAAGAAGCATTGGCTGGAGGCGAGGCGCTCCGGCGCGAGCGTGGTGGATCTTACCTATGCGTTGGAAGGGGAGAACGATGCGTTGGTTCGAGCTCCGTGGGTGGCGGAGGTGCTTGGCGGTGGTGCACGAGCGTCGAAGGGCGAGCCGGATCTGAAGACTGCGGCGATCATCGCGGCGCATCCTGCTGCGGTGATGCTGGCGCTGGTGACGGCGAAGCTGCAAGCGAAGTTTAAATTGACGACCGTGGCCGCGACGGTGATGGAGCCGGCGTCAGAGCACGGCCGTCTGGCGATGGATGAGCTGCATCAGCAGACGGTGAACCTACTCTCCTTTCAAAGCCTGCCGCGGGAGCAATATGACGCACAGATTTCGTTCAACCTGCTGCCGGTATTGGGTGAGAGCGCGAAGGTCGACCTGGCGGGCGGTCGAGCGGCGAATTCGAAGCCACTACGAGGTGATTTCAGGAGGGCTATTGCCTCGCCTGGAGACTGCAGTTGGTGCAGGCTCCGGTCTTTCATGGATATGTGGCATCGGTGCTGGTTGAGTTATCGCAGCCGACGAGTGTGGGACTGGTGGAGGCGGCTTTGATCGGGGAGCATCTCGATGTGCTGGCGCAGGAGTCGGATCCGCCGAGCAATTTGAGTGCGGCGGGTCAGGAGAATGTGATGGTGAGGGTGAAGGCTGCATTCGAGAATGGCGAGGAAGGGAAGCGCTTCTGGCTTTGGCTGGCGGCGGACAATTTGAAGTTGGCCGCGTTGAATTCAATCTCCTGCGCGCTGGAGTTTCGTCGGCTGCGGCCCTCAGGGAAGGTGCAGTAGAGAGATCCGAGCGAATCGAGATTGCGGCAGAATCTTCGACGAATGGCGCCTCAATTTCCAGAGTAGCTATGCGATACTGAAGATGGTTGAAGGTGGCTGTCCGGATGAGTGGGAGAGGCCGCCGATGTTGTCACCAGACTACGCGGTTTTTTGAAACGTGGCGGGTGTGGTGAGAGCTGAGCCGGGATGGCGGAACTGGCAGACGCAGCGGACTCAAAATCCGCCGAGGGCAACCTCGTGGGGGTTCGACCCCCCCTCCCGGCACCAACTAACTACCTCATTCCATTGACTAATTCACGCGGCTAGTCGGGATGGCTGAGGCGTCGGTGCTTGCAACGTGACCAATTACGTGACTCTTCTGTGATTCGTCTTCGCAGCGTTGTAGCTTTTGCATTGCGTCAACCATGTCCCCACGGCTCACGATTGCATAGCGCTCGAATACGCTCCGAGTGCGCCAGCCGCCGATCTTCATAATCACCGTCTCTGAGATTCCAGCGCGGCGAAGATTCCGGGCGGCGGTGCGGCGAAGGTCATGGAAGATCAGTCCCGTGTATTTCATACGATCGCCCGAACACTGGGGGCAGCGGTTGCCCGTGAGCGAAAGCGCGTTACAGTCCGCACAGTTGAACTGACCCACGCCAGCTTTGCAGCAAGCGCGTTCCCAGGCCTCACGGCAACTTCGAACAGGTACGCCATTCGGACGGGTGAAAACGGCATCCTCTGGTCCCTTCCCCTGCACACACGCAGTCAACAAGAGGTGGAGAGCATTAGTCATAAAGACCTCTCTTCCTTCGCTGTTCTTAGTCGTGCCGGGAGATGGCGCACTTCCGACAACTACTGCGGGAGTGCAAGGAACTGCAAGAGTTAACGAAAACCCACTAAAGGCTGAGAGCTGTAGGCTGGTCGAAGAAAGAAGTGCCTGTCAGATTTCAAATCCCCGCAATGTGTGCCAGCCTTCCGATGCTCGCCATCTGTCATCTGCCCGACAGACGCTATCCACGACACTTTGATAAACAAAATGTCAGCATTTTATTTGTGGAGATTCAGCGTGAAAGACACTCTGCTTCAAGAAGGCTGTCTAATGGACCCATCCGGGTTGGATTCCAAACAGGACTTGGGATTCTTCGATCCATACATCGAAGAACAGAATCAGCTCGCTGATCACCTCTTAGGAATGGTCACTAGAAGAGACGGCGAGCCATTCGAACGCACTAAGAGTCCAGCATGGCGACAGGGTTGGGCTCGCATTGAACTCCGTTACGTTGGATTGAGAGCAAACGAAACCGTGACCAATTTCGTGACCAACCGACCGTAAGTGACCGTCACCGAACCTCACAGATCAAACGAGTGGAATTGTGAGAATCCCTGAAAACTGGCGGATTTCTGGGAAAATGGAAAGTCGGGAGGGGGACTCAAAATCCGCCGAGGGCAACCTCGTGGGGGTTCGAACCCCCCTCCCGGCACCAAGAAAATAAAGACTTCTCTCTCAGTTGGCATACAACGGCCACTTTCGCCAATTGACACCCGAGCACGGCTGATCTTTAGCCCCCACAGGTATGTTCCAAAAGGCGGTGGCTACCGCAGGTCATCTGGCGTTGGCAGGATATCCTGTCCGACCAGCAATTCAGCTCCAATCGTCACTGGAACGACGGGGAAGCCGTTCCGTACACGCAACCGTAGGAGCCGCTCGGTACGCCCTTTTTATTCAAAGATTGCTGGGCAAACTGGGTCCCGGTTGGAGGCTTGGTTCCATTCGCCAACGCTGCTTTGTTGGACCACTCCGGCTGCATAACCCATCGAGTTTCCATCGGCGAAATACACCACAGGGATCCCATTGGTCAGACTCTGTCCTGGATAACGACAGTGTTCCATTCGCACTTATCGCCAATCTCAAGCCCATTCGCATCGACCCATGCTCTTGGTGAGCCGGGGTCGGTTCTGGTCTCGGAGAGTTCGTGAGCCGTTGAATCGATAAGGGATGCAAGGCCTTCGCTATGGCCAGTGATGGTTGAAACCAGATACGGGTCGGTAGCCTTGACGAAAGGACCATCCCCGGACGCATAGCCGGCATTGCCATCCGCATTGAAAAAGAAGCCGAACTGAATCGTTACTGATTTAGCTGTACCGCCAACAGGCGTATAGGAGCAGGAGCCGTAGCTGTGATACGCGCAGTAGCCGCCGGCGATAGGTACATCGACATAGACGGGGTAGTAGTCATCCTCGGTCGGAATGAAGATGCTGGACGGAGCAGAGACTTTGGATTGAATAACTTTGCAAACCTCGCTCAGAATAACGGAAGTTTTCGATCCGCTACGGGCCGCGGTCAAATCCGTCACGTCGTCCGCAGGCTGATAGACCACACCCGATTTACCGAAATTCTGGGTTGTTTCTACCCATTCAATCCCCGCACCCGTGCAGGTCTCACTGCCAATGGCCGTTCCCGAGCAGTACTCGCTCATCGTTCCGTCTCGTAGTCAGAACCAACGTAATTGGCGTACCAATTCTCAATACCGGCGATCTTGTCTTGAACAAACGAAGGGGTTGCCCAACTGGTTCCCCAATAAATCGGGATGATCCGTGTTTGGGGAAGGACATTCCCGCCGTGGTACGTCATGCAATCAGGACACAAAGAATTCTTGGTGGCCTGCTGAACCTCAGTCTGTGTCAAGTTCCTCTCGTGCACGACCCCACGCTGCCAATGAATCCCCAGCATGGGCGGCTCGCTTCGAGAACCCCAGCTCCTGAGGTGCTGCGTAAGGTGCTACAGATAGGCTGGCTATAGCGAAGAGAATGAGACGCTGGAGGCGCATCCGGGAGTTATACCATGGCCGCTCGGGACGCTCAACGCCAAATCACTGCATGAAATTGCTCGAAGTTCTCGTAAAGTCACCTTTTCGGCAAGTTCATCTTTATAGGGTCGTAGTTTCCCGAAACCCCGGTTAATGAGATGGTCCGCCGCTTGATCTCCACCGTGAAGTGAGTGATCTTTTGGCAGGTTCAAGGAGGATCATCGACATGCAGATACGTTCGGTTGGCATCGATCTGGGCAAGACGACTTTTCACCTCGTAGCCCTGAACGCAGCAGGCAAGGTGCTGTTGCGGAAGAAGTTCACCCAGAAGCAGCTGATTGCCTTCACCGCGAACATGCAGACCTGCTTGATCGGGATGGAAGCATGTTCCGGGGCGCACTTTCTCGGACGTGTGCTGCGCGAACAAGGCCATGACGTGAAGCTGATTCCAGCCCAGTTCGTGAAGCCATTCGTGAAGTCGAACAAGAACGATTTCCTCGATGCCGAAGCCATCGCCGAAGCGGTAGACCGGCAGAACATGCGCTTCGTTCCGATCAAGACGGACGACCAGCTGGATCTCCAAGCGATGCATCGTGTGCGCGACCGGCTGGTCGCCCGTCGAACCTCCGTAATCAACCAGCTGCGAGCCTTCCTGCTCGAGCGTGGCATGGTCTTCGCCAAGACTCCGTTCAAGCTGAAGCAGGCGATGCCTGAGATCCTCGAGAACGCCGATGCGAACCTCACACCACGCATGCGTAACCTCGTCAGCCTGCTGTGGAGCGAGTGGAAAGACCTGGAGCAACAGATCGTCGCGATGAACGAAGAGGTTGAACAGATCGCCTCTTCCGATCCAGCCTGCCAACGACTCAGACAGATCCCCGGCATAGGCCCCTTGGTTGCGACCGCGATCGTCGCCGCAATCGGCAACGGAGCGGCCTTTCATAAGGGCCGGGAGTTCTCCTCCTGGCTGGGACTTGTGCCGCGACAGCACTCGACCGGCGGCAAGGTCAGGCTCTTCGGCATCAGCAAGCGCGGCAACAGCTATCTGAGAAAGCTGCTTGTCCATGGTGCTCGATCCGCAGTCCTCCGCGTCAAGCGAGAACGATCGCCGTTCGGTCCCTGCCTCAACGCTCTTGAGCGCCGGTCTCCGGTCAAGGTAGTGATCACAGCCGCAGCCAACAAGCTGGCCCGTATCGCGTGGGCCGTTCTTTCCAGCGGACAGGACTATCGAGCGGTTCCGGACCCAATGACTGCCTAAGCAAGAGGAACCACCGCCAGCATCAAGTTCTCCCACCAAGGTCTGCACTGGATAACGAAGACGAACGAACAGTTCCCAACGGCGTGCTCGAAACCTGCTCCCGAAAATGGTCTCCATGACCGTCCCGTTTATCAGGAAGAGCACGCAGCGCAACTCATCATGGCCAGGAGTCTCCACTCTCCACTCAAAGGCCGAATACATTTGCGCAGATCTGTCGATCCACTCTTCGCTTTTCCCTTGCAGTCAGACGGCGGACCATACATTATAGGGAACTGCGGTTGATTTCTTGGGATCACTGCCGATAAGCCGACTTCTCGGGGCTAATCCAAGCGAGTGACGATCCCGTCGATTTCTAGCTCAGTTTGAAGCTTCAGTATAGCCGACAATACCTCAGTTCGTACGAAAAGCGCATTGCGTTTGGGCCTGGCTCATCACGTTAGCCTCTGTTCGGTCTGGCCGCCGGATCGTAGGTGCCCACTGACTTGGGATCCTTGAGCGTCTTGCGGATCTGTTCGCCGACGATCTTGTCCTGGCCTGGGAAGAGCAACATTGCGGTGACGACGAGCGCATTCGGCAGCGGGTCCACGCCCTGCGAGGCCCTCGTGGAGCCCGTGTGCGGATTGATCTCGATTGCCGGATTTCCTGTGGCGAGGCGTGCCTTAATCTCTCTCGGGGTTGCTCCGATCACCTTGGGGTCGAACTCCACCACCAGTTGCGGGTAGTGGTTGGCGACCGCAGGGACGATCACGCGTGTCTTCACGCTGGGAACGTCCTTCAGGATCGAGGCCATCACGGCGAGACGGTCGTTGGATTCCTTGAAGAGACTCTCATCGGTCTGCGAGAGGATCCAGTCCACCGCTGCCACCATGCCGACGATCTGCTCCTTGGCCACCTTCATGCCGCGTGCCACACCTTCTACCGGAGGCAGCATGTTGTTGGCGAGGTCGGTGTACTTCTTCTTGCCCAACAACAGACCCGCGCTCTGCGGGCCGCGAATGCCCTTGCCGCCGGAGAAGCAGACCAGGTCCCACTTCTCAGCAAGCGTCCACAGATTCGAGACCGGCGGCATGTCTGCCGCGGCATCAAGATGGCAGGGGACGCCGTGTTCTTTCGCCACGGCCAGCCAATCTTGCACGGGGATCTTCACCACCTCGGCTGCGTTTTCGTGGTTGGTCATTACGGTGTTCTCGTTGAAAGCACGCTTGTACTCCTCTAGCGTGTTCACGACCACAATCTTCGCGCCGCACATGACCATCCCCTCGTCGTATCCATACGGGGTCTGCGTGATGATCTCGTTCTTCGGGTATTTAGGCGTGCCGATGAGACGCGGAATGTCGATCGGGCGGCAGTTATTGGCCGCCTGAATGCAAGCCGCTGCGGCCAACGTTATCGCCGAGGCTGCTCCGGCGCTGATGCAGCAACCCTCAGCCTTGAGACGGTTGGCGATGTAGGCGCCTCCTTTCTGCTGCAGCTCCCGGATATGCACCCACTTCTTGGCTGCAAGCGCAACGGCTTCCTGCACGGATTCCGGCATACAGGCAGAGCTAAGGTCGGTGTATGTGCCTGCTGCATTGATGAACGTCTGCACGCCGAGCTTGTCGTAGTAGTCCACGGCCGCTGCGGATTTTTCGTGAGTTGCCGCTGCCAGAGCCGGCATGGGAGCCGCTGCTGCTGCCGCCAACGCGGCCTGGGTGCGGAGAAAGCCTCTTCGTGTAAGCTTCGTCGTGCTTAGAGAACTTGACATCGGATCACCTTTCCTTATAAATCGATCGGTCCCTGCCTCTGGCAACACACGCTGTCGATTCGGGACTGCACAGGTGATATTACCGCTCCGCGGGGCGAGGAGCCATTGTTTAGCAACGGCGACATTCCCGCAAAGTCCGGTTTTCGGCAAGTTCTCCCGCGAAGTTGCCGAAAACCCCCTTTTCGGGATGTTCGCCGCACAGCATACCCACCAGCTTCGATGGCGTTCATCCAAATGAGAAGGGTTATGCGATTGTGGGGCCGTTGGTGCGGGCGGATTGATAAGACGCTAGGGAAGTAGACTAACCGGTTGTATCGGCTGGCAAGCCCTTTAAAAATCGCCGCTAGCGCCTCCGCCTCCCGATCTTCCTCCGCCAAACCGAAAGTCTGGATTGGTTGGTTGCGGGGCTGGCGTTATCGATTGAGGTGTTATCAGGCCGAGTACGGCAGAGCCGACGCTCATCGCGTGTTTGTCCTTCCCCGACAGACGCGCGGCCGTAAAGCCGTGGCGAACTCCGTCCGGACCCCGAGCGAGCCAGCGTCGAAGGAACAATGCAACGCCAGTCAGTGCTATGCCGAGAAGCATCGGGTCCCAGGTATGCCGCTGCCAGCCGAGGTACGGTTTATTGGTGACAAGGGTGAGGACGGCAGTAATCGCCCCAACCGCGATGACGAAGCGATCCTTCTGGCGAACGCCGCGCGTGAGTATGAGGGGCGGCAGGCACCATATCAGCACCCACGTCGTCCAGTAGAACGGTGCGGCGAATTCCGAGGTGAAGCGCGTGTGGCTCCACCAATGTGAAAGCAAGCTGAAATCTGAAATCTTGAGGTTGAGGATCAGGTAGATTCCGAGCCAGAGAAACGCCTCCGAGAGCGAGTACGCATCTTCAAGGTAATCGAAGCGGTGGCGGGAGCGAATGGGGGCTATACAGATCAGTCCGGCTGCATACAACACTGAGATGAAGACATGCTGCGCCGAGTGAGATGGGGTCCAGTAGCCGGGCAGGAAGATGGCGAAGATCATCGCGGCGGGAAATGCGTACCAGAGATTGAAGCGGTACCAGATCCAGAGCGAAGCAATGGCGCCAACGGCGGGAACCACAAACTCGAATTTCGCGCGAGGAGTAGGGGATGCCGCTGAAAAAAGAGAGGTCCAGTCCGACGCAGAGAAAAGCAACCGAGCAGATGGCGAGTGCTTCCTCGATCCCGTAGCGATACAGACGGCGCCTGGGTTACGGCGACCTCGGCGGCGGTGTAGGAGACAGCAGCGAAGATCAATAAGAAATATGCCGGTGGTTGGTTGCGACGGCCGCGAAAGAAAGATCGTGAAGAAGAGCGCGACTGCGGCGGCTACGCCGATCATGGTGAAGAAGAAAAGTACCAGCCTCAGAAAGATATTGGTGGTGCGCAGGTCGGAGACCGTCTCTTGTTCAAGGCGCTGGTACTGCTCCTTGCTGAGGGAACCGTCGTCGGTCCACTGCGTCAGGAGTTTGCGGGCGCGCAGGGTCTCTTCGCTCGATTCCGTGTAGATTCTCACTCCGGCCTCCCAAAGCGACGCGCGATCTGGACAAGCATCACGATCATCGCGATTGCGGTGAGCACGAAGTAGACCAGGATAAAGGTGGCGTCCGAGGCGTTGCGGAGGAGCATCGAGCTAACACCCACGTAGCCGTAGACGGCGGCGTAGGCGACGAAGGCAAACTGCCGGCGCTTCAGGCCCCAGGCGAGGGACGCGGCACATGCGATCAGCAGAGCGACAAGCCATAGGCCATAGTCTTGCGAATCGAAGACCCCGGAAAGGATTGCCCAGAATAGAACATTGGCGGCGATGTTCAGATACGTGGCAAAAAAATGCGGCTTCAGTTTGAGGCGCTGAAGAATCGCTCCGCTGATACCGACCAACAGGCAGTAGAGCAAGGCATATTGCCGGTATGCCGCGTCCTGATGAGACGGCCAATGCGAGATGGTGAGCCCGAACCATCCGGCGAGTGAGGACAAAGCGAGCGACAGCACGAAGCGATTGTCGAAACGATAGGCAAGGAAGAAGAAGAGGAGGGCCGTGGCCAGGAGATAGAGATCCCATTGTCCGGAGAGGACGTGGAAACGGTTCTCCAGGTAAGCGAGTTCTACGCACCAGACGAGGCTGCCGAGGTAGAGGACATAGTCGAAGATCGGAGTCGGTGCAGCCGTCTCCGCAGCCGACCAGGCCGTCGCGCGGGAAAAGCAATACCAGAAAGAGGCGGCGAGGATGATGGAGAGAATGGTCAGGACGAGTACATCACCGAGTTGCTGCGACCAAGTGGAGATAGTCCAGCCAAGTCCGGCAACGAACGCCAACACACCTGCGTAGAGGAGAAGGTTGAGCTCAAGCGAGAGGGAGAAGGGTTCTCCGCGAGAGAGGCTCGCTAAATGAGCCTGCTGCTCAGTCGATATTGCACCTTGCTCCTTCCAGAGCTCCAAGCGAGCGAGGATAGTCATGGCGCTTTCATTCTCCGGACGTGGAGCAGCATGTCTGTGCTCAGCATTCGATTCCGATATTACATGTCGGCTCACGAGGGACCCAGTAGTTACTCGAAAAGTCAGGTTTTCGGCAAGTTCACTCCGTAGCGGATTGTAGTTGCCTATAGCCCCGTTTTTCGGGAGGATGTGATTCTGACTTAATTCTCCGAAGGCATCTCAACCGAGTCGATCACGATCGTGTCCACCGGCGCCTTGGTCGCATCCAACGTCAGCCCCAGCTCTTCTCGTAACGCCGTAAATAACGATGGACCCGTCTGGATCAACCGGGGCGCCCGAAGCTCCCAAACGGAGACGTCGAAGTTCCCAGGCTTGTATCCGGTGTCCATTTCAGCATGAAGTCATATGTCCCTTTTAATCCCGTCTTATCAACCACCATTCGCCCCCCAATCTCCGGCTGAAATCCAAGCACATTGGCCAGCATATCGGGAGTTGCACCGCGCCCTTCCATCTGTCCTCGACCCTGCATCTGTAACCCGTGCCAAGTTGATTTGGACTGCTTACCGTCGGGCCCGCGTCTGACCATGAGGCGCATCCACCGACGGTGTCAGCTTCGATCCGTTTTTTCCAACCGTCAACGCATATACGGGGAGTTCTTTGGTCTCGTGATGCACCTTGAGCTTGAACCTGTCGGCCAACAGTTCTCTGCACCATCAACTGCAATCGCTCCCTCTTCTGATCATTCGGCAGCTTTGGCAATGCTGCGATGGTGTCGTCGTCCATCTTCGCAACAATATCGAACTTTGTTGTCCCCACCCAGTTCGGTCCTCCCGATATCTGGGAGTCTGTACCGATGTTCAGGTTGTAAGCGAATTTCATCATCACTTTCACTGTCTGGCCGTTCGTCGTGAACTTGTTGTCATTAAACCCAATACCGCCTCCGGGCTTGTTAGGATCGCTCGGTTTTATCGTTGCTACCTCAAACGACGGTGCGGTCGCGGCTTGTGCGAAGATTGACGTACCGGGGTACATCAGAACGCATACGAGTAGAACGGAGTGAGTAACTCGAGATAAGGTGCGACTGCCAAGGAACATAGAACTCCTATCGAAAGTTTGTATCCACAAAGCTACGGCTGGGGATCGGAAAAGTTCCATGTGTTCTAATAGCCGTATTGATATTCAGGTCGTCGCCAGTGCATCGGTTTGATCAGGAACTGTGCCTGGCAGCTTTGCCCACAGAACGACTACCGATCTGCTCCTGCTCGATAAGCGGGACTCCGAAGCACGGGGGCGGTCTCCCACTCAACGATGTCTTGCGGTGAATCGAGGTAGGTGTCGACCCATCGGTGCCAGAAATTCTGACTACTGTTTTCCAAGGGCGGAAGCTCAAATTCGAGCGACTCCCAATAGGCATTGAAGATGAAATAGACAAGCAGGTTTTCGCTTGGCACCTGCACGCTCAGCGCGACACTGTGCGAATGATGTATTCCAGTCCGGCTGGTTGAGTTTTACGCCATGCCAGCCCTTTATCCCGGCATTGAGCAACTGTGCCAGAGTCATCCTCTGTTGCTCCGGGCCCAACATCTCGCATCAGCCGTCTACGAATAACAATTGAACAAACCGGATGCACATCTGAGTGCTTTTTGAGAAGATCCCAGTCGAACCATGTGCTTTCGTCATCATGACAATATGCATTGTTATTGCCATACTGCGTACGCCGGACTTCATCCCCCATCGTGATCATGGGCAGCCCCAGTGACATCAATGTGATGATCAAGGAAGTTTTTTGCTTGGCGATTTCTTAGTCTTTCGATCTCGGGATCATCACGTCGCGCCCTCGATACCACAATTCCAGCTGCGATTGTCATCTCCGCCGTCACGGTTGTTGTCGTTATTCGCCTCATTATGTTTTTGGTTGTAACTGACAAGGTCGTTGAGGGTAAATCCATCATGACAAGTTATGAAGTTTATGCTCTGTTCTGCTTCGCGTCCTTTATGTCCATAAATCTCAATGCTGCCAAGGAGTCGGTCAGCGAAACGCTGCACGTAGCCCTCATCACCGCGAATAAAGCTTCTCACATCATCGCGAAAACAGCCGTTCCACTCCCTCCAGCTATCTCCGACAAAACTACCCACCTGGTATAGTCCGGCGGCATCCCATGCCTCGGCGATGATCTTTGTTCCGGCAAGCGATGGGTCCGACTCAATATCCCAAAGAACTGGAGGATTCGACATCATATTGCCGCTCGAATCGCGAGTAAGAATAGAGGCCAGATCGAACCGGAATCCGTCCACGTGCATCATTTCAACCCAATAGCGAAGGCTGTCCACGATCATGCGCCGCACAATGGGGTGATTGGCGTTTAGCGTGTTACCAGTTCCGCTATAGTTGGCATACTCTGAGCGGTCTTCTTCGAGAATGTAGTACGCACTGTTGTCGATTCCACGAAAACATAACGTTGGTCCGTTGCGATCTCCTTCCG
The DNA here is from genome assembly GCA_963797415.1 of uncultured Acidobacteriaceae bacterium. Lineage (GTDB taxonomy): Bacteria > Acidobacteriota > Terriglobia > Terriglobales > Acidobacteriaceae > Edaphobacter. Next base: position 251,932 of record CAWCPB010000009.1, read on the forward strand.
TTGTGTGATTGAAGACGACGTCGAGGATGACTTCGATTCCTGCCCGGTGGAGTGCCTTAACCATGTCGCGAAACTCGTCAACCGGGCCGATAGGATCCTGCCGTGAGCTATACGCCTGATGCGGCGCAAAAAATGACACCGGCTGATAGCCCCAATAGTTGACTACACCAGCCGGGCAATCCTGGGCGTCAAACTGGAATACAGGCAACAGTTCAACTGCAGTAATACCTAGTTCCTGAAGATAGGGAATTTTTTCGATGAGACCTGAATACGTTCCACGCGTTTTTTCATCAACGCCAGAATTGGGGTGACGCGTGAACCCTCCTACGTGCATCTCGTAAACAATAGTTCGCGCTGAGGCCGTCGGAGCGGCATATCGCCCTCCCAGTCATAAGCTGCAGGATCCACCACAACGCTTTTCATCGCGGTTGCAATATGGTCGCCGCGTCCACGCGCAGCGGCTCGACAGTATGCTTTAGGGACCACACTGCCCGCCCGTAAGGATCGAGCAGAAGTTTTCCAGGATCGAAACGCATCCCAATGGTGGGATCAAATGGTCCATCGAATCGATATCCATAGAGTTGTCCCGCGCGGATGCCGGGTACAAACACATGCCAATAGTGATACGTACGATTGGTGACCGGATCGATTCTGAACACATCGGCTTGGCTCGGCATCGTCCTCCTGATCGAAGAGGAGAAGATCAACAGACGTCGCCTTACGGGAGAATATGCTGAAATTTACTCCGTCATGCGCGACTGTGGCGCCGAGAGGGGCGGCTTGTCCGATAGCTCGCAACTGTCGAGAGCCCGGCATGGTACCTGCAAATGCCACATTGGAATGCATGATCGCCTCAATTGCACTCACTTGCATATGCGCTCTTGCACAACTGCTCGGCTTGATTTCAAGTCGCACTACAAAATCTCTTCAAGATCACTTGGCAACAAACGGGCAAATGTAAGATTGTCCGACAAGGGCTGCTCGTATCGCTGGAATCAGATGAGCCTTCATGTGGGACTTGAGGACATATCCCAGTGCGCCCTCTGCCATGCATGCTTCGATAAACTGTGGTTCCGAGTGGACTGTCAGGAACACGATTTTGACTGACGGGGCGGACTCGCGCAGTCGATGGGCGGCATCGATTCCACTCAAAACCGGCATAGTAATGTCGACCACAATTACGTCGGGACAAAGACGAAGGACCTCCGACACTAAAGTTGCTCCGTCTGTTGCATTTCCCACGATCTCGAACTGAGGTTCCAAAAGCGCAGTCGTGGCTTTAAGCACTGCCGGATGGTCGTCGGCTAGGAATATCCGTGGACGCATCAATATCGCCTCGGTTCAGGGTCAAAAGGACATCGTCTTCATCATGACAAGGACGAAGGGCACAGTTTCAATCCCTACGACATATTCCTAAGGGCAATGTGTGGCTTTCGGCTACTGGGGAAATCCCCAGGGTCGATGGCAGCCGTGAGATCAGACAAACTCTCACATGTTTAGCTTGTGGGTCGTGAGGAAGCAAATGGTTCGGGATAGACTGCGATCAAACCATGCTTCAGCCCAAACAACACCAGATCGGCATTGCTCTTGATATCGAACGTCTCCATGATGTGGTGCTTGTGAAATTCCACAGTCTTTTCGCTCAAGCTAAGGATCGCAGCGATCTCTTTCATCGGCCGTCCTTCAGCGAACAACTGCACAATATCGCGCTGTCGTTTGGTCAAGTCCTTTGAAAACTGTCGGGCCCTGGCCTTTGCGGCGACCCAGTCTCCAACTTTCAATTGGGGGTCAAGTAGGATCGGCCATGCAAAATCTGCTCGATCGCCTTAAGCAGTTCCAGCCCACCTGAGCGTTTCAGAACAAAAGCGACGGGCCGAGCTCAAGTGCCGCGGCAGCAAGATTCAAGTCGTCGAGCATTGTCAGGAATACGAATTTCACATTCGGAGTTTTTTCCCTGATTCTTCGAGCCGCATCCAGCCCATTCAGTAGCGGCATCGAGACGTCGGTGACAATTACATCTGGCCTGAGCCTGATGGATTCTTCCAGCATGGCTCGACCGTCAGCCACCAGGCCTATGACATCAAACGTTTTTTCCAGGTAGGCGCACAAAGCCTCAGCGAAGACCGCAGTGGTCATCAGCGATGAGGATGCGGGGGCGAGACGCTCTCGGGTGAAAGAGTTTCCATAAAGGCACCCCATTTCGCTTGCTAGAATCGGGACCCAAACAGGAGGTGAGACGTGTGAGATTCGCTTTGCAGACGATCTCTGAAAAGCTTCACGGGTAGAGTAAGACAAGTATAGAGGGAGTGTAGGTGGTCGATGGCGGTCACATCCTTTCGTGACTCCGCTAGACCGTAATGACGGCAAGTACGATACCATCGGGAAGAATTGACATTGGCCTACTGTGTCCCGGCTTAATCCGTTATCTATTTTCCTATCAAGGTCATCTTGCTTTCCTATTCAGGGTCATCCTGTCTGCAGTTCTGATTTCGGCTGGAGAGGGACCCAGGCTTCGATTCTTGTCCCTTTTCCAGGTTTCGAATGAATTTCGAGTCGACCGCCCAACAAGTATGCTCGTTCTTCCATGCTTCGGATGCCCAGGCCTTCTTTTTTCTCTAGATCGCGTACATCGAATCCGATGCCCTCGTCGGACACGGATAAAATAGTTTGTCGCCGATCTTACGCAATCTTATCTGCGCCTTGACTGCGCCACTGTGTTTCTTCATATTCCGAAGTCCTTCCTGGGCGATACGAAATAAACACAAAGCCACATCAGGATGAACGGAACGAGGAACATCGTTGGTAAGGAAATCAATTTCAATGCCCTGTTGGACCTCAAACTCCTTGCACAAAGCCGTGACGCCTGGAACAAGCCCCAATCTCTCCAGCGTTGAGGAATGCAGGCGATGCGAAAGCGTATGAAGATCAGCGCCGATTTCGCTGGCAGAATTCAGGACATTGTGCACTTGCTGGACAGCCTTATCCGGCGATGTGGCGATCGTTTCTTCCGCATTTTCCAATTCAAGCGCCATGAGCGCCAGACGCTGGCTAAAATCGTCATGGATTTCCGACGCTAGCCGACTGCGCTCTTTTTCCTGTGCGTTGATCAACATACCACTGAGTGTAAGTTGCCGGTCTTTCGCCCACTTCAACCGGACGTTCAAGGCAAGAGCGCTTAGGCACAGTGCCATCACCAATGCTGTCACCCATATCCATTCGGACCGCTGCCAAAAAGTTGGCGGCCGGTACAGTACCACGCTGTCTGGCGGCAGCGCGCTTTCTCTAATTCCCAGCGCCTTAGCGCTCGCCAATCAAACATGTAAATGTGTTGCGCCTCGCACAATCGGGATATCTTGCGGCCTTTCCCCATTGAGAATTCTTACAGCGATCTCGCCAACGATTTTGCCTTCCCTGGCGAAGCTTTGCAGATAGCCCCCTACCTGCCCGTACCCCAAGTCCACGTCAGATAGCCCGAAGACCGGAGCATTCGCGGCATTGGCAACCATCGGACCTTCCTGGGACGCGCCGACGTAACGTGTTCCTTTTGCATCCATTCCGACGTGCGTGTACAGAACAATCGTATGATCAGGCAGATGCTTCAGGCGTTCCAGCAGAGCCGGCATATCGAGGTCGGTGAGATAGGTAAAGTCCAGGTTGGCTTCGTAGCTACGGAGACGCTTTCCCGAAAGAGCACTTCCAAGTGCCTGTCGAAGAGCGAAGTTCCACCGACTACAACCACATGCTTGCTGCCAGGTTGGAGTCGCAGGGCCACGTCCAGAGTCTTCGCTGGATCGTAGTATGCCCAGCAACCAGTGAAATGAGCATCAAGCGCGGGATAGTCCGCCTCCTCCTCGCTCATGCCGCCAAAGACAATCGGAATGTCTGCGAAGAATTTCTCGTGAGAGCCGACCATGAATTGGAGTGGGGAAGGTCCAATGGCGATGATTAGATCCGGTCTACGCTTTTGATATTTGCGAATGTACGACTCACGAAATTGCTGTTGATCCTCCGGATCGTCGAAGAGAGTCGTCTCCAGATACTCGGGATATAACTCAATTTGGTAATTCGAGTTTTCCAGCGTGGACACGCATCTCGCGATCTACGAGCGCGACGGCGGGAGAAGAAGGCCCCAGTTCGTAGAAAACGACAACCCGCCGGACTTGCTTGAGTTCAGGATTTGCTCGAGGTTGAAATAGGAGACAGGCCGCGAGGAGGATGAGGGTCCGCTCTCCTGGGCCGCGATACCCCGCATCGTCGAATATCCCGTTCGGCCGGGTATCCGACAATCCGGAGTTTCTTGGCTTCTGGCCGGTTCGCTAGCCAGCGACGGACAAGGACTAACATCGCTGCCCCTCTCTCAATCCGGTTGACCTTGTGACTCGAGATTGTGCGTACTTCGGTAAGTATCTGTGCTGTATGGAGAGAAATCTACTGGTTGAATTACCAGGATTAGGACTGTCCGGCAAAGAGGTAACTGGAACTGCTTCATGGAGAAACACCTCTAGTTGAATTACCAGTACCGGGAGCTTCTAGCTTAGGGATTTCCCTCATTGCTTTCACCAATCGTTACGCATTAAGTAGTAGGTATGGCTGAGCGAAGGGCCTGGCAGCCATTAGCGATCAACCCACTAAGCTGGAGACTTTATGAGATTGAATGTTCGAACGAATCGGACAGCAACTGGACCCGCCGCCCTCTTGCTAATTTCTCTGTTTGCTATCGGGATTGGATCCGCTCCAGCTCAATCCCAGAACAGACAGCAAGATATACAGCAGCTTAAGGACAAGCTCGAGCAATTGGAGCAAACGATGGATGAGGTCAAGGCGCAGATCAATGCGCTGGAGACGGCAGAGAAACCTGCTGCTGCCCCGGCCAAGGGGCAAAAGGCTCCTGCGCAGCCGGGGACCGTGGTCGCTATTCCTTCGGAGTCGGTCACTAATGCGCCCCCGCCTGGCGCCGTGCCGATAGAAGGTGAAATAACGGAGAGTAATAACACCGTCAGTCTCTATGGATTTGCCATGCTTGACTCCGGATATGACTTCGGGCAAATAAATCCGAATTGGTACGATGTAGAGCGCCCTACCCAGTTGCCGAAGTTCACCAACCAGTACGCGCCGAGTGGAAATGTCTTCGCCGGTGTGCGACAGACCCGCTTCGGGGTGAAGTCATCCACAATAACTCCGCATGGCAATCTGAACACAATTTTCGAATTCGAACTATTTGGGACTGGAGTTGACGCCGGCCAGACGACCTTCCGTCTGCGGCATGCCTACGGTGAGTTGGGCGCAATCGGAGCCGGACAAACCTGGAGCGCCTACATGGACATAGACGTCTTCCCGAACACAATAGAGTACTGGGGCCCGAACGGCATGGTCTTCTTCCGTAACGTGCAGCTACGCTGGATGCCGGTCCGAAAGAAGGGTGGCAGCGTCACTATCGCTCTGGAAAGACCCGGGGCTAGCGGCGATCAGGGCATTTATGCCGACCGTATCCAGCTAAGTAACATAACGCCTCGGTTCAACTGGCCGGATCTTTCGGGAAATGCGCGGATCGTCCGCAATTGGGGCTACTTCCAGGGGGCGGCCATCGTTCGAAAGATCGGATGGGTTGACACCAGCGCTAACAAGACCAATCTCGGCGGCAGTGTCGTGGGATGGGGCGTAAACCTGACTTCCAATCTCAACTTATCAAAGAATAATGTCGCTAAGCTCGCAGTTAACTACGGTCATGGAACTGAGAATTATATGAACGACGCGCCGTTCGACATCGGCATCGGGCACAATCCTCCCGGCTCAGTCGTGCCCATCAAAGGCGTTGCGCTGCCGGTGCTGGGCGTCGTAGCGTTCCTCGATCACACCTGGAACGAGCACTTTACCAGTTCGGGCGGCTTCTCAATGGTGGACATCTATAACTCAGGCGGACAGCTACCGTCGGACTATCATGAAGGCTTCTATTCGGTGGGGAACCTGCTGTACCACCCGATTCCCAGGGTCATGATGGGTGGCGAGTTCCAGTGGGGCAGACGGGTGAACTTCAGCGACGGGTTCAATTACAACGATTACAAAATGCAGTTCTCATTCAAATTTGATTGGAATAAGACTTTCACTACCCCGTCTCTGTGAATCTGGTTGAGCTTCAACGACTATCGAGACAGGCACTAGGAGAATCCCTAGTTGAGCCAAATCAGATCCAAGCCTAAGGTAAATTGCGCAGGGTGTGCCACGCACAACCTGCTCTTCATCCCGGTCGAGCAGGCATTGTTCGGACGAGCCAGGGGACGCACCATATCCAAGTAGGAAGAGAGAGGTCCACTATGTCTAAGCATGAAAATAACATATCTGCCGACAAGCTCAGCTCGATCGAGCAAACCTGCGAACCCGTTCAGGATGATCCGTTCGATCTTTCGGATCAGTATGAAGCCGGTGGCTATTCCCCATGGAGTGGATCGTCGCGCCTTTCTGATGCGCAGCGCTGTGGTGGGCGCTGCGGCGGTGATGACCGGGCGCTCTGTGTCCGCCGTGGCCGCCCAGGTGAAGCCGTTGCCACCAGGTGCAGAGCCGAAGGGCGTGGCGGGAGGGCCAGGTAATGTGGAGCTTTCTCCCACCTTGAACGTCGTCAAGGAACAAAAAGGCCCCGTGATGACGACGCTGGACGAGTTCTACAAGGTTGGGCCGGGGCCATCGAGTTCTCACACAATCGGTCCGATGCGCATTACCTACGATTTCTACCAGCGATGCACTAAGCTGCCGGCGGACCAACTCGCCAAGGCGACCGCGCTCAAGGTTAATTTGTTCGGCAGCCTCAGCGCCACAGGCAAGGGACACGGCACAGAGCGAGCTTCCCTCGCGGGGTTGATCGGAAAGGAACCGGCAACCGTCGATCCCGCATTTCTCGACGGCTTGCGCGACAACCCCGACCAGACTTTCCCAGTCAAGCTCGGTGCAAAGACTGTGAATGTGTCGCTCAAAGACGTTGTATTCGATTCCGTCAAAGGTAACTTCCCTCACCCAAACACAATGACGTGCAAGCTCATGGCCGGGAGCACCGTGCTGCTTGAGCAGGAATACTACTCGGTAGGCGGCGGATTCATCGAGTGGAAAGGGTACACGCCTCCGAAGAAGAATCCGCCAAAGTATCCGTTTTCGACAATGAAGGAGCTGCGCCAGCATGCGGATCAAAACAAGCTGACGATTGCACAGGTGATTCTCGCCAATGAGATGGCGATACCGGGGAGAAGTGAGGAGGAGGTCTATGCCTTCGTCGACAAAATCACCAACGCGATGGTCGCCACTGTGAAGTCAGGACTTGCCGCACCGGAAGATAGTGTGTTGCCCGGTCCCATCAAGCTGCACAGCAAAGCGGCAACAGTCTACAAACGCGCCATGGATGATCAATACCAGACGGAACGCATAATTGGCATGGTTTCGGCATACGCTCTGGCGGGCTCTGAAGAGAACGGGCGGGGCCACCTTGTTATCACAGCGCCGACAGGCGGCTCCGCCGGAGTCATGCCGGCAGTGGTCTATGCTCTGGGCGAAGGCGGTCGCAAACTTCCACCAGAGAAGATTCGACAGGGCATGCTTGCTGCTGCAGCAATTGGTTACCTGTGCAAGCACAATGCAACGCTGTCTGCTGCCGAGGGTGGTTGCCAGGCGGAAATCGGTGTGGCATCGGCAATGGCGGCGGCATTGGTCGCAACTGCACACGACGCGGAATCCCGAGTCGTCGAGAACGCCGCGGAGTCCGCACTGGAGCATCACCTGGGAATGACCTGCGATCCGGTGGCCGGATTTGTGCAGGTTCCGTGCATCGAGCGATGCGCATTCGGCGCGGTCAAGGCATGGACCGCTTATGTAATCGCCACCAATGAGATCGCCAGCCGGCATCGGATCGATCTGGACGCGACGATTGCCGCGATGGCTCAGACCGCCAAGGACATGAACAGTAAGTACAAAGAAACCAGTGAAGCCGGACTAGCCTTGTCCGTAACGCTCTGCTGATCGGGCCTGATTATGGAGCTCAACATTACACAAGCGTTCCCGACGTATATCGGTCGCGTGCGGCTGCCCGACGCTGAAGCCATGAATCAGGGACTGCGATCCCTGATTCTGGTAGAGGAATCGGAGTATCCAAGCCTTGGCCGAAGCAACATCGGGGGTTGGCACTCGCGCCCTGATTTCCTTCATCGCGCGGACGCCAATGTAGAGGCGTTGAGCTCATGGATTACATGGGCACTACGCCGAATGATCTGCACAACGACGGGCCGGGATGACTTTGCTGGCACAGCATCCATCTCGGCCTGGGCAACGATCTGTCGCGCCGGTGCATACCATGCACCCCATTCGCATCCGGATAGCGCGTGGTCAGGAGTGTATTACGTTGACAGCGGGACTGATAATCGGGATCAGCCGCTCAGCGGGGTTCTGGAATTCCTCGATCCGCGTGCCGGAGCGGAGGCTGTGAGTGCACCGGGAGACCCTTATGGAGAGCCGTTTCGAGTTCGAGCGCAATCTGGCTTGCTGGTGATGTTCCCTAGTTGGCTATACCACTGGGTTCACCCTTACGCAGGAGAAACACCCCGCATTGCCATTTCCTTCAACGCGAGTATTGGAGCGCACGCCGTCGACGAAGCCGGCATTGACGAAGAAAGGGCCGCCCCGGTCGCAACCGATATTACTCACCAATTCCCGGCTAACGTCATCGGCTGGGCAGCAACAGTGGAGGACCTGAACAGCCATGCGGACAAAGTGTGAATCCCGTGTCTTCTCAGCAGCACTCATGGTGGGTTTAGCGGCTGTCGCATACGGCCAGTCACCGGATGTTGAGTCTGGTAACCTGGCGAGCGAAGTCACGGCACTCAAGACCGACAACATTGCTCTACGAGAGCAGCTCAATAAAGTTGAGGAACAGCAGAAGATGCTGCTTGAGGTAGTCAACGATCTAAGGCAGCGGTTGGGCTCGCCTGCGACTCCGATAGCAGGAGATCCTTCATCTTCCTCACAACAGAACTTTGCTGCCGCACGGGAGCTTGCAACGTCGGTCACCGATACTCGCCGTTCCGCGCACCCAAGCCACGCAGCCGCAATCCGTTTCCGCACTACAGGCGATCGAGAATCGTTATCGAGATGGAATCATAATCGGGGAAACTCCCGAAAACGCTGAGGTGCCTTTCCTGCTCAGGCTCCAGGGCACTACCCAAGTGCGATATATCAACAGCTCTTTCTAGCCAAGATACTTTCACTGACCATCTGGGCAATACCTACGCTGTTGATAAGCGCAACGACATTACGGTAAATCGTTCAATGATGGTCTTCGGCGGCTACATCTTCAACAAGAGAGCGCCATATAGCTTCACCATCTGGACATCCGCCGGGGTCGGCGTCGATCGTCGTAGCCGGCAACATTGGCTGGCAATTCAGCAAGGCTTTCACGCTAACCGGAGGTTACTTTGGCGTTCCGGGCAGCCGATCACTGGTTGCCACGTTTCCATTTTTCACTGCAAATGATAGGACCATGGCTGACAACTTCTTCCGCCCCGGGTTCACTCAGGGCGTTGTGATGAACGGACAACCCGTGAAGGGACTGAATTACCTGGCGATGGTCGGCAACGGTCTCAATACCCTGAGTATCGCGGCAAACAAGATCGATACGAATCTGCTGGGTTCCGGCAGCGTCTGGTGGGAGCCGCTGGGAGACTACGGGCCACCCGGTAGATCACGCAACATGTACGATGATTATTTCTCCTCCAGGAAAGTTCGCATTCGACTAGGTACCTCGTTTACAAGGTCCCGGGAGAATCGTTTTTCAGATCTCGACCAATCCAGTCCCGAGAACACCTCAATATACAATTCCGACGGCGTGAAGGCCTTCGCGACCGGAGCGTTTGCGCCGGGTGTAACACTCCAGGATGCCACGTATAAGATGTCGGCAATTGACTACGGCCTCAAATGGAACGGGCTTGCGGTCAACGGGCAATACTTCTTTCGCTGGCTCAATGATTTCGTAGCCGACGGACCGCTTCCGCTCGCATCCACATTTGACCACGGCAATGAGCTTTCGGCGAGTTACTTTGTCAAGCCGAAAAAATTGATGCCGTATGTCCGCGCATCATGGGTGCGCGGGCAGTTCCGCGACCCTTATGAGTATGGGGCCGGACTAAGGTGGTATTACCTTCCGACTGAGCGGCTGTGGCTCAACGCAGAGGTGATGCATATCACCGGAGGAGCTCCTTATAGCGGGACCTTTACTCCCTATAGCGCAGGGATCACGAATTGGGTGCCGATGGTGCAGGCGTACATCGCTTTTTGACGATCATCAGTTTCGCGAACTCGCGGAGCGAGCCGAACACGAACGCGAACCCAACGCCGTCCTCGCCACCGCTCCGCGACGGCCTAAACCGTCTCCTTCGATCAGGGGCTTTTGCTCGACGCTAATCAATGTGCGCCCCGCTCTCGGAGGTAGTCTGAGACGGTGTCTTGTGAGCGGCCTCCCAGGCCCTTTACTGCCTTCGTAACTTCCAGTTCCAGCCTTTGGGCCTTTGATCCCCCCTGCACTTTTGCGCAAATTCTTCAAAAGATGGGAGATAGGTCCGGACCTGAGGTGCGCTTGTTGGCTAAAGTCCTGATATTTCAGGACATTTTGGCGCAAATATTCATTCCGTGGTGGTGGACGTCCCGTTCCAAGGCTAAATTGAGAAAGAACTGTCGCGGCGCATGCCTTCGCCGGGACCCCGATTTTGGGGCTGAGGTTTGATTTTTCCTGTGTCTATATTGTATAGCGGGCGTCAAGGGGATAGGTCGGGCTTTCAGCCGTTCTACCAACTCCTGGTGAGCGGAGCTGCTGACGATAACGTTGTAGCGTTGGCCTGTTTCGCTCGCGGAGTCGGCGTCAATGCGGATGGTGGGCGGGCTGTGATAGACGGCGGCGGTTTGTTCTTTTTGCTGCAAATCTTGGGTCAACTTGCGAGGCCGTACATTTTCGTCGTGAAGCCGGTCGATACCGTTCCTAACTCGTCCTCACTGGTCGTTAGTGGGATACCAGGATGAGTCGGGGTTGAAACGCTCGATCTTCTTGAATATATCCAATGTGTCGGGGCCGAGGTCCCTCTCGTAGACGACGCCGTCGTAACTGACCATGAAGGTCTTCACACCGGTGACGCGGTATTGGACTGGAGAAGCGACCAGTGCGAAGCCGCCAATCATTACGCCTTCGATGACGTAGTCCAACTGACCGAGGGGAGCGGCGGGGCCTTGTCCTTTGAGAACTTTGTAGTAATACCCGTGATAGGGCTGTTCTCCGGGGTTGTAACCCTGTGCGATGGACTTAGCGATCTGTTCGCCGATTGGACCTTCCCATTTGCCGTCGGCGGTCTGCCAGGCAAGGCCGTCCTGTTTGCCGGGTGAGCTGATAATACGCTGCGCGTATTCGTTTACGTTGTAAAGCGTGCGGCGCCGAAAGGCGTAGTCATCCTGGGCTTCGACGAAGCCCTGGCAGATCTGGATGGCGTCGAGCTCGTTGGCGCCGATGCGGCGGTAGAGGAGTTCCCGCTCGCCGGCCTTGGCATCGAAGGACCATTTGCCGTTAATCTTGACGATGGGTACGGGGAAGGGCCAGCTCTCATCGCCGACGATGATGAAGGCGCGTGCGCCGGTTTTGGGATCCACGGAGACCGTTTGCTTTTCCTTGGCTTCTACGGCGAAACCTAAGGCGCGTTCGCGGTCTTGCGCGGTTTCTCCGGTGAAGACAATTTTCTTGCCGTTCGGGCCGAAGATCTTTGCAAGAGCGGCTTCGTCGAATGTGCCGGCGGCAGCAATGAGGGCATCAGCCGCTTGCTGTGGCGTGGCGAAGGTTTCGCCCTCGACCGGGTGAGAAGCCCCGGTGGCCGTGGGAGTTTGCGCGGCGGGAGCTTGTGTGCCGGTGCTGGTTTGTTGCGCGCCCATGAGGACCTGAGTGGAGAGGCATGCCCAAGCGGCGATGACTGCAAGCCAGGAAAGGTCGAAGAGATTCTTTCGCGTGGATCGTGAGTTCATGGTTATGCTCCTCATGTTTTTTCTCTACCGACGCCGGCCGCCGCCACTACGACCGCCACCACCACCGCCACGGCCACCGCCGCCGAAGCTGGAGGATCCGCGGCTACTGTTGGATCGTGCCGAGGAACCGTTGTAGCCTCCCCTGGAACCTGATCCGAAGGCGCTGCGGTCGCCGCCGGAGGGACGGGAGACATCGCGGCTTCCGATGCGGTCGGAACCTCCGCCCAAGCCACCGCCGCCAGTGTTCATGCGGTTGCTGGCGCTGGCGCCACCGCGATTGCTTGGAAGACTTCCTCCCTGGCGTCCGATCTGGTCTCTTGCGCCGGCCTGCCGGTTGGCGAGGGAGTCGCCGCGAGCTGCGCCGCCGAATCGATCGGCCGTTGCGCGGTCTCCATAGGGTGCGCCGCCACGATGCGCTGGATTGTGCTGCCAGTTGCCTCCGGCTCCTCCGGCAGGCAGTTGCGACGGACGGTTGGCGCCGCCCACACCGCCTACCCCTCCGGCACCACCCACGCCGCCAACTCCACCGGGATTACCAGCACCTCCCACGCCACCAACTCCACCCGGCTTACCGGCACCACCCACGCCTCCAACCCCACCTGGACTACCCACGCCGCCAACACCACCCGCACCACCCACTCCACCGACACCGCCAACCCACCGACACCACCACTCCACCGACACCGCCAACTCCACCTACGCCTCCGACTCCACCTACGCCGCCAACACCACCACCCCGGTTGCCTCCGCCAATATTGGCGTTGCGATTGAAGCTATTGTTGATGTTGACATTGACGCTGCCACCACCCCAGCCGCAACCCCAACCCCAGCCGCCGCCCCAAAACGCACCCATCGCGATGCCGATGCCAAATGAGATCGCCAAGCCGGCTGCGTAGTATCCAGGCGGCGGATAGTAAATGGGCGGGTAAGGGTATATCGGCGGCCCATATACCACGACAGGATCGTAAGAAGGTACGTATACGACTTGTGGATTCGCCTGTTGAATAACGATTGTGCTCTTGCTTTCGATCACCTGAGTTTCGACCTTCTGCTGCTCGGTTGTTTTTAAATTGCCTTTTTCCTGAGCCTTCTTGCGCATCCGCTGGACGGCGTCCATAACGTCCTTTTGTTGTGCCAAGAACGCATTGCCGAGGTCCGTCGTCCATTGAATGTCATCTGCAAGGCGCTTCACCAAATCGGGTAAAGCAGCCATAGCCTGGACGCTTGGGTCCCAGGGCTGCTTGGCCACGGCATCAGCGAGTGCTTTGTCTTTCAACGTAGGGTGCTTCACAAGCCACTGTTGAAGTTGGATAAGTTCCAGCGGATAGGTGGACGCAGCAAGGGTCTGGGCGAGCATGGGGTCCGGATAGAGCGCGATTGGTGCGACGAGGGAGTCGAGTTGGTCGGGGGAAATTTTGGTAGCCTGTGCTGGAGCACTCTGAGGAGCGGTTGCCTGGCTTCCGCCGGTATAGGGACCGCTCGCCAAGGTGTCGCCTGGAATAAGAAGGATCACGCAGATCAAGCTCAGCAGACGCCTAAGAATTCGACGAAAAGTTTCTGGGTTCGGATTCATCGCTGGCTTCCTTCCTTCGTTATTCAGGCGTCCTGAAATCTCTTGAGTTCCAGGCATTCATCTCCAGGAAGAAAAATTGCTTCGCTCCATGGCTCCATTTCATCCACGTGAGGAAGAAGTCCAACCTCGTGATGAAAAATACCTGACGACCGGCGTGAGAAGAAACTAGGAAAACCCCTAGTACTTGAAGAGCTTTCGATTTCTTCGACGAAAGGAATACAAGCTTCAGCCACCAGGGAAATGCGTATTGCCAACAATGAGTGTGACTTAAGCGAGAACAATCTCTCTTCACGCCGAAGCGCAACCAGAGGAATCTCCTTACCTGGCTCCAATTAGTTGATATGGGGATTTCCCTAGTTTCATCGGAGTCGGCGCTCAGTGTACGTTCTCCTCAATCGAGTTCTGTGCTTCTTGGAGGAGAAGAAAATGGCGACGCAGCCAATCGCATCAGCGAAAGAGGCAGACTGGACAAAACCCTCAGCGATGGCGCGATCCCTAAAGAAGGATCACCACTGCCAGTCCACCTACTGGTAGCCCCTTGAAGCTCAACAACTTGAAGTCTTGCAATCACGTTTGAGAACGGAGAAAGATTATGACCCAATTCAACTGGCTTACAATCCCGCGTGTTGCGGTACTGTCGCTCATAGGTTTCACGTCGTTGAGCACACCAGTTACTGCCCAGACCACAAAGGTGGAGGGTCTGATCCAAGGGCGAAGCGGCGAGACCATGATCCTGAAAACTTCGGAATCTCCGAACCTTGTTGCGGTCCTGTTGACCGATAGCACCGATGTAGCCCAGGTGCAGGGAATGCTGAAGGCACGCAAGAAAGACATGTCAATGGCCGCTCTCATTCCTGGTCTGGCTGTCAAGGTTGAGGGCACCTACAACGCTCAAAAAGAACTGGTAGCTACAACCGTCAGGTTCAAGGGCAATGATTTGGAACGGGCCCAGGCCATCGAGGCCGGTATGCACGAAACGAAGGCGCAAACTCAGCAGAACCAGGAGGAGTTGGAAAAGCAAAAGGCAGCCTTAGAGCAACAGCAGGCACAATTGGCTGAACATCATGCTAAGATCGCCGAAAATAAGGCAGCCATCGATGCCGCGGTCACGCGCTTCGGGCAACTGGACGATTACTACATCTTCGATGAGCTAACGGTGTACTTCGGGAATGGTCAGGTCAAAGTTGATCCCAAATACAACTCACAATTAATGGCGCTGACAGAAAAGGCCAAAACCATTGAAGGCTACATGATCGAAGTCAAAGGCTTTGCCTCTGCCACCGGTAGTACCGCCATGAACCAGAAACTTAGCGAAGACCGTGCCAACGGCGTTACCAACATCCTGATTCAACAGGGTCGCGTTCCCCTCACCAGAATGCTGGCTCCGGGTGCGATGGGAGAAAGCGAGCAAATCGGCAAGGACGTAAAGAGCACCGAAGGTCAAGCTGAGAATCGTCGCGTAGTGGTGCGTGTTCTGCAGAATAAAGCCATTGCTGGCACCTTGTGAAGAAGACGGATTCGGCTGATAGCCGCGCACGACCGGTGGGAGAAGACTACATTACGGCCACGTATTTCATTACGCCGGCAATAGAGTGGACTGGGAATTGTGCTAGTTGAATTTCAGTCTGCGATGGTGTCGACTGGCTGCACTCCACCTGGACCTGATGCAAACCAGTGGGCATAGAGATACAGGCACGCAAAACGTTTCTTCGCGGCGAGTAACTATCCTTAGGAGGAAGTACATGGCGATGCAAGTGGATCCAAACGGCCTTAAAAGCGATTCGGTACCACTGGAGAAGGACTGGACGAAACCCTCTGCGATGGCAATCCCGAAGGAGGGATTCTTCAAGAAAGAAGATGGACGATACGGCCCAATCTTTCCCAAGTCGCCGGCGTGTTATGGTTTCACGATCATCGCGAAGATTATTCCAGGACGAGAGCCGGTCTTTTACGAGTACTCAAAGAAACTCGACAAAGCAGTGTCCGAACTACCCGATTGTCTGGCTATTCTCAAGCTCCACTACCTGCGATGGGTGCTCTTTCCTATCAAAGGCGAAACCTACTTCATGTACCAGGGTATCTTCGACACGGACTTCGACAAGTACACCGAGGATGCAGTCAGTTTGTTCACGACGCTGGGCATCAACACCGTTTTTGAAAACCTCGAAGGCTTCCCCGAAGACTGGAAGACAAACGCGCCGGCCTTCATCAAATTTGTTCGCGATCACCAGTGCCCAAGCTTCCTGGAATACGGCGAGTATCCGTTTGTAAGTGCCGAAGAAATCAAGAAGGCGCTCAAATTGAAAGCCGCATTCTCCACTATGCTGGACCAGATGCAGTGAGCTGACAATGCTCGCCTTCGACGACATCCAGCACATCCTGTTAACCCGCGCACCGGCGATGACCGGGCGGTACGAGTTTCTGTCGTTTCGCAACCCCGCCGGCGGACGCGCATGGCTCGCCGCCATTCTCGACAGGGTGCATTCTGCCGCATCTATGCGAGCTTCCATCGAAAAGGACAATCGTTGGGTGACGGTTGCCTTCACTTTTAATGGCCTGCGTGCCCTCGGCATTGACGAGTCGTCACTGGCCTCTTTCCCGGAAGAGTTCCAGCAGGGTATGGTGGCGCGCGCGCAGATGCTCGGCGATACCGGGGCCAATCATCCCGACAATTGGGTCGGGGGCCTAGCCAGTCCTGATTTGCACGCCATCGTCATTCTTTTCGCCCGTGATGCTGCCGAACGCGAGCGCGGCCAGGCGGAGCATGAAAAGCTCGTGGCGCGTTGCGAAGACGTGGAAGTGCTATCGACGCTTGATCTGGAGGCGACGCCGCCTTACGACTACGCTCACGATCACTTCGGTTACCGCGACCGGCTCTCGCAACCCGTCATCGAAGGTTCCGGCGAAGAGCCAACACCCGGCTCCGGCGAGCCGCTGAAGGCGGGCGAGTTCATCCTCGGATACCCAGACGAAAACGGTCCGCCGTTCCAACTGCCGCAACCTGACGTTCTCTCGTGTAATGGCAGTTTCATGGCCTATCGCCGGTTGGAAGAACATGTCGGGGCGTTTCGCGACTTTCTGAAAGAGCACGGGAAGACGCAGGAGGAGCAGGAACTGGTCGCAGCGAAGCTGATGGGCCGATGGCGCAGCGGCGCTCCACTCGTATTGGCGCCGGAAAAAGACGATCTGGGGCTCGGCGCAGACCCGCATCGGCACAATGACTTCAACTACAAACAGCAGGATCCGGTGGGTTACGCCGTGCCTCTCGGCTCACACATTCGGCGCATGAATCCGCGCGACACCGCAGCAAACATGAATCGGCGAAGGATGATACGCCGCGGAGCAACCTACGGCCCTCATCTGCCAGACGAAGCGCCGGAGGATGGCAGGGAACGTGGCATCGCTGCCTTCGTGATCTGTGCCAGCCTTATCCGGCAGTTCGAGTTCGCGCAGAACGTGTGGGCGAACGATCGGAACTTTCACGAATTGGTCAATGAGCGCGACCCCATCATCGGTAATCAGGATGGCACCTTGGAATACAAGATTCCCAAACGCCCGATTCGAAAAAAAATTACGGGCCTTCCCGCCTTCACCACGGTGCGCGGCGGAGCGTATTTTTTCTTGCCGGGCCTTAAGGCATTGCGATACCTCGCGTCTCTGGGCAACAGCAGCTATGCAGAATTGATTCTTCAAATGCCCAACCGAACCGAACATGGAGAGCAATTATGAGCAGCGTGATACAGCCTCCGCGCACGTATAACCAAAACCATGTCCCTCGTAAGTACATTCGAGGCAAGCGACGAGTTTCTATCTACTGGACATGGAGCTATCCCTGGGAAGCGAACCGGGATCTCACGGAAATGGATAATCGCTTCTCGACAATGACCGAAGTCCGGCGAGTAGCGTGGCCCGCCTATGAAACAACCGAATGGGACGCGATGCATTTCATGCAGGGAATTGCGGGAACGCTCGAGCTCTTCCATCGCTCAACGATCGCATTTCAGAAAATTGTTGGCGAAGTCACCGGACATCCGGTTGCCGTCTATCAGCGGATTGATCAGGCAGGATACAAGGTCCCGATAGACGATCGAGTTCTGGACGACACCGACACACTGATGGTGTTCGGCCTCGACCACTTGGTTTCAGAACAGGAGGCTGCGCCGGATGAAATCGCGGCCATTAGCGATTGGCTGAAACGCGAAGGGACATGTCTGTTGCTCGGGCCCCATCATGACGTAGGGTTTACTACGGACATGCAACAGCGTCAGATGGAATACACTCACCACGGTGACGCGCTCGTCCCACGCCAGCAGCGCTTCGGACAATACACCCGTTCCATAATGACCGCACTCGGAGTACCAGTAATGAATCAGTTCGGTCTTCGCCCGGCGGTCGTCAAAGGCAGTATGGAGATCATGCCACTCTCGGTCAACAAGGACCTGGACGAACTTGGCTTGCTCAATGGAGTTACCACCTTCAACTTCCATCCCCACCTGCCGCACTACGCGCTAACCGCGGATGACGGCAAATCCGTTCGTGTGCTGACGCGTCAGCCGATTGACCTTGACCGCCCTCATCCGTTCACTGCAGCAGGGAACACGGAGTTCAACTCCTGCATATGGATGCCTCCTAGTGACCAGCGTGCCGGACACATCTTGCTGGCGGACTCCACGATCTTCACGACATTGTTCGGCGGGACAGAAAGCCTGGAGAAATTCTGGAGAAATTTCGCCGGTATGTGAGGCTAGCAACTTATATCGTCGCAAGACTGGTTGGACTCGATCAGCCACTGCGGGTCGTATTGCGAACACCTTCTCACTTTCGATTCTTATGAGGAGACTGGAAAGACGTGGGAGATATAGATTATTGGAAATCCATGAAAAGAAATCAACGGACGCTTGGATCATCTCGGTGGGTTTGGTCCTGGCGGTCTCCGCCATCGTTTCGCCGGTCGAGGGACAGGTCAGGGGTGTGTACCCTTTGGGGATGAGCGCTACCAACTCCGGGGTTACGCCCGAATCCGGATTTACCTATTCCAATATGTTCCTTTTTTACTCCCGTGATCAACTCAAGGGCCCGAATGGTGAGATCTTGGCCACCGGACAAAACTCAGTGATGATGGACATGAACAGCTTCGTATGGGTGAGCAAGAAACAGATAGGAGTATTGGGCGGCCCAAAACTCTCAGTTTCGGCCACCCTGCCCATCGCGAACAACTCGCTCACTTCGGACGTTCAAGGAGCAATCAGCGGTGGCGGTGGATTTGCCGATTCCTTCTATCAGCCGTTTATTCTCGGGTGGCAGAAGAAACGTGCTGACATTCGCGCAATCTACGGCTTCCTCGCGCCAACCGGAAAATTTGACTCCAGCGGCAACAACAACGTCGGTTCTGGCTATTGGACGCAGGTCCTGGCGGGGGGCGAAACCTTCTATCTGACCAACAACAAAGCGACCGCATTCTCTGCCTTCCAGATGTACGAATTCCATGGCACACAGGAGGGTACTCAGATTCATCCCGGCCAGACCCTTAACCTTGACTATTCCCTCACGCGACGTCTCCCGCTGCAAAAAGACTTGCAACTGCAACTCGGACTGGTCGGCTACGGACAGTGGCAGACCACCGACAAGCGTGCCCCTGGCATCACGTCCACTCAAGCAGCCGCGCACTACAGTGTCAACTCGCTGGGTTTTGCTTCCTACGTCCTCTTACCGGCGCGGAAAGTTACCTTGGGTGCTAAGTACTTTAAAGAATTCTCGAACAAGTCGACGTACCAGGGGTATTCGTTGCAGATTGCAGCCGCAATCACCTTTTAGGACGGCCACGAATGAAGCTGGTTCGCTCATTACTCGATCTACCCGTTATTTATCATAGACGTACGGTGCTCTCGGGAAAATTCAAAGTCCATCGACGGCAACCTCGTGGGGTTCGACCCCTTCCCCGCACCAGATAATAAAAGACTTGTCGGATCAATTGATTACATTATTAGGAACTTGTGACAGGTTCCTTTTCTGTAGTTTAGGAGAACCTTATCCACCCGATCCGCGACCTCGTTTCCGAAAGCCGAACTCGGGCGAAAGTATTGTATCCATTGTCAATTAGTACGGAGAACGGCCGAACGTTTCCGGGCGAGCTTGGCGTGGAGGCCGAGCGTCAGTAACAGCCTTGCACCCAGCAATGCCGTTGAGACTCGGGTTTATTGGCGCAAGTCTATTCACAACAATTCGCTTGACCAAGTTCGACACAATCGTTTAGCTTTGCACCCGTTCCGTACAAAAGTTATCCGAGCGCGGTATCACGCATCTTAGATTCGATGTTCGTACTAATTGGTGACCAGAAAGTTCGCACTTGAAACAGAAGTTATTTGGGAGGCTTTATGAATACGAATTGGAATCGGAAAAATAGTTTCGTGCTGCCGCGCTGGTTGTTCATAGTGGCGTTGTTGATCGCATCTGTTTCGTCGTCCTATGCGCAGCAGATTACAGGTACCATCGACGGTGAGGTGAAGGACGAGCAGGGTGCGCTGGTGCCGAACGCTGACGTAACCGCGACTAACGTCACTACCGGATTTACGCGGACGACCAAGACCGGCGGTGACGGCGCGTACAACATCCAGTATCTCCCGATCGGCACGTACTCCGTGACCGTGAATGCGGCCGGCTTCAAGAAGTTTGTGCAGCAGAATCTAGTGATCAGCGTCGACCAGACACAGGCGTTGAGTATTACGCTAGCGGTCGGCAGTGAGACTCAGACCATAGAAGTCACCACGGCTCCACCCGCGATTAACACCGACACCTCGGAGGTTGGCCGAACTATCTCCCCGCAGGAGATGAATAACTTTCCCCTGACGACTCGTAACGCGTATGCGGCGCTGTCCGCGGTGCCGGGCGTGCAATCCAATAGTCAGAGTAACAGCCAGAACACCCCCAATTTTGTCATTGGCGTACCCTCCACGCAGGTCATCATCAATGGCGGCGTCGACGGCGGAGTTCCGATGGTGAGCTTTTACCTGGACGGCGGCATCAACATGACCGGACTGCGCAACTATGGCAATCCCTTGCCGAACCCAGACGCATTGGAAGAGTTTCGGGTAGAGACTAGCAACTACGGGGCCCAGTATGGCCGTATGTCGGGTGGCGTCGTGACCGCCGTCACGCGCTCAGGAACGAATAAGTTTCATGGCACGGTATTTGAGTTCTTCCGCGACACCAATATGAACGCGAACTCGTGGGGCAATCTGCCCAGTCTGAAGACGCCGTTTCACCGGAACAATTTTGGCGGAACGGTGGGCGGTCCAATTGTGAAGGACAAGGCCTTCTTCTTCTTCAGCTATGGTGGTCTGCGGCAAACCGTCGGACAGTTTCTCTCCGGTGGAATCGTGCCGACGGTGCTTGAGCGCGAGGGCGACTTTACCCAATCCTATACCTACAACGCGACGACAGGGGTTAGACACCAATCATCCCCAACATGCCCGGCACCAAGACTCCGTGGGTGGGTACAAACAGCTCGGCCAACTGCCAGGTTGCGAAACAAGGATGTATCCCGCAAACTCGGCTGGACGTGACAGCTGCGAACCTGCTGAAGACATATATACCTTTGCCCAATTCACCGACAGTCGCCGCGCCAGGCAACTATGTAGGAAACTTTACCAGCCCGACGGACCAGAATGAGTATTTGGGCAAATACGATCAGGTTTTCGGTGCCAATGACCACGTATCGGTGAGTTACTTCTACCTTCGTACAACTCAGGGCGGATACGGCAACGGCAATATCCCCTATTCGATCAACAATTCGTTTGCAACACAGCAGAATGCGAACATCAGCGACATTCACACCTTTAGCGCGGCAACGGCAAATCAGGTCTGGTTGAATTTCACCCGGGTTGCCGGAGGCCGAATAAACACCCCGGCGGTCTCGATTGGGGATCTGGGATCGAGCTTTACGATCCAGGGGCCGAAAGGTCTTCCACAATTGGCCCCTGCGGGCTACTTCGCCGCCGGCGGAGCCCTGGCCGGACCGGTAAGCGACACCAATTTCTACGGTCTACGTGACGTTGTCAGCCTGACCAAAGGCAGACACACTCTTAACCTTGGAGGCGAAGTCTCTCTCGAAAAAGATGAAATTGTCGGCAATCTGTATAACTTTGGAATCTTCAACTTCCAGACGTCTGGCCCAACGACGACAGGGAACGTGGCGGCTGACTTCGTCACCGGTCAAGTCTCCAGCATGGAACAGGACAGCCCTTACCATGGATTGCTGAATACCTGGTATTACGCATTTTTCGTGCAGGACAATTATCGAATTACACCGAGATTTACGGCAAATCTCGGTCTAAGGTATGACATCGAGCAGGCTCCAGTCGAGTCTCAGAACCTCACCGCCGCGTTTGTCCCGGGCCGGCAATCCGCCATCGTTCCCAGCGCGCCTCTCGGCATTCTATTTCCCGGAGACACGGGCATTCCTCGGGGCATCGCACAGACGCCCAAGACGCACTTCTCCCCACGCCTGGGCATGGCCTGGGATCCATTTGGCGACGGGAAGACTGCCGTCCGCGCAGCCGCAGGCATCTTCTATGGCAGCGTCTCCGGTAACGAATGGAACCAGCCGGCGAATGCACAACCGTTTGCCATCCGTCAGACGTTCAGTTCCATTACCTCTCTCTCCAATGTTTATGGGAACCCAGCGTCATTTCCCACCGGATCTCCCTTTCCCTATGTCTATAGCCCCACGAGCCCGCACTGGATTCCCGGAGCAGCGGTAGAAGCGATCGATCCAAACTATAAGTGGCCCTCGTCTTATCAGTTCAATGTGGCCGTCGAGCAGCAACTGCCCGCTAAGATTGTCCTGCAGACCGCGTATGTCGGCAATTTCGTACGTCATGTTCCGACTGCACCGGACGCAAATAATCCAATCTATGCTCCAAACGCCAGCACGTCCCAGACGAGCATCAACGCACGCCGCCCATATTTCGGTGCGAATAATCCTAATGGCAATACGCTTGGCCAGGTGATTCTCATCGAATCGGGCCAGACCGCGAACTTCAACTCTTTGCAGGTTTCAGTACATAAACCGTTGGGGAACAATTTCCTGGTCAATGGGTTCTATGTGTGGAGTCACTCGATCTGGAGCTCGAATGCAAGCGCAATCGGTCTGGCTCCTACTGCACAGAACTTTAGCGCTCTAACCGAAGAGCGCGGTCCATCGGACCAGGACCGCCGGAACATGGTGGGCATCAATGGCGTATGGAACATAAATTATTACAAGGGTTCGAGCCGATTCCTCGGCGTATTGTTCAACGGCTATTCGATCTCGACCATTGCCAGCTTCAACAGCGGTGCGCCATTCAACATGACGACGGGCTCTGACAACAACAAGGACACCTACAACAACGACCGGCCCAACATGGTACCGGGAGTCAACCCATTCCTTGATCCTCACAGAAGCCGTTTCGCGGCTGCGCAGGCGTGGTTCAACACGGCGGCCTTCACCGCCGAACTGCCTCGCCGGCACTACTGGTGGCTGCACGACTACGACGGGGATTGGCCCTGGCGGCGCCGACGGCAACACGCCGCGCGACTCCCTGCGTGCGCCGGGTTACCGCGACGTCGATCTCGGAGTCTCCCGCGACTTCAAGTTTGAGGGTGGAACCGGCCTGACGTTCCGCGCTGATGCTACCAACGCGTTCAACATGGTGAGCCTCAACGCACCAACGGCAAACCTGTCGTCTGGGAATGACGGCAAGATCACGGGAGCTACGAGTCCACGTCTGATCCAGGTAGGTGCGCGGTTCACCTTCTAGTCTTTCCCGACAACGCTGGATGGGCCGGCGCCTGGTTTTCTTATAAAATCAGGCACCGGCCCTTTTATCTGGCGAGTTGCAATTATCATTTGGAAAAACGCCAGCCAGTTGACGATCAGCATTGTGTCGATCACGTCGATGTTGAGCAGGGTTCAGACCGTCATTGCCTGGAGAGTATTTTCACCTCGCCTCGCACGCCGTTGAGCTGCTACACCCGATTATCTTAGGAGAACGGCCCATGCCGGGAACTGTCGACTCACCGGTTTAGTTTTACGCAGCGGCAGAGCGCTTCGAACAAGACGCCCCGCCAGATCAACCGGAATCTGGTGTTCAATCTGATTCGCATGCGCCAGCCGGTCTCGCGTGCCGATATTGCGCGCATCTCCGGGTTGCAGCGCAGCACGGTCTCGTTGATCGTCGAAGATCTGTTGCGGGACAAGTGGATCGTCGAGGGCTCTACCGGCCGTCTGCCCCGCGGCCGCCGTCCGACCTTCCTGCAGTTGAACGATCAGCGCGCCGTCATTGCGCTCGACATCCATCCTTCGCAGACCACGGTCGCCGTCACCGGCCTGGGCGGACGCGTCGTCTCGCAGTGCATGGTGGTGCTTCCGGACGACTCCACCAAGGCCATCCAGGCCATGATCGCCGCCGTGCGCAAGCTGATCGCCGACAATCCCGACCGCACCTTCGAGGGCATCGGCATCAGCCTGCCCGGCCGCGCGGACCTGCATCTGCAGAAGCTTATCTTCGCTCCCAATCTGCACTGGCCGGTGCTCAGCTTGAACTCCCGCATCCAGCGCGCCACCGGCCTGCGCGTCGAGATGGACAACGCCGCCAACGCCTGCGCGCTCTCCGAGGTGTGGTTCGGCGACAGCGACGGCACGCACGATATCGTCGCGGTCAACGTCTCGGAAGGCATCGGCACCGGCATCTTCGCCAACGGCCGCCTGCTGCGCGGGCAGGACGGCATGGCGGGCGAGTTCGGTCACGTCCAGATGAAGGCCAACGGCCCGCCCTGCGCCTGCGGCAGCGTCGGCTGCTGGGAGACGCTGGCCTCCAATCGCGCTGGCCTGCGCTACTACCACGAGATGGGCGGCAACGGAAATCTGCAAGGCTTCGAGGCGCTCATCAAGCTGTCGCTCGCCTCCGATCGCACGGCCATCCGCGCGCTGGAAAAGATGTCGGTCTTTCTCGGCCAGGGTCTGCGCATGATCGCCTCGGCGCTGGCGCCCAACGAGATCGTCGTCGTCGGCGACATCACCGCCGCATGGCATCGCTTCGGCCCCATCGTCGAGGCGGAGCTGAACCGCAACTCGCTCTCCAAGTCGATCAAGGTGCGCCCCTCCGCCGAAGGCAGCACCGCCCGCCTGCGCAGCGCAGTAGCCCTCGTCATGAGCGACGGACTATAGCGATCTCCCCACGCACCTCCCACTAATCATAGACGTGATAACCGGGATTCTCAGTAACTGAGCAGGTATTTGCCTACGCTCCCCACGGGCAGGGTGAACAACGGTAGAATCCTCGCATTCAAATTTTGGTGTTCAGGAGAGGGTGATGAGGAAGTGCTGGCTGGTTTGGGGCGTGGCGATGGTTTGTTTGTTGGTGGCTGTGCGAGGAGAAGCGGCACCACCGAAGCAGCAGAAGATTGTGGTGGGGTACATTTCGGGCGGGCGGCCGTTGGATGCGAAGTCCATCGCCGCAGGGAAGATGACACGGATCAACTATGCGTTCTTTCGCCTGAAGGGCAATGCGATTGCGGATGCGTCGGCTCGGGATGCGGAGAATCTTGCTGTGTTGACGGGCTTGAGGAAAGACCATCCGGGGCTGGCTGTGCTGGTTTCGGTGGGTGGTGGTAGCGGGTCGGGCGGCTTTTCCGACATGGCTCTAACTAGGGAGGGGCGGACTGCGTTTGTCGACAGTGCGGTGGCGCTGGTGAAGAAGTATGACCTCGATGGGATAGATATCGATTGGGAGTATCCCGGGTACACGCATCACAATGACCGCGTTCGGCCAGTGGAGGACAAGCTGACCTATACGCTGCTACTGAAGGAGCTGCGATTGCGGTTCAACAAAGAGCGGAAGAAGCTGGGGCGACATTTGTACACCTCTTCGGCCACTGGATGGAGCAGGGAATGGCTCGACCATACGCAGATGCGGGAGGCTTCGAAGTGGCTGGATACCGTGAACCTGATGTGCTACGACTACTACCGCGTGGACGATCGCAATACGGGGCATGATGCTCCGTTGTATACGAACCCGGCAGACCCGAAGGCGTTTTCTACGGACCGTTCGGTGAGAGAGAACCTCGCGGCAGGAGTTCCAAAGAACAAGCTGGTAGTCGGTGTGCCGTTCTATGGCAAGACATGGAACGACGTGCCGCCGGCGAACCACGGGCTGTGGCAACCGGTGGCGGCCCCAGTGAGCGGGACGCCGGGTTATGGACAGATCGCGACGAATATGCTGGGCAAGCCGGGGTGGGTGCGGTATTGGGACCCAGTGGCCCAGGCGCCTTATCTCTACAACGAGGAGACGCATATATTTCTGACGTATGACGATTTGGAGTCGGAGGCGTTGAAGACGAAGTATGTGAAAGATCACGGGCTGGCTGGAGTGATGTTCTGGCAGTACACCCAGGACCCCGAGAATGTGTTACTGGATGCGGTAGATGCAGGGCTCGGAATTCATCCATAGCTGCGGACGTATACGGTTATGCCAAAGGTCTCGCCAGCGAGGTAGATAATTATTGCTTACTAGCCGACCGTCGACATCCATCATTGTTGGGTCCAAACTACTTTGCATTCACCGAAGTGCGACAGTATCGACCGACAGCACAGGGCCAAGATGCGCGCTTTGCACAAAGAGAACCAGGTGCCCCGCAGAAGAATGAGGACCATCGTCCAACGGCAGTCTAGCCGTATTTTCGGTAGCGGCATCTTTCACTAAAGCGATGCGCGTGATGCCTCGGGCAACGGACACATGAGCGAGGTGGTGGCCTGAGTTTTCTCCACGCAGAACACTCGAATGAGCGACGTCATCCGTGAGGACCGCGAACAGATCCGCGCTATGCCCTGGCGCGCTTCCATGGATAGCGTACGTAACGACGAGAGAGTTGCCGTCGACCGCGGTTGATAGGATGTGAACTGCGAGTTGGCCCGGATGATCGGTCTCGCGAACCGCATGCAGAACAGCGTTGCGATCGTTGCCGAGAACCTGCTGCTCGCCGTTCACTACCATCTGCGGAGTGTAGACGCTGTCGAGATGAAAGCGTGAACCATACGAATTCTGCCGATCTGTGTAAACGGATGCTGAAAAAGGATCTGTCCAACCCAGGTTGTTCCAGTAGGTCACATGTTCGCTGATTCCAACAATGAGTTGTCCGGAGCTGGTGCTCGTGCCGTTGAGTTCGCGCAGAAGAGCATCCGCCGGTGGACAGCTCGAGCATCCCTCAGAGGTAAAGAGCTCTACCAGAACGGCGTGAGGCTGCGCGGTCGTCTGTCCTTGTCCGGGAGGGAGGGCAATGAGCAAAGTTGTTATGACGCCTGCTGCAATACGGATTCGTTTCAGTTTCACGATAGTCCTCTCGTCTGGACGTTTTATGAGACGCGCGCAGGGTGGAGCGTTAATGATTGATTGGCAAACTGATCAAACGCTGTCTGTTTTAGGAGGCCCCGTCTTCGAGCATCGCGACTTCGAGCCTCGCATGCAGTCGCTCACTGTAGCCGACCGGAAGTTCGAATACCCGATCATCCGCAGTCAGAATGAGGATATTCCGTGTCGAATCCAGAATTGCGGAGCAGATCTCACAATGTTCCAGATGCTGCTGCACCATCTCTAATACCTCTGGCTCAAGCGTTGCATCCAAATAGCCGGAGATATATTCCCACACATGCTTGCACTCTAAGACCATGTGAGCCACCTCCGTTTCGGTGGAGCAGCGCTCTTCAATAACGGCGCCAGCTTCTTCTGCAGCATGATGCGCGCGCGATGGAGCCTCACCTTTACCGAGGCGACGCTGATGCCAAGCGCCTCAGCCGATTCGTTCACGCTAAGCTCCTCCACGTCGCGCAACAAAAAGACCTCGCGGTAGATGTTCGGAAGATCGACGATCGCCTCCTGCAATATCAGGCGCACCTCGCGACGCTCCAGAGCCTCGGACGGAATCTCTCGCCAGTCTGTCAGAACTGCCGGTGAGATGTGTCGCTGCTCGTTCTCTGGCTCGTCCAGGGACTCGATCTTCGCTGCGCGGCTGCGACGTAAGCGGCTGCGGGCCTCGTTCAGCGTAATGCTGACGAGCCAGGTGCTGAACTTTGAGTCGGAACGGAAAGAACCAAGTTTGCGAAAGGCCTTCAGAAAAGCCTCCTGTGCCGTGTCCTCTGCATCGGCCTCATTCTTCAGCATTGAAAGCGCCAGGACGTAGACGCTTCGTTCATACGGACGAACGAGATCGTGAAATAACCGCACATCCCCGGCGAGGATCGCGTCGATCATCTTTGCCTCGTCTCTGCCTTCGATCACTGCCGCCATTACTTTTTATCCTGCGCTGATGCTTTCAAGATGATGCAGTTTGCCATGGCCGGACGGCGCAAACACACCCCATTGATCTTCGTTACATTAGAGCCGAGACCGCAGAAATGGTTACAGAAAGCCAGTATTGCGCTTACTTCGTTATCAACAACCCTGCGATCGCCCGCGATTTGCACAAATGGGCTTCGGACACGAAGGGAGGAAAGCATTCTCCGCGACCCGACCCGACAGCAGGGAAGCCAACTTATATCGAGTGGTGAAAGCCGAGGTGCAGGTACTCTTCAATTCCAAGCAGAACCAGGGTCGCGAGAGATAAGACCAGCTGTAATCGCTCCATTTTCAGTTTGCGAGGACTGACAGTCTGTCGTCTCCATTGCGAAGCCGGACGGTTGCGGAGGTAACGAACATGGAGAAAGATCGCCAGGTTCAGTAGCGAACCGAAAAGCGCGACTGCCATCATGGGACGACGAATCCAGTCCGCGTGAAATCGGACCACGGCTGCCCCGGCCCCGGTACTCAGGGCTAGCGAACCGATCCCGATTGCGAGACGCAGGCCGTTGACCGCCACGACGGCTCCGCAGATGCTTTGCAGAAGTGCGAGGAAGAAGCTGGACCAGGCGATGGCGCCTTGACTGCGCACCATTTCGCGCGGAATCAGCGGGGAACTGGCATCTTCCGATGTCATCTGTTCAGCAGGAGTGATCGACATGAGAGAACGCCCCGATACAAATGGATTCTATACGATTTGCTTCATCTGCTGAACGGCTCTGGGGCACTCTTGCTTGCCAGAAGGAGATCGATAGTCTCAGGCGGCAACAGACGACCAACCAGAGATCCTTGCATGCAATCGCAGTTGAGTTCTCGGAGTATTCGCATCTGATCTTGGTTCTCGACGCCCTCCGCGATGATTTGCACTTGCAAGCTGTGTCCTATCGCCACGATCGCTTGCACACTCGGATAACTACGACTGGACTCAGAGAGTTGATGGACGAAGGAGCGGTCGATCTTATGTGGCATAAAAATGGCCCGCGTAAATTCTGGTTCCAATTGATAAGGCCGGCCTTCGCAGTTGGAATTGAACGAAGGATGATCCTGAATGTTTTGATTTACCTCGTCGTCTCTGCCTCCAGCCTGATAACAGAGTAGGAGGCTCTGATTAGGCTTATTTTTCGGAGTGTTGCAAATATCCCACGCTTACTATGCAAAATAATGCATGGTAATTTTTTACGTTGACTTTGCTGCCTTGGCAAATGCCGGAAATTAGGCGCAGTTGGCGCAGCTTTAACCGAGGGGGCAATATAATCGCTATCTAGCATCAATCGGGCATAAGTACCCCATTTCGACAATTGATGAACGTCAGGAGTTCTTATGCTTCTAGGGTCAGACAAAGGATTGGTGCATCTAAAGAGTCCGTATTCGGTGACTGAAACTCTCACCAGGCTGGTGGCGGTTATTCAGACGAAAGGCCTATCCGTCTTCACGCAGATCGATCACAGTGCTGCTGCTGCCCATGTTGGCCTGACCATGCCACCGACCGTCGTCGTTATCTTCGGCAGCCCCAAGTCGGGTACGCATTGATGATTGCGTCACCGACACTCGCCATCGATTTGCCGCTGAAGGCATTGGTCTGGCAGGATCGTGACGGAGTCGTCTGGCTCTCATACAACAGCCCTGATTATCTGAAGTTACGTCATGCAATTCCGGACGACCTCATTCACTTCATCACAGGAATCGTTCCTCTTTGCGAAGAAGTAGTGCGTAAAGCATAAGCGGTCCAACATCTTCTCGCTCCAAACAGATCGCGTTGCCGCATTTCTTCTAGCCGGATTCATTACACGCTGATAAGAGCAAGGAAAGAATGCTGTGCAACTTTGAGCAATATCCTGATACCCATGCCCGGCCACTCTTTGCCTGGGTGCAGGATGAAGCTGACATGGGATATGTTAGATATCTGCTTTTCAGGCCACAGCTGTAAATTCTGGTTGCCATTGCCCACAGATCGATGTTCGAAAAATCTTCAACTGCGTTTGCAAAGGAGCTTCCATGAGCACGACGAGCCTGATGTCGGACAACTGGACTGAGCACACAATCGGCAAGTCCTTGAACGACGAGATGCTCGTCTCCGCAGCAAAAATGGGAGAGGAGAAAGCCTTCGTCGAGCTTTGGAACCGTCACTCGAAGAAGCTTCTTCGGACGCTACTTTGGGTCACCAAATGCTCGCGAAGACGCGGAAGACGCACTTCAGGATACATTCCTGCGGGCGTTCTCGCACGTGGGCAGCTTTGACGGCAGGTCGCAGTTCTCTACCTGGCTGACACGAATTGCCATCAACTCCGGACTGATGATCTTGCGGAAAGAGCGCGCCCGCCCACAGGTATCGCTGGATGGTGCTGCAGAGCACGAATCATGGCGGCTCAACGCAATCATCGACCACAGAGTCGACATCGAGCGCCAATTCGCCGAGAGCGAAAGGTCGGCTCGTCTGGAGATGGCGATTAGGGATCTTCGTCCCACTCTCCGACACGTAATCGAACTGCATCAACAGCACGGCTGTGCGATAAAGGATTTGGCGCAGTTCGCTGGAATCTCTATCCCCGCAGCGAAATCTCGGCTGCTACGCGCTCGGACCGTACTGCGCAGCTCGAAAAAACTCCGGGGCTCTTCAATGATGCCGTTCCACTGGTAAAACGGCAGCGAGTATTTCTGTAGGTCTGAATCGAACGACAGGTGCTTCCTGCGCCTGTCCACTCCAGACAGATCCATTGGGAAAGCTGAACCGTTCCAGTGAATCCGGCAGAATCTCAATGCTGTAACCGGCCTCGTGTGGAACCATGTAGCGGCCACGGCGAATCGTCACAGGATGCCGGAAGTGCTCGTGGAGATGGTCCACATATTCGATCACGCGGTCTTCCATTGTGCCGGAGACGCTAAGGAAGTCGAAGATCGAGAGATGCTGGACATACTCGCACAGACCGACCCCACCTGCATGCGGACAGACCGGAACGCCGAACTTCGCAGCCATCAGAATGATCGCCAGGTTCTCATTCACGCCGGCGACACGGCAGCTATCGATCTGGCAGACATCGATCGCGCCGGCCTGCAAAAGCTGCTTGAACATGACGCTGTTCTGGCAATGTTCGCCGGTAGCGATGCGAGTCGGCGCTGCCTCTCTGCGAATGCGCGCATGGCCAAGGATGTCATCCGGACTAGTCGGCTCCTCCATCCACCACGGCGATAGTTCCCCTAGCTGGCGAGTCCTGCGAATGGCCTCATCGACGCCCCACTTCTGGTTGGCGTCAACCATCATCCGATTCTCCCAGCCAATCTCTTCTCGCACGATGCGTCCGCGCCGCAGATCGTCCTCGGCGTCTCCACCGACCTTCAGCTTGAAGTGCGTCCATCCTTCGGCGATGCCCTCGCGACAGAGTCGGCGAATCTTCTCATCGCTGAAGCCGAACCATCCAACCGAAGTGGTGTAGGCGGGATAGCCCTCGGCCTCAAGCAGCTTCAAACGCTCAGCCTGACCTTGCCGGCCGCGCTCAAGAATATCCAGCGCCTCCGCAGGCGACAGCGCATCGGCGATGTAGCGGAAGTCAATGATGGAGACGATCTGCTCCGGAGTCATATCGGCAAGCAGGCGCCAGACCGGCTTACCTTCCGCCTTGGCATACAGGTCCCAGACGGCGTTGATCAGCGCGCCGCACGCAAGATGAATGACGCCCTTCTCCGGTCCCAGCCAGCGAAACTGCGTATCGCCCGTGATCTGCAGGTAGAAAGCATGCAGGTCGGATGTGATGGAATCCAGGGAACGGCCCCGAACGAAGCGGGCAAGATAGTTCAATGCGCTGACGCAGAGCTCCGTACCGCGTCCTAGCGTGAAGGTAAGGCCATGTCCTTCGATACCGGCATCCGTCTCAAGGATGCAATAAGCCGCCGAGTAGTCGGGATCCTTGTTCACCGCATCGGAGCCGATGTGCTCTCTGGAGGTAGGGAAACGCAGATCGATGACACGCACTTTGGTAATGTTGATAGGCTTCAAGGATGTCCTCAGGGAGTGCTCCAATGCTGATCGTATACCGTTAATGAAATTGTATTGACCGGGCAAGTTTTTCGTCAATGAAATATCGTTTGCATAGAGAAAGATCAAACATCCTGCAAGGATGGAATCAATGCCGGACACACTCTTTGATCTAAACGGAAAAATAGCGCTCGTTACCGGAACCAGCCGCGGTCTCGGACAGTACTTCGCCCGAGCACTGGCCCGCGCCGGTGCCGACATCGCCATGACCAGCCGCGACAAAACATCGTTGACACAGTTTGCAGAGGAGATTCACGCAATAGGCCGGAAAACCTGCTCCGTCGATCTCGATGTCCGCGACTACGCCAGCATCCAGGCCGCCGTCGCTGCGGTCGAAGCGCACTTCGGCAAGATCGATATCCTGGTCAACAACGCAGGCTGCAACATCCGCAAACCCGCGCTCGACGTCACCTGGGACGACTGGAACACAGTCCTCGACACCAACCTGCGCGGCTCGTTTTTCGTCGCGCAAGCCGTAGCGCGTGGCATGGTCCAGCGCGGCTACGGCCGCATCATCAACATAGGCTCAGTCACCAGCGTCTTCGGCTACGCAGGACTCGCCCCATACGGCGCAAGCCGCGGTGGCGTACGGCAACTCACCATGAGCCTCGCCGACGACTGGGGAAGCAGCGGCATCACCGTCAATTGCCTCGCCCCCGGATGGTTCCGCACCAAACAGAATACTGCCCTCTACGAGAACCAAGCCTGGGTCGAATACCTCAACGACCGCATCCCCGTAAAGCGCGCCGGCCTGCCCGACGATCTCGATGGCGCCATCGTCTTCCTCGCATCGGAGTCCAGTCGCTACATCACCGGACAGACACTGCTCATCGACGGCGGCATCTCTACTGGCGCAACGAAAATTACCGTCTAGTCCCCAACCTGACGAAGATTGAAGTAGCCGCCATCGATCGGATAATCCGCTCCCGTAATGAAGCTCGCCGCATCCGAGCAAAGGTAAAGGACCAGCAGAGCCATCTCTTCCGGCGTCCCCATCCTGCCGATCGGCTGCGACTTCGACAGCGCCGCCATCATCTCCGCCTCGCGCCCCGGATAGTTCTTGCTCACAAAGTCATCCACAAATGGCGTATGCACCCGCGCCGGAGAGATGCAGTTGCAGCGAATCTTATCCGCAAGGCAATCGCGCGCGACAGAGAGCGTCATCGACAGCACCGCACCT
This sequence comes from uncultured Acidobacteriaceae bacterium, assembly GCA_963797415.1. Lineage (GTDB taxonomy): Bacteria > Acidobacteriota > Terriglobia > Terriglobales > Acidobacteriaceae > Edaphobacter. The sequence goes on from CAWCPB010000009.1 coordinate 285,111, forward strand.
TTCGTCATCGAATACGCGAACCGGTCCGAAAGCCCGGAGGTCGCCGCGATCGAGGCCAGATTGAGAATCACTCCGCCTCCCGACTTCTTCATCGCCTGCACAGCCGCTTGCATGCAAAGATAAGTCCCCTTCACATTGACCCGGAACAGCCGGTCGAAGTCAGCTTCGGTCGTGTTGAATATGTTGCCAACGTGCGAGACCCCCGCGCTGTTCACCAGCACATCGACCGGCCCCTCGGCGAGCACTCGATCGAAGGCCTTCGCGACGCTCTCAGCATTCGAAACATCGCAGCCAAAAGCATGTATGTCCGCGCCGATCTCCCGTCCCACCGCGGTCGCCTTATCTTCATCGAGATCCAGAATTGCTACCTTGGCGCCGCTTTCGGAAAAAACCTTCACAATGGCCTTGCCGATCCCACTGCCGCCACCCGTCACTACCGCGCGTTTTCCATCCAGACGAAACGGTTCCAATCTTCCCCCTCGATTCTGAGCAGCTGGTTCTTCCAGCATCGCCTAGCGATAATATCCGATTCGTTCAGCTCCCGGCCACCGGCACGGCGAAATGAGCGGGAGCGCTGCATTCTCAGTTACGTCTTCGAAATCTTCTTCGGTGAGGGCGCCGCGCCCATCGCCTCCGAGATCTGTTGACTCGCCTCGCGCAGCGATTTCGTCAACTCCGCGATACTGATCTTGTCCTCGAGCCGCTTGACATACGGAACAGTCAAACCAGCGATGGCCTGTCCCTGGACGTTCAGAATCGGGAAGCTGATGTTCGTTACAGCCGCAACCTCATAGCTCGCCCGCCGCTCATAGCCGCGCGCCCGAATCTTCTCCAGATGCTCTTCCAGATCGACCGGCTTTCTCTTCTTTGTCTCTCGCCGCCACTCTTCGATTGCTCGCTCCCGCGCGTCGTCACTCAGAAACGCAAGAATGACGTGACCGGTCGCGGCATGCATCAGGTCTACCTTCGATCCCATCTTCACATAGAAGCCAGGTGACTCCGGCGAATCCACCTGCGCCAGAATGACGACATGTCCGCCATCCACAATACCCAGATGGCACGACTGACGAATCGTCTGCGCCAGCGCGTGCATCGGTGGCAACGACTCTGTCACCAGCCGTTTGGTAGGAGGATGTTCCTGTGCCAGCCGGAAAAGACGCAGCGTTAGATGATACCGGTCTTTGTTCGGAGACTGTGCCAGGTAGCCGCGCTTCTCCAGACACAAAATCATCCGGAAGATCTCGGACACGGTGCGCTCCAGTCGCCGCGCCACTTCGCTCACCGTCAGGCCTTCCTGTGTGCTGGCGAATAACTCCAGAATGTCGAGACCCTTCTCAAGGGCCGGGGTAGGGTAATAGCGCTTTGCATCGGTCTTTGTCATAGAGGACGAAGGGCTCAACCTTCAGAAGACAACCTAACAGATGTCGAAGGGAATTGCCCTCTCTATGACATAAACAAATAATTCGCCATCCCCGGCCCCCTATCCTCGATGGAAGCCCTGCTCATAGCCCTGCAGATACGACCTGCGGAAAGCGTCTCGGTATGGCCCATAGGGTCCCAGAGCAGGCTCATATCCCGGTGCGTCATGGAATGCGCGATCGCGCTGTGGATGATAGCCGGTTCTGTAGTAGGCATCCCGCGCTCCATCATCGCGGCCGGCCCGGAACCCTTCGTGATCGGCCCGTTCTATCAGAGCGAGGAAACGCCAGGCGGCGGAGGCGGCGGCGGGCCAAAGTAATGCGGAGCGCATCCGGCCATCAAAAGTGTGGCCGCTGAAATCATGGAAAGCAGAGCAAGACGTGCTGGTCTCGTAACAATCATCGTGTGTCCTCGCATCTCTGTCTGCGGCTTGGATCACAGCCGCTAACGTTCGTTCATAGAAACGCGGGTCAGATAAAAATGTTGTTGTACGGAGGCCGGTTGTTCTTATGCCTTCGAGGGTAACTGAGCTACAGAAGCTTCGGAAGGCAAGCGAACGAGAAACTCGGTGTTGCCAGGGGTAGAAGAGAAGCGAATGACGCCGCTGTACTGCTCCACGATGCGGCTGCACGATCCCCAGCCCCAAACCGCTGCCCACGCCTACCGCCTTGGTCGTGTAGAAGGGATCGAAGATATGCTGCTGGCTCTCCAGCGGAATGCCGCTGCCGTTATCGGTGATCGAAACACAAAGTCCCTTACCGGTGGGCGACTGTTCCACCCACGTCTTGATGCGGATACGTCCACGTTGCGGAACCGCGTCGATCGCATTATCCAGCAGGTTGGTCCAAATCTGGTTGAGGCCGGAGCACTCCGTATGCAGCAGTGGAAGATTGGGGGCGAAGTCCTTCTCGATCACGATCTCCTTCTCGCGCAGCTTATGGCCCAGGATCACCAGCGTCGCATAAATGCTCTCGTTGACATCGACGTCCTGCTTCTGGCCTCTGCCCTCGTACGCGTAGGACTTGACGGCGTGCACCAGGTCGGAGACCCGGCCGATGCTCTCTTCGATCGTGCCCACCAGTTGCATGCTCGAGGCCAGCGCACCCAGCCAGCTCAGCGCGTCCGATAACGTCGCTCCGGGAAACTCGGCGCGCGTGCACTCCAACTCGTCCGCATTCAGGCCGATCGAGACCAGAGTCGGCGCCAGCTTCCAGGCGTTCTCGATGTTGGCGCCCTCCATCCACTCCGCCAGCGCCTCTTCTGCATCACTCTGTTCGAGCGAGTTCATCATCAGCGGCTTCTTCACCGACAGCGCACGATCCTGCAATTCGAACAGGCACTGCTTCTGCTCGTGGGTCATCTCCGTCTTGCTGAACTTGGCGGTCAGCTCATGCATCCGCATCAGGTTCTCGCGCAGCTGCGCGGCGGCTCGGCGCGCGGCCGAGCCCGGATTGTTCAACTCATGCATCAGTCCCGCTGCCAGCGTGCCCAGCGATGCCATCTTCTCCTGCTGCACAGCCATGCTCTGCATCTTTTGCAGTCGCGTAGCCATGTTCCCCAGGATGGCTTTGCGTACCTCCGGGCAACTCGTCATCAGGTTCCAGAACTCGTCTTCATTCAACTGCAACAGGTGCGAGGAGCCGATCGACTGCAGATTGGCCGCGTTAGGAATATTTGCCAGCAGTGGAACCTCACCGAAGGCGCTCCCCGGCTTCATCACGTACAGACTGGCCTGTTGCCCGTCGCTCTGCGTCTGCGAGAGCTGCAACTCGCCCTCGAGCAGAATCCAGAAGAAATGCGCCGTCTCGCCCTGACGGGCGATAAATTCGCCGTCCTGCAGACGAACCTCATGAACAGTATCAAGGCAGTACAGCTCGTCATCCTTCAAGGACGACAGGATAGGAACATTGCGCAACTGGGTTTTCAGTTCGTCATTCATCGTGATGACGTTGCTGTTCGGGTAAGTTTGGGTAGCCTGGGTCATTTGATTTCTCGTTGTGCCGCTGTCATAGCGTGGCAAGATACTGATGCACAAACTGGATTGCGATCGATCCCTCTCCAACCGCCGAGGCGCATCGTTTTACGGAGTTGTGGCGGACATCGCCCGCGACAAAGATCCCCGGCACACTCGTCTCAAGCAGGTACGGATCACGGTCAAGCTTCCACGACGCCGGATTCTTGGTCTTCATATCCGGTCCGGCGAGAATGAAACCGCGGTTGTCGCACGCGATCTCCGGTGGCAGCCAGTCCGTCTTCGGCGCGGCGCCGATAAAGATGAACAGGGAACTGGTATGGCGCGACTCCTCGCCCCGCGGAGTCTTCAGCCGCAGACACTCCAGATGGCCGTTGCCGGATACGCCAATCACCTCGGTCCCGGTCATCACCGCGATGTTCGGAGTCTTCGCAATCTGGTCGATCAGGTACTTCGACATGCTCTTCTCCAGCGAATCGGCGCGGATCAGCATGTGCACCATCTTCGCGTAGCGCGAGAAGTGCATCGCAGCCTGCCCGGCCGAGTTCGCGCCGCCGACGATGTACACCTCTTCGTCCTTGCAGGCCATCGCTTCGGTCTGCGCCGCGCCGTAGTACACCCCGGCGCCGGTCAACTCGTCCATCCCCGGTACATCCAGTTTGCAGTAAGAGACGCCGGTGGCAATCAAACAGACGTTGCAGGTCACCTCATGCCCGTCTGACATCTGCACGATGTGGTAGTTGTTCTCGGTCCGAACACAGGTGACGCTCTGCGTCATAAACTCGGCGCCCAGCCGGTTCGCCTGCAGGTAAGCGCGCTTCGCCAGCTCGTCGCCGCTCAGTCCCTCGGGGAAGCCGAGGTAGTTCTCGATCTTGCGAGCTGGACCCCGCCTGTCCGCCCGGAGCCGAGGCCTCGACGATCAGCGTCTTCAGCCCCTCCGACGCGCCATACACGCCCGCCGCCAGCCCCGCCGGTCCGGCCCCCACGATCACCACGTCGTAGAACTCCTGCTGAGCCTGCGTCCGCAACCCGACCTTCGTCGCCAGCTCCATCGTCGTCGGCTGAACCAGCGCCGTGCCATCGCCGAACAGCACCACCGGCAGCTTGGCATCGTCGATGCCTTTCTGCTGCAGCAGCGCCAGTGCATCCGGCGTCAGCTCCGGGTTCAGCCACTGGTACGGAATACGGTTGCGCGTAAGGAAATCCCGCACCGCATGGTCGGTCGCAGACCACCGCAGCCCAACGATCCGTATACCCTCGAAAGGCGCCTTGTAACCCTGCTTCCACGCCTCCAGCAGGTCATCCAGCACCGGATAAAGCTTCTCCTCCGGAGGGTCCCACGGCTTATTCAGGTAGTAGTGAATCTTGGCGGAGTTGATCGCCCGTATCGCCGCTTCGGTATCCGCATAAGCCGTCAGCAGGACGCGCTTGGCGTCGGGATACATCGTCAGAGCCTGCTGCAGAAAGTCCACGCCCGTCATGCCCGGCATGCGCTGGTCGGAGAGGAACAGCGCCACCGTCTCGCTCGCGTTCCTTCAACTGGCGGCAGATATCCAGAGCCGCGCGCCCCGGAGGCCGCCCGGACGATCCGGTAAAACTGGCCGTAGTTGCGGCGCAGGTCCTGGACCACCGCCTCCAGTACGCTGGTGTCGTCGTCGATCGCAAGCAGAATTGGTTTAGCCATGATTCTTTTCTACGTGCCCGGCGGTTTTCCGTCCAGTCCGCCCCCTCATTCGATTCTTTCACCCCTCCCAGGGTTCAGAAAGTGTTATTGCCCCAAAACGCCGGACGCGCTACTGTCATAATCAGGCGAGCGCCCGATAGCTGGAATTGCTGTCCGAATTGCAGACACTTACCCTCACCCTCACCCCTCCGCCGATGAGGGGACTGCGGGGCAAAATCAGCCAGCCGCAGGAGATATCTACTCATGAACCGACTTATTCTCGCGGACAACCAGACGATCTTCCGGGCCGGCGCAGCACGCGTTCTGGCGCTCGAAGACGACATGAGCATCGTCGCCCAGTGGGACGATCCCGCCCGGCTCGCAAGCTCCTTCTCAGGCTTCCGCTCCTCGATTCTGGTCATCGGCTCCACCCTGGGCGCCGAACTTCCCTCCGTCCTCGCCCAGGCCAAGGCATTGGACGGCCGCGTCATTCTGGTAGCCGAAAACAGCGAACCGGTGCCCGACAAGCTCGCCGAACTGCTCGACGGCGTCGTCTGCCGCAGCATCTCCGGAGCCGCCTTGATCGATTGCATCCGCCGCGTAGCCCGCGGGCAGCGTGTCATCCAGCGTGCCAGCGCCGCCACCAGCGAGGCCGTCGACACCGTCGGCAGCCCGGGTCCGCGACCGCCTCACCCCCAAAGAGATGCAGATCGTCGCCCTCATCGCCCAGGGCCTCAAGAACAAGGCCATCGCCACCCAGCTTGGCACCAAGGAGCAGGTGATCAAAAACTATCTCCGCGTCATCTACGACAAGACCGGCGTCTCCGACCGCCTCGAACTCGCGATCTTCACCCTGCACCACCGCGTTCTGGCCGAAGCCGCCGCGAAGGTCGGCAGCCTGCTCCAGACCGGAGCCGCCTGAGCGCCGAAATACTGCTGCCCAAAATACTAGACCCTCTTCCAGACTACCTAGTTACGGATCTTTTCAGCAATGCTCTTGCGCCTGCGTAAACAGCAGCAGGTAGTCCGGCCCACCGGCCTTCGAATCGGTTCCGCTCATGTTGAAGCCCCCAAACGGATGCGCCCCCACCATCGCGCCCGGTGCACTTCCGGTTGAAGTACAAATTGCCGACATGGAACTCTTCCCGCGCCCGGTCCAGCGTCTCGGCAGAGCTCGAGTAGACCGCCCCGGTCAGCCCATACTCCGTATTGTTGGCGATCGCCAGAGCCTCATCGAAGCCCATGCGCCTTGATGACCGCCAGCACCGGCCCAAATATCTCCTCCTGCGCGATCCGCGCAGTCCGGCGCGACATCCGCAATCACCGTCGGCGCAATGTAGTAGCCGCCCTCCGCCGTCTCGATCGCGTGGCCTCCCTGCAGCAGCCTGCCCTCCGCCTTGCCTATCGCGATGTAGTCCAGCACCTTGCGATAGGACCTCTCGCTGATCACCGGCCCCGCATAAAAATTCTCCGCCGGATCGCCAACCTTGATCTCCGCCACCCGCTCCTGCAGCCGGTCGCAGAAGACATCGTAGAGGCTCGCATCAACGATCGCCCGCGAACACGCCGAGCACTTCTGCCCGTTGAACCCGAACGCACTCGCCGCCACACCCTCTACCGCCGCATCCAGGTCGGCATCCGCGGCCACGATAATTGAGTCCTTCCCGCCCATCTCCAGAATCGTTCGCTTGATAAAGATCTGCCCCGGCTGCGTCCGCGCGCGCGCTCTGATGTATCTCCAGCCCCACCGCCTTCGACCCCGTAAACGCAATAAATCGCGTCTGCGGATGCGCCACAATCGCGCTCCCAAACCCCGGCCCCTCGCCCGGGCAGAAGTTCACCACTCCATCCGGCAGTCCCGGCCTCTTCCATCAGGCTCATAAACTCCGCCGCAATCGTCGGCGCATCAACCGAAGGCTTCAGAATCACCGTATTCCCGCACACAATCGCCGCCGCCGTCATCCCCGCCATAATCGCAAACGGAAAGTTCCACGGCGAAATCACCGCGCCCACCCCAAGCGGAATGTAGCGCAGTTGGTTGCGCTCGCCGGGATACTGAATCGGCGTGGTGGCGCCATCGAGCCGCAACGCCTCCTGCCCATAGAACTCCAGAAAATCGATCGTCTCGCCAACATCCGCATCTGCCTCGGCCCAGTTCTTGCCGACCTCCAACGTCAGCCACGCGCAGAACTGGAACTTCCGCCCCCGAATCATCGCGGCCGCGCGCCGCAGCAGAGCAGCCCGTTCCGCAGCCGGCGTGCGGCTCCATTCTGCTAAACGCAGCCTGTGCGGCCTGCATCGCCATCTCAGCGTGCTCCGCCTCGGCGCGCTGATGGATGCCGATCACCTGGGCCGGACGCGCAGGATTGATCGACACGATCTTGCCCTCCGTCCGCAGTCGCTTGCCGCCGATAACCATGTCGTACTCGCGGCCCAACTGCGCCTGCGACTGCTCGCCAACGCTCTCTCCATCGCCCGCTTGACGCTGGATCGGTAAAGTCGAGAAAAGGTTCATTCACAAACTGCTGCTGATGCTTCTCCCGCTCCGCCGCAGGGACGTCTGCGGCACCGGCGTCCGCTTCAAATCCTCGCGCACTGTAGCCAGCTCCAGTCCACGCTCCTTCAGGATCTCCGCCGCATAGCACTTCTCCTCGCGCAGCAAACCCAGCAAGCAGATGTTCCGTGCCAATATGCGGATGCGACAGCAGCTCGGCCTCCTCCGCCGCATAGGCCAGCACCCGCTTGCTCTCATTCGAAAGCGGCAGATCGACCGACGTCGACACCTTCTCCCGAACCGTCGTATGATTTTCAATCTGCTTTGCGAATCGACTCGACCGAACGCGTGGCCACGCAAGAAACGGTTCGTTAGATCGCCTTGTCCTCGCGCAGCAGCCCCAGTAGCAAGTGCTCGGTCTCGATATAAGGCGATCCGAACAGACTGGCCTCGTAACGTGCGAAAAAGATCGTGCGCCGAGCCTTCTCTGTATAGCGTTCAAACATTTGCGCGCCCCCTGCAACGATCTTACCGCCTGATTGTTCTTGCGGAGTTACACGCGCTCGATCAGCTTTTCCGTTGCAGCGGACATCTGCGCCGTGCGGTCCAGCTTGTCCCAGTTGAACGGCTTGCCGTCGATCGCCCGCTTGACCGTCTTGAACAGCACCACCGAAAATACCTGCCGGTAGGTAAACCGCTGAATCCAGATATGGAACAGCAGCCACCCGTCGCCCTTGCTCGCCGGATGCTTCCTCTCCAGCGCAAACGCCAGCGCCGAAGCGATGAAATCGATCAGCAGGAACGCCAGGAAGAACGCAAGCAGCTTATAGAAGCTCGCCGTCGAAGCCGTCTCCGGATGGAAGTACTTGTCGATAAAGTAATGCACCACTCCGGCCACAAACATCAGGTCGATCAGCGGCGACACCAGCGGCAGCAGAATCTGGAAGATCAAAATATTCGGCAGCGCAAACAGCCCCATCGCCCGGTGCTTCGTGATCGCGCCGCGATGCTTGAAGATCGCCTGCAGTATCCCGAACGACCAGCGGAATCGCTGCCGCATCAGCCCGTTCACATCCACCGGCGCCTCCGTAAACGCCAGCGCCCGGTCTTCATAGATCACCGAATAGCCCTGCTCCAGCAGGTTCATCGTCAGGTCGGCGTCCTCGGCCACGGTGTTCGTGTGATAACCATCGCCGGCCTTCACCGCAGCCGTCCGCCACGCGCCAATGGCCCCCGGAACCACCATCACCACATCGAACAGATCCAGCGCGCGCCGCTCGAAGTTCTGGCTCGTGATGTACTCGAGCGCCTGCCACCGCGTCCACAGGTTCACGCGGTTGCCAACCTTCGCGTTGCCCGCGACCGCGCCAATCTTCGGATTCGCAAAGTGCGGCACCAGCCGTTCGTAATCGCGTCATGCGCAATCACTCCATCCGCATCGATGCCGACGTAGATCTCTTCATCCATCCGCTCCAGCGCATAGTTCAGTGCATCCGCCTTGCCGCCGTTCGGCTTGCGTCAGCACGGTCAGGCGGCCCGACTGCGATATCGTCGGATACGCATCTCGCGCCACATCGAACGTCCTGTCCTTCGATCCGTCGTCGATCACGATGATGCGGATGTTCTTGTAGTTCGACATCATCACCGAGCGGATCGTCCGCACGATCACCTTCTCCTCGTTGTACGCAGGAATCAGCACCGCCACCCGCGGAGCATAATCCGGCGCCGGCAAAGTTCTTGCGCTTCCGGAACCGGTCGATCGTCGCAAACAGCCCGATGATGATCAGCCTCGCGCTCATCAGCATGTCGCCGACAAAGAACAGCCGCGATCACAAAGTGGTGAAGAATCCAGAAAGGAAGAATGCGACCGAATCCACCCACGCCTGCCATCTCTGCTTGCCGGTCAGCGCGCGGCATCACCTCCGCCCGCGTCTTGCCCATCAGCTCCGAGACCGGAACGATCTCGTAGCCCTTCGCACGCAGCGCCTCAATCAGCACCGGCAGCGCATGCCACGGTCGGCTGCACGATTGCCGCCGCCGTCGTGCAGCAGAATCACCGAGCCCCGCGCCCACGGACGTCGTCTCCATGTCGCGATCTGCTGGAAGACGCTGTCCGTAATCTCCTGCGGCGTCTTGCGCGGATGCTCGTCCCAGTCGTTGGTGTCGATCTTGTTGCCGACGATCACATATCCCAGCCCCTGTATGCGTTCGATCGGCGCCGCCTGGTCGTTCGTGTCAGGCTCCTGATCGATCGAATACGGCGGCCGGAAGTAAAGCGGCTGCACCCCCAGCTTCGCCGCAAACAACCGCTCCGTCAGGTTCAACTGCAGATCCACCTGCCAGTTCGAGAATTTCGCTGACGTCCGGATGGTTGAAGGTATGGTTCCCGATCTCATGCCCTTCGCGATACACCCGCTCCATCACTCCAACGTTATTCTCCGCCTCCTCGCCGATCATGAAGAACGACGCATGAACGTTGTACCTCTTCAGCACGTCCAGAATGCGCGGCGTCCACTCCGGATCGGGGCCGTCGTCGAAGCTCAGCGCAACCTTCTTCGGATGATATCCGTAATAATTCGACCGTATACGACAGCGGGTAGGAGTCCATCGTCTCCTCCGTGATCGACCGGTAGTTCTCCGGGACGTTCTTGTCGTCATCCATCGTCACCTTGCGATGCCCGTTCTGCGGCTTGCGCGTCACGCGCAGAATGTCGCCTTCGCCCTCGGTATCGACATCGAACCCCGGCTCAACCTTGCGCCAGATCGTTCACCGGATCGGAATCGCAGCGGCTTGTCCCAAATCTTCCACAACGAATTGTCTTCAGACCCCAGCCGCCACAGCGCGAAGGTCTGCAGCCCCAGCGCCCGCGCCGCTCGCATCTCGTTCAGAACCGTCACCGCATCCAGGAACCACACCTGGTGCCGCTCGTGCGCATCCTCATCGTCATAGGCAAAGTGCGGATTCATCGAGTCGTCGTCCAGCTCAATCTCCGACTCCGAGTCCGCAGCCGCCTGCCACGCATCCTGCGTCGACATCTCCTCCGTGTTCAGCACCTTTTCGCTGCCCGGCTTCGGCGGCTTCTTGCCCTTTCTTCAGCGGCGGCAGGCAGCGTCGTCGTCCAGTCATACCCATAGCTGCCCGATCGGCAGATCAGTCTTCTCCTTCGGCACGATCTTCAGCACTGCCTTCAGGTTGTCGATGAACCAGTCCTGCGCCGCGATCGGCCCCGGCTCGCTCTCCGTCTGGTGCTGGTCGTAGTTCATCAGCAGCAGGCCGTCGGAGTGGTCCGAGATCGTTTTCAGGTCGAAGTCGTCGTCACCCACCGGGGTATTGACATACAGCCGCAGATTCGTCGGATGCATATCGTTATACAGCGCGGTGATCAGCGCAATATATCCCGGCTGCGCGTTCGTGGGGATATCTTCAAAGTCCAGCGACAGTCCCCGATAGCTGGGATTGGCCGCGAGAAACGCGTCGACCTGTTTCACGAACGTTGGCGCGCGCGTCCGGATTCAGCAGAAAATCCCCCACCGCCGGCTGCCATATCTGCTTCAGCGGATCGTAATTATTGACCAGCGGGAAGATTTCCGTATCTTCACCGGCCGCCGCAATCATGCGCGCAACCTTATTCTCCTGGTCGACCCCATGCACCCCGTTTCCATCGACCACCGCAAACGGCCGGTTGCTCGATGCTGTACGAGGTCAGTACCCCGTCCGGCGTCACGACGTGCAGCCAATCCGTAAACAGCAGATCGATCTGATTGATGTGCTGCTTCAGCGAAGAGTAGCTCGCCGGCGTCATAGTCCACGTAGTACGCCGCCCGCAATCCTTCGCCCGAGTTCAACGGAACGTCCGACGGCTTCAGGTCCGTGCGCCGGTGGGCAGAGCGGGCCAGCTTCTGTCCCGCCCGCAGCAGCGGCGGTGGAGGCGCCGAAAGCGCCCTGTAGTTCCGCTTCGGAGTCGCCAGCAGCAACTCCGGCAGCGGCTTCATCCGCAGCAAGCCCAATCACGAAGATCAGCCCCAGCAACAACCCAAGCAGGGCCAGCACGTCGAAGATGCGTCTCAGCCGTTTCCAGCGTTTTCGTTGCGGATCGTAAAAGACTTGTTTATTCATGGAGTAATGCGGTCTGCTCTCTGCAGTGCGGCTATGGTCATCGTATGCAGGCGCTGCACCCGAGTCAACGAACGCTCGAACCCTGAGTCGCCGTACCCAGTACGATGCATCTACTTACCCAGTATGATGCACCTACATGAACCGCACCTTCATGACGATAGACAATCTCTTACAGTTCTGGCTGTCTCGCGGCCATTGCCCTCGCGTTCGGACTCGTCCTCCGGCTCTGGTACATCCACCACGTCCCGCGCATCGCTGGCGACACCCTCATCTACGGCGACATCGCCAAAAACTGGCTCCAGCACGGCATCTACGGCCTCAGCAACTTCAGCCCCGGCGCCACCGGCCCCCGCCCCACCCTCATCCGCCTCCCCGGCTACCCCCTCTTTCTCGCCATCTGCTTCCGCCTCTTCGGCATGGAGCACTACAGCGCCGTCATGTACACCCAGGCCGCCATCGACCTCCTCGGCTGCCTGACTACTCGCCGCTCTCGCCGGCCGCCTCTTCGGCACGCCGCGCCGCCATCGCCGTCCTCTGGCTCGCCGCGCTCTGCCCCTTCACCTCCAACTACACCGCCGCCGCCCCTCACCGAAACCCTCACCCTCTTCTCCATCGCCCTGGCCTTCTACGCACTCGAACGCTGGCGAGCAGCCGGAGCCAACTATCAACCGCTGGCTCTGGATCATCTCCGCCGCCCTCGCCTACGCCATCCTCCTCCGCCCGGAACAAGGCCTGCTCGCCGCCGCCATAGTCCCCGCCATGCTCTGGATCTCCCTGCGCCAGCCCAAGGATCCACGCTCGCACAAACATCCTCAAGCAGCCACCCCCGTCCTCATCGCCTGCCTCTGCACCATCCTCCCGCTGGCCCCCTGGACCATCCGCAACTAGCGCACCTTCCATCTCATCCAGCCCCTCGCCCCCCGCTACGCCACCGATCCCGGCGAGACCGTCCCCTTCGGCTTCCACCGCTGGTACCGCACCTGGGCCATCGACTTCGCCTCCACCGAAAACATCTACTGGAACTACGACACCTCCGACCTCGACATCAAGCTGATCTCCCCACCGCGCCTTCGACACCCCCGGCCAGCAAGTCCGCACCCGCAGCCCTCATCCTCGACTACAACCAGACCGACAACGCCACCCCCGCCATTCGACGCCCGCTGGAACGCCATCGCCCAGGAGCGCATCCACGCCAACCCCATCCGCTACTATGTCCTGCTCCCCGTCGCCCGACTCCTCGACATGTCCTTCCGCCCCCGCACCGAGATGCTCGGCCTCCCCACCGAATGGTGGCAGTGGAGCCAGCACCGCCAGAGACTCCGCCCGTGTCCTCGCCCTCGGCGTCATCAACTTCATCTACTTCGCATTCGCCGCAATGGGGCCTGTGGCGATGGAAGCGCCACGGCTGGACACCAACACGCCCCACTCGCGATCGCCATGATCGCCTCCATCCTGCTCCGCTGCGCCCTGCTCCTCACCCTCGACAACTCCGAGCAGCGCTACACCCTCGAATTCTTTCCCGTCCTACTCGTCTGGGCCGGAGCCGTCTTCTCCCGCTCCTTAGTGACTGATCAACCGTAGTCTTTGCCATTTCGTCTTAATCGCAAACGCATCGATCGCCGACTTCTTCAACTGATTCACCCGAAGATTCGTATAGGTCGCGGTCTGAATATCCCCATCGGGCATAAAGATCTGCTGCTTCAACGAAACATCCTGCGCCGGATCCACCCAGATCGTAATGTGCTTCACCATATTGCGCGTGGACTCGTCCTTCGCCACCAAATCCAGCTTCGCCGTCTGAACCGTCTTCGTGCCATCGTTCATCGGCTCCATCCCCTGGAAATTAATCGTCCACTGCTTCGCCAGATCCGTCCCGCTCCCACCAAAGCCCAGCGCAAGAAAGCTCTCATACTGCGCCTGGTTCTTCTTGATCGAAATAATCGTCAGGTGGTTCGCATTCGGCTCGAACAGTTGCACCAAGCCATCTTTTATCTCGACAATCTGCGACGACGGCGGATCAAACTTAATCCCCACCTGCAAATTGGCCCCCACCCGCTCGTAGTAAGTAATGCCCGTCTGCGTAGTAGTCTCCTTCACCACCAGCTCATACGTGTCCTTGCGGATATTCGCCTGCGCCGACTTGAACTTCGCGCTCGCCGCATCCATCTGCTTCAGCACAGCATCCAGCGACTGCGCCTTCCCCACCGCCGGCATCAAAGTCACGCCAACAACCGCAGCCACCAATCCAAATCCACTCAAACACTTCATCCGCTGCACCTCGCTGCTTTCATGAGACTGCCATTCGCTGCATTACGCTGCCTCAACCGGTCCTTCGCTGCTTTTACCGCAGCACCCAGGCGTCATACGCGATCACCTTGCCCTGCGCATCCTTCACCGGCTCATACCGCTCCAGCGTCACCTCGCCCGAGATCGGCTCCACCATCCGCAGTATCGCCGCCTGCATCTCCGCATCGGTCTTCGCACCGCCCAGCTCCTCCGCCCGAATCTGATAGATGAACCGGCTGCTCCCGCCCGACGTCCCGGCCTCCTTCACCAGCACCTCGCTCGAATGCAGCGCCACCGTCTCCACCGGACGGTCATTGAAGTCGATATAGTGCGGCGCCACAAACATGAAGATCAGGATCAGCGTCACCATCACGTCGTAGTGAAAGCTCCCCCGCTCATACGTCCAGAAGAAGTAGCTGCGCAACAACCTTCCCTACCGATGTCTCACTCATGCCCGGCTCCCTTCTGCCTTCGATGCCTGCTTGCCGATCACCGTCTCGCCGTTCATATACGGCACCAGCGCCTCCGGCACCGCAACCGTCCCATCCGCCTGCTGATAGTTCTCCAGAATCGCCAGATAAGTCCGCCCCACGGCCAGCCCGCTGCCGTTCAGCGTATGCAGAAACTCACTCTTCTTCGCGCCCGTTGGCCTGTACCGAATATTCGCCCGCCGAGCCTGAAACGCCTCAAAGTTCGAGCACGAAGATATCTCCCGGTACAACCCCTGCCCCGGCAGCCAGACCTCCAGGTCATACGTCTTCGCCGAAGAAAATCCCATATCGCCCGTGCACAGCAGCATCCGCCGGTAGGGAAGTCCCAGCCGCTCCAGCACCGTCTCCGCATGCCGCGTCAGCGCCTCATGCTCCGCAGCAGACTCCTCCGGCTTCACAAACTTCACCAACTCCACCTTCTGAAACTGGTGCTGCCGGATCATCCCCCGCACATCCTTCCCATAGCTGCCCGCCTCGCTCCGATAGCAAGGCGTATACGCACAAAACGAGATCGGCAACTGCGCCTCATCCAGCGTCTCATCGCGAAACAGATTCGTCACCGGCACCTCGGCCGTAGGAATCATCCAGTGGTCGCTGTCCTGAAACACCCCCGGCTCATAAGCGCCCTTGTCGTCGCAATGAAACAGATCCTCGGCAAACTTCGGCAACTGCCCCGTCCCGAACAGCGACTTCGAGTTCACCATATTCGGCGGCAGCACCTCGGTATACCCATGCTGGCCCGTATGCAGGTCGAGCATAAAGTTCGCCAGCGCCCGCTCCAGCCGCGCCCCCTGCCCAAAATGCACGACAAACCGCGACCCCGAGATCTTCGCCGCCCGCTCAAAGTCCAGAATCCCCAGCGCCTCGCCAATCTCCCAATGCGGCCGGGCAGGGAAGTCGAAGCTCGGCTTCGTCCCCCAAACCTTCTCCTCGCGATTGTCATGCTCGCTCTTGCCCACCGGAACGCTATCGTTCGGCAGATTCGGCAGCGTCTGCATCGTCTCCCGCAGCCGCTCATCAGCCGCAGCCGCCTTAGCCTCCAGCGACTCCAACTCCGCCTTCAGAGACTTCGTCTCCTCGGTCAAAGCCGCAGCATCCCCACCGGCCCGCCGCAGCTTCGCAATCTCTTCGGTCAGCTTATTCCGCCGCGCCTTCAGCGTCTCGACCTGCGTAATCGCCTCGCGCCGCTCCAGATCAATCGCAGCAAAATCGCCCAGTACCACCGCCGGGTCCATACCTCGCGACCGCAATTTCTCTTCCACTAAGGGCAAATTAGCCCGCACAAACCCAAGATCGATCATCCCTGTCATTCTACCGAAGCACAGAGATGCGGTTTCAGTCTTCTCTGACATCATCGTATTTTGCTGTAAGAATGGATCAGAATTTCACACCCACTTAGGACGGAGACCAAACCATGAAGAACGAATTTTCGCGGACGGTAAAACGGAGCATCCTGCTAACCGCGCTTCTTGTCATCGCAGCATCGTGCAGCGCTTTTGCGCAGAACAAGACCATCGGCTTTAAGCCAGGAGCGGTTTACAGCCAGGGACGGGTTGTCGGCAACATGCTTTTTGTGGCAGGTCTCAAGGGGACTCCTGCGACCGGCACACTGGGCGACCTCGACATCTCTGCCCAGACATCGCTCGCCCTGGGCGCCGTCCAAAAAGTGGTAGAGGAGGCCGGCTTCAAGATGACAGACATCGTCAGCGTGAACGTCTACCTGGTCGACATAAACGACATCGACAAGATGAATGACGTCTACAGAAAACTGATGCCGGATCCTAAGCCGACGCGTGTCACCGTAGAGGTAGGGCACATTCGCAGCGGGGGAAGGATAGAAATCTCCTGCATTGCAATCAAACAGTAGGTAGCAGTTAATTTGAAAGTCCTTCCCATCGATCCATTAGAAAACGACCCATTAGAATGTGTTGATGGACATCAAACGCGTTGGCTCGCAACCCTCAGGCAAAGGCCCGGCAGACTGGTTCACCGGCACCGTCCGTATCGACCCGCTCTTTCAAGCGCCCGACCCGGCGCTCGTTGCCGGTGCCAGCGTCACGTTTGAGCCCGGAGCCCGTACCGCCTGGCATACGCATCCTCTCGGACAGACGCTGATCGTCACCGCAGGCTGCGGATGGGTCCAGCGCGAGGGCGGCGCGATCGAGGAAGTTCACCCCGGAGATGTGGTCTGGTTCTCGCCCGGTGAGAAACATTGGCACGGCGCCACACCCACCGCGGCCATGACGCACATCGCAATTCAGGAGCGACTGGACGGCAAGGCCGTGAACTGGATGGAGCACGTCAGCGACGAACAATACCAACGGTGAACCCGGTACCAACTCAACTCACGGCTGGCAGTCATCATGATGCACGACTCAAATAGCCATATTTACGCCGCCTCGGGGTTTCGCAAGACGTAGCTCGTGATCCGTGTTCATCCGCGACTCGCTTTCACATTCCAATACGAGTGTGGTCACCGGGTGATCCGGAGCTTCCACGGGCAAGCCTGTGACGTGGACCCTCCAATCATCCTGTGCGAATGGAAGCGATGCAGAACTGCCCAGGAGGCGCACCGACTTTACCTTCGTCTGAAGTCCTGACAGCGAAACATCGCTGCCCGGCCAGAAATGGACGTGCATATAAAGAGTGCTCCCACGTCGCGTAAACATCGCATAAGAAGGCCGCCATGGTTGGCACAGATCCGTATTGAAGATCGCTTCATGGTTTCGCTTTAGCCAGTCTCCAACTTCGGTCAGAGTCCGCACGGCTGGCTCGGGCAACGTACCATCTCCTCTAGGACCAACGTTGATCAGGAAATTGCCTTGATCGCGAGCGCAGGTAATCAGGTTTCGCAGGTGCGTGCGCGGCGACTTCCACTCATCGTCGGCCGCATCATAGCCCCAGCTTTCGTTCAGGGTCATGCAGCTCTCCCAGGCTCGCCCGTTGTGCGCAGCGATGATGCTTTGTTCTGGGGTGGAGAAGTCACCAAGCGCCCGATTGCGTCCATTCACCACGATATCCGGCTGAAGCTCGAAGACCATCTTGTTCATGCGCTCGGCTTCCCAGCCGTTCGCGTCGAGCGTCTGACTGCCGTCGTACCAGAGGATGTCGATCTTGCCGTAGTTGGTGAGCAGTTCGCGGATCAGACCGAAGGTGTAGTCGATGAAGCGTTTCCGTGCCTCTTCATCCACGGAACTGCGTTCACCGTCGGGATGGTGCCAGTCCATGAGGGAGTAGTAGATGCCTACGCGAATTCCCGCTTCGCGAGCGGCCTCGACGTACTCCCGAATGAGATCGCGTTTGGGGCCCTGCTTCACGGAGTTGAAATCGGTGAGTTTCGTATCGAAGTTACAAAATCCTTCGTGGTGCTTCGCCGTCACCACCATGTATCGAGCGCCGGCAGCCTGAGCTACCTTGACCCACTCTTTGGCGAAACCAGGCTTGGGTGAAAATTCGCGGGCCAAACGCTCGTACTCAGGCCAGGGAATCGCCTCTTTCTCTACCGCCCACTCCTGGCGACCACGCACGCTATAGAGGCCGTAATGGATGAAGAGACCGTATCGCGCCTCCCGCCACCA
Organism: uncultured Acidobacteriaceae bacterium; assembly: GCA_963797415.1. Lineage (GTDB taxonomy): Bacteria > Acidobacteriota > Terriglobia > Terriglobales > Acidobacteriaceae > Edaphobacter. The sequence continues at coordinate 303,131 of CAWCPB010000009.1, forward strand.
CTTCAGTCTGCGGATCTGGTCAGCCGTGGGCGGAGGAGACGGAGGTCGCGAAGGTGAAGCCGGGCACGCTTGAGGCACATTCGTTGCTTTAGTCTGAGCTTGCGTAGGGATCGCTGCGCTCACCAGTGCAGCTCCAGTACCAACCAGCAAACCCCGACGACTGATGTGATCCATCTGAACCTTTCTCCCTCTAAATAACTTCCCGATCTCACCAGCTGAGCGCCGGCATAAACAACAAATATCGCTGAGTCTCTGTCTGGACGGGACCGCGTCGAAAGCAAAGGGGTAGAGAATGCATATACCCGCCGCCCTTTCACCGCATTGCTGCAGAGTTATCTTCGATTGTATTCGCAGCCACAATGGTGCTCCCTCAAGACTTCGTTGGTTACACTTTTTCGCGAGTTAGCCCATCAGCGCCTCGAGAACCTTCGAGTATTTAGCGGATAATTTGTCGAAGTTCCCGACAACCCGACTTTACAGGCGAAACCATATGCAGATCATCAGCGTCCTTGAATAGGTGTAACCGGCCCCGATTTGGCATGACAGCAGGGAGGCTAGTATGACACCGGGCCGCGTCGGATAAATGATTTTGCATGTGTCTTGATGACCGGCCTTGCTTCGTGGTATTCCTGCTAGTTGCCGCGAGTCAATTTCTGCCTGTATTCCGCGACCGGATGGTCAGGCGACGCCGGATGTTGCTCCGTTCTAATTGGAAATCGGTTCAAGCATTGTTCAACGAGGAGAACAACAATAATGAAGCATTCCATGGGGAGAATCGCACTCACAGCCGCTTCGGCATCTCTATTCCTGCACTCCGGCGCCTACTTGCAGGCGCAGGTCATCAGCGCGAATGTAACCGGCACGGTAACGCATGCCTCCGTAGCCGTCAGGCAGGCGCTGTGAAAATCTTACGTTTTCTACCGATTGTTGTTTTTGTATTCGCAGCCGGAGCAGGGTACGGACAGGGGACGGCGCCGACGTTCCGTTACACCTCGGGCCAGAGCACGTTGACGCTGCCGGGGCGCGATCCGGTACAAGGCGGGACGACGGTGATTCCGACGGTGCTAGTGCCGGTGCGGCTCCAATTCGCAACGAATCCGGCTTCGGGTATGCCAACGGTTCTGGACGCCGCGCAGGATGTGGCCCAGATCCTGCATTCACCGGTGTTCTCAAAGGCGAAGTTTGGGACCGATGACGACACGCAGTACATGGACGCTATGCTGCGCGCTACGACAGGGAAGGCGGGCGGATGGCACACCATGCTGGGACAGCCGGAGGTACGGCCGGTGACGGTGGAGATCCCAGCGGAAGAAGGATACGTCCTTACATCGAAACGGACCGGAACGCAGATGGCGATCGTGGATAGGTCGTACCTGCAGCGCGCGATTTTTCGGCAGATTTCGCGGCAGGACGGAAAGCTGGTAATCGCCGTGACGCGGAACACGGCATTTGAATGTTGCTCCTGGGGTACGGACGGGGTGGATGAGGCAACGGGAAACTCATTTGTGCTGGCTTCCTATGTGGTATCGGCGCCACCGCCGGTGGAAGAGCACGACGTGCAGCCGCTCACAGAGCAACTTGCGGCGTGGGTGAACAATCCGCTCCATGACCCGCTGTTTCGCGTAACACGTGATTACACTCTCCCTCCCCCGTATACGAGGGCCCAGACAGCGCCATCTGGAGATAATGTAGTGCCGGCGTGGATGTGGCCGGCCATATCAGGCGCAGCCATGCGCGGATGCGGCAGCCGGACGGCGCAGGGCACGCTCCAGAATCCGCTGGATACGAATGGGCACGACGACCTGGCGGCTGGCCCGGCTTTGGCAGTAACAGCCGGAGGCACGACATGGCATGTGGCCAACGTGGCTCTGATGGGTTGGTACACGGGAGGCGCGGGACCCTACAGCTTTCCCGATGCGCGGATACTGCAGGCGGCGGCCCTGCCATGCCCCGCGCGTTCCTCCGGTGGTGGTGGGAGGGCGGCGAACAGAGAGTTGGCGCCTCCGTCACCGGTTCCCGCGGTTCCGTCTACGGGAGCGAAGAACGGACATGCGCTGATGGGGAACTGGACAGGACAGGGGCCAGGGGGAACGTTCCTGCGCCTGCGCGATGTGTCGCCGCAGTGGGACGTGATCATCGTGGCCCTGTCCGGTAACATCAATCACCAGGCCCCGGAAGGCACCATGGTCGAGCCGACGCACGGCATGGACATGGCACAGCTGAAGGACGATATTGCGTGGCTCAGGAGCCGGGGGAAGAAAGTGCAGTATTGGATGGGCGGCGGCTCGGACTATTTCACCTTGGCGCATCCGGAGAGCATCCCCAACTTTGTGAACTCGGTAACCCAGATCGTGACCGAGTACGGGTTCGATGGAGTCAACCTTGACTACGAGACGCCTTCCATGGTGCTGGATCCGGGCGACCGGGATTTCCGCCATCCGACCACGCCCTCGACAGTGAATCTGATTGCGGCGCTGCACCAGCTGCGGGATCACTTCGGGCCGAGTTTCACGGTCTCAATGACGCCCGAGGGGCAGCAGATTCAGGGAGGTTATCCGAGCTACGGCGGACAATTCGGATCTTATCTGCCTCTGTATTGGGGGCTGCGGGACATGCTCTCGTTTATTTGCGTGCAGGAGTACAACACGCCGCCGCTGGAGGGCCTGGACGGGGAGATATACCAGCTGGGATCGGTGGATTACGACGTGGCCATGACCGAGTTGCTGCTGCACGGGTTCAACGTGGGTGGGCGCGCAGACGAATTCTTTCCCCCGGTGCCCGCGGACAAGGTAGCGGTGGGCTTCGAGGTGTCGACTTCGACACCGGAGCTGGTGATGGGGTCCATGCAGTACCTGATCACAGGCAAGGCTCCGGCGGGGGTCACCTACAAGCTGCAGGAGCCGCGCGGATATCCCGGGATGATTGGGGCGAAGTTCTGGACGATTGATGCGGACCGGAATCTAAACTACACATTCTCGAACCAGGTGGGACCGCAGTTGCATGGGTTTCCCAGTAAGTAGGAAATAGGCCCTGACGATGTTGCGGGGCGGTGTTGCCCGGAGGCGGGATGGGCCCCGCGAAGCGGCCTGGCTGGGCAGCGTGATGGTGAGCGTTACGGTCGGTGGAACCAGCTCCCGCTGCGATGGTCGCAGGCGAGAGATTGCTTGCGAGCATGTAAAACTTCAAATGATAGCGGAGTCGGAACATCCTGACAGACGGGACGCGGAAGCACCCGTCTGTACTTTTTCGGCGGCACGGGAGACACCCTGCGGGTTTCTCCCGAACGGCAGTTCATGATCATAGACTGATTCAGTCGAAGTCCTCGTCATCGACCGCATCGAGCACCCCTCTCCAAACTCGCCCTCTCGAACCGCATGTGAAACGGGATTATTCGGAAACTGAAAACGGTAATAACTCAAACTGACACACTAAGAAAAGGGTTCCAGCCCTTGACACCCGCGATACAATTAAAACAGGGAACTGAAGAGTCCGGCCTCGTGCCGGACTTCTCTCTTAACGAGGGAAGTCCACACCGAAGTCCAGACTTAAAGTCCCTGTTTCGAAGACTTTGACACTTTTAGGGGGGAGGGAGAATACTTGAGCAAAGGTCCAGACATGCACGTCACCATAGCCGGCGTCGAGTTCAGCTCGCCCGTCATCGGAGCCAGCGGCACCTTCGGCTACGGTGTCGAGTTCGAGGACATCGTCTCCCTCGACCGCATCGGCAGCTTCGTCACCAAGGGCCTCTCCCGCGAACCCATGGCCGGAAACGCCACCCCCCGCATCATCGAGACCCCCGCCGGCATGATCAATGCCATCGGCCTCCAGAACATCGGCGTCCGCGCCTTCATCGACGAAAAACTCCCCAAACTCTGGACACATCAAAGGCACATCCCCGTCATCGCCAACGTCTTCGGCTTCACCATCGAAGACTGCCTCGAGGTCATCCACCAGCTCAACGACGCCCCCGGCATCGCCATGTACGAGCTCAACGCCAGCTGCCCCAACACCAGCCACGGCGGCATGGTCTTCGGCACCGACCCCGACTCCTCTACGAACTCTCCGCCCGCTGCCGAGCCATCGCCAGCCGCCCCCTCATGGTCAAACTCTCCCCCAACGTCACCAGCATCGGCCTCATGGCCCACGTAGTCGCGCGAAGCCGGGGCCGACGCCATCTCCCTCGTCAACACCTTCCTCGCCCTCGCCATCGACATCGAGACCCGCCGCCCCCGCATCGCCAACATCACCGGCGGCCTCTCCGGCCCGGCCATCAAGCCCATCGCCGTCCGCATGGTCCACGAGGCCTCCCGCAGCCGTCAGCCTCCCCATCGTAGGCATGGGCGGCATCGTCCGCGCCGAAGACGCCGTCGAATTCATGCTCGCCGGAGCCACCGCCGTCCAGGTAGGCACCGCCAGCTACGCCGACCCCCGCGCCGTCGAAAACATCGCCACCGGCCTCAAACGCTGGTGCGCCAACCACCACATCGAGCAAGTAAGCTCCCTCACCGGCGCCGCAAAACTCTAAGTCATCCGTCCCACATATCCAGACCCATCACCGCTTAGAATAAAAAGTGATGATCGATCACAGCTCCGCTCCCACTGCCCCCGTTATTGACCTCAAGCCCATCCGCCGCGCCCTCCTCTCCGTCACCGACAAGACCGGCCTCGTCGACTTCGCCCGCGCCCTCGCCTCCCACGGCGTCGAGCTCGTCTCCACCGGAGGCACCGCCAAGGCCCTCCGCGACGCCGGCCTCACCGTCCGCGACATCAGCGACCTCACCGGCTTCCCCGAGATGCTCGACGGCCGCGTCAAGACCCTCCACCCCAAGGTCCACGGCGGCATCCTCCACATCCGCAACAACGCCGAGCACGTCGCCGCCGTCACAGAGCCCACGCCATCCAGCCCATCGACATGGTCGTCGTCAACCTCTACGCCTTCGAGAAGACCGCCCAGAAGCCCGGCGTAGCCAGTTCGCCGAGATCATCGAGAACATCGACATCGGCGGCCCCTCCATGGTCCGCTCCGCCGCCAAGAACTTCGAAGACGTCGCCATCGTCACCTCCGCCGCCGACTACCCCGGCCTCACCGACGAACTCGCCGCCAACTCCGGCAGCCTCACCCGCGACACCCGCTGGCGCCTCGCCAAAGCAGCCTTCGCCACCACCGCCGCCTACGACGCCGCCATCGCCACCGCCCTCGAAGCCATCACCACCCCCACCGGCCCCGCCATCTTCCAGCAAGAAATCTTGCCTCCAACCATCCGCGTCATCGACCCCCTCGCCCAGACCCTCCGCTACGGCGAAAACCCCCACCAGAAGGCCGCCCTCTACATCGACGGCAGCGGCAAGGGCATCGCCGCCGCCAAGCAGCTTCAGGGCAAAGAACTCAGCTACAACAACATCGTCGACCTCGACGCCTGCTGGGAGCTGGTCAGCGAGTTCGACGCCAAGGCCGACGCCGCCGTCGCCATCATCAAGCACACCAACCCCTGCGGAGCCTCCACCGGCTCCACCGTCCTCGAAGCCTACCAGCCGCGCCCTCGAGGCCGACCCCGTCTCCGCCTTCGGAGGCATCATCGGCATCAACCGCGAGATCGACGCCGCCGCCGCCGAAGAGATAGCCAAGCTCTTCGTCGAAGCCATCGTCGCGCCCTCCTTCACCCCCGAAGCCCTCGAGCGCTTCGCCGCCAAAAAGAACCTCCGCCTCGTCCAGATCGACCCCGCCCCAACCCCCCGCATCCTCAAGCAGGTCTCCGGCGGCTTCCTCATCCAGGACGCCGACCACCTCCGCATCACCGAGGCCGACCTCACCATCGTCACCGACCGCAAGCCCACCCCCGAAGAGATGCGCGCCCTCCTCTTCTCCTGGAGCGTCTGCAAGCACGTCAAATCAAACGCCATCGTCTACGCCCGCTTCGCCGAGGGCCACGGCCAGACCGTCGGCATCGGCGCCGGCCAGATGAGCCGCGTCGACGCCGCCCGCTTCGGCGCCATGAAAGCCGTCCTCCCGCTCGAGGGCACCGTAGCCGCCTCCGACGCCTTCTTCCCATTCCCCGACGGCCTCGAAACCATCGCCCAGGCCGGCGCAACCGCCGTCATCCAGCCCGGCGGCTCCGTCCGCGACGCCGAGGTCATCGACGCCGCCAACAGACTGGGCGTCGCCATGGTCTTCACCGGAGTCCGCCATTTCCGCCACGGCTAGAAATGCCCAGCATAGCTCTGCAGATGCGCGCAGAAAGCCGGGTCATAATCCTCAAGTATCCGCGCGCTGCATCGAGCTTATCGATCGGCTGAATCCAAACGGGCTTGCGCCATCCGTCTAATTACATCCAGTGTCTCCGCCCGTCCGTCTAAGTTTTGATAGACCATGCAATCTCGGCCCATGGTAGACCTCTCTGTGGCCCAGGACTCCACATCTCGATGACTCTACTCCTGCGCGCCGTCGCCTACGCATCCTCTCTCGCCGTCTGCTGCCCTTCTTCTTTGCGGCGCAGTCATCGCATGACGCACAGCGCCATCGCCGCAGACCGCCGCCGACTCCCGCCGCCACTGCCGGATCGCGCCGCCGCCTACTACCACTACGGCCTCGCCCATATCTATGAGGATATGGCCGTCAACGCCGGCCGCTCCGACTACGCCACCCAGGCCGTCGAGGAGTACAAGCTCGCCCTCACCGCCGACCCGACTCCACCTCGTGCTCCAGAACGGCCTCGCCGACCTCTACTTCAAGATCGGCCGCATTCGCGAGGCAGTCTCCGCCGCGCAGGAGCAGGTCAACCGCAACCCCAACGACATCGAAGCCCATGACTCTGCTCGGCAAGGTCTATCTCCGTTCCCTCGGCGACATGCAGACCGCCCAGTCCGGCCAGATGCTGCAGCTCGCCATCGCCGAGTACGAGAAGCTCGCCGAGCTCAAGCCCAACGACGTCGAGACCCATCTCCTCCTCGGCCAGCTCTACAGCTTCAACCACGACTCCGCCAAGGCCGAGGCGCAGTTCAAGGCCGCCCAGAAGATCGACGCCAACTCCGAAGAGGTCGTCCTCAACATGGCGCGCCTCTACAGCGAGCAGGGCGACTTCCAGCGTGCCGCCGACACCCTCAAGCTCCGTCCCAGTCGACGACCGCACCGCCCGCATCGAGCTCGCCCTCGGCGCCAGCTACGACCAGCTCCACAAGACCAAGGAGGCCATCGCCGCCTACCGGCGCGCCGCTCGATCTCGACCCGGACAATCTCGACGCCCAGCGTGGCCTGGCCACCGCTCTGCTCACCGACGATCAGCTGGATGAGGCGCTCAAGATCCTCAACGAGATCGTCGCCGCCGAGCCTCAGGACGCGCAGTCCGCAGATCCACATCGCAGAGATCCAGCGCCGCCAGGGCCACTACGATCAGGCCCTCGAGACCCTCAAGAAGGCCAAGCCGCTCGCCGCCGACTTCGCTCGAGCTCACCTACAACGAAGCCCTCATCTACGACCCGCTCGGCCGTTACGACGAAGCCACCGATGTGCTCACAGGACTCCTCGCCGGCTCCGCTCATCCCGACGGCAAATACTCCGACCCCGAGAAGGCCAATCGCGCCATCTTCCTCGACCGCCTCGGCAATCATCTATCGCGAGCAGAACAAGACCACCGAAGCCGTCGCCGCCTACAAGCAGATCATCGACCTCGGCGGTGACTACGCCAAGAGCGGCTATCAGGGCGAGATCGACGCCTACCGCGACGCCCACAGTGGAAGGAAGCAACCGCAGTCGCAGCCGATGCTGCCAAGGCCTTGCCCAAGGACCGCAGCGTCCAGCTCATGTACGCCGGCCAGCTCGCCGACACCGGCCAGGTCGAGCAGGGCAGTCGCTCTCGCCAAGGCCCAGCTCTCCTCCCGCGCCGGCGCTCCGAAGGACCGCGAGGTCTATCTCGCCCTCGCCCAGATCTACATCCGTGCCAAGCGAGTGCAAAGACGCCTCCGACAGCTCGACAAGGCAGACGCCCTCGCCACCAAGCCCGACGAGAAGCTCTACGTCAACTTCCTCCGCGGCACCCTCTACGACCGGCAGAAGATGTACGACCAGGCCGAGGCAGAGTTCCGCAAGGCCCTCGACCATCGACCCCAGACAACGCCACGATCCTCAACTACCTCGGCTACATGCTCGCCGACCGCGGCGTCAAGCTCCCCGAGGCCCTCGCCATGATCCGCAAGGCCGTCGAGCTCGACCCCCAGAACGGCGCCTACCTCGACTCCCTCGGCTGGGTCTACTTCAAGTCCGGCCAGTACGCCCTCGCCGAAGAGAACATCCGCAAGGCCAACGAGCGCAACAACACCGACCCCACCATCCACGATCACCTCGGCGAAGTCTACGAGAAGACCGGCAAACTCAAGCTGGCCGTAGCCCAGTGGGAGCGCTCCATGACCGAGTACGCCCACTCCCTGCCCGCCGACGCCGACCCCGCCGACGTAGCCAAGGTCCAGCACAAACTCGAAAACGCCCGCGTCAAGCTTGCCAAGGTCAACCCACAACATCCATAGCCAAGGAGCAAATGCCTGGCACAGTTGCCTAGCCTTGCCTTCCTCTAAATTGATCCGAGCTTCGTCCGGTTGTCTCCTCGACACGGAGCGGGCGCTTTAGCCGGGATTCATCGCCGTCACCTCACGCTATCCGTTACACTCGAATCTGACCTATGAATATGCGCGTGTACGAGACACTCGCATCTGATGCGCAATGACGCGGTCACCGACGCGGACGATCCTCTTCTGGCCCGTGTGTACCCCGCGCCGCTCAGCCACTTCCGCACCCCCTTTCAGCGCGACCGCGAACGCATCGTGCAGTCTCGCGCCTTCCGCCGCCTCGCCGGCAAGACCCAGGTCTTCACCAGCCGCGCCTCCGACCACTTCCGCAGCCGCCTCACCCACACCATCGAGGTCGCCCAGATCGCCCGCGCCGTCGCCAGCGCGCTCGGCCTCAACGAAGACCTCGCCGAGACCCTCGCCCTCGTCCACGACATCGGCCACCCGCCCTTCGGCCACGCCGGCGAGCGCGCCCTGGACGAGTGCCTCAAGCGCCACGGCCGCCGCTTCGACCACAACCTCCACGCCCTCCGCATCGTCGAGCACTTCGAGCAGCGCTACGCCGCCCATCGCGGCCTCAACCTCACCCTCGGCGTCCGCGAGGGCATCATCAAGCACTCCCGCGACTACACCGCCGATCAGCACCCCGAACTCGCCCCCTACTTTCTCGGCCAGCGCCCCCCACTCGAAGCCCAGATCATCGACCTCGCCGACGAGATCGCCTACCTCACCGCCGACCTCGACGACGGCGTCGAGTCCGGCCTGCTCGAGATCGGCCACATCCGCGCAGCACGTCGACATCCTCTCCCGCTGCTACCGCACCGTCGAAAGACAGCACGCCGGCGTCGAAGAGAAGTACCTCTTCAACGAAGCTCTGCAACTCATGCAGAACACCCTCACCGACGACCTCATCGCCACCACCCTCGCAGAACACCATCGCCATCGGCGCCAGCCTGCCTCGACGACATACGCAACCACCCCGACCGCCTCGCCGTCTTCTCCCCGCAGGCCGAGGCCGAGCGCCTCCAGGAAAAGCGCTACCTCTACGACACCCTCTACACCTGCACGCGAACTCGAGATCGAGCACAGCAAGGCCGAAGAGGTCGTCACCGCGCTCTTCAACTACTGGATCGAAGAGCCCGAAGAGCTGCCGCCCGGCTACTTCGAAGAGGTCCAGACCGAAGGCCTCGCCCGCACCGTAGCCGACTACATCGCCGGCATGACCGACACCTTCATCCTCCTGCAGTACGCGCCAGGTCAAGCGCACCGTCCGCCGCTAGCCTCCCGCTCTGCGTCCCTCAATATCCCGCAGCGCCAACCCTCGCGCCACCGAGGTGAATTCATTCCCCGCGCGCACCCGTTCCGCCCCGAAGCGCGTCTCGAAGATGCGCCGCACCGCCGGCACAAAGCTCGTCCCACCCGTCAAAAACACACGGTCTACCGATCGCCTATCAACTCCGGCAGTCTTCAACAATCCATCGATGCACCCTTCGATCGCGCGCAGTTCCTCCGCGATCCACCCTTCAAACTCCGTGCGCCGCACCGTCGCCTCGAGGTTCATCCCACGGTCACGAAACCGGAACTGCGCAGACTCGCTGTGTGACAGCTGCACCTTCAACCGCTGCACCGCCTGGTGCAGTTGATACCCAAGATCCTCGTCAATCAACTCGATCAGCGCCTCGATCTTCTCCGGCTCCATCGCCCGCATCCGCGCGCTCTTCAATATCTCCGCCACATTGCGCGTCTTCAAAAACGAAAGGTAGTGCCAACGTTCGAGGTTCGCGTATATCCAGGCCGGCACCGCCGGAATCAGCTTCGCCGAACGCTCATACGAGTCCGAGCCCAGCGCAGGCGACACCAGCCTGCGCACGATCCGCGCATCAAACGCGTCCCCCGCCAGCCCCAACCCGCTGTTGCCCAGCAGATCCTGCGGAGTGCGTCCCCGCCGCCGAACTCCGGGCCCCGCATGCAGCAGGCTGAAGTCGCTGGTGCCTCCGCCAAAGTCGCCGATCAGGATCAACTCATCATGATCGAGCGTCGATTCGTACGCATACGCCGCGGCAACCGGCTCCATCTCGAAGTCAATCTCTGCAAAGCCAGCCTGCCGGAACGCCTCGCGCAATCGCGTCACCGCAAAGGCATCGTCCTCCTCCGTCTCGGCTCCCACAAACCGCACCGGCCGCCCCACCGTCGCATGTCGAATCGGCTGCCCAAATCTTGCCTCTGCCTGCAACCGCAGATCGGCAAGAATCCGCGAGATCAGATCCTCAACCGTATAGCGCCGCCCAAAGACCTCAGTCCCCGTCAACGTGCGGCTCGGCAGATACGACTTCAGCGACTGGATCAACCGTCCGGCACTCACCCCATCCAGGTCCGGACGCGTGCTCACACTCAAATACTCTTCAATAGCCGCAGGCCCGGTAAAGCTCTTCACCTGCGACCGCCCAGCTCGCTTGTGCTGCTCAAGGTACAGCACGGAACGAAACGACTCCGTCGGACCGGCAGCAGCAGGGAACGTAACCAGCTCGATCTGAGATGGGTCCAGACCCCATGCAACAGAACTGTTGGTCGTCCCAAAGTCAATCCCGACCGAGATGCCTCCAGCTCCAGAACCCGCTCCAGTACTTGCTACAAATGATCGCTTCGAACTCACGATACGACTGGCTTGATGGGTCTCTCCGGCACCTGCGGCGTCTCCCCAACTTTTCGCGCGATCTCCTGCTTCTGCTCCGGCTTCTTCGCCAGCAGCGCAAAGAACTCGTCAACTTTATATCCGGCCTTCAGCGCAGCGTTCTGTGCAGCCAATATCTGCGCCTCCGTCTGCGCGACAGCCGCGTGGTCCACCACTTTTTCCTCGAGGATATTCAGCAGCACCGGCAGCTCCGTCCACCACAGCATCTCTTCAAACAGTTCCTTATTGAAGTACGTGATCTTATTGGATTGATTAATCCCCAACAGCCACTTGATCTCCGAATCGCTCCACAACTCCTTCGAGGAACACAGAACCGGAATCGCTCCCTTCGCCGGATGCGCGAAGTTCGGCGATAGCAGCAGCCGTAGAGACGCCACTTCCCGCCAGCTATCCTCTCCCTCCAGGCCCAGCGACGAAAACGCCTCTGCCAGCACTGGCCCAAACTGCAGCCGGTCGAACAACGCCAGCGCCCCGTCGTCGTTCTCTGGGAGAGAGCGCAGCACACTCCACGCCGCCACTGGTCCCCATATCGCGATGGCCCTCGACCCCGGACTGCTGCTGGGGATCATCAGCCTTGCCTCCGTAGGCCAGCCAGCCGAAAACGCGTCTTCCAACTGCGGTATCCGCAACGCCGACTGTATCCGCACCTTGCATCGCTGCTGAAACTCCTCATACGAGATCTCTGCCGCATCCCCCAACGCCCCGGTCGCAACCACCTCCTCAAACAACCGCACCGCCTGCTCCAGGAAAGCGTCCAGCGGGTCAACCGAAGTGCGCTCCGCAATCGTGCTTGCAGTCACAGGCGCCGCTCGTTTTTCGGTCTTTTTATTCGTCGTCTTCGCGATCTCGACAAGCGTCTCAACCATCCCCACATCCAGCACTCGCAGCAGCGCATTGTGGACCGGCCGCAGTTGCAGCGCGGTCAACGCCTCATCCAGGCTATAGACCCCAGCGCCGTTCAGCTCCTCATACAACTGATCCCACCGGCACTCATTGCTGACGCGCAGCTCTCGCCAGTCCTGTAACACCGCGTACTGATACGCTCGCAGCTCAATGCGGAAGCCATGATCGTTCAGGCTCGTAGACCGGCTCAGATACTCCAACCCCGTAGCGTTATCCCGATACCCCAGAAACACATCGACATCACAAGGCAGATGAAGCGCCTCGCTGAGAGTCTTCTGCTGCATCGAGCCCGTCGCCTTGTTCATGATGGCCGGCCGAGCGATGGATCGTGCCCCGCGTCGTTCCGTAGTGATTGTGAAACAGCACAATCGCCCGGCCATTCTCCGACCGGTTCGAGTAGGCATAGACATTCTCATCTACCGTCCCATGCTGGTTCCAGAAGTCGTACAGGACAAAGTTGCTGCTCTCCGCAAACAATCGCCGCCGCCGCAACAGCGGCGCAATCTCACGCTGATGCCGCTCCACCAGCCACTCATTCGGAGACTCGTCATAGCGCGCCCGCTTGTACTCCATGCCGTACTTCTCGGTAAACGCCTCCACCTGCCCATGCCCGAACATCGGCACTCCGGGCAGCGTCGCCATCAGCGTGCACACGCCGAAATACTTGTCTCCATCGCCAAACTGATCGATCGCCGTACGTTCGTCAGGATTGCTCATGAAGTTCACATAACGCTTCAGAATGTCCGGATCGAACTCCAGCGTATTCTTCAGCACCGACCGGTACTTGGCATTCTCCTCGTCCCGCATCATGTTCATGAAGGCGCTGTTGTACACCCGGTGCATCCCCAGCGTCCGCACAAAGTAGCCTTCCAGCAGCCAGAAAGCCTCCGCCAGCAGCAGCGTTCCCGGAACCTCCACCGCAACCCGATCCACCACCTCACGCCAGAACTCATGCGGCATCAGCGCATCGAACTGCGCCTGCGTCATGCTCGACTCAGCCCGCGAAGGAATCGCCCCGCCCGTGCCAGGCAGCGGAAACCACAGCCGCTGCACATGCTTCTTCGCCAGCGTCATCGCCGCGTCAAATCGAATGATCGGAAACAATCTCGCCACCGCAAAGATCGTCTGAATCACCTGCTCCCGCACATGCGCGCTCAGATAATTCAGCTGCGCCGTATCGTTCCACGGAAAGCTCGTGCCATCATTCCCGTGATACACATACCGCGTATGTCCGCTCCACTTCTCGCGATAGCGAAAGACCACTGCGGCATCCGTCTGTTCGTAGTAGTGGTCTTCAATCTTGATCTCGATGCGATCATCGCTCGAAAGATCCGGCCCCTCGAACCGGTACGCCGGATACGGGCTATCGTCCCGCGACAGAAACCACTCCGGATGTTCCAGCATCCACTTCGAGTCGATGCCCATATGGTTGGGCACCATGTCGCTCGCCAGTCGAATGCCGCGCGCCTGCGCCCGGTCCCGCAGGTTCTCATACGCCGACTGTCCGCCAAGGTCTTCTGCAATCAAATAGTCGCTCAGCGAGTACGCCGAAGCCACCGCATCCGCCTGCCCGCGCAGCCGTTTGATAGTCATCGACGCGCGGCTCCGCTCCCATATGCCGATCAGCCACAGCGCATTCAGCCCGCGCCCTGCCAGCACGTCCAACTCTTCGTCCGGAATCTGGTCCAGTCGATGAATATGCCGTCCATACTGCTTCGACAACTGCTCCAGCCACACATACGTGCTCTTTGCGATCAGCACAACCGTCGGCATCCAGTCCTGGTCCGGACTGAACCTCTCATACTCGTGCAACACGCCCGCCGACGAATACGTCGGCACCTCCGACTGGTGGCTCGCAAACATGCTTCGGCTCCGTTCCAGCTCAAGCCGCCGCCGCCCCTCTTCTGTCTGAGGATGAAACCGCATCCACTCCGAGATCGCCCGTTCCTCTTCCTTCAAAATGTCCATCGCCAGCAGAATCCGGCGCAACTCGTCCCCCAGGAACGGCGACCAGTGCTCCAGAATGAACGTGAGCTGTCCTTCCAGAGAATCCGGCGAAGCCAGCATCGGCGCGCGCAACGCATCCAGCAAACTCCCGACCTCCGGCGCCAGCGGCGGACGCGTAGCAAAGTAATCATCCAGCCGCGCCGTTACCTTGCCATAGACCGTCTGCTCCCGCATCGAAGCGTCGTTGAACAGCTCGTTGAATCTCCCAAACGCCGGATTCGCATTCTCCAGCCACAGCAGCAGCAACTCTTCGAGCGCCGCCTCGCGATGAGGCATATCGCCGGTCGCACCCGTCAGCCAATCCTCAGCCGTCTGCTCCCCGCGATACACCACCACACTCGGAAAATGGTCCCCGAACGTTTTCAGTAGCTTCTCAACATCGGAGCCCCCCGCCGCCGCGCCGAACCAGCGCAGCGCCTCGCGCAGCACCTGCGGATCCACCTTCTTCCGATAATAAGCAAACAGCGCATGGCTCAACTCGTCGATCAGCCCCATCGCAAACAGGTCGCCCGCCTTCACGAACTCGTTCGAACCCGAGCCCATGCCGCGCACCTCGTTCATCGCATTTGCCAGTCTTCGACTGGCGGCAGGATTCACAAAGATCGCATTGCCGTCGAACTCGAACAGGGATTCGCTGACCCCATATTTATCCCGGGTAGCCCGTGAGATGTGAAATTCCATTACTGCTCCTTCGTCATCTTTCCCCGAACTACCGATGGGATCGCTCCCCACCAGGTGCAAGCCACGAACACGATTCTTCTCAGCGTCCTCCGATTGGATGCTTCTGGCAACACAGTCGTAATTTCAAGAATACCGGGCATCCTCACATAACTCGCAAAACTTGATCGATTTGAAAATCCGCCATTGGTTCCCCTCTGGCTCCGCGTCGATTCTACGCGTGCATCTCGCCACTTCGCTGTCACCCTCACTTTTTCGAATTTTCACCATGAAGATCGAGCCCATCTTCAGTTACTACATTTTTACTGTTGGCTCAGTCTCAAGCTGCCTTACACTTGTCCCAATCACAGGAACGAATGATCAGACTGAAAGTTCTTCTCGCATGGCTGCCCGTCCTACTGGCTGCCGGCTGGTTTACCCTCCGCGGACCCCTCCGTGCCAGAACAGACTACGTCAACGACTTCGCCTCCCCCTACGTCTCTGCGCGCCTCTGGATGGCCCATCAGAACCCCTACGCCCTCTCGGCCTTCTTCCCAACCTGGCACGCTGCCGGAGCCCCCCTCGGCACTGTCTACGCCAACCCCTCCAACATCCGCTCCGTCTACCCGCCACCCAGCATCGTCGCAGTCATCCCCTTCGCGTTGCTGCCCTGGCCCGTCGCTTCAAAAGCCCTCATCCTGCTCTCCGTGGCTCTTTACGTAACCGCGTTGATCCTCCTGGCCAGCTTCGTCCCCGGCGACTGGAGCCATCCCCTCAAACCTCTCTTCCTCACCTTCGGACTGGCTCTCGCCCCCGTTCACTCTGCGATCCACGTCTCTAACGTCGCATGCCTCGCTGCCAGCCTGCTCTTCATCGCCATCTACCTCATATTGCGCCTCCCGGCGTTCTCAGACAGAAACCACACTCGACAGCCTTCGTCGCCGCTCTGATCGCCTACTCCCTCTGCCTCAAACCCACCCTTGCGCCCGTCATCCTCCTCTATCTCCTCTGGGCCCGGCTATGGCGAACTCTCGTTATCACCCTTGCATACGCCATGGCTCTCAGTGCCGTCTCTCTCTACCCTCTGTTTCAGCTAGGTCAGGATTGGCTCATCGATCTGCGAAATAACATTAACTTCGGCTCCACCAGCGGCTCAGTCGACGTAACCCCGGCAAACCTCGCTCGCTTCGATCGCCTGGACCTGCAGGTTCCTCTCTATGCCCTTACAGAAAGCCGCACTGCTGCCTTCCTCCTCGCTGTTCTTATTGTCATAGTTCTCCTCACCCTCTGGTTCAGAACTCCCACAGCCGCCCCCCGAGTCATAGACACAGACGAGCATCTACTCCGCGTAGCCACTCTCTTCATCATTGGCATCCTCCCCTTCTACCAACGCTTCTACAGTGCGATCCTCCTGCTCATCCCCGTCCTCTGGGCGTTCCGTCAGCTCTCGCGCCCCTCCGAACCCGCCTGTAGCCGTATCATTCGCATAATGGCTCACGCCACCTTGGCGATTGCCACCCTCTTTCTCGTCAATACCGAGGTTCTCATCCAGCAAACCCCCCTCGTCCCCGGCGGTTCCTACAATCTGCCGTTCATCGCCAACGCCTTCCTCGGACCCCATCTCTGCTGGCTTCTTCTCTGCCTCGCCTGCCTGCTCCTCGCGGCCCTCTCGGCAGAAAGCCACCAGAAACTAGCTCCAAATCAGCCTTCCCAACTTTGACTTCTCCCTACGCATCCCATAAAACTTAAGTCTCGCCCCATTCTGCGGCCGACCTTACCGGAGAAGCCGTTCAACCTCCACCTTTGTCCCGTACCAGAATGTTCGGGAAGCGCGGTGAAACTCCGCCACTGCCCCGCAACTGTGATTCGCGCACACCTCCTCACCGGCAACGGAGAGCAGCGTGTGAATGCTGGCCAGGGGCCTCCCACTGTCGCCGCCAGGCGTCGGGAAGGGAAGCACCAGCACCACAGCCAGCATGCATCGCGTAAGTCAGGAGACCGGTTCCGATACGCACATCAACCACGTTCCCGAGGGGGGAACGGAGGAGCTTCATTCATGTTCACGCCATTTCGCCGTCTTGCGGCGTTTCTTCCGCTGCAGGTCTCTTCGCCGCTTCATGCACCAACCCCTTCATCGAAATCGTCACGCCCGGCAGCTCTGCGAGTGTCGGCTACCCTCGCGCTTCTTCTCTATCTGTTTACCACCGCTGCCCACGCAGTCATCGTTCGCGGCACCGTCACCGATCCGCTCGGAGCCGTCGTTGTAGGCGCGAGAGTCCAGCTCGTGCAGGGAAAGCAAGTCATCGCCGTCTCCACCACCGACTCCACCGGTGCATTCGAGATCCGCAGCACCGAGTCCGGACGTTTCCTCCTGCTCACCTCCGCCGCCACCTTCACTCCCGCCATCGGTTCCGAACTTCTACGGCGGCCGCACCAACGTCGTCACCCAAAACGTCACGCTTGAGATCGCAACCGTCACCGCCCAGGTCTCCGTCACCGCGACCGGCATCCCCACCCCGATCCAGCAAATCAGCTCTGCCGTGACGCTCATCCCGCAATCCGACCTCGTCACCCACGTCGGCATCGTCGACGCTCTTCGCCAGGGTCCCGGAGTCTTCGTCGCCCAGACCGGTCAATACGGCGGAGTCACATCCCTCTTCGTTCGCGGCGGCAACTCCACCGCCAACAAGGTCCTCATCGACGGCGTCACCGCGAACGACGTCGGCGGTGTCTTCGACTTCGGCACCGTCTCCAGCACCGGCCTCACCGGCCTGGAACTCTATCGCGGCTCCAACTCCGCCCTCTACGGCACCGACGCCGTAGCCTCCGTCGTCAACCTCGAAACGCCCCGCGGCAGCTCCCTGCGTCCCGTGCTCGACTACTCCGGCGACGGCGGCAACTTCAACACCTACCGCAACGAGGCAGCCCTCTCCGGCGCCTGGAACCGTCTCGACTACTACGGAGCCTTCAGCCAATTCAACACCTCGAACGCGCTGCCACGCGACGAGTACCACTCCGCCACCTCCGTCGGTAATCTCGGCTACAACATCACCGCCAACACGCAGGCGCGCTTCACCATTCGTAACGCCGACTCCGCCACCGGCCTTCCCCAGGCCCACGACTTCTACGGCATCTCCGCCGACGGCAAGCAGGCCGACCAGGACATCTACTCCGGCCTCACCCTCGAAAATCGTCTCGCAGGGAACTGGCACAACCTCGTCCGTTACGACATCGCCCGCAAGCGCGAGCAGGAGCAGCAGTTCACCAACGTCGGCACACCCATGACCTACGACGACGGCTTCGGCGGAACCTTCACCGAGTACTTCGGCAACGTCGTCACCATTCGCGGAGCCAACGGATACTCCGCCACCGGCCAGGCCTCCTTCTTCGTCCCCAACGAGGACTCCGTCTCCAACCGAGACGAGCTCTACTACCAGTCCGACTACACCTTCCCCCATCGCATCACCGCTCTCTTCGACTTCCGCTACACCAACGAGCGCGGCAGCTTCGTCACCTCCTACTCCAACGAGAAGATCCAGCGCACCAACTACGAGTACAGCCTCCAATTCCAGGGCGACATTAAAAACCGCGTCTTCTACTCCGTCGGCGGCGGCATCGAGAAGAACAACCTCTACGGCATCACCGGAACCCCGCGCCTCGGACTCTGCCTACTTTCCCGTCCGTCCCTCCAGCCGCCGCTTCCACGGCACCAAGATCCGCGCCAACGCAGCCACCGGCGTACAGGAGCCCACCCTCGCCCTCGAGTTTGCCAGCCTCTACAACCAGCTCCTCGCAGCAGGCGACACCGCCGACATCGCAAAATACAACATCACGCCTCCCGGCCCGCAGCGTCTCCCGCACCTACGACATCGGCGTCGACCAGAACATCCTCGGCGAAAAACTCATCTTCAAAGCCGCCTACTTCCACAACGTCTTCAACCACCAGCTCGAAGGCGTCAGCACGGGAGCCCTCGTGCAGGTCTTCGGCCTTCCCCCCAGCATCGTCGACACCGTCTTCACCCCCTACCTCAACTCCCTCGCCTTCCGCGCTCAGGGCTTCGAGACCGAGATCCAGTACCAGCCCTTCAAACACCTCTTCCTCAACGGTGGCTACACCTACCTCGACGCTGTAGTCACCCAGTCATTCTCGACTGACGCCAGCAGCAACGGCACCTACAACCAAAACCCCAACCTCCCCGGCATCCCCATCGGAGCCGAAGGCCCGCTCGTCGGAGCGCGTCCCTTCCGCCGTCCTCCCCACACCGGCTACTTCGCCGTCCAGTACACCCTCAGGAAATTCTCCACCGCGTTCAAAGGTGCCCTCGCCAGCCGTTCCGACGACTCCACCTTCCTCGATGGCTTCGATCCCAACTTCGGCAATACCCTCCTCCTGCCCAACCGCGACCTCGACTTCGGCTACGCCAAACTAGACGCCAACCTCCTCTACGCGGCCACCAACCACATCACCCTCTTCACCCAGCTCAACAACCTCCTCAGCCAGCAGCACATCGGCCCCATCGGCTACCCGGCCTTGCCCTTCACCATCCGCGCTGGCCTCAAAATAAGAATCGGCGGCAACTGACTGTGCGCTCGCTTTTCCACGAACAGCTGTCAAGCCCATAAAGCACGTAAACTATCTAAAATCAATAACT
>CAWCPB010000010.1:0-338765 GCA_963797415.1 uncultured Acidobacteriaceae bacterium
ATGGCGGATGCGGACGCAGGCAAAGGCGGCTTGGGCTTGATGCTCAAAGACCCGAAGTTCCGGCAGCAGCTAAGCGATACGTTAAGTAATGTAGACACGCTCGTTGCAGGCGTAAATCAGGGCAGGGGAACGCTCGGCAAGCTGGCGACCGACGATCAGGCCTACACGAATCTGAATAAACTGCTGACTGAAAGCACAACACTAGTGACAGCGATTCGTCAGGACCCAAAGAAATATCTGACGATCCATCTGAAGATCTTTTAGACCCTCCTGCGGCCAGACCCTTTACCATACTTAGGCTGGCAGATCGACGTGAGTCGGAATAGCAAATTTCCGGAGGATGGCATGAAGGAAGGCCTGTTAGTTCGTTCGCTTGCTTTGGTGCTGGCGGCCTCAAGTGGAATCAGCGTAGCTCAAAGCTCTGGGACCGCAGCGGATCGGGCGACAGCGCCCACATCCGCACCGAAGGCAGGAATCAGCTTCGATCTTACGGCGATCGACAAGACGGCGGACCCTTGCACCAACTTCTATCAGTACTCCTGCGGAAACTGGATGAAAAACAATCCGATTCCCGCAGACAAGACTCGCTGGGGACGATTCGACGAGTTGGCAGAGCGAAACAACTATCTGCTCTATGAAGATTTGAAGTCGGCCGCCGACGCACCAAAGACTCCATTGCAGAAGAAGTATGGAGACTACTTCGCGGCATGCATGAACGTAGATTTGGCCAATAAGCTGGGCGTCAACCCGATCACACCAGCGCTGCAGACCATTGCGGAATGGAACGACAGAAAGAGCCTCGCAACCCTGCTCGGTGAGATCGAGCAGAAGTACGGATACGGATTTTTCTTTACCTTTGGTTCGGATCAGGATCAGAAGGACGCCACGCAGGTGATCGGCGAGGTGGATCAGGCAGGACTGGGTTTCCCGACCGCGATTACTACCTGCTCGACGATGAACGATCGAAGACCATTCGGACACAGTATCTGGAGCATGTGAAAAAGATGTTCGTGCTGCTGGGAGATACACCGGAGCAGGCATCAACCGAGGCGAAGAGTGTTCTCTCAGTAGAGACCGCATTGGCCAAGGGATCGATGTCCCGGGTCGACCGGCGCGATCCAGCTAAGGTATACCACGTAAGGACGATCGCGGAATTGCAGGCGTTGACTCCGGAGTTTGACTGGACGGTATATTTCGCAGCAAAACGCGAGAGCGTCTTGAAGACGGTGAACGTCGCCTCGCCGGGATTCTTCCAGAGTATGGGCCAGCTGATCGGATCAAGCGATTTGCACGAACTCAAGAGCTACATGCGTTGGCATACAGCGCACCAGTTCGCGCCGAGGCTGAGTGAAGCCGTTCGTGCAGGAAAACTTCAACTTCTATTCAGCCACACTGGCCGGACAGAAGGAGCTGGCTGCTCGATGGAAGCGCTGCACTGCGGCGACAGACAGTGCGTTGGGAGAGGCAGTGGGACAGGATTGGGTAGCGAAGAACTTTCCTCCCGCAGCGAAAGACAGCATGGAAAAACTGGTTAGCGCGCTGGAGGCGGCGCTTGCTCAGGACATTCAAGGACTGGACTGGATGAGCGATGCGACAAAGGCTGAAGCGAAGAAGAAGCTCGATGCGTTTCGCGACAAGATTGGCTATCCCGAACGATGGCGCGACTATTCGACCCTGGTAGTCAAGCGTGATGATCCCGTGGGCAATCTGCAGCGGGCATTGTCATTCAGTGACCGGCATGATCTGGATAAGATTGGCAAGCCGGTCGACGAGAAGGAATGGGACATGACACCGCCGACGGTGAATGCCTATTACAACCCGGCGCAAAACGACATCAACTTCCCTGCAGGAATTTTGCAGCCGCCATTTTTCGATTTCAAGATCGATCCGGCGGTCAACTTTGGCGGCATCGGAGTAGTGATAGGGCACGAGATGACGCACGGATTTGACGATCAGGGGAGCCAGTTCGATCCGCAGGGAAACGTGCGGCAGTGGTGGACGGCAGAAGACAAAAAACAGTTTGACCAGAGGACAGACTGCGAGGTGAAAGAATACGGGGCGTTTGAGGTGGCTCCTGGACAGAAGCTTAACGGCAAATTGACTCTGGGAGAGAACACCGCAGATAACGGCGGCCTGCGCCTCGCCTATGCAGCACTGATGAGCACGCTGGCAAACGAAGGAAAAGACGGTGAGAAAAAGATAGATGGGTATAGTCCGGCACAGCGTTTTTTTCTGGGCTTTGGGCAGGTGTGGTGCCAAAACGTTCGGGAGCAGGAGGCGCGCATGCGCGCAAAGACTGATCCGCATTCCAGTGGCGAGTGGCGAGTGAACGGAACTGTGCAGAACTTTGATCAGTTCGG
This sequence comes from uncultured Acidobacteriaceae bacterium, assembly GCA_963797415.1. Taxonomy (GTDB): domain Bacteria; phylum Acidobacteriota; class Terriglobia; order Terriglobales; family Acidobacteriaceae; genus Edaphobacter. Next base: position 2,361 of record CAWCPB010000010.1, read on the forward strand.
ACACGCCTTTGGCTGCAAAAGGGCCAGCCGATGATGCCTGTGAATAGTTGTCACGTCTGGTAAGCCGGATAAGAGATTTGCGCAAAATATTGTAGCGATGTGCAGATAGCTGACCGGAAAGTGGCATAAAGTCGCGACAGCTTCTACAATTACGGGAGGAATCGTATCCCCACAGAGTTGCTCGCAGTAAAGGCAGTCAGAACATGATTGCTGGCGAGGATTAAGGAAGCGCATGAAGTTGAGCAGGATTGGCCGGATATCAATGGCCTTGGTAGTGTCCGTAGCGATAGGTCTGGGAATGACGGCGTGCGGTGGCGGCACGATCGGTTTCATGTGGGTTCTCGGAACGCAGTTCAACCAGATCGCCGGCTTCAAGATCGACGATTTCACTGGCAACCTGACGAATACGGTGGGCTCACCCTATGGTTCGGGAGGAACCAATCCGGTTTCGATCGTGGTGAAGGCAGGTGGACGGTATGTCTACGTGATCAACCAGGGCAACAGCACAACAGCGGGAAATATCTCGTTGTTCAGCGTGGGTGGTAACGGGACTTTAACTTACCAGACCTCGTATAACAGCTCGGGCACAATTCCCGTATGGGCCACAATGGACGCTGGGGGGGCCTTTTTGTATGTTCTCGACCAGTTGGATCCAACGAACACTCCAGTCAACGGGGTGGTCCCGCCGAATGCAAGCGGAACCGGAGATATCACGGTATTCGCGTCCGATCCCAATACGGGTCGTCTTTCGCTCGTACAGAATCAGCAGTTGAAGACGCCTTCCGGAACGCTGTATTCGTACTTCCCTGTAGGGCTCAGGCCAACGATGGTAAAGATCTCGGGCTCCTGCCTTTATTCGCTGAACACCGGAAACAGTTCGCTGAGTCCGTATTCGATCGGAAGCGGCGGTCAATTGATACTGCCAACAAACTCGATAATTTCGACGGGAACTAACACCGATGGAAATCCGAGGCAGCTGACGTCGATCAATACCGGTGGAACATATGTCTATTTGACCGATGCCAGTGCGACGTCAGCCAGCGCCGGTGGCCAGATTCTGCCGTATACGGTTGGAACAAACTGCGCGTTGAACACGTTGACGGGAGGCGCGATTAACAATCTGGCGCTGACGGCGAATCCAGTGTACTCGTTCACCGAGTCAAAAGGACTCCGGCTTTATGTGCTGAACCGGTCGACAACGAACACGACAAACACAAACAGCACTATCTCAGCTTTCAGTATCGATTCAACCACTGGCAAGTTGCAGCCACTTCCGGATCCGGCTAATCCATATTCAGTGGGATCTGGGCCAATGTGTATGGTGGAAGATCCAACAAACCAGTACGTCTATACGTCGAATAACATTGACGGATCAGTGACAGGCAAGATTATCAATCAGAACACAGGGCAACTCTCCGGTCTGACGCATGGATCAACCTTTACGGCGGTAGGTCTGGCAACGTGCCTAGCTGTAAGCGGAAATGTGAACTGATCATTCGTGTTGAAATAAGCACAGAACAAACAACCAGGGCGTCAGCATGAGCCCTGGTTTCTAAAACCAATCAGTGGCTGGCAGAGATGGTTTGCCCCGGAGTAAGAGAACGCATGGCGTTGAAGTGGAAGAGCATGGGGAACAAGATGGGCCGCCGGGCGTTGGGCTCGATTGTGTCTCTGGCGTTGGTGATGGGCATGACGGCATGCACCAGCGATTACGACGTAGGCTATCTCTACGTCACGTCTCCCCAGGTGAATCCTGGCTTAATTAATGGCTATAAGGTGGATTATCAAACCGGAACGCTTGTGACGCTGGAAGACTCACCAGTTCCGTCAGGAGGCCGGAATCCGGTCGGGTTAGCGGCAGATCCCAAAAACCACAAGTTTGTGTACGTCATCCATCGCGACGACTCGGACGTAGTGCTGTTTGCAATCGGAACGGACGGAAAGCTGTATCCGCAGGCGACCTACGATGTGACGGGAAGCTTTCCGACTGCAGTTGCGGTGGATCCAACAGATAGCTTTCTGTATGTGACGTTTACATACCAGAAGGGCTTTACGCCCGCGCTGCCTGGTCCGGGCGGTGTATCGATCTATCCGATCACGACAACTGGAACGGGTGACATATTGACGCAGACGCTGGGGACCCCAACAACCGTGAATCTGGACAGTTTACCGGTGGGTATTGTATTGAGCAGCCAGAACCACTTCGCCTACGTGATCCAGCAGAATACGACGACGACAAACCTACTTCGTTTCGCTGTAGATCCCACGACGGGTTTACTAACGAATCCTCTGCCGGCGACCACCACGCCGACACTGGTGACTCCCGCTTCGATTATCGAGGACTCCACCTCGAGTCATATTTATGTGACCGACCAGACAGCGAATCAACTATTTTCGTACACTATCGGGGCGAATGGCATTCCAAACGTTCCGACGACAGTGCCTACAGGCGCGATGCCTATGGGTCTGACCATCGACGTTACAGGAAAGTTCCTTTATGTCGCGAATTACCAGGCTTCCTCACTCAGCGGATACACCTTCGACAGTAACGGACATGCAGTTGTTTCGGCGGTAGCCGCGAGCGTTTCGACTGGAAATGGCGCTAACTGCGTGACTACAATTGGTGCGCCGAACAGCGCTAGCCCCACTCATGGAATCTACTTGTTTGCAACGAACGCATTAGCCAATACCGTTACGGGAATGCAGATGAGTCCGCAGACGGGGCAACTTGCAGCGGTTGTCGGGTCGCCTTTCGGCGCAAGTGGTCTACCCAATTGCGTTGTGAGTGTTCCGTCGTTGCCGCGGAGCTGAGCAAGCGGCGGTTGACCAGAATGGATTGGACAGATTTTAGCGGGATGCAAAAGCTCCCGGGATGAAGGAAGCAGATGAAATTGACTTCGATGGGCCGCGGAGCACTGGCCGCGATGGGATCTTTGGCGATGATGCTGGGCCTGACGGCCTGCACCCGCGATTATGTACTCGCATATCTTTATGTCACCTCGGCGAAGAGTAACCCTGGGGTCGTGAATGAGTATGAGGTGGACTATCAGACTGGCGCTTTGACACAGATTGGCAGGCCGGCGGTGGCCGGCAACAACCCGGTGACGCTGGTGGCAGCTCCCAACGGTCTGTTTGTATACGTGGTGAACCAGGGCGACTCTTCCGTTCAGGAGTTCGCGGTACAGGGCGATGGCTCTCTCGTGTCGAAGAATGTGTACAAGAACTCGGCTGGTTCGCCGGCTTCTCCAGTTGCTGCTTCGATCGATGGCGCGGGTAAATTTTTGTACGTGGCCTACAGCTACTTCAGTGGTAATACGGGTGTTGGTGCGGTCTCGATCTATCCGATCAACAGCGACAATTCTCTTGGCACTCCGTCGACGATCAAGATCGGCAACAATCCTGTCGGAATCGTAGCGAGCGCCCAGTTCTGCCAGGTACCCTCGGGAGGCGTGTCCAACGCGACTCCAAGCTGCACGACTACGGGCGGCGCGCCCGGGAACGTTGCGGCTTTCGTGTATGTCCTGGACCGGGAGCCGGCGGTGGGAACAGCATCGGCGCAGGGCGTGCTGCTGGGTTACTCGGAGAATGCGAACACAGGTGTCTTGACGCCCGTAACTGGCGGCAACGCTACCGTTGCCGGTGTCCCGGTACCCAATGGCTTTACAGCGGGCGTCGTTCCCTCGGCGATTGTGGAAGACCCGAGCGCCCGATTCGTGTACGTGACGGATCAGGCCACCAACCAGTTGATCGGCTATATCGTGACCACTGGCGGCGCGCTAAGCGCAATGACGAATGGCCCGTTCCCAACCGGACTCTTCCCGGTGGCGATAACGATCGATCCCCGCGGATTCTTTCTGTATACAGCGAACTTTAACGCGAGCACGATCAATGCCTTTGCGATCAACACTGCGAACGGCACTCCGGCACCCTCGACCGGATCGACATCGGTGACGACCGACCCCGGACCGACGTGCGTGACGATCGAGAATGCGCTAGGTATCTACCTTTTCACCTCGAACAACATTGCCGGCACTGTAACGGCAGAGAAGCTCGATCCTCACAATGGCGGCTTGACCGCAGTGCAAAATACTCCCTTCCCCAGTGCCGGACTGCCAACGTGTGCGGTGACTGTCCCGAATGGATCGCACGCTACTCAGATCATCAATCCTTAGGTTGTTTGGTTCAGCAAGAAGCCCCGCCATGGCGGGGCTTCTTTGATGGGTCCTTTCACAGGGTACCCCACCCCCTCTGTAGCGGGTATTTTGGACGTAAGTGATGATATACGGGTGGTTGCGGTCAGTGTTTCCGTGTAAAATATTGATTTTACCTGGTTTGCGTCCAAAATATAGAGCCAGCGTGAGTTACGGGTGGTTCGGTTTGATCTGTGACGAAATACCCTGTTGTAAAAGAAGAGCCCGGCTGATGGCCGGGTTTTTTTCTTTTCTGTACTTCTAGTTTAGCTGAATGGAGGGAACTAGTACGCCATGTCTATTTAGCTTGTTTTCATGGCGTTATGTGGCTTGGGGGCTTGACAGGTTTTTAGTGGCAAAATAAGGAACCCGCAACGACGAGTACGGCCTTCGCCAGAACGGAAGCGCCTTCGGCACGGCTGTTTATGGCCCGTGGGGCCTTCCGGTTGTGATCCTGGGTCTAAGGCCGGGTTGGTTGGAGATGTGGGAATGGCGAAAAGCGGATCCCGGCGGGATGACAGGCAAAGAGCAAGCAACGGCAAAGGCGAAATACAGGGGTCTCTCCACTGCGCAACGGACGATAAAGCTGTCCGTTGCTTCGGTCGAGATGACGTGGGTTGGGGGTGGGTGGACGTGGGTTGGGGGTGGGTGGAAGAGGACAGCCAACGGCAAAGACAAAGCAGATCCTTCGCCTCAAAAAGCGAAGAGTGTAAAGGATGTCATGATAGTGAACACCCTCAGTTACCGATGGTCGCGTCGAGGGGAAACCTGTATACCAAGTGCGGGCCCTTCACCGAGCCCCTGTTGCGTTGGCCCTTTCCAACTGCCGAATCAATGACTCCTGAAACTCAGGGTGCACCGTCTGCGCCAGGCGCAGAGCCGTCGCATTGGCTTGCTTCGCCTCCTCAGTCATTCCCGCCGCCTTTAGCGTCCGCCCCAGCCCTGCCTGGATCTGAGCCGAATCCGGAGCCAGCCTTGCTGCCTCCTCTGCCTCCGCGACTGCTTCCCTCATCTTCCTTTCCCGCGTGAGTACACCGGCTGCACCCAGGTGGCTGTAGGCCGACGCCAGCGGGACATTGAACGTTCCGTGGTATACCAGCACAACATTCCCCGGAACAGCATCCGGTCGCAGGTGACTGAACTGATGGTAGGGGTTCAGCGCGTCTGGTCCCCAATTGTGCCCATCCAACTCGCTCGCACTCACGAGCACAGTCCCGCTGATCATCTCCGGCACGGGTGTAGGATTCGCCAGACCCAGTTTTACCCACGACGACGCAAGCGGCTTACACCCTATCCCGTAGTACTTCGGATCGACAAAGGGAATGTTGTAATCGAACCAGCAATCGGAGATCTGGTTCGCGTCCAAGTACCTCTTCACCCACTTCAATCCCTGCCCCCAATCACCATTTGAATTGCTGATCTGGCGATAGCTATGCGCCGGACCTCCGAACGCCTCATTGGAGAATGCCAGGTAGTCAGGAAACGCATGCAGCGATGACACCACCGTAAAGACAACCAGCGCGGCCACGCCGATCGCCCAACTGCGCGATCTGTGGGCCATTCGCCAGGCCGCTGCCGCAGCCAGCACGATGCAGAATGGATAGATCGGCAGAATATAGCGTGACTCGGCGTTCATGCCCGACACCATGGCGATCAGCAGAAAGCTGGCGGCCGGAATTGCGAGGAACATAAATTCCCGGCTACGTCGCCAGACTCCCACCAGCGGCACAAGCGCAAGTAAGACCAGCAGGGTGATTGTGCTCTTCACCAAAATCAACCCTGGAAACAAGAACCACCGCCCCCCGAGATACAGCGTCCCAAGAAGAAACGTGACTCGCAGCCCAGGAATTTGCAGAATATCGGCCCACCCGTACAGGTATGACTCCGGCAGCAAATGATGACGGGCCGCGAAGCCGATCACCACCCTCTCAACGCTGCTGGGAATCGCCGCCGAGTACACGTCCAGCGTCGGCAACATCGCCGCTCCACCCGGCCGCGCCGCATAGCGAAACCCATAGAAGGCCCACAGCACCCCGTAGCTCACTACTGCTATCGCGGCCAGTCCTAGCGCGAGAGATATGGCTGCGCTCCTTATACGCTGCGTAGAAGCAGCGTGTGAACCATCTCGAGCTGTTTGCCTCCATCTCAGCAGCAACTCCGCGACGGCGATCGCTCCGAGGATCAGGAAGACGAAGACACCCGAGTGTTTGGCGACAATGGCGAGGGACACGGCAATCGCGCAGAGCCCCAGACGCTGCGGCGTCGGATGCTTCACATATCGATAGAACGCATACAGCGAGCAAAAGAACATGCAGGAGAGCGTCATGTCCGTGGTAATGAGACCGCCGTTCGCCAGCAGCATCGGCTCAAAGGCGAACAGGACCATTGCGAGCAGGCCCGACTCCACGCCGAACATCTCCCACCCCGCGGCAAAGATTGCGAGAGCCAGACCGAGGCTAAAGACAATCAACACGGCCCGCCCTCTCGCAAGCAGCGAGTCGGCATCGGCGCTGTAAAGGAACTCAGGGCCGGCCAGAAAATCCTGCGCCTTGAAGTAGCGACCAGGACTGGTCGCCGGCTCTTTCAGATGCAGGGGCAGGAGCGGGGAGGCTGCGACCAGCTTCACCAGCGGCGGATGCTCCGGGTTGTGCCCGAAGTCTCCATGCTTCCAGTACTCATATCCCGCGTAGAGGTGGTCTGCTTCGTCGAAGGTTTGCGACTCCTGCCGGGTAGAGAGAAATATCTCAGCCGCTACGAGTACAAGCAGCCCCAGTACGAGGATCCCGTACCGTGTGAGGATCCGACTGCTAGTGCGGCCACCGGTTGGATCGGCAGAGACGCTGCTTGCGGACATGGGGGTACCGTTCGCCTGAAACTGTACCACGCGGAAGGACAGCGCGGTGCAAAACCTTTTGTTTCTGGCTGGAGGGAGATTTCAGACGGGGTTGCCGGCGGGTTTGGGTTTGCGGGAGAAGCGGCGGAGGATGAGTTTACGGGCGGGGTTCTCTACGAAGCGGAAGGCGATGTAGGCGAGGACCAATAGCAGAACGTAGGAGATCCAGGGGTCATAGGCAGCGAGGTGGAGTCGCTCTGGCAGGTGATGGTTGTGGATGATGACGAAGACGTTGAAGTGCAGCAGGTACAGGGCAAAGGTGGCTTCGCCGAGGATGACCAGGGGGCGGAAGGAAAAGATCGACGAGATGAGATTGGGGCCGGCGAGGCCAAGGATCAGGAGACAGAAGAGCGGTGTGAGCAGGCCGCCGTGCATAAAGATGTATGGGGCTCGTATGGCGGCGCTGGTGTAGAAGAAGAGACCGAGCAGAGTGAGAGCCGCTGTAGCGATGAGCAAACGCTGTCGGGAGGTGAAGGGGAGCAGCGGATGGAGTTTGCCGAGAGTGACGCCCGCGAGGAAGGTGCAGACGTAGGGTGGCGGGGTGTACTTGAGGAAGCGCAGGAGATGGGTGGAGGTGTAGCGGTCGGCAGGAGCGGCGAGGTGGTCGGGGTTGAGGACGGTATAGAGGAGATGGGGGATGAGTCCGAAGATCCAGAGAGCGAAGAAGAGAGCAATGAGTCGGAGAGGAGTGTTGAGCCACGGGGCTCGGGTGGCCCAGGCGTAGAGGAGGAAGGGGAAGGCGAAGTAGAACATGACCTCGGAGGAGAGGGTCCAGGCGACGGTGTTGCCGAAGGTGGCAAGGTTGGGACTCCAGCCCTGAAGGAGTAAGGGCGTGAGGACTACGCCGCGCCAGAACTCGGTGTGGGAGCGGGCGGACCACTCGTCCTGAAGCATCCCGACCGAGATGACGAGCACCAGCAGATAGACGGGGTAGAGACGGGAGAAGCGGGCGAGCCAGAACTCGCGCTTGCTGAGGGTGAGGGAGCGGTCCGCGTAGTTGTAGGTCAGGATGAAGCCGGAGATGAGGAAGAAGAAGCCGACGAAGACGTAGGCGTTGTCGATGATGGGGTAGAGCAGACCGAGGTGCGGCGGGGTGAAATGGAAGAGAATGATGAAGATGGCGAGGAGGGTGCGGATGCCGGTGAGGGCGGGCAGGGGGGCCTTGCGGGCAGGCTTCGTTGGCGGCGGAGGCGCGCCGTTGGTCTCTGTGGCCGGATTGGGTGCTTCCAGTTCCAGTATGCCTGCGGTCATTCGTGGGTGGTCCTGACTGACGATTGGATGCGGGAGGGCTACAGTGGTTCCGAACGCGTACTACAAGAGTTAGACGCGATGGATTGTGAATAAGATGGCAGTGATTGTCAGGCAGTGACGAGGGAGCCGAGCTGCTCGCCGCTGACTACGCGGACGATGTTGCCCTCTTCGCGCATGCTGAAGACCATCATGGGCATGTTGTTGTCTTTGCAGAGGGAGACGGCGGTCTGATCCATGACACGGAGATTTAATCTTTGGATGTCGGCGTAGGTGACGGTGGGGAGTTTGGTGGCGGTGGGGTCTGTTTTGGGGTCGGCGGTGTAGATGCCGTCTACCGAGGTGGCCTTGAGGAGGATGTCGGCGCCAATCTCCATGGCGCGGAGGCTGGCTGCGGTATCGGTGGAGAAGTAAGGGTTTCCGGTGCCGGCGGCGAAGATGACGATGCGGCCTTTTTCGAGGTGGCGCATGGCGCGGCGGCGGATGTAGGGCTCGGTGACCTGGTGCATCGCGATGGCGGACATGACGCGGCAGAAGAGGCCACGCTTTTCGATGGCGTCCTGAAGAGCTATTGCGTTAATCACCGTTGAAAGCATGCCCATGTGGTCGGCGGCCACGCGGTCCATGTCGATGGCTTGCTGGGCTACTCCGCGGAAGAAGTTTCCTCCGCCGACGACTACTGCGATCTCGCAGCCGAGTGCGTGAACTGCGGATATTTCTGCGGCTATTTGATGGATGAATACGGCGTCGATGCCGAAACCTTTGCCAGCGGCCAGAGCTTCGCCGGAGATCTTGAGGAGGACTCTTTTGAACATGTCAGATTCAAGTATCGCATGGAGATTGTTGGCTCCCGTGCGAGTTGAATTCAGACCCCTCCCCTCCCCTCTCTTTTATCAAAGTCCTTAGAATCATTTGTTTACAGCAAGTGCGATTTGTAAAGTATTCCATTCAGAGACTTTATGGGTAAAGTCTTCGATTTAAATGGTTTAGCTCCATAATTGTCTGGTAGAAGATCAAAGCCCCCGGCTTGTGTGCCGAGGCCTTTTTTTGCTCTGTATCTATTTTAGTTGATTGAGTGGAACTAGTACGCCACGCGATTGTGGCGGATTGGCGCGGGTTTTGGTGCGAGTGGGGCTTGACAGCGATTTGTTGGAGGCGAGGACATGAAGGCATATCCCAGGGGCTAAAGCCCGATGTTGCGTTGGTGTCGGGTGCCGGGGCCAAAGCCCCGGCCTATCTCAGAAGCAAAGATAGAGCGCATCTGCCATAGCCTAGTGGTCATCAAGGAAAATGCTGCTGCTTCATGCTATTTGCGCGTTATCAGAGACATTGGGGATTGCCTGGCGGACAGAGACTGCCGACATCACCGTGCGGCACCCGCGCAACTTCTACTACCACCGCAATACCTACAGCTAGTATCACGACGACGCCGCCAGCAATGGCAATCTGAGAGCCAGTGGAAAGGCTATCTCGCTGTATGGTCTTGACGGACGCATACGAGATCGTGGATGTTCCTTTCTTCGAGCCGCGATCCAACACGAAGGAGTGGTCGTCCACGGCTCCGATCTTTCCTTTTTCCAGGGTTCCGTCCGTCAGAGTAACTTTAGCCTTCTGGCCTGTCAGCTTCTTTACCTGCGCTTGTATGCCGGATGGTTGGGATTCCGCCCAGCTACATGAGTTGGCAGTCAGTGCCAACGTGAGCAGTATCCCGAGACTTATGAATCAGAGAGTGTTGCGGGGTGCGGATCCATCGCTTCGCACTTCGATTGACTGATGCCATCGTCTCCTCCTTGAAACTCTTCCAAGAACATGGGCCGGAGTGCAGGGGAGTTGTGAGGCATTGCTGTTGCGAGGCATACGGAATCCCGCCAATCCGCAGCCGCAACACGTTGGGGCGGAGTATATGGGCGGGGTTATCCGAAGTCAATTATTTTTGAATGAGATAGCTCATCTTCGGTGTCGATGATTTCACTTGGCACGACCGGCTGTCGTGGCGTCTGGGACTTCGATGAGTTTGCCCGAATGGACGTCGTAGATGTAACCGTAGATGGGGATGGATTTAGGGACGAGCGGGCTTTGGCGGATGCGGGTGACGTCGGCGAGGACGGATTGGGGCTGGTCTTTGATGGGGAGGAACTCAATGAACTCGGCGGCGGTGGTGCCGGGACCTTTGCCTACGTCTTTGAAGCCTTCGGGCGTGAGGGCGGCGGTCTCGAGTGAGTTGGCGAGGAGGCTGCGCATGACGTCGTTGGTGAAGAAGAGCATGCCGCAATCGGTGTGATGGATGACGAAGAATTCTTTGGTGCCAAGAAGTTTGTAGCTGATGACGAGGGAACGGATGGCGTCGTCGCTGGCGCGGCCGCCTGCGTTGCGGATGACGTGAGCGTCGCCTTCAGCGAGGCCGGCGTACTTGGCAGGGTCGAGGCGCGCGTCCATGCAGGTGAGGATGGCGAAGCCGCGAGCGGGTGGGAGCGCGAGCTTGGCTTTGTCGCCGAAGGTGCCGGCGTAGGTTTTATTGGCGGAGAGGACTTCGTTGAGGATCTTGCTCATGAGAGTGGCTCCTTTGACGATGATGTCGCTGCGCGATTTTTCGACAGATGTGCGTGTCGATGACTGGCTCGCTGATTGGGATTTTATTGCCTTTATTATTTACATTCACAAAATGGTAGGGTGAAAACACCGCCCAAAGGCAGAGATGGTACGATGATCACCGACCAGAGAAGGAGCAAGTTGCTGCATTTGTTGCAAGAAAATAAACCTATACCCAACAGGATCAAATAACCACTATGAAAGAGAAACAAATCGACATTGCAGCCAGGGCGGCAGATTCATCCCCAATCACCGAAACTATGGAGTCGAACTCTCTCTTCACCCGGCGTGAAATGCTGGGAATAACCGGAATGGGTTTGGCCGGTTTGGCCGGTTTGACGGCTTTCACCGGTTTCGGACCCGATGCTGTTGCGCAGACTGCGCAAAAACGGCCTCGTATCGCCTGTCTCGTCAGCTATTGGGGTCTGCCGACTTCACATGCGGACTGGATCGTAAACAAGCTGATCGATGGTTATTGGTGGAACGGCGCCCACACTCCTTCGCGGGTGGACGTGGTGGCCGTTTACGTCCATCAATACGACACGAGCCTGCTGGCTCAGAAGGTATGCAAAGCGAAAAACATTCCCATGTTTAAAACAGTGGGGGAAGCTGTCACGCTTGGCGGGAAAGAGCTTGCTGTAGATGGTGTTGTCATCGTTGCAGAACATGGCAATTATCCAACTGATCTCAGGGGGCACTGGCTCTTGCCGCGGTGGTGGATCTACCAGCAGGTGATGCGGGTCTTCGAACAGAGCAAACGCTCGGTGCCGGTGTTTAACGACAAGCACCTCTCCTACAACTGGGACGACGCCAAATGGATGTATGACAAATCCCGTGAACTGAAATTCCCCCTGACCGGCGGTTCCTCCATCCCCACTTACTTCCGCAAGCCCGAGATAGATATTGCTGCCGATACACCACTTAAGAACGGACTCGTGATTGGAGGCATGGCAGACGAGGGAGCCAGCTTCCATTGCATTGACGTGCTCCAGTCCTTTATGGATCGCCGCAAGGGCGGTGAGACAGGCGTCAAGTCGGTGCAGTCCATTCGCGGGCCTGAGGCGTGGAAGTGGGTCGAAGCCAACGCCTGGGCCAACAACCTGCTTGAAGCGGTGCGGAAAAATTTTGACCTTCCGGCGGAATACTTTCAGCAGGGCGGGCAACAGGGGAACAGGCCGCAGGGGGCCAGGCCGCCAGGCCGCCGAGGCCCGCCAGACCAACCTCTGCATCGTGGAGTACAACGACGGGACCAAAGCGGCCTCAATTTCGGGCAACGGCGTGGGCTGGACCTTCGCCGGCGACGTCGCAGGGCAGAAAGACCCGACGATCATATCGATGCTTGGCTGGCCCGGTCCCATCTCGCAGTACCATGCTGCGAACGCCCACGAGCACTGGATCATCGAGATGATGCTGACCGGAAAGGAGCCGTTCAATGCGGAGCGGCTGCTTCTATCAACCGGGATTACGAACCACTATATGGACTCAAACTGGCAGAACGGCGTTTACTCTGCCGTGGGACGTGTCATCGCGACTCCGTACATGAACATGACATATCGGTCGACACACGGACCGATGTTTTCAACGGGGCCGCGGCCGCCAAATACTCCCTACATACGGGGTTTTGAATCAGCATAGGCTCTGCGCGGGCTCTGGCGGAAGACACGTTTGTAATTGATTACCGGGTTCTTATCCGAACTGCCGACTAGTTTAGTTGTTATTCGGGACGCGCTGGACGCGGTCGATGAAGCGTAGGCGAGCCGTCATGTGCTGCGGATCACTAACCTTTTGCAGCTCGTCTAAGAAGCGATCATAGGCGGTATAGATCTGCTCGGGGGGCAAGTCTTTGGCGTGCGGGATTGGATAATTCAGCATGGTTATCAGCGCGCGCGTCCGATCGTCATCAGCGGGCACCTCTGGCCCATATCTTGTATTGCCCGCATGCGCAGAATTGGCCTGGAAGCTGCACAGAGCTTGCGGCGACATCCGTGGGTCGCTTCCACCCGCTCGGATGGGGATGAGTCTGCAGAGTTTGGCGTTCCTGGTGTTGGTGGCGACCGTAAGCAAACACCAGTCGCGGAATTTTGCCCTCTCACCGGCTAGCGGTAGACCGTCCGGAATCCGAAGACACCATCGGAAGTCGGTGGTGGCCACTGCAGCAATATCGGCGAGATAGGAGGTGCCCTCAATGTCGTGGGAGGGCAAGTCCGAAGGCGTATCGAGAGGGCCGATGGCTCTCTCAATTTGAGCCACGATGTCGGGTCGATCCGGGAGTTGCCGGTAGATATCCTTTACGCTGACCACAGGCGGCGTGAGGCCTTCAAGATGAAGTGTGTCCGGGTCGTAACCCATCTGAGTGAAAAAGTAGATCAGATCACTTTGAGAGATGGCGATGCCACCGTCCCAGCCGTGAATCGCATGGTTTAGACAGCTCCAGACCGATGTCTGCTCGGACAACCAATTAAATGCGCCGAGCCGCCTGACCTTCCAGCAAAGCCACGGGTTCTTCGTCCTGCCCGCAATAAAGTCGTAACACTCCGATCGTTCGTAGGACGGCGCAATGAAGAATCCACCCGGCGACATGACGGACCACGGAATCTTCTTGCAGAGAGAAGGTTCGGCAAGCTGCTGGGCGATGTACCTGTAAAACTGTTCGGATTTGTTCGCAGGCCGCATCCCTAAAATTTGATCGGGCCAACTCCTGACCCCTGACAGGGATGCGACCGCACCGACCAGTAAAAGCGCAGCAGCAATACGCCACCACTTGCCAGGCAACAGGAATCCGTTTTGTCGTTTCATTGTGTGGCTCTGTCTGCCGTTGTTCGCCATGAGACTCGCACTTCATTTTCAGATGTTAGAAACCCGGGGCGTCGCCCGACTCTATCGGTTGCTGTTAAACGGACGTGATGCGAGGCATTGGAGTTTCGACAAGTGAAAGATTGCCTGATGCCTTTGGGGCTGGATGGTTTCGAGGTGGACCTAGAGTAGTGACGGTGTGCGGGTCTTTCCTAGAGAGGTTTTTGCGCCTGAACCTGCGCCTGAACCAAGACTGCCATGAGGGCGTTGAGGTCGGCTGGGTTGACGTCGCTGACGGCTGCGATGTTGAGATCATTCGTTGTGGCAGAGTCGATCGTGAATCCCGAACGGGTGTTTGGGAGCGTTGTGAGGATTGGGCCGCCGGATCGTTGGGTGAGGAAGACGGAGACCTCGTGTTTGTGAATGGTGAAGAGAAGCAGGGCGGCGGGCTGGCCGTTGAGGTAGGTGAGGTTGGCGCCCTTGAGGGTGGTGTCGGGTGGCAGGGCGGCGGGGTCGGGGAGGTTGAAGCTGAAGGGGAGACGGCCCTGAAACCAGGGTTTGACGGTGTGGCGGTCGGTGGAGATGACTTGCGGAGTGGCTGCGCTGGAGAGGGTGGCGAGATGCTGGTCGAGTAATTCGGCGGCGAGGGTGTTGGTTTGATGGAGCTGACGCCAGCCGAGGAGCGAGACGGCGAGGATGATGGCTGCGGCGAGGGCCGACCAGGCCAGAGGACGCATGGAGCCCGAGGGACCCATGGAGTAGATGCGCGCGGTTTTTTGTGTGTGCGGCTGCGTTTGCTGCTGAGACTGCGATTGGAGTTGGGCGGTGAGGCGAGCGAGGGCTTCGGGTGAGGGGGCGAAGCGGTGGCCGGCGCGGGCGGTGGCGGCTTTGAGTTGCGTGGCGGAGAGGACGCGCAGAGTGCAGGCGTGGCAGGTGGTGAGATGCTGCTCGATTCCCTGCTGGTCGATGGGCGGGAGTTCGCCGTCGATGAAGGCGCTGAGTGTGTCCGGGTCGATGTGCGTGGTTTGAGTCATAGGGATTCACCGAGGTGCGGCTGCAGAAGTTGACGGAGGGCCTGGCGGGCGCGGGAGATGCGTGACATGACAGTGCCGAGGGGAATGTCGAGGATGAGTGCGATGTCTTTGTACTTGATCTCTTCGACGTCGGAGAGGAGAAGAGCTTCGCGGAGAGGCGGCTGAAGCTGGTCGAGAGCAGCGTGGAGAGCGGCCTGGTTGTCGAGACGGATGAGGATGTCTTCCGGGGTGGGGTTGGCGTCGGCGGTGTCGAGTGTGTCGGGGTGGTCTTCGAGGAAGACGGTTCGGGAGGCGGCGATGCCGGTGCGCGAGGTGAGGAAGGTGTTGCGGAGGATGCGAAAGATCCAGGCTTTGAAGTTGGTGCCGGGCTGGAAGGAGTCGAAGGCGCGGAGAGCTTTGGAGAAGGTCTCCTGGACGAGGTCTTCGGCCTCGGCGTGGTTGCGTGTGAGCCAGGAGGCGTGGTTGTAGAGCGAGGGAAGGAGCGGGAGCGCGAGTTGCTCGAAGGCTGCGCTGTGAGAGGAGGACGGCATGATGCAGAGTGCCTCGGACTGACTGAGGTTGCGGGGTTGCAGCGGCACGGCGAAGCAGGCCGGAAGGTATTGAGTGTTGAACATCCCTACCGTTAACCGAATCGCAGACAGATTATTCCACGAATTATTTGCGGGTGCGTGGGAATAAAGGCGAGCTGAGCCAGTTTTGAGGTGTGTAGGCAAATCAAAAAAATGGAGCTTGCTATGAATCGGTATAAGGAAGACGAAGTAGTGCAGGATAACGTGGGCGTTGCAGAGCCCGCAGGAGATGGCATCGACCGGCGTAATTTTCTTGGGTGCATGGCGTGGGCCGGGACTGGGCTGCTGTGGTCGATGGTGGGCGGCGTGCCGACTTCGAAGCTGTTGGCGCAGGCGAGCGGTTCGGGCGCTGGAAAGGTGAAGGCTGTCGAGGACTTCTCGTTTGTGCAGATCAGCGATAGCCATATCGGCTTCAATAAGGCGGCGAATCAGGATGTGACGGGCACGTTGAAGAAGGCGATCGACAAGATCAATGCGATGCCTGCGGGGATGAAGCAGCCGGATTTTATGATTCATACCGGCGATATCACGCAGAGCTCGAAGGCAGCGGAGTTCGATACGGCCGAGCAGGTGATCAAGGGAGCGAAGGTCGGGCAGGTGTTTTATGTTCCGGGAGAACATGATTTTTCGCTCGACGATGGTGCTCTGTACAAGCAGCGGTTTGGCAAAGGGACGTTGGGGAATGGCTGGTATAGCCACAACTACAAGGGCGTCCACTTTGTGGGGCTGAACAATGTGGTGCAGGTGGACGCGATGGGCAATCTGGGCGCGGATCAACTGGCCTGGTTGAAGGCTGATCTGGCGGGGCTGAGCGCTTCGACGCCAGTGGTGGTGTTCGCGCATATTCCGCTGTGGATGGTCTATGAGAAGTGGGGCTGGGGGACGCAGGATGGGGCGACAGGCGCTGGGCTATCTGAAGCGCTTTGGATCGGTGACGGTGCTGAACGGGCACATTCATCAGATCGTGCAGAAGGTGGAAGGCAATGTGAGCTTTCACACGGCGATGTCGACGGCGTTTCCGCAGCCTGCTCCGGGAGCTGCAGCCGGGCCCGGGGCCGATGGCGGTTCCTGCGGGCAAGCTGGAGAGTGTGTTGGGCGTGACGAAGGTGAAGGTGGTTCGCGGGCACAGTCATCTGGCTGTGGTCGACTCGACGCTGGCGGAGACGGTCTGATGCGTCCCTGGGTCGTGGCGATGCGACGGTTGCAGCGGTGATGGGGCTGGGGTATGTGCATCCGTTTGGCAATCCGCGTGTCGAGCCCGCGAAGGGGCTCGGCACGCTGCTGCAGGGCGCGAAGATGCCGGCGGATGCGAAGGCGGTGCTGGTGACGAAGTGCGCGGACTGCCACTCGAGCGAGACGCGGTGGCCGGTGTATGCGCGGGTGGCTCCGGGATCATGGCTGATAGAACGGGACATCGTCGAGGCGCGCAGGAAGATGGATCTGTCGCGATGGGAGGAGATGCCGATGGAGAGACAGGAGGTGTTGATGGCGAAGATTGCCAGGAGGCGAAGGGTGGGGAGATGCCTCCGCTGCAGTATCTGGTGCTGCACTGGGACGCGAAGCTTTCGAAGGCTGATGTGCAGGCGCTTTCGATGTTGGGTAAGAATGCGGGGGACAGTGAGGCTGGGTTGGCTGGCGAGGGCGATGCTGCGCGAGGCAAGCTGGTGTTCGATAAGCGCTGCACGGGCTGCCATGCGATCAACGCGGATCGCGAAGGGCCGAGGCTGGCGGGAGTGTTTGGCAGGAAGGCTGGGAGCGTGCTGGGGTTTGACTACTCGGACGGATTGAAGAGGTCCGGACTGACGTGGACGGATGCGACGCTGGAGAGGTGGTTGAGCGGTCCGGATTTGGTGGTGCCGGATACCAAGATGGACTTTTATGTTCCGAAGGCGGAGGAGCGGCGGGATTTGATTGCTTATTTGAAGCGATAGAGGCGTGAGGATAGGGCTTTATGACTTCCAGTCTCAGGTCGGTTAGGCGCTTAGTTTGGTCGCGGCCTGAGTAGTGGAGGGGTAGTCGTCAAGCGGCGGGGAAACAATGCTGAGTAAGACGACCTATACAGACGCGAAATAAGCGTCAACCGAACCACTATCATTGAAATGCTCCAAGAGGTCATCAACAAGAATTCTCTGAAGGCTTTTGCGAACGATAAAGCTCACAGCCTCATCTATTACAGCAACAGCATTTAGAGGATCATTGACGCCTCGTTTCAGTATTGTTTTGAAAAGCTCATCGGGAATTTTATCGCCATGTGCAACGCAATTTCTAACTTTATAAACTAGGTCAAGCATGCTTCCCACTGTTATCTCGGTCGCCTGCGGCAAATAACGTGGGATGTCTCCAACATCATAGATACAAGTATTTTCTCCCAAAAAAAGATTAACTCGGCTTTTTACTACTTGACTGCCCTGCTTCTTATTTGAACTGAATAGAGCTTCGATAGCCGAACAGCGGAAGAAGATTCGAGGCTTCCAATGGAGTTGTTGAAAATGCCCAGTTTGATAAAACTCAACAGCCATCCGAAACTTCCAATATTCTCCTCTTGATGCGCGGATCATTTGAGGTGCAATCTTACGCAACAACAGGGCGTCCTCAGTGCGAAAAGCAAAAAGCTTTTCTACGTCAGGAACGTTGATTATGTTGTACGGATTCCCAAATCGTTTGATGTTTAGCGATCCATCCCGTAATAGCTCGCCGCGCATTAGACCCAACTTTTCTCTCATTGGTCGAATGATTCGAAGACAGGCCATTATCACTTCGATAGGCTCAACTTCTGAATTATCTGCTGAATTAATAATGATGTGATTGTTATCAATCTGCCGACGCCTGACCAACGCATACTAAACGCTGGTCAGAGTTTCTCGATCACGTCGGCTCAATTCATCTCCTACCCAAGAAAACATCTCATCGTGAAATAAGCTGCTAACATCTTCAATCGAGATCTCATTACATATCTGAAAAGGCAGCAAGCTCACGTCAAAAGGGGAATGGTCGCCCCACTCGGCTTCTAGCTCATAGATCGGATGAATAACAATTTCGTTCATACTAGCTCCTAAGATTTGGAAATGTTTTTCACGCAACGGTATCAGAACATGGCAAAAATAAGAGCCCGGGCTGTCGCCCGGGCTCGATGTGCTGCGGATTTGCGCTAGGCCTATGCCTGGGGCTCCTCTGCTGCAATCTTAGTTTGGGCTACGGTCCAGTCGGGTGCGCCTACTTTGAAGCGGGCGAAGCGGCGGACTGAGATGTTTTCGCCGAGCTTGCCGACCTTGGTGGCGATGAGTTGGGCGATGGTCTGGGTCTGCTCCTTGATGAAGGGCTGCTCTAGCAGGCAGAACTCTTCGTAGAACTTGCCGAGCTTGCCCTCGAGCATCTTCTCGACGATGGCGGGGGGTTTGCCGGAAGCTTCGGCCTGGGCGCGGTAGACGTCCTTCTCGCGGTCGAGGTCTTCCTGGGTTACGTCCTCTTTGCGGACGTAGCGCGGGTCGGTGGCGGCGATGTGCATGGCGATGTCGCGGAGCAGCTCCTGGAAGTCGGGGGTGAGCGCGACGAAGTCGGACTCGCAGTTGAGCTCGAGCAGGACGCCGATCTTGCCGCCGGCGTGGATGTAGGTGCCGACGGAGCCCTCGTTGGTGGAGCGGGCGGCTTTTTTGGCGGCCGATGCCATACCGCGCTTGCGGAGGACGACGAAGGCTTCTTCGATGTCGCCCTTGGCTTCCTGGAGGGCCTTGAGGCAGTCGCCCATGGGGGCGCCGGACTTTTCGCGGAGGTCTTTGACGAGCTTTGCGTCTACTTTGAATGCTACTTCAGACATGATGGATTTCCTTTGTACGGTTTCTGCGAAAGGGGCGCGGACTGAAGCCCGCGCCCCGATGATAACTAGAGGCTGTTACGGCATGACGAACGAGGGTGGGAGAGTTCACTCCCGCTGCAAACATTCCCTCAGCGGCTAAAGCCGAGCTTCCTTCATTTTTGGCTCACGGCGGGACTAAAGTCCCACCCCTTCAAAACAGCGGTTTTCCGCAGCCTTGGTAGCCGTACGCCTGGAATCGGTTAGGCGACGGTTTCGGTGGCGGTGGCTTCGGGCTCGATTTCGGCAGCGACAGCCTTGCGGATGCCTCCTCCGAGGACGGCTTCGAGGTCGACGTTGTCGTCGTCTTCGGCTGAGGCCTCGGCTACGCCGGCGGACTCGTTGACGGGCAGCTCGGTGATGATTTCACCGTCTTCGCCGATGTGCTCGGGAGCGACTTCGAGGGGCTGAACGTCGGCCGACTCGGTGGCGAAGGCACGCTCGGAGACCATCTGGACGCCTTCGGCGGCGGAGTCTGCGATCTTCGTGGTGAAGAGGCGGATGGCGCGGAGGGCGTCGTCGTTGCCGGGGATGACGTAGTCGACCTGAGTGGGGTCGCAGTTGGTGTCGACGACAGCGACGACCGGGATGCCGAGCTTGCGGGCTTCGGCGACGGCGATGGCTTCGTTATTGGAGTCAACGACGAAGATGGCGTCGGGGAGGCGCTTCATGCTCTTGATACCGGAGAGGTTGGTGGAGAGGTGCTTGCGCTCGCGCTCGAGCTTGATGACTTCCTTCTTGGTGAGGAGCTCGTAGCGGCCGTCGGTGGACATGTCGTCGAGTTCGGCGAGGCGCTTGACGGACTTCTGCACGGTGACCCAGTTGGTCAGCAGGCCACCCAGCCAGCGGCTGTTGATGTAGGGCATGCCGGCCCGGTTGGCTTCCTCGGCGATGGCATCCTGCGCCTGACGCTTGGTGCCGACGAAGAGGATGAGCTTACCGGTTGAGGTGAGGTCGGTGACGAACTTCGAGGCTTCCTTGAAGAGCTTGAGGGTCTTCTGGAGGTCGATGATGTAAATGCCGTTGCGCTCGCCGAAGATGTACTCCTTCATCTTGGGGTTCCAGCGCTTGGTCTGATGCCCGAAGTGAACGCCTGCTTCGAGCAGTTCTTTCATAGTGATATTTGCCATTGAGGCTCCTTGGTTAAGGTAGTCGGAATTGGTCGCCGATACCTGGATTGATCCCTCGTAAGGGAGATTTGACTCCTGACCTCAGTTGAGTTGCGGCTGAGGGTGATGCGATGGGCACCGGACGGAAATGTCCGGCACCCATTCAAACTGATTGCAGCCGAAGGAGCGAGTGGCTTGCAGTAATCCAACGACTAGCGTTTAGAGAACTGGAAGCGAGCGCGAGCGCCCTTCTGACCGTACTTCTTGCGCTCCTTACCACGGGAGTCGCGGGTGGTGAGGCCCTCGGCCTTGAGTGCCTTGCGGAGCTCGGGGTTGAAGACCATGAGGGCGCGAGCGATGCCGAGCTTGACCGCGTCGGCCTGACCCATAACACCGCCGCCCTTGACGGTGGTGATCACGTCGAAGGTCTCGCCGATGTCTGAGATACCGAGCGACCGCTTGGCGGCGGCGCGCTGCTGGGCGGTGACGAAGTAGACGTCGCACTCTTTTTTGTTGACGGTGAACTTACCGCTGCCGGGACGGAGGAAGACGCGGGCGATGGAGGACTTGCGTCGGCCGGTTCCGTAGTATTGGACTAGATCTGCCATGATGCTCCTTGAACTTTGTTCCGGGGCTAAAGCCCCTTGGGTTCCCGATTTCTTGATATCCGGGCTAGAGCCCGAACCTATCTAAACTTTCCCTGAACTTAGGCCTTTGGCGCGTTGGAGGCGTGGAACTCCAGGGGCACGGGCTGCTGAGCGAGGTGCGGGTGCTGGGGTCCCTTGTAGACCTTGAGCTTGGTGGCCATCTGACGGCCGAGCTTGGACTTGGGCAACATACCCTTGACGGCCTGTTCGACAATGGCTTCGGGGCGACGGGCGAGCAGCTTGATGAAGGACTCTTCGCGGAGGCCACCGGGGAAGCCGGTGTAGCGGCGATAGAGTTTGCTGTCGGCCTTGAGGCCCGTGAGGACGATCTTTTCGGCATTGATGATCACGACGTGATCGCCCATATCGATATAGGGGGTGTAGAGGGGGTTTGTTTTGCCGGCGAGGACGGAGGCGGCAGTGGTGGCGAGGCGGCCGAGGGTCTTGCCGCTGGCGTCGACGACATACCACTTGCGCTTGATGTCTTTGCCGCTCGGAATCGTAGTGGACATTACTGTTTGCTCCCTGGTTCTGCCGTCTTCAGTGTTCGGCGTGATGCATGAAGAAAGGTCGATCGATTTTTACTGCGGGTTTCTTACTTTTACTGCGAACTTTGCTTCCTTTTTTGCTGCAAACTGCTGCCAGCCTGTGAGAGCTGACGGTGAAATTAAAATTAGTTCCGGGGCAGAGGGCTTCGTAGACGAGGAGGATATCTCCTCAAAGACAAGAGAGCCGGACCGCTAGGATTCGCACAAAGCCTGGGAAGGGGGCTTGAGGAGTGGGGTTCGGGGGTTGCTGCTCTGCGGTTTACGGCAAGGCCCGACTTGTGGGCCGGATTTCTGAACCGTAGAACTTCTGAACTGCCCCGGGGATCCACTACGGCGACTCAACCGCCGGGCAAGTCCATGAAGGTTATACACGGACTTACAGACGCGAGACTGCGCGAGGTTTAAGAATAGACGAGATGGGGAGGGTAAGTCAACGATCTCATGCATTGTATCCAAGGAAAACGGCTAAATTCTGGCCTAAAACCGCCCTAAAACCGGCCTGATACCATCAAGGTCAAACAGACCATATCCAACAAGGGAGATTGCATGGATTCAGAGTTGCCGGGTAGCGGGCGAGGTTTGATGGACAGGCGAACCGACCTGGGGCTGGGGGTTGCCGTTGGGGTTCTAGTGGCGCTGTATGTGTGGGTATTGCTGAAGTTTCCGGCCAGGCTATTCGCGGATGACAGTTTCTTTTACCTCCAGGTGGCGTGGAACTTTGCCCGCGGGATGGGCAGTACGTTCAATAACATCATGCCCACGAATGGGTACCATCCGCTGTGGATGCTGGTGCTCGCGCTGGTCTACAAGGTGGTGCCTTCGCGGCTGGAGGCGATACCAGTAATCGCGGGTGTGATTGCGGCAATCGATATAGCGATGCTTTGGACGGTTCGGCGGCTGCTGGGCAAGGTGGCAGGCGGGATGTGGATTGTGGCGTTCGTGCTGCTGGTTGGGTTCTCGTTTACGTCGCAGTTGGGGACCGAGGGGGCGCTGAGTGGACTGTTTCTCGCGTTGCTGATGACATTTGCTTACCGGATGAGCGAGGCACCGACGGCGGGTCTGGCGGTGTCCTATGCCTTGATTGCCGTCCTGGCGGTTTTGGCGCGGCTGGACAATATTTTTATCGTGGGATTCGTATGGCTGGCGGTGTGGGTGGCTCTGGGTGAGCCGGGTAAACGGGGTGGGCGGCGGATGCAGTTGATGGCTCTGCCGGTGTATGCGGTGCTGTGGGGTGGATATCTCGCCTCGAACTGGATCTATTTCCACACTCTGCAACCGATCAGCGGAATGCTGAAGAGCCAGAGCACGGCGGATCATGTGCTGGGTACGAATTTGCCGCATACGGCACTGCTCGCGCTGACGGTGATCGCGGTATGCCTGCCGGCCGTCGTGGCGGTGTGGAGACGGGACCTCTTTTTCAGGACGGTCGAGGCGCCGTTTGCGCTGGGTGTGCTGTGCCATGCGGCTTACATTGTATTCGTTATGTCAGGTGAGACACGCTGGACCTGGTATTACACGAGCTGGTTTCTGCTGGCGAGCGTGCTGATGGCGAGGACGGCTGCGATTGTGCTAGAGCAGCGGCGATGGTTGGTAGCGCCTGTGGGAGTGGCGTGCGTGCTGATTCTGGCGGTGGGGTGGTGGAAGGAGAGCTACAAGCGCATCGTTTATGGGCCGGACACTGTTCCACCGGCGGCGTTCAACGAGGTCGTGTACAAGCAGGCGGGGCTGCGGCGGGTGTTTGCGTACGATCAGCCGGGAGCGCTGGCGTACTACTCGGATGTGAAGATCGTGCCGCTGGATGGGCTGATGGGGGATATGAAGTTTCAGCATGATCTGGCGACAAAGGGAATCCGGGCGGTGGCGGAGGAGCTCAATATCGATGGATTTATCGGGCCGCCGGTGCCGATTACGAATGCGACGCAGCAATCCCTCTGCGAGACCGTTTATCTGTCGACGGAGCAGTTTCGTTGCGTTCCGCGTGGGCCGGGGGAGTGGGATGTGAAGGGCGTGGATGTGTATGCGCGGGTGCCGAGCGCGAAGTCTGGAACACTACCGCTCGATAACGACCAGATTGTGTGGGAGAAGCCACAGTTTGTGGCGGTCTGGCGGTTGGGGCGCTAGGGAAAGAGTTTTGACACAAAAAGAGCCGCCTGTTGTGGCGGCCTTTTTTATTGCGGGACCTGTCCGGTTAGAGCAGGTTAAGGTCTTTGAGATTCGCGCGGGAGTCGCGGCTGCAGAAGAGCATCGCGGTAGAGGATGGCTTCGTGGCGCGGCCGGATTTGCGCAGGCCGGCGATGGCGAAACCTACGGCTCCGGTGGCGATGTAGAAGATCGAGGCCGGCTCGGCAGCGAAGACGATAGATGAGAGCAGAGTGGGCATAAGACCTCTTTCGGCTACGAAAGAAGGTTATGCAGACACGGACTGTAAGGATGTAGCACGAAAGTGCTATACGGATGCTCCGGAGGCTGGTGTGGCTGCGGATTAGTGCTCCAGTTGCTGGACGCTGGGCTGCTGGCCGATTTTGGTCTGGAGGCGGCGGGGGATGGGTTTGCGGCGTCGGCCGGTGGGTGGAGCGGGCTTGGCGGGGTCGAGGCGGTAGAGGATGAGCAAGTTGCGCTCGGGGTCGTCCATTGCGGGGAAGGCAGCGACGCGCTGGAGGTGGTAGAAGCGGCTGAGGGCCTCCATCTTGTCGTCGTCGACGGCGTTCCAGGCGGCGTACCAGCCGGGGCGATAGGTGCTGATGCGATCGGCGAGAGCCATGGTGCCGAAGTCGTCGCAGATGGAGGGGAGGCCGGTCATGAGGGAGAGATCGGATCCGGAGATGGAGAGGACGAGTGGACTGCGGGTGGGGTCGGCTGCGATGACGCGTTGGAGTTGGGAGGCGGCGGAGGTGAAGGTGTACTCGGGAGTGCGGATGTAGTGGAGGGTCTGGATGGCGTCGGTGACGGCTACGGCGGCAAGGGCGAGCACGACGGCAGCGAAGCCGCTATAACGGAGTGGGACGGGCAGCGCGGGGTGGGTGGGTCTGGGAGGGTGGGATGCGGTGGAGGAGTTTGCGAAGAGGAGGGTCTCGGCGACGCCCGCGACAAGAATGGTGAGCGGAACCGCGAGGACGAGGTAGTAACGGGGCTGGAGGTTGTCGTGGTAGGCGAGGAAAGATGCGTATCCGGCGACCCAGAGCAGGAGAGCGGGAACAAGGGGCTGGCGGAGCAGGCGCGGGGAGAAGAGTAGAGCGGTCGCGATGGCGAGGAGAGAGAGAGGATAGAGGATGGGGCCGATCCAGACGCCGTCGCGAAGGGTGTCGATGAGGATGTCGATGGCGGTATCACGGGTCATGCCAGTGTAGGCGTTGGCCGCGAAGAGGTAGCGATAGTCGGCGAGGTAGTGAGGGTGGACGAGCAGGCCGTAGTAGCCCAGCCAGAGGCTCGCGGCGACGATTGCGGTGGGAAGGCCGAGTCGAAGGAAGGGGCGCAGACGATAGCCGGCGCGGGCGAAGAGCATCCAGGCGATGGCGGGGAGGAGAAAGATGGCGGTGGTCTTGGCGAGGACCATGAGGAGGATGAGGATGCCCAGGAGGATAGGGATCAGGGTCCAAGGTCCCGGGTTCAGGGCGCGGATCAGACTGCGTTTAAAGTTTGCGGTTCCCTGCTCTGCTGGGGGCTTTGCGTAGCTGGCGGTGAGGAGGGCCAGGAGGGTGAGCAGGATGAGGAGCGGCTCGAGGATGGCCAGACGGGTAAAGGCGTAACAGAAGGGACTAACGACCAGAAGCAGGACGGCGACGGCGGGGCCTGGGTAGTGCGGCCTCCGGGAGATGGTCTGATTGCGGCGAAGCAAAAGGTAGGAGGCAGCGAGGATGAGAGCGAAGACGGTGACGGTGAGAGCACGAGAGGCGGCGAGACTGACTCCGCTGAATTTGAAGAGGAGGGCTTCGAGCAGAGGCCAGAGCGGGAGCGCGGCAGCAGGATTGAAGTCTCCGGGAACGTACCAGTGGCCACGCTGAAAGTGACGAATGGCGCCGTCGCCGTACCAGCCTTCGTCGGTGTATTTGGACCAGTCCATCCAGGGGGAGTGGTTGGGGAAGTCGGCAGTGAGGTGGAGAAAGTGAAGGGCGAGAAAAGCTGCGGCTGCGAGGAGCAGCAGGATCTCGAGGGATCTCGAGATACGGGACGGGTTGTGGGACAGCTGGCCCATGGAGGAACACTAAAAATATGGCAGTACGGCAGGGGAGAGCTACAGAGTATTACACAAGTCCTTAAAGTACTGCCGCAATGTGGCGGCAGACTTTGGATTGTCAGTACGTCGCGAAGTAGAGGCGCTCGGTTTGATAGGACGCTGCATCGTTCTGAAAGCGCTACTCGTAGGAGAGAGCGTCGATCGGATCTTTGCTGGCGGCCTTGAAGGCGGGGTAGAGCGCCCCGAGCAATGCTCCAGTGAGGGCGATTACGATCGCCTTCCAGACGTAGGGGATGTTGATGACGAAGTCCAGGGTCGGAAAGCGGTTTTGCAGGATAGAGCTGAGAGCGAAGCTGGCGGCGATGCCAATGATGATACCCAGGACTGCGAGGACTCCGGTCTCGCGGAGAACGACGCCTACGATGTAGGAACGACTGGCGCCGAGCGATTTGAGGATGCCGATCTCGCGTGTGCGCTCCATGACCGCGGTGTACATGGATTGGAAGATGACGAGGAAGCCAATGACAACGGCGATACCGATGACGACCTCCAGGCCGATGTTGAACCCGGGGAGGTGGTCAGGCGAGATGGAGGAGAGGTACTCGTCGGCGGTAGCAACACTGTAGGTGCTCATGCCGGGGGTGGCGAGGATGGCCTTGCGGACGTCGTCCTGGTATTTGGGCGGATCGTCGGTGCGCAGATAGAACATGGTGGCCTTGCCTTCGGTACCTGTAAGCGATCCCATCGTTTCTATGGGGAGGAATTTGCGGCCGCCTTTGCCATGTTCGACGATGCCGCAGATGCGGAAGTTGTGGTTGAGGATATTGATGGTGTCTCCGACTTTTTTGCCGGCGGCGGCGTAGTCGTCGACGATGACATCGTTGGGGCCCTGAAAGGGCGTTCCGGAGATGAAGGTGAAGGGGAGGAGGTCGTTGAAGGTCTTGAAGTCGATGCCGTAGATGGTATCGAGCGCGGTGGTGATCTGGATGTTAACCGGCGCGGCGACGGCAACGTGGGGAATTCTGGCGAGGATGTTGGCGACCTTGATGGAGGCTCCGGCGGGGCTCATACCAATGAGATTGCTGGCAGTGTTAGGGCGGACGAGCATGTCCATGCCGATGCCGTTCTGTCGGGTTTTGAAGCCGTTGAGCTTGCCCATCAGGATGGCCGCGATGGAGAGGATCATGATGACTTCAATAGCGATGGCGAAGACACTGATGAGAGAACGGAGAGGACGATGGACAAGATTGCCGGCAACCAGTTTATTCATGCTGCTACCAGTGTATGGGACGGCGCAGCACGATATGGCGGAGAACAGCGAAAATCGCATGTCAACTCGACATTCGATTAGTGATATCGGACAATGAAGTTCGATCAGAGTATGAAGATTTACCTTTCATCAGCCGGAGAGTCCGAATGCCTGTCTCTCTTATTAGAACGCGCGCGGTACAGCAAGGCTGGCCATGTGGTGGTGGAGAAGGTCGACGAAGCGGACCTGATCGTATTGACAGGAAGCTTTGGCGGAGATCCCCAACTGCTGCTGCAGCACCCGGATTATGTGGCATTTCCGGACAAATGCGCGGTTTATACGGAAGATGACAACTACCTGCCGCTTGCTCCCGGGGTGTACTGCTCCGCGGAGATGGATTCCAGTTCGCGCGCGGGTCGAACCTTCAGCTATTCCTATATCTCGCGCAACGGACAGTACACGAATCCGTTTGTCGAGAATGCAGACGCCGTGGAGAAGAAGTATCTATTTAGCTTTCAGGGTGGAAGCACTTCCATGCTGCGGAAGCGGCTGTTCAATATCAAGTTCAATCGTCCGGATGTGTTGATTGAAAATACGTCGACCTATTACCACTGGGATTTGACGCAGCCAGATCGGAAGCAACGCCAACAGCTATACGCAGAGACGCTTGCGGCGTCGCACTTTGTGCTTTGTCCCAGGGGCGCTGGAACGGGTAGCATACGGCTTTTTGAGGTGATGAACGCCGGAGTGGCCCCGGTACTGATTGGGGATAACTACCTGCTGCCGGAGCATATCGATTGGGATAGATTTCTGTTGAGGATTCAGGAACGAGATATTGCGCGGCTTCCCGAACTTCTGGAGCCACATCTGGCGACCAGCGAGGAACGAGGTCGGCTTGCTCGCGAGGCATTTATAACGAACTTCGCAGCAGAGGTAGAGTTCGATCAGATTATTGCGCTATGCAGCACTGCCGTACGTCATGGGCCACCTTCGGAGACGGCATTTCGCAAGCAGCAGGCACGAATGATTGCGAGACGGAGACTGAAGGGGCAGATGCGGACCCTGGCCAAAACCGCTGTCCTGAAGGCAATGAAGATCCTGAGTATTAAGAATCCTTACCAAATGAACGAGCGCTAGATCGATTGCAGGTTGTGGACAGGGTCGACGGCTGTCCAGTCTTCGATCACGAATGGGTCAAGATCGGGGCAGTGAACCGAGCTGCGCATTTCTGGCGGCAAGCAGGCGGGTGGTGCGGCGCTGATTCGCACGCTCGGGGCCGGCGAGAAGCGTACCAAGCACGGGCATAACATAGGCAGCGGCGAACGCGGCGAAGACGATGGCGATCATGCCGTAACCCATCATGTAGATTGCGCCCGTCAGCATGCCTTCGGGCGCAGTATGGGCGAATCCAGCGATAGCCAGCAGCCCCCATGGCGACTTATGGATATCCCCGCAAAGGGAATCGAAGATGATGAAGAGAATGGACCAGATAATGGGAGCGAGGATAAAGATTCCAGCCCATCGGGCGAGATGGAACGCTTCTCCGGAGGGAGTGAAGGAGATGCCAGTGGTGAGATCGTCATCTGAGATGATGCCGCCTACTTCGTGAGCGTAAGTATTTCCTGCCAGCATATTGGGCTTGTCTGGCCAGAAGACATGAGGAATCAGGTTGGCAATACTGATGTAGATCGGAGAGAGGCCAAAGGGCTGGGTCAGTTCGGTGGCGTTGATCAGTCCGTCATCTGGGGCGATCATCTGCAGTCGGTCGAAAAACCCCTGCGGGCTGTTGTAATAGCCGAAGGCGTTGTCGCCGTAAGCTTCGGCGCTCTGTTCCGAATAGTCCTGCCGGACTGTATCAATATCTGTAAGGAGAGACGTGGTCAAAGCGAGCCTGTCTGCGAAGGTAAAATCCGGCTGGACAAGATCTCTGCCCAGTTGCGAATAAGGCACGAGGAACCGGAACATGAAGGCGATTATCACAACACCTGCGATAACTTGATACATTCGGAAGCGGTAGTTGAGCGAAGCGGCTGCAATTGCAAAGCAAAGCAGCGGCGTGAAAATGCCTTGCTTCGAGAAGGTCAGCACCCCCTCGATGATAAACATGCTGCCCATCGCCAGCACGCTAATGAAACTGAAACAGCGGGTTCCCCCACTTTTGCGAATCTTATGGATGGTCCCAAGGATGATGGCCATCGGCAGGAAACGATTCACCTGGCTGAGCGCGCTCAGCAAGCTGCCATTAGCACGAGGAAGAGTCGCGAAGAGAAGACTGATGGCGAGGCCGCAGACGATACAACCTACCGTGGCATTCTTCAGGTCCTTATCCTTCACGGCATTTTGCAGGAAGGCCTGTTTTCTTGAGAATTTTCGGCTGATGTAGGCAGCGGCAAGCATCGACGTAATGCCGCCCAGAAAGACCTGCATGGTAAGGAGGGGAGCTCTCAGATTGGAATCCGCAGCTTCGCCAAGAAAAGCCTTCCAGAAAAGACCAACGATAACTCCCAGCACGGCGTAGAAGAAAATGTAACCACCCGAAGGCCGAGCGAATCCACCTGCCAAGTTGAAGGCTATTGTCGCAATAACAATAAACAGAAATGCACAAAGGCTAAAGATTGGGTCGGTTCCCTGTAGTTGTTGAATGCCGCAAAGGACGACAGCGAAGATGATGGCGAACGTGAGGGAAATACGTTCTGGGAAAGGGATGCGCATCGCTGGCCTCAGTCTAACAAAGAGGAATCTTTGTACTGAAAACGGCCGAGATGCTGATGCTGTTGTGGGCGGATGCCAGGCTGCCCAGGGAGGATAACTGGCTAGGTTCGAGGCCGAAACGGCGTCGAAATCGGGAAGGAAGACCTTTGACTTGAATGGGATGGGAGGCTATTCTTCGACCAGCACGGGCAGGGAGTTGAGCTCGAAGGTCTGTGCGCACAAAGCGAGCGGAGGAAATGGAGCGATTCTGCGACGAGTTACGATGGGAGCGGGAACGGCGGCAGATCTCTGTTGAAGCGATCTGCGCGGTTACGAAGGTGGCTCCACGTCATGTACAAGCGTTGGAGGCCGGAGAGTATGACGCGCTGCCCGGCGGTGTATTTCGCAAGGGGATACTGCGAAGTTACCTGTCGGTACTGGAACTGGATGAAGTGAGTTGGGTGGAACGCTTCGAGGTCAGTCTGCGGGAGAGCGGCGCGGCCAGTCCGGATGGAAATGAATGGGCCGAGTTTGCGGAGAACGTCCAGAGAAACAGAATCAGCACCGCACCCACGACGGGGACGCGATGGATGGGTGTGGGAATGATGGTGGTTTCGTTGGTGGCACTGGGTTGGGTCGTGTGGAAGTTTGCCCTGCACATTCGTCTGTAGAAATTCAGCCACAGTAAATTTGCGCGGTCATTCCGTCACTGGAAATATCAGAAAGCTGTCTTCGGCAGATCTCGACCGGATACCTAATCGCCCATTCGATGCAAGATTTCGCCATTCAGGCAGGCCAGCGGCTATTGAGTGCCGCGCTTTGCCGGAGGCGGCGGTGACAGGTAAAATAGAAGGACTGTAGCGTACGACGGGCCAGGTGTCCGTATCCGCAAATCAAAAGGAGTTGTCTTGGCAAAACGCGACCGTTTTCTGTTTACCAGTGAGTCTGTAACCGAGGGGCATCCGGATAAGATTGCCGATCAAATCTCCGACGCGATTCTGGATGCGTGTCTGGCGCAGGATCCTTACAGCCGGGTAGCATGCGAGACGCTTACCTGCACGGGCCTCGTGGTGGTCGCGGGTGAGATCACGACCAAGGCATATGTGGACTTTCAGAGCCTGGTGCGCGGAACGGTCGCGGCGATCGGGTACGACAACGCGCTGTATGGCTTCGACTCGAATACCTGCGCGGTGATTTCGACGATCAACAAGCAGTCTGGCGATATTGCGATGGGCGTGGACACGGGCGGAGCCGGCGACCAGGGAATGATGTTCGGCTACGCGACGAACGAGACACCGGAGCTGATGCCGACGCCGATCTCGCTGGCGCACAAGCTGGCTTCTAAGCTGAGCGAGGTGCGGAAGAACGGCCTGATGGCTTATCTTCGTCCAGATGGCAAGAGCCAGGTGACGGTGGAGTACGATGCCAATCATAAGCCGGTTCGTGTCGACGCGGTGGTCATCTCGACCCAGCATGCGGATACGGTGGGCAACGATGAGTTGCGTGGCGACATTCTGAAGCACGTGATTCAGGCCGTCATTCCTGCGAACCTGTTGGATGCGGACACGAAGTACCACATCAATCCGACCGGCCGATTTGTGGTCGGAGGGCCGATGGGCGACACGGGATTGACAGGACGGAAGATTATCGTCGACACCTACGGCGGTATGGGACGGCACGGCGGTGGAGCGTTCAGCGGCAAGGACGCGACAAAGGTCGACCGTTCGGCTGCCTACATGGCGCGCTACGTGGCGAAGAACATCGTCGCTGCCGGACTTGCAGACCGCTGCGAGGTGCAACTGGCGTACGCGATCGGCGTGGCGGAGCCGGTGAGCGTGCTGGTGGATACCTTCGGCACGGGCAGGGTCGATGAGGACAAGCTGGAAGAGTTGGTGCGGAAGAACTTCTCGTTGACGCCGAAGGGCATCATCGAGGGTCTGGATCTCCGTAAGCCGATCTTCAAGGCTACCGCTGCGTACGGGCACTTCGGCCGTCAGGGCGAGGGCTTTGCGTGGGAGAAGACGGACAAGTCCGCAGCACTCGCAGAGCAGGCAGGTGTAACGGCTGGCGCAGCAAAATAATCAATCGACAAGTAGTTAAGACGGGCGGCCCATTCGGGTCCGCCCGTTTTGCATTGTGGCACTCCCGATTTATTTGGCGGCTGAGCCTGCTGGCCGTATGGTGGTGGCATGCGGCGTAAACTTCCACCGTGGGCCATGGGTCTTGCCATCGCGCCATTGGGGTTCTATTTTGGCTTTATTTCGACGGCAGTCCCCATTCTGCTGGCGGGACAAGGGAGTTGCGGTTGATCGCATCGCTTACATCTCCGCGGTAGGATTTTCTCCTTCGTTCTGGGCATTTCTGATTTGCCCGGTGCTGGATGTGCGGTTTACCAAGCGGACGTATGGTTTTGCGCTAGCGACATTAGCGGGCGTGTGTCTGTGCGCTTCGGTGTTGCTGTTGAAACATCTGGCACTGATGACGTTCTTTCTGACAGCGGGGTGCACGGCTACGGTCATGTTCGGCAATGCCTTGATGGGATGGCTGCCGGACATTATCGAGGACAAGCACTATGGAGAGGTGGGTGCATGGAGCAACGTCGCCAATCTCGGAGCGGCGGGGGTGTTTGGGACGCTTGCGGTGGTGCTGGTACGGACACTGCCAATGCCATTAGCGGCGCCGATGTTGGCATTGGTGTTGACGTCGCCGACGGCGTTGCTGTTCTTCTTCCCTACCCCCATGCCAGCCGACGCGCGGTGTGAGGGAAACATTTCGGACACTGTTCCGCGATCTCTATCAACTTTGCCGAAGCCGAAGCTGCTTGCTTGGCCTGATGATGTTTTTGTCGCCGGCGAAGCTGCTTTGCGTTGACTAACTCTGTTTTCCGGACTGGGCAAGGACTTCCATGCGCCGGAACAATGGGTGACAGCGATCGGAGGCACGGGGGTGGCGATTGCGTGCTCGGTGGGATGCGTGGCAGCGATCGAACTATGCGAGCGTTTTTCTCGCAGCCAGGGTCTATGTAATGACGGGACTTTTTGGTGCGGTATTTTCCATGGGCCTTATCTGGAGTCCGCATACGCTGGCGATGTTTGTTATAGGGGTGCTGGGTTACAACTTCTGCCAGGGGATGAACTACACGGCGTTTTCGTCGCTGACATTTGAGATCGTAGGGCCAGGCAATCCGCTGGCCGCTACACAGATGGGAATATTGGCCGCGTCCGCGAACTTGCCTATCAGCTACATGACGGCGCTGGATGGACGAGCTTATGCATCACATGGATTAACAGGCATGCTGGCGACTGATGCGGGGATGAGCATCGCTGACAGGGATCTGTGTTGCTGATTTTATCTGAGCCGGTTGTGACGGCCAAAGCCGCTGGTTACGGTTTCAGGTTAGACTGCAGCTACATCTCCACCTATCGCGAATTTGCATCAGATGACATGACCCCACGACAGAAGAGGGCCGTTGATGCTGATTAAGTCCGAGTTTGACATCCATTTTCAATTGAGTGTTCCTACTCCGATGGTTGCGCTGCTGCACCTGCATCCTTCGCTGGAGTCGCGCGTGCGGTCCGGCAATACGCTGGAGATTGGGCGCATTGAGCGGGGTGGGGGGAGTACGGTGCTGACCCCGGTTGCGGCGACGGAGTATCGGGATAGCTTTGGGAACCGGTGCACGCGGTTTATGGCGCCGGCGGGGATTGTGCAGTTGAGTGGGGAGTCGGTTGTGGAGGTGGAGGGGGTTACGGATCCGATCTGCACTGAGGCGCAGCAGGCGAATGTGGAGGATCTGCCGGCGGAGGTGCTGCAGTTTCTGCTGCCGAGCCGCTACTGCGAGGTGGACCGGTTTGTGGCGATCGCGCATGAGCTATTTGGGTGGATGACGCCGGGGTGGACGCGGGCGGTGGCGATTCGCGACTGGGTGCATGAGAAGGTGAGCTTCAACTATCAGATGGCGCGGCCTACCAAGACGGCGATGGATGTCTATACAGAGCGGGTGGGCGTCTGCCGGGACTATCAGCATCTTGCGGTGACGCTTTCGAGGTGCCAGAATATTCCGGCGCGTTATGTGACCGGATATCTCGGCGATATTCGTTCTCCCTACAGCGGTGCGGGTGACTTCAGTGCGTGGTACGAGGTGTTTCTGGATGGGCGATGGATGACGATGGATGCCCGGCATAATCAGCCGCGTATGGGGCGGATTCTGGTGGCTACGGGACGGGATGCTGCGGATGTGGCGATTACGACTTCGTTTGGCAATGCGGATTTGAAGCATTTTTACGTCGACAGCTTTGAGGTCCGCGAAGATGGTTCGATGGTTCCTCCGTTGCCGGGTATTCCGCTGGTGCCGCGGATCGTGCCGAATTATTGATCATGCTGCGGCTTGTGCTTTTTTTTGACCGGCGGTGAAGCTGGTCCAGGGGCCGGCGATCATGTCGTGCAGGACGGGTGTCTCCCAGCGAAATTCTTTGTGGGCGTGGAGGAATGGCGCGGCGAGGAACGGTTCGCCGCAGGGGTGGCCCATGCGGGCGATGAAGGTCATCTTTGCGGCCATGTTGGAGTCGATGACTTTTCCTGAGGAGGCGCCGCCGGGGTAATAGGGCGGCGTGTTCCACATGTGCTCGCCCTTGCCGGAGGTGTCCTCGTGGCCGCAGAGGCTGCGCTGGTCGGCGTGGATTCTGTTCTCGTAGGAGTCGAGGTGATCGGTGAGGAAGGCCTGGGCGAGGGTGGTGTCGATCTGGCCGGCGTGCTGCTGCATGAACTGGTCAGCGCGGATGTGGCGGGCGTTCATGCTGCTGGAGCGGTCCTTTGAATCGAAGCCGGGAGTGTCGTCGCGGATGAGATCGGGGTCGACGGGAAAGTTGGCGCTGACGAAGTAGCCGTCTTTTTTGCGGGTGAGGGGCGTGTGCTGGAGGCCTAGTTCGAGGTAGGCGATCTCGCCGGTCTTGCGGTCGCCGATGAGCCAGCTATTGGCGTAGCCGCCGTTGTTGTTTCGCGCATGGTGGCGACGTAGTCGTCGATGGAGGCGGCGTACTGCATGGCTTTGCGGGCGCGGACGAACTCGGGGGTGCCGGCGGGGTTCCAGCCCTCGAAGCGGGGGAGGGTGGTTTCGGCGATCATGAGGCCGGCGGAGTTGACGCCGAAGTCGTCGCCGCTGGTGATCATGCCTGCGGTGCCGTCCATGAGGATGCGATGGCCGGCAGTTGGGGCGATGTCGAAGACGATGTTCCAGCGCTCGCCTTCGATATAGGACGACCAGTTGCTGTGGGCGAGGACGATCTGGCCGTCTTTGGTGGCGGAGCCGGTGGCGATGAAGGCGCTGCAGCGGCCGGGGGGGACGTCGGCGGGCGGGTTGGGGTGGTGGGTGCGGTGGTTGAGCCAGGGGAGGTAGTAGTCGGAGAGCTCTTCATAGGCGTTGATGGCGACGACGTCCCAGAGGTCGAGGGTGGAGTGGCGGGCTTTGAGACCGGCGGCGATTCCCTGCAGCTCAGCCTGGTACTCGGGCTCGATGTGGGGCCAGATTTCGGTCTGGGCGGCGTCGCGGAAGAAGGTCCAGTCACGGCCGGATTCGTGCTCACCTTCGAGATGGTAGACGCGGGAGTTGTCTTCGATCTCGGCGGAGAGGAGGTAGCCGTGCTGGAAGCCGATCTCGGCGGGAGTGCCTTCGAGGTGGACGTAGGTCCAGCCGTCTTTGGGGAAGATGTAGGAGTTTTTCAGGCGGGGTCGGGTGGCTCGGCGTTGGCTGATTGAGAGCCGCGATAAGGAGGAGAAGAAAAGTGCCGAGGCGGTGCATTTTGGGTTGCAGCATGGGGGCCGGGCGTCCGATCTGGTGACTTGCGTTCTGGTTGTCATCGATACCCCCCCCTCCCCCTAAAGTGTGCAAAGTCTTCGAAACAGAGACTTTAGTTTTGGACTTGTCTCTACTCTTAGACGCGGTTAAATGGTGAAGGTCCGGCGTTGGGCCGGACCTTCTTTCACTTTTAAGTGTATCAGGGGTGTCAAGGGTTTCGGCGGGTTGAAGGCTGCTGGCGACAGGCCAGCGGCCGAGTAGCCGACATCCCGGGAAGCCGATCAAGCAGAACTCCATATAGGTAAGTTTGGCAGGAGGCTGGACTCGCAGTATTTCCTCAAGCCTGACCGAGGACTTTGATAGCTTGCCCTCCAGCGCGGTTACCCTCTTCAATAGCACCCGGCGCGCTGGGATCACCATTCACATCGCTGTGAGCAAAAGAAATCCTGCCGAACGGCTGGTTTCGAAATACGTCTCGCGGCGCAGGTTTTCCGTCCTTGCCAAAATAAAATCCAGGCGGCGCAACGATGAAAGCATGCCCCCAACGATTCAGAATGGCTCCAGCGATATCTCGCTTGGGGTCAAAACCCGAGCCCGAGAACATCTCCACAAATTGTTCTCGCATCTTCCGCTCAATCTCGCGGTAGGGAGTGGAGATCAACTCGAATCGACCCTTAGTGCACTGCTCTCCAGCGGGCAATCCCGGGTTCAGGAAAGGGACATAGAGGGTGAGAAACACGGGCGAGTCCGGGCCGAACGTCTTCAGATCTGAACCACAAACCATGGGATTTCGCACTTCGGTCCATTCACCAAAGCCGCCGAACCAGCGCGCACCACTGATGCCCTTCTTGTACAAGAACCGCCAATTGCGCACCGCCACGTTGAGCGAGAACGTTGGGGCGTAATAGAAGTGCTCGGCGGCTTCCCGGTGCGCAGAATCGAGGTCAGCGATGATGTGCTTGTTGACGAATTGCGGACTGGCCATGATGACCGAACGCGCTTTGACCCGATAGACCTTTCCATCCCGCGTATAGGTAACACGGACAAAGTCCGACTTCTCCGGCTCGCCCTCGTGCTCAACCCGGACCACCGTGCAACGCAAGCGCATACGAACCGAATTCCCCGGTCGATCGAGGGCGTTGAAGTTCACCGGCGTTTGACAAACCGATTCCAGATTCGCGGGCCCTGGCAAGGCCTCAGGGATAAGTGCCTTCAGTGCATGACGTGCTATTCCGGCGTTCCCGCCGGGAAAGGAAAACTGATTCTTGTCGTGCAACAGGCGATAGAAATCCGGATTCACAAAGCCGGACAGCGCATCGCAACCCAAACCATACCCGGTAGCTGCCAAAGGAGAAAGGAATTGACGAACCATCTCCCGGCCAACGCCATACTCCTCCATCAGTCTCTGCTCCTGGGTTATGGAATCGAGATAACGCGCTTTGGGACCCATGTCTGATCCGAGTCCACTTCTTCCCTGTCTCTCTGCGTTACCAATGGCGTTCCACCACTTCAGCATGTCCTGACGAATCCCAGCGGAAAGTGGGACGCCTTCAAGGCGTTTCCCCCAGGGGTCCACTACCCAACTCCCCGTGGGCTGGCCGAACCCCTTGCCAAAATAAAAGCCGAAGGTCGGTGGCATGATGTAAATCCAGCTATAGCTGGTGCGGCTCAACTCCATTTCCTGGCCGGGCCCACCCCAGGGCACATACTCCGCATGCTGCCAATCAAGGCTGATGTCGTTTAGAAAACTCTCCTGATAGGTGCCTGGCTCTGGCGCCCAAATAAGATTCGAACCCTGGGGTCCCATAATGCGGTGGCCGTCCACCATCAGATCATTGCGTTTCGCCTCGCCACCAAACATCGGATGATTTTCCAGGATGAGGCAGGTGCGTTTGGCTCCGGAGTCCTTCTTGAAAGTCCAGGCAGCCGACAGCCCGGCGATGCCGCCTCCGACCACCACGCAATCGAAGACTTCCCCCTCAGCTGCTTCGGGAGACCCTTTTTCGAAGACCCCAAAGCGTATGTCGTGGCCGGCATTGACCACGTTCCACGTGTTGCCGTTCGAGCTTGCGTAATCGCCTACTCCAGTGGTGGGGCCGTTCCAATCGCTTTCATTGAGCCCACCCGTCTTGGCTGAGGTTTCTTGCGCCATCATCTCCAGAGGCGACAGAGATTTCAGCAGCAAGCTCCCTGAGGCCAGTAAAGTTGAATTCAAGAAGTCGCGCCGACAGATCGGCTGATCCATTCCTAAAGCTTTATCGCCTGGCTTCATGTTCCGACTCCCCACACTCAACCACCAGGACTGTGCAAGAAAGTTGACTCCTGGGTTGCCCCGATCCTTGGATCTGGCGCACTGCGTTGTCAAGCGAAAATGTGCGAATCGCAAGGCCAAATGCGACCCATCCCAATGGCCGGCGGGCCCGGGGATATTGTTTCCTCTGAATGGAACAAAAGCTAAACTGCAGGCGTATCTTTGGCAGGAACAGCTCAACTCAGTGAACCGTCCCCCTTCGATTCATTGCAGTTGTTTCACCCTCTTCGCTTCCCGGTCAGCCAGCGAATGTAGTCCCCGACGGTACATTGGCGTGGGTCATCTGCCGACCAGGAAGTCAGTATGCAATGTTCATTTCCAAAGTTATAGCGAAAGCTATCCTCCTCGTTGCCGTTCCGGCAATGTCATTTAGCGCACTGGCACAAAGTCCTACAACTTCGACGGAATCCGGCGCGATATCCGGGATACGCGAAGGCGGGTTGAGTATATACAAAGGCGTGCCATTCGCTGCCCCGCCGGTCGGCGACTTGCGTTGGCGGCCTCCGGCACCCGTTGCACCCTGGACTGGCACGCGCAAGGCGGATGCGTTTGCCCCGGCGTGTATGCAAACTGGTGTGTCCATGCCGGGTGAGACGCCGCCGAATGTGAATGAGGATTGTCTCTACCTCAACATCTGGACGCCAGCCAAAAGCGTGCATGAGCGCTCCGGTGATCGTGTGGATATACGGCGGCGGTTACATCAACGGATCGGCCTCGATGCCCTTGTACTGGGGCGACAAGCTCGCGCACAAAGGCGTGATCGTGGTCACGATCGCGTATCGGCTGGGCCCACTCGGCTTTCTTGCGCATCCGGAGCTGACGCGCGAGTCTCCGCACCACTCATC
Organism: uncultured Acidobacteriaceae bacterium; assembly: GCA_963797415.1. Classification (GTDB taxonomy): domain Bacteria; phylum Acidobacteriota; class Terriglobia; order Terriglobales; family Acidobacteriaceae; genus Edaphobacter. The sequence goes on from CAWCPB010000010.1 coordinate 40,895, forward strand.
AGGAAACTACGGACTGATGGACCAGATCGCCGCACTCGAATGGATACAGAAGAACATTGCGGCGTTTGGCGGCGACCCGAAGAATGTAACCATCGCCGGTCAATCCTCCGGATCAATGTCGGTGAGCATGCTGATGGCCTCGCCGCTGGCGAAGGGATTGTTTCAGCGCGCCATCGGAGAGAGCGGCGGACTGTTTGAGCCGCTCCAACTCGCGCCAAAGTTTCTGCTGGCCAATGCAGAACGCGATGGAGAGAAGTATGCCGTTTCGCTGGGTGCGACCTCGCTCCAGGAACTGCGCAGACTGCCGGCGGCCAGCTTACTGGCAACGCCGGCGGCATTGTTCATGCGGTGATCGAACCCTATGTGCTTCCTGTTTCGCCCTACGAAGCGTTCACTTCAGGGCAGCAGAACGATGTGCCGCTGTTGATAGGTTCGAATGCCGATGAGGCGCGTGCGTTGACGGATGCCAGCCATGTGAAGGCCGCCACGTTCGACAGCGACATTGAGCACAGCTTCGGCGCAACTTCCGCCTGCGCTTATTGCAGCGTATCCCCACGCTACTGACGAAGAGGCGCGGCAGGCGCGACTCGGCTTCGAGCGCGACCTCCGCTTCGGCTGGGACATGTGGGCCTGGGCGAGATTGCAAGCCGCGACCGGGCAGAAGCCTGTCTACTACTATTCGTTTCGACAGCAGCCGCCGTTTCCGGCGGGCTCGGTGTACGAGGGTTGGGGCGCGAGCCACTTCGCGGAGCTGTGGTATGTCTTCGACCATCTGAATCAAGAGCCTTGGCGCTGGACCAAGGCAGATCGGAGAGTGGCCGAAGAGATGTCCAGCTACTGGGTTAACTTTGCGAGGTCGGGCAATCCGAATGGACCGGGCCTTCCAGTGTGGCCGGCGTTCACCAACGACGGATAGCAAGGTCTTGTATCATCGGCGATCCAACTACCGTTGGTGGAGTCGCGAATATCAACAGTCTGAGCGTCTTCGATACTGTCTACTCGAGCCGTGCGTGGCAAACAGTTTGGCGCACGGTAGTTTGTGACTTGCTGTATTGAGCGACACAGCGGGCAAATTGGAAGCGACTTGTATTCTCCTGCGAGTTTGAATGAACTTTGCGGAGTGTGGCGCTTGGGGGTGGTGTAGGAAGATACTGGCATGACGATGGCTATGAGCAAGACGACCGATACGAAGGCGAGAGTGAGTGCGGTTCCGAGTGTGTTTGCGGGGCGGCAGTGGCAGCAGGTGCTGGAACGCGATGCGAGCGCGGATGGGCAGTTCTTTTATGCGGTGAAGTCTACGAAGGTCTACTGCAAGCCAAGTTGCGCGAGCCGCAGACCTACGCGGAAGAATGTGACTTTCTTTCCGACGACGGCGGCCGCGGAGGCTGCGGGGTATCGGGCCTGCAAGCGGTGCGAACCGGATCGGGTTGCGCCGAAGGCCGATCCGCAGGCGGGAGCGATTGCGGCGGTGACGGAGTATCTGCGGGAGCATGCGGACTCTGAGCGGCGGACGAAGCTGGAGGATGTGGCGAAGGCTACGGGGGTTGGACGGCTGACGATTCTGCGCGGGTTCAAGCGGGTGCTGGGGGTGAGTCCGGGGCAGTATGCGAAGGAGGCGCGGCTGGCGAAGTTTCGCGACAAGGTGCGGGAGCCGAAGAAGAAGGTGACGGATGCGATCTACGAGGCGGGGTTTGGGTCTAGCAGCCGGTTGTATGAGAAGAGTTCGGCTTCGCTGGGGATGACTCCGCGGGTGATGCGGGAGGGTGGTGAGGGGCTGCTGATCCGGTATACGACGGCGGCTAGTCCGCTGGGACGGATGCTGGTGGCGGCGACCGATGTGGGGGTGTGCTCGATTGCGTTTGGGAATGACGACAAGCAGTTGCTGGAGGAGCTGCGTGGGCGGTTCAGCAAGGCGCAGCTGGTTCCGGCGAAGGGAAATACGGGATGGCTGGCGGATGGCGTGGCGTTTGTGTTGAGTCAGTTGGGTGAGAGTCCGACGGCGGCTACGTTTCCGCTGGACGTGCGGGCGACGGCGTTTCAGCAGCGGGTGTGGAAGGCGCTGCAGGAGATTCCGCGGGGGGAGACGAGGAGCTACTCGGAGCTGGCGGCGCAGCTGGGCGTGCCGAAGGCTTCGCGGGCGGTGGGGGCGGCGATTGGTGCCAATCCTGTAGCGGTAGTGGTACCCTGCCATCGCGTGATTGCGAAGAGCGGCGACCTGGCTGGATATCACTGGGGCGTGGAGCGCAAGCGTAAACTGTTGGCGGCCGAGAAAGCGTGAAGCGAATGAAGACCGAGTCAATGCCGAAGAGGTTGAAGGCGTGGTTGGTAGCGAGTATCGCGGTACTGTTGATCTCGCTGGTGGCGTTTGCGGGGACGATTGCGGCGGGGTTTTTTTATTTCTCGGACATGAGCACGCCGTTGTGGGTGTCGGTGCTGGGGGCGGTGTCGATGTTCGGGATGCTGCTGGGCTTCTGCGGGTTGTTTCTGGTGATGATTTTGATTGCGGTTAAGTCGGGCCGCAAAGATGGCCCGCGATCGGTGCAGGGCCACTCCTAACTCATTCTGAATATCGCGTGAATAAAGGCTGTAGCAGGCTCCGGATGGTATCCTAGAAGAGACAAAACCCTACATTTGGAGGCTTTAATAATGGCTACAGCGACATTGAATACAGCGGCAGACTATAAAGTGGCGGATATCTCGCTGGCGGAGTTTGGCCGCAAAGAGATCGACATCGCCGAACAGGAGATGCCGGGGCTGATGTCAGTCCGCAAGAAGTATGCCGCGGGTAAGCCGCTGGCGGGCGTACGGGTGACCGGGTCGCTGCACATGACGATTCAGACAGCAGTGCTGATCGAGACGATGGTTGCGCTGGGCGCGGATGTTCGCTGGGCGAGCTGCAACATCTTCTCGACGCAGGACCATGCTGCGGCGGCGATTGCTGCGGCGGGTGTGCCGGTGTTCGCGTGGAAGGGCGAGACGCTGGAGGAGTACTGGTGGTGCACGAACCAGGCGCTGAGCTTCCCGGATGGCAAGGGGGGATTGCTGGGACCGCAGCTGGTGATCGATGATGGCGGCGACGTGACGCTGCTGATCCACAAGGGCGTGGAGCTGGAGAAGGGTGACAAGTGGGTCGATTCGACCTCAGGATCGCATGAAGAGTCGGTCATCAAGGACCTGCTGAAGCAGGTGTATGCGGAGACTCCGACGCGGTGGCAGGGGGTTGCGAAGGAGTGGCGCGGCGTCTCGGAGGAGACGACGACGGGCGTTCACCGGCTTTACCAGATGTTGGAGCAGGGCAAGCTGCTGGTGCCGGCGATCAACGTGAACGACTCGGTGACGAAGTCGAAGTTCGATAACCTGTATGGCTGCCGTGAGTCACTGGTGGACGGCATCAAGCGCGCGACGGACGTGATGATCGCGGGCAAGGTCGCCGTTATCTGCGGGTATGGCGACGTGGGCAAGGGCTCGGCGGCTTCGTTGCGCGGGCTTGGCGCTCGCGTAGTGGTGACGGAGATCGACCCGATCAACGCACTGCAGGCGGCGATGGAGGGCTACGAGGTTACGACGCTCGAGGAGACGCTAGGCCGTGGCGACATCTATGTCACCTGCACGGGCAACGTGGACATCATCACGGTGGAGCATATGAAGCTGATGAAGGACCAGGCGATCGTGTGCAATATCGGGCACTTCGACAACGAGATCCAGATGGAGCCGCTAAACGCGCTGAAGGGCGTGAAGAAGTTGAACATCAAGCCGCAGGTGGATAAGTACACCTTCGAGGAGACGGGCAATAGCATCTTCGTCCTGGCGGAAGGACGGCTGGTGAACCTGGGTTGCGCTACCGGACATCCGAGCTTTGTGATGTCGAACAGCTTCGCGAACCAGACGCTGGCGCAGCTTGATCTGTGGAAGAACAAGGACACCTATAAGATCGGCATCTACATTCTGCCGAAGAAGCTGGATGAGGAGGTGGCACGGCTGCATCTAGAGAAGATCGGCGTGAAGCTGACGACGCTCTCGAAGAAGCAGGCGGACTACCTGGGCGTACCGACAGAGGGACCATACAAGGCGGAGCACTACCGGTACTAAGAAATTACTAAGAAATCGGAAGTAGATAGGACCGAAGGGTCGCCGGATGTTTCCGGCGACCCTTTTTGATTTGCGTGACGGCTGCTGCGTGCTTAGCCGGCAGGCGGGGTAAAGTCCGGAGCAGTGATGACCTGCAGACCCGGCGTGGTGATCAATTGCTGGTTGATCATGACGAAGGTTGTGGCTGAGCCGGCGACGTAGTTCACGAGCGGTCCCGAGTAAGTGGCTGTTGTGGTACTGGTGGGCACCGTGCCGGTGGGAACCATAATGATCGAGTACGAGCCGGTCGGTATGTTGAGATAGCCGGTATTGACCCCGAAGGAGATGTTGGTCACCACGGCGGACGACGTTGACGAGCTTCTGCCCTGCAGGAACCATGTAGATGTCCAACGCACCGAGGGTAGTCACCTGGTCCACGAAGCGGAGAGCAATTTGGCCGGAGGGTGCAGCCTGACTCTGGTCCTTGAGGATGGTCTGCTGCAGATTTGCCGCCGAGTTACCGATCAGATCGGTGTACTCACTGGAGTCGGCGAGCGTGGCTTTGGTGGTTGTGAGTACCTGGGTAGTTCCGGCTGTATCTGCATTGATGACGTAGGTACCGGCGTTGATGGGGACGTAAGAGGTGATGGTGCCGAAGCCGAGATTGTATGCGAGGGCGCCGGTACCCGCATAGATGTCGAGGCCGGGCGCGTCGGGAGAGGCAGTGATGATGCGAAGCTGCGCGGCGGAGGTGTTCCCCGCGATGTTCTGACAGCCGGTCAGGAGGCCAAGAAGTGCTGCCGTCGCAATAACTTGCGCGGGGCGCCGAGCAAAAAGCCGACTACATCTGGTGGCACAGAGCCGTGCGGTCGAAAACCGCTTCACTTGGAACATGGCTATGCATCACTGTACCCGATTTTGCCGCCGCAGGCGACGACAGAATGCACCAGGGATGATGCAGCGTCAGGGGGATAGACAAGCGGCCCATAACGTGCGCCGAGGGGCATGACTTTCAGACTAGGCGGGGAGAGTTCTAAAGGTTCGGCTGGCCGATTGGCCGCGCCAGCCGAGGGTGTGGGGTACCGAGGAAGATACCGCTGCTTTCTATTTCTTGGGCTGGGTGGCGATGATCTGGTCTTTGATCTTGTCGTACGTCGCCTGCGGTAGGACGCCCTTGGAGACTAACTGACTCTTGTTGGCGTAGGGACGGCCGTCGATGATGCGTTTGGAGTAAGCGTCGCCGATACCGGGGAAGGCCTTGAGCTGGTCGGCGGTGGCGGTGTTGATGTCGATTTTGCCAGCCGGAACAGCGGGGGTGGCGGCGGGCGGGGCGGCGTTCGCGAAGGACGCAGAAGCGAGGGGCATCGCAAACAGGAGCGCTGCGGTCAGAACGATGCGGGAGCGGAAGAGCCTGAGCATGAGTGTCTTCTCCGGAATGAAGTGAGTGCGCGGTAAGGGTAGATCAGACGGAGAGGCTGGTCAAAGGATTTTCGAATGCATTTTCGAATCGGGGAGCGGTAAAGCCTGACAGATCTTGTATTTTGGAAGTCGTTTTCTAACGGGATGCAAATCATTCAGTTAGGATGGCTGAGGATTTCAGGAGGAGTAACGGATGGGGATTCGATTGCATTTCTGGGGCGCGGCGCAGACGGTAACTGGCTCTTCGCATCATCTGGAGTGTGGGGGACAGAATATTCTGCTGGACTGCGGCATGTTTCAAGGGCATAGACAGCAGGCGCGCGAGATCAACGAACATCTGGCGTTGCTCCCAGACCAGTTGAACGCCGTGGTGCTCTCGCATGCGCACATCGACCATAGCGGCGATCTGCCTCTGCTGGCGAAGCAGGGATATCGCGGGCCGATCTATACGACGCCGGCGACAGTCGATCTGTGCGGGAAGATGCTGATCGACAGCGCGCATATTCAGGAGTCGGACGCGGAGTTCGTGAGCAGGCGGACGCATCGGCGGCATTCGATCGGCATTGCGACTGGAGATGGGGTCGCGGTGCCTCCGCTGTACACGCAGCAGGACGCTGTGCAAGCGATTCAGCAGTTTGCGCCGGTGAAGCTGCATACGCCGCAGTTGCTGGCGGGCTCGACTGCGGACTCGGGATTTACTACGACGACGTATGATGCCGGTCATATGCTGGGCTCGACGTGCGTGCTGGTGGATGCCCGGGAAAAAGGCCAGACGACGCGGCTGCTGTTCTCTGGCGACGTGGGCAGGAAGGGCCTGCCGATTATCCGCGATCCGGAGACAGCGCCGGCGGCGGAGTATCTCATCATGGAGAGCACGTATGGCAACCGGCTGCATCAGCCGATTGGGCCGGTGAAGAAGAAGCTGGCGAATCTGGTGAACCGCACGGTCGCGCGCGGCGGCCATATCGTGATGCCGGCGTTTGCGGTGGGGCGGACCCAGCAGGTGGTGCTGCTGCTGCATCAACTGATCGACGAGAAGGCGATTCCGGATATTCCGATCTTCGTGGACAGCCCGCTGGCGGTGAATGTGACGGACGTCTTCCGCAAGCATGAAGAGGAGTGGGACCAGGAGGCGCTGCGCGTTCGCGGACCTGCATGAAGATCCGTTTGGCTGGCAGCGGCTGCGCTACACCCGCACGGTTCAGGAGAGCAAGGCGCTGAACGGCTTGCATATGCCGTTCATTGTGATCTCGGCCTCGGGAATGTGCGAGGCGGGCAGGGTGTTGCATCATCTGAAGAACAGCGTCGAGGACCCGCGCAACCTGGTACTGATTACGGGCTTCCAGGCGGAGAATACACTGGGGCGCGCGATCGTGCGAAGGCAGCCGGAGGTGAAGATCTTCGGCGAACTGATGCGGCTGCGGGCCGAGGTGGACTCCATCGGCGAGTTGAGCGGCCATGCCGACCAGCATGAGCTTCTGGAGTGGATGGCGCCGGTGGTCCCGACGCTGAAGAAGGTCTTTCTGGTGCATGGAGAACCGGATGCCCAACAGACGTTGAAGGCTGAGATCGAGAAGCTGTACAAGCTTGAGGTGCTGGTTCCGAAGCGTGGTGACCGGTATGAGGTTGGGTAGTTTTGTATTATGGGCAACGTCGCCAGTTTGACAAGCGGCGGAGGCACAGCTACCTTTAAAAGTAATGAGCGTTCGACGCAGCATCGCGGGCATCACCATCATCATGCGCAGAGCGTGTTGGCGGCTGTGTCCGGTGTGGCGAAGTAGCGAAAACGCACACTAAGGATTCGAAAGGCCCGCTGACGCGCATACCGCGAGCGGGCCTTTTTGCTGTGCGCGAGTGAGATTTGGCGGTTGATCAGTGAGCTTGAGGAGATGACGATGGACGCAGTAAAGATTGATTTTGCCAAGATGGACGGCCTGGTCCCGGGCATTGTGCAGGACGCGAAGACGGGCGAGATGCTGATGCTCGGATTCCTAACGAAGTGAGTTACGCCGAAGACGCTGGAGACGGGCTTTGTGACGTTCTGGAGCAGGACGCGGCAGAAGCTATGGATGAAGGGCGAGACCAGCGGCAACCGGCTGCGCGTGATCACGGCTGCGACCGACTGCGACAACGACGCTCTGCTGTTCCGGGTCGAGGTGGAGGGCGATGGGCTGGTGTGCCACGAGGGACGGTGAGTTGCTTTACGAAACCAATTGCGGTTACAAATTCCACGGAGAGCAAATAATGGCGACCGAAGAAGCTGAAGCTGGGAATTCCGAAGGGCAGTCTGCAGGATGCGACGATTGCGCTGTTCGAGCGGGCGGGCTGGCGGATCTTCGCGAATGGGCGAAGCTACTTCCCTGCCATCGACGATGAGGAGATCGAGTGCATGCTGGTGCGCGCGCAGGAGATGGCGCGGTACGTCGAGAAGGGCGCGCTGGATGCCGGGCTGACCGGCAACGACTGGGTGCAGGAGAACCAGACGGACGTGGAGTACGTGACGAGCCTGACCTACTCGAAGGTGAGCCGGCAGAAGGTGAAGTGGGTGCTTGCGGTTCCGGAGGATTCGCCGTTCCAGAAGCCGGAAGACCTGGCGGGCAAGATGATTGCGACGGAGCTGGTGGAGTTCACGAAGCGTTATTTCGCGAGCAAAGAACATTCCGGTGAAGGTGGAGTTCAGCTGGGGCGCGACTGAGGTGAAGCCTCCGACGCTGGCGGACGCGATCGTCGAGGTGACGGAGACGGGGTCGTCGTTGCGCGCGAACCGGCTGCGGATTATCGAGACGCTGATGGAGAGCGAGACGCAGCTGATCGCGAACAAGACAGCGTACAAGGACGAATGGAAGCGGAAGAAGATCGAGAACATCTCGCTGATGCTGAATGCGGCGATTGCGGCGCAGGGACGTGTGGGGCTGATGATGAATGCTCGCAAGGCCAATCTGGACGCGAGTGATTGGAGTCTGCCGGCGTTGAACTCGCCGACGATTTCGCAGTTGAGCGATGCCGAGTGGGTCGCGCTGAACACCATTCTGGATGAGCGCTGTGGTGCGCGAAGTGATTCCGAAGTTGAAGGCTGCGGGCGCTACGGGGATCGTGGAGTATCCGCTGAGCAAGGTTGTGCTGTAAGAGGATGAGGCTCAAAGCGCTATGAAGCTGGTTAAGACATTTGGGCGAGGGCGCGGCGGCGCAGGCACTGATTGAGACGCTGGAGCGCCGCGGCGCCTCAACACGTCGAAAGTAGAGCCTGTGGTGCGGAAGATTCTTGCGGATGTGCGCAAGGGGGGCGACGCGGCGCTGCGGAAGTATGCGGCGAAGTTTGATGGCTTGAGGAAGGGCGAGGCGCTGCTGGTCTCGCGCGAGGAGATGAAGGCTGCGTGGGAGGCCACGGCGCCGGAGTTGCAGGAGGCGATGAAGGTGGCGCAGGCGAATATTCGCACGTTTGCTGAGGCGCAGAGGCCGAAGGAGTGGAGGATCGCTCCGACCGGCGGGCGTGAAGACCGGGCAGATTGTGCGGCCGCTGGGGAGTGTTGGCTGCTATGTTCCGGGCGGGCGCTATCCGCTGCCGTCGACGCTGCTGATGACGGTGACGCCGGCGCAGGTGGCGGGGGTGGAGCGGATCGTAGTGTGCTCGCCGAAGCCGGCGCGGGAGACGATGGCTGCAGCGTGGCTGGCGGGTGTGACGGAGTTTTATCGCGTGGGCGGGGCGCAGGCGATTGCGGCGATGGCGTATGGGACGGCGACGATCGCGCGCGTGGACAAGATCGTCGGGCCGGGGAATCTGTTTGTGACGGCGGCGAAGATGATGGTCTCGCAGGAGTGTGGGATCGATATGCCGGCGGGGCCGACGGAGATCGTCGTGACCAGCGAGACGGGTGACGCGGCGGGGATTGCGGCGGATCTGGTCGCGCAGGCGGAGCACGATCCTGAGGCGTTGGCGGTGCTGATCACGAGCAATGAGGAGCTGGCGGAGGCGGTTGCAGCGGAGGTGAAGCTGCAGGCGAAGGACAATGCGATTGCAAAGCAATCTCTGGCTGCGCAGGGGTGCATATTTGTAACGAGTTCCGTTGCAGAGGCGCAGGCGCTGACGAATCGGCTGGCCCCCGAGCATCTGACTGTGGATTCAGCTGCAGATTTGAAGTGGGTGAAGAATGCGGGGAGGGTGTTTGTGGGCGAATATTCGCCGCAGTCGATGGGGGATTACGTCTCCGGGCCGAACCACGTGCTGCCTACGGGACGCAATGGCCGCGTGCGCGGGGGGCTTAGCGTGATGGATTTCGTGAAGGTGATTACGGTGCAGGAGTACACGCGCAAGGGACTGAAGACTCTGGGGCCGCACGCAATTGCACTGGCGGAGGCCGAGGGACTGAACGGGCACGCGGAGAGCGTGCGAGTGAGGATGCGGTGAGCGTCACCGCAATAGTTACAAATACGAAGACGGTCAAGCCGCGCCGGGCTGTGCTGGCGATGCCGGAGTATCATCCGCCGCTGGCTGGGCGGGAGCGCTGCGGCTGGACTTCAATGAGAACACGTTTGCGCCATCGCCGCAAGTGATGGAGCGGCTGAAACAGATGACGGCGGAGGGACTGACGAAGTATCCCGAGCGCGAGCCCGTGGAGCGGATTGCGGCAGCGCACTTCGGTCTGCTGCCGGAACAGGTGCTGCTGACGAATGGCGTCGATGAGGCGATTCACCTGCTGTGTGCGGCGTTTCTTGAAGAAGGAGATGAGGCGCTGATCTGCACGCCGGGGTTCTTCATGTACGACGTGAGCGTCAGCATGATGACGCGGGACTGGTGAAGGTGCAGGCCGACGAGACGCTGGAGTTCCCGTTCGAGCGCTTTCTGGCGGCGATCACGGAGAAGACGAAGCTGATCATCATCGCGTCGCCGAACAATCCTACGGGCGCTGTGGTGACGCGGGAGCAGCTGCTGGCGATTGCGCATGCGGCTCCGCAGGCGGTGCTGATGGTGGATGAGGCGTATACCACTTCCTCGGCGAGTCGGTGATGGCGGAGCTTGCGACGACGCCGAACCTGGTGGTGGCGCGGACGTTCTCGAAGGCGTATGGGCTGGCGAATCTGCGCATAGGAATGCTGGCCGGAGATGCGGAGCTGATGAAGTATGTGCGCAAGGTGAGCTCCCCGTACAACGTGAACGGCGTCGCGCTGGACTGCCTGCCTGTGGCGCTGGCGGATGAAGCGTATCTGCCTGGTATGTCGAGCAGGTGCTGGCCGGGCGCAACCGATGATGGCTGGCCTGCGGGAGCTGGGCGTGGCGTTCTTTCCCAGCCACGCGAACTTTGTGCTGATGAAGATTGGCCCGAAGCACAAGGAACTGGTGACGGCGATGCGTGAGCGCGGCGTGCTGTTGCGGGACCGGTCGGCTGATCCTGGATGCGATGGCTATGTGCGCATCACGATCGGGGTTGAGGAGCATGTGACCCGTGGGTTGGCGGCGTTGAAGAGTTCGTTGAGCGAGATTGGATGGAGCGTACAAGGATGACGACGAAGGCATTGAAGGTGCGGACAGGAACGATCAAACGCGACACGACGGAGACGCAGATCGCGCTGAAGCTGATGATCGATGGGCAGGGAGTCTACAAGGTGTCGACCGGGATACGGTTCTTCGATCACATGCTGGAGCTGTTCACGCGGCATGGCGGCTTCGATCTGACGCTGAAGTGCACGGGCGATCTGGATGTCGATCAGCACCATACGGTCGAAGACGTTGGCATTGCGCTGGGCGAGGCCTTCGGCAAGGCGCTCGGCGATAAGAAGGGCATCATGCGCGCCGGATACTTTGTGATGGCGATGGATGAGACGCTGGCCGTGGCGGCCGTCGACCTGAGCGGGCGCGTGTCGTACGTCGTCGATGACAGGGTGAAGGTGCGGCTGGTGGGGGATTTCCAGACGGAGCTGCTGACGGATTTCTTCGAGGCTTTGCGCGTGGCGCGAAGGCGAATGTGCATGTGAAGACGATGTATGGCCGGAGCAATCATCACAAGATCGAGGCGATTTTCAAGGCGTTTGCGCGTGCGTTGCGCGGGGCTTGCTCGCGCGATGAGCGGATGCGTGAGATGCTGCCGAGTACGAAAGGGTTGCTGTGATACCGCTGACTACAACATGGCGTTATTCGGCTTTGCGCCGCACACTAGCTGTCTTTCACTTTAATCCTATTCGCGGCTATCTCGGTTTATTGGCTAACTATTTCTATCTTCGGCAGCTCTTTCAATTCATTCAACAAGCATCATCAGGCGTCGATTAGTTCTGTCAATCGCAACAGTTTGGCTCGTAAGCGGCGTTAACATTTTCCTTTCTGTTCTCGGTGAAGGCAGGCCAAAAGGCATCGCGATTTATTCATGCTCAGTATCGTTCTTCGATTTATTGATGATTCTTGGGGTGTACGAATGATTGCGGTGATTGATTACAAGGCGGGAAATCTCACCAGCGTCGTGAAGGCGCTCAACTATCTGGGCGCGGAGACGCTGGTGACGCAGGATCCCGAGGACGTGCGACGTGCGGAGAAGATTGTGCTGCCGGGAGTGGGGCATTTTCAGTCGACGCAGTTGCTGACTGATCTCGGCTTGACCGAGGCGACGCGTGAGCGGATTGCGGCAGGGTACCGTTTCTAGGAATTTGTGTCGGCCTGCAGTGGTTGTATGAAGGGTCGACCGAGGCTCAGGCGACGGACGGACTTTGCCACTTCGCTTCGAAGTGCGAGCGCTTCCCTGCTGAGTACGCAGGCGCGGAGTTGAAGTCGCCGCACGTGGGGTGGAATTCGCTCGAGAAGATTCGGCCGGACTCGCGGCTGCTGCGCGGAATGGAGAATGGCGCGTTTGTTTACTACACGCATTCGTGGCGTGCGCCGGTCTCGGCAGATACTGCCGCTACTACGCAGTATGGCGGAGAGTTTACGGCGGCGGTCGAACGCGACAATGTGATGGGCGTGCAGTTTCATCCGGAGAAGTCGAGCGCGGTTGGGTTGCGGGTGCTGAAGAATTTGTGGAGTTGTAGATGCTGACGAAACGGATTATTGCGTGTCTGGATGTGCGCGGCGGGCGAGTGGTGAAGGGCGTTCAGTTCGTGGACATCGTCGATGCCGGCGACCCGGCCGAGCTGGCGCATCGTCATGCTGCGGCCGGTGCGGATGAGATTGTGTTGCTCGACATTACCGCCACGCATGAAGGCCGCGGCACGCTGCTCGATACGGTGAAGCGAACGGCGGCGGAGCTGTTTGTGCCGTTTACTGTGGGCGGCGGGATTCGCAGTGCGGAAGATGCAGCGGCTGTCTTCGACGCAGGCGCGGACAAGGTCAGCATCAACTCTGCCGCGATCGCGCGGCCTGAGTTGATTGGCGAGATCGGCGGAAGCTTTGGTGCGCAGGCGGTGATCGTGGCGATCGATGCACGTCGTTCTACAGGGGCAAATCCGGTTCAGGACGCTGAGGTCTACGTGAGCGGCGGTCGCAAGCCGACGGGCCGCAAGGTCGTGGAGTGGGCGCGCGAGGCCGAGCAGCGTGGTGCCGGGGAGATTCTGCTGACCAGCATGGACACCGACGGCATGCGCAACGGCTTCGACTGCGAGTTGACGCGCGATGGTGAGTGGGGCGGTGCAGATTCCGGTGATCGCTTCCGGAGGCGCGGGCAGCGCGGCGCATTTTGCGGAGGTGTTTGGACGTGGCAAGGCGGATGCTGCGTTGGCGGCGAGTATCTTTCATTTCGGCGTGACGGATTCGCGGGAGTTGAAGGCAGAGTTGCAGCGGGCTGGCGTCAGCGTCCGTCTGCCTTGCTAGACCTGAAACAGTTACAGAAAGAGAGCTGGAGATGTTGATACCTTCGATTGACCTGATGGGCGGGCGCATTGTGCAACTGGTGCAAGGCGAGAAGCTGAAGCTGGCGTTCGATGACTTTGAGTACTGGATCGAGCGCTTCTCGAAGTATCCGGTGGTGCAGTTGATCGATCTCGACGCTGCAATGCGGCAGGGAGACAACCGCACGCTGATCGAGATGATCTGCAAGCGGCTTCCCTGCCAGGTGGGCGGCGGATTGAAGACCGCCGCTGATGGTCGAGCGTTGCTTGATGCTGGGGCGAAGCGGGTTATTTATGGATCGGGTCTCTTCGGAGCTGCTGATCTCGAAGAGACGCCTCGCCGTCACAAGCTGATTCGGCTGGAATTCGCGGAGGAGTTGAAGAAGTCGCTGGGCGAAGACGCGCTGGTCTTCAGCGTCGACACCAAGGGCGGAAATGTAGCGGTGCGCGGCTGGAAGGACTCCGTCGCACTGACGCCGGAAGAGGCAATGACCTGGCTTGAAGACTACTGCGCCGCGTTTCTTTATACACACGTCGATACCGAGGGCACGATGACTGGATTCCCGATCGATGTCGCTGCCATTCTTCGTGCGACTACGGCGAAGCAGTTGATCGTGGCTGGAGGCATCAAGGAACGCGCCGAGATTGACGCGCTGGATGCGATGGGAGTCGATGCCGTCGCCGGGATGGCAGTCTACTCCGGTGCTATGGAAGCCTAAGCTCGACGGGTTCGCAGTACGCTCGTCTGAATACCCGCTATCTTAGAGAGGCATATGCATTCGACCTCACGAGACGAACACTTCATGCGGCGAGCGCTCGACCTTGCCGCTGCGACTGCGGCTCTTGCCTCGCCTAACCCGCAGGTGGGCTGTGTTTTCGTTCGAGATGACGAGATTCTCGCTGAGGGAGCGCACCTCTATGCAAACTACGATCATGCCGAGATCGTCGCTCTCAAGCAGGCCGCCGAGCGCGGCATCAGCGTCATCGGAGCAACTGCCTACGTCACGCTGGAGCCCTGCAACCACCATGGCCGCACCGGCCCTTGTGCTGAGGCGCTTATTGCTGCGAGTATTGCGCGCTGCGTCGTTGCTACGGAGGATCCTAATCCACTCGTCAGCGGACAGGGCATCGCGAAGATGCGCGACGTAGGCATTGACGTCACCGTTGGCGCGCTGCAGCAGCCGGCGCGTGATCTCAATGATGGTTTCGCTCACTTCATTCAGCGCCGGACGCCATTTGTTACGCTCAAGGCGGCGCTGTCGGTAGACGGCAAGCTTGCGCCTCCTCTGCATGCACGCGCCGCTGGTCAGCCACACTGGCTCACCGGACCTGTTGCGCGCGCCGAGGTGCAACGGCTGCGTCATACCTCCGATGCAATTCTCACTGGTATCGGGACTGTCCTCGCGGACGATCCTGCGCTGACCGACCGCACCGGTTTCGCTCGTCGACGTCCTTTGCTTCGCGTGGTGCTTGACTCTCGGTTGCGCATTCCTCTCAACGCTCAACTGGTCCGTAGTGCCGCGCAGGACGTACTCATCTTTACCGGTGCAACTGCCCCGCAAGACAGGATCGCCGCGCTTGGGGATAGCGGTGTTGAGGTCGTGGCGATCCCAGAGCGAGCCGGCTGCCTCAGCCTCGATGCCGTCCTCGAAGTCCTGGCCGAACGCGGCATCCTCAGTCTTTTGCTCGAGTGCGGCAGCCGGCTTAACGGAGCTTTTCTTCAACAGAATCTGGTCGACAAGGCTATCCTCTTCTACTCCGAGACCGAGCTTGGTGAGGACGCGCTGCCTTTTGCCTCTGGCATTGCCTCTCCGTATCTCTTCGAGCAGTCTTTGCAGCGCCTCACGCACAGCACCTTCGAGAACGACGCCTGTGCCACCGGCTACCTGCATGATCCGTGGGCCGGAATCAGCTAAGCTAGGAACATGTTCACCGGCCTG
This sequence comes from uncultured Acidobacteriaceae bacterium, assembly GCA_963797415.1. GTDB lineage: Bacteria > Acidobacteriota > Terriglobia > Terriglobales > Acidobacteriaceae > Edaphobacter. The sequence continues at coordinate 56,128 of CAWCPB010000010.1, forward strand.
ATAGAAACCACCGGCACTATCCTCGCGGTTACCCCGGCTGCGGGGGCCACACGTATCACCATCGCCGCGCCTACCCTGGTGCAGCGCCTCAACACGGGGGACAGCATCGCGGTCAGTGGAGTATGCCTCACTGCTCTCTCGATCGAACCCAATGCCTTTCCTCCGCGGTTCTCGGCTGACCTTGCTGCCGAGACTATCGCTCGCACGACACTCTCGAAGCTGCGCCCCGACGCGCTCGTCAATCTGGAGCTGCCCACTCCGGCTGGCTCGCCACTTGGGGGCCACATCGTCCAGGGTCACGTGGACGGAACCGCTACGCTGCTCGCACTCACGCCCATCAACCCTGACGCTCCGGAGACCACCGACTGGCGCCTCCGTCTGCAGATCCCCGAAGCGCTCACACGCCACGTAGCGCCGCAGGGCTCGATCACGATCGAAGGCATCAGCCTCACCGTCGCGTCCATCGTCGGAACGGAGGTGGAGATCGCCATCATCCCGCACACCTACGCCTCGACCAGCCTGCGTCGGCTCGTCCCGGGCGAACCGCTTAACGTCGAGGTGGATATTCTGTCGAAGTACGCCGAGCGCCAGAACGCAAAGAAGCCTCCGCAAGCCGGACTCACGGAGGCCTATCTCATCGCTAACGGCTACTGAGCTGGACTACCAGCCTGTTGGCTTTTCGCATTACGGCTGTCCGGCCGGCACATGCAGACTCATCGTCACCATGGTCCCGTTGATGGTTTTGAACCAGTGGGGAGTACCTTGTGGCACGGCGATGAAGTCACCCTGCGCGACACTTCGTGTGGTTCCACCCGCAATTGCCGTCCCCACTACATTGGTTGAGTTCTGTCGAGTCTCATTTACCAGCTTTCCTCCCAGCACGAACGTGCCACTCCCGGAGATCACGTAGAGAAACTCTGCCTCACGCTCATGGATAGACGCCGGGCCCACCGATGCACGGTATTCAAGATTCATGTTGTACGGAGTTACCTTCAGCAGCGTCTCCGGCACGTTTGGATTATTGTCTTTTCTTTCGCTCTTCGCCTTTGCGATCAACGCCTGAACCTCGGCAGACGAAGTAAAGAGCTTTGTAGCGTCGGGAGCAGCCTGGGCAGTCAGTGGACGGGTCATCGTTGACGCCAACAATAGAACGATAAAGCTTGTTTCCATGAATCGCATGTATGCTCCTGAAGCAATTGTGGTGGGCAGAACTCCGAACGATGCTAGCACGATTAATCTCATTTGGTCGGCACAAAAAAGCGCAGCCCGAAGGCTGCGCTTTCCTTGATGCAATCTCTGCTACAAGCTCGAACTAAATCGAGCTCATATTGTGCAGGAACTCCTGGTTGTTGCGGGTCTTTGCCAGCTTGTCGGTCAGCAGCTCCATGGCTTCGACAGGCGAAAGCGGATTCAGCACCTTGCGCAGAATCCAGGTTCGCTGCAGGTCTTCCTTCGGAATCAGCAGCTCTTCCTTACGCGTGCCGGAGCGCTGGATGTCGATCGCCGGGAAGACGCGCTTGTCGACCAGCTTGCGGTCCAGGATGACTTCCATGTTGCCGGTACCCTTGAACTCTTCGAAGATGACCTCGTCCATGCGCGAGCCGGTATCGACGAGCGCTGTGGCGATGATGGTGAGCGAGCCGCCCTCTTCGATGTTGCGGGCGGCGCCGAAGAAGCGCTTCGGACGCTGCAGCGCGTTCGAGTCCACACCGCCTGAGAGTACCTTGCCCGAGGGCGGGACGATCGTGTTGTAGGCGCGCGCCAGACGCGTAATCGAGTCCAGCAGGATGACGACGTCGCGCTTGTGCTCGACCAGACGCTTCGCCTTCTCGATGACCATCTCGGCGACCTGTACGTGACGCGCCGCCGGCTCATCGAAGGTCGACGAAATAACTTCGCCCTTCACCGACCGCTGCATGTCCGTCACTTCTTCCGGACGCTCGTCGATCAGCAGCACGATCAGCACAACTTCCGGGTGATTCGAGGTGATGCTGTTAGCGATCGACTGCAGCAGCATCGTCTTGCCGGTACGCGGCGGAGCGACGATCAGTCCACGCTGGCCCTTGCCCACCGGGGTCAGCAGGTCCATCACGCGGCCGGAGATGTGCTCGCGCACCGTCTCCATCTTGACCCGCTCCTGCGCATACAGCGGCGTCAGGTTGTCGAACAGAATCTTGTTGCGCGTCTCTTCGGGCGACTCGAAGTTGATCGCCTCGATCTTTACCAGCGCGAAGTACTTCTCGCCCTCATGCGGGGGGCGAACGTTGCCGCTGATGGTGTCGCCGGTCTTCAGGTCGAACTTGCGGATCTGCGACGGCGAGACGTAGATGTCGTCCGGGCCGGGCAGGTAGTTGTAGTCCGGCGAGCGCAGGAATCCGTAGCCGTCCGGCAGGATCTCCAGCACGCCCTCGGCGAAGATGTGCCCTTCCTTTTCGCTCTGCGCCTGCAGAATCTTGAAGATCAGGTCCTGCTTCCGCAGGCCGCTGGTGCCGGCAATGTCGAGGCCACGCGCGAGCTTACCTAGCTCCGCAATATTGTGTTCTTTTAGCTCAGAGATTGTCATGTTTTACCTGGAGATTTGAATTTTTAGGAGGGATTGTGTGGAACGGAGGCGGGATCTGCGTGACGGAGGGGGTCGTGCGGAAGGCCGAATCGAGTGGAATGAGTTCAGTGTACTGCAAAAGGCGGGTGGGTTATCGTGCGGATGTTAGTTTATTTATTTCTACCGAAAAGGAACTGCCGCGCACGATTAAGCTGCGCGGCGTTCCTGAACGTGAACCTTTTCAACGACTGCTTCGCCGGACTCATCCATCGGAATCGTGTCCTTGAAGCGGTCCAGAACTTCATTAGTCGTGTCCTGAAGACGGGTGTTGGGCTTGTGCAGCTTCCGCGTCGCCTTGGACGCAAGTTGGCACAGCTCGTAGCGATTGTTCACGTGCGTGAGAGCTCCAAAAATCAAATCTGAGCGCATAAATTCTCCTTCTTCGTTCCTGTAGCAGCAGCGTCTTTCGCGCATGCGTATCGATTTTTTAGTTAGTCTGGCAACATCCAGTTTCTAACGACTTATCTTGTTATCACCCTGTTAGACGCAGAAGAGGCCTTATCCGATTCCGCAAACATACACAAAATTCAGCCTCAATCATCTGGCCGATTAGATGATGAAATGGAATTCCATTGGCTTTATCGGCGCGTTCAAAGGACGTTGCATCTCGCAGCATGATTTAGAGCGACCGTGCCAAGACCCAAGGAGAAACAACCAGTTCAATGCGTTCCGGTCGCTTCAAGTCAAAGCCCGAATGCTTCAAGCTTCCAGACGGGCTATTGCATCTGGGCGCATCAGCACTGAATAAAAAATTACTCCGTCTGCCCCATCCAGTCAATACTTATTTTGGTAACTTGTGGATAAAGATATTCCAGAAATGGGATTCTTTCGCCCTTTCCTGCGCTCAAGACCAGTAGCTGCGGTCCAGCGTACGGTACTGGATTGCCTCGGCAATATGCTTCACCGCGACATCTCTGCTCCCCCGCTAGATCGGCAATTGTTCGCGCGACTTTCAGTATCCGGTCATGCGCCCGGGCGCTTAACCCCTGTTGTTGCATCGCGCGCTCCAGCAGCCGCTCAGCATCTGATGAGAGCTCGCAGTGCAGCCTTATCTGCTGGGTATTCATCTGGGCGTTGGCAAATACCTGCCGGGAAGCAGCCTTTGCAGACCCACGGCCATTCACCCCGGTCCGGTCCCCCGCCTGGGTGAACCTTGCCCGCTGCCGCTCCCTTGCCGCCAGCACTCTCGCCCGTATCTCCGCCGAACCCTCCGCCGCCGTGCCGCCCCGCAACTCTTTGTACTGCACCGCCGGCACCTCGATGTGGATGTCGATTCGGTCCAGTAACGGCCCGCTGACCTTGCTCACATATCGCTGGATCATCGGCGGCGTACACATGCACTCTCGGCTCTTGTCATTAAAATAACCACAAGGGCAGGGATTCATAGCCGCCGCCAGCATGAACCGGGCCGGAAAGCTCAGACTCATCGCCGCGCGGGCGATCGTCACCGTTCCGTCCTCCAGCGGCTGCCGCATCACCTCCAGCACATTGCGAGGAAACTCCGGCAGCTCATCCAGAAACAGCAGCCCGTTGTGCGCCAGCGACACCTCGCCCGGCCGCGGGATCATTCCGCCGCCAATCAGCCCCGCATCCGAGATCGTATGGTGCGGCGAACGGAACGGCCGATGCATCACCAGCCCCTGCTCCGCATCCAGCACCCCCGCCACCGAGTGGATCTTCGTCGTCTCCAGCGCCTCCTCGAACTCCAGCGGCGCCAGGATCGACGGCAGCCGCTTCGCCAGCATCGTCTTGCCCGATCCCGGGGGGCCGATCATCAGGATGTTGTGGCCTCCCGCAGCCGCCACCTCTAACGCCCGCTTCGCCACATGTTGTCCACGCACGTCTTTGAAGTCGAACGGAAACTGCTGCATCTCGTTCAGCAGGCTGTTCGCCTCCACCTGCAGCGGAGTCGCCTTCAGCGTTCCAAACGACGCCGAGTTCAGCAGCTCGCGAACTTCCAGCAGCGAGTGCACTGGATACACATTCACCCCCTGCACAACCGCCGCCTCCCGCGCGTTGCTCGCCGGGATCACCAGATTCTTTATTCCCTTCGCCCGCGCCGCGACCGCGATCGGAAGCATTCCCTGCACCGCCCGCAGGCTTCCATCGAGCCCCAGTTCACCTACCAAGAGAAAGTCGCTCAGGTCTTTATTGTGGAGCGCCCCATACGCGCCAAGTATTCCGATCGCAATCGGCAGATCGAAGCCCGAACCCTCCTTCTTCAGGTCGGCAGGAGCCAGATTGATGGTGATCCGCGTCGGCGGAATATCGAAGCCGGAGTTCTTGATCGCCGACCTCACCCGGTCGCGACTCTCCCGCACGGCCGCATCCGGCAGCCCTACGGTGCTGAATATCTCCTTCTCCAGTTTGACCCCGGAGAAGTCCACCTCGACGTCGATGATGTTTGCATCGATTCCATACACTGCTGCACTACGTGCTGTGAAGAGCATTTATTCTGAGCCTGATGACGCCGTGAGGCAGGAGATTTTCGCCAAGTGTAGCATCCTGTTCCCCAGAACGGATGCCGAAGGGAGAAGACCCATTCCTAAATCAACCGGCGTAGACCGCTTTCGTAAACTCGCCCTCGAGCTTCCCGGCGCAGTCGAGAACTCTCATATGGGCCATCCCGACTTTCGCCTCAACGAGCAGATCTTCGCGACGCTCTCCGCCCAACAACAGGGCTGCGGAGTCCTGAAGCTGACCCTTGACCAGCAGCAGTCCTTCATCACGGAGCTCCCCGACGTCTTCTCTCCGGTCCCAGGAGGCTGGGGCCGCATGGGTATGACGCTCATCAATCTTCAAGCCGCGGAGTCTGCCGTCATGAAGGGGGCACTCGAGACCGCCTACCGAAATTTGCAGCAAAAACAATCCGCTCGGAAGCCTTCGCGCAGATCGAAGACTCTTCCGATCACCAAGGGGCGATAGCTCACTGCCCTTGCATCACGGCGTCGTGACCGTCTCCCTCGGGTTCACGGTGATCTTCGTCCCCGTCGCATCCGGCGCAAAGTGCATCGTCACTATCAACTTCTTTCCGCAGGCTCGGACCGTCCACTTCTCCACCCACGGGGACTTATCGTCGCTGGGCTCACCCTCCGGCAGCGCCGTATCGATCACATCCGTCACGCAGCCGTCACTTGCACCGGCTCCAATCGCGGCGTACTGCACCGCACCATGCTGCAGTATGACCCCGGCATGCGAGTGCCCCGGAAACAGCGGAGCTACCTCCGTCTTGCCATTTTTGATCGTCACCGACGCGTTATACAGCCGCTTCTCCCCGCACGCGACGCCCTCCGTAAACTCCTTCCAGTGGCCATTCACGATGTGGCCCTGCGCATCCGCCTGAAGCGGCGCGAGGATCTTCGCCTCGCTGGTATTCATGTTGATATCAATCTTCGCGCAGTGCGTCGACAGCTCGCTCTCATAATCCTGGTAGGTCGCGACCACCGCCTGCCGGTACGAATCGCTGCTGCGAATCATCTGATACTCCCGTGGCGGGTTCGCCTCCGAATACTGCGCAGACGCCGTGCAACTCAGGCAAGCCGTCACCGCCAAAGCAAAAATACGCATCCGAGACCTCCATCCCACAAAGCCCTAAGATAGGCTCCGCGTGAACTGAGCAGTAAGATGCTTTCAACCCGCGCAATCGGTGCAGGATAGGAAAATTCATCTCCGATCAGATCCCAAACCGGCCGCCTGCCACCCTGCAGACCGTCCTCATCGCAACCACCCCATCCACCGCCCACCGATCAAAGAACTCCCGCAGCGCCCGTTGCATCCCGGCGTACTTCTCATGGCTGGGTTCCGGAGCCACCGACAACGACTGCGTCTGGCCAATCAACTCCTCCAGCGTCAGCCGCTGCTCTCCCCCGATCTCCTCGCGAAACATCTCGCCCCCTGCGAAAAAATCCTCCACCCGCGACTCAATCTCATACCGCTCGCGATTCGCCTCGTAGTCTGTGCCATGCTCCCGCAGCGTATCCTCATAGGCAACCGACACCGGCGACCCCTCCCGCACTCGGCCATTGCTCGCCAGCACCACCCACCCACCCGGTCGCAGAATTCGTCGAAACTCCACCTTCGTTCGCTCCTGATCGAACCAGTGAAACGCGCGCCCCGCAGCGACGAAGTCCATCGAAGCAGTGTCAAGTCCTGTCGCCTCTGCCGTTGACTTTATCACTGACAGTCCGGGCCACAGCGACGCCAGCCGCTCGCACGCAGCACGCATGTCATCGTTCGGCTCAATCGCCACCACTGCATTCCCGTGTTCCAGAAATAGCTCAGAAAGCATCCCCGTACCTGCGCCTACATCGGCGACCATATGCTCGCGGCGCAACCCGCACCGCGCCACCAGCATCTCGATCACCGCCGCGGGATAGCGCAATCGATACCGCTCATAATCTTCCACGCGCCCAGTAAACCGTTCCGTATGCTCTCTCATATTTGGAATTATCTTAGCGAAGCAGTACTGTTCGACCGCCAAAACGAGAAAACCCAACTGCAACGACAGCCTCCGGCAGCAGCCCGGCGGGCAGCACGCATCCCATTAGACACTCCTCCACACTTGTCCCATCGATCCCTGATCGCCGCACCACCACCGCTCCCAGTTGCACGGCCGTCATCCCACTCAACGCACCCTGAAACTTCCCCACCGACGTCCGCGCGAATGACACAGTCACAACATCCTTCATCCTTCACTTCAATCGAAAGCTTTCGTGACAACGCAAATCGCCAGCAAATACGGGGCATTTGTTCTCAACGCGATCTAGAACCGGGTTTCGTCCGCGCTTCTTCCTTAACCGATCATTCTTGAAATCTCTCTGTTGTTCTATCGAAAACTTTGCCGCATGCAGTCCCGTCATCCATGAAATTTTCTTCCTTCATCGGCACTCGACTGCCTCGCTTGCGTCACCCTCGTCGCCTCGGGCATCAAAAAAAGAATCACGAATGCATAGATTTTTCTTGACACTTATTTTTCATGAAACTATACCTTCGTTAGCTGCAATGAAGTCTGTTGCAGAGACGATGTCTACTCACTAGGGAGAATAGGCAAATGGCAACGAAGAAGGCAGCAGCAAAGAAGCCAGCCAAGAAGGCGGCTAAAAAGGCAACCAAAAAGAAGTAATCCAACCAAGGCAAACGATAACGGGGGACGCAAATAGCGTCCCCCGTTATCGTTTAACCTCGCAGCAGCTACCGAGTCGCCGCCGCCGCAGGCGCACCCTTCGGCGTCGAGAGGTATCCGGATACCCGATTCTTCTCGATCACATTCACCACCAGCTCATACAGCACTGGATCCTTACCGGTGTAAAACTGCACAGGCTCATCCAGGTTCCTGTCCTTCTTCTCGATATTGCGATCGTCCGCGCTCACATTCAACGTGTAGCGCGAGTGCTTCTCATCCGCCTTCTTCAATTGCAGCTTGATCGTCGAAAGCAGCGTCGGCTTGGCCCCCTTCTGCAGCGTGAACTCAATGTAGTTCCGATCGCCCTTATGCTTCAGGATCTCAAGCTCGCTGTGGTTCGTCGCAATCAGACCGCTCATCACTCCGGCATCGCCCATTACCCGGTTCAGCTGGGTTTTGGTCGTCTCCAGGTCGCTCTTTGTCGCGGCAACATCCGTCTTCACTCCGCCGACGTCCGTCTTCACTGCAGCTACATCGGTCGATACTGCGCCAACCTGCTTGCTCGTCGCCGCCTGGGCCTCCGCGAGCCTCGCTGCCTCTGCCCTCTGTGCCGCCTGTGCTGCGATCAGGCTCTGCGTCCGCGCCTCCATCTGCTTCTGCGTGATCCCGACGCTCTGTCCCAGCGTCTCGCTGGTCGCCCGCAGGCGCGCATTCATCCCATCCAGCCTTTCCACGAGCGCGGCATTTTTCTGATCCGCCGCCGCCAGCTTCCGTTCCGTCGCGGTCAAATGACTCTGCAACGCATAGCACCAACCCAATGCGACCAGAGCAGCCAGCAACCCGACTCCCAAGATTGCCACGAATACTCCCGACACTGATCGTTCTGCCACATACTCTTCGCTCATCGCACTCTCCTGAATAACCTCTGTTTTGATGCGCAGCCGGACTTGCCATCGCGGCACCGAGCAACACCTGCCGTATCCAAGACTATATCTCTACTCGCATCTAAAATCTTCTTATGGAGCATCCTGACATCTGCATCGCCGGCGCCGGCATCATCGGCCTCTCGCTCGCCCTCGAACTCCATGGCCGCGGAGCGCGCGTCATCGTTCTTGAGACCGGCGTCCCGCTCGCTCAGGCCTCCACCGCCGCGGCGGGTATGCTCGCCGCGCACGATCCCGAAAATCCCCCCGCACTGCAACCCCTCGCCGACCTCAGCCTCTCGCTCTACCCTGGCTGGCTCGCCCATCTCGAAAACCTCTCCGGCATCGCAGTCCCCTTCCACACCGAAGCTACCCTGCAGTCCGTCCACCATCCTGAAAGTTCTGCCGTGCTCTCCTCGAACTCACTCACGGCTCTTCTACCCCAACTCCAACCCGGCTCTCATCACTTCGTCCACCTCGAAGAGCACAGCCTCAATCCGCACGAACTCGCCGCCGCTCTCCTCACCGCCGTCCAGGCCACCTCCATCGACCTCCGCGCCGGCACTTCCGCCCTCCTGATTCGCTCGCGTCCTGATCATGTCGAGGTCCACACTCCGGCCGCCACTCTCCGGGCTTCCCAGTTCGTCGACTGCACCGGCGCGTGGGCCACCACGCTTCCGCCACGACTGTCCCTCGGCATCACTCCCCGCAAGGGCCAGATGCTCGCCGTTGCGCTGCCTCCATCTCTTCCACTCGACATCGTCGTCCGCACACCAGACATCTACATCGTCCCCCGCACCCGGGGCGAGCACGCCGGCCGCGCCATTATCGGCGCTACCATTGAGAACGCCGGCTTCGACAAGACCGTCCATCCTGAAGACATCGCAACACTTCACGCTCGCGCAACGAGCCTGCTCCCCCAACTCGCCGAGGCGACCATCCTCGACTCCTGGGCGGGCCTGCGACCCGCTACACCCGACGGCCTTCCGCTCCTCGGCCGTCTGCACGAAGCAATACCCGCTCCCTCCCGGCATCTGCTTGCCACCGGACACTTTCGCAACGGTATCCTCCTAGCTCCCGCTACGGCGCGCGTCATGACCCAGTGCATTCTGGAAGAGACTCCCGCCATCGATCTCACCCCGTTCTCGCCTGCACGCGTAACCACCCCTGCCGGCATCACCCGCTAATATCGATATTCGCCCATGGCGTCGTGACAACCGTTTATTCTCTAGGCTATAAACGAGAGGTCTGCGTATCTCTCTGGAAGAAGGTTCTTATGTCTACTGCTGTTGCATCGAAAGGCCTGGAAGGCATTGTTGCCACCACCTCATCCATCTGCTGGATAGACGGTGACGCCGGCGTTCTCTCCTACCGTGGCATCGATATTCACGAACTCGCTGAAAAATCCACCTTCGAAGAGACCACATTTCTCCTCTGGTACGGACATCTGCCGACAGCATCCGAACTAGCTGACTTCTCCAAGGAACTGGCCGCAGCCCGCAAGCTCGATCCGAAGGTGATCGACCTGCTCCGCATGGTCCCCACCAGCACTACCCCCATGGAGATCCTCCGCACCGCCGTCTCCATGCTCAGCATCTACGACGCCGACGAGAAGGACTCGAGCCACGCCGCCAATCTCCGCAAGTCCTTCCGGCTCACCGCGCAGATTCCCATGATCGTCGCCATCTTCGATCGCATCCGCAAGGGTAAGCCCGTCGTCGAGGCCGACCACAGCCTCTCCCACGCCGCCAACTTCCTCTGGATGCTCAACGGCGAGAAGCCCTCTGAGACCGCAACCCGCACCTTCGACATCGCCCTCATCCTGCACGCAGAGCACGAGCTGAACGCCAGCACCTTCGCCGCCCGCGTCATCGCCGCGACCCTCTCCGACATTCACTCCGCCATCACTGGAGCCATCGGCGCCCTCAAAGGACCGCTCCACGGCGGCGCCAATGAAGCCACCATGCACCTGCTCTACGCCATCGACAAAGCCGGCGCCGATCCCGTCGAGTACGTGAAGCAGATGTTCGCCGAGAAGAAGAAGATCTCCGGCTTCGGCCACCGCGTCTATCACACCGAAGATCCTCGCGCCACGCACCTCCGCCGCATGTCCGGCGAACTGGGCAAGGCCGCAGGCAACACCAAGTGGTTCGATCTCTCCCAGAGGATCGAGGCATTCGTGAAGCAGGAAAAGAAGTTCAACGCCAACGTCGACTTCTACTCCGCCTCCACCTACACCACGCTTGGCATCGATATCGATCTCTTCACTCCCATCTTCGCCATCAGCCGCATCTCGGGTTGGGCCGCTCACGTCCTCGAGCAGCACGACGACAACCGCCTCATCCGTCCGCGCGCCGACTACGTCGGCCCTGCGTATCCAGCGCGCTACATCCCAATCAGCGAACGCTAAAGTGAAGCGGCCCCAACGGGCCGCCTCACTTTAGCAGTTGGCAAATACGTCTCACGGTGGCATCCTCATGGCTAAGCGATTCAGGAGTACTATTTGCCATCTCGACGTTGTATAGCAGCATGCTCCTGGCTGCTGGTACTCTCCGCACTTCCCGCACTCGCCAAACCGTTGCCACAAGCTGACGACGCGGCCGTACCGCCCCTACCAGCCGCCGGGGAATCTCCGAAGTCTGAGGTTCCAGACGTACCCAGCCTCTCCAGATCCCTTCATGGCTTCAACGCCGGCTTCACCTTCGCCGGCATCCACGACTCCATCACCGGCTGGGCCACTCTCTTCACTCCCGCCATCGGCTACAGCTTCAACGACGTCTTCTCCATCGATGTCACCATCCCCATATACATGTATCGTCTTGCCGAAAGTCGCGCTGCCCATCCCCCGCCCAACGCTTTGCTCGTCAACCAGCGCGGAGAAGCCGGCGACCTGATCCTCTCCGGCCACGCCCAGTTTGTGCCTTCGCTGTTTCAGTACCAGGTCACGGGCGCCGTCACCGCACCCTCCGGAGACGAGGCCTACGGTCTCACCAGCGGCCGCGTCACCTTCGACCTCAACAACCACTTCGAACGCACCTTCGGCCGCGTCACTCCCATCCTTGAGATCGGCGCAGGCGACTCAGCGACCCTCGTCAACCGTATCGTCAACAAGCCCTATACCTCGCTCGGCCCGCTCTCGCACTATCAGCTTGGCGTCGCCGTCGATCTCCCCAAAGGCATGTCCTTCGAGACCGATGCTTACGAGCAGCTCCCCATCGGCGACCAGAAGATCTACGGCATATCCCGCCGTACCCACGCCGTGATCGTCACCGGCCACAACGCCATAGAAGACAATGGCTTCATCAACACCCTTGACATCCCCCTCAACGACCATTTCAATCTCTCCGGCTACTACAGCCGCAGCCTGCGTCTCCGCACCGACACCATCGCTGTCGGCATCACCTTCGTGCTTCGCTCCACCAGCGAGTCGTCATTGGCGACCGCCCCCGAATCTTCTGACGGCCTGTTCCGCCAGCCCTAGCAAGTCCGTGAAACCAAAGCTTCCTTACGGAAACACGTAAAATAGAGATGTGCAGCGTATCTACATGGACGCGAACGCCACCACGCCTCTTCTCCCCGAGGTCTTCGACGCCATGCGCCCCTTCTGGATCGAGCACTTCGGCAACGCCAGTTCCATCCACCAGCAAGGCCAGTACGCCCGAGCCGCCATCGACCACGCCCGCGACTCCATCGCACGCCTCCTGCACTGCCGCACCTCCGAGGTCATTTTCACCTCCGGCGGCACCGAGAGCGACAACCTCGCCCTCTTCGGTACTCTCGAACCCGGCCAACACCTCATAACCACCGCCACCGAACACCACGCAGTCCTCCACGCCGCCGAAGCCCTCGCCAAGGGTAACGGCGGAGCCCTCAGCCCCGGAATCCAAGTCACGTTCCTGGACTGCACCTCCTCCGGCCTCATCGAGCCCGCTGCGCTGCAGGCCGCCCTGCGCCCCAACACCCGCCTCGTCAGCGTCATCTTCGCCAACAACGAGACCGGCACTATCCAACCCATCGCCGAGCTCGCCGCCATCGCTCACGCCGCCGGAGCCCTCTTCCATACCGACGCCATCCAGGCCGCCGGTAAGCTCCCGCTCGACCTCAGCCCCGCAGGGCCGCTCAAGCACGTCGACCTGCTCAGCATCTCCGGCCACAAGCTCTACGCCCCTCAGGGCACCGGCGTCCTCTTCACTCGCCGCAACGTCCGGCTCGCGCCCCTCTTCCACGGAGGAACCCACGAGCGCCAGCGCCGCGCCGGAACCGAAAACGTCCCCGGCATCGTAGGCCTAGGCAAAGCAGCAGAGATCGCCCAGACGTGGCTCACGAACGAAGCAAATACACCGGGTGCCCCAGGTCCCGCTTCTGGGACCTGGTTCGAAACCCCATCGAACTAACCGCCCTGCGCGATCGTCTCGAACAAGGCCTGCTCTCAACAATCGAAGAGTGCGGCGTCAACGGAGCCGGCACGCCCCGCGTCTGCAACACCTCCAACATGTACTTCGATCACGTAGAAGCCGAAGCGCTGGTCATCGCCCTCGACCTCAAAGGCCTCTCCGTCAGCGGAGGCTCCGCCTGCCAGTCCGGCGCCACCGAACCCTCCCACGTCCTCACCGCGATGGGCCTCACCCCAGCCCGCGCCCGCGCCAGCATCCGCTTCTCGCTTTCGCGCCTCACCACCCAAGCCGAAGTAGATGCCGCCCTCACCATCATCCCCGCCGCCGTAGCCCGCCTGCGCGACCTAAGCCCCACCTGGAAGAAAGAAGCCGTCGCTGTTAGCTAAAGCGAGCATGACCTCTTAGCTGTTCCACTCAGCGCTTTCCACTCATTTCAATACTTTGCAGAAGTGTATCTGAGAACCCTAACTGGCGTGCCTCGTCTGCTGATAAGACAACATGCTCCGCACACGCTTCGATGACATGCCGCAAGTTAGTACCAAAGACAAGCTTGTGGAGTTTTGCATCAGGCCATATGAGGAGGGAAAAATTGTCATCCTCCCCCACGATCTTCCTGCAATCCTCATCTTTGAGTCGCCCCGCATAAAAAGCCTGGAGCGACTTACCGGCAATTTCCTGCGCCGGAATACTATTCGAGCTCTCCTCCGGCTGAAGCTTTGACTCTCCTGCTGGCAACAGGGCTATCCAATTCACTGCCAATCCCGTCTCCAAGTCATACACCAAAGCCGATTCGCTAAAGTTTTCGTGCGCACCGCCGCATAAATTTGAATCCGTGATGAGGTAGCTCAAATAATGTGGCCCGGCCGTTGTCACCTCAACCGATCTAGTCCAATTATTTTGTTTCCATTGCCTGCTGCTTTTGATTTTCAATGCTTTCGCATGCTCGGAATAGTCTTTGTCGCATTCAACAAGCGCCGAGCGCATCGACACGTCGATCCGGCTCAAATCCTGATTGATTCGTTGCTCTTCCGCACTCTTCGGATTTCGAATCAGTGGCATCGCCGCTACATTTTTTCGTAGCGCGGGTGGCCTCGATAGCGTTATCGAATCTGTAGATGCCACTTGAGCCTCAGACAAGACGGAAGCGGCGAGAATCGTGCCAAATAGGATGTGAGCCTGAAGCAGTCTTCTCAACAAATGCCTCTCACAGATACCAGGGAATATTCACCACCACAATCCTCTGATTCCCCTTCAGCAGCAGCAGCAGCTTCAGCAACTGCACCCGCTGATTATGCAGCGCGTTCTCCCACCAGTGCCGCACTACCAGCTCCGGCAGCAGCACCGCGACCTTACGGCCCGGGTTCGCCTTCTCCAACTCGATGATGTAGCTCATCAGCGGATTGACGACCAGCCGGTAGCTCGATTGAATGACAATCAGCTCCGGCTCCTGCAGTCCATCCCGCTTGATCGGCTCCATGATCTTGTCATTCCACGCAGCACCCAGCCCGCCATCCTGGTCTTCCTCTGAGTGCACATGTACCACCTTGATGTCCTTCGACATCAGCAACCCGAACCGCATCGCCTTCTCCGTAATCCGGTCCCAGCGCGCCATTGGGATCACCACAATCGGCTGCTCCATGTTGGCCAGGTTCAGCGGAGACATCTCCGACATCTCATTCTTCACCCGGCTATAGTGCCGCTTTACGCCCAGCATCAGCAGGATCAGCGTCGGCACCAGCAGCGCGGTCACCCACGCGCCCGCTATGAACTTCGCCACGAGCACCACCAACAGCGTGATACCCGTCGCCACGGCGCCAACGCCATTTACGAACATGTGCCAGCCGCGCCCCGGATGCTTCTCACCCTTCTTCCAGTGCACCACCATCCCGGCCTGCGACAGCGTAAACGCCAGGAAAGCTCCAATCGCATAGAGGGGAATCAGTTTCTGGGTATCGCCCTTGAACAGGATCAGGATCACTGCCGTAAAGCCCGTCAGCGCATAGATGCCGTGCGAGTACAGCAGCCGCCGCCCACGCAACACAAATACATGCGGCAGGTAATCATGCAGCGCAATCGCCCGTGTCAGCCGCGGGAAGTCTGCAAAAGCCGTATTCGCGCTCAAGGCCAGCGCCAGCAGCACACTGCCCATGGTGAGGTGATAGAACCAGCCATCACCGAAGACGGCGTGGACCAGCAGGCTCAGCAGGCTCTGATACCCTCGCAAGTCTGAGTTCATCGCCATAATCTGGTACGACTTTGCCAGATACGCCGTCCCAAATAGCAGCACGATCAGAATTGCAATAATGATCGTCAGCGTAATCTGCGCCTTCCGTGCTCGCGGTTCGCCGAACGCCATCACTCCGTTCGATACCGCCTCCACACCCGTCATCGCCGCGCAACCGCTTGCGAAGGCCTTCAGCAACAGCCACCAACCCAGAAATTGCACCGTCGCGGGCAGGGGCGACGGCATAGTATCCACCGGTGTCGGATGATGTCCGGGAGCCAGGTACGTCCTGACACCACCCACCACGATCACGGCCAGCAGCGTCCCGATAAACAGAAACGTCGGCAGAATGAACGCCGCGCCCGTATCCTTCACGCCGCGCAGATTCACCACCACCAGGATCGCCAGAATCAGCAGGCACAGCTCCAGCGTGTACGGCTGCAAACGCTGTATGTCGGAGGTCAGCGCCGTCACACCCGCCGAAATTCCCACCGCCGCCGTCAGAATGTAGTCGATCATCAGCGCCGCTGCCGCCAGCAGCCCCGGCGCCGGTCCCCAGATTCTCCGTCGCCACCGTATACGAACCGCCACCGCTCGGATACGCAGCAATCGTCTGCCGGTAGCTGAAGAACACGATCACCAGCAAAATCAGAATCGCCGAAATGATCGGCACAATGTGCAGCACGCTCGCGATTCCCAGCGGAATCAGCAGCGACATCGCCGCCTCAGGTCCATACGCCGCGCTCGTCAGCGCATCTAACCCAAAAATCGGTATCCCAGCAGCGACACCAATGTGCTCGGCTCGCTCATCACTAGTAGCTAGAGGCTTCCCAAAAAGAACATCATTTACAGACATACGCTTTAGATACTACTTCCTGCCGTCAAGCAATCCGTTTTGATCCGGGCTGAAATCCGTAAAAAAGTCGTAAAGAAGCTCCGCTATCCCTCACATTATCTATCAGCTGTGCGTATACCGTGCATTCCCACCTCTGCCCCACCCGACTCTATACTGAATCCATGACCACCAATCTCTACGACATTCCCGTCGAGCGCATCACTGGCCAATGCACCTCCCTCGCCGACTACCGCGGCAAAGTTCTCCTCATCGTCAACGTCGCCTCCCAATGCGGTCTCACCAAGCAGTACGACGCCCTCGAAAAGCTCTACACCCGTTTCAAGAACTCCGGCTTCCTCGTCCTGGGCTTCCCCGCCAACGACTTCGGTGCCCAGGAGCCCGGCTCCAACTCCGAGATTCAATCCTTCTGCCAGACCAACTTCAGCGTCGACTTCCCCATGTTCTCCAAGATCCCCGTCACCGGCCCCAACACTCACCCGCTGTACCAAACCCTCATCGCCGCGCAGCCCAAAGCCATCGGCACCGACCGCGCCAGCTTCCGCGAAGGTCTCAACAGCTTCCTTGCCGGTTCCATCGGCGGCGCCACCAACCCCGAGCCCGGCATCCTCTGGAACTTCGAAAAATTCCTCATCGACCGCAACGGCAGCGTCGCCGCCCGCTTCTCGCCCGATGTCACCCCCGACAACCCGCTCGTCGTCTCTGCCATACAATCCGCACTAGCAAACTAATCCACTTCAACTCACGAAAACTCACGAGGACCCGCAGTGACCATGACCACCCGCACCACTCTTCTCTCCATCACGGCCGCTGCGCTCCTTGTAACCACTGCTCTCGCCGGCACCATAGCCTTCGCACAAAAAGCCCCCATCCAGATCACAGCCGACCTCTCCGAGGCCCCACGCAAGCTCTATCACGCCGACGTCGACCTCTCCGTCACCGCCGGCCCCCTCACCCTCACCACGCCCAAGTGGATCCCCGGCGAGCACGCCCCCAACGGCCCCGTCAGCGAGATCGCCGGCGTCGTCTTCACCGCCAACGGCAAGACTCTACCCTGGCGTCGCGACGACATCGACCTCTACCAGTTCCATCTCACCATCCCCGACGGCGTCGCCACCCTCCACGCGCACCTCGACGCCATCGTCGGCGAGCGCCTCTCCCACGAGATGGCCGTCCTCGAGTGGGAACGCCTCCTCCTCTACCCCGCCAACATCCCCGTCAAAGACATCTCCGTCCAACCCAGCGTCACTGTCCCCGCCGGCTGGGGTATCGGCACCGCTCTCACTCCCACCGGCACCAGCGGCTCAACCACCCACTACGCCGCCACCACCGTCGAGCAGCTCGAAGACTCCCCCATCATCACCGGTCACTACTTCCACGAGTTCCCCCTCGCGCCTGAGGTCACCCCCAAACACTTCATCGACGTAGTCTCCGACGCCCCCGACGACTCCAATCTCAAGCCCGAGCTGCTCGCCAACCTCTCCAACCTCGTCCGCGAAACCGTCGCCGCGTACGCCTCGCGCCACTACAACGTCTATCACTTCCTCCTCACCCTCTCCGACGTTGCCGGCGGCGAAGGCCTCGAGCACGGCCAGTCCTCCGACAACGGTGTAGAAGAAAAAGGCTTCGGAGACGAAGCCCACATCCTCTCCAACGCCGACCTCCTCTCCCACGAGTTCACCCACTCCTGGAACGGCAAATACCGCCGCCCCGTCGGCCTCTATCAGCCCGACTTCGCCACCCCGCAGCAAGGCGCGCTCCTCTGGGTCTACGAAGGCATGACCCAGTACATGGGCAACGTCCTCGCCGCCCGCGACGGAATGCGCACCCCGGAACAGTACCGGGACCTCCTCGCTCTCTCCGCCGCCTCCCTCGAATACCAGCCCGGCCGCGACTGGCGCTCGACCGAAGACACCGCCATAGCCTCCGCCGTCGACCGCCACCCAACCATCTGGGCCAACTGGGTGCGTGGCCAGGCCTACTACCAGGAAGGCGAGCTCCTCTGGCTCGACGCCGACACCCTCATCCGCCAGCTCACCAAAAACAAAAAGTCCCTCACCGACTTCCAGCACATCTTCCTCGGCCAGGGCGGCAACACCGGCCCGCTCATCGTCACCTACAACCGCGACGAGCTCATCCGCGACCTCAACGAAGTCGCCAAATATGACTGGGCCACCTTCATCCACGAGCACATCGACCTCGCCACCCCCCACACCGACCTCGCCGGCATCGAGCGCGGCGGCTACAAGCTCGTCTTCACTGACAAGCCCACCAAGTCCCAGGACCTCCTCTCCTCCGCCGGCGGCAACCGCTCCGGCAGCTTCTGGTACTCCATCGGTCTGCGCGTCACCACCACCGGCAATATCTCCGACGTCCTCTGGGGCGGCCCCTCCGATAAGGCCAAGCTGGCCCCCGGCCAGAAGATCATCGCCGTCAACGGCAACATCTTCTCCGCCGCCGCTCTCAAGACCGCCGTTCAGCACTCCAAGGACTCCACCGAGCCCATCCACCTCATCCTCCAGACCGACACCTTCGTCACCTTCGCCGACATCGACTACCACGGCGGCGAGCGTTACCCTTCCCTCGTCCGCGTCAACGGAACCCTGCCCTATCTCGACGACATCATCGCCCCACTCACCAAACCCGAAAAGGTCCCCGCACAAAAGTAGCAATTTCGCCAAAATTCGATAAGCTTGGAGATCGCCCGGAGAAGATCAATCCATGCTTTCTCTTGTCCAGAACGTTTCCGCCCTCGTCCTCATCATCAGAGGCATCATTCTCTTCGCGCTCGTCTCAATCGCGACGATCACCGTTAAAGCACAGGCCGCCAGATGGCCCACTCAGGACGGCAACTACACCATCAAGAACTTCCGCTTCGTCACCGGCGAATCTCTTCCCGAGCTCAAGCTCCACTACCTAACTCTCGGCACGCCGCACCGCAACGCCTCCGGCAAAATCGACAACGCCGTCCTCATGCTCCACGGCACCGGCGGCACTGCCCACTCGCTCATCTCGCCCGAGTTCACCACCGTCCTCTACGGTCCCGGCCAGCCCCTCGACATCACCAAGTTCTTCCTCATCTTCCCCGACAGCATCGGCCACGGCCAGTCCAGCAAGCCCTCCGACGGCCTCCACATGCGCTTCCCCCACTACGACTACGACGACATGGTCGCCGCTCAGCACACCATGCTGCTCGAATCCCTCCATGTCGACCACCTCCGCCTCATCCTCGGCACCTCCATGGGCTGCATGGAGACCTTCACCTGGGGCGAAGCCTATCCCCAATTCGCCGACGCCCTCGTCCCCCTCGCCTGCCTCCCCGTCGAACTCGCTGGCCGCAACCGCATGATCCGCTACGCCACCATGCAGCTCATCCGCGAAGACCCCGCGTGGAACAACGGCGAGTACACCACCCAGCCTCCCGCCGTCCGCCTAACCTCCATCATGAACTCCGTCCAGACCGCCGTCCCGCTGCAGGCACAAAAGAACGCGCCCACCCGCAGGCTCGCCGACGCGCAAGTAGACAAGATGCTCGCCGCGCCCAACCACACCGACGCCAACGATCTCCTCTATTACACAGACGCCTCGCGCAACTACAACCCCGAGCCGAAGCTCTCCACCATCACAGCCCATGTCCTCTGGATCAACTCCGCCGACGACCACACCAATCCCGCCGAACTAGGCATCGCCGAAAAGATGGTCACCCGCATGCCCCACGCCCGCTTCGTCCTCATCCCCATCTCCGACGAGACCCGCGGCCACGGCACCTCCTCCGTAGTCCATCTCTGGAAGGACTACTTCGTGCAGCTAATGAAAGAGACGCCACCACAATGATCCACGGCACCCGAGAAACGAAGCCTTCTGCAGCTTCAACTTCATCGCCGTCCCCGGCAACCCTTCTGCACAAAAGCAATCACGCAAACAAGTCGCGGCCAGCCGTCGGCGCGGAGGACTTTTCCGCCCTCCTGCCAACAGCCGACCGCACCTTCGATTTACTTTCCTTCACCAACTACACCTGCCCATCAAACATCTTGCTCATGTTAGCCAACCCGCCAGTCCATCCGCGCTCATGTCCGGCCCTCGACTCCTCCGTCGCAAACCGCTCATGCGTCAGCGTTATCTCAGTTCCGCCCGTCACATCCTTCAACGCGACGGTCACCAGCGTCTCCTCCTCCGGATGCCACGTCCCGTTCCACGTAAAGCGCAGCAGCTCATTGGGCACAATCTCCTGATAAATCCCGGAGGCCGCCACCGTGCCTGCAGTCCGGCCGCCTTCACCGTCACACACCGCATTCGCTCCCGTCATCTCAATCCGGTAAGCGCCACCAACTCTCAGGTCAACGCTCACGTCGCAGACAGTCTTCGACTCCGGCGCAAACCACTTCATCACCATCTCCGGCTCCGTCCACGCCGCAAACACCCGCTCCCGCTTCGCCCGAATCACGCGCGTAAGCTGCAGCTTCAATCCCTCGCCCTCGTTCAGCATCTTTCGCTCCGGTATCATCATCAACACGCCACTCTCACTCATCGCTCTCTCCTTCCAGTTGCGCCTGGAGAGCATCCAACCGCGTACTCCAGAACCGTTCATAATAGGCCAGCCACTCCTCAGCCGGCCGCAGACTCGCTGCCTTCAACCGAACAATCTGAAAACTCCCACGCCGCTCCCGCGCAATCAGCTCCGCCGCCTCCAGCACCTTCAGATGCTTCGAGACCGCAGCCAGCGACATCAGGTAAGGCTTCGCAACCTCACCCACCGTCTTCTCCTGCTTCGACACATCGCGCAAAATCGCCCGCCGCGTCGAATCCGACAACGCATGAAATACAGCATCTAACCGCAGCGCATTTGAAGACTTAACCATGTGGTTGAATGTACTCTCACCACAAATCCACTGTCAACCATTTGGTTGAATGATTTTCCTTGCCCCACAACTTCTTTCCACAAGCGAGTTCTACCGACCATGCAACTACTTCCCGATCAACAAATCCCCAACCGGAGGAAACGTCAGCAACAAGCCCGCCGCAAGCAGCAGAAACGCCACCACATTCACTCTCCCCAGCGCTACCGTTTTTCCCCGCCAAAGCCGCGTCAGCCCCACCCAAACCCCCAGCCAAACCACAACCGCCAGCGTCGATACCCCAGAGAGCGGCCCTGAAGGCATATAAAAATTCAGCATCCCCGCAACACGTTTCGAACCATCCCCGGCAACCGCCAGCACCCCCATCGCGAAGCACCCGGCGCCAGCCGCAACAATGGCCGCACACGCCGGTCCATTCAATAAAGGAGTTCTCACTCCTGCCAACTCCTCGCCGCTCATTTGCCCTCCCCCAGCATCCGGACCACGTGCCCACCCTGAACCGGCGCATACTTATTTATCATCGCGCCAAATCCTCCTGCAATTCCCGCGGCCAGCAGCGCCGCCATCGCAAACACCAGCACTGCCGAGCGGATCTGCCGGTGCTCCGTCACCTCACCCCGGTATCGCGTCCACACATACGCCACCATCGTCACCGCCATCGGAGCCAACCACGCCACATGCTCCTTCCACTCCATACCGAAGTTGTGCCATCCCGCCGTCGCTGCGCTCGCCAGCAAAGCCTGCTTAGGATAAAGCGCCATATCCACAGTCCCCTTCGACGGAGCCGCTCGATACCACGGATACACCACATATGTTCCCGTCAATACCGCCACCCATCCCAGAACAGCCGTCTTCCAGAGATAGAGCTTCTCCAACAGTAGTCCCCGCGGAGTCAGCACAGCCGCCTCTCTCTCAAACACTGTCCGCCAAAACTCCACCAGCGCGCCAAACAACGCCAGCAGAAAAAACCCGCCAAAAAACATCCCATGTCCAACCGTCACCAGCCCACGCCAACTAATCTCCATCTCGTCTCCAACCTCCAATCGCTAACGAACACCGGGCAAACCACGAAACGCATGACGTAACCTCGCCGCCGACATCATCGTCTCCGGCTTGTCTTCATCGCCCGTCCCACCCGGACCCCATGTCCAATAGAGAGCGAGGTAAGTATAGGTCTCCGGCTGCCCGTAAATACTTCGGCCCGCAGCGAACAGCAAATCGAAACCCTCCTTAAATTCATACGACCCGCCCAGGTCGGCCATTGTCGAAGCGCCCGCGCTGGTGGCCGCCTCGCCCTCCGCTCCATGTCCAAACAACTCCAAACCCAGCATCAGCCTCTTGTTGATCTGGCGCTGCACCAGCCAGCCCGCAAACGGATAGTTCGTATAGCCCTCCTGCGGGACCACAGCCGCGCCGGCACCGCCATAGCTCGTCCACGGACCCCAGCTCTTCTGGATCCAGAGCGGCATCCGGTACCACGTCGTCCCAACTCCAAGCCCCCTGTCCGCATTGCCGCTCGGCAATTCAAAAAAAGGAAATATCCCCACCTCAGGCCGCCACTTCGATTCCTTTACAAAGCGCACCTTCGCACCTAGTTCCGTATCGCCAATCCCAAAGGTCGTCGGGCCGCCGCTCGGAGCGAAGTTGGTCGTCAGCGGCACCACCAGATGCAGCTGCACATTCGGCACCACACCATAGTTCACCTCGTAGCTTGGGACCTCCAGCACAGTCCCACCCGCATTTTTCCCGGTCCCATCCGACAGCTCAAACGCATACATCTCAAAGTGCCGGTAAGCCACCGGGTCCGGGTCATCCGTCTGAAACGGCGGCCCTGCAAAAGCGGTCCCACCGCACAACGTCATCAACCCGAAGCACACCCAAATACGGCGCATGACGCCAATGTATCGAAATTCGACACTAAAGCCAATCACCACGCCGAAAAGGTATGTTAAAGATTCGTGAGGATCGCAATCGTGGCCGAATCAAAATCAACAGAGGTGCAACGCCTCTACTCCGGTATGATCCGCCTCCACGTCCTGCATCACGCCGGACAGGAGCCCATCTTCGGCTTCGGCATCATGCAGGAGCTACGCCGCCACGGCTACCAGATCGGCCCCGGAACCATCTATCCCATGCTGCATTCCATGGAAAAGAGTGGCCTTCTCCGCTCCAGCCCTCTCAAGAAAGACGGCCGCCAGCAACGCGCCTATCGTTCCACCCGGGCCGGACGTAAAGCACTTATCGAAGCAAAGAAAAAAGTCCAGGAACTCTTCCATGAGCTCTTCGAAGAAGACTAGCCCTATCGGCCCCGCAGATCCAGCGTAAGCACCTCAAACGGCTTCAACGAAAACGTATGCTTCGTTCCCGCCGTCAGCGAAACCGCCGCCATCCCCGCATCTTCCTTCCACGGACTCCGCCCCACAAAACTCCGCCCCGCACCCTGCGGAATCTCCAACACGCTCCCCACATCCAGCGAGATCGTCTGCGCCTTATCCGAAGGATTCCGCAGCACCAGAATGCTCTTCTCCTGCTGACCACGACGCCCATCCATACACTTGCAGCCAAAGCGGATCGCCGCCCACCCAGTGCGTATCCTTCAGCACCTGCGCATTCTCGCGCGACCACTTCGCCGCCTCCGCCAGCACATCCCAGTTCTTCTCCGTCAGCAGCTTCGGCGTCAGATACAGCTCCTGCAACTGCGTCCCACTGCCAAAGTACGACCGCACCTCATTCCCAAAATCGTCGCCCGGATCGCTCTTCTGCCGCGGATTCTGATCCGCATAAATAATTCCATGCAGCATCAGCGAGTTCAGCGGAAACAGTGGTCCCTTCGCCACAATCCGCTCATACGTCTGTCCATCCCGATACGTAATCCATCGCTCGCGATTCGTCCCCACGCCGGCCATGTTGTCGTCATCGCCGCCCCGCCAGATCGAGTCCGCATAGCGCAGCCAGAACGGCGAAGCCGTCGTCCCCGTCGTCAAATTCACATACACATCCGGCTTCGCCTCCCGCAGCTCGCCGATCAGATGAATCATCGCGTCGAAGTCGCTGTCGAACTTGCTCCCCGGAACCACGCGATTCACGTTCCCCGTCCCATCGAACTTGAACTGATTCACTCCCTGCTCACGCATCATCTGCAAACACACATCGCGAAACCGCTCATAGTACTTCGGCCCCGACAGCGCAAACCCGCCATCCACAATCTCAAACCCCGCCTCCGCACCATACTTCACCCGCTCCTGCTTCGCCGCGCCATACCCACCCCACGGCGACAGCCACACTCCCGGCGCAAACCCATACTCCTTCGCTGCATCCTCTATCGGCACAAACCCATGCGGAAACCCGCTATTGAAGTTCCACAGCGAAGCATGGTCGTCCCACCCGTCATCGAACAGCAGCGAGTCCAGCGTCACTCCGCGCTTCACCTTCAACTCCGTCCCAAACGCCTTCACTCGCTCCAACGCTCCAGCCTCGTCATACGGATTCCGAAACCCCAGATCGAACCAAGTGTTGTAGTGCAGAAACGTCCGGTAAGGATGCGCCCGCTCCCGTTCGATATACGTCAAAAATCCGCGCCGCATCTGCCCCTTCGGCGCCACCCCCACCACCGACGAGTACGTAATCGACTGCCCCTTCGGCAGCGGCAGCGTCCGATCCAGCTCCGCAATCGCCTCACCCCGCACCACCTGGCTCACCGACAGCGGATACTCAAACCCCAGAAAGAAATCCCCCGCCACCACCGGCGATCCCGCCACCGTTCCCACCACCCGAGCATCCGGCAGCATCGCATCCACCAGCCGAACCACCCGAATCGCAAGATCATGCTGCGGCGCGCTCAGCGTCACCTTCTGCCGCACATACTCCGACCCATTCCGCAGCTCAAGCCGCCACTCCACTCGCAGCCCGCTCTTATCATCCTCAAGCACCGCGCGAATCCCCTTCCCCGGAATCCGTTCCGCCGCCCGCGACGCCGCGGCATCCACCGTCAAATCCTCCACCACCGGCTTCTCCACCACCCGCATCTGCTCCGCCCGCACAATCGTCCCATCCGCAAACAGCACGCTGAACGGCGACTCCAGCTTCATCACCCGATCCTGCTGCACGTCCTTCACCTCAACCCGAAACGCACCCTCCTCCGCACACCGCGCCGCAATCGCCCGATTCCCCACCACCAGGCTTCCCGCCGCGCCCACGGCAATCGCCCGCCCACCATCGAACCCCACCAGTCACCTGCGCCCTCCCCACCACCGCAGACAGCAACACCAGCGAAGCCCAAATTCTCTTCATGCACAATCTCCAAATAGAATTTCGTTCCAATAACACTACATCCAAACCCACAACGCGGCAGCATAGCAGCGCAAGCCAGCATTTTCTTCTTTCATCAAACCTGCAGTTGAGTTACCCTCAGCCGCAACTGCACTCCTCGCAACACGGAGACTCCTCCCCAATGGCAGCCTTCAAAATTGGCATCAACATGGCGGGCGCCATCTCCGCAGGCGCCTACACCGCGGGCGTCCTCGACTTCCTCATCGAAGCGCTCGACGAGTGGTACAAAGCCAAAGCCCGCGGCGAAGCCGTCCCCACCCACGACGTCTCCATCGAAGTCTTCTCCGGAGCCTCCGCCGGAGGCATGTGCGCAGCCATCTCCGCCGTCCTCCTGCAGCAGGACTTCGAACACATCCACGACACCAGCAAGCGCAGCACCAACAATCGCTTCTACGAGAGCTGGGTCAACCAGATCGACATCACCGAGCTGCTACAAACAGACGACCTCAAACCCTCCGAGCCCGTCTGCTCCCTCCTCAACTCCAACATCATCGAGCGCATCGCAAAATACGCCCTGACCAGCGACGGACCACTGCCGCCGCCACGCCCCTACGTCTCACCCGACCTCACTCTCTATCTATCGCTCACCAACCTGCGCGGCACTCCATACTCCCTCAACGCAGCCGCCCCCGGCTCCATCGAAGAGACCACCTTCTTCTACGCCGACCGCATCTGCTTCCGCACCACCCGCACCTCTGCGCATCGCCTTTGCAGCAGGGCTACATCCACACCATCGACCTCACCAAGCCCGGCGCTGAAGGCGGCTGGGACGTCCTGCAAACCGCCGCCATGGCCACCGGAGCCTTTCCCATCTTCCTGCACCCTCGCGTCCTCATGCGCTACACATCCGAGTACCTCCCTTCCTATTGGACGTCCTTCACCGATCCTGCCGCCGGTGGTCCTCCACCGATTCCACCGAACTTCCCCGCTGACTTTCCTCAACCCTTCCCCACTCTCAACGTCGACGGCGGCGTCACCAACAACGATCCCTTCAACTTCGCTCACGACTACCTCGCATCCCTCACTCCTCCATCGACCGACGGCTGCAATCCCCAACAGCCCATGAAAGCGGACCGCGCCGTAATCAACATCGCGCCCATTCCCAACCACTGAGCCATTCAGACCCCAACTACAACCCCAAAAAGAACTCCTCCATCTTCTCGGCTCTCCCGCAGCTCTTCGCCGCCCTTATCTCCCAGTCCCGTTTTTACAGCGAGTCTCTCGTCGACATCATGACCGGCACTACCTTCAGCCGGTTCATCATCGCGCCCTCCGACAGCGAACTCACAGAAAACACCTCGCCGCCGGCGGCAAGCCGGAGGACCAGCCGCCCGCTCTCCAGTGCGCGTCGCTCGGAGCCTTCGGCGGCTTCTTCGACCGCCAGTTCCGCGCCCACGACTACGCGCTCGGCCGCCGCAACTGCCAGAAGTTCCTCAACGACTCCTTCGTCCTCCCCGCCAGCAATCCCATCATGAAAGACGCCCTCGACGCCCTCACCCCCGAGACCCGCCAGAAAGTCGAAGACAAATACCGACGCTCCGCCCCCGGCACCTACGCCGAATCCCCCGAAGCCATCCAGCTCGGCGCGCCACTGCCCAAGGCCCAGGAAAACACCGGCGAACTCTGGCTACCCCTCATCCCGCTCTGCACCGAATCCCTTTCGACGCCGATCCCCCACATCCCGCGCGCCAAAATGACCCGCGCCCACCTCGACTCCATCGTCACCCTCATCCTCAAGCGCTACAAAGCTGTCATCCCTCTCCTCATCGACCTTATCCCCAACCGGATCTTTCGCTGGTTCCTCAAGTTCGGCCAACCTGCGATCCGCTTCCTCGCACGCGAGCCCCTAACCAACGCCCTCATAAAAAACCTCGGCGACTCCTATCAGGACTGAGCCCTATCCAGCACAAAACCCCGCGCCAATCAAGCAGAAATCGCGCGCCGCATCTCTCTTCCGCTAAAATAGAGAGAGTGCCAGAAAGCGAAGAACCGTGCAGCCCGAGCCTAACAACACCATCGCCGTAGCCATGTCCGGAGGAGTCGACTCCTCCGCCGTAGCCGCGCTGCTCCGCGCCCAGGGCCACACCCTCATCGGCCTCACCCTCCAGCTCTGGAACCAGCGCCGCCTCGCCGGACACGAGGGCATGCCCGAGGCCGTCCAGGGCCGCTGCTGCTCCATCGACGACGTCTACGACGCCCGCCGCGTAGCCGAGCAGCTCGACATCCCCTACTACCTCGTCAACCAGCAAGCCCGCTTCGAGGCCGAGGTCGTACGCCCCTTCGTCAACGAGTACCTCGCCGGCCGCACCCCCATCCCCTGCACCCTCTGCAACAACCACCTCAAGTTCGACCAGCTCCTCACCACCGCCCGCCAGATCGGCGCCGACCGCATCGCCACCGGCCATTACGCACGAAATCACTTCGACGAAGCCAGAGGCCGCTGGATCCTCTCCCGCCCCGCCGACAAGTCCAAGGACCAGACCTACTTCCTCTTCGGCCTAACGCAGGAGCAACTCAGCCGCACCCTCTTCCCGCTCGGCGAGATGAACAAGCCCGCCGTCCGCGTCATGGCCTCCGACGCCGGCCTCGACGTAGCCGCCAAGCCCGACTCGCAGGAGATCTGCTTCATCCCCGGCGGCGACTACAACGCCTTCCTCAAGGCCTACCTCGACGAGCAAGGCGAACCCCTGCCCGACTCCTCCGGCGAACTCGTCACCACCACCGGCGAAGTCATCGGCCACCACGCCGGCATCCACAGCTTCACCGTAGGCCAGCGCAAGGGCCTCGGCCTCACCAGCCCCGAGCCCCTCTACGTCCTCAACATCCACCCCGACTCGCATCAAGTCACCGTAGGCGCCGACGCCGACCTCATGTCCCGCGACCTCGTCGCCAACCGCCTCAACTGGATCTCCATCCCCGAGCTGACCACCCCCATCCGCGTCAGCATCAAGGTCCGCCACCGCCACACCCCGGCCATGGCCACCCTCAGCCGCGTCGACAACGACACCGTCCGCGCCCTCTTCGACGAGCCCCAACGTGCAATCACCCCCGGCCAGTCCGCCGTCTTCTATCAGGAAGACGAGGTAGTCGGGGGTGGCTGGATCATGTAGCCGGTCTTACTCGCAAATAAACCTAGACATCTCTCCCCGCGCCATGCCGCGGCCCGCCGAATCCCTTCACCTTCCCCACCAGCACATCCAGCCCGGCCTTGAATCCATTCACCACGCCCGCGACCTCACGCACCGGCACCCGCACCGCATGTTCCACCGATGCCATGATCTCCCCCGTCGCAGCCAGCGTCTTGCGTAATCATCCCGTCGATCGTAGCCATCTGCGTCCGAGCCCGGCGATTGGCCTCGCCCATCGTCGCATCGAACTCCACCGCCTTGCTCCGCACCACGTGGCTCGTCTCGACCAGGTTCTCCGTAATCACTTTGATCTTCGGCGACGCATCGTGCAGTGATACCGTGCGCCCCATCGATCACCGGCATCAGCTTCGACTTGATCTCTTCCGCGATCTCCAGCCCGCGCTTCCGCGCCTTAGCCGCGCCCACCGCCATTACGATCAGCGCAATCGCCTGCACCGTCAGCGCCACCGCTACCATGCCGACAAACATCATCAGCATCCGCGAGTTCCCTGACGAAAGAGAATCCGAATCCTGCAACCACATCCCAGACAGAATCATATGTGCGGCCATAAAAGTCTCTCAATCCTTACAGTAGTCTGACATCCACTACAAAGCCCGGCCTACCCCTGGGTCGACCGGGCCCCTTGCTGCAATCCGCCAACTAAGCGTGGGTATCGTGGGTCGTATTCACATAGGCTTCCTTGCCTGCGTCGATAGCTGCCGCCACCTTCTCCTGATGCTCCGCTACAAGGCCCTTGCCCTTCTCGACATACTGCGACCACTGCGTCCGTCCGCGGTCATAGTACTCCCGCCCGCGATCGACATACTCGTTCATCTGCTGCCGGCCCTGCTCTGCCAGCGCGGAAGCCTTCTCTTTACCCTGCTGTGCGAGTACTGCGGCGCGTTCCTTCGCCTCCGCCGCTCTGTTTGCGATATCCTCGCGTGTCTCTTTGCCTGCCTTCGGCGCATACAGCACCCCGGCCAGTGCGCCCAGCCCAAGGCCTGCAAGAAACCATCCCAATCCGCTTACGCCATTATCGTTGTCTGACATCGCACTCTCCTCTTCAGCCTTCAGATGCGGAACTCTTGATTCGCCGTGGAATCCAGTCTCCCGTTTTGAATCCAAATTCAAATCTACGCTCAATGTAGCGTAGTCGAAGCATACCCGCCACTTCGTCTCCCGTCCAACCCGCCGTACAACATCCCGCGTCATAATGTGGATGCCCACCCTTGTCCGAAGGTTGTGCCTCACCGGCATCCGCTCCATCAGTGGCCTGAAACCAAATCACCCTCAGCCAGCATCGAATATAAGTCGACCGACGACACAGCCATGCTTCGACCGGCTCGTACAATTCCTCATGTAGACTTCGACTCAGCCGGACTCTCTCTACCACTCCACCGCAGAGCAACTTCCCGTACGAGGTACCCCGTCGTGACAAAGGCAGCGAAAAACGCCAGCAGGATATCTCACCTTCAACCTGCACGCTCATCTGCCCTACGTCGTCAACCACGGCACCTGGCCCCACGGCATGGAGTGGCTCCTCGAAGCAGCCGCCGAAACCTATCTACCCCTCCTCCGCGTCCTCGCTAACCTCGAGCGCGACGGCATCCGCTTTCACTGCAACCTCAACCTCTCCCCCATCCTGCTCGAGCAACTCGCCCACCCCGTCTTCATCGCCGAATTTCCCAACTATCTCAACCGCAAGATCACCGCCGCCCGCGAAGACGAGGCCTTCTTCCTCCAGTCCGGCGAAACTCACCTCGCCGAGACCGCCCGCTATTGGCAGCACTTCTTCATCCAGGCACTCGACGACTTCAATGCCGTCGACGGCCACATAATCAGCCGCTTCCGCCACTTCAACGACATCGGCCTCATCTCCCTCATCACCTCCGCCGCCACCCACGGTTACCTGCCCCTGCTCGGAACCGACGAGTCTGTCCGCGCCCAGATTCGCACCGCCGTCAACACCCACATCCGCCACATCGGCCAGCATCCTCGCGGTATCTGGATCCCCGAGTGCGGATACCGTCCCGCCGGCTTCTGGAACTACCCCGTCCCCGACGCCGGCTCCGAAGAGCCCCGCCCCGGATTCGACCGCATCGGAGTAGAACAAGCCCTCGCCGAGTCCAGCCTCCAGTTCACCTTCGTCGACACCCACCTCGTCGAGGAGTCCGCCCGCGTTCTCTCCCCCTACGAGCTCAGCAGCGGCTTCGTCCCCCACAGCGTCTTCGCCGAGACCCTCAGCCAGCACCCCGACCGCGCCCTCTACCACCCCCACTACATCGACGGCCCCTACACCGGCCTCGATAAAGCGAAAGACGCCGCCACCGTCTTCCCCCGTGACCCCCGCACCGGCCTACAGGTCTGGTCCGGAGAATCCGGCTACCCCGGCGACCAGACCTACCTCGACTTCCACAAAAAACGCTGGCCCGGCGGTCATCGCTACTGGCGCGTCACCGGCTCCCACATCGACATGGGCGACAAGCAGCCCTACTACCCTCAAGAAGCCGCCGAGCGCACCAAAACCCACGCCTCCCACTTCGTCGATCTCGTCTACCAGGCCCTGAAACCCAGCTTCGACGACCCTGGCAATCAGGTGCCCCCCATCCTCTGCGCTCCCTTCGACGCCGAACTCTTCGGCCACTGGTGGTTCGAAGGCCTCCAATGGCTGGAAGCCGTAGCCCGCAACCTCCACGACTACGACTCCGGCATCCAGCTCATCTCTTGCGCCGAATACCTCGACCGCTACCCTCGCGCCGATTACATCTCCATGCACGAAGGCTCTTGGGGAGCCGAAGGCGACAACCGCGTTTGGCTCAACTCCGAAACCTCCTGGACCTACACCCACATCTACCCCGCCGAGATCTACATCCGCGAAGTCTGCACCGCAGGCAAGTGGCGCAACGACCCCATCGGCAAACGCATCGTCCAGCAGCTCTGCCGCGAGCTCCTCCTGCTCGAATCCTCCGACTGGCAGTTCCTCATCACCACCGGCGCCGCCCGCGACTACGCCGAGTCCCGCTTCCTCACCCACAACGACCAGTTCAACGAGCTCAAAGGCTACTACTGGTCCTTCGATACCTACGGCTCCATCCTCCCCGAGTACGAAGCCCGCCTCATCGAAATAGAGCAACGCGACAACATCTTCCCCAACCTCGACCCATCCCTATGGGTAGCCGACTCTCACGCCACTCCCACAGAAAAATGACCGCAGAGATACCCTCATCCTGACTTAGTAACACTGTCATCCTGAGCGAAAACGAAGCTCACCCCAAAACAAAGCTCACCCAAAACATTGTCACGCTCCTCCGCTCTGCCGAAGGCGAAACGACAGACCTGCCTTCTTCAAACGCCGCCCCAAAACTCTGTCAAGCCCCCAATCCACCTAACTCCATGAAACAAAACCAAATAGAGCTGGCGTACCAGTTAACTCCAAACCCATAAAATAGAAGCAGAAGAACGTTTAACTGCCTTTCGCCGTTCCAAGCTGTTCCACGCTCTCCCTAACCACCCGTAACTCAACTTCTATCAATATTTTGGACGCAAACCATCTAGAATCAATATTTTACAAGACAATACTACCCGTAAACCAAGTTAAATCAATATTTTACCTCCAAGATACCCCCTACATAGGGTGGGGGTGGTCAAAGAAAGAGAGGAGGACCAATGCTACAAACCAAAACCCAACCCACCATAAAAACCCGCATAACCATCCTCCACCTCTGGCACCTCCTCTCCCTCGACGCCCCAACCGTAGCCACTCTCTGGACCGTTTTCATCGCTGCCTCCGTCCACCTCCACCTCGGGCTGATCCCGCTCCTCTCCATGGCCTCCGCCGTCTGGCTCCTCTACGTAGCCGACCGCCTCCTCGACGCCCGCCAGCTAGTCAACGACCCGCTCCAGCGCCACGGCCTCGAACCCCGCCACCTCTTCCACCACCGCCACCGCACCGCCTTCCTCGTCGCAGTAGCTCTCGTCTCCATCACCCTCGCCGCACTCCTCCCCCGCATCTCCTCCGAGGCCATGCACCTCTACCTCATGCTCGGCGGACTCGTCATCGGCTACTTCATCCTCATCCACGCATCCGGAAGCGCCGCGGCCACACCGGATTAGCCCACCGCCTGCCCAAAGAGATCGCCGTAGGCATCTTCTTCTCCGCCGCTACCTTCATCCCCACCGTAGCCCGCCTGCCCGATCTCCGCCTCGACCTGCTCCCTCCGGCCATCCTCCTCGCCACCCTCTGCAGCCTCAACTGCCTCTTCATCTACGCCTGGGAACACCCCACACCCGACCCCACTCCGAAGTTCCCCACCCAGATCACCCGCCTCGCCCTCGCCGGGCTGCCGCACGTCACGGTCGCACTAACCATCACCTCAGCCGCCATCGCGGAATTCGATCACCACGCCCCCGAACCCCTCGCCACAGCCTGCGCCCTCTCCGCCATCTGCCTACTCGGTCCTCCACCGCTACCGCAGCACATCTCTCGCACCACCCTCCGCGCCGCCGCAGACCTCGCCCTCCTCACTCCGCTGCTCTTCCTCGGACGCCTCCAATGAACACCGCCACCATCCAACCCAACTTCAACCTGATTGCACGCCCTTACCGCTGGCTCGAATACCTGACCCTCGGCCCAGCCCTCCAGCGCTGCCGAACCCACTACCTCCCCGCTCTGCAAAACCAGCAGCAAGCCCTCATCCTCGGCGACGGTGACGGCCGTTTCCTCGCCCAACTCCTCGCCGCCAACCCCCACCTCCGCGCCGAAGCCGTAGACACCAGCCGCACCATGCTTGACCTCCTCGAAGCCCGCTGCGCGCAAGCCGCACCGAACATATCCGCCCGTCTCCAAACCCACCACACCAGCGCCCTCACCTTCACCCCCACCCACACCTACGATCTCATCGTCAGCCCACTTCTTCCTCGACTGTCTCACTCAGCCCGAACTCGACTCCCTCGTCGCCCGACTCACCCCCCACCTCGCTCCCAACACCCTCTGGCTCGTCTCCGACTTCCGCATCCCCACCGGCCCGATGCGTCTCCCCGCCATCCTCCTCATCAGCAGCCTCTACCTCGCCTTCCGCATCCTCACCGGCCTCCGCACCACCCGCCTGCCCAGCCACGCCGCCCCACTCACCCGCGCCGGCTTCACCCCCATCGCCCGGCACATCAGCCTCTTCGGCCTCCTCACCACCGAACTCTGGCAACTCCCCCGGGTATCTACCGCTCAAACCATCACCACCATGGCCGCCACCAAATCCAACCCGGACAAACCGGACGAGCCCGGGCCTCCCCTGCCACCCGACCCTATTCCCGCACAGGAGCCCGTCGCACCATCGCTCGACGAACCGGACCCCGGCGTCTTCCACCACGATCCCGGGTCACCACCGAAACCACCCAATTGACCGCTTCATAACAGCGCGAAACCACTCCGAAACCCGATTCCCGTACAATTGTTACAGTCATATGAATCTATTTATCCTTCGCCACGCCAGTGCCGGAACCAGCCGCCCAAACCCTATCCTCGACGTAAAGCGCCCCCTCGACAAAGACGGCAAACGCCACTGCCTGCAACTCGCGCAAGTCTTGAACGCGATGGACATACAGTTCGATCTCATCGTCTCGAGCCCCCTCAAGCGCAGCCTCCAGACCGCCTCCCTCATCGGCACCGAGACCGGCTACGAGTCGCCCATCCTGCAATCCACCAGCCTGGCCCCCGCCGCCACCCTCAAAGACTTCCAGAAACTCCTCCAGGAGAACCGCGACCAGCGAAAATCTGCTCGTCGTCGGCCACAACCCCAACCTCACCAACTTCCTCGGATGCTCTCCTCGTCCCCGCCGCCTCCAGCCCTGCCCAGATCCGCCTGCGCAAAGGCTCCCTCGCCCGCCTGAGCCTCACCCGCGGCCCCGCGACCCTGCAAGCCTGCTCGACCCCCGCGTCGTCCGCGCCCTCTACGCCACCTCGACAAAGAGCTCCCGCCGGAAGACCTCGCGGAAGTAGGCCGCCTCTTTCTTCAGCGACCACGCCTCCAGCTCCGCTCCGCCCCGCCCCGGCACCAGCTCCAGCACCACCCGCTTCGGATAAACGTACGTCCGCATCCGCACCACCGCACTCGCCCGGTCCTGGTTCAGAGCCACCGCCAGCCGCAGCAGCACCACCGCCCGCATCACATGCCTGTGCTCCTCCACCGGAATCAACCGCATCACCCGGTCCATCGGGTCCGGCCGCGTCTTGCCCAGATAGCGCGCAATCGCGCTCACAATCTGCCGCTGCTCCGGCGAGAATCCAAAGATCTCCGAGTTGGCAATGATGTACTGCGTATGCCGGAAATGTCCCTGGTGGTTCATGAACTTGCCCACGTCCTGCATCATCGCCGCCGATTCCAGCCACAGCTTGTACTCCTCCGGCAGCTCATGCACCTGCGCCAGCGCGTCGAACAGCTCCACCACATGCTGTCGCACCGGCTCCGCCTTGCGCTGCTCGATCCCATACCGGCTGCACACCTCCAGCACGCCCGCCCAGCGCTCGCTCTCGATCTTCTGATGCACCGAAGCCCGCAGATCCACCTCGCCCAGCATCTGCGCCAGCATCCCATCGCGCAGCCCCAGCGGCGAGTAGCGAAATCCCTTCAGCCCCATCCGCTCCAGCAGACTCGCATACACCAGCGCCCCGCCGACGATGATCTCCGACCGCCGCGGCCCGATTCCCGGCACCGCCGCCCGCTGCGCATTCGTCATCTTCGCCAGTTGATCCGCCAGCAACCGCACCTCCTCTGTCGTCGCCAGTCGAAGCCGTAGATCTCTCGGCCTTTTCCAGGGATATTCGCTTCTTCGGGCAACCTTCTTTCCGGCAGTCACGATCGCCTCACTCGCCTCGGCCAGCGCCGCCGCCGTCCCCGAAGTCGCAATCACCAGCGATACCCGCGGCAGCCCCAGCTTCCGCTCCGCCCGCTTCAGCTCGCGGTCGATATATTGCTTCAGCCGCGCCAATATCCTCCTTCGCCGGCAGGATCATGCGCAGAAACTCCTGCTGCAGCCGCACCGCGCCCAGCGGCAGGCTCACCATCGCCTTGATCCGTCCCCCATCCGATAGCGTCACCTCGCAGCTTCCGCCGCCCAGGTCGATCAGCAGACATCGTCCCCGCGCTCCCACCTCATGCGTCACGACTCCCAGATGGATCAGCCGTCCTTCTTCCAGCCCCGAGATCACCTCCACATTCCATCCCGTCGCCGACTTCACCCACTCCGTAAACGCCTCTGCGTTGCGCGCATCACGCATCGCGCTCGTCGCCACCACGCGCACCTTGTCCACCACATGCAACTGCACCGCCTTATGAAATCGCTTCAGCGCCCGAATCGTCCCCGCCATCGCCTCCGGAGAGATCACCCCGTCTGAAAGACACTCTCTCCCAGCCGCGTCACCTCGCGGTCCTCATGCAGCGTCTTCAGACGATGCATGTGCACCGTTGCGATCTTCAACCGGCAGAGTTCGATCCAATATCGATCGCGGCAAACGTAGGCATCCTGCTCAGCTCACCTCAAATCGCACAAAATCCCGACATAAGCAAGATACATCGCATCCATCACATGACCGTTCTTCCACTGACTCCTAACGCCTCGCAGCACACTTCACCCCGTCAACCGCCTCACGCCAATTTATGCTGATATGAGTCCGAATCATGATCGATCAACCTCCCTCGAACCCCGTCGCCCGGAGCACCATCCGCCAGTCCAATCCCGTCAGCACCAGCCCCAACCGCCACCACTCCTGCTTCTGCATCTCGTCGGCCTCTGGCTCATCATCTTCTTCGCCTCGCTCTTCTCCCCGCCCCTGCTCGACGACGCCGACGCCACCCACGCCAACGCCGCCCGCCACATCGCCCTCTCCGGCGACTGGGTCACCCTCCACGTCAACGGCATCCGCTACCTCGAGAAGGCGCCGCTGCCCTACTGGCTCGTCGCCCTCAGCTTCCGCATCTTCGGCTTCAACACCTTCGCCGCCCATCTCCCCCAGGCCATCGGCGTCCTCCTGCTCGCGCTCCTCGGCTACCACTGGGCCAACCAGGCCTTCGGCGCCCGCGCCGCCTTCTACACCGGCCTCGCCATCCTCACCTCCGCCGGAGTCTTCCTCTTCACCCGCATCTTCATCCCCGAAGTCCTGCTCTCGCTCTTCCTCTGCAGCCGCCCTCTACTGCTTCCTCCACTCTCTCAGCCCAACTCACACCACGACGTCCCATATGCGCAGCACGTAGCTTTCTCCACCCCTACGCCTACTCATGTGGGCCGCCCTCGCCCTCGCCGTCCTCACCAAAGGCCTCGTAGCCCTCGTCTTCTTCTTCGGCACCGCCATCGTCTATCTCGCCCTCACCGGCGAGTACAGACACTGGCGCGCCCTCAAGCCCTTCACCGGCATTCTGCTCTTCTTCGCCATCGCCGCCCCCTGGCACATCCTCGCCGGCCTCCGCAACACCGGCGGCATGAACGGCCACGGCTTCTTCTGGTTCTACTTCATCAACGAGCACTTCCTGCGCTTCCTCGGCAAGCGCATCCCCATGGACTACAACAAGCTCCCCGGCTACCTCTTCTGGAGCCTCCACCTCGTCTGGCTCTTCCCCTGGGCCTCTTCGTCGGCGTCCTCGTCCGCGAGGCCCTCCTCAGCCTCCGCCGCTACAACGAGAACAATCCCCTGCAATCCAGACCAGATCTCCTACTGGCAGCCCTTCGCAGTCGTGGTAGTCGGCATCGCTCCTGCGAGACACCGCACACATCCCTTACCTCTTCACCGTCTTCATCGCAATCGTGCTCTATTCGTGATCCAGAGTCTTCGCCGACCGTCAAACCAACTCGCCATCCGGCACGCCCACTGCTGCACGTCCAAACCTTCGCCCAGCGCACCACCCTCCTCCTCACCCTCTTCTCCGCCCTCGTCCTCGTCTTCTTCTCCCTCTCCACCAACCAGGAGTACTACACCTTCCCCGCCTACCTCCCGCTCCTGATCCTCCTCGCCGCCGCCCTCACCCGCGCCGAGAGCCATCTACAACGAAGACACATCCTCCCGCCGCTGGATCACCTTCGCCCACGTCGCCTTCACCGTCATCGGCCTCGCCGTCGCCATCGCCCTCGCCTACGGCCTCTGGAGCTCCCGCCACCTCCCCTTCGTCCCCGACATCGGCGACCTCCTCGCCCACCGCGGCGTCGGCGACTACACCCTCTCCATGTCGCACCTCTTCGACCTCACCGGCCCCAGCTTCGCCGCCCTGCGCCTGCCCGCCGCCCTCGCCGCCCTCGCCTTCGCCCTCGGTCCCGCCATCGCCTGGCTACTTCGCGCCAAACGCCGCCACCTCGCCGCCACCACCGCCATCGCCCTCACCTCCGCCGTCTTCCTCATCGCCGCGCACATCGCCCTCATCCGCTTCGCCCCCATGCTCTCCTCGCAGAGACTTCGCCGAAAAGATCCAGCAACTCGAAGACGACCGACGCCATCTCCCGCCGACAACCAGGTCCTCCTCTACGGCGACCAGTCCTACGGCTCCTCCATCCCCTTCTACCTCGGCCGACCAGCCAGCGTCCGCCTACCTCGTCGACGGCCGCTCCTCCTCCATGCTCTTCGGCTCCACCTTCCCCGACGCCCCCGACATCTTCCTCACCACGACCGAACTCCTAAAGACTGGGGCACCGGCAAGCGCAAGATCCTCTTCGTCCCCCTCGAAAAGCGCGACGACGTCGACCGCCTCCTCGGCAAAAACAAAATCCTCCTCGAGGAGACCTCCGGCAAAGCCCTCTTCACCGACCGCCCTCTCGATACCAGCGCACCAAATCCACCGCATCCGTAACCGAGATCCATGAACCAAAGCTTCGCCCAGTCCGTAGAGACCCTCCCCATCCCAACAGCGCAGGTTTCTGCGGCATCGCCGACCCGTCACACCCACCACCGCACCCACCCGCCGCTGGAGCCTCCGCTCCATCGCCATCCTCGTCCTCGCCTGGCTCATCCTCCAGATCGGCGGCCTCTTCACCCCCGGCCTGCTCGACGACGTCGACTCCATCTACATCGAGATCGCCCGCGAGA
The DNA here is from genome assembly GCA_963797415.1 of uncultured Acidobacteriaceae bacterium. Taxonomy (GTDB): domain Bacteria; phylum Acidobacteriota; class Terriglobia; order Terriglobales; family Acidobacteriaceae; genus Edaphobacter. Next base: position 94,623 of record CAWCPB010000010.1, read on the forward strand.
TGCTCCACCGCCACGACTTCGTCACCCCCTACATCAACGGCATCCGCTTCTTCGACAAGCCACCCCTCATGTACTGGATGGCCGCTGCCTCCATGGCTGTCTTCGGAGAACACGACTGGGCCGCCCGCATCCCCCTCGCCCTCGCCGTCCTCGCGCTCCTCCTCAGCCGTCTACGCCCTCGGCATCCGCCTCTTCAGCGACATCTCTCCCGCCGACCACCCCGACCGCGGCGGCTTCTACGCCGCCCTCGCCATCGCCACCAGCATCGGCCCCTACCTCTACACCCGCTTCTACATCCCCGACATCCTCCTCGCCCTCTGGATGACCCTCGCCGTCCACCTCTTCCTCATCGCCCTCGACCGCATCCACACCGCTGAATCACACGAAACCGGGTGCCCCACGTCCCGCCTTTGCGACGTGGGTTGTTCCCAGCCAATCCTCCGCCTCCTCCCCTGCCTCGCCTTCGCCGCCGTCCTGGCCCTCAACGTCCTCACCAAGGGACTCATCGGCCTCGTCTTCCCTCTCGCCTTCGTCTTCCTCTACCTCGCCCTCACCCGGCAACTCCAACTCCTCCCGAAACTCCACCTCATCTCCAGCACCGCCGTCTTCCTCGCCATCGCCGCCCCCTGGCACATCCTCGCCGCCCTCCGCAACCCCGCCATCCCCCTGCCATCCGGCCTCGGCCTCCCCGCAAAAGGCGGCTGGGCCTGGTTCTATCTCTACAACGAGCACATCGCCCGCTTCCTCTCCAAACGCATCCCCCACGACTACGGCCAGACCCCCATCTGGCTCTTCTGGCTGCTGGTCCTCATCTGGGTCATGCCCTGGGCCGCCTTCCTTCCCGCTGCGCTCTCAGCAACACATCCGTGCGCTGCGTCAGCCATGCTCGCCGCAACCGCCCGCGAACACGAAGCCGCTCTCTCCCTCATCCTCTGGACCGTCATCGTCCTCGGCTTCTTCACCCTCTCCGCCCGCCAGGAGTACTACTCCCTCCCCGCGCTCCCCGCGCTCGCCCTCATGGCCGGCGGCGTCCTCGCTCGCGCTGACAACCAAACCAGCGATCCTGCCACAAGCCGCAGCGCCCTCCGCTGGTCTCTCTTCTTCCTCGTGCCCCTCACCATCCCTCTCGCCGTCATCTGCGGATACTTCGCCATCTCCGCGCCGCACCCGCCCCCCGGCACCGACCTCGCCACCCTCCTCGCCACCAACCCCGACCTCTACAACCTCTCCCTCGGCCACCTCTACGACCTCACCGGAGCCGCCATGGGTCTCTTCCGCGGCCCGCTCACCGCCGTCGCCCTCAGCATGATCGCCATCGGCCTCGGCGCCTATCTCCTCCGCCGCCGCGACCACACCTACGCCGCCAACCTCACCCTCGCCGCCGGCATGATCGTCACCCTGCTCGCCGCCCACGAGGGTCTCGTCCGCTTCAACCCCATCCTCGGCTCAAAAGACCTCGCCCTCGCCATCAACCACGCTCAAGCCAGTGTCAGCCACAGCCGAACGACCTCATCATCCTCGACGGCGAACTCACCTCCGGCTCCACCCTCGTCTTCTACACCCGCCAGCAGGTCCACCTCATCAACGGCCGCGTCAACGGCCTCTGGTACGGCAGCTTCTGGCCCGACGCCCCCCCATCTTCGAGACCGAGACCTCCCTCCACCAGCTCTGGTCCGGCCCCCGCCGCATCTTCCTCCTCACCTACAACCCCACCGAGCGCACACACGACCTCGCCCCCTACGGCCCAGTCCACACCCTCGCCTCCGCCGGAGGCAAAACCATCCTCACCAACCGCTAACCACATCAATCGTCACTGCGCTTAGCCTGGCGAGCCTCACAGCTCGTTCCTAGCTGCTCTTGCAGCCTTCACCATCCGCCCATCCTCCACCAGCTCATACATCTCACCCCGCCACAAAATCCGTCTGCTCGTATAACTCAGCGCCCAAAACAACATCCCCATCAGGTCCCGCACCGGAAACAGAATCATCGTCGGCCACGTCCGCCGCTTCCGCACAACATACTTCCCCACCACCCACGCCTGCAGACACCGTCCCAGCACACTCCACGCCAGCGACCCCAGCGCCAGCACCGGCATACCCCAGCAGCAAACGCTGCCACCCCAGGCCAGCAGCCCGAACGGCACCCCAAACGTCAGCCCCGTCCCAAAGTGTCCCTTCGGCCGCGAAAATCGCGTGCTCTTCATCCACCGCACCTGGTGCTTGATCGAATCCACAAACCCCGCATACAGCACCATGTGGTCGATCGCATGCCCACTCAGCACCACCTTGTGCCCCTTCGCCGCGATCCAGTTCCCCAGCACAAAGTCGTCCGCGCAATACTCCGCCATCTCCTCGAACCCGCCGATCTCCGCCACGCACTCCCGCCGCGCCGCCATCGTCGGCCCCAGCGCAAACTGCATCGGCTCCAGCAGGTTCGCCGCGCACACACCCGAGCTCATCTCAACCGTCATCCCCACCGCCTCCAGCCGCGACCAGATCCCGCCCTCCGCCGTCACGCCGCGATAGAGACACGTCGCACAGCCCACCTGCTCATCCGCAAACGGCAGCACCACCCGCCGCAGATAATCCGGCCCCACCCGCACATCGCTGTCGCTGATCACCCACAGATCATGCGTCGCCACCTTCGCCATCGTCGCCAGCGAGCAGACCTTCGCATTCGCCGCCCACGGCTCTCCGCTCGTCACAAACCTCGTCGTCATCTCCGGATAATCCGCCGCCACCCGCCGCGCAATCATCAGCCCCGCATCCGCCTCACGTCCGCGCGCAGAACAATACCTCTACCCGCGAAACCCCATCCACCGCAGCTCGCAGACCCATCCGCCGCGACATGCTTCAGATAGTCCTGCTCAAAAAACGTCCGCAGATTTGCCTCCAGCTCCGCCTCCGCCCCATGCAGCGGCTTGAACAGCGTCACCCCCGGCAGAAACTCCGGCCGCCGACTTCAGCAGCCGCTCCTGCCGCATCGCCTCCCGCCGAAACGCGCGCCGCCCCGACCAGCACAATCCCCAGAAAAACACGTCGAAGTCAGCAGCCCAAACAGCACCCAGCGCCAGCATCCCCCACTCAACCGCTACGATCACCTCATCCAGCCTCACCGGCTAGCTCAGCCTCCCTGCTCATCTCGAACGCAGGTTCAGGTCGAGTCCCGCCGACATCTTTCGTCTTCGAAATCTCTGTCTTCGCAGCGCGGTTGCAGTCCGATCTACTTCTTCTTGACCGTCTTCCCCACCTGCTTCACCGACACCACCACCGGCCGTCGCATCGAGATCGGCATCGGCACCAGCCCCGCCGGCGGCGCCTGCTGCTGCATCCGCGTCAGCATCTCCGTCCGCACATAGTCCACGAACCCCTGCATCTGCCGGTTCATCTCCTCCATGCGCTCCCGCATCTGCAGCACAATCGCGATCCCCGCGATATTCACGCCCAGGTCCCGCGCCAGGTTCAGAATGAACTCCAGCCGCTCCAGGTCCTCATCCGTGTACAGCCGCGTATTGCCTTCACTCCGCGAAGGCCGCAGCAACCCCTCCCGCTCATACAGGCGCAGCGTCTGCGGATGGATCTCATACATCTCCGCCACCGCCGAGATCATGTACGCGCCCTTGCTTTTACGCTTCGTCGTCATCGTTCACCCTGATCAAACCCTCAAGTTGTCACTCGCTTCCGGGAATGATACCCGATGCTTGCGTCGATTGACTCGCATCCTTCTTTTCATCCCATATAATTCGACGCATAGGATTCACTGTCTAGTGTATCGCCGACGTCCACGCTGATCCAGTAATCAAAACCATCCGCTCGTTCGCAGCGTCCTACTAACTGACCATGATGAAGAAGACCAGCACCGCCCTCTTCACCGCCCAGCTCCTCACCGGCGTCGTCGCCGCAGCAGCAGCCTACGCTCTCAAGCCCCGCCCCGCGAAGCGCAACCAGGTCGTCGTCATCACCGGGGCCTCCCGCGGCCTCGGCCTCGCCCTCGCCGAGCGCTTCGGCCGCGCCGGAGCCAAACTCGTCCTCGCCTCCCGCAATCTCGACGAGCTCATCCGCGCCCGTCACCTCCTCGTCGAACGCCAGGCCGTCCAGTCCCCCGACGACGTCCTCCTCATCCCCGCCGACCTCACCGACCCCACTCAGGCCATCAACCTCATCGACCACGCCATCGACCACTTCGGCCGCATCGACGTCCTCATCAACAACGCCGGCATCATCGAGGTCGGCCCCGTCCAAAACCAGCCCCTCGAAGCCTACCGCCGCGCCATGGCCACCAACTTCTTCGCCGCCCTCCACACCACCCACGCCGCGCTCCCCCACATGCTCCGCACGCCGCGACAAATCCGCAGGCGACGCCGCCATCGTCAACATCGCCACCATCGGCGGCAAATTCTCCATGCCCCACCTGCTCCCCTACAACGCCAGCAAGTTCGCCCTCGTCGGCTTCTCCGAAGGCCTCCACGCCGAACTCCGCCATAAAGGCATCCGCGTCACCACCGTCTGCCCCGGCCTCATGCGCACCGGCGGAGAGCCCACGCCCAGCTTCGTCGGCCAGATCGACAAAAGAGCGCCGCTGGTTCCCGCTGGCCGCCACGCACCCCCATCCTCGCCGCCTCGGTCAAATACGCCGCCGACCGCATCTTCCAGGCCGTAGCCGCCGGCCGCGCCGAGATCACCATCACCCCGCAAGCCTGGCTCGCCGCGCGCCTCGTCGGCCTCGCCCCCACCACCACCCAATACGTCGCCAGCACTGGTCAACCACCTCGTCCTGCCCAACCCGACCGCCCACCAACCAGCTCACGCTGCGCTTCAACCTCTCCAGCATCGATCTCTACCGGAACTCGCAGGAAGAAGAGATCGGCAACCCATCCTGAAGCCACGTCATGCAGCCTTACACCTTCTCAAACATCTCCGCCCGCGGATCCTCCGGATTCAGCTTAGCCAGCTCCCGCAGAATCTCCTTCGACCGCTCATCCTGCACCTTCGGCACCACAATCTTCACCTCGACAATCTCGTCCCCGCGCACGCCCTCCCGTGCCGCACTCGGGACGCCCTTCTCCCGCAGCCGCAGCTTCTGCCCCGTCTGCGTCCCCGGCGGAATCTTCAACTGCGTCCGCCCTCCGCCCTCAGTGCGATATCGATCGTAGGCACATCAATCTTCGCGCCCAGCGCGGCCTCCGTCATCGTAACCGGAACAGTTACATAAATATCGTCGCCGCTCCGCGTAAACACCGGATGCGTCCCCGCCTTGATAATCAGGTACAGATCCCCCGCAGGCTCCGCCATTCGTCCCGGCATTCCCCTTGCCCGCCAGCCGAATCCGTCTGCCCATCCCGCGTTCCCGGCTTGATGCGAAACTCCAGCTGCTCCTTCTTCGTCACCACGCCTTCGCCATCGCACGTCGGGCACTCGTTCTGAATCTTCCCCGTCCCGCCGCATTTCGGGCATTGGATATTGAACTTCATCCGCCCACCCATCTGCGTCACCTGCCCTGACCCATGGCACTCCGGGCACTCGATGCTCCCGCCCGTCGTCGACTTGCCCTTGCACGTCGGACAAATCTCCTGCCGCTTAATCTCCAGCCGCGTCACCCCGCCGCGCACCGCCGTCCAGAAGTCCACACTCACCTGGTACTCCAGGTCAGTCCCCGGCTGAGGCCCGCGCGCCGCCTGCTTCCCGCCATTGAACATCCCGCTGAAAATATCCTTGAAGCTCCCGCCAAACCCGCCGCCGCTCTGCTCCTGCGCTCCGCCGCCCTGAAATCCCGAAAAATCAAACCCGCCAAAGTCGAACGGAACCTCCTGCCCGCCCCGGCCACCCGCCCGCCATGCGAGCTATACCCACCACCAGGAAACCCGCCGCCATACCCGCCCTTAGCCGCAGCCTCCGCCGCAGCCGGATCGATATTGTCCGAATAAAAGCCCAGCTGATCGTAGATCTTCCGCTTCTTCTCGTCGCTCAGCACGTCGTTCGCCTCGGAGATCTCCTTGAACTTCTCCTCGGCCTTCTTGTCATTCGGATTCACGTCCGGGTGGTACTTGCGCGCAGCCTTCCGAAACGCCTTGCGAATCTCATCCGCGGTCGCCGTCTTCTTTACACCCAGAACGCCGTAATAGTCTTTTGTCTGTGTCGCCATCATCTCTACTTATCCTTATCCGCTCAGCCTCAATTGCATACCGGCATAAGGCGATGGCGCCGAGCGGGGCTATCCCCAGCACTATCGGCGCCACATCGCCTGCCCCGCTATCAATTAGAAATACGGCAGCACTTGCCGAAAAACTTCAGTTCCAGATCCGGCTTGCCTCGATCGCCTCGATCGAAATCATATGGTCCGGCTCCATCTGTTGCATCCGCTGCATAAACTCCTCAGCCTCTGCCTTCGTATCGAACATCATCCGGTTATAAAGTTGGCCGGCCCGCACCTGATCGCATCTCCAAATCGTCTCTGTCATCGCCCTTGCTCCTCTTCATTGGATTGAGTTCCAGGTTGCTTCGAGGGTACGTTTGTTACTCCTGCACACGATAGCCACAACTGCTTCCATCTGCATCCGTCCTTCAGTCGGTCAAGTCCCTTAAGTCATTTGATTCACTCTCTCATGCTTTAGACGCTGACACATATCCCAAACGCTGCGCATGAACCATCCCACGAACGCTACCATCCAGCCTTGTCCCTTTAATTCTGCTCATCCTGACAGACCGGGCACCAATATAGGTTCCTCCCCGCCATCTCCTTCCGCATTACTTTGGTACCGCACACAAAACACTCCTTGCCATGCCGCCGATACACATAATGCGCTTCTTCCTTCAATGCCTTGCCCTTCTTGTGCGGCCTGTCCTTCGGCAAAGTAGTAACAATCCTCCGGTCCACCATGCCCGCCTTCATCAACTTCGCAGCGTCCTTCCAGATCGCCTTCAGCGTCGCCTCCGGCACATCCTTCCCCGCCACAAACGGACTCAGCCGAGCCCGATACAACAACTCCGCCCGGTAAATGTTGCCGACGCCTGCAGCTACAGCCTGGTCCATCAACAGCTCCCCAATCGGCTTCCTGCTCTTCCTCACCTTCTCAACAAACTCGTCCGCTCCGCCCCATCCCCATTCAGCGGATCAGGCCCCAATCTCTCCAGCAGCCCATCCCACTTCGCCTGCGTATAGATCGTGCAATCCATCGGCCCGCGCAGCTCAACCCAGGCAATCTGCTTCGGATCCAGATTGTCCGACCCATCATCCTCCGAGTACCACCGATGCGGCTTACTCCCGCCTTCGACAGCCGGCCTCTTCACCGCCTCCGCATTCCACATCCGCAGCCGCAACGCCCCGCGCACCGCAGGCAGCGGCCCCGAACCCTCCGTAAAGTCCCCCTGCAATCCAAGATGCACATGCAGAATCCGGTCCTTCCCAAAGTCATACCCCAGGTGCTTGCCAACAGCCATCACCCGCACCAGCTTCCGCCCATCGATCACATCCGAATCGACAAACCGCCCCTGCGGCCCATCCACCCGCACAGCCTTCCCGCCAAACGCCGCCGCATGCCGCTCCGCCCACCGATGTATCTCATTCCCCTCAGGCATTCATCCCTCACTCGCTTGAGTCGCTGCAATTCCAACCGTTGCCATTTCTTTATACATTGTCATCCTGGAGCGAAGCGAAGGATCTGCTTTTGTCTTGCCGCTTCGTAATCAGCCCCAATTCACGTCATCTCGACCGCAGTAACGGACAGTATCACCGTCCGTTGCGCAGTGGAGAGACCCCTGTATTTGGCTTTTTGCACCATCAATTCCAAACATGCTTAATCGGCATAGCCTCAATCTTCAGCACCAGGTCCGGAGCCGCGCCACTCAGCTTCTTCGCAAACTCCCGCGCCTGCTCCTCGCTGAAGAACATCTTCTGCTCCTGCATCTGCCCGCCAAACCACTGCTCGCACATCCAAACTGTGTCAGTCATCTTGTCCTCCCCTTCCGTCCTATTGGTACAGAAAGGGCGCTCCATCCAACAGCTCGGAGCGCCCTTCCTTACAAAACATGCAATCCGTCCTCCGCACTATCTGCTGTACGATCGTTACTTACTTCTTCTCGTCAACGTCCACATACTCCGCGTCGATCACGCCTTCGTCCTTCTTTGCCTCTTCGTGCGGTGCACCGTCAGCAGCCGCGCCATCCGCCGGAGCGGAAGCCGCCGCAGCCTTGTACATCGCCTCGGCCAGCTTATGGCTTACCGCCGTCAGCTTGTCCTTGGCCGCATTCAGCTCAGCCGCGTTTGGCGTTCCCGCCAGCGTCGACTTCGCATCAGCCAGCGCGCTCTCGACCTCGGTCTTGTCGCTCGCCGCAACCTTATCGCCCGAATCCTTCAACATCTTCTCGATGTTGTAGACCAGCGAGTCCAGTCCGTTCCGCGCCTCAACCGCATCGCGCTGCTCCTTGTCCTCGGCCGCGTGAGCCTCGGCATCCTTCGCCATCCGCTCAACCTCTTCCTTGCTCAGGCCCGACGAGCTCGTGATCGTAATCTTCGCGTCCTTGCCCGTCGCATTGTCCTTCGCCGTCACATTCAGAATGCCGTTGGCATCGATGTCGAACGTCACCTCGACCTGCGGCACGCCTCGCGGAGCAGGTGGAATCCCGCCCAGCTTGAACTTGCCCAGTGTCCGGTTCTGGTTCGCCATCGGACGCTCGCCCTGCATCACATGCACCTCGACCTCGGTCTGGTTGTCCGCCGCCGTAGAGAACGTCTCCGTCTTCTTCGTCGGGATGGTCGTGTTGCGCGTGATCATGCCCGTCGCCACGCCGCCCATCGTCTCGATCGACAACGTCAGCGGAGTCACATCCAGCAGCAGCAGGTCCTTCACATCGCCCGCCAGCACGCCGGCCTGAACCGCCGCACCGATCGCGACAACCTCATCCGGGTTCACACCCTTATGCGGCTCCTTGCCGAACAGCTTCTTCACCAGCTCCTGAATCGCCGGCATACGAGTCTGTCCGCCGACCAGCACAACCTCATCGATCTTGCCCGCGTCGACGCCTGCATCCTTCATCGCCTGCTTGCAAGGCCCAACCGACTTCTGCAACAGGTCATCAACTAAAGACTCAAGCTTCGCCCGCGTCAGCTTCCGCACCAGGTGCTTCGGCCCGCTCGCGTCCGCCGTAATAAACGGCAGATTGATCTCCGTCTCCTGCGCCGTCGACAACTCGATCTTCGCGCGCTCCGCGGCATCCTTCAGCCGCTGCAGCGCCATCTCATTGCCCTTCGAGGTCAGATCCAGCCCGCTCTCGCTCTTGAACTCGGCAATCAGCCAGTCCACAATGCGCTGGTCAAGATTGTCGCCGCCAAGGTGCGTATCACCATTGGTCGACTTCACCTCAATCACGCCTTCGCCAACCTCAAGAATCGAGATATCGAACGTACCGCCGCCGAAGTCATACACGGCAATCGTCTCGTCCTTCTTCTTGTCGAGCCCATAAGCCAACGCAGCCGCCGTAGGCTCGTTCACAATGCGCTTCACATCCAGCCCAGCGATCTTGCCGGCGTCTTTTGTCGCCTGCCGCTGAGCGTCGTTGAAGTAAGCCGGAACCGTAATCACAGCCTCCGTCACGCTCTGGCCCAGATAGTCCTCCGCAGCCTTCTTCAGCTTCTGCAGAATCATCGCCGAGATCTCCGGCGCCGTATACTCCTTGCCCTGCGCCATCACGGCGATATGGTCGCCCTGCTTAACCACCTTGTAGGGCACCATCTTCATCTCGTCGTTCACTTCGTCGAACCGGCGACCCATAAACCGCTTGATCGAATAAACCGTGTTCTCCGGGTTCGTGATCGCCTGCCGCTTGGCCACCTGCCCAACCAGCCGCTCTCCGCTCTTCGTGAACGCAACGACAGAAGGCGTAGTCCGGCCGCCCTCTTCATTCGGGATCACCTTCGGCTCGCCGCCTTCCATCACTGCAACGCACGAGTTCGTCGTTCCCAAGTCAATACCGATAATCTTTCCCATAAACCGCCTCCAAAGCCTCGGCTTTCGCCTGTTAGATCAGTTACCCAACCTCACTATCTTCACATGTGAGTCAGTTACTGTCAACCTATCTGATGCAAAATCTATCCATAGAGATTCCGATAATCTTCCCGCAAAAGCACCCCACTCTCCAATCTCCCCATTCACCCCTACCCCATTCGAGTCATTGCCACGTCGAACCTTCAAAGTTAACCTCCTCCTAATTGCTTTACTTTCTGGATCTCGCTGTAAACATTTGACTTCTGTATCCAATTCCTCCTCCGTTTGGAGCTCCCTATGCCCTCCCGCAAGCCCCGTGGTTTCGTCCGCCGCCTCGTAAAAGTAGCCTCCCTTGGAGTAGCCGGCCTCATCGCCGGTCTCCTCTCCGGCTGCAACTCCTCCCGCCCCTTCAATCTCTTCCCGCGCACGAGTCGACACCGGCTGGCAGTCCATCTCCCTCTCCGAAACCCCCGGCGCCGTCCCTCCCAGCCACTTCGAGAGCCACGGCAACCACAACACCTCCCAGCGCTACCTCGGCAACGCCGATCCACGCCCAGATGCACCCCTCCCACCACGGTTTCTAGACGTAGCCGCAGTCGCCTGGAAATGCATCCATCCACAGCCAACTCAACTCTATAGATAGACAGATGCGGTTCATCGCATCACTCCTCATATGAGAGTTGAGCAGCACCATGGCCGCCGCCGCGACCGCACCGAGCCCGCAGCCTGATCAGACAGCCCAGTCCGCTCAGGTCACCCACGGCGTCAACCCCTGGCTGATCGCCGCCTCCGTCATGCTCGCCACCTTCATGGAGGTGCTCGACACCGCCATCGCCTCCGTCGCCCTGCCTTACATCGCCGGATCGCTCTCCGCCTCCACCGACGAAGCCACCTGGGTCCTCACCAGCTACCTCGTCGCCAACGCCATCGTCCTCCCCGCCAGCAACTGGTTCTCCCTCCGCTTCGGACGCAAGCGCTTCCTCATGTCCTGCGTCGCCATCTTCACCGTAGCCAGCTTCGCCTGCGGAGCAGCCCCCACCCTCGGCTTCATGCTCCTCGCCCGCGTCGTCCAGGGAGCCGGCGGCGGAGCACTCCAGCCTCTCTCCCAGGCCATCCTCCTCGAATCCTTCCCTCCCGCCAAACGCGGAGCCGCCATGGCCGTCTTCGCCTTCGGAGTCGTCGTCGCTCCCGTCCTCGGCCCCACCCTCGGCGGCTGGCTCACCGACACCTACTCCTGGCGCTACGCCTTCTACATCAACATCCCCATCGGCATCCTCGCCCTCTTCATGATCAACCGCTTCATCCTCGATCCCCCCTACATCAAAAACGCCAAAGCCTCCGCCTTCGACAGCTACGGCTTCGGCGCCCTCGTCGTCTGGACCGGCTGCCTCCAGGTCATCCTCGACAAAGGCCAGGAGGACGACTGGTTCGGAGCCACCTGGATCCGCTGGGCCACCTTCTTCCTCATCACCTCCTTCCCTCTTCGTCTGGCGCTGCTGGAGCTGACAAATACGCCATCGTCGATCTAAAGGTCCTCAAGGACCGCAACTTCCTCCTCGGCTGCATCCTCATCTTCCTCTTCGGAGTAGGCATCTACTCCACCGTCACCGTCCTGCCCCTCTTCTACCAGGAGCTCCTCGGCTACACCGCCTTCACCGCCGGCATCGTCGTCGCTCCCCGCGGCATAGGAGCCATCTGCGGAATGCCCATCATCGGCTACCTCTCCAACAAAGCCGATCCCCGCTGGCTGCTCTCCTTCGGCTTCATCACCTTCGGCCTCACCACCCTCTACTTCGGCAACGTCACCCTCGATCTCTCCCCCACAACGCTCCTCCTCCCCATCCTCATCACCGGCTTCGGTCTCAGCTTCGTCTTCGTCCCCATCAGCACCGCCGCCTACGGAACCCTCGACAACAAACAGATCGGCAACGCCAGCGGCCTCTTCAACCTCATGCGCAACATCGGCGGCTCCATCGGCATCTCCGTCGCCCAAACCCTCCTCACCCGCCGCACCGACGTCCACCAGAACGAGATCATCAACTCCGTCCCCATCACCGGCCAGCAGTTCGAGAACTCCCTCAGCGCAACCCAACAAGCCCTCACCAACTCCTACGGCCACGCCAACACCCTCGCCCCCGCCCAGGGAGTCCTCTACCAGCAACTAGGCCGCCAGGCCGCCAACTGGGCCTTCGTCGACGTCTTCCGCTGGCTCTCGCTCCTCTGCTTCTTCTGCGTAGGCATCGTCTGGCTCTTCAAAAAAGTAAAACCCGGCAAGCCTCCCGCCGGAGCCCACTAACATACCATCAACATCAACATTGTCATCCTTCGCCGACAAACGGAGGACGGTCGTTGTTGTTGCACAAAAGCTCGGGTGCCCCATCTTCGCGACAGTTTCACCGTCGCTGAGGTGGAGAGACCCCTGTATTTCGCTTTTGCTTCCCCCACAAATCGCAAAATATTCACGCACAACCCGGCCCACCCCACAATTACCCTTATCCCTCACCAGCAATCGGCCCTCATCTCACTCAAAAGGAAACAACACATGGCAAACCCCTTCGTCCACATGGAGCTCACCACCCCCGACGTAGCCAAAGCCAAAGCCTTCTACGGCAAAATGTTCAACTGGACCTTCGAGGACAACCAGATGGGTCCCGACATGGTCTACAGCATGTTCAAGACCGACAGCGGCCCCGGCGGCGGCATGTTCACCATGCCCGGAGCCCCCACCTTCTGGCTCCCCTACGTCGGCGTAGAAGAGATCAACGCCGCCACCGACAAAGCCAAATCCCTCGGAGCCACCATCCACAAAGGCCCCATGGAAGTCCCCGGCCACGGCTGGATGACCATCCTCGGCGACCCCACCGGAGCCACCATAGCCCTCTGGCAACCCAAAACCGCCTAGCTCATCGAAGGCATTGTCCGCAAGATCGGAGCGCCACAAACGATCGGGTGCCCCATCTTCGCGACAGTTTCCATCGTCGCTAAGGTGGGAATGTATACCCATTCCCAGCCAGTCTCAGCGGTTGCCGTTATTTTTAGTTGTCATCCTTCGCGAAGCGGAGGATCTGCTTCTGCTTTCTCTCCCACCACCAACCCACCCTACAGCCCCAACTCCGACAACCCAGGATGCCCCTCCGGCCTCGGCCCCAACGCCCAATGAAACTTCCTCTCCGACTCCTTGATCGGCAGATCATTAATACACGCATACCGATGATGCATGATCCCACTCTCATCGAACTCCCAGTTCTCATTCCCATACGACCGGAACCAGTTCCCCGAGTCATCATGGCACTCATAAGCAAACCGCACCGCAATCCGAGCCCCATCAAACGCCCAAAGCTCCTTGATCAACCGATAGTCCAGCTCCCGCCGCCACTTCCGCGTCAAAAACGCCACAATCTCCGCCCGCCCATTCACAAACTCCGCACGATTCCGCCACCGGCTGTCCACCGTATAAGCCAGCGCAACCTTCTCCGGATCACGCGAGTTCCAACCATCCTCCGCCCTGCGCACCTTCAGCGCAGCAGTCTCACGAGTAAAGGGCGGCACCAGACTGGGCGTTGCATTTGCAGTCATAAAACCTCCATCTACGGCGCAAGCAATCATAAACCGCACAGACATGCGCCGTATGAACTCGTCATCTCGACCGATGGCAATGCTTTACCCAACGACCTACGTCATCTCGACCGAGGGCATCGCACGTGCCCACTTTCCCGCTACAAATGCACGTCATCTCGACCGAAGGCGGCGCTTATTGCCGCCGCAGTGGAGAGACCCCTGTATTTCGCTTTTGCTTTTCCCCTACACTTCCTACCATCCATCAAAACTGTCATACTCCACCCATGCAGGAGACCTCTTACGTTTACATCCTTGCCAGCGGCTTCAAACATCTCTACATCGGTGTCACCACAGAACTTGAACTTCGAGTTCTTCAGCACAAAAACAACACATATTCCCGATAGCTTCACATCCCGCTACAACATCAAAGACCTCGTCTACTTCGAACGCTTTGGCGATCTGATATCAGCCATCACTCGCGAAAAGCAACTGAAGCGCTGGTCTCGCGTCAAGAAAATCGCTCTTATCGTAAGAGAAAATCCTACCTGGCGCGATCTAAGCGAAGACTGGCACAAACCCATAGAGCCCTTCAACGAGCAAGATCTGCGGTCACCCTCCAAATTCCTTTAGCACCTGAAACGAGCCCACAAGCTTTGCGCCACCAAAAAACTAAGTCAATCTCAACCGAAAGCAACGCTTTTGCCCCCACAAACGTACCCACGTCATCTCGACCGAAGCGACGGACAGTCTCATCGTCCGTCGCGCAGCGGAGAGACCCCTGTATTTCGCTTTTTGCCCCTGCCCGCTCTCTCTCCCCACCAAACCACTCAACCGAACGCGGCGCTTTTGCCGGCTGCATCTACATCACAAAACCTTCACCACCACCGCCGTCAAATCGTCCGCCTGCTCTCTCGTCCCCGCAAAGTTCGATACCGCCTCAGAGATATCCGCCACCAAAGCAGCCGCAGCCTCCGCCTCATGTTGGACGACAACCTCCTTCAGCCGCTCCATCGAGAACTCTTCACCGCTCTCATTCTCCTGCTCCGTCACGCCATCCGTGAAGAGCGTCAAAATATCGCCCTGCTCCAGCGCAATCTCCGTATTCGAGAACTGAGCATCCGGCAGAATCCCCAGGATCGGCCCTCCCCCCTCCAGCAACAGCAACTCGCCGGTCTTCTGCCGAACCAGCAGCGGCGGATTATGTCCTCCGTTCACATACTCCAGCGTTCGTCTCGCCTGATTGAACCGCGCATAGAACATCGTCACAAACGTCGCCGGATTCGTAATCTGCTTCAACACTCCGTCCAGGTCCTTCATAATCGCCGCCGGCCCACTCAACTCCCGCGCGCGAAGCCGCAGCGCCACCGCCAGCGACGGCATCAGCAGAGACGCCGCCGCGCCCTTGCCCGACACATCCGCAATCACCACATCGATCACATCGCTCCGAAATCTGGAAGAAGTCGTAGTAGTCGCCGCCCAGCAGCCGCGCAGGCAGCATGGACGCAGCCAGTTCGAGGCACGACAACACCGGAGGCTTCGGCAACACCTGCCGCTGCACCTGCGAAGCCAGAATCAGATCACGCGCATACTCATCCCGCTGCCGCAGCACCTCGGCCGCGAGGCGGTTTCGTTGTCTCGCAATCAGGCTGACAAAAAAACCGACAGCCAGAAAGCCCGCCAGCCCCAGCACAAACCGAATCACCCTCAGATGAATCTCGTCCGGCTGCGGCCCAAACAAGTCCTCCAGAAAAGCGCAAACCACGGCTAATCCGAACGTAAGCGCCAGCGGATTCACCAGCGCGCTCAGCGCAATCGGCAGCACGTACAGATAGCCCATCGAAAGATTGGCTACAACCACCCAGTCGGTGTACGCAACCGCCGCAATCGCCAGGGCCACGACGATGTTCAGCAATCCCATCGTCCGGTTCTCTTCGGTTCGGATGTGCCGCTTATACTCGTCGCTGTTCCTATCGCCCTTCAGGAACGCCATCGTGGATGCCCCTCCAACGCTCAGCCTTTTACCCTTTGCAGCCGTGTTGCGTTCGCAACCCTGCAGACCGTAACCGATAACGTAGCAATACCATAAGCCAACCCATCCGGGCAGAGAGTTACATCCTCCCCCACCAAGAATCTTGTCAAGCCCCCGGCACGCCCCCATCCCCACAATCCCCAACAAACACGCACCTTCCAGCGCTAAAAAGAGTTGGCGTAGTCACCCCCGCCAACCTCGTAAAATAGATATAGAAGCTAAATTTGATCGAGCCTCAAATCTACAGGTGCACCGCCTACAAACCAAACAGAATGAAGACTTTACAAATGTACGCATGTAGAATCAATACTTTACAGACACACTTCGGACCAAGTCCAGACTTAAACGCAATGAATGGAAGACTTTAGGACTTTTAGACCAGGGGGAGGGGTACCACAATGCACCACAAAACCAGACAAACCGCGCTCCATCTAGCCCTGCTCCTCCTCACCGTCACCACGGCAAAAGCCCAGTTCGACATAGAAGACTCCCACACCACCGCCAACCTCCGCGGCGTCTCCAACGTAGGCGGAGGAGTCGTCTGGGCCAGCGGAGAAAACGGCACCGTCCGCCGCAGCGAAGACGAGGGCTACCTCTGGCAGCTCTGCACCATCCCACCCGGAGCCGAAAAACTGGACTTCCGCGGCATCCAGGCCTTCGACGCCAACACCGCCATCGTCATGTCCAGCGGCAAAGGCGACCTATCCCGCCTCTACAAAACCACCGACGGCTGCCAAACCTGGAAACTCCTCTTCACCAACCCAGACAAAGAAGGCTTCTGGGACGCGATTCAGTTCGCAGAACGGATCCGCAGAGTACGAGTCGGTATGATTGGAGATCCTGTCGACGGGCATTTGCAATCTATTCGTCTACGATCGATGGCCATGAGTCGGTGGGACAGGTCAGAGCGATCTCGAGCGAGCAGGCCGATCAATGAAGATGAGTCGCTTTTTGCCGCAAGCAACTCGTCTCTGCCGGTCGAGCGAACTCAGTTATCTTTCGTCACAGGCGGACAGGTGGCGCAGCACATGCTTCGTCACTGGAGGCAACGATGTTACGATTCCTCGTACGGCACAAAACTGGCTTCGGGCCATGGATCACACTTTCGCGCGTCTGAGGCTGAACGATCTGCCCATGGCCTCGAGAATGCCACGTCCGGGGCGTTCTCTCTCGCTGCAAGCATCGGCTGCAACTTCAGACACAGCTGGTGACTGTCGGTGGTGATTATCAGAAGCCGACTGATACGAATCGCAGATCGGCATCCGGCACGAGCGTCCTTCGATAACGCATGACCTGAAAAATGCTCGACAAGTTGCAGCCAGCCCAAACCCCACCCAACGGCTACCGCAGCGCCGTAGCCTACGAACCCACCACCAAAACCTGGATCACCGTAGGCCCCAACGGCACCGACATCTCCACCGACGACGGCCGCAACTGGCGCGCCCTCAAACCCAACCTCAAAGACTCCGAAGCCCCCGACGCCGACAAGAACTGGAACGCCCTCTCGCTTCCCTTCGTCGTAGGCCCCCACGGCCGCATCGGCAAACTCCGCACCAACGACCTCAAACCCTGATGCCTACGCCTACTGCCGCGGAGCAGGAGTAGGAGCAGGAGGAGTCGTAGGCGCAGTACCCGGAGCCGTAGTACCCGAATTGCCAGTCCCCGGAGTGGTCGTACTAGATCCAAACCCACCCGTATTCATGCCGCCGCTACTGGTACCAGGACTACCCGCACCACCCATCCCCGCGCTAGGCGTCAACGCCCCCGTCCCCGACGAATTCGGCGCCGAAGCCCCGCCAAACAAACTCGAATTCTTCTTCAACTGCTCAATCTTCGGATCATAAATAAACTCCCACTTCGGATAGCTCGCCTGCTCGTTCAGCACGATGATCGAGTCCCCCGTCACCGGCAACCCAAACCCCACAATCGGAGTCCCCCCGCTAGGCATCCCACTAGACTGAGTAAGCCCCAACCCATTCCCAGTCCCAGTACCAGTCGTACCCGTACCAGTCCCGTACCAGTCCCAGCCGTACCCGTACCCGGAGCCCCCGCCGAACTTCCACCAGCTCCCCGCCGCCCCGCCCCCAACCGTAGGACTCCCCGCCCCAAGCGTACCCCCCGCCCCAGACGCACTTCCCGCCGACGAACTACTCCCCAGAGTAGACGCAGGCCCAATTCCACCCATCCCCGCCGCCCCACCAACCCCCGGCGAACCCGCAGCACCCGCCGCGCCCCGGCACCCCCCACCCCACTAGTAGCCAACCCCATCAGCGGCTGCCCAAAAAATCCTTTCACCGTAGTCTTGGCCTCACCCACATGGATCAGCCGCCAATCCGCCTTCCCCGTCATCGGATCCACATACTTCTGCCGCAGAAACCGAACATTATTCGTCTTCTCCAACTGCTCCATCGATCCCGGAAACGGTCCCGTTCCATGCTTCGGTATAGAGCTGGATCGCCCGCACATACTGGTTCCCCCGGTGCACCGCCTCCACCTCGCGCTCCCGCCGCAACTCCCGCGCCATCCGCGGAGCCGCCACACTCAACGCCACCAGCACCAGGAAGATCGCCACCACCATCGCCAGCAGCATGAACCCCTGCTCGCCGCGCCGACGATCCGTATCCCGCTCCATCTCTACTGCACCAGCAACGGCAGCGTCTGCCGGTTATTGTTCGTCATGTCCTCGATCACGATCGAGTTCGCCGCGATCGACACCACCCGGTACCGCCGCTGCACAACATCCCCATCCGACGCCAGAAACACATCCTCCCCATGCAGCAGAAACGCCCGCCGGTGCCCATTCGCCGAAGTAGCCGTCCCAAAGAACTTCAAGTCAATCGGCGGAGGCGGTGGCGGCCCCGTCGGCTGCTGCACCGGCATCACCCGCTGCACCGGTCTCGCCGGCGCGATCGCCTTCGGTATCGGCATAGGCGCCTGCACCGACGTCGCCGAGAAGATATTCCTCCCGCTCCCCGAGTACACCAGCGCCTCCGTCACCAGCATCGGCCCCATCTTCAGCGTCGGATCCAGCATCGCCGACGTCGTCCCCACATTCTTCGCCGCATGCCCCGCCACATTCCCCGGCGGAACAGACGGCCATCGCAGGCGCCTTCACGGTCGAGCCGCCCGTCGGCGCCGTCACCGCCACCGGAGCCACGGGCGCAGGACTCGAATCATCGTGCAATAGATAAAACAAAATCCCCGCAGCCAGCAGCGCAAACACACCGCCGCAATCGCCTTCTTCTTATCCTCTGCGTTCATCCTCATCGCGGATTACCTCCGCCAGCTCGCAGTCCCATCCGCAGCATCCACTGCCGCATCGCCATTCGGCCCCACCACCACCTTCTGCGAACTCTCATCCCCCATCGGAGGCCGCAGATACGTCGTCAGATGCAGCCGCAGACCCACCGTCCCGCTCTGCTGTCCCGTCAACGTCACTCCGTTGATCAGGAAGAACATCTTGTCCCGCTCCAACGCATTCATAAACAGCACCAGCGGCCGGTAGTCTCCGCTCAGGCCATAGTCCATCTGCACCTCGGTCAGAGCCCCCAACCCACCCGTCAGCACCGAAGACTCCGCATACTGCCCTCGCGTCAGCTTCACTCCCTGCTTCTTCGCCAGCACACCCAGCTCACCCACTACCTCCGAGTAAGCAAACGGCAGCCGGCGCTCATAAAACCGGTCCGCCTCCACCGTCGACGCCTTCAGCTTCTCGTCCAGCCCCTGCAGCGGCTTGGCCGCAATCTCGGCCGTCTTCATCATCACCGTCTGCTGCGCCAGCGCCTCGGCATTCTGGCTCTTCGCCACATTCCACGCAATCGCCGCCTGGATCAGCAGATAAACATTCACCAGCGCCAGCAAAGCCACTCCGGCAAAATGCAGATTCAGCAGATTCAACAGCCCCCGCATCCGCTCCGTCAAGCGTGGCTGATTCGCCGCTGCCGCCGCCACCTTCTCCGTCAGCACCGTCATCGCGCACCACCCTTGGCGGCCTTGGCAGGAACCTTGACCGGAGCCTTTTCTGTCGCCTCCTCCGCTTCAACCGACTTCACCGCCGCCGGCAGCGGGTTATACCCACTAAATATCTCGAACTCCACGCCCGGCGGTCCAGCCGCTGCCGCCGCACCAATTGCGCGAATCGAATCCTGCGTCTGCGCTGACTCTCCCGCCAGCCGCGGAGCGATAAACCGCTGCGACGTCTCCAGGTTCCGCAACAGCAGCACCGCCCGGTCCCGGTCGCCGCTCACCCGCAGCCGGATATTCACATCGCCTTCTTTCGTAATCACCGGCTCGATGCTGGTCACCTGCACTCCCGTCGGCAGCACCTTCTCCAGGTCCATCATCACCGCCGTCCAGCTAAAACTCTTCTGCGCAAACACCGCATTCAGAAACTGCGCCCGATCCAGCACCGCCTTGTTCTGCGGCTGCCGCATCCTTGCCTCATTCAACCGCCGTTCCTGCTGAAACGCCAACGTCTTCGACACCAGCGCATCCATCTTCGCCTGCGACACCGCCGCCTTGCCATGCAACACATGCAGCCAGATGCCCAGCCCGATCGCCAGCACGGCCAACACCCCCATCGCCAGCCGCAGCCGCGCAAACAGAGGCCGCAACTCAACAAACGGCTTCGTCGCCAGATTGACTGAAATCCGCATCAGCTCTTCAGCGCCCCCCGAACTCCCGCCAGCCAGCCCCTCGGCACCCTCGACGTCACAGCAGCCGCATCAATCGCTCCCGCCTCCACCAACTCGCGGACCCGCAAGCCTTCCAGCCCACCCTGGATCAGCATCTCCTGCAACTTCTCCGCCGGAATAGTCCCCGCCGCCAGCACCTGCTCCGGAGCCACCCCCAGCGTATCTTCGAAATAAGCCGCAGCCACGCTCACCGCCTGCGCAATCTCTCCGGCCACGCTCTCCATCTGGCACATCTCTCATCATCTCCCGCTCCAGCACCTGCGTCTGCATCGCCGTCTCCGCATCGAAGCGCCCATCATCTCCAATCTGCAACTCCTGAGCATCGCGGTCGACCATGCGAAGCCGCCGCTGTCGCTCGACTCGCAGCGTTCGATTCAATCCGCATTGAAATCCAAGGTCCGATGCAGCAGCAACACCCCGGCCTTCACAATCGCCGTCGTCACCTGCCTCCGCCCCGCATTCACCACCAGCGCCAGCATCCTGCGCCTCGTCCAGACCCGCCAGCGCCGCCAGCGTACTCGGCAGCACCGCGCCCGGCAGATACCCCGCCGCCGTCACGACTCCTTCATACTCCTCCACCACCTCGCGCGGCATCGCCACCGCCAGCACCCGCACCAGGTCCTTCTCATTCGACATCACCTGGTAGCTCACCATCGCGTCATCCGCCTCAAACGGCAGCAGCTTCTTCAGCCGAAACCGAACCACCGGCAGCGCCTCGGCAGCCTTGCTGGGCAACTGGTCAAAGTCCAGCAGCAGCACACGCACCGCAGCATCCGGCACCACCACCGTCACATCCCGTCCCACGCGTCGCGCCCCGAACCCCGTCCCGTCCCGCGCCCCGCAATCTCATCCAACGCCCGCCTCACCGCCACCACCAGCGCAGTTCGATCCACCACATTGCCGGCCTTCAGCCCCGGCTCCAGCGCACCCTCGGCCAGCATCGCCCGCGACACATCCATCAGCGGCCCGGCTGCATTCTCCGCGCGCGCCGCCACCACGCCCTCAGCGCGAATCTCAACCGCCAGACGAGGCCGCGTCCCCAACGTTCTCGGTAATAAATCCATTCCGTCCTAGACTACCTATTCTTTCTTACCTGTGCGCCCGTTTCCGTCTACTAGTCCTGCTTTACCGCCCCGCCTCGATAAACGTAACCTTATTAATCTCCCGCAGCGTCGTAATCCCATCTCGAACCCGCTCCAGCGCCGAGTCCCGCAAAAACGCCATCCCCTTCTCCTTGGCCTTCTTCCGAATCTCGCTGCCCGGCTTCTTCGCCAGCAGCATCTCACGAATCTCGTCGTCCAGCTCCAACAGCTCATGAATCGCGGAACGCCCTTTGAACCCCGTCCCGCCGCACTCAATGCACCCCGCCCCTTCGCGGAAATCGAACCCCAGCCACTCCGCAGGCTCCAGCCCGCTCGCCAGCAACTCCTCTTCGTTGTACCGAACATTCCGCACGCAGAACGGACAGACCTGCCGCACCAGCCGCTGAGCCAGAATGCAATTGAGCGCCGAAACAAAGTTGTAAGGCTCCACGCCCATATTCAAAAAGCGCCCCAGCACATCCACCACGTTATTCGCGTGCACCGTTGTAAACACCAGGTGTCCCGTCAGCGCCGAGTTGATCGCAATCTGCGCCGTCTCCGCATCTCGAATCTCGCCGACCAGAATCTTGTCCGGGTCATGCCGCAGAATCGACCGCAGCCCTCGCGCAAACGTCAGCCCCTTCTTCTCATTCACCGGAATCTGCGTAATCCCGCGAATCTGGTACTCGACCGGGTCCTCGATCGTGATGATCTTGTCTTCCTCGCTCTTGATCTCGTTCAGCGCCGCATACAGCGTCGTCGTCTTACCCGAACCCGTCGGCCCCGTCACCAGCACCATCCCGTACGGCTCCTTGATGTACCGCCGGAACCGCTCCAGGTCCTTCGCCGCAAACCCCACCACATCCAGCGAGAGCGTCTTGAACTTCTCGCTCATCGACTCTTTATCGAGCACGCGCAGCACAGCATTCTCGCCATGCACCGTCGGCATGATGCTCACACGAAAGTCGATCAGCCGCCCCTTGTACCGCACCCGGAAGCGTCCATCCTGCGGCACGCGCCGCTCCGCAATATCCAGCTCGCTCATCACCTTGATACGCGAAAGAATCGTCTGATGATGCTCCCGCGCAATCGGAGCCATCGCCTGCTGCAGCACGCCGTCGATGCGGTACTTCACCAGCAACGAATCATCAAACGTCTCCAGATGAATATCGCTCGCCCGCCGCTCCAAAGCCGTAAAGATCGTCGTATCCACCAGCCGGATAATCGGCGAAATATCCTCATCCGCCGTCAGCCGCTCGATCGAGATATTCTCGTCCGCACTGTCCTCGCTCGACAGCACATCGAACGCCAGACCCTCGCTGGCCTCATCCAGCACCCGCTGCGACTGCTCCGTCTTCTTCAGCAGCTCCGTGATCTGCGTCAGCGTCGCCACCCGCGTCACCAGCCGCTGCCCCAGCAGCCCTGCTATCTCGTCCAGCACCATCAACTTCGACGGATCGCTCACCGCAATCGCCAGCCGCCCCTCCAACTGCTCCAGCGGAACGAAGTTGTACCGGAACATCATGTCCACCGGCACCCGCTTGAACAGCTCATGCTGAATCTTGAAGTTCTTCAGGTCCACAAACTCAGCGTGATACCGCCGCGCCAGCGCCTGCGCACGCTCCACCTCATCCATCCCCAACTCATTGATCGGAATCGCCAACGGTGCCATTGCCATACCCGTAAGACTCCTCTTCCCTGCAACCGTCACTCACGCTTTCTGGGGCATAAACCTTGCGGCTGTCGCAAAAACTCACGGCAAGTTTCACTCAAACCTACTCCCATTATCAAGGAATACAGCCCAACGTGGTATCCTCCCGGATAACAGGGTCTCCCTTCCCAATCTACGACTTTTGGAGGACTCACCTATGAGCAGCGCAGCTACCTCCGCTCCCTGAAATCGTCCGCAAATCCATCGGCTGGTCCATCGCCCTCAGCGTTCTGCTGATCCTGGCCGGCTTCTTCGCTCTTCTCATCCCATTCATCTCCGGCATCGGCATCACGCTCTTCATCGGCTGGCTGATGATCATCAGCGGCATCACCCACTTCGTCTTCGCCTTCAAAACTCACACCACCGGCGGAGTCTTATGGGAGCTCCTCCTCGGCGCTCGTCTATCTCTTCACCGGCTTCTATCTCATCATGCACCCACTCGCCGGCCTGCTCTACCCTCACACTCTTCCTCGCCTGCTACCTCTTCTTTGAAGGCATCTTCGAGATCGTCCAGTACTTTCAGATCCGTCCCCGCCACGGCGCCGGCTGGCTGCTCTTCGACGCCATCGTCACGCTCATCCTCGCCTTCATGATCTGGCGAGCATGGCCTGCCAGCTCCGTCTGGGTCATCGGCACGCTCATCGGCATCAGCATGATCTTCAGCGGAATCTCCCGCCTCATGCTGTCCCTGGCCGCCAAACGCGCAGTCAACCATCTGACCTAAGCCAATACACTGGGTGCCCCAGGTCCCGATTCTGGGACCTGGGTTTCATCAAGCCGAACCGTAAATCTTCATCCCAAAACGACCGTTACGACCCGCCGCTTGCGCTCAAGCTGAAGACCGGCAGATACAGTGCGATCAAAATCGTTATCACCACCACGCCCATCACGATCAGAATCAGTGGTTCGATCAAACTCATCGCCGCCGTCAAATTCGTCTGCACATCCTCTTCAAAGAACTCCGCGACCGAGTTCAGCATCTGCGGCAGCGCGCCCGTCGACTCCCCCACTTCGATCATCTCGATCGCCAGCTCCGGAAACACCTTCGTCTGCTGCAAACTCGCCGACAGCCCCTTCCCCTCGCGCACCGTCTCCACGCTCTTATAAACCGCATTCCCAATCTGCCGCGAATCGATCGCCCGCGCCGACGTCTCCAGACTCGGCACCAGCGGCAACCCGCCCGACAGCAGCGTCGACAACGTCCGCGCAAACAGCCCCACCTGGTACTTCAGCCACACATTGCCAAAGATCGGCAGCCCAATCCGAATCTTGTCCAAAGTCATCGCGCCGGAGTCCGTCTTCGTCCACCGGAACAACCCATACCCCAACGCCGCAACCACCAACAGCAATGTAAATCCCGTAGTGCTGCGCATCCTGTCCTACCTCCAGCAGAAACACCGTCAACGCCGGCAGCTTCGTCCCAATCTGGTCATACAACTGCGCAAACCGCGGCACCACAAACGTAATCAGAAAGATGAACAGCGCAATCACCATCACCACCAGCAGCGCCGGATAGATCAAACTCGCCTTCAGCTTCTTCCGGAACGTCAGCGACACCCGCTGAAAGTCCAGAAACCGCTGCAGCACCTCTTCCAGATTGCCCGACCGCTCCCCCGCCAGCAGCGTCGTCGTATACACTACCGGAAATCCGCCCTGCGCCTCAAACGCCCCCGAGATCGACTCACCCGTCTTCACCCGCGCCGCAACATCCTCCAGCTGCGCCCGAAAGTTCACATCTTTCTGCCGCCGCGCCAGCAGCTCAATCGACCCCAGAATCGGCAAACCCGCCCGAATCAGCGTCAAAAACTGCTGATTGAAGATCAGAAACATCTCCAGCTTCACCTTCTTGCGCCCACCACCACCCAGCGCCCCACGAGACTTCACGCTAGTAAACGTAATACCCAGCCTGGGTGAATCGCGCCCGCAACTCCTCTGCAGTCGCCGCCGCATGGGTCTGCTCCTGCACCCGCCCCCGCTCATCCGCCAGCTTAACCACAAACTCATTCATAAGGATTTACGCACAACGCCCACATTCAACCTGCCGCGTTCATTTTAGACGTTCCCCGCTCCGTTTCCGCGAACACCCCGTTCCTCTCCCGTCAACACACCAAACATTGTCATTCTTCGCGAAGCGGTGGATCTGCTTTTGCCTCTCCTTTTGTTTATGTTTTTGTCGTCATCCTGGTGTCGTCCCGTGGTAAGGATTATTCCGGCAATAGGGCTAGGTTTTGTGCCAACCATTGACTATCAAACTCTCGTCACCCTGTCCCAGCGTGGAGTAACCTTTTGCATCTCTCGGCCAAGTGCGTGCGGCTATATGACGTTTGAAGCAACGCTAGAAGACTTACTCCTATTCGTTGACGATCCAGCGGCCATTTACGCAAAGGCGCACGGAGTGACGAAATCGGCGTATAGGGATTGGGTTGATGATGAGTACGGCAATCTGCTCTGCGAAGACGAGGGCTGGAAAGCGTTGTCGCAATGCAGTAAGGGACGGCTTTCAGGTGTCGGCGAAGAAATGGCTAAAACTTCAGGGCGGTTATTGCGCGCTGCATGATGAGGGCGTTGGGGTCTAACTTGAATGCGAAGTAATGAGAGGAAAGTGATGACGACTAGTCTCTTTCAACCACTAACTACGATGTCGTTGTTTGGTCTCTCCGCAGCTTAGCCCCGAACAACCGTCGCTCCATCACCCCATATCTAACCCGAAGAGACTGTCAAGCCCCAAACCACCTCAACCCACACTTAACAAAGGATATAGAGATGGCGTATTAGTTCCACCCCACCTGCTAAACTGGATATAACAACCTAATTTATACGAAGAAAGCCCCCGACGCTTTCGGGCTTTGTCCTTTATTTTGAATACTTTATCTTTAAGTAAAAATGGAATGAATACTTTGCATCACACCACCATGCCAAACTATTCATTCCAGATACTTTGCGTACTTTACCGGGAGGGGTAACCTAGACGCTAAAGCTCGATCCACATCCGCAGGTACTCTTCACCGCGGCGTTCTCGAACTTGAAGCCGGCGGCCTCCAGCGTCTCAACATAATCAACCGTGCAGTTGTTCAGGTACATCGCCGAGGTCGCATCGACGAACACCTTCAGATCCTCGAACTTATAGACCTTATCCATCATGCCGCTCTGGTTCTCGAACGACATCGAATACTGGAAGCCCGAACAACCGCCGCCCACCACACCGATCCGCAGACCAGCCGGAACCGGCTGCTGGGTCGCCATAATCTCCTTCACCTTGGCGATCGCGGCGGGCGTCAGGGTCACAGGCTGCGTCGACGTGGGAGCGCCAGTAACGACTTCAGCGGTAGGGGTGGGGGGAACAGATGCAGTGGACATGAATATCTCCTGATTTGAATTCCTAATCGAATTCGGACTCTTTTAGTCTAATCTCCCGCCCTCGCGGCGGCAAGCCCTCAAAGCAATAGATGAATCGGACTGCGGTGGGATTCAGCCTCTCGCAACCGCCTCACCAAAATAGCAAGCATCGAACGGTAAATGTGACTGCTGACGAATACGTCACTAGCTCTACACCCCCCGACGCGCAAATCTCCTTCCATTGCCGCAAATAAAGCGTATTATTCGCATGAAGACTTTCTAGGTATCAGCTTGGTTGCATCAATACGGGTGCAAAATGAGCCAGACAAAAACAGCTTCTGGAACACGCTTCTACATCGCGCAATTCGCATTTCCCAACGGGAGGAGTCTGCAACAATGAGCCTCGCAGCTGCCATGCAAGCCATACCCACCATGCTCATTATCTGGGCCGCAGTCACAGCCTGTTTTGTCGCCCTTCTCACTTATCGCGGACAACTCACCCGCTATGAGCAGGAGCGCCTCTTTTTGACCAACATCAATCCCACCGGTCAACGTCAGCACATAGAAATCGTCAAGCGCATCAACCAGATTCAGCCCTACGTCCGAATCTTTGGAGTACTCTCCACCCTGGTCACCGTCGGCATCATCGCCATCTGGACCGCAGACGCCTGGAACACGCTTCACACATAGACCTTCGCAACCTCAAAATTCAAAGCCCAGGAGAATTCTCCTGGGTTTTCTCTTGGAGCCAGTGCATTCGCGACAATGCAGCTGCATTGTCGATATGGTACAAAAATAGACTCGGCTAGGGCTCAGGCCTCGCGGCAAGTTGTCATGCAATTCGAGCCGGCCAAACGACAAAATATAACTTTGGCATCGCGGGTAGCCTTGCTGATTGGAGAACGTTTATGCAAAAAGAAAGTTGCGATATTGGACTGATCGGGTTAGCGGTGATGGGACAGAATCTCGTCCTCAACATGAACGACCACGGATACAAAGTGGCAGTGTTCAACCGGACAGTCTCAAAGGTAGATGACTTCCTCAGCAACGAAGCCAAGGGAACTCAGGTCGTCGGGGCTCACTCGCTCGGAGGAGATGTGCGGACTCCTCAAAACGCCGCGCCGGGTCATGATCATGGTCAAGGCCGGAGACGTGGTAGACCAAACAATCGATCAGGTGCTCCCATTCTCTAGAAAAAGGCGACATCATCATCGACGGCGGCAACTCTCTATTTACCGATTCCAACCGCCGGACGAAAGATTTGGCGGCCAAGGGAATTTGTTTATCGGTACAGGAGTCTCGGGCGGCGAAGAAGGGAGCTCGGTACGGCCCTTCGATTATGCCCGGAGGAAATCCAGAGGCATGGCCACATGTAAAGGAGATCTTCCAGGCGATTGCGGCGAAGGTAGAGGATGGAACTCCCTGCTGTGATTGGGTCGGAGAAGGCGGTGCCGGCCACTACGTGAAAATGGTGCATAACGGGATCGAGTATGGAGACCTTCAACTGATTGGCGAGGCATATCAGTTACTCAAGGATGGATTGGGTCTGACTGCCGACGAGTTCGCCGAGGTATTCACGGAGTGGAACAAGGGCGAACTCGATAGCTATCTGATCGAGATTTCTGCGGAGATATTCGCCAAAAAGGATGATGACGGAAGTCCGATGGTGGACAAGATCCTGGATACAGCGGGCCAGAAGGGAACAGGCAAATGGACGGCTATCTCAGCCCTCGATCTGGGGATGCCAGTGACCTTGATTGGTGAGAGTGTATTTGCCCGATGTCTATCGGCGTTGAAGGACGAGCGCGTTCTGGCCTCCAAGGTGCTAGAAGGATCGATGAAGGTCAAGACGATTTCGGAGAAGAAGGAATTTATCGAGGACGTTCGCAGAGCGTTGTACTGCTCGAAGATGATCAGCTATGCGCAAGGCTACATGCTGCTACGAGCAGTAGAGAAAGACCAGGGATGGAACCTGAATCTGGGCGGAATCGCTCTGATGTGGCGCGGAGGCTGCATCATTCGCAGCGTATTCCTGGGCAACATCAAGGCAGCTTACGACAAGAACCCGAGGCTGATAAATCTGCTGCTGGACGAATTCTTTTCGAATGTGCTGAACAAATATCAATTGTCCTGGCGAAAGACGATTATTCACGCGATCGAGATAGGGGTTCCGATGCCGGCATTTTCAACCGCGCTCGCGTTTTATGACGGATATCGCAGCGAACGATTGCCCGCGAACCTGCTCCAGGCGCAGCGCGACTTTTTTGGCGCTCACACCTACGAGCGCGTGGATAAGCCGCGTGGTGAGTTCTTCCATACAAACTGGACCGGTCGAGGCGGAAGGGTTTCATCCACAACATACAACGCGTAACCCGCTGATCTTTTCAGATCAAACGAGCTGAAATTACCGAATGATTGGTATTCTAAAAGCACATGAATAACCGTAGTGATAAATGCGAAAGTGGCGAAATTGGCAGACGCACCAGACTTAGGATCTGGCGGAGCAATCCGTGGGGGTTCAAGTCCCCCCTTTCGCACCAAACTTTGAATAAATTGGAGTGCGCTCGATGAGCCAGACCAACCCTGATCAACCCAGTGTAAAAGTCTTGCACACCGACTCCTACCATGAGGGCTATGCAAATAGTGTGCAGGTCCGCATGAGCGTTTGGGATTTTTTTCTGGTATTTGGAACCATGAGCCAGGAGACCGCTGAAGAAGTTCAAGTCAAGAACTTTCAAGGCATCTACCTCAGTCCCCAACAAGCCAAGGCCCTCTGCAATGTGCTTGCTCATAATCTTGCTCAGTACGAGCAGACCTTCGGCACACTTGCGTTGGAACCGCAGTTTGTTCAGCCTGGCGCTCCCATCCACTAATCGTGGCTCTGATCAAGAAATCCCTCACACCCCGCAACGATCTACCTAATGCAGACATTCCGCTCTGGCTGCTGTTTCCTCTTTTCTTCGTTGCTATTTTCCTGTCGCATTGGACCCTCCTCCGCCTCCCCTATTTCTGGGATGAAGGTGGCTATTACATTCCCGCCGCATGGGATTTCTTCAGAACCGGCACTCTGATCCCGCAATCTACTGCGACCAACGCCCACCCGCCTCTCCCTTCCCTGCTTCTAGCTGCCTGGTGGCACCTTTCGGGATACGTCATCATTGGCACTCGCACTTTTATCTGCATGGTAAGCGCGGCTGCTCTGCTAGCTGTATACAAATTTTCCCGCAAAATAGCAGGCACGACGGCGGCCGTCGTTACGACGTTACTGACTGCGCTGTATCCTGTCTGGTTCGCGCAGAGTACCCTGGCTCACGCCGACATCTTCGCTGCTGCGTTCACACTCTGGGCGCTTTCCTTCTATCTTGATCGCCTGGTTTTAGCAGATGACGCTCCGCAGACCGCCGACGCCCCCTATCGACTTCCAGTTCTGGCTGGTGCGCTCTTTTCACTTGCCGCGCTCTCTAAAGAGACAGCAATCATAACGCCGCTCGCGCTTGCTCTGTGGGAGGCAATCGAACTTCTGAGACATCGATATCCGATAGAAATCAGACGCGACCGCCTGCGATGGCTTATCGCCTTATGCGCTCCGGTTCTTCCCCTCGTCATCTGGTACGCCTATCACTACAGCCGCACGGGCTTCGTCTTTGGCAATCCAGAGTTCCTTCGCTACAACGCCTCTGCCAACCTTGATGCCTATCGGATCGTGCTCAGTCTCTGGCATCGCATTCTGCACCTAACCGTACATATGAACATGTTCGTTCCGGTTCTTTGTGCCTTCGCGGCCATCCTGGCGCCGGTTAGATCCAACGGTCCGCTCCAAGCGCTGCCCCGAAAGATTTCTCGTCCCGTCCTGACCTCACTTATTGTCGTTTTGGTGGCGAACCTGATTGCATTCTCCGTACTGGGGGGGGCGCTTCTTACCCGATATCTCCTGCCGATGTATCCACTCGTACTCTTAATCTGCGTCTCGATCTGGCAAAGGCATCTTGGCCGCTGGTTGTGGCTGGCCGCATTCAGTGCTGCGGCTTTTTTGTCAGCTATCTGGATCAATCCTCCATACGCTTTCGCGCCTGAAGACAACCTCACTTACCGCGACATGATCGTCCTGCATCAGCGTGCAATAAGCCATCATTCAGCAACGTTTCCCCCGAGGCCACAGTACTCACTGCGTGGCCCGCTACCTCAGAACTCACGAGGCCCGAGCTCGGTTATACGCATACACCCTTTCGTATCTCTTCAGTTCGGAACTTCTCTATCGAAGAACTAAACCAAGCATCAGGTACTCCTAAAAACTACGACACCGCTCTTATCTTTTCCTCTAAATGGGAACCGCCGCCGGGACGACTCGATCTTGGCAAGCGGAACAGATCTGCAGATACACGTTACTTCGACTTCCATCACGATCTGCTGGCTAGCGAAGCGGCCGCACTTCTCCACGGTGAGGTCGTCTGGCAGGACCACCGCAAAGGAGAGTGGGTCGCGGTTCTGCGATTTCCCCGCACTTTGGGCGCAGAGCTCTTACCACCGCTGAGTCACTAAACCTCTATACTGATATCTGTGCAGAGGCCTCTTTTATCGCGTGTTAGTTCGTTGCGCAGATCCGATCCGCTCAATCCCCGGAATTTACACGCTACTCCTCTACTGCTTTCTTTGGGTTGACCTTACTTCCTCTGCCCAGAACCTCTCGCGTCCGGATTTCCATTCCGCAGGTGGACGTCTCGTCCTCGTTCTACCTTTTGATAACCGTTCAGGACAGTCCAAATCTCACCTGGATAGGCGATTCTTTCCCCGATACCCTAAACCAGCGCCTCAACTCTGCCGGCTTTCTCACCATTACCCGCGACGATCTCCAATTTGCGCTTAATCATCTGGGTTTGCCAGAAGACTTCAAGCCCAGTCGTGCCACCACCATTCGCATCGCCCAGACACTGGACGCGGATTTTGTCGTTGTCGGTAATTTTAATGTGGGCAATGGTCGCATTGCTGTTCAGGCACAGATCCTCGAGGTAAACAAACTGCGCATGACTCCGCCTCTGGAAGATTCCAGCGAGCTCGCCAGACTCCTTGATCTCGAAAACGCAGTAGCCTGGAAGGTAGCCCGCGAAATCGATCCGCAGTTCAAAATTGCACAACAAACTTTTCTTGCCGCCTCTACTGGCGTCAAGCTTAGTTCCTTCGAAAACTATATTCGTGGGACCTCGGCAACGAATCCTCAGGAGCGTATCAAGCACCTTCAACTCGTCGTGCAGGAGACACCCAACTATTCAGCTGCCATGCTCGCACTTGGTAAAGCCCAGTACTCCCAACTTGACTACGATCACGCCGCAGCTACGTTTGCCAAAGTCCCAAAGACGGATCGTCTAGCTCTCGAGGCCAACTTCTATTTGGGACTCTCGAAGTTCAATACCGCCAAGTATGCTGAAGCTGAAACTGCCTTTTCGTTCGTAGCCAGCCGCTTACCTCTTCCGGAGGTCGTTAATAATCAGGGTGTTGCCTCCAGTCGGCAAGGGCACAATGCTATTCCGCTCTTCCAGCGTGCGTCTGCTTCAGATCCAAACGACGCCGACTATCACTACAACCTTGCCGTTGCTCTTTTCCGACAGGGAGACTTTGCGAGAGCTAAGCAAGAAACCGATCAAGCTCTAAAGCTTCATCCATCGGACACCGAAGCGGCCCAGTTGCGCTCTCGCATTTCTACCGGACGAGGTACACCTTCAACCGGAAGCTTTGATCCTCTTGAGCGCATCCGTCGCACGTACTCTGAAGCCTCGTTCCGCCAAGCCGACTTTCTGCTTGATCAAGTACGATCCCTGCGCATATCCACTCTTCCCCCCTCCGAACAGGCAACCCAGTATATCCAGCTTGGCCAAGATTACTTAGCCCGAGGTCTCATTCCTGAAGCCGAGCGACAGTTCGTAGCTGCCTCGACTGCAGATCCCAATAGCGCCTCCGCTCATGCCGGCCTCGCGCAGGTACGCGAATCAAGTGCCAACGTCGACGAAGCTCGTGTCGAAGCCCAGATATCCCTCAAACTCCGCCCTAATGCCGCAGCTTATCTGGTTCTCGCCCGTATCGATCTCAAGGGAGACAATTTGTCTGCTGCTACTTCCGACGTGAGCAACGCACTCCGCCTAGAACCCCAAAATACCGCGGCTGAGGGGATGCGCCAGGCACTTCAATCTCGAGGTCAGAGTCTACCGTGAAAATTGGCCGGATTCGTTCTCCGTCACGAGCTTCGCTATTAGCGTAGCGATGACAGTGGCGCTTCTCGAGCCCAGCCTTCCATATCATTGACAGGGCAGACCAACGCTACCCCGATTGTCATCAAGCTAACAATTAACGGTGCCATCCAGCCGATTACCGCCGAATACCTACAACGAGGGATAGGAGATGCCGCTCGCGTTCATGCCCAAGTTGTTTTGCTATTACTTGACACTCCTGGTGGCCTGCTCGAATCCACGCGTACATGGTGCAGGCCATCGAGCAGTCATCCGTGCCTGTCATTGTCTTCGTCTCTCCCGCCGGCAGTCGTGCGGGTTCAGCAGGCTTCTTCCTCCTTGAAGCCGCAGACATTGCAGCAATGGCGCCTGGAACCAACGCTGGCGCCGCTCATCCGATTGTCGAAGGTGGTCAACTCGATCCCATACTCAAAGAAAAAATCGAAAACGACACGGCCGCATTCCTCCGCTCTTCCGCCAGCCGCAGAGGACGCAATGTTAATGCCGCCGAAGACGCCGTCCGCAATTCGAAATCCTACAGCGACACCGAAGCCCTCAAACTAAATCTGATCGATATCATCGCCGGCGATGATGTTTCTCTACTTACGGCGCTCGATGGACACAAGGTCCTCCGCTTTGATGGTTCTACAACGACGCTTCGTCTGCATGGAGCCGAAATAGTCGTGACTCAGTCCTCTCTGCGCGAGCAGCTTCTCAGTAAACTTACGAATCCCAACTTCGCCGTCCTCCTTATCGCCCTCGGTGGCCTTCTCATCTATCTCGAGTTCAATCTACCCGGCACCATCGTCCCAGGAACGCTCGGCGCGTTTTTTGTCCTCCTCGGTGGCTTCGGTCTGGATCTCTTGCCGTTACATCACGCCGCTCTACTTCTCATCCTGGCCGCTCTCATAATGATTGGCCTGGAAGTCAGCTTCTATAGCCATGGGATACTCGCATTCGTCGGCATTATCTCCCTTGTCCTTGGTTTGGCCACCCTGGTAGATGGCCCTATCCCGGAACTCCGCGTTCGTTTTGCTGTTGCTTTAGCCGTCGGCCTCGGCTTCGGCAGTATTAGCGTTGGTCTTGGATGGATCGCGCTCCGCGCTCGCCGCAATAAAGTACTCACCGGTTCCCAAGCAATGATCGGCAAACTTGCAGTCACTCGAACCCCTCTTTTACCTGCCGGTCAAGTTGAGGTCCGAGGAGAGCTCTGGCAGGCACGCCTGGAAGGGACGTCCGAACTTCCAACCGGCGTAATCGTTCGAATTCGCGCCATCGCAGGCTTGCAACTCGTCGTCGAGCCAACTTCGATCCTTTCGACCGACGCTCGTCTGGCCAGTCCACCTGCCGAGCCTCTAAGCAAGGTAAACTGAATAAGTTGTAGTTATAGTGCAAGGGAGTCCTGTCTTAATGTCCAACGCATCTCGTCAGTCTGTATGCCGCATACTGCTTATTTTGTTTGTCTGTCTCGCGGTATCCAAAGTTCAAGCACAGGCCCCAGTTACCGAGTTCGACCGCCAATTGGCTCGCGTAAGCCTTGGTGTCGTCGGCGTCGGCATGATCACCGGTGACGTCAGCGGAACTATCATCAATAACCCTACAGTGCAGTCGCTCAGCACCAGCAGTACCGTTGGTGCCTTGGCGACACTTCGCTACGTCAAGTCGCCTCTTCTCGGCTTCGAATTTAACTACAGTTACGCCCGTTACACTGAGAACTTTTCCAACTTTTTTGCACTCCCCGGCTGCAGTAGTATCAGTTGCGCGCAGCCGGGCGGGGTGCAGACCAGAGCGAACGAATACACTCTGGGTTATGTTGCTCATCTCCCTACGTTTCTTGGAGTGATACCCTTCGCATCTGTAGGTCTTGGCAGCACTGGTTTCACGCCCACGGCAGGTGGCGGCCAGGGCCTTAAGGCACAGGCACGCGCAACGTACTACTACTCCATTGGTGTCGAACAGTCTCTCTTGTCCAAGCACTTTGGCATTCGCGCCGAGTTCCGGCAGGTCTTCTTCAAAGCGCCCGACTTTGGTCAAAACTATCTCACCATCAACCAGCACACCAGTACCTATGAACCCGGAGCCGGCTTTTTCCTTCGATTTTAGCCTTATCCCATATCAGCCAAGTAACACTGCTTTACAATCGCAGCGACTACCGAAGTCCGATCTCACCAGTGTCCGAGGTCTTTGACCCATGTTGACTCTTCCCGCTCTCGTTGCTATCGCGATCGTCGCACTATATTTATTGAACTCTATCAAGATCCTTAAGGAGTACGAGCGCGCCGTTGTCTTCAGACTTGGCCGAGTCCGCGAGACCGCGAAGGGACCCGGGGTCATTCTCGTCTTCCGCCCGATTGATCAGATCGTTCGCGTCAGCCTCCGCCAGGAGGCAATGGAAGTACCAGCTCAAGATGTCATCACGCGAGACAATGTCACACTCAAGGTCAATGCCGTCATTACCCTTCGAGTTGTGGATCCGACCCGCGCCGTCATCGAAGTCAGTAACTACATCTACCAGACCTCGCAATTCGCCCAAACGACGCTTCGCTCTGTTCTTGGCGAGGTCGATCTGGATGAACTTCTCGCCCACCGTGAGGCTCTTAATCAACGCATACAGACCATTATTGACGGCCACACCGCACCTTTCGGCGTGAAGGTCGTCTCAGTCGAAGTCAAACAGGTGGACATGCCAGAGTCCATGCTTCGCGCGATGGCCAAACAAGCTGAGGCTGAAAGAGAACGTCGCGCCAAGATCATTCATGCCGAAGGCGAATTCAACGCTGCCGCGAAGCTTGTGGAGGCTGCTGCTCTAATGGCTACACAACCGATGACATTACAGCTCCGCTACCTTCAGACCCTCACTGAGATCGGTGTCGAAAAGAACACCACCATTGTCTTTCCTCTTCCAATGGAACTCATGAATCTGTTAAATAGAACCTTCACGCCGAATCCTGATCTCGTAAAGAAGGACTAGATGTTGAACAGTTTCTACAGAGACGACAACACCCTTCATGACCGCGATTCCGGAGGCGATCGCGAGATCTCGGTTGGTACCTCGAGCATCGTTGGCATCTTCTTCGTTCTGGCCCTTATCTGTGCTGCTTTCTTTGGAATCGGCTATACCCTCGGCAGGCGACAGTCGCAACCCACGACCTTCTCTGCACCGGTCGCGGCAACGACGGCTTCTTCCGTTTCCAAGCCTTCTCCGGGAAGCCCAGTGAAGGATGACACTTCCTCTGTCGGTAGCTCCAGTGACGCGGCGAGCATTTCCTCTTTGCCGTCTCCGTCTGGGTCTGGTCCGGTTACTCCCAGTCGGCCGGTTGACCTGCCAGATGCTTCTGGCTCGCGTGGCGTAAAGGCTACGCCTGCGTCACCAGTTGTTGCTCCCGCTGCTCCGGGCGCTCCGATCATTGTTCAGATTGCTGCAGTATCACATCATGAGGACGCCGATGTTTTGATCTCGGCGCTCTCACGACGTGGCTACACTGTGGCGATTCGTCAGGAGCCTCAGGACAAGCTGTTCCACGTCCAGATCGGTCCTTTTGCTAATCGGAAAGACGCCGATGCGATGCGGCAGCGTCTGCTTGCCGATGGTTATAACGCGATCGTCAAGTAGGAACCGGTTCTGTTCTTCGGTCAGTGTTTCGTTTGATAGGGGAACTGGTAGACCATCCCACCTATCGGAAGGACTACGTTGACTAGTTGGGCTTTCTTGTCTCGTTCGAAGTAGACACGTCCGCGGACTACTTCGTTGGGTTGGACGGGGGTGGGCGCCAGGTGCTTCTGGGCGGCGGCTTTTTCGGCTGCTTCCTGAAGAGCCTGCTCTTTCTTTTTGGCGATGTAGAGTTGATCGATGTCCAGCGGCTTGGATGGGTCTTGTGGTGCGGCTGCTTCTGCGGGGGCCGTAGCTGGCTGGGGAGCCTTCACGTCGGGTTCGGGAGGCGGTGCGGGCAAGTTCTGAAGATTTTCGGGAGGGATGTAAGAGAGGACCTTCGGTTTGGGGCTGACAACCTCGATTCGGAAGTCTTCTGGCACAACTTTGGTGGAATACGCACCGCTGTTGAGGACGCTGATGTCGGCGCGGGTGTAGGGGCCTTCGTTGGAGATGGAGACCATGACGACGAGGCGGTCGGTTCGGAGGACTTTATAGGTGCGGCCGAACATCGTCTGATTGCTGCAACCGGCGTTGGCCTGGCAGGTGACTAAGTTGTCTGGAATGATAGCGGGGGTGGGCTTTGTTGCGGGGAGTGCGGTAGTCGTTCCGAGTACACCAAGGACGATACAGGTGACAGAGAATCTGTTGACGTTAACCATGCTGGTCTCCTCACTGTCATGTTGGTGGGCAGTAAGGAGACGCTAGCAGGTTGTCATATTAGGTCCCATCCCCCGGATGTGGGATAGACGGGAGTGACCGATTACGCGGGCTGGATGTTTGCAGCCTGCTTGCCCTTGGGGCCGGTCGTAATGTCGAAGGTAACGCGCTGGCCTTCCTGAAGAGACTTGAAGCCGCTGGAGTTGATAGCGGAGTAGTGCGCGAAGAGATCCTCGCCTCCGTCTTCTGGGGTGATAAAGCCAAAACCTTTTGCGTCGTTAAACCATTTTACAGTGCCGGTTGCCATTTTGATGCTCCTACTTTCCTACGGCGATATTTCGCCGTTCCTACTATGTTAGCAGGAGAAAGCCTACTTATCGTATTAATTTGTTGATTTGTCGTTTTGCGGTCGGTGCGGTTATTTCCCCGTCCCACTCCTCTGGGAGGACAGAGTGGGACGGGGAATAGAGATCAATGCCAGTGACCGTCGTGCCAGACGTAACCGCCGCGCTCATGAACCCACTCGCCTCGAACCCAAACGGCGTGCGAATGGGGTGGCTCCACATAAGAACCGGGGACCCAGACGTAGCGATTCCCGTCCCAACGGTGGTAGCCCTCATGCCATGCCCAGTTGGGGTGTTCGTGAGGGGGTGGCGGCACACGCTCGACGTGGCGGGCCGGGGGACCGATGCGAACGACAACCTGAGCCTGGGCGAGTGGAGCCATGCCCAGGAAGAGTGCAGATGCAGCTATGAGTAGTTGTTTGTTCATTTTGCCTCCATTACTCCTTCTTTTAGGACGCCCTGTGGAAGAGAGGAGTTGCTGAGGGTGGGCGGTTCGGCCATCTCCAATCCTGTGTTGGAGATGGCGTCTGTATTGCAGATCGAAGCGAAGTCGGTGTTGAAGTCGCTAGGGACGACGCTGCGGATGACGTGATCGGCAAACGGGGGCTCGGTGATGATGGACCGGACGTTGATGGAGGCCATGTGAAGTCCGTAGAGGAGAACCGAAGCGCGCTTCGCGTCCATGCGATTTCGAGCGAGTGCCGCGACGATAAGTGAGATCGATACCTGAATGGATTCGCGGTCTTCGAGGGCGGGCAGGTCTAGTTCGAGCGGACCCGGTGGGTAGCAGGGGATGCCGTTGTTTGTGGTCATCGAGGCAGAGGACAGGGTATTACCGATGGAGTTCTGGCGATGGATGAGACGGGAGTGGAAGTAGCAGAGAGCTCCCTGGTCGAGGGTGGGCGACTTGCAGCGCTTTCCGTTGGTCTTGATGTGTCGGCAGTGGTCGAAGTTCATCGGGTTCTCCTATAGTGGTGGTACCCCCACCCCCTGTGTAGGGGGTATTTTGGAGGTAAGTTTAGGTGGTGCAATGGTTTACACGGAGTCATTTGAGGTAAATATTGATTCCAGATGACTTGCGTCCAAAATATTGAGCCAGCTTGAGTTACGGGTGGTTAAAGGCCAATGGCTGCAGGGGATGGTCCCCGTGCAGCCATTTTTATTGCTTGTTCTTTTGTTTATTGCTTGTTCTTTTAATTGTAGCGGGTGGGGTGGAACTAGTACGCCAAGTTTATTTCGAGCATAAACGATTGATTCGGTGTTACTTGTTGACGTGAAGGGAGTTCGAGGGTATTGACACCGAATATCTACGGCACGGATGTACGGAAAGATTCCCAGCTCTCTCGGAGCATCCCCTCAGTGATTAATTGCAGCAGATCCTTCGCTTCGCTCCAGGATGACAATGTCCAGGTGAGGATGGCGATACCTAGGCTGGGTGATGTTGCCCAGGCTGGACGATGATGCCTGGTCTGGATGATGATGCCCGGGCGGGGTGATGATGACAATGCCTAAAGAGCAATGTGTCAGAGCTGGAGACGTATTTTGCGTTTGGTGATGATGGTGGAGATGGCGAGCATGAGCATGGTGAAGACGATGGATTTGAGGACGCCGGGCCAGCCTCCGCGGTAGTGGTTGCTGAAGTAGTGGATGCCGAGGACGGCGAGGAAGAGCTCGTAGTAGTCGGGCAGGAGGTAGGTGGTGAGGGTGTTGGAGCCGGCGCTGCGGAAGGGGAAGGCCCACTTGACGTGCTTCTTTACGTCGCAGATCCAGTAGAGGAGGGCGAAGATGAGGATGCAGGCGGCCATGGTCCAGAGGCACCAGGTTGGGGTTCCGCGGTTTTTTGAGATGCCGAGCGGAGTGAGGAGTTTGCCGGCGATGCCGGTGACGGCGGCGAAGGCGAGGGAGACGTAGACTTTTTTGCGGAGCGACCAGCGGGTCTCCATGTAGATGATGGCGAGTACGACGCCGGCCATGACCATCGAGGCAGAGGAGCCATTCTCCCAGGGCCAGATGTATCCGCGAATCCCGTGGGTGAAGGTGATCCACTTGGCGGCGGTGGCAGCGTTGAAGGTGACCAGCGCGACGAGCCAGGCTGCGGGCGCCCAGAGCCAGCGGCGAGTAGGGACGTAGAGCGCGCAGACGGCGAAGTAGGCGTAACCGATGAGGCCGAGGATTTCGGGGTAGGATCCGTCGATCCATGCGGTCTCTCCGGTGCCGCGTACGGTGCGGCGGAAGATGGCGTAGCAGAAGATGACCATGGCAACGCCGATGATCTGGAGGACCTTGTGATGTTTGGCGTACTTGCCGGTGCCTGAAGACGGATAGACGCTGAGGAAGAAGGAACAGCCGAGGACGCCGATGAGTTCCCACCAGCGGCGACTGAGGCCGTGCATGAGCGCGGGGTTGGCTTTGCTGCCGTTGGCGAGGATGAGCCCGAGGACGACAAGGCTGGCGCTGCGAACGAAGATGTGAAGCCAGAGCGAGAGTTGGGAGGCGTTCTTTTTGAGGCGCTGGTTGATGGCGAGAGGGAGTGACATGCCGACGAGGAAGAGGAAGCCGGGATAGACCATGTCGACGTAGGTCATGACGTCCCAGTTGGTCTTGGCGTGATAGGTCCACCAGGGTAGGTTGCGGACGGAGGCGAGGTCGTTGACGAAGATCATGAGGGCGATGTTGAGGCCGCGGAAGATGTCGATGGCGAGGACGCGGGTGGAGGCGGGTGCGCCGACGATGTCGACGGAGGTGTGGGGGGCGTGCATGGTGGTGGTAGTGGTGGAACTCATGAGGCCTCGCTGGGAGCGGAACTGGCGGCTCGCGGGGTGGAGATGCCGGCCGTTCGCGTAAATCAGGTGATTGAAGGAGTATATGCGGGTAGAAGGATAATAGGGAGGGTTTGTGCGAATCGCAGGGTATAAATACTGTGCAGATACTGGAGGGAATTATGAGGCGGCGAGAGTTTATGGGAATGGCAGCTGCGGCGGCGGCTTTTTCAGGGGCGGCTTCGGGTGCGGCGCAGGCACAGAATACGGGCGCTGTGCCGGAGGCGATAGCGATTGAACGGCAGGTAAGCGGACAGCCAAACAAAGGTAAGGTGTTTGCGCTGATTACACCGCACTTGGATGATGGGCCGATCTTCGCCGGAGGGTTGATAGCGAAGCTGCTGAGTGAGGGATATACGGGGTACTACATACGGACGAGCAATGATGAGAAGGACTCGTTCGACCTGACTCTGGGCGAGACGGTGCTGGCGAATGAGAGGGACACCGCGAAGTTTGTAAAGGTTGCGGGGCTGACGAAGTTTTATGACCTGAGCTACCGGAATCACCGGATGGATGAGGTTTCGAAGACGGAGCTGCGGGGGCGGCTGATCTTTTTGTTTCGGCTGCTGAAGGTGGATACGGTGATCAGCTACGATCCGTGGGGGCACTATGAGGAGAATCCGGATCACTACATTACTGCGCAGGCGGTGGAGGCGGCTTGCTGGATGTCGGCGGGGAAGCTGGATTGGCCGGAGCATAAAGAGGTGGGGCTGCAGCCGCATGGGGTTTCGGAGAAGTACTACTTTGCTCGGGGGCCGCAGTTGGTGAATCGGGTGGTGGATATTGGGCCGTTTGTGCAGCAGAAGATTGGGATGATCGAGGCTTGCCAGACGATGATTCTGCATATGGTGAAGGATGTGAATGCTTCACTGGCGAAACGGAAGTTGAAGCTGCCGGCGATGACGGGAGCGGATGACGCGGCGGTGGGGGTGTTTGTGCGCGAGGTGTTTGTGGCGCGCGATCATGAGGTGGGGACGAAGTACAAGCTGGAGTATGCGGAGGAGTTTCACCACATCGGGCCGTCGACGGAGATGGCGGATTATATTGCGAAGAATGCCCGGCCGCTTTAGGAGGCTTGTTAGCGGGGGGCTTGTTCCGGTGGGGCTTGTACCCGTGGGGCTTGTACCTGTGGATCGGTGCTGAGCTCGGCGCGGTAGCGAAGGACGACGGTGTTTACGTGCTCGACGTTGTGGGCGAGAAACTGCTGCCAGGCGGGGCTGGGGTTGGGCTTGGTGGCTTCGTCGAGGGCGGCGAAGTTGTCGAGGCGGGTGAGGATGAAGACGCGGTCAGGGCTCTCGCCGACGGTGGTGCGGAAGACCTCGAAGCCCGGGGCGTGGGCTTGGCGGGCGGCGGGGAGCAGGGTGCTCTTGACGATGGCGAGGAAGGCGGAGAGGCTGCCAGGTCGGAGGCGGTACTCGGTGACGAGGTTGAGGGGCTTGTCGGCCTGGGGGGAGAGGATGGACAGGTCACGGTAGAGCATGATGGCGGACTCATGGTTGTCGACGGCGGTGGGGCCGCGGCGCGCGCTTAGCTCCTTGGCCTGGGCGGGCGTCATTCCTTTCTCGGTGTACTTGCCCTGATCGTAGTGGATGAAGGAGGCGAAGGGCAGGACGGTGATGTATAGGCCGGAGTGGCCGAAGGTGGCGACGGAGAAGACGAGGCAGGCGGGTGCTCCGCCGCGGACTACGGCGGCGCAGTAATCTTTCTGGGCGGACTCGAATACGCCGCTGTTGTGGACGAGGGTTTCTTCGATGAGGAAGTTATTGACGGGTGCGGTTTGTGCGGAGGCAACTGCGGCGAAGACGATTAGAGCGATGGGCAGGGCTGGAAGACGCATGGTTAATGGTGCTGCGTGAAGCGAGAGTGGGTCAAGCTGGATTTATTTTCTGGCTAGCCAGTGGAGGTAGTCGGGTAGAGAGTTGAGCAGGTCGACGTGGTCGGGGGCGGCGTTGCCGGCGAAGCCGATGACGGTGAGGCCGCCGGAGTTAACTTCGCTGATCATTTGAGTTTTCATGGGGCCCCATTTGACTACGGGGTGGGGGGAGAGATGCCACTGAGTGAGGAGGTAGTCGGTGGTTTCGGTGGTGCTGGCGAAGGTACCGGGGAAGATCTCGGTGTGAACGATGATGAAGCGCTTTTTGCCGGCCATGGCGTCCTGGCCGAAGCGGACCCAGATCTGGAGGTTGTCGGTGTTGATTTGGGATTCGGTGGGGCCGGGGTGGCCGGTGGGGTAGTCGGTGTGGGTGCCGTCGATGCAGAGGACTCCATGGACGCGGTCGTAGGAGGGCTGGTCGTGGAGGATCTGGCGGACGGCTCCGCAGCCTGCACTCCATCCGGCGAGGTCGATCTCGGAGAAGGTGAGGCCGGATTTGGTCTGGGCTTCAGCGATGAGGGCTAGGAAGCGTTTGGGGTCGGTGAAGAGGCGGATGTAGTTGCTGGAGCCGGCGCCGGATTGGACGGTGATGATGGCGGTGTCTTTCTGTTGCGCGGCTGCGTATTCGGCGAGCCAGTCTCCGCCGTGGAAGAAGAAGAGGAGCTTCGGAGTTTTGGAGTGGATCCTTTCGGGGAGGAAGAGGGTGCCTAGCTCGAGTTTTTCGCGGCGGCCGGGTGGGGTGGTCTGGGTGAGGCGGGGGTGCTCGCGGGTGTGCTCGACCATGGGCGAGGGGTTCTGCGGCATGGGAGGAATGTTGGGTGTGGTTTGTGCAAAAAGGCTGCCGGGGAGTGTGGCGAGGATGAGGGCGAGCGTTCGTCTGGCGTGCATTGCGATCATCATACGTCGAAGTATCCCCTCTCCCCCTAAAAGTCCTAAAGTCTTCGAAAGAGATACTTTAAGTCCGGACTTTGGGACCTGAGTATATGGAAAAGGCCCGGCGGGTGCCGGGCCTTCGACTACTTCTCTCTGGTTTTATTTTATCAGCCGTGTCAAGAGGGTTCGGGTAATTGTGCCTTTGACAAACCCACGAGGGGGCGTCGCCACCTCTAGATTCTTCAATAATTCTGATATCGAGATCCTGAATCCGACCGCCTGGATTTCCAGCGTACAAAGTTACCGATAAGCGACGTTCCAGGCAACCGCGTTAATCAGGACTTAGCGGGTCTCTGGGGTTAATCTCTGTTCTCAACAATTGTGCTGCAAGCCGCAAATGGCTGTATCGTTAGCGGATTCTCGCGCCTCGAGATTATGTGTCCATCCGTTCGACCCATTGAGCGCGCAATGCGGGAGCCACGAATGGATCCGCAAAGTACTGTGTTTCCCGCGCAACCTTGTCGCCCCTGAACTCCATGATGCTCACGGTGTAGGACGGCTTGCCGTCATATGTCAGGATGAATTCGGTGACCC
This sequence comes from uncultured Acidobacteriaceae bacterium, assembly GCA_963797415.1. Classification (GTDB taxonomy): domain Bacteria; phylum Acidobacteriota; class Terriglobia; order Terriglobales; family Acidobacteriaceae; genus Edaphobacter. The sequence goes on from CAWCPB010000010.1 coordinate 138,042, forward strand.
AAAGATCACCGCCGCCAATGATTCGTCGGATAGCAAACCGCTTTTTGCTCGGCTGACTGGCGCGCTGGTTCTGTATGTTGCTTCGACCGCGGGTTCGCTCGCCTGACTGCGGGTATTCCAGCACCGCGTCCTCGTGATAGATGCGGTGCTCCGTTTCAAAATCGTTGGCATCGGACGCCGCCCAATGCTGATCCAGTGCCGCACGGATCTCTTGATCTCGCACTCCAGAATACTGCTCCTTCTTTTGTTGATCGTTCATCTTGAGCCTTCAATTTGACAAGAAGCTAAATGCTTTAGCGGAATCAGAGTGTACGACTCGTCAAGTCGCGCTGTTTCTTCGATCACCCCAGAGTCTACATCGCGTCGAAGCGTCTAACTCCTGATTTGTCGGCCAGTGTTCAGCGATCCGCTGACCGCAGGTCGATGCCGATTTCAAACGGCAAGACCAGGGCTCAGCGGGGAATAATTATCGAAGTTCCCGCAAATACGGATTTCGGTAATTTCGGAGGGACGAATGCGTGGCCAGGTCCGGACCTTGCCATTCTCACCCAACCACCGGGGTTCAGGCTATTTGGCCTGGAGTTGCTGGATCATTTGGGTCATATCCATGAAGTTCCAGCCTGCGAGTATTTTGCCGTCGCGGACGTGGATGATGGAGGCTCCGCCGAGTATGGCTTTTTTGCCGGTGGGGGAAAGCCGAAGCCGTCGCCGGTATGGGTCATGATGCTGGTCCAGCGGATGGCGACCCTATCTCCCTCGGCGACGAGATCCTCGATGACAAGGTGGATGTTTGAGAAGGCGCTATGGAACTGGCGGTGGACGGTTTTGAAGCCTTCGGGGCCGACTAAGCAAGAGTCTGCGGTTGGAAGTCCGTAGGCTTTGCCCTCCGGGTGGAGGAGTTCATCAATGGCTGATTCCCTGCCATTGTTCCAGACTTCGTCAAACCAACGTTCTGCGAGATCCTTGTTTGCCGCTTCTGACATGTCTTAGTCCTCAATGCTGGAAAGATTAGCATGGGCCGTTCAGCGTCAGATGAAAACGCCGCCGGGTAGTCCACTTCATTCCGTTCTGCGTAAAACGCGAGTGGGCGGCCAACTTCATTGGGCGGATTTGGCTCTCACTAATCCTGATTCGGAAAGTGGCGACGCGGCCGGGGATCATGGGGCTACAGATCTATAGATCGACACAGGAGATGAACTATGCCACTCAAGGACGTTTTGCTGGATGAACTGCGCGATATGTACAGCGCAGAGAACCAATTAGTGAAGGCACTGCCTAAGCTCGCAAAGGGCGCGAAGGACGCGAAGTTGAAGGAACTTTTTACGAAACATCTGGAGGAGACCAAGGGGCAGGTGGAACGGTTGAAGCAGGTGTTCGCGCACCTGGAGGAGAAGCCGACCGGAGAACACTGCGTTGGAATGGAAGGCATCGTCGAAGAGGGTAAGAGCGCGCTGGAGAAGGACGAGGAGGGAGCGTCGTTCGATTGCGGTTTGATCGGTGCAGCTCTGCGGACGGAGCACTATGAGATCGCGGCCTATCAAGCGACGATCTCGATGGCGAAGACACTGGGGATGCAGGATATTGTCAACCTGTTGGGTGCGAATTTGAATGAGGAGTTGGCCGCGGCAGCGAAGGTGATGGAGGCGGCGCAACCTCTTCTGCTGAAGAGCTCGGAGGAGCCGGAGAGGAAGAAGGGGCCGAAGTCTGCCAAAGAGAAGACCTCGGCACAGAAGAGCCGAGAGGATGAGAAGGCGGCTGCTCCGGGTTTGAGGAGGCATGCTTCGTAAGGATGATGTTTTTCAGGAAAGCCCCGCGAGTACGGGGGCTTTTTCCGGCCGAATTTAGGTTGAATTACTTCATCCGGGTCAGTCTGGGATTCTGAAGTCGTAGACTCGTCCGGCGGCGGCTCCTCCTGACCTGGCGCCTCCTGTGGAACCGCCGGCCATGGTTGACGACTGGCCGGTGCCCATAAAGAAGGCGTATTCGCCGGGCTTCATTGCCGCGTCCAGCTTGATTTTATAGGTTCGGATGCCAGCGTGTTCGGCGGTGAAGGCGACCTCTTTGTCGCGCTTGACGCCGGATTTGCCGCCGGTGATGCCGCCGAAGCTTCCTATCTGGAACTCTCTGCGGTCGCCTTTCTTTTCGAGGCTGAGGAGGACGAAGTCGGATGCGCTGGCACCGTCGGGGACATAGATATAGAAGACGGGCTGGCGGTCCTGGATGATGTTCTTCGATTGCGGGCCGTTGAGGTAGGCGTCCCAATGTTCGTTGCGCAGGCCATAGGTGAACATGCTGCCGGCCTTACCGCCGACCTTGGCCTGGGCGATTGCCTGTCCCTCGATGAGGACGAATGCGTTGGCGTTCTTCCAGTAGACGCCGACCTCGGGGGGCGGGAGGTTGGGGTCGTTGGAGATGGGGGTGGTGGCGGCGACTACAACCTGGGCTGTTGGAGGGGCTGGATTGATCATCACTTTGATGACTTCGTCGGAGACTTTGGCGGTCTTGAGTGCCTTGAGGCCGTCGACGCTGGTGTCGAACTGGAGGGTTCCTCCGGCAGCGGCACCGCGGATTTTAGCGATGATGATGTCGTCGGAGAGGCCGAGGGCCGCCATGTCGATGACGTCCTTGTTGGTGATTCTTTTGCTGAGCGGCTGGCTCCAGGTGGTGGAGGCGAGGAGAAGAAGAAGGGTTGCGAGCAGGGCTGTAGGGTGTTTCATGAGACCTCCTAACCAAACATCAGGTCGGTACCCAGGGTCCCTTTTGTTGATGCTGCTCTACGCTAGAAATTTAGCACAGGCGAGGTGGTTGCGATTTCGGCGGAAGTGGTGAAGGTATACATCCCGGTCTTCGCAAAAAACACAGGGCAGGCGGCCGGTCTCAGGAGACAAGCCGGTAGTCGCAGGTGGTTCCGGCGTAATCAAGCGATTCCGTTCGATGCCGGGCGGCGAGTATCGCTCACCGCCCGGTATGATACAGATCTTCCTGCTATCCGCCGGATGACCCTTCGTTCATCATTTTAAGTGCGTCGTCTATGGTGAAGGTGTTCGGCTTCTGGATAGCCGGGAACTCTTTGAACGTAGCTGCCCACTTATCCGCGATAGCCCACGCACCGTAAAGGATGTAAGCGTGATACAACATCCATTCGTAGTACGAGTTCGAGGTGACGTCGGCGAATTCGTAGGGATCTGTGCGAAGGTTGTAAATTTTCGGCAACCGCAATCGAGTGAAGGGTTCGGCCCAGACCTGCAGGGTGCCGTGGCAACGCTGCTCCATGAACACAACCTTCCAATTGTCGTAACGGATCGCGAGCACGTCGCCGTCATCGCTCAAATAGACAAACAGCTTGCGCGGGCTCTCCTTCTCCTGCCCGGTCAGATAAGGCAGCAGGTTGTAGCCGTCAATGTGATTTTTATAGGTTCTGCCGATGGCGTCGTAACCCTTCTTCAGCTTCTCCACCACGTCCGGATCACCGGCCATTGCGAGGAAGGTCGGAAGCCAGTCGTGATGCTGGACGATCTCGTTCGAGATACCGCCTGCCTGGATCTTGCCCGGCCAGCGAACAAGCATCGGAACGCGGAACGCACCTTCCCAATTGGTGTCCTTCTCGCTGCGGAATGGGGTGGTGCCTCCGTCGGGCCACGAGTTTCTGTGTGGGCCATTGTCGGTCGAGTACATCACAAACGTGTTCTCCGAGATTCCTAACTTGTCCAGATAGTCGAGCATCTCACCGACGTTCTTATCGTGGTCGATCATGGTGTCGTGATAGGGCGACTGCCAGCGGCCCGATTGCCGAAGACTCGACTTCTTGGTGTGGGTGAACAGGTGCATGTGGGTGAAGTTGAGCCACAGGAAGAATGGCTTGCCGTCGTCATTCTGGCGTTTAATAAAGTCCTTGGCGGCGGCGGCGAACTCGTCGTCACAGGTCTCCATTCGCTTCGTATTGAGCGGGCCCGTGTCCTCAATCCTCTGCTTACCGACTCTCCCCCAACGCTCTTGTTCTGTTGGATCATCTTTGTCGGTAGCCCAGCTGTGAACGACGCCGCGCGGTCCGACCTTCTTCCTAAAATCGGGGAAATCTTTTTCGGGATAGTAATCGTACATCTCCGGCTCTTCCTCAGCATTGAGGTGGTAGAGGTTGCCGAAGAACTCATCGAAGCCGTGGTTCGTCGGCAGATGCTTGTTCAGGTCGCCCAGATGATTTTGCCGAACTGACCCGTGGCGTAGCCTTGATTCTTTAGCAGCGCTGCGATCGTGACGAGCTTCTCGGACATGCCAACGGGAGCACCGGGGATTCCAACCTTGGACAGGCCGGTGCGGTACACACTCTGGCCGGTGATAAAGGACGAACGGCCGGCGGTGCAGCTCTGCTCACCGTAGGAGTCGGTAAACATCATGCCTTCTTTGGCGAGACGATCGATGTTGGGTGTGCGGTAGCCCATGAGGCCGTTGCTGTAGCAACTGAGGTTCGTAATACCGATGTCGTCACCCCAGATGATGAGGATGTTCGGTTTCTTTGTCGCTTCCTTCGCTTTTGGCGCTTGCTTCGCTTTATCGGGCATTTTCTTTTTTCTCCTTAATTGAAGTTCACCCGTGGGAAGTTGCGGGCCGCCGCTAACTGTGGTGACGCGCTTGATCTTCGGACTGCTGCGGTATGACGATCAGCCGAAGGCCAACGTGGAGAGGGGCCGAGGTTTGTTCGGCTGCGCTATTCGCGCGGCCAGACGGTAGCCGGGTAGTGTTCATTGAACCGATAAGGAACGTGCTGACGTGGATAGGACAACCATCGAAGAAGAGTTTTGCCGCCGTATCGGATGGATTTTCCCACCGTCCATTGGTTCAAACGCAATTAGATGTGAGAACGGGTTGAGCGAAAACTACCAAAAATACCAGCCGCGGCGATTGGCTTCGTAGTCGGCACCGAAGAAATCTTCGTAGTGTCGGCTTCCAACGTCTCGCAGACAACTCGCTGAAAAAAATAAGTGTCTGACCTTGCAGTTAATGTAATGTGGACCGCATCGCCGCTTTTTTGGGGTAATGGAGTTTGTGGATTCCTTACCAACGATTGTGAGGTCCTTTGACCACGCATCGATTTTTTGGGGCTATATTCGTCCAGCTACGGAGTGATCGCCGATTTGAGGGCAGCTTTGGCCTGAACTGCGTTGCCATGTTTGTCGCGTTCTGTCTCTTTGTTCCGCGTGTTGCGCTATCCCAGGCGATGGGGTCTGAGGTGGTACCGAACGCTCCAGCGGAAGGGGTGACCGGGGTAACAAGGGTACCGCCGAGCAAACCGCCGGTGGAGAGTGAGATCGCTGTGACGACCATGATTCCGGATGGCGACTATAGAGTGATTAGCGCCACGGTGCGTTGCACCGCCTGGACGGTGGGAGTAGAGTACGACCGTCATAGCTGGGGGCACCTTCTGAAATCGCGGGTGGACTATGTGGTGGAGGTTATTCCGCTTGTTCTTCTGAGCCAGCCGGCCGTCTCGGATTATTGGGGTAATGCGAGGAGTCCCAATCAGCAGCTGGTATATGGGATGTCGCTTTCGCCGTTCGGATTTCGCCTCCTGTGGCGGAACGGCAAGGCTATCAGGCCCTACACGACCGGCAAACTAGGTGCTGTCGCGTTTACGAAGAAGGCGTTCTCGCCAGCCGCAAGCTATGTGAACTTCAACGTTCAGGCATCCTTCGGAATGGAATTCAGGCTGAATGACCGGGTCGACCTGCAGGTGGTTCCGTTTCAGTTTTTTCATATCTCGAACGGATATCTAGCGGCGAGCAATCCTGGAATGGATCAAGTAGGTACGAAGGTCGGGATAAGCTACCACCTTGGGAGATCACGGGAGCGATAGAGTTTACGGTGAGTGGTCCCACGGTATTCGGGAGAGAAAGAACGGTCAAAGAGGAGGGGTTTTCTTTTCGAACGTTGGCGCTTCGCTTAGATGCCTTGTCTGAAGTACGCCGGTTCCTCGGGTACTGACGCTTTTTAGGATGACTCAAAAGTGTCACTGTGTCGGACCCTCCATCGTGCCAATAATGGAGATGTTAAGAGGGGTTGCACCATGTCTCGAGTAACGATCAAGACGGGCCTTTTGGATCCAGACGGACGAGAAGAAGAGCTTACTGAGTATCTATGCGACTACCCGGACTGTCCTAATATTGCTACCAGCGTGCTCGGGTGCCTCGTAGAACTCCGCCTCACGGCTGCGGTTTGCGATGTACACGCCTCTCCGGCTCGGGCTTAGCGATTTTTGGAATGTAATTGTGTGTAACGCAAGGATCTTTTACATTCGACGAATGGATGCCGGAAAGATAGGCGCCTCCCTCCGAAACTCTGGTCAGAACTGACCTATTGTCTAGAGTTCTATGAACGGTTCGACTCTGCGAATGCTCAGTCGAAGAAAGTACGATCCTCGTCAGACAGGTGCGCTTTGGCTGCCCGAACGTTGAAGGTGACGCCGAGACCCGGCTTGTCCCAAACGTCGATGTAGCCGTCTTTGACAATTGGATTGGGCAAGCCGTCCACAATGTCATACCACCACTCCGGCTGGCCCTTCGCATATTCGAAACCGATATAGTTCTGCGGGCACGCCGCCCCCAGGTGCACTTGCGCGGCAACCCCGAACAGTCCGTCGAAGATTCCGTGGGGAGCTACCTGGATGCTGTGGAGATCGGCGTATTCTGCGATCCACTTCAATTCGGCGATTCCACCGACGTCCTCCGGATCCGGCCCGATCACATCGACGGCCTGCATCTCGATGAGGTCCTTGAAGTTCTCGCGCAGGTAGATCTCTTCTCCGGTGTGAATGGGAGTCACCGTGCTGTTTTTAAGATCCCTGTAGACTTGCGCATTCGGGTACGGCGTGTAGTCACCGGTGATGATGTCTTCCAGCCAGGCGACGTTGTACGGCTCGACGGCACGCGCAAAGCGGAGCGCATCCTTTGGGACCCAGCCGGGCCCGCAGTCGAACGCCACGTTGATGTCCTTGCCAAGTACCTTCTTGACGGCTTCGACGCAGGCGACGGCGTTGTCGATGCCGCGTTCGGTCATCGGCCCACGATCCATGTAAGGAGGGTTTCGTCCCGTCCAGCGCTGGCCGTACCAGGTGTCGGGGATGGCATTCATCATGGGAGCGTTGTGGAAGCCCACAGGAAATTTGACCAGCTTGAAACCTTCTTTCGCCTCCTTCACCTGTGCTGCGAGCTCGGCGTAGACTTGCGGCGTAGGAGGGGAAAACACGGCGGTGATGTTTTCGGAGTTTCCGTAGGCACAGACGCGGTCGTGGATCTTTCCGCCGAGCAGCTTATATACCGGCAATCCAGCTGCCTGGCCTGCGATGTCCCATAGGGCGATTTCGATGGAGCTGATGGCCGCGCCCCAAGGCTTGAACGCGCCCATGCGACGGAGCCTGATCATCATGCGTCCGACGTCTGTTGGGTCCTGGCCCACAAGATAGTCTTTGTAATACTCCACCATTGGCTTAAGATACGGCTTGGCGGATTCGGCCTGAGAATAGCCGGAGATTCCCTGATCGGTGACGATGCGAATCACCGGGTTCTTCCCGATGACGGCGCATTTCAGGTCCGTGATCTTGATCGATACACTCCCCGGCGGCTTTTGGGAGCCGCCCTGCTGAGCGCCGAGCGCCCTTGTGGCTGCTAACCCTACAAGGGATCCGACAAAACCTCTTCGCGTAAATTGGCCCATTTGCTCCTCACTTGAAGCGTAGTTAGGGGTATCTGTGGTGTCAACGATCGCTCACGTCGCGGGCGTTGTGGGAACGGCAGGGATGCATAACGCGTGTGGGATGCAAAACAGTTCGCTTCGCGAATGCGCACTCATGCAGCGAGACCGCATGAATGGGCACCCACTGTATGGGCCGCCGGTTGGCGACCCGGCACTAAGTTTTCTTGTTGAGGTCGTCGTCCTTGTAGTACTTCGTACCCTGCAGGGTCAACTGCAGGGCGAGACCATTCTTGGTAATTTGATAGACCCAGACACCCGGAGAGACCTCGACCGCTCCCGAGTAGGCTCCGCCCGATTGGCCTGCCTTGGCCGCCGCGTCCGCTTGCGCTGAACCTGACCAGCCGGAATTCAGAAAACTGTTATATGCCTGAGCGTTTTCAAACACGAAGATCACACTGTAGTCCTTTACTCCCACACCCACACCGGCGCCGGCCGAAATCATCTTCATGAAGGTCTCCTGCTTCCCGGAGTCGACAGCGATTCCTGAGCCACGCGCCGTGCTCAATAGAAAGAGGTTCGTCCCCATGTTGTCGAACACGGCATATCCCGCAGACTTTTGGATAGCCCCCTGAGCCGTGGGTTTCAGTTTGTACAGTTCCTGCAGCGTTTTATTAGCCATTTTCCGAGTCTTATCGCGCTTCTTGTCGGGGGAGTCTTTGGCACTTGCGAAGTTGACAGCCAGCACCATCATTGCGAGGACTGTAGCGATCTTTCTGATTCTCATCGGTACTCTCCTTATCTTTCTTCGAGGAACCGCTTGCAGTCACGCCACGACGTCCGGTCCGTAGTCAACAGACATGGCGCAAGGTACTGGATTGGGCAAAAAACGGCTTGCTTCTTCGGGGCCGTTTGCGATAGTTGTGTCGATTTTGTGGGTTCTATGGGCAGCGTCTCTGCCCTGGAACACTGACTTTTTTCTTCAGCTTCTTATCATCCTCGGAACCCATTTACAGCGTTCGGCATAGCCCAACACAGAGTATTTTCCCGGGACACGATTACAAGGAACGAGTGCTCTCCATCCTCATCCAATAGGTTACGCCCATGTTGTCCTGAATGTCCAAAGTCGACGAAACAGGCTTTGTACATTCCACCCGCAAAAACGCGAAGGATTGGCACCCAGTCGTTCGTGGCGTCGACAGGTGTGTCACTCACTATATGGTTGGAAGTTTTACAACTCGGCTTTAGTTTTGTGGGTTGGGTGGGGGCGGGGCTGTCTCGTCGTGATGGCCGTGGTGGAAGATTTTGCCGATACCGCGACCTGTGCCCGTGGTGACTTTGCCTGTGCCCTTAGCGGCACCGACGCCGACGTCCTTGCCGGCGGCGCCTGCGCCCTTGCCTACATTTTCCGCGGCTCCAGCGGGGTGGAGGGTGACGAGATCGCCGGCGCCTTTGCCGACGCCCTCGGCTGCCGCGCCGGTTCCCTTGGCAGTGCCCTTGCCGATGTCGCCGGCTCCGCTGCCGACGTCACCGCCGGGGCCGCGGGTTTGGGGCTGAGTTGGGGGCTGCGTTTGAGGGGGGGTCTGGGGGTTCTGGGCGCGAACGTTCTGGATGCAGATGGCGAAGACTAAGGTGAAGGGCGCGATAACCGGTATTGGGAATGCGTGGCGCATGGGATGGGCCCTCCCTTGTAATTAGATGCGACGGCGAAGGGTTGGGAGCGTGTTGCGCCGGTGGACTTGCTTAAAGTCAAGGATGGATCATGTTCGAGTGCGTAAAATCTTTACACACCCATTTAGCGCCGTCGGAGCGCCATGGTACAGTTTGTCAGTCCCGATAAATACGAAACCTTTGCACCCCGGATACATTGCAAGTGTAATAGTGTGTCGTCGCTTCGGGTGGACACTGACGCTGAACGGGAGAAACTCGCATTCGAGACTATCGGAATTGGAAATTCATCGCTCCTGTTTTTGTCTTGACCGCGACGGCCCTTGCAGGACCCGTCACTGCACATGGCCAGGAAATGTCTCTTCGGGACGTGCGTTCTGCGGTGATCGCGCCCACCACGGTGATCGCTCCCACCCCCCGGAACGTGATCATCATTGGGTTTGTTGGAGGCTTTGTTAGCCGGGACGACACAAAGCATCCCGAAGTGCAGTTTGCCGCATACCTTCGCGACCGTTACCCCACCATCCATGCGGAAGTGTTCGGCAACCACCATGGAGGAAAAGCCCTCCATCAGGTCGTCCGCCTCCTCGATACCGACCACGACGGCGTCCTCTCCTCCATCGAGAAGGAGCGAGCCACAATCATCATCTACGGGCACAGTTGGGGTGCTACGGAGACAGTCGAATTCGCCCGCGAGTTAGATCAGTTGGGCATTCCGGTAGCCCTCACGATCCAGATCGACACTATTGCTAAACCAGGTCACAAGGCCTCTGCGGTTCCCTCGAACGTAGCGAGCGCGATCAATTTCTACCAGAGCGAAGGTCCGCTTCATGGGGCACCGGAGATTGTTGCGGCCAATCCGGCGCGGACGAAGATCATGGGAAACATTCATATGACCTATGAAGACCGTCCGATAAATTGCGACAACTATAGTTGGTACTCTCGAACCTTGAACAAGCCTCATCACAAAATCGAGAATGACTTCCGCGTATGGGACGAGCTCTCCTCGCTGATCAATTCGGATCTTCCAGGCACGCCATCGATCGTTCAGGCGCCATCTCCCTCCGATTCGCCCTTCTTCAAATACCTTAGGGTCGGCTTCCAGGAACAGGTAAGTCCGCTTTCCTCGCTGCAATCCTTGCCACCGGTGATTGCCGGGAGCGAATAATCCTCAGTGGGATTTTTCGCCCGCGCCGCTCTGGTCCGCGAGCCCATTCAGGTTCCCCGCCGACTCTTTTCCGGAAGGGTAACCCCCCCCCTTTATTTCCCGGCTATAACTCTTTTATAATGTGCAGTTTACGCCACACCTGCCGCTGCAAAATAGTCATTCCAAAGGATTTATCGCTAAAAATGTCCAAACAAAGGGCTTAGGGCTTGTTGCTCTGGAAAAGATCTGGTGTACGCGAGCTGGAGTCCTTTTGATCTCTATATCTATTTTAGTGGATGGGGGATAACTAGTACGCCACGCGAATGTGCTGTATTGGCGCGGGTTCTGTGGCTTGGGGCTTGACAGAGGTTCACGTCGCGGACGGGAAGGTGGAGCATAACGCGGGTGAGATGAAGGGCGGTTCGCTTCGCGAATGCCCACTCATGCGATGAGACTGACAGACGTGCTTATCCGAGATCCAAATCTTTTCTGTGCAAGCTGACCGGTTCCCTTTACTATTCTGCAAAAAGCAGTTGCCGTGGGGCCGCGTTCTTCTGAATCAGAGAGAGACGAGACCGGGATGCCACATACAATCGAACAGCAAATTAAAGCCACATACTTCGCGCTGCGTGCAGGAGCAGCCCTCATAGCCTTTGTCTTCCCTTTGCTTCTCTGGGGAGGTGGCAAACTTGCAGGATTTACCCTTCGAGATTCTATGAGTGCCTACTACTGGGCGACTCCCGCCCAACTTTGTCCATGCAAAAGTAATCCGGACGGTACCTGCATAAAGGAAGGCACTAAGGCCGAAGTCTCTCTAACGCAAACACCTCGCGAGCAGGCTATTCAGCCTGGCACGATGAGAACTTGGTTTGTGGGCTTGCTCTTTGCAATAGGCATCATTCTTTATGTCAATCAAGGGCATAGCAAGATGGAGGATGTGTTCCTCAATCTTGCTGGCATGCTCGCCTGGGGTGTTGCCATCTTCCCGATGAACTGGGATTGCTTCCATCATTCCTTTTCTCTGCACGGCTTTTGCGCGATCTCGTTCTTCATCTGTATCGCGATCATTTCGGCTTTCTTTTCCAGAAACACGCTGGTGCTGATCAAGGACCCTAAAGTGCGCGCCCGGTATCGGTTGACGTATCAAGTCCTAGGAATATCCATGTTTGCATCGCCCCTTGCGGCATACGGGTTTAACTTCATCACCTCGCAGCACAGTCCGGTTTATTGGGCAGAATTTAATGGGGATCTGGGCGTTCGCAGCCTACTGGGTGGTCAAGACGAAGGAGATGCGGGGGCCGGATATCGAAAGGTTGATCACGGAAAGGGGCATGAAGGCGGTGATCTGAGAAGGCCATCAGTTCATTCCGTTCGGTTGCTTACATGCCCCTCAACCCGAGGGCCGCGCGAAGATGGGGCACCCAGATTTTAGGCCTGGGCTACCCGTCCCACCGGGCGATGCGTCAGGGCATGATGACGTCGGGGAACTTGAATACCGTGTCGGCGATGGGCAGAACGACGTTGACCTGCTGGTGCGTCGCGCTCGGATCGCGCTCGAAGTAGACGCGGCCGTGGACCGCCTGGTTGGGTGGGATGATGATTGCCTTCAGATGCGGGGTCCTTGCTGCGAGTTCGAGTGCTTCCTGCGCTTCTCTTTGTTGGGCTGCATTGAGTTGGCTGGGCTGTGGATTTGGATTTGAATTTGGATTCGCCGATGGTGGGTCGGCAGTATCGTTTGGGGTGACCCGGGTCGGGGTTGGAACGTTCTCGAGTTGCGAGGGTGGGACGTAGAAGAAGACTTTGGACCTGGAGGCGAGGGCTTCGATGCGGAAGTCTTCGGGGGACAGGTTGATGGGGGTGCGGGTGAGGTTGGTGATGCTGACGTCGGCCCGGGTGTAGCGGCCTTCGGTTGAGAGGAAGACCATGACGGAAAAGCGGTCGGTGCTGAGTAGCTTGTAATCGTGGCCGAAGATGGTGTGGTGGACGCAGCGTGCGTTCGGCTTGCAAATGACAATGTTGGGGTTCCGGGGCAGATTGGCTGCGAAGGAAAAGGATGTTGTGGAGAGGACTGTTGCGAATAGAGCTTTGTGGAGAGGAGTCATGGGAGGGACCTCACCTGCTTGTTTGATGAGAGTAGGAGTGGGAACCTCTTTGGCAAATAGCACGGAAGTGTTAGGCCCCACCCGTCAAAGGCGTGCAAAGTCTTCTAAAGACTATCGTTAGGTCTGGACCTCAGGGGTGTTGGTATTTCTTTAAGGGGAATCCGGAGGCTGGCTACGTCGCTGGGGCTCGATCTTTGAGGGTGGGTTTGTCAAGTGCTGGGAACGCGGAAGATGGGGCATCCAAAATCCAGAGCTGGGCGATCCGTCAGAGGGTGAGTCGTGGTATCGTTCGGGGCATCCACCGTTCTACAGTTGAAGGCATTCGAGAGGGGGAACGATATGAAGAAAGGTTACTGGGTCGTTGCGTACAGGACGGTTGGTGACGAGGCGATGATGAGCCGCTATTTGGCGCTGGCACGGGCGGCGCTGGGTCCGCTGGGGGGGGCATTCTCTGGTGCCGCCGGGGAGTGCGGTTAATTCACATTCGTCTAAAAAGATCCTGACACCAACGGAGTTTTGCTTATGACTATGCGGCCTGCAATACTCGTTCTTTTGCTGAGCACTTTTCTCTCTACCCTCTATGCGCAACAGCCGTCGTTGCAATGGGTCCAGATCCCGAGTGCGCACTTTGAAGTCGACGGACTCCCCTGGTATGCCGAAAATGGTGGAGAGTTGTCCCGCCTCCCCGTAAAGCTCAAGGGCAGCTATCGCGAGCCCGTCTGGACACTCGCACAGTCACCTAGTGGCGGCCGGATTCGCTTCCGCACAAATTCTACGACCCTAGCAATCCGGTTGGATTACCCCAAGGCATCCGACATGAAGAACATGCACGCATTCGGGCAGACTGGTGTCGATCTCTATGTCGACGGCGTCTATCGTGATACAGCCATTGCTGGTCTCGATTCAAAGCCTGGACTTGTGCAAGAGCACTCCTTCTATAAAGATCAGCCCCGTGTGGAACGCGAGATCACTCTCTATCTACCTCTCTATATGGCTGTCAAGGTTGTCGGGATTGGTCTCGACGCAGATGCGGAATTTCAGACGCCGAAGCCCTTCGCGCTGAATAAACCCATCGTCTTTTATGGAACATCGATCACCCAAGGCGGTTGTGCCAGCCGCTCTGGCATGAGCTACGAGGCCATCGCCGGCCGCATGATGAACGTCGACTTTGTTAATCTGGGATTTTCGGGAAATGGCAAAGGCGAACCTGAATTAGCTCGCACTGTCGCCAGCATTGACGCCGCTTATTTTGTTTTGGACTTTGCACAGAATAACCCTACCCTTGAATCCCTCAAGGAGGTTTACCAGCCATTCGTCGAGATGATCCGCGCCAAGCATCCAGAGACACCGATTCTCGTCATCACTCCCATTTATTCTGCTCATGAAGCCTGGACGCCCGATGCCCGGCTCGATGGAATGCGAGCGTTGATCCGGCAGGTGGGCGCTCAGCGGATCGCGGCTGGAGATAAAAATTTCCAAATCGTCGAAGGCACCGACCTGATCGGACCATCACGAGGAGACGGCTTAGTCGATGGCACACATCCGAACGATCTTGGGTTTCAGTGGATGGCCGAGGGGCTGGCCGCGAGGATTTCGGAGGTGCTAGGGCTGAAGCTGAAGCAGTGATTTGCAGGCGTCAGCGCCAACCGGTTCGCTTCGCGAAGGCCCACCCATGCGATAAGACTGCATGAATGGGGCACCCGACGTATGGGCCACCCGCCTGCCGTCCTTGTTCTTGTCGGAGTTGTAGGTGGTGGTGCTGCTGGAGGGGACTTCCTGTTTTTCGGTGTCCATGAGCTTGCCGGTGTTCCAGTCGGCGGCGAGGGCGAGGGTGGTGGAGAGGAGAAGAGCGGTGAAGCAGGCGGCGGCGAGGTGAATGCGTCTCATGGGGTTTCCCTTTGAGAAAGTATCGGGCGGGCGCATCGCCAATGTGGGCGTTCATGGCAGGAAGGTGGACCTGCACCTGGAGAAACTCTGGTCCCGAAACATCTCCATCACCACACGCTTGGTGGACACAGTCACGACCACATCTTGCTCAAGGCAGTCGAGACAAAAAAAAATCGATCCCAACCAGCTGATCAGCCACCACTTCCCCTTCGCGCGCATCCTGGACGCTTACGACACGTTCGGCCACGCCTCGGATACCGGGGCGCTGAAACTCAATTCATCAGCATGACTGATTAGAGAATGAAGGAGATCTCCATGAACGGAGCTTTTTCCAGCAAAATCTCCCCCATCACTCGCGCGGGGTACTATTTGCTTACGCTTCTGGCCATGGCGGGGTTCATCATGTTTCTGGTCACCTTGGTCCGCTCTCTGTAAAGGTATGCGGGACATTTTTACGCGATTGCATTGCGCAATTTTGGCTGTTTTCTTTTTCGGCTCACATTCGGCGCTAGCTCAAATGCAGGCGGCGCATAATTTCGCAGGCGGTTTGCAGGCTTGCGAGGGTTGCCATGGACTACGCGGCAATAGCGAAAGCGGACTTTATCCCGCGCCTGAATGGCCAGCAGGCGGACTACATCTTCTCGCGGGTGGGACAGCTTCTGGATTTGCCGTCCCGGACCCGGTCGGGGGATCACAAGCCTTGCCGCCCAGGCCGACGCCGTGGCGCTTGCCCCCATTGCCGATTATTTCGCCGCTCAGCCGCCGAACCCCAGAAACCTAGGAGGCTCGCCGATGCGGGACGGCGCATTTATGAGAATGGCGATCCCGCCCATTTCGTGATGGCGTGTGCCTCCTGTCACGGTCCCGTTGCGAAGGCTGCGGTGCGATTTCGCGGCTGGCAGGCCAGCATGCCAATTACTTGGAGAAACAACTCGGCCTATTCAGTTCTGGACTAAGCTGAGAATTGCCTGATGCATTTCAACACGGTCAATCTCAGCGATGACGAAATCGACGCCCTTGCCTCCTACCCGGCGGGTGATTGAAACCGTGCTCTCAGCGATCCTTTGATCACCATCAAGGTGTCGCGTGCTCTAATCCCTTAGTAACGGCACATGGAAGCAACACCCTCACCGGCTTCGATTTACCCGCTCCTGCGGCGCGCGTGGGAGCGCATCGCCGAACACCCCCTCGCGCGTCTGGGCCCCGGGCTGATCACTGGCGTGGCCGACGATGATCCGAGTGGGATCGCCACCTATTCCCAGGCAGGCGCGCAATTCGGCTTGAACATGCTGTGGACGATGCCTTTGGCCTTTCCGCTGATGGCTGCCATCCAGTCCATGTGCGCGCGCATCGGGCGGGTGACGGAAAGGGCCTGTCCGCCAACATCAAAGAAGCGTTTCCACCTTACGTGCTTCAGGGTGTCGTGCTTCTTTTGGTCATGGCAAACACGTTCAATATCGCCGCCGACATGGCCTCGATGGGTGAGGTCACGGAATTGGTAACCGGCTGGGACCGGCATTTGGCGACCGTCATTCTCGCTCTGGGTACCTTGCTGATGCAGGTTTTTATCCCTTATCACCGCTATGTCGTCTATCTAAAATGGCTTACCCTTTCGCTTCTGGCCTACGCCGCAGTGCTTTTCACCGTGCATGTGCCCTGGGGAGAGGTCGCGCTTAGGACCGTCTGGCCGCATATCAAGCTCGATGCCACCACTGCCACGGTGGTGACGGGCGTTTTCGGCACCACCATCAGCCCCTATCTCTTTTTCTGGCAGGCCTCGGAAGAAGTCGAAGAGCATGCCGGGCGCGCAAGCTGGAACCCGCCCGGAGCGAAACGCCCGCTGTGGGGGGGCGTGAGCTTCGCAGAATCAAATGGGACACGTGGAGCGGGATGTTCTATTCCGACATCACTGCATATTTCGTCATTTTGGCCACGGCGGTCACGCTTCACATGTCGGGCCTCACCAACATCGAAACGGCAGCACAGGCCGCCGGCGCATTGCGGCCCGCTGGCGGGAGAATTCGCTTTCCTGCTCTTTGCCCTTGGGATCCTCGGCGTTGGCCTTATCGGCGTTCCTGTGCTGGCGGGATCGGCGGGCTATGCCATCGCTGGAGCCATGGGCTGGAGCTTCGGGCTAGAGCACCAAGCCAAGGATGCCCGCGGCTTTTACGGGGTGATCGCCGTCTCGGTGCTGGGCGGCCTTCTGCTGGAATATACGCCGCTTTCTCCCATGAAAGCCTTATTTTGGAGCGCGGTGATCAATGGCGTGGTCGCCATACCACTTATGGCCGTGATCATCCTTTTGGCATCGCGCAAATCGGTGATGGGAGCATTTCCGGCCACGCGATCCTTGATCATCATGGGCTGGATCGCCACTCTGGAAATGGGGCTGGCCGCGCTTTTAATGCTGGTACCCTCGTCCTACTTCCCGGCCGCTACTAGAATCCCCTTGAGTGGGTTTCCTCAGGTTCAAACCGAATTTTTTTGAGGCTCCGCAAGGCCTAAGAAAGCCCCACATCCCAAGTGAAGGGGCTTTACATGAAAACGCAAACCGCCACCAATTCCAGCGGGATTTTCGTTGAGCGCGCCATCCTGGCCAAGGCGTTCACGGGCCGTGATGCCGCGCCGCAAACCCAAATGGGGAACGTGCAGTATTTCACGCAAGATCGGGAAATTTTCGGCGAAGGCGCGAGCGCCGAATATTTCTACAAAGTCATGTCGGGAGTCGTACGCACTTGCAAATTCCTAGTGGATGGCCGCCGACAGATCGAGGCCTTCCACTTTGCCGGCGACATTTTCGGATTCGAACCGGGCATAGAATACCGCCTCACCGCAGAAGCCGTGACCAATTGCACCCTGGTCGCGTACCGCAAAAACAGGCTCGATGGCGACCTGACACCGTCCCAGGAGCTCCTGGCCCTCGCCATGCAGGGCATGGTCCGCGCCCAGCGTCATTCCCTGCTCCTCGGCCGCCGGGGCGCGGTAGAGAAAGTGGCGGGGTTCCTGCTCAACTGGGCAGAGAAAACAACGGTCACCGCAATGTCTACCCGGCCATGACCCGCCAGGACATAGCGGACTATCTAGGCCTCACCATCGAGACGGTGTCGCGCACCCTGTCGCAGTTGGAGCGCGAAATGTCATAGAACTGCCAAGCGCGCGCCAGATCCGCCTGCGCAACCTGAAACTGCTGGAAGATTTAGCCGCTTGAGGTGCTGCGCCGCACGCTATGACGGCGGCCGACGAATTGTCCGACACGACAGGAACCTTATGAGCGCGCCGCTTACCGCTGAACAACTTTAGCATAGATGCCTGGTGGCGGGCGGCGAATTATCTATCCGTCGGTCAAGTCTATCTGCTCGCCAATCCATTGTTGCGCCAGCCGCTCAGGCGGGATCACACCAAGCCGCGCTTGCTGGGCCATTGGGGCACCGTGCCGGGACTGAATTTTCTCTATGTCCACCTGAACCGCATCATCCGTGAGCGGGACTCGAACGTCCTGTTCATGACAGGCCCGGGCCATGGCGCGCCCGGCGTGGTCGCCAACACCTATCTCGAGGGCACCTATAGCGAGCTCTACCCCGATATATCTCCAGAGCGAGGCGGGCATGTGCCGCGCTGTTCCGGCAATTCTCATTTCCCGGCGGCATCCCCAGCCATGCCGCGCCCGAGACGCCGGGCTCAATCCATGAAGGCGGCGAGCTGGGCTATTCCCTTTCTCATGCCTACGGCGCGGTGTTCGACAATCCAGATCTGATCGTCGCCTGTGTGATGGAGATGGCGAGGCCGAGACCGGCCCGCTGGCGACATCCTGGCACGGCAACAAATTTCTCAACCCGGTCACGGACGGCGCGGTGCTGCCGATCTTGCACCTCAACGGCTACAAGATCGCCAATCCCACCATTCTCGCGCGCATTCCCCACGAAGAACTCGAATGCGCTGCTCACGGGCTATGGCTATCGCCGATTTTCGTCGAAGGTGACGATCCCGCGGAATGCATCAGAAGATGGCGGCGGCGCTTGGACCAGGCTTTTGACGAGATCGCCGCGATCCAGAAGAACGGCCCGGCGGCAAGGAGTCGACCGAACGGCCATCTGGCCCATGATCGTGCTGCGGACGCCAAAAGGCTGGACAGGGCCAAAGACCGTCGACGGCCTCAAGACCGAGGGCTTCTGGCGCTCCCATCAGGTGCCCTTCACATTGGAAAAGCCGGAACATCTGCGGCTGCTGGAAGACTGGATGCACAGCTAAGGCCCGAGGAATTGTTCGATGAGTCCGGTCGGCTGCGCCCGAGATCGCAGCCCTCGCGCCCGCGGGATCCGGCGGATGAGCGCCAACCCCCATGCCAATGGCGGGGAACTGATGCGTCCGCTCATCTTCCCGACATCGCGGATTATGCGGTGGCGGTGGAACAACCTGGCGCGACTGCGCGCGAATCGACTGCGGTGCTGGGCGCCTAGCTGCGCGACGTCATGCGAACGCAAGCCGGCCGAATTTCCGCCTGTTCGGGCCCGACGAAACCGCCTCCAACCGGCTGCAGGCCGTGTTCGAGGCCACGGGCCGCACCTGGGAAGAGCCGACTATCCCTATGACGATCACCTGGCGCCGGAGGGCCGGGTGATGGAAATCCTCAGCGAACACACCTGTCAGGGCTGGCTTGAAGGCTATCTCCTGACCGGCCGGCATGGCCTCTTCTCCTGCTACGAGGCGTTCATCCACATCATTGATTCCATGGTCAACCAGCATGCCAAATGGCTAAAGTCGGCGCGCGAGGTACCATGGCGGCGGCCAATCGCGTCGCTAAATTATCTGCTCACCTCCCATGTCTGGCGCCAGGATCACAACGGCTTCAGCCATCAGGATCCCGGATTCATCGATCATGTCGTGAATAAAAAGGCCGACACGGTGAGGGTCTATTTTCCGCCCGATGCCAACACCCTGCTCTATGTCACCGATCACTGTCTGCAAAGCTGGAACCGCATCAATGTAATCGTCGCGGGTAAGCAGCCCGAGCCGCAATGGCTGGACATGGACGCGGCGATCAAGCATTGCAGCGCACGGCATCGGCATCTGGGAATGGGCCAGCAACGACCATGGCGGCGACCCGGATGTCGTGATGGCGTGTGCCGGCGACGTTCCGACCTTGAGACCCTGGCGGCGGTCGATTTGCTGCGCGCAGCATCTGCCCGATCTCAAGGTACGGGTCGTCAACGTCGTGGACTTGATGACCTTGCAGTCCAGATCCCAGCATCCCCATGGCTTGGAAGACAGCCATTTCGACGCGCTGTTCACCAGGGACAAACCGGTGATCTTCGCTTATCACGGCTATCCGGCGCTGATTTATCGCCTGACCTACAAGCGCACCAATCACGATAATTTCCACGTCCATGGCTTTGAGGAGGAAGGTACCACTACCACGCCATTCGATATGGTGGTGCGGAACCACCTGACCGGTTCCATTTGGTGGACAGCGTGCTGGATTATGTACCGCGCCCCGATGCGGTCTATCTCAGGCAGAAAGTGCGCGACTGGCTCGTGGATCATGAAGCCTATATCCGCAAGCGCGGCACCGACATGCCTGTGGTCCGCGACTGGATATGGTCCGGCGCAGCATGACGAGCGCCGCATGACGGACGCGATCTTGGAAAACCGAACTTTTGATTACCGATCTGGCGAAGTAATGAATAGCAACAAGGACCGGCCGTGAAAGCACATATGCAAAAGATGCCATGGAAAACCACCTGAGGAAAGACTTACTTTTCCGCTCACACGTCGTCGGTGCCGGACCTGATCTACACCTGCCCGATGCATCCCGAGATACGGCAGTGGGGACCGGGCCATTGTCCCATCTGCGGCATGACGCTCGAGCCGGAGACGCCGGCCGCGAGAAGGGCAACGCCGAACTGTGAGATGACACGGCGTTTCTGGAGCGGCATGGCTGTTCGCCGCGCCTTTCCTGGCCCTCGTGATGAGCGGGCCATCTCACGCGACTGCCGGTCGGCGAGACCGTCTCGAACTGGATTTAATTCGCCCTGGCGACGCCCGTCGTTCTGTGGGCGGTTGGCCCTTCTTCGTGCGCGCCTGGCAGTCCGTCATCAACCGTAGCCTCAACATGTTCACGCTGATCGGCATCGGCGTTGGGTCGCCTATGTCTACAGCCTGGTCGCCACGCTGCTCCGCGGAATTTTCCCTCCGGCGTTCCGCGATTTCGGGCGCGTCGCGGTCTACTTCGAAGCGGCCGCGGTCATCACCACGCTGGTGTTGCTCGGCCAAGTCCTCGAACTGCGCGCGCGCAGGACCGGTGGCGCGATCCGCGCGCCTGCTGGATCTCGCCCCGAAGACGGCGCGGCGGCTCACGAGATGGCAACGAAGAGGACGTCCCGCTGGATCAGGTCGACGTCGGCGACCGACTTCGCGTGCGGCCCGGTGAAAAGGTGCCCGTGGACGGTGTGGTGATCGAAGGCGGCGCCTATAGATGAATCCATGGTCACGGGCGAGCCGATGCCCGTACAAAGATGTCAGGCGACAGCTGATCGGCGCGACCGCTCAATCGGACCGGCCGCTTTCGTGATGCGGGCCGAGCGCGTCGGCGCCGACACGCTGCTCGCGAAAATCGTCCAGATGGTCGCCGAGGCGCAGCGAAGCCGGGCGCCGATTCAGAGAGCTAGCGGATCAGGTCGCCGGCTATTTCGTTCCCGCCGTGGTCGCCGCTGCCGTGCTCACGTTCGCCGTCTGGGCGGTCGTGGGACCGGACCCGCGCATCGCCCACGCCCTCGTCAACGCGGTGGCGGTTCTGATCATCGCCTGTCCGTGCGCGCTCGGCCTCGCCACGCCGATGTCCATCATGGTCGCGACCGGCAGGGCGCAACTCGGCGTTCTGTTCAGGAACGCCGAGGCGATCGAGACATGCGCAAGGTCGACACGCTGGTGATCGACAAGACCGGGACGCTGACCGAGGGCAAACCCGCTTGCACGGTATTCGCCGCGGCGGCATCGACGAGAACGACTTGCTGCGGCTCGCCGCCAGTCTCGAACAGGGAGCGAACATCCGCTCGCCGCCGCCATCGTCGCCGGCGCTGAGGAGCGCAAGATGCCTGACGAAGTCGAGGAATTCAATCGACGACCGGGAAGGGCGTATCGGGTCGAATCGAAGGCGACGTCCCGCTGGGCAACGGGCAGCTCTTGGGCGACCTGAGGTTCCGACATCTGCCGGGCTCACCGCGCGGCCGAGACCTCGCCGCGAGGGCACAGACCGTCTATCTTGGCCATCGACGGGCGACCGGCAGGCCTGCTCCGTCGCGGATCCCGATCAAAACCACGCGGCAGCGCATCCGAAAGCTGCACGCCGAAGGCATCTGGATCGTCATGCTCACCGGCGACAATCGCACCACGGCCGAGGCCGTCGCCAAACAAGCTCGGCATCGACGATGTCGAAGCGGACGTGCTGCCCGACGAAAAGCACGAGAAGGTCGAGCAGCTCCAGCAAGGGCGGGTAGTCGCGATGGCCGGAGACGGCGTCAACGACGCGCCAGCACTCGCCCCGGCGCAGGTCGGCATCGCGATGGGCACTGGCACCGACGTCGCCATGGAAAGCGCGGGCGTGACGCTCGTGAAGGGTGACCTGCGCGGCATTTGCGGGCCGGCGGCTGAGCCGCGCTACGATGGGCAACATCAGGCAGAATCTGTTCTTCGCGTTCGTCTACAACGCGTGGGTGTGCCGATCGCCGCGGGCGTCCTCTATCCGGCCTTCGGGCTCCTCCTCAGCCCAATTTTCGCCGCCGCGGCCATGAGCTTCAGTTCTGTTCGGTGATCGGCAACTCACTGCGGCTAAGGGCGGCAAAAATCTGAGGAGGCGATTCCCATCAAGTCGTTCCGCGCTCGCCATCACCTATTACTCCCGACCGCGCTGGGGCGGCAAGTGATTGTTCCGAAGCCGGAATGGACACGTCACAGATCCGCCATGCACGCGTCAAATTTGCTTGCGCAATTAACGCCGGGGCCCATTATGTTCCGGATGGGCTGCGGGATTCCAACGCGACAGGTCGCATGAGCGAGGGGGTTCTGGAAAACCGAACCTTCGACGAAATCGGCATCGGCGAGAGCGCCAGCCTCACCCGGACCTTCTCGCTGAGGATGTGGATTTCTTCGCGTTGATCACAGGCGATGCCGGCCCTAGCCTGGTCGACGGCGCCAAGGATATGGCCGTGCCCGAACCGGTCACTCATGGCTGGTTTAGCAGCGGATTGATTGCCAGCGTGCTGGGCACCAAGGTGCCGGGGCCGGGCACCGTCTATTTGGAACAGACGCTGCGTTTCCTCAAACCCGTGGCGGTGGGCGACCAGATCATTGCCACCATCACCGTGCGCGGCAAAGACTTCAGCAACATTCCAGATCCTGTTCGATTGCGTCTGCTTCAACCAGGCCAACGGAAAGGTGGCCGAAGGCAGCGCCTTGGTTCGCGCGCCGCGCGAGAAAATGCGCGTGCCCCGGATGGAATTGCCGGATGTGCAACTGAGCCGCCATCAACGGTTCCGCGCCTTGCTCGCGCGCACCGCCGGTTTACGCCATTTGACCACGGCGATCGCCCATCCCTGCGATGCCAACGCGATCGGCGCGGCAATCGAAGCGGCGAAGGCCGGATTGATCGTGCCCATTCTGGTGGGGCCGAGGGCCAAATCGGGCTGCCGCCTTGGCGGCCAAAGTCGACATCGCGCCGTACCGCTTGGTGGACACACCCCATAGCGAGGCCCGGCCGCCGCCGCGGTCGCGCTGGTGACGCGCGGCGAAGCAGCCTGCTGATGAAGGGGTCGCTTCATACCGACGAATTGCTCCATGCGGTTCTGGCGCCCGAAAGCGAACTCAGGACCGGACGCCGATTGAGCCATGTCTATCTCTTCGATGTCCCCGGCTATCCGCGCCGCTGCTTGTCACCGATGCGGCCGTCAATATCGCTCCCGGACTGGAGGAGAAGCGCGACATCATTCAGAATGCGATCGATCTGGCGCACGTCATGGGCATCGCAACGCCCAGGGTGGCACTGCTTTCCGCGGTCGAGACGATCAACCCCAAGCTGCAATCGACACTGGATGCCGCAGCACTGTGCAAAATGGCGGAACGCGGCCAGATCAGGGCGGCTTGCTGGACGGCCCGCTCGCCTTCGACAACGCCGTCAGCCCCGCGGCGGCGGCGGAAAAAGGCATCGTCTCGCCGGTCGCCGGCCAGGCCGACATCCTGCTGGTTCCCAATCTGGAGGCCGGCAACATGCTGGCGAAGCAACTGTTTCCTGGCGGGCGCCGACGCGGCAGGCGTCGTATTGGGCGCCCGCGTCCCGATCATTCTCGCCAGCCGGGCGGACCGGAAAGAACCCGCATGGCGTCCTGCGCCGTTGCCATGTTGATCGCCCATGCGGCGAGCCCGGCGATCATGACCGGCGCCATCCTGACGCTCAATGCCGGCTCTTCAAGCCTGAAATTCGCCTTTTCGAAATCGACCCGAACAGCGGATTGCGCCCGGTCCGAGCGGGCAGATCGAAGACATCGGACTGTCTGCCGCATTTCGTTGCCGGAAGGCCCAGGGCAAAGGCCTGGCGGACGAAAGCTGGCCCGGCGCCGGCCCTTTCGATGCGGTGATCGAGAGTGTCATGGCCTGGGCGGCGGCACATCTCGGCGGCGACAGCCTGATCGCGGTCGGCCATCGCGTCGTGCATGGCGGTCCCGATCATGCCGGCCCGAACCGTTACCCCGGAGCTTCTCACAGCGCTCGACGGCTTGTCCCTTTGGCGCCGCTGCATGAGCCCCATAACATCGCGCCGATGCGCGCCATCGCCCGCGCGCGTCCCGGCCTGCCGCAAGTGCCTGCTTCGACACCGCTTTCCACCACAACATGCCGCGACGTTGCCACCCGCTTGGCGATACCGCTCCGGTATGAAACGGAAGGCATACGCCGCTACGGCTTCCATGGCCTCTCTTATGAATATATCGCCGGCGAGCTGCGCGAGCTGGCGCCTGCGTTGAGCAAGGGGCGGGTGATCGTCGCGCATCTTGGTAACGGCGCCAGCCTCTGTGCGATGAGGGACGGCCGCAGCATAGACACAACCATGGGCTTTCAGCGCCTTGGACGGACTGATGATGGGAACACGATGCGGCAATCTGGATCCGGGCGTCGTTCTTTATCTGCAGCAACACGGTATGACGCCCGAGGCGGTGGAAAAATTGCTTTATGCCCAGTCGGGCCTGTTGGGCGTATCCGGAATTTCCAGCGACATGCGCGCTCTGCTCGCCAGCAGCGATTTGACGCCAGGGAGGCCATCGCATTGTTCGTCTTTCGAATGGCGCGGGAGATCGGCGCCCTGACCAGTTCCTGGGCGGGTTGGACGGATTGGTCTTTACCGCCGGCATCGGCGAGCACGCGCCGGCCATCCGTGCCATGGCGGTGGAAGACTCTCCTGGCTGGGCGCCAGGCTGGATCACGCCGCCAATCAGCGCAACGAATTCCTGATCAGTGCCCCCTCAAGCCGCATCGCCGTCCATGTGATCGCCACCGACGAGGAAGCGATGATCGCGCGCCACACGTTGGAAATCATTCGGCGACAGGGTTTGATCTGAAACAAATACATCTGCAACGTCGTTCGGATAAATGTTGTCATGCTAGCCAATCTAATGGCGGGATCTTCGCTGGTTGCCCTGACCGTTCTTGTTCATACGGGCGGGCTGCTGCTCTTGGCACGCATGACCCCAAGGGCAGCCAGATCGCTCAGGCTCCATCGCAACGATCTTGGCCGCAGTTTCATCATGATGATGTCAGTGTTGGGTATTTTTGCGCTTCACACAGTTGAGGTATGGCTTTGGGCGCTTGCCTATCTTACGCTGAACAGCACGCCATCTTTTATTGATGCGTTGAATTTTTCGACCGACATGTTTTCAACCGTGGGCTATGGTCAGATCGCGGTTGCGCCCGCCTGGCGGCTTCTGACCGCGCTCGAAGGGATCAACGGCTTTATCTTGATCGGCTGGTCCACCGCCTATCTGATAGGCGTCTCGACGCGCCACGGACCGTTTCGCAAGGCTGAGCATTTTTAGCGGGCAATGGATTTCGACCGGTCTCAAGAAGCAGGAGCGGATCATGAGAGAAGGGCACCCCTCGCGATTTCCCGCCATTGCCATCCTGGCGGCAGGTCTTTTGTGCGGCTGCGCCAGCCATTCGCCAATTTGGCAAGGCGATCGCGCGATCGTGATCTCGGGAAAGATGACGGCAGGCATGAGCCCGCAAGACGCCCTGCAGCTTTTTCTGGAGAAAGCCGCCCGACTGACGGTAGGCCATGGGTTCCGGTATTTCGTGCTGGCCACTCCCCTCTCGCCGGACAGATCGGGATTACGGAATGCAGAGGTTCGGCCCGGCGCCGACATTACCATCAAGCTATTCCGAGACGGTGAGATTAAATACCCCGCGCCCAGCGTCTGGGACGCATTTCTCGTTTTAGAGCAGAGAAAAACGGTCTCAACGACCCGCTAGCGTCAAGACCTTTTCTTTGAATAGAACCTGCACCAGCCATCGGGGCTGATGGAGCCGTCTACCAAAGTGCAGGAGTCGGGCGCCTTAAACAGGATGCAACCCGAGCATTTCTGGTCGGCCTTTGGAGTGTCTTGGTAGGCGGCAGCCTTTACGGTCATTTTCGCCTGCGCCGGCCCGCCCATGCTTAGGACCCCGATCATCGCGGCGCCCAACATCGTAACATCACGGACCACGTCACGCCGCGAGTAAATCACTGGGTAGGTCAACTTTTCAAGATCGAGAGTCATTGGACATACTCCTCAATTATCTTTGATTATACGGCCAGGTTTTCTGGCTCGTTTGATCTCGATCAATGACCGTAAAAGAGATAGCTTGTTCCTATGTGGGGAAACTGGGGAGCCCATGCCTGCAGCACGCCGCGCCAAACGCTTGATCCAGGGAATGGTTTGCACTTTACTCGTCAGCGGCAGCCTGATGAGTGCCGCAGAGGCTGTTCCAAGCTTTGCCCGCCAGACCGGCCTCGCGTGTGAAGCTTGCCATACGGTCTTTCCCCAGCTGACCCCTTTCGGCCGCATCTTCAAGGCGAGCGGCTACACCAGTTCGAATACTTCGAAGGTCCAGGACATTGACCGAATGCGGCGCTATTTAATGACGCTGAGTGACGTCCCGCCGATATCCGCCATGGTGATCGCTTCCACCGGATCGGCGGCCAAGGCAGCCAACTCCCAGTCCGACAAGACGTCCACCGACTTTCCGCAGCAATTGAGCTTATTCTATGCCGGCCAGATAGCCGACAATGTCGGCGCTTTTGCCCAAGTCACGTATGACGACCAGAGCGGCACAATCGGTATCGACAATACCGACATCCGTTTTGCCGACGTGACCACGCTTTATGGGCAATCGGTGATCTATGGCTTAAGCGTCAACAACAATCCCGGCGTCCAGGATTTGTGGAACGGCACGCCCGCCTGGGGCCAACCGTTCGTAACGTCGCCCGCCATGCTTACGCCTTCGGCCACCAGCCGCATTGAAGGGGCCATGGCCCAGTCCGTCGCCGGCGTGTCAGTCTATGCCTTCGTCAATCAATCCATCTACGGCGAGTTTGGCGTTTACCGCTCGGCCTTGCAGGGCGCATGGGTTGCCAGAACGCCAGCCCACCAACGATATCATCACGGGCGTGGCGCCCTATTGGCGCTTCGCCTATGAATATGATTGGGGTCGGAACTCCTGGGAGGCCGGAACCTTCGGGCTCGACGCCGACCTCCATAATCCCACCGGCCCGGCGGGGTCGGCCGTCAATCAATCCCTCCCAGCTTGGTCCCGCCGACCACTTTTTCGATGTGGGACTGGACACGCAATACCAATACATCACCGATGAAACCCAGATAACGGTGACGGGGCGCGTCATCCAAGAAGATCAGCATCTGGATGCCACCAACCTGTTCGGCTTTTCTACCAATCCAAGCGACCATCTCAATAGCGAAAATATCGTCGCCAGCTATTTTCGGCGCCGGGAAGTTGGCGCCACGGTTGGGTTCTTCAATACTACCGGTTCCAGCGACCAGCTTTATTTTGGCACCCCTAGCGGCAAACCCAACAGCAGTTGGGGCAATGTCGAAGTCGATTATGTGCCTTGGCTGAACGTCAAACTGGGGCTGCAATATACGGCTTATGCGAAGTTCAATGGCGCCAGTTCAAACTATGACGGCAACGGCCGCAACGCTTCGGACAATAACTTCATCTTCGGCTATCTGTGGATCGCCTTTTGACCGACAACCTGGAGGCATTCATGAAAAATAGCGTTTTTCTCGCGGCATCAATGGTCCTTGGTGTCTTAGCCAGCCCGGCTTCCGCGGCTCCCGTTGATGATCAAGCAGCGGCATTGGGT
Source organism: uncultured Acidobacteriaceae bacterium (assembly GCA_963797415.1). GTDB lineage: Bacteria > Acidobacteriota > Terriglobia > Terriglobales > Acidobacteriaceae > Edaphobacter. Next base: position 165,925 of record CAWCPB010000010.1, read on the forward strand.
AAAGCCAAAGTTGCGGCGGTTTGCCAGAACTGCCATGGGGCCAGCGGCGACAGTATCTCGGCGACATTTCCCCGGCTGAACGGACAACAGGCCGATTATATTGTCGCCCAACTAAAAGCTTTCCGTGACCATACGCGCGCGGACCCTCATGCCATGGCCTATATGTGGGGCATGGCGTCCCAATTGGACGATGCAACCATCACGTCCATCGGCAAATATCTGGCAAGCCAGCCTCCGACCAAGGCACGGAACACCGGAGGAGCATTGGCGGCCGCAGGGCGGAAACTATATGCAAGTGGCGATGACGCTCACAATATTCCGGCTTGCGCGGCTTGCCATGGAGATAATGGAGAGGGCAACGGCGCGATCCCGAGGCTCTCCGGGCAACATGCCGATTACTTGCGCAAACAGTTGGAGGATTTCCGCTCTCTAATTCGCAGCAACGACGTGATGCATGCCAATACCCAAGATATGACTGACAGCCAGATCGAGGCCGTCGTGTCCTTTCTCGCGAATGATTGAGCATTAGCACGGGACGCCCTGGATCTTTTCCACCGACATTTCCTAGCAGCGGATCATCTCGTGAGCGCCTCCACACGCCATGGCCTATTCGTATGGTTGAAGGTGGTCCTGGAAGGCACAGTTCACGATTGGAGCGAATGCGTCGCCGTTGAGAATGCGGTGTGGAGCACCCCCGTGTCAGCAAACTGGAGAGCAATCTGCGCATCGTGTGAGACCCAATAAAAACTAGCCGGCTTGTGGCCCTTCGCCACTGATGAGGATCAAGGAGAATTTGAGCTAAATCAAAGTACATGTCAGCGCGAGGTCCAAAGATGAGCTGAAGGAGATTTCCGATGTCTCAGTCCTTTCGCCGGACGCTGGTATGGACAGCCAATGCCGTCCTGCTGTTGTTGGGAGCGATGCTCCAGGTTAAGGCGGCACCGATTGTCACTTGGCCCGCGCGCTTGCAGACGCAAACCGGACCAACCCATATTTAAGATTCGATGGCCGGCGCACCGCTGCCAAATTCTCCAAAAGTTGGGAGGCTGCCATGCTCATCTCGTTCTCTGCCTGGCTGGACAAAACCCCATTCCTGCTTCTGGGCGGGCTGCTGGTGATCAGCATGACGCTCTCCGCCGCCTGCGGATTTGTATTCCGCCGCCGACGTGACCATCTGCATGGAAAAAGGGGCAGGGACCAAGCAGAGGGCCAGGAAGGTTACGTCGTGTCGGCGGTCCTCGGGCTGCTGGCTCTGCTCTTGGGTTTCACCTTCTCACTTGCCATCGACCGTTTCGAGGCCCGGCGGCATTTGGTGCTAGAGGACGCCAATGCAATCGGCACGGCCTATCTGAGAGTTCAGCTGCTACAGGAGCCGCACCGGACCCGGCTGAGCAATCTGCTGGTCCAGTATACCGACAACATGGTCAATCTGGCCAAGGTGCCGCCCGACCGGGTACCATCGCTCATCGCCACTGACGACAGGCTGTTGACCGACATCTGGGCGGCAACGGCTCCGGCTTCAATTCGATTACGGGGAATCGATTTCTCCAGCACTCTCCTAAATCCGTCAACAACCCGATCGACCTGGACGCCGCGCGCCGGGCGGCGCGGCAGGCACATGTGCCAACAGTCGTATTCGTCGTGCTGCTGCTCTATATGGTGGTTTCCGCCGGGGTATTGGGTTATGTGCTTTCGGCACCGCGCGGGCGGTGGGAGGCTCCTTTCCTGATGGGCCTTTTAACCATGTCACTTCTGCTAATCATTGACATAGACCGCCCACTTGAGGCGCCATCCAGGAATCCCAAGCACCGATGGAACAGCTACTGCTCTCTCTCAAACGCCAACCTATTACTGTCTACGACCGCTGGCGGGAGCCGAAAGACCATTCATAAGTCTGGTGTTTCGCACTCCCATCGTTCTACCCGGCCTAAACTCGGCCAGAGCCAGAGGGTGAAGACAGGGCAACGGGTGAGATAAGGGGCCGCTAAGGGCATCGGTGAGAAGGCCCGGCGATTGCCTCAAATATCGGAAACTGCGCCGCTGGATTCGGCAGATCTCCGGAAATCCTCAATTGCCGGGTTCACCCCCGGGAGCAGTTGGAAAAATTGGCGCTCAACCGCATGGCCCGCGGTTGGCTCAGCGCCGCGATCAGGCGCCGGTCACGCCCATAAATATCGGGGCGGAATTGAAGCGTTCCGTCGTTCGCCGGAAACGCGGTCCAATACAGAAAATAGACCGGAAGCTTGCGCTTAAGGGGTAAATACTCCGTCTTGCCGGATGCGACACCTTCGCTGATCGCCGTCATCGCATCCAGATTCTCTGAAAGAGCGTAGGAGGCCAACGGCAAAATCTGCTCGACCCTAACGCAACCATGGCTGGCATCACGCTCTGCTCCGGCAAAAGCTCGTTTTGCCGGCGTGTCATGGAGGTAAACGTCGAACCGATTGGCAACTCGATCTTGATGGTGCCCAGCGCGTTTTCCAGTCCCGGGTGCTGCTGGAGGCGATAGGGAAAAGTGCCAACCGGAATGTCGCGCCAGCGCACCTGCAAGCCGTAAGGATCGCCGGGCGGTCCATTCAACAGGATCATGTCCTGACTACGAAGATAGGCGGAATTGGCCTTGAGCTTAGGCAATATCTCCTTGCGCGCAATGGAATTGGGTACACTCCAAGGCGGGTTGACGGTGATTCCGGCGCCCTCCGCTCGCAGGATCGGGGTGGGCGAGCGCGGCTTTCCCACCACTACGCGCGATTGCAGCATTTCATGGTCATTCAGCACTAGGCTCAAACTGGCGTCGGGGACATTCACGGCGACGTAATCGGGCTCAATTCTGTGAGGAAGCCAGCGCCAACGCTCCATTTCGCCATAATCTGCTCGATACGCGCATCGGCAGTGATGTTCAGCTCTGCCAGTGTGCGCGGACCGAGGCGGCCATCGGCAGGGAGCCCATGCTGTTCCTGGAAACGCTTCAGCGCCACCATAAGATCGGCAACCGGTTCGGATGCAAGAACGGGATCTTCGATCGTCAACCGATTGCGCAGAAACTCACGTTCGGACCCTGCAAGCTGAGATCGGACGGCAATTGGTTCCATCCGCCCCGATCGCGAATAGCGCGATAGTAAGCAAGCGCGGCTTTGAGCTTGGCGTATTGAGGGGCGCGAGGCGGCGCCTCGGCCAGGAAAGAAACAAGGCGATGATCTTTCAGGCGCTCCCAGAGCCGCATCATTGTCTGGCGCGAATGGCAACTCGACATCGCTGTCGAGGTCTCTGAGCATTCGCCGTCCGCGGCGCAGGTCGGAAAAATACGCAAGGGCGGCGCGATTCAAATCCGCATCCGACCCGGATAATGGTCGATAATCGCCGGGATCAAGCCCATCGGCGCTCGCATTTTTTATCGCGGCCATAAGAATGGCGGCATCCGCCAGTGACCAGGCCGCTGTTTGAGCGGGATTGGTTTGGCCAACCGGCCCGACTGCGCAACAAAGGCCGGCACAGCGGCAAAGGCCGTGGTCAGCATTAGGATCAGGCAATACTTACGCATATCCTATCCAAAAAAAAGCTGCTTGGCGGGCGAACACCGAAGGTCATGCGGCGTCAGGCAAGAAAATTAGGACTGCAGCGACCGCCGCCTTGATTTTGATAAACCCTGCTTAGTGCTGCAGAGTCATTCTGTCCGCACGAATGAAGAAGCGCCGTGCATGATCGATGATCTCGCCCTCGCTCGCCTGCGCCATGGGCTCAATCCCTAGAACTCTCTTGGCGATGGCCGGGCTATGGCCGGCCAGATAGGTCTGGAATTCGGTCCTGGTCTCGGCCGGGCCGACCACCAGGATTTCGCGATAGTCGTTCAACGTCTGAGCGATGGCGGCGAAATAGGCTGGCGCGTCGTGAAGATGGCCGCTACCGATCGAGCCCGCCTTGTGATGGATATGCTCGGGCCCGTCGCTCTTGATCAACTGCCGGGTCGGCTCACCCTGGCCGAACCCAGCACATGGGCATTGCGATGATCAATCCAGACGACGGCGTGAAAATGCATGATAATCTCTACCGCGAACTACCATCTTTGTGTCACATCCGCGCCCCTTCTTCTTTGATCAAGATCATATCGCAGGCAGAAAAAACCGGAATTTTCCCTGCGAATACCGTTGCGATTGGAAATCGCAATTACTTCCCAATCTGCCACCGGAGCTTGACGCCAGCGCCGTTGCGGTCCACGCCCCCCTTCAAGCTGGGAACAAGACCATCGTGCGATTGGGCGCCACCGAGAAGACATCCATGTGCCCCTGCACAATGCCCAACCGCCGCGCAACCTCATCCGTATAGCTTAAGGGATAGGGAGAAACCGGCTCCTGGAGGACCGGAGCGGGTGGGGAGCCATTGTCGCGGGTGCCGGGTCACGCGCGTTGGCAACGCCGCTCGTCCAGACCAACCCGAAAAGCGCCAGGATCAGATATTTCCTCCATCAAGGGTTCCCTACCCGATCCCCATCGTCGGGCTATTGCGCCAAATCAAACCGCAGCTGCTTAGGCCCCGCCTAAATTGGGCATATTGGAGGCGTCATCAGGTAGCATGTTTTATCAGTATCCTCGCTATTTGCTGCCTGGCGGCGGTAGGAATGATAGCGGGAGAGCACGGGCGCATCGGCGCAAGATGCAGCCAATGGTGAACGGATCGCCCAGACCTGGTGCGCCAGTTGCCCAGCAGAATCGAAACCGAAGCGCCCCGCACCAGCGGTAATGATGCGGTGCCCTCCTTCTCGTCCATCGCGCAAATCGGCAGCATCACCCAGACCTCGCTGGAGGTCTTCCTCAGCACGCCGCATGCGCGCATGCCCGACTACAGCCTCACGCGCGATGAAATCCGCGACGTCTCGACCTATATCCTCAGCTTGCGGAAATGAACTGTCGTTTCTCGCGCTTGTCGGAACCGGTTTGACCGAGCATAAAGACGGCAAGCCGCTCGCGCCTTCATCCTGTAGTCGATAGCCATTCATGAACGTCGTGCAGCGCGGGATTTTGAAGCCCGCGCAGTATGGATCCAACGCAGTGATCGCCTATTTTGGCCAACGACCGCTGCCGGAGCGCCTACGAAGCGCTCCGGCATCCTGCGTCAGGCAATCGTAACGGTCTTCCACCGACAGAACGCCCTGTGCGGACCAAGCGGCATTGGTCACGGCTTGACGCTCTTGCCAATCATGCACCGTACCCTCCAGGGCGATGCGAGTGTCGCCGATCCTCGAAACCCGGATATTGCGCGCCTCCACTTCGGCGCTACGCTTGAGCGCTTCCTCGATCTTGGTTTTGATATCCGCGGTCTGGGCGTGGGGCTTGATGGTGATGGAACTCATCAATCCCGCAACGCCAGACAGCCGGCGGATCTGGGAACCCGCGGCTATGCGCTGGAATTGCCAGTCCACTTCGCCGGTCAGCGTGACCCAACCGTCTTGCACCCGGATCTGCACCAAATCACCCGGAACCACCGTGTTCCAGCGCAGGATGGCGAACACGCGGCCGGCAATCTCGTCATCGGCTGTTTCTTGTCGTTAGGGTAACGGACTTCAATTTCCTGGGCGATGGCGCGCACGCCTTTGACCCCGTTCTTTGCGGCCTTCTCAGCCGCCATCTTTTCGGCAAAGCCCGGGTCAGTCATGGCCGCTCAAGGTGACGACGCCGTCACCAACTGCCACACCGATATGGGCCGAATTCACGTTCCGTTCAAAATCCAGTTCGTCAATTATGTCTTGGCGCAACGATGTATCGCTCATGGCTTTCTCCTTCTGATCATGGGAAACCTCTCCCAAACTGTTACGATCAGGCCTTTGGCCGAGTATGCCTTGAGGTAGATCAATGAGGGGACACTTGAAGCAAAGCATGTCTGCGAGCTCAGACTAAGGGCGCAATACCCAGTGCTCACCTTCCTTGCAGGACCGTTTGATCGCTCCCTAAACAATGCGATGTGAGGTTTCCTCTTGCCGGGCATCGCCTTCATGCCGGGCAAAGGCGTTATTGAAGTCTTCGCAACAAATGTCTTGCCCGTGTGCCGGAAGATGGCTTCTAACCGTCGCGAGGGCGTGAATGGCACTACTTCGCACCTGGCAAGCCGACCCAGAACGGCTTCGTCGAAAGCTTCGATGGCCGGCCGCACGACGAATGCCTCGACGAGCATCTCTTCGCCAGCCTGCCGGGGCCCGCAAGATCATCGAGGAATGGAGGATCGACTACGACGCACTCAAACCGCACACCAGCCTCCACGGGCTCGCACCGACCGAGTTTGCAGCCCAGCCAGGGGCATAACCAGAACAGAGTCTCCCTCTGAACGAAGTCATATCGGGGGTAACGTCATCCTCTGTGACCTACCTGCGGCTCCGCGCGCAAGTGTCAGCTTGGGTCAGCAGCCATTGCCCGCTCTCAATGCCGGAGATTGGGGTTAGTTGGTGTGCCCATTCAACAAAAGCATTTGATATCAATTGATTATAGTGCTGCGACCGCGGACAGCCTCAAAATAGCTGCCAATTAGCACCACCTGAGCGCGGCTTTACGCTCCGCCTTCGGAGGAACGCTCGACCTGCCCCTGAAATTCGCGAGCGATCCGAAGTGCGATCTCCTCAAAGTTCGATTTCGCCCTCCCCACGCCGCTCAAGCCCGCGATGATTTCCGATTGGCGGTGTAACGGAACCTGGCCATAGCTCGAAAATGTGGTCTGTATCATCTCATGGCCAAGGTTTTGGCTCCACGCCTTCATCTCCTCCGGCGTTCGGCACACCCGCTCGCCTATCAAAGCAAGCGTTTTCCGAAAACTGTGCGGGTTGAAATACGGCAGCCCAGCCGCTGCAAATGCCTTGCGAAAGATCGTCCGGACCGGCTCAGCGCTCGACCAGCCTGTCCGCTTCATTCCCCTGACCTGAAAGAGGCCAGTGTCGCTTAAGCCGATTTCGGTAGCAGGAAAGATAGGATCGTCGTCGCCCCAAAGCTCCTGCTCCCGGAGCTCCTTCACCCAACTTTCGACAATCGCCCGGAATTCGGTGGGAACAGGAAAGAACTGGGTCACCTGTGACTTGCTGTTCTTGGTGGCGACCTCTCTGGCATCCTGCATGACTCGTCCGGAACCCACGTCAACATGCTTCAGCCGAAGGGACACAAGGGCGCCGTCGCGTACTCCGGTTAGTCCAGCAAACGCAATAATGGCCCGGTCGCGTCGCTCGACCAGCGTTCTGGTAGGCATTCCCCCGACGACAGCTTGGATCTGCTCCATCGTGGGAGCCCGCTGGGATGAAGGAGGTTGCGCCTCCCGGACTTCCTTGTCGGTTAGATTGAAATATTCGGCATCGCTGTAGGCAAAGCGGGACCGGTATCCCTGCTGGCCGGCCAGCCAATGGAAGAAATTCCGGAGCGCTCTTAGTGTGTGATAGACTGTGGACCGGCTCAGTCTCGCTCCCTTTCGTTCGCTCCTTTGCTCAGCTAACTGGCGCTTGAACCCAATCGCCTGCTGCACATGGAATTGCTTGAAGTCGCGGTAGCGGGTGTACACTTCGAAGCGATCTATGGCCTTTGCCACGGCGTCCACGGCATCTTCGCCAAAGCCGTCGGCCTCGCGGAGGTAGGTCACATAGCGGCGTTTGGTCCGCTCGTTTGCGGGGTTGTAGTTGGACATTCGAGACCTCAAGCTCTGAACTCACAATTTGCACACCGTTCAGTCCACCGATTTAATTGCCTACGCCCCTGCAGGCCACAACGTCCAAAACCTGCCGAATTAGTTCGAGACCGGAGACGCCCGTCCGACGATAGATCATCCGCTCGCAGCTGGGGCAGATGCCCGACAGCATGCCAGACATCGGTGTCATAGCCCGGTATTCCGCAAGCTCTCCAGCCGGCACCTTGGGGGATTTGCAATGAACGCAGAAAAACTCATTGGGCGCGCAATTTACCTTTCCCTTTCGGGACCGACCCTGGAGAAATGCGATCAACACCTCGGCCCGGATCAAAATCGGCCGCCGGGTATCGATAGGGTTCAGCCCGGACCTAAGCCAATTTCGAACGGTATTCAGATGAACGCCGAGTGCCTCGGCGATCTCTTCAACCGTGTACGTGCGGTAACGTTTCACGCGCCGCCAGAGCGCCCGTCTGCGAGACATCGTAGGATGGTGGAGCGGCTAATTATGGACGTATTCCGAGGTACTGAGATGCCGCCGGTTGGCGATCCACTGATCAAGGTCGCTCAATTCGTAAACTACGCGCTTTCCCAGCTTTGAATACCGAGGGCCGTCGCCTGAAAGGCGACGCTTCGCAAGCATTGATTGGGAAACGTTCAGGTACTTCGCCGCCTCCGCATTGTTAAAATAGCGTTGGCGTGGTTTGTTGATGGACATGCATTTACTCCGAACTATTGCCATGCAGGCTGTGTCAAAGACACTGGGTCCTGTTAGCTCCACCCGGAGCCACTGCGTGGCAACTTAGGGAAAAAATTCGGAGTATCAGAGAGGATTTTCCGAAGTTCGGAAAATCGACAAAATTTTCCTACAATTCGTTGGATGAACGTGCTTGCCGAATATGCCGCGTGATTGCATCCACACCGACGCTGCACCCGCGCCCCTTCTGCAGATCAGGCAAACGTAGTGCCACAATTCGACGCGCTGTCTCTGAATCATTTCTGATTAGAGCCGACTCTTTCCGATAAAAGGCTTTTGCTGCGTTAACAACCGCAGCATGTGTGGTCTGGCCTTGCCGGAGTCGCTCTGCTCGTGCGCTTGGCAGTCCCGCCTCGCGCCATTCGGACATCGCCATACCGTCCAACACATAGTCTTCGTAGATTGTAAGTAGGCGATGTTCGGCCGTGGCCATGCCTAGCTCAAATGCGAGCCGGATGGCTTCCTCCTGATCGGACTTTGCAGGCTCATGTGAAATAAGGATATCCAACATTCTCAACTTGCTCAGCTTAGAGATCCTGTGCCGACCATACTCCAAGAGACGGAATGCAAACGAACCGTCAGCTTCGATTCCATGCTCACAATTCTTCTCGGTAAGGCTCTGGTGATAGTCCTGAATTAGATCGGCAGCAGATTGGAGCAGCATGTCATCGATATTTTCTACGAAGTTTTCGAATAGCTCCTCTTCAAACGCTTCAGCCATGCGGTAACAGGAAAAGGAGACGCCTGCGAAGCGATGGATTTCGTAGTGCCATTCATCGCACTTCACGCAGCGCCGCCGAATCAAGGAATAGCGACGATCCGCGATTGACAGTTCGCGTATGACTGGCGGCTTTCGATTGCGGTTGTCGGTTGTGACCAGTTCGTCTTCAGCGGTGCTCATGAGGTGGACCTCTTCTCCAACGTGCGTGATCGCCCCCCTCGCGAATCACCTTGTTCCGAACTTTAGCGAGTCAGGGGACGCGGATGCGCCGATGGAAGCGCTATCCACAGCTGCTACGAAGGAGGTTAACGACCACCCCGTCGTCGGGAAATGATTGGCAGCTAATCAGCAACTAATGATGAATTTTCGGAGAGGGGTTTTCTTATAAGGTGTTGCAATTTCTCGGCTTTCCCAGAAATTCCTGATAATAGAATTATCTAAATAAAACAGGTTATTATTGCTTTCCCTGCTTCCCCGCCATTCCCCGACATGCCATCTTCGTGGCAGCTATTTGGCAACTAGCCGTGATTAGCTGCCAGAAATTTCGGAGGGTGGAATGTCGTCCAAGGTCGCAATAAAAATCACGAAACGAGCGGTGGACGCACTTGCGGCCGGCACCCAAATCTGGGACTCCGAATTGAAGGGCTTCGGTGTCAGGCGCCAGGTGAAACGCGCCCACTATTTCGTCTCCTATCGTGCCAATGGCCGGCGGCGCTTCGTCACCCTCGGCGCACATGGCCCACTGACGCCCGAGAGTGCACGCAGGGAGGCAATCAAGCTCCTCGGTCTTGTGGCCCACGGGAAGGACCCTGCTGCCGCCCGAGAGGCTGAAAAGCTCGCAGGGACGGTCGAGGAGTTGGCCCGCCGCTTCATCGACGACTATGCCCGTCGACATAACAAACCATCGAGCATCGCGGAATATGAGCGGCTTTTTCGCCTGCACATCGTTCCGGCATTCGGGACGATGCGCGTGGGAGACATCGCCCAGGCCGACGTCGCCCGCTGGCATGCCTCTTTCAGGTCCAATCCGGTTGCCGGCAACCGCGCCCTCGCCCTCCTCAAACACATGTTCAACCTGGCCGAAAAGTGGGGTCTGCGCTCACTCGGGAATCCGGCCCGGCTCATCGAGATGAACCCGGAAAAGCCGCGAGAGCGGATCCTTTCGGCGGCCGAATTGGCGCGGTTGGGGGCCGCACTGGATGCGGCCAGGCGCGACGGTAGCGAACATCCGTCGGTCCTAGCCTGTATCAGGCTTCTGGTATTCACTGGAGCCCGATTGTCCGAAATTCTGAAGCTGCGCTGGGAGCACATCGACTTCGAACACAGCGCCTTGCGCCTGCCCGATTCCAAAACAGGGGCAAAGACAATTCCGTTAGGGGCCCCTGCACTCTCGCTCCTTTCGAACCTGATCCACGTCGAAGGAGAGCCTTACGTGTGTGCCGGACAGATTCCGGGACGGCACTTTATCGGAATTCAGCGGCCATGGCGCCGCCTCCGAGCGGCCGCTGGCCTGCCGAGTCTGCGCATCCACGATCTCCGCCACGCATTCGCGTCGATTGCGGCGATGTCCGGCGACAGCCTGCTCCTCATCGGTAAAGTGCTCGGGCACAAGCAGGCAAGTACGACGGAGCGCTATGCTCACCTGCAAGATGACCCTGTGCGTGCGGTGGCCGACCGGACCGCGCGCAAAATTGCGGCCTTAATGAACTCAGAGATGGCGGGAAGCCTAGTCCAGATCAATAGAAAAGGTGCGTGAGCCGAGAATCAAGCAGTCTTGGTCTGGTCTGCAACCGCCCGGCCTTCGTCGCACCAACAATTTTATCTGCTATCGACGACCACTATCATTTGTGCGCGTGATCCTCAATTCCATAAAGCATGCCCAAGCAAGCACGCCGGCGAAAATGCCGAAAGGTCCAGTTAACAGGACGAGTAGGCCGATATCTGAAGCAGGCATTAGTGTCATCTCCGGAATTTCTGTGCGAGCCTGACACCAAAGCGCTACCGGTCGTTTGACGTGGATCAATGCGGCCTGTGCGGCGGGATGGGAGGATGCAGCGTCGAGGGAGAATGCCGTGAAACACGCAGTGATCTTCGCTCACCCTAAGGAACGAAGCTTTACAAGCTCTGTAGCGAACGCCTACGCGGCAAGGGCCAAGGCGCTGGGTGCCCGCGCAACGATTTCTTCTATTTCTCCGATGACGGCAATCTGCTCGCGCTGCGTTACGACAATTGGAAGCTTGTCTTCGCGGAGCAACGGCTATGGACCACCTGAACTGCGACTTTTCCTAGAGTTAATATACCAATAGGTGTTGACTCAAGTACGCATCTTTGTTGATTAGAGTTTTCAGTTTTCAGTGAGAAAGAAACACGGGCCGGTCGGGATTGATCAGGAAGTCGCCGGTCACACCGCCCAGAATCCACTCTCTCAGCCGGCTATGACCATAGGCACCTGCCACCACTAGGCCAGGCGCCTCCTCCTGCACCAACCGTGAGAAACACAATGTGTCTGCGCCCTTGAGCGTGTGTGCTTCGCCAGCGGCCTTCAGACCATGACGGCTGAGCCATTGGATCACGTCGTCTACCTGCTCCGCCGCCTGTTCCTTTTCCTCCTTCGGCGCGATGGTGACCACACTCATGCGTCCTGCGAGTTTGAGGAGGGGCAACGCCGCCGCCAGCGCGCGGCGGCATTCGGCGGTATCCTTCCATCCGATCATCACATGTGAAAGATCCAGGTGATTGCATGCCTTGGGCACGATCATGATCGGACGGCCAGCCTTGAAGATCAAGTCGGCGATCTTTACCTGGCGGGCATGGTCGAACACAGAGCCGCCAATATCGGGGCCGCTGATCACGATGTCGGCGGCACGAGCTTCCGAGGCGATATAATCGGCCAAAGGCCTGGGAGTTATATTGCACCGCCATTCCAGCTGCTTGACCTTTTTGCTGAAACTGTTTCGAAAGCGTTGCTCTACCTGCTTCAACTCCGTTTCGATTTGCTCGCGGTCCGCGGCCATGATCTCGCCCGCCACGCAGGCCTCGTCATAGACGAGTTGAACCGGCTGGCAGCCTGCGATGCCGGTCACCTGGGAAGCGCTCAGACGCTGTGCCAGCTCAGCGGTGAGTGCGAGAAGCCCCTCATTGGGCTGCTCCAACTCCAGATGAACCATGATGCTTTTGATATCCATGTCCCTCTCCGTCCTACGAAATCGAAACATGCCCGTCCCCGCCGCCTTGCGCCTTGATTTGGCGCAAGCCGAAAATGACCGTGAGACGTTTCGTCGAAAGACGCGGAATGACAATCCAGGTCCCGCGCAGGTGGACAGCCGCGTTCCGGCTCGCGGCATCGGCTTTCGACCAATATCTGCCGCGGGTGAATGCCGTTGTCGGTGTGATGCGCAGCATCAGTTCCGCTGCCGCTCGGGCATCCTGCCGCTCAGCCTTTGCCACCAACTCCCGCGCCGAAGAAACTGCTCATCTGGGCCGAAGCGGAATTCCTCGACCCTCGCCGCGGAGACCAAGTCGCTGAAGCGCACCCACATGGGGCGCGTCCCCGGAAGCAATAATTGCCCGGCCAGTCCCGGTGCGAGATTTTTTGCGGGAAGACGGAGAAATGAGTGATGACCATGCCTCTCCAGCGCCCGGCTTTCGGAAAGCTGTTCCGCCATCCCGTCATATTGCAACGTCTCGCTGCCACCCTGGCGAACCACGAAAGCGATTACCGGGCGGGCCCGGAGATTGGAAAATTTGCGCGTCTGGTCCGTAGTTTCGAAGATGATCTCAAGATCGGGCGTGACCGCGATGTCCATCAAGGCAGCTTCGGGACTGCCGCCAGGTCCTACCGTAGCGATCACGCCCTGGGTCGTGGCGCGGATGAAGTCGTAGTACCGTTTTCTGGCCGCTTCCTCATCCATCGCTGCGCCTGTTCAAGCAGTGAGTTCGTGAATCCTTTGGCTCAAACTCCTGTCGAGCAGGGGCTTTTCCATCACCAGACGTGCGCCCCTGCGCATAGCGCTTTCGCGAAGACCTTTGGAGACGGGGCCCGTGATGAAAATGACCGGCGCAGCGATTTTTTCCGCCATTTCAATTTGTCAAGCACTTCCAGCCCATCCATGCCGGGCATCATATAGTCCAGCACAATGCAGTCGCAGGCTTTAAGGGCATCATGGCCTAAAAGGTCTTCGCCGCTGCCGCACGCATGAACCTCGAACCCGTCCAGCTCCAGCGAGAATTTCAGAGCCCTGCGAACGGCGGAATTATCGTCTACAAGAACGATGATGGTCTTTATTTTGGGCATCTTGCGGCCAATCTTTCGGTAAGCCGCATACCTTAGACATGTCTTGAAGATCGCGGTTTGATCTGGCTCAACTATTGGAACTGGCACGGTTTCCATCCGGCAGAAGCTTGGCCAGCATCGCCATGCGGACCAGTTCGGACAAGCTCTTTGCCCCCATTTTCGCCATCACGGCGGCGCGATGGACCTCGACCGTCCGGGGGCTGAGGGGGAGAGGTCGTAAGCGATGGTCTTATTGGGAAGCCCCTTGAGAAGGCTGTCAAGCACCTGGCGCTCGCGCGCCGAAAGATCACCTGCGCGGGACCGCACCCGCGCAATTTCAGTCGCGGATTGATCGGCTGTTTCGCAATCGCTCCAGCGCCGCGCGGACGGCGGAAATCAGCACATCGTCGCCAAACGGCTTTTCGATGAAATCAACAGCGCCGGCCTTCATGGCCGAGACCGCCAGCGTCACATCGCCATGCCCTGTCATGATGATCACGGACATCGTCGCGCCCTTATCCCCAAGACAGCGCAGTAATTCCACGCCGTCCATGCCGGGCATGCGAACGTCGCTGACGATGCAGCCTTGCGGCAATCCCTCCAGCTTTTCTATAAATTTCACACCCCGATTTTTCATAAACCCGAACGGCGAAACCAGCGGTGCTGAGCAAGAAGGAAACGGCGCGGCGCACGTCTTCGTCGTCATCAATCAAATAGACCGTTTGATCATCGGACATTGTCAAATCCCTCCGGCATTGGCAATGCGCAAAGTGAGATGGAAAATGGTGCCGATCCCCTGTCCCGGCTCGGCCCAGAGCCGACCGCCGTGAGATTTGGCCATGGTGCGGGAAATGGAAAGCCCCACGCCCATGCCATTGGGTTTTGAGGTGACAAAAGGGCTGGAAGAGTTGAGGCAATATATCGGGGGCGATGCCCGAGCCCGTGTCGCTGTACGCTTATCTGCACCATGTTGGCATCCGCACGCGGAAACCAAAACCGTCAATTCCCGCGTCTCGCTGCTGCTGCATCGCCTCCATGGCATTGCGAATCAAATTTACGAGCACCTGCTGGATTTGTACCTTGTCAGCCAGCACGGATGGCAAATTGTCCCCGAAATCGAAGCGTGAAATGAACGCCAGCTTCCTTGGCGCCCACCAGCGCCAACGCGCAGGCCTCCTCCACCAGACGGCGCAGATCTTCGGGCATACGGTCGGTTTCGCCGCGTGCGACGAACTCGCGCAGGCGCCGGACGATCTGGCCGGCTCGGAGCGCCTGCTCGGCCGCGCTGTCGATCGCGCCGCGCATCAACAGGCAGATCCTCCGTCCTATCGCCATCGATTAGCCGGCGGGCGCCGTTTAGATAGGACGCCACCGCTGTGAGAGGCTGGTTCAACTCATGTGCCAGGGTCGAGGCCATCTCGCCCAACGCCGTGAACCGCGCCATGTGAAGCAACTCTGCCTGAAGCTCCTGCAGCCTGCTGCTGGGTTTCCTGCCGTTCGGTCAAATCGCGCACAAAGCCGGTGAACACCCGCTGGCTCGCCCAGCTTCGCTTCACCGACCGCCAGCTCCATGGGAAAGGTGCTGCCATCGCCGCCGGCGGCCCACCACGACGCGGCCGATACCGATGATGCGCCGCTTCGCCCGTCGCCATGTAACGCCCCAGATAACCGTCGTGCCGCGCTTCTATAAGGCTCGGCATCGAACCCTAGCGCTTCCCGCCGATCGCCTCGCCCGCCGTGTAGCCGAACAGGATTTCCGCCGTGGCACTGAAGGACTGGATGGTCCCTTTTGGATCAATCACGACCATGGCATCGGGCACGGTATTCAAGACCGACTGGAGATGCGCCTCGCGGTCCATCAACAATTGCTGCGCCCGCTTGGTGGCCGTGATGTACGGGCAATCTTGGAGGCGCCCACGATTTCGCCATGGCGGTCGAATACCGGTGAGACACTCACCGAGACTTCGATGATCTCACCATCCTTGCGCTTGCGCTTTGTCTCGAAATGCTCAATTCGCTCGCCTCTCCCGATACGCCGCAAAATATCTGCTTCTTCTTCTTCCTGGCCTGGCAGCAGGGGGCGGCGTAATGGGGCGGCCTAATATCTCCGCCGCGCTATAGCCAAAGACCGTTTCGGCCGCTTGGTTCCAGTCCGTGACTATGCCGTCCAGCGTCTTTCCCACAATCGCGTCTTCCGAGGATGCGACAATAGCTGCGAGCCGGTTCGCAGCCAGCTGTTCCACGCGGCGCTCGCCGATATGGACCAAAATGCCGAAGGCTTCTCCGTCCGCGCCCAAGGCTCCAGCACACCATCCGACCGCGCATCCTTAGCCAGACGCCATCCCGGCGGCGGAAATCAACGTTTGCGAACTGCCTGCCCGCAAAGAGCTCGACCTCGATTAGGCGGCGGAACGCCAGAGCGTCCGCCTCATAAATCTGGTCCTGAAGTTGGTCCTGGCCCGGTGTCACGTCGGACGCGGCCAAAAGCTGCCGAGCGGCGCGATCCAAGTCAAAGCGCCCGGCCTGATAGTGCCAGACACCAAATTGGCAGCTTCCGCGGCCAGTCCCGGAATTCACCTCTGTGCCGGCACCCATTGCACCCACTCACAGCCATCAGCATGTACAACCCGCAGCCACCCTCTTCCTTAAACTCAGGAGGCTACAGCCTCGCAAAGGTGGAGGGAAAGAATGGGCGAGATCTTAACGGCCATCCGTAATGCCGCAGAAACCACATCTGGCACGATGAAGGCTCTGGTCTATCGCGGATCGGGCGTCAAATCCGTCGAGGAAAGGCCCAAACCCCTGGTCCAAGCCGCAGACGACGCGGTCGTGAAACTGCGCAAGACCACAATCTGCGGCACCGACCTTCATATTCTCAAGGGTGACGTCCCCACCTGCGCGCCTGGCCGCATCCTGGGCCACGAGGGCGTCGGTGTGATTGACAGCGTAGCGGCGCCGGCGTCACCGATGTTCAAGCCAGGCGACCAGGTGCTGATCTCCTGCATCACCTCCTGCGGCAAATGCGAATATTGCCGACGCGGCATGTATTCCCATTGCGCTGACTGGCGGCTGGATTCTGGGCAACAAGATCGATGGCACCCAGGCCGAGTATGTCCGAATTCCTCACGCCGACACCAGCCTTTACCGCATCCCGCAAGGCGTAGACTGAGGATGCCTTGGTGATGCTGAGCGATGTGCTGCCCACCGCGTTCGAATGCGGCGTGCTGAACGGTAAGGCCGAAACGCCTGGAATCAGCATCGCGATCGTGGGCGCCGGCCCTATCGGGTTGGCAACATTACTGACGGCTCGGTTCTTCTCGCCGGGCCAAATCATCATGATCGATCGCGACGAAAACCGCTTGGCGACGGCAAAAAAACTCGGCACCGACGTTGTGATCAATAATACGACACATGATCCCACGGCGCAAATAAAAGAGCTCACCGGCGGCGTTGGCGTGGACGTGGTGATAGCGCCAACCGGTTCGCGGCTTCTCGCTGATTCCAGTTCATTATAAGAAGGCGCTGGCGGTGCTGGGGCCTGAGGTGGAGAGGGATTTTCGGATCGCGGAGGAGCGTTAGGTTCGAGTTTCGCTCGAATGCTCACTGATGCGATGAGCCGCAGAAATTGGTTATCCTATGGATGGGCCACCCGCCCATTTATTCACGTGTCTTTGCCATCCAACTTCAATCTATGTGCTTGGAGAGATTCGATCAAAACTATAACTGCCGTCGAAGGTGAGTTCCCATTTGTACCTCTCGTTAAATGCCAGGCTTCCAGACGCTGATGGTTAGTCTTAGCGGTAGGGTATATGGGCCAAAATTGATGAAAGTTAATCTTTTTATCGTATGTGGGCAGATGCCTGCTTAACTTTCGGCGAACTTCTTGTCTACTGCATGGTTTCGAATAATACTGATAGTGCAGGAGCAGAAAAAGTTCAAAGCATGGATTTGATACAGCAACATTGATATCGTTTGCAAGAGCCTGTTGCTTCGCGTCCGCCAAATTGGGGTGCGAATCTACATCAAATACGCACCAAACTTCATCATATTGTTTTCTGTCTGAGACGGCAGATTCCACCATTGTTTTCGGCACACCAGCCGGACCGCGCAATTGAACGCTAGGCAGGCGCAATTCTCTACAGACCCCTTCTAGATAAGCAGGCTCGGTCTCAGAACCTTCCATAAGTATCAGTATTCTTGGTGCGGATTCACGAAATGGTTTGCGGCGCCCAAGAGGTTATTCTCGTCTCGAGTCCTGAATTTTCCGGAAACAGCCGCGCGAAATCTCCCAGGAAAGGAACTGCTCCGTAGCGCCCTTGCAAATAGCCACACTCAATGTTTCAGAAGCCCGAGGCTTGAAATCAGTAAGTGGATATAAGTGTGTTGCTCCGCCGGTGCTTTTCGGTCAACCAAATACAATATCTCCTCAGTGATTCGAGATCAAGAAGTTCGCGTCGTGGATTGAAAATCAGTTCAGCCCCGTGTCTCTTGGTTCTCTTTCATCCGAAGAGTCGTATGATTTCTCTCGTAGTGAAGGGTGAAGGCTCTCGTCAATTTCATCGACACAGAGGACGCTCCCGCATGCTAAAGCAATCAGCACGGGGGTCAACAAACTAATGTAAGCGATAGTCCCTTTTGATTCTTCGTCTCTTTCAATAACAAATTCTTTCCCATTTGGCCCCATGTGTGTCATTGAGACAGCCGTTTCTTCCTCTGAGAGCATTTCTAATGATTTATGTGCTGAAACTGGAAAGGTCTTTGCAAACATTGCATAGGCTTTTCTTGTCTCTTCTTCAATCTCCACACTTTCAAATTTCAAGGAAACAATACCCAAATCCGCCGACTGGACGAGAGATTGGACCATCTTGCCCAAAGTAGGATCAGCACACATTTGAGTGGCTATAGCCTTTGCCCGGTTCTTGTCATCTACAAACATCCACTCTGAAATGTATTTGAAAATATCAGTCAGTGCTTCATGGCCGCTTTGCGCGGCTGCCGAGAGAAACAAGCTGTTTTCTCGGACTATGCTCTGGATTAATTTCTTGTGTCCGGTTAGGCTTTTGCCATATGCAAACGACAGCTTACTTCTCTTTTTGAAAACAAGCTGTTTCTTTTTACTTGGAAATGCATACAACCATTCGCGAAGAATTGAGGAACGGTTAAGACAAAATCCATAGTTATATCTTTGCTTCTCCAAGATAAAGTCCAATTCGAATTCAGTGGATTCATCGGTATCAGCCAAAGCAAAAGGTTGAAAATTGATTGAGGCCGTGGGTGACCATGTATTTTGAGATTCTCGTACAGCTCGAGAGAAGAAAAAGAGAGCTTTTATGATCGCGGTTTTACCCGACGCATTCGCTCCATAGATCGCCGCTGAAGGAAGGACTTGGAGATCTAGATTAGGGAAATGTTTGATTGCAGGCTGCTTTCCATCAAGAGGCGCAGCAATAAGGGACAGTTCTTGCTCGGTATGCAACGACCTAAAGTTGCGAATTCTAAAGCGGAGGATCATGCTTCAAATAATACCGGAAATAGACTTTTGCGCTCATTTTCTACACAAAAGTCTACTTCCGGTATTTAGTTTAGCTGCAGCCGCTTGTGCTTCCGCATTCGTTGCATCGGTAGCAGGAGCCGTTTCGGGTCATGATGGCTCCGCAGGTGGCGCAGGATGGGGCGTCGCCCATGTCTACGATGCTCTTCATGGCGTTGGCGGTGTGGTAGAGGCCGCGGTCTTCTGCTACGAGCGCACGTTTCGTTGAGGCCGGTGCTGGCGGCGAGGTCTGGGGCTATGCCTTGCTGGGGTGGGGTGGTGTAGATGGGGTCGGCGTCACCGAAGGCAAGAGCCTGTGGCTCGGATAGCCTTCCGCTGCGGCTGCGCGGATGACTTAGATCAGCTCGGGGTCCTGTGCGACTCCGCGATGCGTAGCTATCCGCTCAGCGATGATCGACTCGATTGGCAGGGGCTGGTGACGGTTCCGTCGACGGGGATGCTGGCGGCTGGCGGGGTTGAGGCCGGCGAAGAGGTCGAGCTGGTGTCCGGAGAGGAAGCGGATCTGGATCCAGCGGAAGATGTAATCCATGATGGACTTGGCGTAGCCGATTTCGGGGTTGCCGGTCCAGCCGGAGGGCTCGAAGCGGGTGTGGGCGAACTTCTCGCAGAGGACGCGGAGAGGGACGCCGTGCTGGAGGGCGAGGGAGACGGCGGTGGCGAAGGAGTCCATGAGTCCGGAGACGGTGGAGCCTTCCTTGGCCATGCGGATGAAGATTTCGCCGGGCTGGCCGTTGGGGTAGAGGCCTACGGTGATGTAGCCCTCGTGGCCGGAGAGGCCGAACTTGTGGGTGACGGAGGCGCGCTCGGCGGGGAGACGGTGACGGACGGCGCGCGGTGGGGCCTGGGCGTCGACGGAGTCGGAGTTTTGGAGGGCGGCTTCGGCTACGGCGCGGAGCTTGTTTTCGAGCGCGGTGATGCTGGGGCCGCGTCGGTGACTGGGCTGCTTGGCGGTGATGTCGGCTGAGCTGGGCGGAGATGAGGGCGGTCTGCTCGGCGGCGAGCTTGGCGATGGCGGCGTCGCCGGAGGTCGGCGTTGGAGCCGGTGCCCTTCTTGTCGGCGTCGGTCTGGGCGGAGACGTTGAGGGGCTGGGTGCCCTTGGAGTTGTCGCGGTAGATGGCTACGGCCTTGATGCCCTGGCGCCAGGACTCGAGGTAGGCCTCGGCGATGTCGTCGACGGAGCAGTCCTGCGGGAGGTTGACGGTCTTGGAGATGGCTCCGGAGAGGAAGGGCTGGGCGGCGGCCATCATCTTGATGTGGCCCATGTAGTGGATGGAGCGGGTGCCCTTGGCGGGCTTGAAGGAGCAGTCGAATACGGCGAGGTGCTCGGGCTTGATGCCGGGCGCGCCTTCGATGGTGCCGGTGGCGTCGATGTAGCAGACGATGGCGTTGACTTCGTCTTCGTTGTAGCCGAGCTTGATGAGGGCGGAGGGGACGGTGTTGTTGACGATTTTGATCATGCCGCCGCCGACGAGCTTCTTGTACTTGACGAGGGCGAGGTCGGGCTCGACGCCGGTGGTGTCGCAGTCCATCATGAAGCCGATGGTGCCGGTGGGGGCGAGGACGGTGACCTGGGAGTTGCGGTAGCCGAACTTTTCACCGTGGGCGAGTGCGCCGTCCCAGGCGTGCTTGGCTGGCGGCGATGAGGGTGTCGAGCTGCGGGACGGTGAAGGGCTCGGAGGAGGATTGCGGACTTGCCGATGTTGTTGACCTCGGCGCGGTGCATGCGGATGACGTCGAGGAAGGGCTCGCGGTTGACGTAGAAGCCGGGGCAGGCTCCGCCTTCGATGCTGGCGGACTGGGTGAGGGGGGTGGCGGCTCCGAGGGGCGTGCAGGTCTCGGCGATGCGGGCGGACTGCCAGTAGGCGTCGCCGCAGAGGATGGCGGTGAGGGTGCCGGCGAAGTCGCGGCCGGCGTCGGAGTCGTAGGGCAGACCGAAGGCCATGAGGAGCGCGCCGAGGTTGGCGTAGCCGAGGCCGAGGGGGCGGTAGTCGTGCGAGTTCTTGGCGATCATCTCGGTGGGGTAGCCGGCGGAGTCGACGATGATCTCCATGGCGGTGGTGACGATGCCGATGGCGTGGCGGTAGGAGGGGATGTCGAACTGGCCGCCGGGGGTGAGGAACTTGAGGAGATTGAAGGAGGCGAGGTTGCAGGCGGAGTCGTCGAGGAACATGTACTCGCAGCAGGGATTGCTGGCGTTGATGCGGGCGGTGTTCTTGGAGGTGTGCCAGCGGTTGATGGTGGTGTCGTACTGCATGCCGGGATCGCCGCACTGCCAGGTGGCTTCGGCGATCTTGTGCATGAGGTCGCGGGCGCTTGTACTCCTTGACGGGGTGCGGTCCTTGACGGTGCGGGTGGAGAAGGTGCCGTCGGACTCGACGGCGTGCATGAACTCGTCGTTGACGCGGACGGAGTTGTTGGCGTTCTGGAAGAAGATGCTGCTGTAGGCTTCGGAGTCGGGGCCGGAGCCGTCGTAGCCGGCCTGGACGAGATGCCAGGCCTTCTGCTCTTCTTTGACCTTGCACTCGATGAAGTCTTCGATGTCGGGGTGGTCGATGTTGAGGACGACCATCTTGGCGGCGCGGCGGGTCTTGCCGCCGGACTTGATGACGCCGGCGAAGGCGTCGAAGCCGCGCATGAAGGAGAGCGGGCCGGAGGCGGTGCCTCCGCCGGAGAGGGTTTCCATGCTGCCGCGGATGTTGGAGAGGTTGGAGCCGGCGCCGCGAGCCCCACTTGAAGAGCATGCCCTCGGTCTTGGCGAGGGTGAGGATGGAGTCGAGGGAGTCCTGAACGGAGTTGATGAAGCAGGCGGAGCACTGCGGCTTGGAGTAGCCGGTGACGGAGAACTCGACCTTGCCGGACTCCTTGTTCCAGTGCCAGTTCTGGGCGTCGGAGTTGGGCTCGAGGCGGTCGCAGCCGACGTTGAACCAGACGGGGGAGTTGAAGGCGACCTTCTGGTTGAGGAGGAGGTGGCAGAGCTCGGCGTAGAAGGTGTCGGCGTCGCCGGCGGAGGCGAAGAAGCCGTCGCGGATGCCCCAGTCGCGGATGGACTCGGCGACGCGGGTGATGAGGGCGCGGACGCCGGACTCGCGCTCGTCGGTGCCGTTGAGGCCGTGGAGGTACTTGCTGGCGACGATGTTGGTCGCGGTCATGGACCAGTCGGCGGGGACTTCGACGTTCTTCTGCTCGAAGATGGTGCGGCCTTTGTAGTCCTGGATGATGGCGTCGCGGAGCTCCCAGACGACCTCGTCGTAGGGGGAGACGCCGGGGCGGGTGAAGTGGCGGGAGAAGGTAAGACCGGGGGCGCTGGACCCAGACGTGGCGGCGGGCTGAAGGGGGGTGGTGGCGGTGGTCTGAGTTGGTCTGGGTGGGGGTCGTCGCCATGGGATTAAACTCCTAATAATTTGATGATGAAACGGGATTTCAGGCTCAGGGGAAGGACCCCTGGAGCGGTAAAAATGGCCCTAGTTGCCGCTGGTTATGGATCCGGGGAAAAGGATGCCGGCGGCGGCTTGAAAAAGAGCGGAGCTATTATGTGATTCCGGGTTTATGTGTTGCTTTGCAGTCGTGAAAGTACCGCTCCCAGTGGGGTGTGTCAAGTATAAAGCACAACATGTTGTGTTGATAGTGAGGATACCTGTGTTAATGCGGGATAAATGGGTTTAAGCGCGGAAAATCAGGGATTTGGCTGTGGATTTTGCCAAATCGGCGCGATATGGCTGGGTTTACTTCCTGATAATCATGGCCCGATTTTGAGGGTAGGCCTGCGGGGGAATGGGGGCAAGGTGCAGGAGTGGTGCAATCGGTGTGGATAAGAGAGGAAATGTGGGAAAGAGGGTCGGAAAGCAAGAGGTAGAGGGATCGATATAGGATAGGGCGATGACATCAAGACGTAGCTGCGTCGAGTGCACGGTGCGGGAGGAGGAGCACTGTTTCTGCAGCTTCAACATGGAGGCGCTGCGGCGATTGGACCAGATTGGGACGCAGGTCAAGTACTGCCGAGCGGGAAAGAGTGCTCGAAGAGGGATCGCTCCCGGAGCGAGTTTGCGTGGTCTGCCAAGGCACTTTGAAGCTGACGACCTCGTCCGAGGATGGACGAGTGCTTTTGATGCGAATTGCTGGTCCGGGGGATGTGCTGGGGCTGGCATCGGTGCTGAAGGGTACTCGCTATGAGCTGACGGCGGAGGCGCTGGAGGCGTGCGAGGTGCGGGTGATCGCGCGGAAGGAGTTCCTGGAGTTTATGGAGGAGTTCCGGGAGGTTGGGTGGAACTCGGCGGAAGAGATGGCGCGGGAGTATGGATCGGCAGTGCTGAGCGCGAGACGGCTGGCGCTGTCGGAGTCGGCGGCGGGAAAGCTGGCTGGACTGCTGTTGGACTGGGGGAGGAAGAGCGCGGAGTATGGGGCGTTGGAACGGGGTCGTGCAAGCGACAGCGGCGTGGAGACGGCGTTACGGTTCCGGATGCCGCTGACGCATGAGGAACTGGGGCAGATGGCGGGGATATCGCGGGAGACGGTGACGCGAGTCCTAACCAAGATGAAGGACGAGAAGCTGATCGAGCTCGAGGGAGAGCGCATGATCGTACGGTTTCCTAAGAAGCTGGAGCGGATGTACTGCTAGAAACTGGAGACCGAAGGTTTGGAGCGGTCTTCCAGTTCGTAGACAGTCGAGCAGTGCGGGAGCTTTTGCTTCGGGTCGATGTTGAGATCGTCGTACAGGTCAGTCAGATCCTGCATGCGCAATCTGCGACACCGAGAGAGGCGATCTGGCCCTGAGGGCTTCGGGGATTTGGAAGATGGACGTATGGGTGGATATGCGTAGTCACGGGCATGCATGGGGTCTCCTTTGCTAAGTATGTAGAGGCGCGATGGAGTCGACGTCGGAAACGTGGACAGTGGAAGAGTGATCGAGAAACTCGTAGTCGTAGGCTTCGCGGGTGACGATGGGAGTCTCGTAGGAAGTTTTCCGTAGGTGGAGGTGAGGAGGTCTGCCATTCGAGGCCATAGGCCCGCCAGGGGTTGGCTGAGGCAATGGGGCCGTACTTCAGAGCGACCAGAGAAGGTAGATGGCGGTGAGCATATAGCCGAAGGCCATGACGCGTGGCGCCGGCGGTGGACAAGACATTGAGGACCTGCCACTCCGGCGGGTAAGCGGCGTAGCGGCGGGGCATGCCGAGGTAGCCGAGGATGAACTGCGGGCCGAAGGTAAAGAAGAAGCCGATGAAGATGAGTATCGCGGCGACCTTGGCAGGAGCTTCGGGGTACATGCGTCCGGTGATCTTGGGCCACCAGAAGTGCAAGCCGCCGAGGTAGGCCATGATGACGGCGCCGACCATGACGAAGTGGAAGTGGGCGACGATGAAGTAGGTCTCGGTGAGGTGGACGTCCATGCCGAGCGAGCCGAGGAAGACGCCGGTGCAGCCGCCGATGACGAAGAGCCCGAGGAAGCAGAGAGGCGTAGATCATGGGCGCGGCGAAGGTGATGGAGCCCTGGTAGAGGGTGAAGGTCCAGTTGAAGACTTTGATGGCCGAGGGGACGGCGACGAGCATGGTGAGGAGCGAGAAGACGAGGGCGGAGTAGTTGCTGACACCCATGATGAACATGTGGTGCTCCCAGACGAAGAAGCCGAAGACGGCGATAGCGACGGAGGAGAAGGCTACGGCGGTGTATCCGAAGACGCGCTTGCGGGAGAAGCAGGCGATGATCTCCGAGATGACGGCCATGCCGGGAAGCAGCATGACGTAGACGGCGGGGTGGGAGTAGAACCAGAAGAGATGCTGGAAGAGGAGCGGATCGCCGCCTTTGGTGGGGTCGAAGAAGCCGAAGCTGAAGAGGCGCTCGAGGGCGACGAGGACGATGGTGACGGCGACGACAGGCGTACCGAGGACATGATGATGGAGGCAGCGTATTGCGCCCAGACGAAGAGAGGCAGGCGGAACCAGGTGAGTCCGGGGGCGCGCATGCGGTGGATGGTCACAATGAAGTTGAGACCGGTGAGGATGGAGGAGAAGCCGGCGACGAAGGCGGCGAGTCCGGCAGAGATGACGTTGGTGTTGACGAAGCGTGTGCTGAGCGGCGTGGTGAAGGTCCAGCCGGTGTCTACTCCGCCGGCGAGGACGGTGTAGAGGAGCAGCATGCCGCCGATGATGAAGCAGTACCAGCTGAGCAGATTGATCTTGGGGAAGGCGAGGTCGCGCGCGCCGAGCATGAGAGGCAGGACGAAGTTTCCGAGAATCGCCGGGATGGCGGGGATCAGGACGAAGAAGACCATGACGATGCCGTGCATGGAGAAGACCTTGTTGTAGGTGTCGAGGGCCATGAGGTCGGCGCCGGGGGTGAGGAGCTCGAAGCGTAGCGTCATGGCGAGCAAGCCGCCGACGAGAAAGAAGAAACTGACACTGATGAGATAGAGGATGGCGATGCGTTTGTGATCGCGAGGTGAGGAGCCAGCTCTTGAGACCGTGTTCGGCATTGAGATAGTTGCGCGACCGCAGAACTGTGGTCGGTGCGAGTGAGGCGGGAACGACTTCTATCGGCATGATGGGTGGGGCAACACTCATTGAGGAGCTCCTGCGGGACGTAATCCCGCTGATGCGATGGGGGGTGAAATCGTGGAGAGGACGGCCAGCACGATGAGGGGCGGGCAGGATTCAGTCGACGAATAACCAGTGCACATGCCGGAGCAAGGTTTGCCGATGTGCGAGCAACGGGAAGAAGTGGTGGTTTGCATGAATGATCCTCTAAGAAAAAGGATCAAGTCATCGCGCAAGTGTGTCTGTGATGACGGTCACAATCGGGCGCAGAAAGGAGGGGTGGAGCTACTATCCTATCGCGAAGCGGCGGATTTCAAACGCAGCCGAAGCTGGGCGGTGGCGTCGCGGTGGCAGAGGAGGCATAGCGTGCGGAGATTATCGAGGTCGCACTGGCCTCCACCTTCGGCTACGGGGCGAATGTGATCGGCGTCCCAGAGGGAGCGGCGGGCAATGATGGACTTCATGCCGTAGAGATGCAGGCCAGCAGCGCGGGCGGGGCCGCGGGCTCGCTTGAGGGCGTTGTAGGCGGCGATGGTGTCGATGTGGCAGACGGCGCAGATGCCGCGGTCGCGGGCGAAGACCTGGTCGCGGAGGTAGCCGGGGTCGGTGCGGAGACGCCACTGGTGAACGCAGTAGTCGGAGCAGAAGGTGCGGCGGCGTTTGGCGAGGATCTCGAGATCGCACCAGCGGCAGAGGGCGAGGCCGTTGGGGCCTTTGGGGAGGGTGTGGGACTGGGCGCGGCCGCCGGGAAGGGTGCGGGTGGGGCGTTGCTTCGGAAGATGAATGGGCGATTGCGTTGCGGACATGACTGCGCTCTGACTTCACGATACCGAGCGTGGAGGCAGAAGCGAAGTAATGAGGTGGGTTCCCGCGGCGTGGCTAGAGTTCGAAGTCTACTTCGAGGGGATCGATGAGCGGCATGAGCCAGGAGAGGAGCTTCTGGTGGACGGGGTGATCGTTGTAGGCGTCGAAGGTGGCGCGGTCGGCGAACTTCATGACGCCGCCGAGCTCATAGCCTTGCGAGCGCGGGGAGATGTTGGTTCCGACGAGGGTTTCGACGAGACCGGGGATCTGGCCTTGCAGGGCGCGGATTTCGGCGATGACGTGGGACTTTCTGCTCGGCGGTGACGTCGGGTTTCCAGCGGAAGGCGAAGGTGTGGATGACCATGAGGATAGTGTAATCAGCGCGGCTTAGAATGGACGAGTTGAAGTGCGATGGAGGGTTACGTTATGTCGAGAGAACAGTCGGCGATGGTGAAGCTGGGTACGGTGGCTCCGGCGTTTGAGCTGGTGGATGTGGTGACGGGCAAGGCAGTGGGGCGGGATGATGTGTTCGCTCTCGTCTCGGAGGATGCGCGGACGGATGCGGCGAACTGCTCGACGATGGGATGCCATGGGCTGCTGGTGATGTTTATCTGCGTGCATTGTCCTTATGTGAAGCATGTGGAGGAGGAGCTGGCGCGGATTGGCGTGGACTATGCGGGGAAGATCGGGATGGTGGCGATCTCTTCGAATGATGTTGAGGCGTATCCGGAGGACAGGCCAAAAGAGATGAAGCGGCAAGCGGAGCGGCTGGGATTTCGCTTCCCTTACCTGTTTGATGAGACGCAGGAGGTGGCGCGGGCGTATGAGGCAGCTTGTACGCCGGATTTTTTTCTGTTCGATGGGCAGATGAAGCTGGTGTATCGTGGGCAGCTGGATGACAGCCGTCCGCGACGCAAGGACCTTGGGAACGATAGTCCGGTGTCGGGTAAGGACCTGCGCGCGGCGATGGATGACGTGATCGCGGGGCGGCGTCCGGATACGAATCAGCGAACAAGCATCGGGTGCAATATCAAGTGGAAGGGTGCTGCGTAGATGATGAACCGGAGATTCGCGGGATTGATAGGGGCAGTGCTGATGGTGTTGCCGTGCCGCGGTCAGGATGCGGTGAAGCGGCCGCGGATTACGGGGATTTCGCATGTTGCCTACTTCGTCTCCGATTTGCCGAAAACGATTGCGTTCTGGGACGGACTGCTTGGCTACCAGGAGTCGTACGACTTGAAGAAGCCGGGCAGCGATGAGGTTCGGATCGCGTTTATCAAGATTAACGACCATCAGCATATTGAGCTGTTCAACGAGCCGCCGACTGTTCCCCACAACATGATGAGCCATGTGTGCTTCGCGGTGGATGACATCCAGCAGATGCGGGTGTACCTGCGTTCGAAGGGGTTTGAGGTTAATCCGGTTACAAACAAGACGCGCGCGGGAGATTATGCGTTCGAGATCAAGGACCCGGATGGGATGCTGGTGGAGTTTGTTCAGAGTCTGGCGGATGGGCTGGAGGCCAAGGCCGCTGGGAAGTTTGAGCCGGCGACGCGGATCTCGGACGGCATTTACCACGTTGGCTTTCTGGTGGGGAACAGTCAGCGGTCGATGGACTTCTATGGCGGGGTGCTGGGGTTCAAAGAGATCTGGCGCGGGGGAGCAAATCCGAAGGAGCTGAGCTGGATCAATATGCAGGTTCCGGACGGCAAGGACTATGTGGAGTTCATGCTGTATCGCGCGCCTTCCGATCCGAGTAGCTGGGGCGGGAAGAACCATGTTGCGCTGGTGGTCCCGGATATCGCGAAGTCGGCCGCTGCGCTTGAGGCGCGACCGGCGTTCAAGACGTATGGCCGGGAGTTGAAGATTGCGACCGGCGTGAACGGCAAGCGGCAGCTGAATCTGTACGATCCTGACGGCACACGGGTTGAGTTGATGGAACCACGGACGGTGAGCGGGCTGCCGACTCCGCCTTCGACTGCGCCGCCACCACCGCCGGCGCATGATTAGTGGGCGGTGCGTGCGGAGATTGCTATAGTCCGTCGCTCATGACGAGTGCTACTGCGCTGCGGAGGCGGGCGGTGCTGCCTTCGGCGGAGGGGCGCACCTTGATGGACTTTGGAGAGCGAGTTGCGGTTCAGCTCCGCCTCGACGATGGGGCCGAAGCGATGCCATGCGGCGGTGATGTCGCCGACGACGACGATCTCGTTGGGCGCCAGCGCCGAGGCGATCATGCGCAGACCCTGGCCGAGAAAGACCGACATCTTTTCCAGCGCGCGGATGGCCGTGCGATCGGAGGCGAGCGACAGCTTGATGAGCGCCTCGAAGCCTTGCAGATTTCCGTTGCCGCCCATCTCGTGGTAGTAGCGCAGGCCAGCGCGATTGGAGGCCAGCGTCTCCCAGCAGCCGACGCTGCCGCAGGCGCAGGGCGGGCCGTTGGCCTTCATCTGGACGTGACCGAACTCGCCGGCCATGCCGTCCTGCCCGCGCAGCAGCCGGCCGTTGGCGAAGATGCCGGTGCCGATGCCTTCCGAGACATTGACCGCGACGATATCGTGCGTGCCGTCGCTGTCGCCGAACCACACCTCGGAGAGCGCGCAGGCGTTGGCGGCGTTGTCCATCTCGACGCGCAGGCCGGTGGCGCGCTGGATGCGGGAGTTCAGGCTGAGCACCGGCCAGTGCAGATTGGGAGCGAAGATAAGCTTCTGCAGATGCAGGTCCGCACGGCCGGGCAGGCTGATGCCGATGCCCTCGAAGGTGCGGTCGGGATTGTCGGCGATCAGCTTGCGCACGGCGGCGATCATGGCCTGGATGGCCTTGGTGGAGTCGTCCGGAAGCACCACCATGCACTGCGAGACGACGCGGCCGCCCAGGCCGGTGACGGCGACCGTGGTCTGCGAAGGATGGATGTCGAGCGCAATCACGGCACGCTGATCGTTCAACTGCAGGAAGGTCGGACGGCGGCCGCGGGGCAGACGGCCGGTAGAGCCCTCGACGATCCACTTGTCCCGCAACAGGTCTTCGACGATCAACGAGACCGTGCTGCGCTGCAACCCGGAGATGCGCGCAATATCGGCACGCGAGACCGGCTGGCGCATGCGAATCAGATTGAACACCAGATTCCGGTTGATCTGGCGGGGCGTCTTGTTCGAAGCGCTCTGCCGCTGCGTAAAACTAAACCGGTGAGTCACAGTTCCCGGCATGGGCCGTTCTCCTAGCGATTATCTATTGATTCTAAGATGAATGGCAGCCACGTCGAGGGACAAAGGACCTAGCCGATTGCTTGAGAACGATGCCAGCGATAGAGGATATTGCAGGGCGGTTCGTGAGAGAGGAGAGCTTGTTGTGCTTTGCGGGGTACAAGAGGCGAGTCAGACTGGGCATGGACCCTTTCTGACTGATGCACCACACTAATGCTTGAGAGCTCTACCTGCCAAGGTTGTGGTCAGCGATCCCTTGTCGATTGCGAGTATTCCGTTGACCGTCAGGTAGCGAACGCCGGTGGCGAGGATGGTTGGCTGCTGGTAGGTGGCGCGCTCGTCGTAGGTCTTGGGATCGAAGACGAGGACATCGGCGAAGTAGCCGGGCTTGAGCAGGCCGCGATCTTTCAAGCCCAGCGTCTCGGCAGTGAGCGAGGTGCTGGAGCGAACGGCGAACTCGAGCGGGATGACCTTCTTCTCGTAGACATAGTCGTGGATCTTGCGCGGGAAGGTGCCGTACTTGCGCGGGTGGCCCTCGGAGCCGTCGGAGCAAGTCATGACCCAGGGCTGGCGCATGAAGGCCTCGATGTCGCTCTCCTTCATGTTGAAGGAGGCCACGGCGGAGCCGCCGTTCTTTGCGATCTCGATGGCGGCGTCAATTGGCGACTCGTTGCGTTCTTTTGCAATGGCCGCGAGGGTCTTGCCGACGATGGTCTTGTCGCGCGAGGAGGTCATGAGGAGGGTATCAGCTCCGCCGCGGCGTTTCAGATTTTCGGTCATCTCAGCGACAAGGCGAGTATGAACAGCGGGGTCGGTGAGGTTCTTCTGGAGCGCGCCGTTGGCCTCAGCCCAGCGAGGGATGAGCGCTGCGGTGACGCTGGTGCCGGAGGCGTCGTAGGGGTATTCGCTGGCGATGACTTTGACGCCTGCCTTGCGAGCGGTATCGATCAGTTCGATGACGTCCTTGCTCTGTCCCCAGACGTCAGGACCGAGAGCCTTGATGTGCGAAATCATCACTGGCAGGTGCGCCTCCTGGCCGATGCGAATGGTCTCGCGGACGGAGCCGAGCAGGCCGATGTTGTAGGTGCCTTCGTCGCGCATGTGCGTGTCGTAGATGCCGCCGTGCTGTGCGGCGACACGGGCGAGCTCGATGACCTCTTCGGTGCTGGAGAAGCTGCCCGGTGCATAGTAGAGGCCGGTGGACATGCCGATGGCGCCCTCCTGCATGGCGGTGTCGACGAGAGACTTCATGCGATCGAGTTGCTCGGGTGTTGGCTTGGCGTCGGCCATGCCCATGACCTCGCGGCGCACGGTTCCCTGCCCGATGAAGAGGACGGCGTTCGTGCCGATGCCCTGCTGGTTCCACTTGGCAAGCGTTGCTCCGGTGGCGGCGGGGCTGTCGCCGTCATTGCCGGTGGCGACGGTGGTGACACCTTGAGCGAGGTAGGCGTCGTTGCGGCTGCGTTTGGGATCGGAGAGATCGCCGGCGGTGTGGGTGTGGGGATCGATGAAACCGGGCGTGATGACGAGACCGGTGGCGTCGATCTCGCGCTTTGCTTTTCTGCCTTTGCTGGAGCCGACGAAAGCGATGCGGTCGCCAGTGATGCCGACGTCTGCTTTGATTGCGGGCGAGCCTGAGCCGTCGATGACGGAGCCGTTGTGGAGGATGAGGTCGAGCTCCTGCGCGGAGACGTTATGTGAAACGAGGAGAATGAAGGCAGCTAACAGGAGATTCGTGAGGCGACGAGCGCGTTGCATTATTTCTTCTCCTGCTTTGGCGGCTGGGGTGACATGCAGTTTGCGTTGAAAGAAATCGGCTTCAGCTTTATAGGCTTCGAGCCAGTGGCGGTACAGAAGGAAGCCGTGAATCTCGTCGGGGAAGACGAGCTCTTCGAAGTCGACGCCCTGCTTGCGGAGTGCGCGGGCAAGCGTCACCGTTTGCAGGAAGGGGACGTTGCGGTCGTCGTCGCCCTGGATGAGCAGCACGGGCGAGCGCCAGGTGGAGAGGTAGGCCATGGGAGACGAGTCCCATAGGGTCTTGATGTACTTCGCGTCAGCGACCGGATCATGAGTAGGCTTCCAACTGGCGGGACGCAGCCACTCGTGCACGCCATGCATATCGACGCCGGCGGCGAAGATGTCAGAGCAGCGAGCCAGCGCGAGAGCGGTCATGAAGCCGCCGTAGCTGCCGCCCCACACGCCGATCTTTTTGGGGTCGATGTCGGCGCGGGCTGCGCAGGTATTTTCCTGTGCCGAGGATGTCGTTGTACTCGCTGGCTCCGCCGCGGCCGTAGTGGAGGGCTTCGCGAAAGTTGAGTCCGTAGCCGATGCCGCTGCGGTAGTTGACTGAGAGCACGATGTAGCCAAGGCTGACGAGATACTGATTCATCGCGTAGGAGTTGGAGTAGTACTGCATCGGGTGGAAGCCGAGCAGCATTTGCCGGCGCGAGCCTCCGTGGAAGAAGACGAGCGCAGGATGCCGCTTGCCGTCGCGGGCCGAGGCAGGCAGGAAGAGCTGGCCGTGAATCTTGAGGCCGTCCGCTGCCGGGAAGATGACCTGCTGAGGCGTGACGAACTTCGCACCGGGGTAGGTCGCGGGGATGAGTTGCGGGGCGAGGTCCTGCAGGGTGCCGTTGGCTTCGAGCAACGCGGGACGGAGCGGAGTGTGTTCATCCGAACGAAGCGTGGCGATTGCGTTCCCTGCCTCGGTTGGTGCGACTTCGATTCCGGTGCCACTGGTGAGCGCTTTGGGCTTGCCTCCTGCTGCGGGCACGGACCAGAGATGACGGCGGTCGATGTCCTGCTGGTTGGAGGTGTAGAGGACGGTGGTGCGATCCGGCGTAAGGCTGATGTCTTCTATCTCGAAGTCGCCGGGGGTGAGTAGCAGCGCAGCGCCGCCAGAGACGGGCACGGAATAAAGATGCGACCAGCCGTCGGCCTCCCAGGGAAAGACCAGGCGGTTGTCGGCTGCCCAGAGGAGGAGATGGCTTCCGTGTATCTCGCGGAAGGCGCTGCCACGACCTTTGTTCGCTTTCCATACGGAGTGGCCTTGCCCGGTGGATGCGTCGGCGATGCGGATGGACCAGGGGCTGGCGGTGCGGTCGTCGGTAGGTGGAGGCTGGGGCGAGCCGGGGATGCGGATGAAGGCGATCTGCTTGCTGTCAGGAGACCAGACGGGCTCCATGTCATTTTCAGTGCTGGGATCGAGGTAGGTGAGGGTCTTTTCGTGGAGGTCGTAGACGCCGATGAAGCTGTGATCGTTGCGCTGGCTGACGAAGGCGATGGCGTGGGCGTCCGGCGCCCAGACTAGTCCGGAGAGGTCGCCGCGAGTGTGGAGAAGCTGTTTCGGCTTGGTCGCGTCCGAGTTCAGATCGGCGGACCAGATCTGGTCGTGGGAGATGTAGGCTACTTGATCGCCTGACGGAGAGACCGCGGAGCCGTAGCCTTCGCCGAGCTTGCGCGGTTCGCCGCCGGTGGCAGCGATGAGATAGATGTTCTGCGAGACGCCTTCGGGATTGAGCGCGGGGTTGGGATCGGTGCGGCCGGGAAATTCGAAGTCGCCTCCGCGCACGTAGAGGACGTGCGTGCCGTCGGGGGTCCAGGCTACTTCGTCGACTTCCTGACCGTCATCGTGATCGTAGGAGGTGAGGCGCTTCGACGTAAATTTGCCGGAGCTGTCGGCGGTGGCGATCCACACGTTGCGCTTGCCCTGCTCGTTTTCAACCCATGCGAAGCTGCCGGTTTTCTGGCTGGCGACGAGGTCTGAGGCGTAGGGTGCGCTTAGGGCCTGATCGAGCGTGAACGCCTGACCGGCGGCAAAGGAACTTGAGACAGAGGCAACAGCCAGCGCCCACACTGCAATGACACGCATATCACTCCCGATGTAAATTCATTGGTGCCCGGATGGGGATTTGAATCCCGCGCCCGGTTAGGGACTTGTGGATTCTGGATTCTGAACCCATCTTTCCATGTTGCGCCGACTTATATAGTTTTTTTCAACTTACCATAATCATTGAGCAACAATTGTCCGCTGGAGGCAAGCCGGATGATGAATGCAACCCTGAGCACGGAGACCGCGGAGGAGAGCAAGTCCCGGACAGCCAGGCAGGTCTCGAGACCAGCGGCTCCGCGCAATGTTGCCGTCGACGCCTATCGAGGGCTGGTGATGCTGCTGATGATGGGCGAGGTTTTGAGTTTTTCCTCCGTCGCTCGCGCTTATCCCAACAGCCTGTTCTGGCACATCCTTGCTTACAATCAGACGCATGTTCCGTGGGCGGGGCTGGGGCTGCATGACATGATTCAGCCGTCGTTCACGTTTCTGGTTGGCGTTGCACTTCCCTATTCCATCGCCAGTCGCTTGCGCAAGGGACAGAGCTTCCGAGAGCAGTTGGCGCACACCATCCTTCGAAGCATCGTGCTGATTGCGCTTGGCATCTTCCTTCGTTCTCTCCATCGCGGGCAGACTTACTTTACATTTGAAGACACGCTGACGCAGATCGGCATGGGATATACGTTTGCATTTCTGCTGGCGTATTGCCGGCCGAAATGGCAATGGACTGCGCTTGCCGCCATCCTTTTTGGATATTGGCTGGCGTGGGCACTGTATCCGGCTCCTGGGCCGAACTTCGACTATGCTGCCGTTGGAGTTCCAGCCGATTGGCAGTACAACTTCAGCGGTTTCGCTGCGCATTGGAACAAGAACAGCAATCTTGGGCAGGCGTTTGATGTCTGGTTTCTGAATCTCTTTCCTCGTGCTTCGCGCTTCGTCTACAACAATGGCGGTTATCTGACTCTGAGCTTCATTCCGACGCTTGGCACGATGCTGCTTGGTCTGCGGGCGGGTGAGTGGTTTCGCTCGGCTTCGCCGAAGATTCCGGTCAGGCGTTTCGTGATCGCTGGATTGATGCTGGTGGTTGCTGGTCTGCTGCTGCATGTTCTGGGCGTTTGCCCGATTGTGAAGCGTATCTGGACGCCGAGCTGGACGCTCTTCAGCGGCGGAATCTGCTTCTTCTTCCTGGCGGCATTCTCGTGGGTCATCGACGTTCGATCTCATCGCCGATGGGCGTTCCCGCTGGTGGTTGTCGGGATGAATTCGATCGCGGCTTACCTGTTGGCTGATATGTGCGAGGGATTCATCGTTAATAGCCTGCACATCCATCTCGGATATCGGAT
This sequence comes from uncultured Acidobacteriaceae bacterium, assembly GCA_963797415.1. Lineage (GTDB taxonomy): Bacteria > Acidobacteriota > Terriglobia > Terriglobales > Acidobacteriaceae > Edaphobacter. The sequence goes on from CAWCPB010000010.1 coordinate 200,579, forward strand.
CTTTCGATCCTTTGGAGCCGGGCTGGAGCCACTGATGGTGGGGATTGCCGTGATGTTGATCTACTGGCTCATCCTGTTCTGGATGTATCGCAGGAGCATCTTCCTGCGTATCTGAATGGAACCGATTCAGGGGTAACCCCCCACCCCTATGTAGCGATTTTACTTTGCGTAAGATTCTTGTTTGCAATGGTTTAGCGGAAAATCGTCAAGCTAAAATATTGCAAATAAAAGACTTACACGCCAAAATATTCATTCCAAAGGAGATAGCGCGGCGTGACGGACCTCCCTCCACTGGCTTCTGGCGCAGACTCTCTTTGTTTGACCTGTATTTCTATTTTACCGGGTTGGAGTGAACTACTACGCCAAGTTTCTGGCGGATAGTTTTGGCTGCTTAGTCTTTTAGTTTGTGTTGTTTGTATATGGGAGGCTGAATTCAGATCCGACTTCCGGGCTTGACATGGATTGGGAGATGCTTTGCCCACCTACGCTCGGCTTAGGTCGCCCGACCTGGCCGGGGTCGCCTGGGTCGCGTCGCATTTCTTCTGGCATCCACTGCAAACGCGTTTGCCGGAAACAACAGATTCAGATTTTCATCCTCTGATTGCGGCCGCTCGCGGAGGTTCGTATCGAGAGATGTACGGGGATGCAAAAGTGGCTGATTGAGTAAATTAAAGGTAGTCTGCGCTTGCGTGCGAGCGAGAGAGGGAGGTCTGCGGACATGTGCCGAAATATCAAAATGCTGTTCAACTTCGATCCGCCCGTTACCCCGGAAGAGGTTCGAGCAGCATCGCTCCAGTTCGTGCGAAAGATCAGCGGGTTTCAACAAGCCGTCGAAGGCCAACGAAGAAGCATTTCAGTCTGCGATCGATGCCATCGCGGGCGTTTCGACTCAACTTCTGTGCTCCCTTCAGACCAATGCGCCTGCTAAGAATCGGGAAGAAGAGGCAGCGCGATTGAAAGCTCGCAGCGCGAATAGGTTTTCCGTTTAAGGCTATGCGTGGGGCTGGGCGGTTGAGAATGGCGTGCTCTGGGACTTGGCGCCGGCTGCAAACATTAGCGATTTCTGCGCCCACCGAGGTCCTATACTCGGAAGCGAGAATTGGGTTCGCGCCATCGCGAGCTCCGAAATGGGAAGGTATCATTCATCGAGAACTCCGGGTAGGAACGCTTATATTAGGTTTCAGAAAGGCTAGGCTGCTTTCGAGTGCCGAAAGATTCGCACATCGACCTCGCTGCAATTGATGACCAGTTACTGGATGGTCTGGATTTCTGTCGCAAAGTGTATGACCTCTTCGACCGGATAAATGGAGAACCTGAAGGAAAGAGCCGACTAAGACTGCGCCAATCGAAAACCGACAAGCGCCTTGTTGAAGAGCTGCTTCCCTTGGCCCGCTACATCCAAGCGCGCTATCAAGCGGGGAGACGGATCAAAGTTCGATGGTTGAGCGGGTCCCAACAATATGATGCCGTTCTCTGGTCCTCTGGCTCGTTCGTTGACCACGGAGCCGTGCCGAGGAGAATATTCGTAGAGATCACCACATCCGTTCATCCAAACGACTCTCGAAGACGCCGTCTGCTGCATCAAGGTGGCGGCTCCTTTGGGGTAAAAGGAATCCGTCGAGAAGGAAAAGCCATCGTTTCCAAGCCATACGTGTTCAGTGGGGGTGAGAACGCCAAGGACTTGGCTGAACAGATACTTGAAAGGCTCACTGCAAAAGCCAGCAAAGCGTACCCCTCTGGTACAGTGTTGATCGTGAATTGCATTCCGAATTGCCTGATACTTGAAGACGAATGGATAGATGCCGTTGAGCAAGTGAGAAAGGCTACGCCAAGTGTTGAGTTCCGTGAAGTATTTCTTATGGACATGCTGATGTCACACACGACAACGCTCTATGGCAATCAACAACAGTGACCTAGACGGACAGACTCAGACGTAGCTCGGCAGTTCCGAATTGAGGCAGTGCATATGGGGTTGGGCCGAATACTCATGCCCGTTCGTGTGTGGTGGTTCTTACGAATCGCGAGAAATGCGACAATTCCCTCCGACGTCGGGCGCTACCTGATGGCCCTGAAGGACCGTAATCAACTGGCGATCGAGGATATGGAGCGAAAACGTCAGTCAATTATTGACAAGGGAGCTGCCGAAGGGAAAACGATCTCAACAGAATCCGTATTGAAGCACCTGCTGGAAAGAAAGACGACGTATGATGGGCCCAATCGAGAGGAGTATGTTTCCGAGATAGATCGACTTGCCAATGAATTTCGGAAGAAACATGGTCCTCAGATCCCGGTCGATCAAGCCTACGCTATGGTCAAAGAACTGGAGGGCCAATTTGGCCCGATCGAGTAGATTGGGTGCGAGAGTTGGATCTGTACATGAAATGGCCCGTCCCGGTGGAACCTGCCTCTGCATTCACTGACGAGAAGATCAATGAACTTGGGGACTGGCGCGGGAATACGCTCGCGAAAGTCCGCGTAATCATCCACAAGGCAGACCCTGAGATCGTCGAAGAGTGGAAGTGGATGGGGACTCCCGTCTTTTCCCATGGCGGCATCGTCTGCACGGGAGAGACGTACAAGAACGTCGTCAAAATGACATTTTGCCAAGGGAGCTGCGTTGGAGGACCTTCCGGTCTATTCAACTCCAGCCTGGATGGGAATGTCAGGCGCGCCATCGACATCCACGAAGGCGACAAGATCGATGAGACGGCGTTGAAGGACCTGATCCGCGCTGCGGTGGAGCTCAATCTCGATCTCAAGGCCAAAAGCAAACCGAAGTCCCCACGTGCGAGCAGCAAGCGGGCCGATTAGCTGTTCGGGCGATTTACTGCATATACCAGCCGCCATTCACGTTGATTGTCTGGCCGGTGATGTATGGGTTGGAGGCGAGCATGACGGCGACGGAGGCGACTTCGTTCACGTGGCCGAATCGGCCTACGGGAATCATCTCTGGCTTGATGGTCGGAATATTTTTAATCATGTCGGTTTCGATCAAGGCCGGAGCGATGGCGTTCGCCGTGATTCCCTCTTTGGACAACAGATGCGCATAGCTGTGAGCTAGTCCTATGAGGCCGGCTTTGCTGGCGGCGTAGTGAGGGCCGATCACACCACCCATTTGCGCGGCGACCGAGGAGAGCATGATGATGCGTCCCCATTTATGCGCCCGCAAGACTGGCAGAGCTGCCTGAGTGATGAAGAAGGCAGAGGAGAGATTGGTTCGAAGAGTTTCGTCCCAGTCTTCCGTCGTGAGTAGATTGAGCGGCTTGGTGGTATTGATACCGGCATTGTTTACCACGATGCCGATCGAGCCAAACTCGTCCACGACGGCTTGCACCAGCGCTTCGGCTTCGGCGGATTGGCCGACATCGAATCCGAATGCGGAGGAACGGCGGCCGAGAGCACGAATCTCTTCTACGATCGACTCGGCTTGAGATTTATCTTTGTGGAAGCCGACGGCGACATGACATCCGGCACGAGCCAGGGAGATGGCAATATCGCGTCCAATTCCACGGGAGGCACCGGTTACAAGGGCAACTCTATCGGCCAGATCATTCATTCGATCATGTTATCTTTCCACACTCAGGCGGCAAAGCTACGGTGCGAATGCAAGCAGCAGATTGCCGGGTTCGCCGGCTTCGAAGCCGGTGTAGCCGGATGTTACGAAGACCATGCCGTCCGCAACGGTGGCACCGGCGGAGCCGATAGAACCTCCCTTGCCTTTTACTCCGTTGACTGTTTCAACTTCCTGAGTGGTGTCGTACTTCCAAATCGGCGTTCCATCCAATGCGCTGAATGCGCGGAGCATTCCGTCGAGTCCGGGGCTGAAGACCACGCCTGGAATCACGGTCAGGGCTGCTGTTATGCCTGAGTGGATCTTCATGGACTCTTGCGCCGGGGTAGGTCGGTACCATTGTTCGACTCCGTCAGACAGTCGGACGGCAGAGACGCCGCCGATTGGGAGTGCGCCTGCGCGGCCACCTCGCATGCCAAAGTATGCGTGCTGATCGTCTGCGGCGCCGCCGAAGACGATTTGGCCGCGGGAGATATCGGACTTCCAGACGAGGGCTCCTTTTTGGTCTGGATCGTGAGCCCAGACCATACCGGACTTTTGTCCGGCGATGACTAAGGAATGTCCATTAGGCAGATTCACCAGAACTGCGCCGGCGGAGAAGTCCCAGTCGGGACCCTCGGACTCCGGGCAGTAGTAGGAGGCCGGCATAGCTGGCCTTGCGGCGGGAGGCGGCGCGGCCTGTCCTTTGGCTGGCGGGACGGTGAGTGGAGGGAATCCTGGCGGTACGCCTGCGTTATGTCCGCAGCCGGTGTGCCAGACATCGTTTGGCTCGTCCTGCTGGACCCAGAGAACTTTGCCGGTATTGAGATCGAGCGCCATGACTGCGTCGGATCGTCCGATGTCTTTTCCGGAGAATGTGTTTCCGGTTCCGATGTAGATCGCGCTCCGCTTGGTATCAATGGTGACGGGGCCCCAGACTCCTACGCCGCCGGTGCCGATGAACTTCTTGCCGTCTGGAGTTGTTTGTGGGGTGGGGACGTCGGGAAGCGTGTAGGTCTTCCAGACTTGCTTGCCTGTGCTGGAGTCGAGGGCAGCGATCATGCCGCGGAAGGAGCAGCAGACGTAGCTTGCACTGGAGGACTCAGGCTCTTCCAGGGAAGAGACGGGAACGTAGAGGCGGCCGTTGTAGAGCGTGATGGCGCCGGTGATTCTGGAGAGAGGATGTGGGTCGACAGGAACCGTCCAGAGGAGTTTTCCGGTGTTGGCGTCGATGGAGTAGACATTGCCGCGAATGTCGCCGAAGAAGACGGCGAAGTTTGTCGATCCCTGCTTGGTGGGACCGACGCTCATCGCGCTGCGTACTCCGGACTGGGCTTGGAAGGACCAGTAGACGCAACCTGTCTTAGCATCGAGCGAGTAGATGAAACCGGCGTCGGAACTGACGAAGACTCGACCGGCGACGACGGTGGGCTGCCCGTAGACGGATGACGCCGTCGGCAGACCGAAGGCCCATTTGAGACGAAGCCTGGTGACCGCTGCAGGCGACAGGTTTGCTGCGCTGGCCGATTGCATTCGAGTGGTGGATAGCTCGGGGCTCCATCCATTCCATGAGGGAGTCGCGGTGATGTTGGTGATCGGAGGGTTCGCGGGGCAGACATTCTTCATGTGCTTGGCGTCGCCGCTCTCACTGGCGCCCAGCTTTCTGCCGCCCACCCATTCGGCGATATCTCTTTGCTGCTGATCGGAGAGATTCGTCGCCATGGGCTTCATTTCGCCCTGAGAGAGGGCGAAGTAGATCTTCTCGGGGGTCATCTTCCGCAGCATGGCAGGGGGAGGCGCCTCAGGGACTTTGGGATTGCCGTGGCAGGTCTCGCAGTAGTTGCCAAAGATCGTGGAACCTGCTCCCTCTCCGCCAGCCTTAGGAGCAGCGGCCGCCTGCATCATCGGCATCTCGCTGGTGAATCTCTTTGGGAGGGACTGCTGAGCTGCAGCGTTGACTGATAGCGCGCTAAAGCCAATCGCGAACGATGTAGCGCATGCAGCAAACTTCAAGAAGCTATTCACACCTACGAGAACCTTCATGTATTTCGTTCCTTGGCCAGAAAAATTCTGCGCTGTATGTGCTGGCCACTTTTGTAAACTCGACTGGATCGAGTTCGGATAGTTTTGTCAGATTATGACTATGTTGTTGTTATATGACACAGATTTTATGGCAAACGGGTGCAGCAGAACCGTACGCTTTGCCCTGAATGTCTGTCAACATTCTTTTCGGATCGCCATGATGAAGAACGTCTATTGTGATGCCACTTTGACCAGGATGTAGGTGACTTGCTTCCCGGGCGCAATCAAGAACTGATGAGGGACACCGGCCTTGATGACGATCACGTCACCGGGCGCAACAGATCGCTTCGTTCCACCGTCGACGCCGGTTCCGTGGGTTTCACCGGGGCCGATGCTCTGAGGATTGATGACCTTGCCTCCGAGCAGGAGGGTCGCTTCACCGCTTTGAACGATCATGATGTCGGTATGCTTATCGTGGACCTCTACGGCGCCGTTTTCGTCACGCCGTTTGGTGGAGAGAACGTAGTTATTCGAAGAAGCACTCTTCACTCCCTCTTTGGGAGTGATGCCCTTTTCCCAGATGCTGACTCCGGGAGGCAAATTGGAAGGGTTGGCTTGGAATATCCATGCTGCGAGTAATAGGAAAATAGGTGACGTTGGCGCCTCTGTGTAGGCCTGACGAAGCTATAAATGGAGGTGCAATTGGCTTTCTATGGAATCAGTAAGTACGTTTGACAGCGTGAGAAAATCGAGTGTATATTTCCCTCGCCACACAATATCACATACGAACATATCTATCACATGCTGATATTCGCATCAGGGCATCGGAACTGAGTCAGGGCCAAGCGGACCGCCTCCAAGCGAAAGGATTCAATGGAAACGATCGCAGTGATTGGGGCCGGCATGATGGGCCCGGGTATTGCCCAGGTCTTCGCCGCGCATGGGTGTTCCGTAGTCATTCACAACAGAAGCAGCGAAAAGCTTGGCCAGGTGCATGGGCGAGTCAAGAATAATTTGGCTCAGATGGCTGAGTACGGGCTGGTGGATGCGGCCGACATTCCGTCTGTTCTCGACCAAATTGTGACAACTTCGGATCTTTCCGTCGCGTGCAAGAGCGCATCGGTGGTGATAGAGACGATTACGGAGTCTCTTCCGCTGAAGCAGGAGCTGTTCGTCGAACTCGATCGGCTTTGTCCGCCTCAGACGATCCTGTGCAGCAACACCTCTGTGCTGAGCATCACGCAGATTGGGTTACATGCAAGTCATCGGGAGCGGATTCTGGGCATGCATTTTTACCAGCCGCCATTTTTGGTTCCTTTGGTCGAGGTCGTCCGCACCGAAGCGGCGGCGACAGAGCATATGGATACGATCGTCAATCTGCTGCGCAAGGTCGGCAAGGAACCGGTACGCGTGCAAAAAGATGTTCCGGGATTTATTGCAAATCGGATGCAACATGCTCTGTGGCGAGAGGCCTTTGCGCTGATCGACGAAGGGATCTGCGATGCGGAGACCGTGGACATCGCGGTACGTAACAGTTTTGGATTGCGCTTGCCTGCGCTCGGTCCGGTGGCCAATGCTGATCTTGTTGGCCTTGACCTGACGCTTGCGATTCACGACTATGTTCTGCCGCATCTCAATGCGTCGCCTCTGCCGTCTTCCACCTTGCGGGCGCATGTAGCAGCCAATGAACTTGGGTTCAAATCGAAGCATGGTTTTTTGCAATGGACCGACGAATCGATTGCCGCAACTCGCAACGGTCTGACGACTTATCTGTTGGAGGTGCTGAGTAAGAAGAAGGCGGCATCTAAAACTGGATGATTCAAGTGTTCCATCTCCAACCTGCATTGGATTTGGCGTGTCTGTTGGTTATCACAGCAACTCCGAGGAGCTTATGAAACTTAAAGGGAAGATTGCACTCGTTACCGGCGCGAGCCGGGGTATCGGTCGCGGGATCGCCGAGGTGATGGCAGAAGAGGGAGCCGACGTGGCGGTGAACTACGTCGCATCCGCCAAGCAGGCTGAAGAGGTCGCAGAGTGGGTTCGAGCCAAAGGACGCCGGGCAATCACAGTGCAGGGTGACGTCGCAAGCCGCAAGGACGTTGAGGCTATGATCGACAGGACCTGGAAAGAGCTTGGGCCTATCGACATTCTGGTGAACAACGCGGGCATCGAGACAATCGTTCCTTTTCTCGAGCTCACCGACGAGCAGTGGACGCGGCTTACGGACGTCAATCTGCGCGGCGCATGGCTTTGTTCCCAGGTATTCTGCCGGCGCGTGATAGCGGAATCGAGGAAGGGCGTGATCGTGAATATCGGCTCGATTCAGGCCGGCAAGGTTCTGCCTGGGCGGACACACTATGCGCCGACAAAGCTTGGCCTCGAAGCGCTGACCCGCAACATGTCCGCCGAGATGACGCCGTTGGGAATTCGAGTGAATTGCGTGCACCCGGGTTTGATCGATACCGATATGACGGAGTGGGTGATGAAGAGTCCGGAGATATTGCCCATTGTTCTTGCTCAGATATCGTTGGGCAGAGCAGGTGAGCCGCGCGAGATAGGCACTGTGGTTGCCTTCTTCGCGTCGGAAGAAGCGAGTTACCTTACAGGCCAGTCGATTCATGTCGATGGCGGTTGGGAAAGAAAGTAAATTGTCTCTGACGAGAGAAACGAAGAAGGGTGATGGAACACATGGGCGTTAAACTGATCGATCTCAGCATGGAAGTCTACCGGGGGATGATGACTTATCCCAACGTTGTTAAGCCAAGCATCGTCGAGATGGAGACACATCGGGAGATGGCTATCAGTATCGGCACGGATCAGTATGGCGATCGACGAAATTACCAACCACTGCATGATCGTTACGGGCGACCATATTGGCACGCATATCGATTCGTGGGGACACGTGAAACCTGATGCTCCTCGTGCCGAAGGGATTCCGATTGATTACTGCTACGGCGACGGCGTGGTGCTCGATTTGACGCAAAAGGTCCGGGCGACGAGATTACAGTTGCGGATATAGATGCGGCTGAAGGCAAAGCTTGGCGGCTATAAGATCAAGCCGCTGGATATTGTGCTACTCCGGACCGATGCGGCGAAGAAGCGATTTCGATAAGAGCTACCTCACGGACCATCCTGGAATGACGAAAGAAGCGGTCCATTACATTTTGGATCGTGGCGTAAAGGTGATGGGGATCGACGCGATCGGCTTTGATCCACCGGTTCCGAAGATGTTTGAGCGAAAGAAGTTCTGGGAAGCTCACCGGGTGATGCGCGAGCGGGAATACTACCATCTCGAGAATCTGTGCAATCTGCACGAGATTCCGGCGCCCTATCACTCCTTTACGGTGAGCGTTCTTCCGGTGAAGTGGCGCGGGGCTTCTGCGGCTCCGGTACGAGCGGTCGCAATCCTCAAGCAATAGTCTCCAAAAAGTGGAGGGGTACCTTCGTTCGATTTTGAATGGGAAGTCCGCTCCTCAAACTTTCAGGAAGCGTTACACTTTTGCTACTTCTTCCAGTCTTCTCGCGCAGGGGTGAACAGTTCAATCCCCACCGAATCTTCGAGCGCCTCTACCAAGTGGGGGGCGTTGGAAGGTATCCGAAGCACGTCGCCTGCCCGCAAGATAATTTCTTTGCCTTCGAGTTCAATGCGGAGTGCTCCTCGTGCCGGCATCGTCACCTGCTCATGAACATGCTGATGCAGCGGAACAATAGCTCCCGCTTTAAGGTGACGCGAAGGATAGTCATATCTGGAGTGTGTATCATCTGCCGGGTTGCCACCGGACTCACATCCTCCTTCGGTATTTGATCCCAGCTATATAGTTCCAGACCGATACATCTACCCGTTTCTATTGCTCGCGGCGGTGGCTCCAGTTGCGGACTTCGCCATCACTGTGCGTGTCGCTTCCACAATCTTCGCCGCGTTCGGCAATAGTTCCTGAGCCAGGACCGGAGCTGCGGGCATTCGAACGTTCGGCGTCGCAACGCGCTTGATCTTCAAACTGATCTGGTCATCGAACATCTCATGAATGCGAGTCACCACTTCAGCGCCAAAGCCGCCGGTCAGGTTCGCTTCATGCGCCACGACGACCCGGCCTCCCGCGTCTTTGACTGCCTGACGAAGCGCGCCTTCGTCGAGAGGAGAGAGCCAGCGGAGATCGAGGACGGCGACGTTCAGACCCTCCTTCTCCATCGCTTGAGCCGCTTCGAGCGCGACGCGGACCATCGTGCCCCAGGTAATGATTACCGCATCCGTTCCCTGCTTCTTGAGATCGGCCTTGCCAATCGGCTGGATGTTATCCGAGGTTGCTACTGGGCCGGTCGTTTGATAAAGGCCTCGCGCTTCAAAGATGATGCACGGATCAGGATTCGCCACGGCCGAGCGGAGAATGTCATAGGCGTCCTGCGGAGTGGCGGGCAGCGCAACTGCTTAATCCAGGGATGTGCGCCAGCAGAGCTTCAAGACTTTGTGAGTGCTGGGCGCAAGCGCCCGGCGTGGCCCCCTGCTGCGTTCGCACAACTATGGGAACTCCGCAGCGGCCTCCGGTGATGTAGCGAACATTTGCCGCCTGGTTGATGAGTTGGTCTAATGCGACGAGCATGAAGTCGGCCCACATGATCTCGACGATCGGCTTCAGGCCCATCAGAGCCGATCCCACAGCGGACCCTAAGATTGCGCTCTCTGAGATAGGTGTATCGAAGACACGTTGATCTCCGTAGATCTTCTGTAGACCGCGCGAGGCGCCAAATATACCGCCTGCCGCGCCGACATCCTCGCCATAGACGATGACCTCGGGCCGGGTTTCCAACTCACGCCCAATAGCTTCGTTGACTGCCTGGATGTAGCTCATCGTGGTGGGCTCTTTTTCCGTGTAGGCCTCAGGGACAGAGGACTGCTGTTCGATCGTTGCCCAGACATGTTGCTGCGCTGTGCTTGTGTCGATCGGGGGCGAACTGAACACTAAGTCAGCCGCCGACTCCACAGTGGCTCTCGCTTCGGCGAACAGCGATTCCAATTTGTTGCCCTCGACTATGCCTAACTTGGTAAGGCGTTCGAAATTAAGGTGGATAGGGTCTAGTTCTTTTGCGGTCTGCTTGTCTTCTTTGGATCGATAGTGTTCGATGTCGCGATTGTAGTGACCCCACAGTCGGGGAACACGGCACTCGATCAAGACGGGGCCTTCACCACGCCGAGCGCGTTCCGCAGCTTGTTTTACCGTTTCGCGGATCGCAAGCGGATCTGTTCCGTCGATTGTTACACCGGGCATACCGTAGCCGGAGGCGCGCTGCGCGATCCGTCCCACTTTGATCGTTTCAGATGTCCGAGTGAGTTCCGACCAGCCATTGTTTTCGCAGATGATCAACACGGGAAGGCTACGCGCCGCAGCGTATGCGAGGCCTTCGTGAGTGGATCCCTGGTTGAAAGCACCACAACCGAGTGAGACTGCAACCACGCGGTTGTTTCCTGATAGCTTGTTCGCCTGTGCGACGCCGCAAGCTATCGGCAGACCAGCCCCTACGATCGAATTTTCACCAATGAAACGCCCCCATGGGGCCATCATGTATGCGGAGCCACCACGACCACCGTTCACGCCAACACTGCGCTGGCAGATTTCGCCGAATACCTCTAACAGCGTGAGTCCCGAGGCCAGCGCCCAACCGTGACCACGGTATGTTGCAACGATTTGATCGGCGTCTTCCAAGCCGGCGATGGTGGCTACCGGAACAGCCTCCTGCCCTGCGCAAAAGTGAGCAGACCCCAGAAATTTCGGGGGTGTGGCCAGACTGAAGTCTTGTGCAAACTGCTCTACAGTGCGTATCAAAATGATCTTCTTGAGTGCGTCCAGTAGGTAGCTTTGATCCGCACCGGAAATTCTTTGTTGCTCACGCACCTCAGTATTCACTGTAGACATGGCTTTATCCTCTTACGGGCCCGAATATGCTCATCATCACAAGATTCCACTCGGAAGACAGATGAAAATACACCGTCCTGGAACGAGCTACCACCCTAATATGCAGTTTAACGTATTGTCAATAAATAATACAGTTGTCAGTATATGATTATTCACTGAGGCCCCGGAGGTGTTGGCTGGTGTCGCGGGACACGGGAGATTACTAAAAACTAATGCGCGCCGCGTTCATCAAGACCGCTAAGTACTGGTCAAAGTTGACCTGAAATCGTCCACTCGGGACCGATACGCCCAAAGCAAACCGGCCGCCGAGGCCTTCTACCGGTACGGCGAGACAGCGAATTCCTTCATGGAACTCTTCATTGTCCAATGCGTATTGGCGCGCCCGAATTCGTTCCATCTCCCTGGTGAGATCTTCGCGGCTGACGATGGTTCTATCGGTTCGCGCTTCCATAGGATGGCTGTCGAGATAGGCTTCGGCTATTGCCGGATCCGCCATCGCGAGTAGTAATTTTCCGGTCGCCCGGGCGTGAGCATAACCACTGAAACCTTCAGGGATCTGAGCTGCTCCCACCGGCGAAAGGCCGCGTGCCGTCGCAAGAGCGACGATCTCGCCGTCGACCCAGCCACTTGCATAGGCCGCTTCCTCTGTGGCGGCGACGATAGAACGCACCCGTCGCGCGAGATGTTCCGGGGGAGCCAATTGGCGATGAAAGCCCTCTGCTATCGAAACTGCGGCGAGGCCTAAGACATACCGATTGTTCTCGTTTTTTCGAATGATGCCCGTTGCATGCAAGGTGTGGATCAGATGGTAGGTCACCTGGCGAGACAACCCAAGCTTCTCCGTTATTTCTTTGACCTTTAGCCCGTTGGAGCTCTCCGAGACTGCCAACAAAATCGAAATCGTGCGGAGCGCAGACTGTACTCGGACCTTCGGCTCGGCATTCTCTACCGAGGCACTCCGTGCAGCAAGGTCCTGGTTCACCGCTCTTGTCCCTACATTCATCGAATCCATCTCCCTGAATTACTCTAACTAATTGTCCGTAGTAATGATGGCAGCCCGTCTCGCAGTTTTCTCGACTGTCTCCCAATCAATGTGAATTCCAACTCCGGGCTCGTCGCTCGGCATCATCTTGCCATCATGCACAACGGGGCAGTCACGAAGCAAAGAATGAAAAGGGTCAGCACCCGAACTCTGAGGAATGACTTCGGCTCCTTCGACATTTGGGAACGAGCATGCCAAATGAATATGGAGAGGAGCGAAGACGTGCGGAAACACCGTCCTGCCGGCTCCCGCGGCCAGATTGATTGCTTCGATGGCGCCTGTCAAACCGCCGCAAGTCGTGGCATCCACGCGCAAGATCCCGATACCGGGAACAAGATCGGCAAAGGCACGTATGCCGAAGACATCTTCGCCGGCGGCGATCGGTGTCTGCAGCTCGCGCTGCAGCTCGTGGGTAAACCGCCAGTCATTCGCCGAAAATGGATCTTCAATGAAGTTGAGCCCCATAGTGTCCAGATCGCGACAAATTCGCTTTGCTTCCGTCACAGTCGTCCAGCTCCAATGGGCATCGGCTGCGACGCGTCCTGGAGCCCGCTCGCTCACTGCCGCAGCATAGCGTCGATCAAAGTCCGGGTCATCGCCCTTCAGCATGATCTTCACCCGGCCATAACCTGCATCGCAGAGTTCAGCGACTTCGTCGACAATCTCAGCGACGGAACGGCGGTCCATATAATAGCCAGCCACTGCAGTGACGTCAGCCTGCTTTCGGAGCCCGCCCAGATAGCGAAAGAGCGGTTGCCCGGCGCTCTTGCACGCGATATCCCAGAGGGCAATATCAAACAGGCTTAAGCCTCGCGTAAGGGCAGCTCGACCTGGGATGTTTCGCTGTTCCAGTCGCGCCATCACCTCGCGTCTCATCGCGGCATTGTCGCCGATTGTCTGACGCGCCATATTACTCAGTACTTCGAAGAGTGGAGTCCCGCGCGGGTATCCAATGGCCTCGCCATATAGCCCCGAAGTAGTTTCAACACGGAGGAGAACGTAGTCGCGCGTTCGTATCTCAGTCGAGCCTAGTCGCAAGATGTAAGGCAATGCGATAGCGCATTCGGCAATCTGCACACGAGAAATATGCACGAAGAGTTACACCTCATCAATACTGCAGCGCGTTCCCATCGCGTTTAGTCAATCTATGATACATCCATCAGGTCGTGATAAATTTGCAAGCGAATGGAGCACATCGTGTCTGAAAAAAGCCGACTAGCAGGTGCGGGCTTGCCCGGTCTTAGAGGAACCGAACACATTGGGTTTACAGTTCCGAATCTCGAGGAGGCAACCTCCTTCTTCGTCGACGTTATTGGTTGCGAATTCATCTTCGAACTAGGTCCTTTTGAAGCTGATGACGACTGGATGGCTACGCATCTGAATGTGCATCCTCGCGCTGTCATGCGCAGACTTCGATTCTTCCGGTGCAAGCACGGCGCCAATTTCGAGATCTTTCAATATGAAGCTCCAGATCAAAATCCAGAACAGCCGAAGAACAGCGATATAGGAGGTCACCATCTGGCCTTTTATGTCGATGATTTCTACGTTGCGCTTGAATATCTAAAACAAAAAGACGTTCGCCTCCTGGGTCAACCGACTGTCAGAACCGCCGGACCAAATGCAGGACAGACCTGGATATATTTCCTGACTCCCTGGGGAATGCAACTTGAACTGGTCAGCTATCCCAACGGCAAGGAGTACGAAAAAACCGCGACCACGAAGCTTTGGCATCCTGCGAAACCGGCCCTTTGATCTTTCTGCTCTCATTGGCTTTTTTCGAGCGCCAATCCGGGATCGTTGGGATGCGAAGCAAGCGGATGTACCGTGACTGTGAGATAGGGATAGAGCGGCAGCGAGGCGATGGCCTGGTGAAGTTCGTCGATGGTCGCGGCGACCCAGATCCCCCAATTCGCTCTGCGGCCCGGAACGCGCCATAAGCGTCGAATGACGCCAATTCCTGCGAGTTCGCGAGAACGTTCGGCCTCCTTTCGAATAAGCGTGGCGCCCGCCTCAGCGTCGCCAATCGCGCCAACCTCCATATACACCAGAAACTCCATGAGGGTCCCTCTTACCTAGTATGCGTAGCGTGCCCTCATTTGACCGGAAGCTTAGCGCTCGGAGTTGAGTCCGCATCCAAATCACCGAGTATGTACTGAATTCCAGCCAGGAAGTATCTCGCTAGCTCGGGTGAGTCGAACAAGGTCGGATTATGGCCAAGGATGCAGAAGAAGACTCTGCCTTTGCCGTAGCTGCGAATCCAACTCACGGCGTAATCCGAGTCTGGGCGCGACAGCTTGCCCGGCATGAAAGGCATGCCCTGGTTCATATCCGTCTTTGCCACATCCATACTTAGGAGAATGTGCAATTTTTCGCGGGAGTAAGGTGGGGCCACGAAGCGAAAGAATTCGTCCGAGTATTCGAACTCCTGCCCATGGAACGCAGCGGTCAATGGGCTGTTCGGATCGTCGATTTTCACCCAGAACTTTTCCGTGGGTTGACGATGCACACCGCGCGTGGCGCCGAGCATCTCGTGAAGCTCAGGCCAGTCCATCGAGGCGTGACTCGTACTATGATTGCCCGCAAGACCTCCGCCTTCTCGAATGAAGCGTACTAATCCCTCTCGCACTTCCGGATCAACGAAGATCATTCCAACCGTATTGTTCAGAAAGATTGCGTCGTAGTCCTTAATCTTCGGGTATTTCAGATTGTCGAGATTGTCATCGAATATAGCTTCGTAAGCACCCGTCTTCTTGCCCATCATCTCAAGGCCGTAGTTCTCAGCCGGAATAGAGCGATGACCACCATAGGCGACGTTTAAATCGAGAACCAGTAGCTTGCGCGGCTTCTTCGGTTTCGCAGGAGCTTCGGTAGGCAGCGCTGCGTCGATCTTCTGCCTTTCCTCATCGGTCATGAGATTGGGCGCACGACGACTTGCCGTTGTACGGGATATCTCATCTACCCGCTCAGCCATAATCGGCTGGAGTGCCTTCTCAAACTCATCGAAGGAGTGCGACAGATCGGCCATAGTGGTGGTCGCACCGGTCCCATCCACGGTCATGAGAGAGGGCTTGATCTGCAACCGATACATCTCGTGGAGAAATTGCGGGATCTCGGCGGCGCCCGTGCCCAGCGCGACATTGTGGCCGTTCGCTCCCAGCGCGCTTCGGTCACGCAATCCGATAACGAGAGCACGTTCCTTTAGCTGAGAGAGCGCCTCTACCGGCTTGACGCCTTCCTGAAGCCATGCGCCTGTATCACCGCAAACGCCCAATCGATTGCTGTGACCTTGAACAGCGGCTAGCACGCTCTTCAGGTTCCCGCAAAACGCTACGTTGATTCCGTACTCGGTTGCCAGCTTATCAATGAGCGAAAGGTCCGCCGGCATTTGCTCCGATACGATCGTCTCGACTTTCAGTTCCTTTGCAAATCCAAATACCTTACGAGCAGAGGTCTCATCCTGTCCGATAGCAGGAACGCGGTACGCGACGATTCGGATGTTTAAAGCAAAGAGCTTGTCCTGTATGCCCTTGATTTCACCGGGCTGCAGTTTATAGTCGACGTTCTTCGGAATTCCTTCGTCGACTTTTTGACTACTGGAAGCTTCTATATTCGAGAGCTTCAGAGCATCCGCATCTACGAGTGTGCTGAATAAGGTGTTATGCGGGAAAGCTATCCGCGGATATACCAACCTTCCATCCGAGGATAGTTCCGGCGGCCATTCGCATGGCCGACCATGGCTCCCAGCGCGTCGCTTCACGCCCATCGAGCGGAGGCTGCCCAGGTAATCGCGTTGGTTGTCCCGCCGCCTGCCCTGGCGTTTGTGCCAAGGCAGACGAAACAGCAGACGTAAGTATCAAAGCGAGCGATGCAGAGAAGAGTCGGTAGCTCATGTCCCGGTTATTGCCCGAATGCAAGGAGTAGATTTCCTGGCACGCCATTCTGAAAACCGGTGTACCCCGATGTGACGTAAACCATACCGTTAGCGATTGTGGGACCGGCAGATCCGATGGAGCCGCCATGAGCCTTCACACCGTTTACAGTTGTGACTTCCGGCGTTGTGTCGTACTCCCATATCGGTCTTCCATCAAACGTATTGAAGGCGCGAAGCATACCGTCGAGTCCGGCAGCAAACACCACGCCCGGAATGACGGAGATAGCTGCGCTAAAACCAGTATGGGTCTTCATGGCTTCCGGCGCTGTGACCGGTGTGTACCACTTCTCCACGCCGTCCGTCAGACGAAGAGCCGCCACACCGCCTGAACGGAAGGCGAAGTAAGCATTCTCTTCATCCAGTGCGCCGCCGAAGACAACCTGGCCGCGGGAGGCATCGGTCATCCAAACCAATTCACCTTTCTTATCCGGATCGTGCGCCCAGACCATACCCGATTTTTGCCCCGCAACCAGAAGATTGCGGCCACTCGGTAGAGTCGCGAGCATGGCTCCCGATGAAATATCCCAATCGGGGCCTTCCGGATTCGGGCAGTAATAAGAAGCCGGCATGGCGGGAGGTTGAGGGAATGGAGCGGCACCGGCAGGTCTCGGTGGACGTGCTGGCTTAGGCGCGAAGCCAGCCGGCGGATTGCCTTGAGGACATCCCGTGTGCCAAACGTCCTCTGGCTCATCCTGCTTAACCCAGAGCACCTTGCCCGTATCGAGATCTAAAGCCATAATCGCATCGGAACGGCCAACGTCTGGCGCGGAAAACGTGTTTCCCGTTCCGAAATAGATCGCATTCCGCTTCGGATCGATCGTCACTGGACCCCACACTCCGACGCCTGCGGGTCCCAAATACTTCTTGCCATCGGGAGTTTTTTGCTTTGTCGGAGGATCCGGAAGCGTGTAGGTCTTCCAAACCTGCTTTCCTGTTTCGGTGTCCAGTGCAGCGATCATGCCTCTGAATTGGCAGCATTCATAATTCGCACTGGAGGACTCAGGCTCCTCGAGCGAAGCCACCGGAACATAAAGACGACCCTTGTACACCATGGTCCCGCCAGTAACACGAGAGAGTTGCTGCGGATCGATTGGTACCTTCCAGATCAGTTCGCCGGTGCTGGCATCAATCGAGTAGACGTTGCCGCGGACATCGCCGAAGAACGCTGCGTACCGCGTTGAACCTGGCTTCGTGGGCCCAATCGTGATCGCACTACGAATTCCGAGACCGGCTGGAAACGACCAGTGCACGCAGCCGGTCGCGGCGTCGATCGAATAGACGTAACCCGCGTCGGAGGTAACAAAAACTTTTCCATCGACAATCGTCGGTTGCCCGTAGACGGAATCAGCCCCCGGCAATCCGAAAGCCCATTTCAATTTTAGCCTCGCAACCTTGGCCTCAGACAGATTGGCGGCCTTACCTGGTTGGAAGCGTGTGGTGGCCAAGTCCGGACTCCAGCCATTCCATGCGGGAGCGGAGGTCAAATCGCGAATAGGCGGATTGTTGGGGCAGACGTTCGTCATTTTCTTGGCATCGCCAATATCGGTGGTGCCAAGCTTTCTGCCTCCCACCCATTCGGCGATATCGCGCTTCTGCTGGTCGGTTAGGTCCTTCGCCATCTGGACCATGTCACCCGTCGACAGGGCCATGTAGATATGCTCCGGAGTCATCTTCTTGAGCATGGCTGGCGTAGGCGCAGCCTCCACCTTACCGTGACAACTTTCACAATAGTTCCCAAATATCGTGGAACCCGCGCCTTCTGTTGTCCCCCGCGGAGGCGTTGATGCGCCTTGCGGGGGAGCAGTTTGCAGCTGACCAGAAACTAATCCCGGTGCTAGTACGAACACAGCCGACAATGCGATAAAAAATGCGTGAAACCTCTTCATGCGTGCGCCTTTCAGAAGCTTAATCGTCCGCTGAACTGAATATGTCGCGGCAAATTTTGAGTCGACGTCACCGTACCAAACGCGACCGAATCAATATTCGTCGCAGGTGCAGCAAAGACGACATTGTTGAACAGGTTGAAGAAGTCGGCCGCAAACTCGAACTTGAGCCGATCCTTAATCGGGATCATCTTCTTCAGATTTGTATCAAGTTCCCAATAGGTTGGGGCAGTGAGACCGTACGGAGCTGAGCGCGGTTCGTTGCCAAACGTATATGCGGGTGGATCCACAAATGCGGCTTTGTTGAAGTAAACAGCTGTATGAGCGTTTCCAGTCCCAACCGGCGCGATGACAACGTTGCCGGTAAAGCCCGTATTCAGGCTAACCATGCAAGTAGAAACGATGCCCGGCGTCGAGCAGGCGCTACCCGTAACGCCTAGCGGCGAACCAGTCGAGAGGCTGTAAATCCAGGAAGTTGACCATCCACCGAGTATGGCGTTGGCGATCGTCTGGTCGCCGAATGAATGTCCTTTCCCGAGCGGAATCTGGTAGACACCCGACCAGTGGAAGTTGTTACGGTGGTCGATTATGCCGAGACCTCGATCCAAACGCTGATTGTACGGATTGCGAGTTCCACCACCAACAGCGCCCAACTGGCTGGCGGTACCGTTTATATTGTCGATCTCCTTGCCATAGGTATAGCCGATCTGAGTCGTGAGACCTTGAGCGAACTGACGCTGCACTGTGACCTGCAAGACGTTGTAGCTGGAACTACCGTGGTCGCACGAGTAGCAGGTTGTGCCGCCGGTACCGGTGCCGCTGTTGATAGCTGAGGCGTACTGGGGGTACGGTTCCAGCATCGCTGCAATGGTGCCCTTGAAATTAGGGAAAGGCAGGGTAATCTGCGGGAAGATGGCTTGCGCTTGTGCCAGGGTAGTTGGTGAATACTGAGAGGTCAACAGACTGCCCAGGGCCAGATACTGGGGATTCATCGAGTTGTTATATGGACCCACGGCGGTGTAGCGCGACAGGAAATGTCCCTGACTTCCTGAGTAGGTTGCTCCAAGGGTGAAGTTATACGGAACCTGACGCTGGAGACCGAAACTCCAGTTGATGTATTGCTGAGGCCTACCGGATAGGTTTGGGTCTGCAAGGATCGGAGCTGCAATCGCACCCGTGGGATTGATTGTCGAGTTACCAGCACCAAATCCAGCACTGAGCAGCGGGAGCGGTGTAACAGGCAACTGCACACCCGTATTCCAGAAGTAGGCCGGCTGACCGGTCACTGAGCTTGCGAGCGCGCTAGGCGGATTGAAACCGTTCTGACCAGGTCCATTAGGACCATTGCCGCCAAGGCCCAGGGTGCCCATGGTATCGGCTATCAGAAATCCTGCTCTGAAGACCGTCAAACTGTCGGGTGCAAACGCTAAACCAATGCGCGGCTGGAAGTTCTTATAGTGCGTGGGAACCAGCTGTTGACCATACACCAGCGCTCCGCCGATATTGTTGGCGGCCGGGTTCGCAACGCTGGGAACTGCGAACGAGTAGCGATTGTGCTGTTCGCTAAAGGGACTATATACATCCCACCGGAGACCCAGATTCAGGTTCAGTTTGGAAGTAACCTTCCAATCGTCCTGAGCGAAGAGTGAATAATTGTGGAAACGCGATCCCGTTTCAACGAGACCATTGTTGGCTATTGATTCAGAGTCAACGGCGCCTAGCAGATAGCTCGCATACGCGTTTCCAGTCGTCGTATCCAGGGTTGTAGAACCAGCCTTGAAACCAGCAGTCTCATTCGGGGAGAAAGTGAACGATGCAGAGGTGCCGTCTGTCGGGTTTGCTCGGTTATCCTGGGTATTCTGATAGGTTCCGCCAAACTTGAAGATATGTTTGCCGTGGACCCACTCCAAACTATCCTGGGCCATAAAATCATTTTCCCACTCGTTGAAAGGCCCCGTGCCGGCCCAACTGTTAGGTGCATTCGAACCACCAAAGTTGATCCCGGGGAAGCCCTTCGCCGCCTGGCCACTGCCCGGCATACCCGTCAGCCCAGCCGTCTGCGGGAAGTTTCCGTACTGGGTAATTGGTGTAATTGGAATCGAGAGTCGTACATACCCGACGCCGATTGAGTTTAATAGGGTCGTCGAAATGGTATGGGTCTCATGCAATTGCACGATCATCGGGCGCTCTGTGACAATACCTGGCGACTGGGTATACGGGAGAGGCAGAGCGGTCCCGGTAGGCGTAAGGTTTCCCGTATAGTCCGTATGCCATGTTCCATAAGCGAATACACCGTACAACTGGTCCTTAGCGCTGATGTTATAGTCCACGCGAATCGTGGTGTTCCAGTTGGAGATCGCGCGCTTCAACGGGTTTAGGTAGTTGCTGACAACAGCGTTGGGGGCTCCCGTCGTCGTTGCTGGAAGATAAGACTGGAAAGACTGGGCAATCCCGGCGTAACGGGCCAACTCGGCTTGCGGAATGATGTTGTACCCCTGACTACCTGGGCCGTTTCCATATGGTTGCTTCGTGCAAACTTGCGGAGTTCCGCTGCAGACTTGCGTGAAGGGATCATAAAGTTGGACCGGTAAAGCACTGAAATTACCGGCGCGCTCCTGCGCACTTGGAATCGACAGAACTGTCGGTGCGGTGGTCGTGTTGAAGCGATAGCCATCGTAGTTACCGAAGAAGAAGAGCTTGTTCTTTATCGCAGGACCACTGATATTGCCGCCGTACTCATTCTGGTGATCGGGTGGAACGGGCGTAATGATGTTGTAGAAATAGGGCTTCGAGTCGAGCACTGTATTTCGGAAGTATTCAAACACGGTGCCATGAAACTGACTACCACCAGACTTAATGACATAGTTGTGAAAGCCCTGGCCCTGATACTCCGCTTTTTCTCCATTAATTTCGACCTGGAACTGGTTCACCGCGTCGACAGAAACCCCCAGAGCAAGCGGGCGCGTGTCGCCCATCTGGTTGGGGAAGGATACAGGAAGGCCCTCAAAATATAACCCGTTCACTTCCTGTTGGCCGCCGTTGAATGACGTATAAGAAGGACCTGCAGACTGCAGAACCACCGCCGCCACACCTGGAGCAAGACTCACGAATGAAGTGGGATCGCGAGGGACACCCTGGCTAATCTGAAGCGGAAGCGCAGCATACTCTTCATTCCGCATTGTGGATCCGAGTGTTACGTTGTCTACTTGAACACCTTGGCTGGCTGCACTTGCCTCGACGCTGATCGAAGTGCTAGCGGTACCCACGCTCATTCGAAGATCTAGAGACACGCTCGCCAGCGCATCGACCACAACATTTTGGTTAACGATCGTCTGAAATCCAGCCGCACTTCCCTCGATTCTGTAAGTACCTGCCGGGAGCACGAGCACAAACAACCCCGCACTATTGGTCGTGCGTGCTGTATCTACACCTGTAGAAGTGTTATGCGCAGTGACGCTCGCATTGGGTACAATCGCCCCGGTTGGATCCGTTACTGTTCCTGTGACGGTTCCGCTGCTTTGCGCCTCGGCTAGGTTTGTTGCAACAAACAGTCCTAGGAAAAGAAAGCATGCCCTTATCAGTTTGTTCATCGTCCTGACCTCTTTCTAAAGCAATTTCAGGTGTCAACAATCTACATTTCGACGAGCCAGACAGTGTCAGTATCTGATTACTGAATCTGTATATGACATCTCTGTTCTGGCAACGGACATGACCCTATGCCTCTTCTGGAACCTCTGTCAATATTTATTTGCGAATTTTGGCTATAGAGTGCCAGTAGAAAACGCCCCTAGCAACGCAAGTTCCTCGTGAGCTGGTTGGTCAACTAATACCGTGTTGCCGACATCAAAGACCATCGTCGATTTCCTGGTCGCGGAGTACTTTTCCCAATGAGGAAGGCCCGAGTGATTTGGATCGCCGCTTCGGGCAAATCCGGCCCATGCTCCATCGGGTTCCACCGTGACCTCGGCAGTATCCTTTCGCACTCCGCTGAAGTAAGGCCCCAGAAGTGGAGACGTATACATGTTGGGACCGCCGCCAAAACTTTTGTCGAGAAGCTGCATCGCACGAGGTCCTGCCTTCCCCGCATCACGAACACCCTTCCAGGCCTTCGCCTTGTCGGGAGGCATAAATCGACCTTTGCCTTCGGTTGACCCGCCATACGGAATTCCGCGAAAAAACAATACCTTGGTCGCCGCGACGCCCCGCATCTTTCCATACTCGGTTGTCGCGATTGGCCCGTCTGCCGCCGATGTGAATGCTCGAGCCAGCGGCCCGCCCCCGAATGCGCTCATTGCGCCGTGCCCCGCGAAACCTGCGAGCAGACTTCGCCGATTGATCGATCCCAGCTTTACCTCACGCATGATCTTCCCATCCCTCAATTCACATCTCGGAACAATTTGGCTATTGAAACTCATTTTGGAAAGCGTAGTTACGTTAGGAGATTGGCTTTTCTCTTGTCAAGGCTTTATTTCAGCTATTTGTGTCCTGTCGAGACGGTGGCGCAGCTTCACTAACACATTTGTGGAGTGGGTTATCTCTATTGATCGCCGGATAATTATGGCCTCATCCCGATGGTGGCGGTCAGAGTCATGGAAATCTATTGTGCAGTAGGTTCACACCTGAAAAGAGAACTCAGCGCCGCCATCGCTATGACGATGGACTTCCCTCTTCCCAAAGAAGATGACCCGACGTTCGTTGAGCGTCGCGATGCTCACAGGAGGGTGATCAACACTCGCTGTGCGGTTGAGTTGCACCTTCTCGGCTGTGCACAGTGTAGGAGATGCCTTGAGACCGGACGTTACATAGGTGACGACGCCTAACATCAGGCAGCCGCATGATACGGTCCTGGAACCGTCTCGCATGACCCCGGCTCCCTTCCGTTTGTGGCCCTGAGCGGTGCGACGACCGTTTGGGATCTCTGGGCGGCTGATGTGGCAGATTCCGAATCGATGGTCAAGTTATGGGGAGGAAAGCGGTTCGCACTTCGCGCGGATGCCTCACTCATGCTATGAGACTGTGTGAATACCCTCTTGGGTCTGATCTGAGCGACCATCTAACTCTAGATAAAATTATTTGGCAAACCTGGGACTTTTCCTAGTAGCGGTAGTGCGTTCGATTCTCTAATGTAAACGCAATGTAAGGCCAGAGTTTCGCTCCTACGTTTCAAAAAAGCAGCGCGGAGCGTTCTCGGTACAGTTCCATTGCTCCTGGGAAAAGTTTCTGGGACTCGGGCTCAAGTTCCATTGCTTTCGTAGACGCGGTTGTAATAGGTTCTCAACGACGAAATCAGAGCAAGGCCAGTTAGGATCAGCGCTGACCTGCTTCTGGTACTCCCCTTCGTGCGCTCGGACCGGTTGGACTCGTGACCGAACGTAAGTCCGTGCGCAGTCCCCTCCTACTGAGGTAGGCGTGGCCAAGGCCCTCCCCCTGTAACTCTGGTTCGTCGCGATGATTCATTTGTGAGCCGTCCGGCTGAAGTTGCGACAAAAATCACTTTCTTGATACGCGAGGTGTTCCTTGAAGAAACTCCTATTAGTCGCAGTGCTTGCAGTTCTTGGTGAGCTCGTGGGATGCAGTGATGCGGTGTTTCCCTATCTCACAACCATAGCAGTAACCCCGGCCGCTCCGTCTGTCGCAGCGGGACGAACCCAACAATTTACTGCTACGGGAACCTTCAGCAATGGCGCAACGAAGGATATTACCAGTCTCGTGAAGTGGAGTTCGTCGGCGACGACTGTCGGCACGATCAACTCAGCCGGCCTCGCACAAAGCTACAGCCAGGGCGCTTCCACCATTACGGCGACCTTCACTGGTCCCGCCGCCGGTACAGTCACTAGCACCACAACGCTCACCGTTGGTGCGCCGGCCTTGGTTTCTGTTATTGTCACCGACGCCACCGCTGTCATCCCGAGTATTAACCCTTTAAAAACCACCACTATAGCCAGGCTCACTGGCCATCAATATGTGGCTTACGGTATCTATAGCGACGGCGGAGAGCGCATATTAAATACCCCAACATGGGCTTCAACTCCCGCTACCGTCGCAACGATCAGCACCACGGGACGCGCGACCAGCATCGCTGCCGGAACAGCCACGATTACTGCAACCGATCCAGGGAGCGGAATTGTTTCCAGCGGGTCTTCGCTGGTCGTGACCGCCGCAACCATATCAAGCATCGTGGTTTATCCGGCAGTCGCGACCAACCCTGGTCTATCCATCGCTCCCAATACCCGTCTGCCGTTCTCCGCCCTGGGGGTGTTCGTCAACGGTACGACAACAACGACACAAGACATTACTGCAGATGCGACCTGGGGAACCGCGAACGCCGCGGTAGCAACTGTTACTACTGCCACTCCGAAAGGAGTTGTCACTGCCGTGGCCTTCGGCGCGACCCAAATCCAGGCGACTTTCAGCGGTACGATAGGAATAGCTCCGCTCGCCGTAAGTACAGCCTCGTTAACGTCCATCACGCTCACCCCGGCACCTGCGGCTGGAGCGAGTGGAGTTGGGGTTGCGGTGGGTTCGATCCTTCCGATTACTGCGGTTGGCACGTTTAGCGATGGGACAAAGCAGACCATCAATCTGGCCGTGGCGTGGACCGTTTCTGCCGGCGGTACCTTCGCAACTGTTGATCCAACTGGAGTCGTGACAGGGGTCGCAGTCGGAGCGGCTACAGTGAGGGCGCAGTTGGGCGCGATGACCACGAACCTAGCTATCAATGTCGAAGCGGTAAAGTCAATTGCGGTCGGATCAGTTATTCCCATAGTTAATCCATCTATTCTCAACATCGCACTAGGAACCGCGTCGCAGTATGCCGCGATTGCGACTCTCACGGATGGGACCCTTCAGGACGTCTCGGCCTCTGCCACGTGGACCGCGATCTCGCCGCCACAGGTCTCGGGGACGCCGCCAGTCGCCACAGTTTCTGATGTGCTCGGTTCATCGGGATGGGTAACGGGCAACGCTGCAGGGACAGCCGTAATCACAGCGGTATTCAGCGGCCAGGCTAATCCATCAAGCGTAACCGTGACCGCAGCAACCCTGAAGACGCTTGCGATCGCACCGAGTGCCCCTACGCACCTTGCTCTCGGCGCCGCGCAGCAATACACAGCCACTGGGACGTTCAGCGATTCGTCAACGCAGAACCTCAGCAATCAGGTGACCTGGGGTTCTTCGGCGCCAACGGTTGCCGTAATGAATCTCACCGGTTTAGCCATCAGCTCAGGGACAGGGACAACGAACGTGACTGCCACGAGCAATATCACCACCCCAGCCACGACCAGTCCTGCGGTTGTTCTTTCCACGCCCTGAAGCAGAAATGCCGGGGGGACTCTTACGAGTCTCCCCGAGCATCAAGACCGATGCATTCCGGGGCCTCTAGCAAGCCCGATAAGTTGATCCAGATTGCAGACCGCTCAGAGTTACCGAGTTATGGAGGGATTGAATGAAACTCAGAACTGCACTTATCTTTGCTGTGGATGTCATGTTTGGCCTGTCGGCATGGTCTCAGAACCCTCCCAAATGGGAGGTCCCAGTCGACTACTCCTACGTGCACTATCAGGCCATCGACTTCGAAAGTCGCAACGGCGCCTATTTCTTTGGGCAATGGTACGGTCTGAACGGCGGCGGCGGCGGACTCGTGCGCAACTTCGGCCACATGTTCGGATTCAAGGCTGAATTTCAAGGTTACGGTAGCCAGACGAAAACGATCATAATTCCGGCAGGCAATCCGTTCCTCCCGGCAGGTGGATCAGCCAGTGTCCAGGGAAATCTATTTACCTACATGTTCGGCCCCCAAATCAAAATTTACAAAGGCAGGTTCCATCCATTCGCCGAAGTACTGGTCGGCGGCGCGCACAGCAACGTCTACAAAAATGCCATCAATACCTTGAATCTCACGGGAATCAGTAAAGCTCCTTCTAACGACACATTCGCGGCCGCAGCCGGCCTTGGATTTGATATTGCTGTGAGCCCACGCTTTTCCATCCGTCCCTTTCAGGCGGACTACTTGTATACCAACTTCAACGGCAACCTGGGATTGACCGCGAACCAGAATAGCTGGCGCTATCTGGGCGGTGGAGTGTTTACCTGGGGCGGCAAACCCCCAATCCCACCGACTGCGAGCTGTTCTGTTACTCCGACCGAGATATGGTCTGGGGATCCGGTGACAGCTACTATCAGCACGCTGAACTTCAATCCCAAACACACGGTTACCTATGCCTGGACCTCCAGCGGCGGCAAGATATCCGGCACCAGTACTACCGGGAATATCGACACGACCGGTATCGCTCCTGGGAGCTACACTGTCTCCGGAACAGCGACCGATGCGAAGGAAAAGAAGAACAATACAGCCAACTGTTCCGCATCGTTCACGGTAAGGACACCGCGTCCTCCGACGGCGAGTTGCTCAGCCAGCCCGGACACAATCAAGCCGGGTGATGCGTTCACAGTCACGGTCGCTGCCCAGAGTCCGGATAACAGCGCCTTGACGTACTCCTATACGACCTCTTCCGGCAGTATCACCGGAACCGGCACCAGTGCATCGGAGACAACCTCCACTGCCAACGCGGGCTCCACGATAACGGCAACCGCGAATGTAGTGGATGCTCGCGGCCTGAGCACGACTTGTACCGCAACGGTTACAGTTCAACCGATGCCGGTTGTGACTCTTCCGCCACAAGTCATCTCGGCCGGAGAGTGCACGTTCAATCAGTCGAACAAGCCGGGCCGTGTGGACAATCAGTGCAAGGCGGTTCTGGACGAAGTAGCTCTCCAGGTCCAGCGCCAAGCTAACGGCAAGGTTGTTGTGGTTGGTTACACCGACGAAACGGAGACGGTCAAGATGACGCAACTGGCTGGTCAACGTGCGGTGAACGTGAAGTACTATCTCACATCCGGAGAAGGAGGAGCCGGAATTGACGCTTCGCGTATCGAGGCGCGGTCGGGAACGGTAAAGGAGAAAGGTGCGAAGATTTACATCGTTCCTGAAGGTGCAACTTTCACCGAAGAATCAACCGTGATCGACGAGACAGTGGTGAAGGGCCAGCCTCGAAACGCTCCTGCGAAGAAGAGTAAGAAAGCCTCGAACTGAAAGATGAAGGAATGGCCAACCTCCCACTTGTTCGCTCCAGCAATGGAGCCGCATAAGAGGGAGGTTGGCCATACTTCTTTTTTACACTTTATGAACCTTTGCGTGCGCGCTGAAACGGGCCGGGAGTGCTGGAATTGCGGCGCTGGCCTGACCGGATGAGGTGCGAGCGCGGTGGCGTCCGCAAGCACGTCGGGTTCAGCGCTTCGGGGTGGTCTAGGCCGGAAACGATTGTCGGTAAGAAGACGAACTGGCAGGAATTACTGCTGCATGATCGAATTGTTCGGACGCGAGACCCACTTCGCCACAAAACCAAATTGCTGGCTCGATCGATAAAGATACCGAAGCCACGACATCCGCGAACGATAACAGGCCCTATCCCATATGCTGTCTATCTAATTCTCCCGAATCAATGACTTCACCTGTAGCCGAGATTGTCTCAAAATCCAGTTTGTCACCAGCGATCTCTACCAATAGAAAGGTGCGGTCGGTATCGAAGCCTACGACGTCTATGTCACTTGGGTGCCGAAGGTTGTGAAACCGGAGTTCACCTGAGTTTCCTACAACGAAGAAGTAAATCCCGCTCTGTGGCTTGATGCGCTCATATACGTGCTCGTGGCCACTCATCACTACATTGACTCCATATTTCTCGAATATGGGCATGAGCTGTTTTCTCAGGTCCATGTCCGGACCATGATATTTCGCACTTGTGAAGAGCGGATGGTGAAAAAACGCAATTTTCCATTTCGCGTCAGAGGATTTGAGCTGGCTCTCGAGCCAATCCAATTGCTTGGGATCCATGTAGTTGCTATCAAGAGCGAAGAATTGAACATCTTTCTTGCGAAACGTGTAATACCGATCTCCCCCCATATTGTAGGGTTTGTAGTTTCGCTCCAGGTCTGGATCATCGTGATTTCCCAACGAAGCATAAAATTTGACGTTTTCATCGAGCAGGGGCTTATACGGCAACTCAAATTTCATCGCGAAATCTGACGGCTTATGGCCGCCGTAAATGTTATCGCCATTCATGAGAACGAAATCAAACTTTACAAGGGTCCAGTAGCTTTGCATCTCTTCCGCGACTTGCAACTGCGGTCGCTCGCCGGTACCGTTGTCTCCAATTACGGCAAATCGAACTGATCCATTTTTCAAAGGGAGTCGTACATCAGCAGGGGGAGCTACGTAAGAAGCGAGCTGATCCCCAGTCAGACCAGGGAAAAACGCCAGCAATAACGGAAGGACAAGAAACTTTGCGGCGCGCATGAGAGCCTCTCTGCTAAGGAAGAGCATCGGGTATGTAGTCGACGACGATGTTCGCATTCACATCTCTCAAGGCCAAAGCTTTCCCGGCGACACGATACTCCAGTCCCTTCGGCAGCTTAGGCAGATTTTGCAGTAGGCTCGCCGGTACCGATTGCATCGGTTGACCACGTTCGTTCGGAAACGGGGCGTTGACCACAAGCACCGTCGGAACCAAGGGCTCAGCGTGCTTCAAACTAGCGGTGATTTTCGCTCCATCGGGCCCTGATAGTGCCTGCTTTAATAGCTTCTTAAAGACGACCGCCGAATCCGGAGTAAAGATGTCGCCTTGCTTTGCGTTAGCCCTTGTTTGCTTCACAGCTACCCGCGCTTCGGTTCGTTCCTTCTCCAACGTTGAAACGTCCGAGGCAGGCTTCATCGGCTTACCCGAGGGCGATTTGCGGATCGTCTTCATATAGTCGGCGGCTCGCTTATCAAATTGTTCAAGCGCCGTTCTGTCACCTGCAGTCATGTCTTGCGCCATCAGAAGACGGTTGCATTGGGAATTAAGGGCAATCGACAAGAGGATCGCTCCTTTGACTGCTACTTCACCAATCCGCGAATACGCAAGGAATCGATCAGTTTTCATGGTGGTTCCCCTTCGCGGTCAGGCACTTTATTTTCGTCAACCATCGTCGTCGCGAGATCTCGAAGTGCGTTTACAACTGCTCCTTCCACTTCATCACGAAACGCGTCACGCACAGTCTGTGCGATTTCCTCTGGCTCTAAAGCAGCATCACTGTTCTCGACAATCCTATCGACGGCATCTTCGACAACTGGCTTGACTGCAATTTGTTTCGCAACCTCCTTGGCTACCCTTTTCGCTGGAATACGGAGGGTCGCCGTAACCGAGTCGGCTTCAACTGATGGGTTCCGAATTCTTCCAATCTTTCTCGAACACGGTCTCCATTTGCTTGACGATGGACCTTGAACGAAAGATGATTCCAATTTCGCGCCGAGCTTCCAACTCCAGTTTTCTGAGGCTCTGACTTCCAATGAACGCTTCATCCCCATCACGGATAATCGCACGCAAATGTAACCGCCCTGATAGGCGTCTCACGGGGACAGCTCGAGTGTTAGTAGGCGCACGGGAAAGAATCTTTACATCTACTCCTGTTGCAATCTTTTTATCGAGACATTTGATAAATTCGCGATCACTGATTTTCATTTCATAGATGAACAGGCGCTTTTTTGCGCCGCCTATAAACTTCGTTAGCTTTTCACGGGCATTCACGGGACTAACGACTAAGATCTCCCTTCGCGCCCTTATAAGCCGCTCGTTTGCAATCAGATTCGAACAGTCGAACTGCTTCCCTTACTACGCTGCTCTTCGTCGTCTGCAACCCGAACGATCTGCTCAGATCGATGTCCATGTGCGTGAAGTTGAAGCCAAATACATACAACTCTTTGTCATCAACGACGATCATCTTTCCGTGGTAGCGAACTAAATCGTCCGCAGTTCGACAGACCGTTATACCTTCGGCCAAGAGTCGCATCTCCAAACGACGAAGATTCTTCTCTTCTCCACGATTCGTGTAAGCGATCAGCGCCTGTACGGACACGCCACGCTGAACCGCTGCGACCAGCGCCTTCTCAATTTCTACCCGGTCAATCCGGAAAATAAGAATTCGGATATTTTTTTTTGCTTTGCTAAGACCATGGAGAATTGGCTCGATGCCGTCATCTGGTTGAACGAACAGTTTCACATCATTCCTTTCGAACGTTTCATTCAATCGACTTCATTTACTTGAAGATGCAGATTGGTCGTTGAGGGATGTTTGAGAAATGCGGCCTACCATTTACTCACATAAAGCTTCTAACCAACGTGGTAATTAGATACTCCCCGCTGAACGGAGAGAATATGCGCTTTTATCGACATCTCATTTTTCAGAGTCTTCTCTGTATCCTCCTGGTAACGACTCGCCCTCTTTTCGGCTTCGAAGTCGATCTCAATCTAAGCGACGTAGCATCAGCAATTACAGCAACCCAACCTAACTCGGCTCCGCCTGATAACGACGCACCAGTTAGTTCTGATCTTCTGCAAAATCCGATCCTGTGGGAAGACCCAGGCAACATTGCTGAAAAGGATCTCTATTACGGTCATGGAGGAAAAGAGTCAGTACCAGTTGGGCCCTTCATTTTTGAGTCGGAGGACCATGCCGGAACGAATCCAAAGTTCGATGTGCGCGACTCGAACGGGAAGAAATGGCGCGTGAAGTTGGGCGTTGAAGCCCGTCCTGAGGTTGTTGCTTCGCGGCTTCTTTGGGCAATTGGATATTTCGTGAACGACGACTACGTTTTGCCCTCGGCCGATATTCAGGGACTGAGCCTTAAGCGAGGTGCTGGCCTGTCAAAAGGCGGACACATTGTTGACGCCCGTTTCGCTATGAAGCCGGAGGGTCAAAAGAAACTCGGCTCCTGGAAATGGGCAGACAATCCTCTTCAGAACACGAAAGAATTTAACGGTCTTCGGGTAATGATGGCTGTTCTGAACAATTGGGACCTCAAAGATGTCAACAATGCCGTGTACGAAGACAAAAAGAATAATCGCCAGATCTTTCTTGCGAGCGATATCGGCGCTACGTTTGGAACAAATAGCTTGAGTTGGACCGTCGGGCGCTCAAAGGGGAATGTCGACAGTTATGAAAGCTCTGGCTTTCTCCAACGAGTGAACGCTACGACTGTTGACTTCGCAACTCCGAAACGGCCTAATACTCTCCTGGCAGAGACTGCTGGAGCTGGCGTCAAACAATACGCTATGCGTAGCGGAATGGACTGGATCGGCAACAACATACCTCGTCAAGACGCCCACTGGGTCGGCATGTTACTCGGAAAGTTGAGCCATCAGCAACTCGTGGATGCATTCCGCGCCGGTAACTTTCCAGCTACCGAGATTGAGATTTACGTAAAGGTCGTTGAGCGCCGAATCCTGGACCTGAAACGTCTCTAAGAATAGCGACTGACTTACTAACGGTCCACGGTGCTCCCTATCTCCTCTTGTGAAAATTGGATTTCGTGAAGTTTTCGATAGATACCATCCAATTGCATCAGCTCATCGTGAGTACCGGATTCCACGATTCCACCACTGTCCACGACGTATATACAATCAGCACGCCGGACAGTAGTAAGCCGATGTGCGATCACCACCGAAGTCTTTCCTTGCATAAGGCGATCAAGTGCATCAAACACCAATTCTTCAGACGCCGCGTCCAGGCCGGATGTGGGCTCATCGAGAATCAGGATCGGCGTGTTACGAATGATCGCACGAGCGATTGCAATCCTTTGCCTTTGTCCCCCCGATAGCGCAACCCCCCGCTCGCCGACCGCAGAGTCAAATCCTTCCGGCAATTTCTCGATGAACTCCATCGCGTTAGCGGCCTTTGCCGCCTTAACGATCTCCGCGTGCGAGGCGTCGGGTCGTCCATAGGCAATGTTGTCCCATATCGTTCCTGAAAACAACACGCTGTCTTGTAAAACGAAGCTGATTTGCGCCCGAAGCGATTTCTGCCGGAACTGCTTTATATCCACGTCATCGATCTTTACGACGCCTGAATCTGGATCGTAGAAGCGGGCAATTAGGTTCACTATTGTTGTCTTGCCCGATCCTGTAGGACCTACCAGAGCCACCATACTTCCCGGTTCAATATGTAGGCTAACGTCGTTAAGTGTCGTGTCCTTTCCCTCATATGCAAAACACACATGATCAAAATCGATCTTGCCTTTGAGCAGTCGCACGTTCCGCGGATTTCTCTGGTCGACAATTTCGTCATCACTCCGGAGAACCTCTTGAATGCGATCGAAACCGACCTCTGCTTTCGAATAAGCATCCATTGTCTTTGAGATCTCCTGCATCGGCTTGTACATCTTGCCGAGGTAGAACACAAAGACAACCATCGAACCTGCCGACAGATGGCCAGCAAGCGAAATTTGTGCCCCAAACCACAACACAAGGCAGGTTCCAACTGCTGTGATGACATTAACCAACGGCACAAGTTTCGCCTTGAGTGCTCTAGCCTTTAGCGCAGCATCCACTGCCTCGAGGCTTTCTCCCTGGAAGCGGCGAACTTCATAGTCTTCACGCGCGAAAGCCTTGACCACACGTATTGAAGAGACCACTTCCTCTACCACGGAGATTAGGTGTCCCTCCTTCTTTCTCACCTCGCGAGATGCCGTTTTTACCCTTCGTGTATAGGAGTACACAATGAAAAACAACAAGGGAACGATCGCGAGAGCGATAAGGGTGAATTGCCAATTGAGATAAAACATCACCCCGATCATTCCAATCAGCGTGACAACATTGACGATAATTCCGAGAAGACCGGACACAATAAAAGTCTGAATGGAGTCGATATCACTCGTGACGCGGCTGATCAGATCCCCCGTAGCTTGATGATCATGATACGAAAGGGACAACCGCTGTACTTGCGTGTACACGTGCGTTCTAAGGTCATGTGTCACCCACTGCCCAACGCTCGTCGTCAGATACTTTTCTGCGTAGGAACAGATGGCATCAATTAAGGCAATAATCAGAACTGCCGCGCATGCAAAAATGAGAGCATTGCGATGACCAGTACCCGCCGTGTGCTCAATGATTTTGTAGAGCCACCCATGGCTACTCTTATTCTGGATGACGTTATCCAGAACAATCTTAAGTGGCCACGGTTCCAAGAGGCTGGCAATGCTCTCCCCTGCGATGGCAAGCAATCCAAAGACGAGGTGTCGCCTATAGGGATGAAGCAGCATAATAATGCTTACGGTTCTATCGGCGGGTGCATCGGTAGTCCGCATAATCTCTTTCATTGAAGCCAGTGTCTTTCTCAGAAAACATCACTTGTCAGTGTTCTTATGGCGGATCTTCGCAATTACATCACCTATAAACTCGTGCATTTCATTGCTCACCATTGACATCCCAAGACTGACACCTATACTGCTCAACGTGTCTGGTACATCGCGATCCCGCTCTGGGTAATAAGTGAACGTCAGCGCACTCGAACTTGCAACACCAGCCATCTTGGCCCAATTGAAACTTGTGCTGCCTGCGTCAGTGCGCGCAATGAAAACTCGTGTCGCAGAATAAATCGCTCGATTTTTTATGCCACAGTTGCAAGTTTTTCCAAGCACATAGTAGTGCGGGTCGTTCACGAAAAAGACTTGCGTACACGCCGTAGCTCAAAACTTCTTCTGATGCCTGCTTCAGCGATGCCGCACCCAAAGCGTTCTCCAAAGCCAGCCTTATCTGTTCCATAGTGAGGGCCGACTATCCGTCAAGTGGCGAGTTCCGGCTCCCACCAATGCCGAACTAAACGCGGTAAAACTGGTTGCACTGTGAATGGATAACTTGAGTTTTTCAGAGGCGTCAGGGGTGGAACGATGATCCCGGATCGAATGACACGATGGGTGAGTTCCAGCCGGTTCGGCTGTGGCCGAATAGGCTCCATCCCGTCAGAAGAATCCCCTACGATCTTAGGAGAAGGTGGATCTGCTATAGCACTTGGAGCGTTTGGCAATCCTAGGAATGATTTGGATTGCTTCTTTTCGTCAGTTTGCCCCTCGATGAGCCCGCAACACACAAATGGTGACTAGGGAAAAAATAATCAATGACTTCATATTGTTTGACACCTAATAACTTCATACCTTCTCTCCAAATCATTGTTGGGATGTTTCAATTCGTAGACCGAGGTTGCCAATAACAAAATTGGATTACAGGCAACCTATTTGCGAATTTGACAATGTGTGCGTGTGAGGAACAAAACCCGTCCTGGATATGTTCGTCGCTCGCCATTGTTTGTCTTCAACCCCAAAAGCAGGTACTACCACCCACGTCGCGTGAGATGGCAGCATCACATTACTCAACAATTTGTCACACTCGAACCGTTTGCATCGCGAGAAACTTCGACAAAATCGCGCTGTCACAGTAGCCATCAAGAGGATCAACGGTAGACGCATTTTGTTGGAGTCGAGACAAAAAATGTTGCGTGAAAGAGAATCACCAATTCGATGCCCGAAGGCCGATGCGGTAACTGCTCTCCAGCCGTTCCATAACGCGTTTGGCCTCGCGCTTGTTATCGGCCACGATTTTGGGAGTTGCTCCAGAACATGATGTCTCCCACTACGACCTTCGCGGAGTGGAACTCTCTCGGCACGCGAACTACGATCTGTTACACGCAGAGGCGCGGGCGTGGATCTTCCCGCCGGAAGGCCGATTCCAGAAACACTTATGGTGTACAGAGCCGCGCAACTCACGATCGCTTTGTCACTTTGAAAAACTGGCCGGCGGGCTCAGGATGACCTACGATCGCGCTAAGAGTGAAGACACGGGTCCCCAGAATGTAATTCGCTATGGCGATTCGTATGCACACGCTGCAAGCAGCTTTTCGGCCAGAAATGCTGTGCAAAGAGACTGCACAGAGACGTGGGCAGTATTAAGTACAATCACACTGAATCTTCCCGCTTCGGCAAGAAGGCGACGGTATCCAATGAGCCTCGGCAAGCCGCGCCAGCGTATTAGATTCTCGTCAACTCCATCGCATCAATGCACATGGCCCTCCATACTTCCTTTGGCTTTTTCTAAAACATGTTCGAGCACAGCAGGCAACGATACCTGAACGGTATGACCATCAACAACCTTCAATCGTCGGATCACTTTTTCGAGATTTCCGTCGAAGTGCCATAGACAAATGATGATGTCCACAGCGGAGTCTGCTGCTCTTATCTTCTGGTAGACATTTCTTGCGTAATCAATTGCGAACGGGGGAAGCGCTGAAATGCAGATAATGTCCGGATTCGTGTCGGTGACTGCAGACACCGTCTCGAAGGTTGATCTTCTGTCGATCGAGTTGGCCTTGAAACCGTTACGGGCGAGCACCTGAGAAGCAGTAACGCAACAATTTCGTCGGCCTCATCTCTCGCTGGTATGCAGAGAACACTTAGAGAACAAGATGGCGTCGAAGCATCGTCTTCATGCGCGGCATTTTGCGTCGTTTCATCGTCCAACTCTTCAATTAGCTCCCGGGTGCTCTGCATGATGAAACTCTGAGTTGCATCGTCAAGTTCATTGCGATGTCGGTCTTGCTCGATCAAACAAAGTGCTGGAATCAGCACGTCGGCGTAGAGTTCTTCAAGAGTTTTTTCCCTCAGGTATTGTTCAAGCACTTGCCTGGCTTTATTTTGATCCGATGCGAGAAGCCGCTGGTAATACAACGCGGGTTGCGAAATTTCAGGCTGATCGCCTAAAAGAATCCTGAGAAAATAAAGGCTCGGAACATATCGCCCTGTGACGACCAGGGTTACAGTCAACGGAGTCGATAGGATGAGTCCCGGAAAGCCCCAAATGAGCGTCCAGAAGACGGCCGCAACGAGGATAGCCAGTGCCGACAGGCCAACTTGAGTTCCATATAGAAGCGGTTCGATGAAATTAGCGACACTTAGTTCGAGGAAGAAGAAAAACGCTATCGTTCCCCACGTATGCCCCCATCCTGGAAAGATCGCCATTGAAAGCAAGATGGGAACACATGCCGCTACTGGAGCGCCGACATACGGCAAGAAACGCAATATTGCAGCCAATATGCTCCAAAGCCATGCATCGGGTATGCCAATGAGATCAAGGACCACTCCCACAACCACTCCAAACCCCGCGTTCACGACAGATTGAAGGAACAGATAGCGTTGAATGCGACTGGCGGCTTCATCGAGTGCCTGCGTTATCAGATTCAAGCGTCCTCCGCTCGCCAGGTGAATGAATCGGTTGCGAAGATCTCCCCGTCCGGTCAGGATAAAGATAGTAAAGACCGCGACCATCCCCACTGCGGCCATTGGGCCCAAAACACTCTGGAAAGAAGCAAACGTATCCGCAGACGGCACAACTTCGACCGCAACAGGTCTCAAAGGCGATGCCCCGAGCGCAGGAGGCCTTCTCGAGCGGTCTGGTTCAGCGGTTTTCGAACCTACTATTTCCTTTTCCAAATCGCCTACGACGGTTGAGACCTTCGCAAAACTTGAACTACGGAGGCCGCTAACAACTTGGATCTTGGCCTCCAAGGTCTCCTTGTAAGCCGGTAGTTGATTGGCCAACGCCGTGAACTGTGAAGAAGCTTTCCAGGCCAATTCACCCGCGAGACCGCATAATGTGACAACGACAAACAAAATTGCTAACGAGCGAGGAACGCGGAGGCGTTCGAAGAATTCCATTATGGGAGAGAGCAACAATGAAAGCAGCAGAGCGAGCGTGAGCGGAATGAATACGGTTCGCCCGACAAAGAGCGCCGCTACAATAACCACTGCAGATACGATTCGCAGGAGCTTGGCGACTTCACCGGATTCGTACTTGTGATTCATTGACGACATGGCAGCCAAGCCTATCTCGATTTTTTGACTTTGAGTGATATTTGGATGTCACGGGTTGTGCGGGCAACCTGTGAATTCGGGGAAGCGACCGTCAGACAACTCAGAAAGAGACGTAGCCATCACAGTTCCTGAAGTACCGGACTCACCGCCAGTTCGTCTTCTCCAGCCACGCAAATCGGAAACTCCTGTTTCCGCGCGAGGTGCTTCATCGGTCGGTCTTGCCTTTCTATATCTGAACGGAGCTTTGGTGTCCAGGCCAGCTCTGGCGCGATCCTCAACTGTTCGGGCGCCCGACAATTCGACCAACAATAAGGCGGAGGCAGCGATAGCGATAGCCAAACCAAATTCAAAGGCCGACCGCCAAACGACAGCCAAGATTCGTAAGGCGATTGACGGTGAGAAGATTTATCGACGCAAGCACGCAACGTCAAGATCGTAACCGGGGACGGGAAAGTCACACTTAGAGGCCGGTTCAGACCGCCGAGGAGAGGGATGAGATCACTTCTTTGGCAGCGACTATTGTTTCCCCTGACAAAATCGTCAAAGACCTCACCGTTAAACAACCGGGGTCGTCTCTACGAAGGAAACCGACTAGTGATAACAGGCAGCAAGTTCCTAGCAGTGGAAGGGACTGCTGCAAAATCACGACGGAGTGATCCATGTAAAGCAAAGACTATGAGGTCTCTTTACTCAGGCTCTCGAACTGAGTTCCAATGACTTTCGCTAGACGATGCCAAACTTCTCATTGAGAAACTCTCTGAGGTCGGTGGGTAGGACTTGAGCCAGCTCTTGCCAAGTGAGTAGTTGCAGGCGGGATCGCAGCTCGCACAGCCTGACCGCCGTAACGATACGCTGCCACGCGGCTATCAGGTCAGGGCGTCGGGCATCGCAGAAGACGCAGAAACGGCCATCTAGCGAGGCGTGAGCCGCCAGTACGCCGCGAATGAGCTGGTAGGACTGAACTGTCCCACCAACTACCTCCAGAGCCTCTCTATCGAACACCTCCTCCAGCCCGCTGTATCGCTCTACCAACCGTAACGGGGCAGATTGAAAGTCATATTCCGTCAGCTTGGCTTCGATCAGTAGGTTCCCGAGCTTCATGTCTATCTCCGTGCAATCGCGTCTGCCGTTACGAAGGGGGACGCCTGGACGATGACCGAAGACCGGCTCAGCTCCCGCCCCGATGCCAAGTAGACCCTGGACGGCAGGCGTGTTGAGCGTCTCAGGGTGACAGAAGACATTCATGAGCAGTGCATCGGAGCTGTTGGAGGAGTCCAACTCTCGCCGTCCGGCATCCCGGCTCAGCAGCGTCCGCCGCGCAGACGTGTGGACCTTTGCCAGCCGTCGGGTCCATAGTGGCTGCTGTCGGATTCGCCTGTACGAAGCTGAATGAAAGTTGCCGTGTCTGCGCCGCTCGTCCTCTCGATATAGAACGACTGGCACAGTCCCCAATCCGACTTCATGGGAGTAGCCGCCAGCGAGCGCCCAGCGGATGTTGCGTTGTGCCAGCTCGCGGCGGAGGTCCGACGCACACCCATCAAAAGGACGCACAGGCCTGGGCGGCTTCTTGACCCTAAACTCGGGTTCGATAAGGTATCTCATCAAAGATCAGTCACCGAAGTTGCCCCCGAATCTGCCCTTTACTTCCGCCAAGGCGTAGCGATTGGGGAACTCCACGATCTCACCCTGACGAAGCCGGTATGACGATGTTCTGCGCGAGCTCCGGTGAGACAATTCTGGTGAAGTCCTTTTCAAACGTCCCTACGTTCACGGCCCACCATCGGTGCGATTCATTTTTCGTTCGCCGCAATGAACGTAACGGTCTCAAGGTGGCCCTTGAAGTCCCCCGCTGGCAGCAGGTGGGGCGTAGCAATGAGTTTATAAACTGAAGGCATACTTACCTCACAATCTGATTCAAGATCATCCGCGCGAGCCCAATGCACTCTAAAACAATTTCGGAGAGACGCGGAGAGGCTTTACTAATGTCTTCTCTGGCCAAACGGACGGCTGCAATGATGGAAGCAGAGATGACCAGTGTCGAAGCAAACCGGTCCCTGATCTGTCCCTGTCTTTCCTCATGCGCAATCGCTCTTTTCATCTCACCCATTGAGCGGAGTATAGGCGAATACAAGGCGAAAATCATCCGCAACTTATAGTGGCCTGTGGGAGAAAATAGCCTAGGGGTAGATTTATGTGCGGACGGTATGGTCGGCGAGGAGACAAGCAGAAAATCGCCGAAGCTTTTCATGTAAACGGGAGCCTGGAGGAAGTGGACTTCGGGGAAGCATTCGACGCCGCGCCTGGATCGATCCAGCCCGTCGTCCGGGCAAATGAGGCAGGCGAGCGCGACCTGACCCTCATGCGGTGGGGGTTCAAGCTGACTAATCACCTTCTCTTCAATGTCCGGTCTGAGGCCATCACGTCTGCGAAGTTTTGGAAAGAGAAGTTCGCCGAGAACCGCTGCATCGTTCCAGCCTCGTCGTATTTCGAGTGGCAAAATTGCAGCACACGCCCGAAACCCAAATACGAAATCAATGTCCCTGGACGCGAGTATCTGGGCATCGCGGCCGTATGGGCTCCTTGGAAGAATCCGAAGACAAATCAGTGGGAAAAGACGTTCTCGACATTCACAAGCGAGCCGAATGCACTCATCAAGGAGATCCATATACGCCAACCGGTCATCCTTGCACCGGGCGAGTTCGAAGAGTGGCTTGCGGAGAGCGAACGACCGCCGGCACATCTGCTCCGGGTGATGCCGGAGGAAGAGATGAGAATGACGCTCCTAAATCCAAAGTCGCAGCCAGAGATAAAGCCGAGTGGAAAAAGACCGGCGATGCGAAGCCTCTTTGATGAATGACTTTGCTCCAGATCGCGCAATTGGGAATGCCCCGAAAAGTCGCGGTCTCGGCAAGTTCATCGAAGTCACCGAAAATCCCGTCTTAGGCGCTGAAAAGACGCTAACCCCCCATACAGCCCCTCTAGCGTAGAGACCGACATTTCGGACGATAGGCAAAAAATCTCGATGTTCCAATGAAACCATTAAAAATAAATGGCTTATGTTGGTGCCCGGAGGGGGACTTGAACCCCCACGACCGGTTAGGGTCTGCGGATTTTAAGTCCGCTGTGTCTGCCGATTTCACCATCCGGGCTGCCGCTCTCTCGAGTGCTGCGCCATTTCATCGTAAAGCATGAAGGCACTGAGGATCGCAGTCGCTGTTTACGATAGGCCCAGGGACGCTAAAAATACAGTGAGATCCGTGCAGGAGGAATCCAGACCGCCGCGGCGATTCAATGCCAGTCACAAAGCGGCGAGGCTCTAGCTCGCGGGGCGGTAGCGGATAGTCTCGCCACCCAGAAAGTACTCGGCCGAGCAGGTATCCGAACCGCAGATCATCGCTTCGAGGCCCGCATGCTGACTCCGGGTAATCAACCCCAGAGAGCCGCAGGAAGGACAGGCGAGCACGGCCCAGAATGGGTTCTCTACTTTGCCCAGTGTTCCAGCCTGCTCCAGCATGAACATCGTGCCCGGCTGCATCTGCTCTGGAATCCATACGTCAAGAAGATCCAATTCCGATACCATGGCCGCTCCAATCTGCTACTGATCTGCGGGTTGCGTTCTTGCGTGTTGGGAGCTGTTCCTGTACTGCAATTTAAGCTGCACCACTTATGGTGCAAAGCATAATTCATTCCGGCGTTCTGTCAACGGTGGATTTCCGTGAAATAACGTCCAGTCCCTTTTAGTGCACTGGGTAGAGAGCGCGGTACATCTCCCGGTTGCGCAGAATGGCCTGAACATACTCGCGAGTCTCGGTGTACGGGATGGATTCGACGAACTCGGCAATATCCTGGTACTCGCCGCTGGACATCCACTGGCGGACCGGCACATCGCCAGCGTTATATGCGGCCAGCGCGTACTCCACCTGGCCCCCAAAGCGGTTGAGCACCTGCTTGAGATTGAACGTTCCCAACTGCAGATTGATCGTCGGATTCAGAAGCTGCATAGTGCTGAAGCCTTTGAGTCCTTCCTTGCGGGCTGCGGCCTTACCCACCGATGGCAGCAGTTGCATGAGCCCCCAGGCGTTGGCATGGCTCACAACCCCGGCGTTGAACTCCGACTCCTGCCGGATGAGCGAGGCAACAAGATACGGATCCAGGCCGTTACGCTCGGAGTTCGCCACCAGATCCGACCAGTAGGGCTGCGGGAAGAGCAGGTTCCAGTAGACGACGGGCACCTGTTCCCGCGGCATAGCAAAGAAGGACAGGCCGCTATGCTTCATGGACTGCAGTGCGCGCGTGTACTCGCCGTAGGAGACGTAGATCTCAGCCTGCGCCAACGCGCCCCACTGTGAAGAGGTCGGACTGGCCATAATCTCCGGCGAGATGTATTCGTTAAGGGCGGCGTTGGCGAGCAGGCGCGCCTTGATCAGGTGCGTGTCGTCCTCAGGAAGTTCGCCAGTGAGATCAGGCACCGGCGCGGGGCGCACCGCACTCAGCACAGCAGCAGGCGGCACGGTAGGCTGTGAGCCCAGCACCGCAAGCCGCTGCCGCGCAAGCAGCGCGTAGTAGTAGTTAACGTAGGACGCGGAGAGAACGCGGTAGTAGTTCGCAGCCTGCGGCAGGTTGTGCTCCTGGTCCTCATACATGCGGGCCCGCCAGTAGAGCGCGCTGGGCGCTTCAATACCCGCCGAGTAGTGCTGAATCTGCTCGTCCATCAAGCGAGCGGCCTCGGGGTAGTTGCGGATGCGGTAGTTCATCCACGCGGCGCGCCAATGCGCCGAAGACGCGTAGAGACTGTTCGGAAACATCTCCACCAGCATGGTGTAGTGATAGCTGGCCTGCTTGGCATCATGCTTCAGCAGATACATATTGCCGCCGGAATAGAGCGCCTCTTCGAGCCAGCGGCTGTTTGGAAAGCGCTTCACCATCTCCGCGATGAGACGATCATGCTCGGACGGGTTGTTCTCGTTGCGTGAGAGCTCCGCCAGCATATACATCTTCAGCGCGGCAGTATCGTCCGACGTCTCGGGCAGCCGTTCTACCTCGCGTCGGCCGATGTGCTTTAGCTTGAAGTCGCATCCGGCCGTATAGATCTTCAGTGCATTCTGGTCGGCCGCACTCAGGCTTGAGTCGTTCGCAGCGATCGAGTGATACTCCTGCCCGGCCTCGGCGTAGTGTTTGGAGTCGAAGAGCTGGTC
The DNA here is from genome assembly GCA_963797415.1 of uncultured Acidobacteriaceae bacterium. Taxonomy (GTDB): domain Bacteria; phylum Acidobacteriota; class Terriglobia; order Terriglobales; family Acidobacteriaceae; genus Edaphobacter. The sequence continues at coordinate 242,841 of CAWCPB010000010.1, forward strand.
GGCGTGAGACTTTTGCTCCGCGGCGGTAAGGGGAATGCCCATCGCCTGCAACTGCTGTCGCGCCTGTCCGGCCTCGACCGTCAAAGGCTGAGTCAAATAGAGATTGCGATAGAGCGGCGCCGCGTGACCATTATCACCAGCCAGTTGATAGGCGCGAGCGAGAGTGTAGCGAAAGTCCGAGTGAGCCGACTGCGGGCTGTCCGTGAGCGGTGTCAGCACCGCCAGCGCACCCTGCGGGTTGAGCTGCTGCAGGTACGCATTCGCCAGCAGCACAGGCGCGTTCGTCGCAAAGATGCTCTCGGGATAACGCTCGGCGAAGTGGTCAAGCAGCGGATAAGCTTCCGCCCCATGACCGGCCTGAATAGACGCCTGAGCGCCAAGATACTCGGCATAGTCCTCCAGCGCCTTGCCGCTCAGCTTTGCCTGGTGATACATGGCCGCAGCGTCGTTGGTGCGGTGGTCCAGCATGTAGGCATGCCCCATCGCCAGATAAGCAGCCGAAGCAGCTTCGCCAGGATGACTCTGCGCATAGCTCAGCACTCCGCTGAACGCCTGTGGAGAACGTGTGACAGCCAACTGCTGGGCCATGGGACGCAACTGCGTGGAAGCAATAAAGGCGCTCTTGAGCCGGATGCTCTGCGGCGTAGGCTTCGGTCCGGCAATCGTGTGTGCCCCATGGCTGGCATGACCCTTCGCAACCGGCTTATGTTTGCCAGAGCTCGATTTGTTGGCGGTGGAAGAACTTGCCTTCTTGCCCGTACTCTTCGCGGCGGGAGCAGCCTTCTTCTTCGTTGTGTTCGACTTGCTGGAATGCGTCGTCGAAGGTGCCGTGGATTGCGTCTGCCCACTGACCCCTCCGCCAGCAAATGCTGCTGTCGCCCCCAGCAGAGAGGCCACCGCCGCAATACGCCAACCTTTGTTCAAAACGTTCAATTCGATCTGTTTCTCTCTCCAGCCCACATATCCACTCTAAGCTGCCTTGAGAGAATCCGGAAACAGCATGCCGATACCGAACCATAGCGGGTACACTTTTGCCGTCTTCGCCGAATATCTCTTGATGCATCAGCGAATAAGCCGCAGCCAGGTTCAACCCTGCATTGCTCTCCCTCTCTTAGACGTTTAGTATGAGTTATAGGCCGTTTTTTCCCGCCTCGCGTTAAATGTTTGACGCGCGTTTTTCGAACCTTTTCACCTATGCCTGCCATCCAATCCCCAGTAACGGAAGAGATCCATCCCGACGTAGCGCTCGTAGAACGCGCCAAGGCGGGGGATACCGCCGCATTCGAGCAACTTGTGCGGCAGTATGAACGGCAGATCTTCCGAGTAGCGCAGCATATTACCCAAAACCGTGAAGACGCCGAAGACATTACGCAGGACGCGTTTCTCAAGGCATACGAGAAGCTCGATCAGTTCCAGGGAAACTCCAAGTTCTCCACTTGGCTGGTCCGCATCGCGGTCAATGAGAGCCTCATGCGCCTACGCAAGCGCAAGACCAGCAAGACCGTCTCCATGGACGAAGACGTCCAGACCGAAGACGGAGCTATTCCTCGTGACTTCGCCGAGTGGCGCCCAAATCCCGAGCAGAACTACGGACAGGCCGAGCTCAGAGAGATCCTGCAGAAGACCATTCAGGGCCTTCCGCCAGGCTTCCGGACCGTCTTTACACTGCGCGACGTTGAAAATCTCTCCACGGAAGAGACTGCGGAGGCACTCGGCTTGAGCATCCCCGCCGTCAAATCGAGGTTGCTGCGCGCCCGCCTGCAACTACGCGAGCGGCTCAGCCGCTACTTCCGCCAGAAGAAGGAGGGTCAGACTGCATGAACTGCACTGACTTGCTCAGCCATCTCTCCGACTACTTCGACAATGATCTCAGCGTCGAAATCCGGGAGGAAATCCGCATCCACACCAGCGGCTGCTCCCACTGCCGGGTTGTCCTCGATACCACCAGCCAGACAATTGCGGTCTACAAGGACAACCAGGTCTATGAGCTGTCCGACGAGCTGCGTGACCGGTTGCACTCCGCCATCATGGCGAAGTGCAACGCCAAAATGTCCGCTCCCGCAGCGACCCCCAAGCCGAAGCACAGCTAAACATCCCTGCCTGTAATCGGCCATCAAGTACCGCGATCAGTCCAGCAGCAGAATTCGTCAGATCGCGAAGATTATTTCCCGTCGGTCCCGTCACCACCGCATCCCCCAACTTCTCCAGCAACAGTGTACGAATCGAACGCCGCCAACGCCGCAGCGACGGGATACCCTGCCTCATTCGCCCGCGCCACAGTCGTGCCATCCACCACAGCACCTGCCGCCGGGCTATGGCCATCAATCCCATCGCTCCCGCCACTCAGAACCGTCATCCCACCACCCGAAATCAGTTCGCTGCACAGCAAAGCAAAGTGCGAATTCCTTCCGCCCTTTCCCGACGCATCGCTCGGAACCCGCACAGTAATCTCCCCGGCCGAGAGCAAACAGACACGCGTCGTGAGTCCGGCGCAACTCGCCAACGCGATCCACCAGATATCTCGCCGCGTCCTCCGCCGTCCAGTCGTCGCAGCGATTATCGACCTCCACATGCCAACCCAACTCCCTCGCCCGCGCCGCCGCCGCCTCTTCGAGCGACGAGCTATCCAGCAGTACGCTCCAGTTCGATCGCGCAAAGATCGCATCTCCCGGCTTAGGCGTCTCGGCCAGCCGGTGCTCAACGATCATCTCCCGCACAACCGGAGGCAGCCGGTCAGTCAGACCATACCTCTCCGCAACGCGATAAACATCCTCCACCGTGCTGCGATCCGGCAGCGTCGGCCCTGAGGCCAGAGCATCCAGTTCGCCCAGCGGCACATCCGAAACAAAAATAGTCAGTTGCCGCGCAGGCTGAGCCGCCGCCGCAAGCCTCCCGCCCTTCACGGCGGAGAGATGCTTACGCACCGCATTCATCGCCGCGATAGGCGCACCGCACTCCACCAGCGCCCGATGCGTCGCCGCCATGCTCTCCAGCGATATCGCCGGATCGGAGAACAACTCCACCATCGACGACCCGCCACCGCTAATCAGAAAGATAACGAGATCATCCTCCCCGAGTCCCTGCAAAGCCGCCAGAATAGCTCGCGCAGCCTCAACCGAAATCTCATTAGGAGAAGGATGTCCGCTGCGAAACAGCCGAAATCCGAGCGGCCAGTCCCCCATCTCATGAAACCCCGCAACAATGCCCTCAAAGCGAGCAGCCTCCGCCCCAGCCTGCCGCAGAAACGCAGCAGTCATCGTCCCCGCAGCTTTCCCAATCGCCACCACTAGCACGCGACATAGCGCCGCAGTTCGTAGCGAAGCTCATCCACCTCCAGCACGCCATCGCGCACGCGAACCCGCCGTTCCATAGCCGGCTCCACTCGCGACGACCGCAACGCCGACTCGAAGATATCGATCGCCTGCAACGGCGAAGTTCCTTCACATCCATGGCAACAATCGTGTCCTTACTTCGCGTGAGTCGAGAAGGTGAAAATAGTCGTGCTATGACGAGGCACACCGGGCTTCAGCTCAGTCGATGGAAACCCAGGTTTATTCGGCGAATCCGGAAAGTGCTGCGTCTCCAGGGCAGCCCCGTGTTCTTGGCGTGCGACTCCCCGCAGCGCCGTACTTCGTGCCATCCAGAAAGTTCCCCGTATAGAACTGCACGCCCGGCTCCGTAGTCGTCACAGTGAGCACGCGCCCGCTCACAGGATCGTAGACCCGTGCCGCAGTCTTCTTCTCGCCATTCGCCCCACGCAACACCCAGTTGAGATCGTAGCCGCCCGCAATCTTCAACTGCGCATTGTCCTCGTGAATCCGCGCCCCGATGACAGTCGACTTGCGAAAATCAAACGGCGTCCCCTCCACCGGCGCCAGTTCCCCCGTAGGAATCAGCACCGCGTTCACCGGCGTGTACTTGTCCGCCGGCAACATCAGCTTCATCCGAAAGAATCGTCTTCGTCGTGATCGCCCGACAGGTTGAAGTAAGTATGGTTCGTCAGATTCACCACCGTCGGCTTATCCGTCGAAGCGACATAGTCGATCCGCAGCGCATCATGGTGCAGCGTGTAGCGCACATGCGCCGTCAGCGTCCCCGGATATCCCTGGTCGCCGTCCTTGCTCACCAGCGTCATCTCCACGCCATCGGCGATCGTCTTTCCCTGCCACACCAGCTTGTCGAAGCCGCGTGTGCCACCGTGCAGCGATTGCCCATTGTTATTGATCGGCAGGTGATACTCATGCCCCTCAAGCTTAAAGCTGCCATTCGCGATGCGATTCCCATACCGCCCCACCACCGCGCCCAGATAATTCGGATCGGCCTCATAGCCATCCAGCGCACTGAACCCCAGCGCCACATTGCCAGCCTTGCCATCGCGATCCGGCGCAGAGATCGACACGATCCGCGCGCCGTACGTCATAATCCGCACCTCCAGCGCATCGCTCTTCAGCGTGTAGATCTCAACCGCCTGTCCATCGTGCGTCTTGCCAAAGTCTGCCTTCGTTACAGAAGCCTGCGCTACCATTCCGGTTGTCATGCATAGCAGCATAATCCTTAGCCACGCGGTCGTCATATTGACCCGTCGTCTCCTCAAAATCCACTCCCCGCCGCCACACGCGCTCCTCTGCGGCCATCGCCCACTATACGTGATTCGATTTATGCCGAAACAGCGATAATATGATTCGTCGGCACATCAGTGACTGGATTCACCGCATAATTCACTCCCCTCCCATTTCCCTTTAAAGGACGAACACAATGCCTCGCACTTCACTTCCATCGCTGCTACTTCTTTGCCTGCTCACCCTACCTGCCGCCTCCTTCGCGGCGCCGCCCGACCACTGGGTCGGCACCTGGGCCGCCTCACCCGTCTCCGGCGCCAACACCGACGGCAAATACGGCGCCGCCGACACCACCTATCGCGAGATCGTCCACACATCGCTCGGCGGCAACAAAGTGCGCATCATCCTGACCAACGAGTTCGGCACCGAGCCCCTCACCATCGCAGCCGCCCGCGTCGCACTCAGCGCCGGCGGCAGCGACATCACCCCAACCGCCGACCGCGAGCTTGCCTTCGGAGGCCGGCCCGCCATCTCCATTCCCGCCGGAGCGCTCGCCCTCAGCGATCCCGTCGATCTCAAGCTGCCCGCCGGCGCCAATCTCGCCATCAGCATCTTCCTCCCCGCGCAGACCATCCAACACGTCTCGCTCCACACCTTCGCCAACCAGACCAGCTACACCGCTTCCGGCAACGTCACCTCCGCTGCCAAACTCGAAAGCCCAACAGAGATCATCAACTGGCCCTTCCTCAAAGGCGTCAACGTCCTCGCCGGCGGCAACAGCTCCGCCATCGTAGCCTTCGGAGATAGCATCACCGACGGCGCCCACAGCACCCTCAGCGCCAACGCTCGCTGGCCCGACGTCCTCGCCAAACGCCTGCAGGCGGACAAGAAGACCGCCGACATCGCCGTCCTGAACGAAGGCATCGGCGGCAATCGCGTCCTGCACGACGTCGCCGGCCCCAACGCCCTCGCTCGCTTCGACCGCGACGTCCTCTCCCAGGCTGGCGTCAAGTACCTCATCATCCTCGAAAGCATCAACGACATCGGACACGCCACCCGCACCGCAAACCCCGACGACGTCGTCTCCGCCGACGAGCTCATCCAGGGCCTCGCCCAGATGGCCGAACGTGCACACCAGCACGGCATCAAGGTCTACGGCGCAACCCTCACGCCCTACATGGGAGCCGGATACGCCTACCCCGCAGGCGAGGCAATGCGCCAGGCCATCAACCACTGGATCAAAACCACCAACCAATTCGACGGCTTCATCGACTTCGACAAAGCCACGCAGGACCCGGCAAATCCGGCAACATTCGCTGCAGCCGACGACTCCGGCGACCACCTCCACCCCAGCGACGCTGGCTACAAAGCCATGGGCGATTCCATCGACCTCAAACTCTTCACCAAATAGCTTCCCCCTCTCACCGCGACGTTTTGACTCTTCAGGTAATCTTCATCAGCGCTCGTTAGCATTGATCCGTCACCACAGCCAACTCAACATTGGCATGCGTTAAGCTTCGTCGCAATATCGTCTTTCATGCAGAAAGGATCTCTATGCGCTACCTCTCGTTCGTCCTCACACTAGCCGCCACCACTACCCTTCTCGCGCAATCACCCGCCGCGTACCAGATCACCCACACCTATGCGCTGGGCGGCGACGGAAGCTGGGACTACGTCGTTCCCGACCCACCCAGTCACCGCGTCTACATCGCGCGCCAGACCCGCGTGATGGTCGTCGACCAGGACACCGGCAAGCTGCTCGGAGAAGTCACCGACATTAAGGGTGCGCACGGAACCGCAATCGCAGAAAATACCGGACACGGATTCGCCACCTCAGGCAACGACCAGTCCGTCGTCATGTTCGATCTCAAGACCTTCAAGGTTCTCGGCCGCATCCCAGCCGACGAAGACGCCGACGCCATCCTCTTTGACCCAGCCTCAAACCGCGTCTTCACACTCAATGGCGACGCCCACTCCTCGACCGTCATCGACCCACGCGCCGGCAAGCTCATCACCAACATTTCTCTCGGCGGCAAGCCCGAGTACGGCGTCTCCGCCGGCGACGGAAAGGTATACGCAAACCTCACCGACACAAGCGAGGTAGTTGAAATCGACACGAAGTCCGCCACCGTCTCCCGCCGCTGGTCTACCGCTCCATGCAAGCAGCCAGTCTCCATGGCCATCGATAAGGTCCACCACCGTCTCTTCAGCGGATGCCGCAGCGGAGTCATGGCCATCTCCGACTATCAGGCCGGCAAGATCCTCACAACCCTTCCCATCGGCACAGGCGTCGACGGCGCCGGCTACGACCCCGCCTTAGCCAATGCCTTCGCCTCCAACGCCGACGGCACTCTCACCGTCATCCATCAGGACAGCCCCGATCAATATCACGTCATCCAAACCCTGACGACGCCCATCGGCTCCCGCAACATGGGCCTCGATCCCACAAATCACCGCCTCTTCGTCGCCTCCGCAAAGTTCGGCCCCGCTCCCGCAACCGGCAGAGGCAGAGGACCCGTACTGCCCGGAACTTTCACTCTGATGACGATCGAGCCCGCGCACTGATCCATTCCGAAGCCGATAGACGAAGCTCATCGAGCGTCAAAACCGTTGACGCTCGATGAGCCGCAGGTCTATAACTGCATCCGAAGTTCAATGCAGAAATCATTTACAACCTGAATCTGCATCTGCCGAACTCCCCAATAACATCCCGCGTATTGAGGCGAACTTTGTCAGAGATCAAGGAAACACTCACCCGACGAACCTTGTTACTGCAACTAGCAGCAGCCGGCGTCGCTTCCACCTCTATCGGCAAGGCAACTGCCGAGTCGCGCGTCGTTCGGCCAGGGCGCTTCACAACGCTTCATGTCCTTCGCAAAGACAGGCCCGGAATCACCCATCGCCACAACCACCCTCGGAAAAGTTCGCGGAACCATGAACGACGGCATCAACGTCTTCAAGGGAATCCCCTACGGCGACGACACCGCGAAACGCCGCTTCATGCCCGCAGTCCCAGCCAAGCCCTGGACCGGCGTTCGTGATGCCGTGGCCTATGGTCTCGCCTGCCCGCAGCCCGTCCTCGCTCAAAGCAAATATCTGCCTCATCCGCCCGAGCCCGGAGGCGAAGACTGCCTCACCGTAAACGTCTGGACATCCGGACTGCACGACAACGGCAAGCGGCCCGTCATGGTCTGGCTTCACGGCGGCGGCTACAACGCGCTCTCCGCAAACTCACCATCCTACGACGGAACGCGTCTCTGCAAACGCGGAAACGTAGTCGTCGTCGGCATCAACCACAGACTCAACGCATTCGGCTTCTTGTATCTTGCCGAACTCGGCGGCCCCGAATTCAAAGACTCTGGCAACGTAGGCATGCTCGATCTCGTCCTCGCGCTGCAATGGGTACGCGACAACATCGCGCAGTTCGGCGGCGATCCCGGAAAGATCACCCTCTTCGGCGAGTCAGGCGGAGGCGCAAAGAGCGCGACCCTCATGGCCATGCCCTCCGCGCACGGCCTCTTTCATCACGCCTCCAGTTCCAGCGGCGAGACCGTCACCGCATCCAGACCCGAGACCGCAACCAAGCGCGCACGCCTTGTTCTCGCCGCTCTCGGCTTGACCCCCGACACCATCCAGCAAATCAAGACCGTCCCCACCGAAAAGCTCGTCGCAGCCAGCAAGGCCACCAACTACTACGGTCCCGTCGTCGACGGAGGCCTCCTGCCGCGTCATCCCTTCGATCCCGACGCTCCCTCCATCTCGCGAAATATCCCGTTCATGGTCGGAACGAATCATGATGAGTCGCGCCTGCTGGTCGGAAGAATCAATCCGGCCTACTTCGAACTCACCTGGGACAACCTCCACGAAAACCTCGCGAAATATGCAGACGGCATGGGCAATCTCGACCTCAACGACGTGATCGCCATGTACCGCAAGAGCGATCCCACCTACACCGCCAGCGATGTCTTCTTCCGCGCCACAACCGACTCGCGCGACTGGCGACCCGCCCTCGAAGAGATCGAACGCCGCGCCGCTCAACCCTCAGGCTCAGCCCCCACATACTCCTATCAAATCGATTGGGGCTCACCCGTTCACCCGGAGCTGCGCGCCTGCCACGCCATCGACATCCCCTTCCTCTTCGACAACGTTGCCCTCGCCAATTCGCTCTCCGGCACCGGCCCCGAAGCCCAGTTGCTCGCCGACCAGGTCAGCGAAGCCTACATAGCCTTCGCCCGCACCGGCAACCCCAACACACCAAAGCTTCCCCACTGGCCCGCATACGATCTCACCAACAGATCAACCATGACCTTCAACGTAACTTCAAAGGTCGTAAACGACCCGCGCCCCGGCCCAAGGAAGCTCTTCGGAACAGTCCACTACGAAAACCCGGGAACCTGAACACGTCTCCAGACACGTCTCTAGAACGGTCCCTCCATGAAAACGCCGTCAGCTATTCTTTATCTGCACACGCCTGAATCGCAGCGTTCAGTGCTCGTTGCAGCTTCAAAGCTCTGTCCTGCCCTCCACTTCGAAGCTTGCGGTGGTGTGCTTCAGCAGAGCAGACGCTGTCTCCCCGCCGTTGACGGATATCTCCTGCGTGATCGATTGTTCGCTCCGAAACGCGAGCGGCACAGAGTAGTACAGATGGTCTGACTTCTACCCTCGGGTCAGAGGATCCTTTGCTGGCCCGGTCGCCTGAGCCAGATCGATCGTGAAGCTGTACGAAGAGTGCCGGCTCTGCGGCTTCCCCTCCACTGCCTTCCCGGACTCGTCCGCCGTCTCAACATACTTCAGAACGCAACCGTCGCTGGTCACATGCGAGTAAGTCTTCATGAGATGGGTATAGTTCGCGCTCGACGGAGATTCGACCACAAGTCGCGCTCCCTCCAGCACCTTGGCAACGTCGTTCATCAGCGTTGGAATGTTTTGCGCGGTTGCAGCCTGAGAAGACAGAAAGAACACAGCAGGCAGGAACAAAAGACGGAAGAGCGGGGCTTTCATATGGTGACGTTACCGTAGTCCCCCACACGAGGCAATATTCAATATCGGTTACCGCATTCGAAGCAACGCCCCCTCAAAAATCCTGTCCCCCCATATCATCAAATCCCCTTCCGGAGTTTTCCCGACGTCTCAAGGAACGCTTCTCTCCATAACACACCTTTGCTTGTCCTTTATTTGTCATCTGTGAGGATCTGCCTCGCCGCCCCTTCCCCTTCGGCACAACGCTAGAAAAGTACAATCCATGTTCTCTGCGGTTGTCATATAGAAATTTAATTCCCTTCCCAGCCGTGAAAGATGTTGCCTCCGAGGGAGGTATAGCGATTGGAAGAGGTCATTTTATGACGTAAATAGCTGCAACCAATAGACTTCCATTGTTAGAGGTACGCACGGGTATTTGGCGGGCTAGTTGCTCTAGAGCAATGTATCGAGAACAACTACCCAGATAGCCGTTCGGAATCATTTCCGGACATGATGGTTCTCAGATCGGAAAGGATCGAATGTTCGCAACAACCGTCTCCCGTCTTTCTTTGGCCTTGATCTTGTCAGGGCTTGCCGCAACGACCGCAAAGGCTGACACGCTATTTGTCGGCTCACAATCTGGCGAGTGCTGCTTCAACGTAGACCTCGTACAACTCTCTTCGAACGTAATGCAAGTGACGGCAACGTTGACTGGGGGCGCCGAAAACTGGGCTTCCACTGGCGGACCTCATCCAGGCTTCGCGTTCAACCTGAGCGGAGATCCCAACAGCTCGGTTATTTCCATCTCCAACATCAGTTCCCCCTGGGGTCCTGGAGATGTTCATCTCTCCTCGTTCAGCGCCGGAACGACTTTAGGTACGTTCGATTACCACATCGATAACCCAGGCAACGGGGCAAATGCAAACAACCATGCTCCTCTGGTATTCGATATCACGGATACTGCGGGCATCTCGTTTAGCAGCTTCGTTACGGACGCTAAGGGTTTTTACTTCGCCGCTGACATCCAGGATCAAAATGGAGCCACAGGCGAGTCAGGTATCAGTGATCCCGGTGGTCCCAGCCCCGTTCCGGAGCCGTCTTCACTGCTTCTGTTTGGGAGTGGAATTCTTGGTCTGGCAGGAGCCGTGCGCCTGAAATTTCAAGCATAGGCACGCATCTCATCTCTGAAATGTTAGCTGAGTTTGCAAGAAGACGTGATTGACGGGGGGAAGCCCCGGTCTTTTTATTAAGCCAGCGACGGCCTCCCCAAAATCCTGTCAACCCCAAACATCAACAAAACCCTCTCCAGACGCGGGTTTTATCTTGGCGTAGTACCCCCACCCAACCAGCTATCATAGATAGAGAAGAGAAAAAGCAGTTTCGGGATAGCCCGAAGAATAGCCCACAGCAGTCTCATGAGGAGTGAAACATCACCACACTCATTCCGTTTAGCTGCCTTTAGCTGTCTCTAGCTGGCTCACCTGCCTCTAACTCAAGCTGGCTCAATATTTTGAACGCAAACCATCTGGAATCAATATTTTAGACCGAAGGACTACCCGTAACTCAATCAGTATCAACACTTACTCCAAAATACCCGCTACATAGGGGGTGGGGGTACCTCAGTCGCGGCCAACCGGCTTCAGCCTCTCCCACGGCTGAAGAATCTTGACCGAGGCCATCCCGGCTGCAGTCGCCGCCTCGATGCCCATCTCGGTGTCCTCGAAGACCAGGCAGTCTTCCGGCGCGACTCCGAGCCGCTGCGCAGCGAGCAGAAACGGCTCAGGGTCAGGTTTGCTGCGGGTATAGTCCCCCGCGCACACCAGCGTATCGAACTTGTCCAGGATGTTCAGCGCCTTCAGCGACGCCGTAACTGAGTCGCGCGTGCTACCTGAGACAACAGCAAACGGAATGTGGCCGTGACTGAAATCAATATGCTCCAGCACCTCCGGGACAGCCTGCAACTGAGGAAGTATCTGGAAGTAGACAGCCTCTTTCCTATGGGCGACCTCCTCGACCGGCATCGCAAGACCCTGCTGCACGTTCAGCGCAGCGATAATCTCCGCCACCGGCATACCACCCCAAGCGTAGAAAAGCTCTTCGGCAAACTCGCAGTTCCACTCCGACAAAGCCGTCTTCCAAGCGATGTAGTGCAACGGCATTGAATCGACAATGGTGCCGTCGCAATCGAAAAGGTACGCCTTGAAAGCGCCGGACGGAAGCTTCAGCTTCGGTTCTGACCTTTGCATCGGAACTCCTTTACCGCCCCAACGAAATCGGCAGCCACGAAAGAGAGGCGGCAGGATGACCCGAGATCCACTCGATCCCCGTCCACCCCGCCGCCTCGATGTACAACGATAGTTTGCAACGACTTACTTGAGTTCGATTCCGGCGAAGAAGTAACCAATCTCGAACGCAGCCGTATCCTCGGCATCCGAACCGTGGATTGCGTTCTCGCCGATCGACGCGGCGAACTGCTTGCGGATGGTTCCCTCTTCGGCCTGCGCCGGGTTGGTCGCGCCCATCAGCTTGCGCAGGTCGGCGATGGCGTTGTCCTTCTCAAGCACCATCGGAAAGATCGGGCCGGAGCTCATGAACTCCGTAAGCTCGCCGAAGAACGGGCGTGCAGCATGAACGTAGTAAAAACCCTCGGCCTGCGCCTTGGAAATGGACATCCGCTTGATGGCGACGATCTTGAAGCCCGCCTTTTCAATCGAGGCGAGAATAGCCGCCGTGTAGCCCTTGCGAACTGCGTCCGGCTTGATAATGCTGAATGTGCGCTGTGACATAGTGCTCCGTTTTATATCTCAATGTTTTAGAGAAAGATTGGTTCTATCCAGTTTACCTTTTTCGAGCCTCTCCCACAGAGGTCGTACGCCACCGGCGTTGAAAAGATGGATAATCTGGAGAACACTGCGGGCGGCTGGCCTTCGCAGCGTGAAAGACTTTGGGGAGCTGTTGGATGCAGAAGACAGCCTGGATTTGGTTCGCCGGTTTCGCAGCATGGCTGATCGACGCTGCCGTAAGCCTGCGCTATCACAACTGGCTCCACGCACGCCTCGCCTTGACCGTAGCAACTTTCTTCCTCGCTGCCGGAATCTTCTACCGATTCCAGCAGCGCTGAAGTGAGTTATGCCTTGCCGAGTACGCGGGCCATCGCCTCGCCGATCTCCGCCGGAGTCTTGACCACAGTGATCCCGGCCTCAGCCATCGCCTTCATCTTCTCCGCGGCCGTTCCTTCCCCGCCCGAGATGATCGCGCCGGCATGTCCCATGCGTCGTCCCGGAGGCGCCGTCTGCCCCGCGATGAAGCCGACCACCGGCTTCTTCACATGCTCCTTGATGAACTTCGCTGCAGCCTCTTCCGCCGAGCCGCCGATCTCGCCGATCATGATGATCGCTTCAGTCTCCGGATCGTCGTTCAACAGCTTCAGCGCATCGATATGAGTCGTCCCGATGATCGGATCGCCACCAATGCCGATCGCCGTCGACTGGCCAATACCGCGAGTCGTCAACTGATACACCGCCTCGTAAGTCAGCGTTCCAGACTTCGACACGATCCCCACGTTGCCTTCCTTGTGAATGCGGCCAGGCATAATGCCAACCTTCGCCTTACCCGGAGAAATAACACCAGGACAGTTCGGACCGATAAGCCGCGAACTGGAACGCTTCACAACCTCCCACGTCTTCACCATATCGAGCACCGGAATGCCCTCGGTGATGCAGATGACTAGCGGAAGCCCAGCGTCGACGGCCTCCAGAATTCCATCCGCGGCGAACGGCGGCGGCACGAAGATGACAGATACGTTTGCACCCGTCTCCTTTACCGCCTCTTCGACGGTGTTGAAGACCGGCCAACCCTCATGAATGGTGCCGCCCTTGCCCGGCGTCACACCGCCGACTACCTTCGTGCCGTACTCCGCGCAACCCTTGGCATGAAACGTTCCCTCACGCCCGGTGATTCCCTGCACGATCAGCCGCGTATTTTTATCAACCAGAACTGCCATTATTTGACCCCTTTCGCGGCGGCCACTGCCAAATCAGCGGCTTCCTTCATCGTCGATCCCACCTCGAACTTCAGGCCCGACTCCTTGAGGATCTTACGACCCTCTTCCACGTTCGTGCCCTCAAGTCGCAGAATGATCGGGACCTGCACATTCAGCTTCTTCGCCGCTGCGACGACTGCCGTCGCCAGGACATCCACGCGCAGGATGCCACCGAAGATATTGATGAAGATTGCCCTCACATGCGGATCGCTGAGCAGAATGCCGAATGCATTCTCAATCTGCTCCTGGTTCGCACCGCCTCCGACATCGAGGAAGTTCGCGGCAGAGCCACCGGCGTACTGAATGATGTCCATCGTCGCCATCGCCAGACCGGCGCCGTTCACCATGCAAGCGATCGTGCCGTCGAGCTTGATGTAGTTAAGCGCATACTTGCTCGCTTCCACCTCAAGCGGATCCTCTTCAGCGAGGTCGCGCAGTTCCTTAAGGTCCTTATGGCGGAACATCGCGTTGTCGTCGAAGTTGATCTTGCAATCGAGTGCAAGCAGCTTATCGTCCTTGGTGGTAATGAACGGATTGATCTCCATCAAAGTCGAGTCGGTGTCAACGAAGGCCTTGTAGAGGCCGGTCATGAACTTCACCGCATCGTTAATCTGCGTCGGCTTGAGGCCAAGCTTGAACGCCAGTTTACGGGCCTGATAAGGCTGGAGGCCGAGCGCCGGCTCAATGTACTCCTTGTAGATCAGCTCAGGAGTCTTATGTGCAACCTCTTCGATCTCCATGCCGCCAGACTGAGAGGCCATGAAGACAATCTTCGCGGTGGCGCGGTCGAGCACCAGGCCGAGGTAGAGTTCGCGCTCAATGGCCGATCCCTCTTCGATGAGCAGGCGCTGCACCTTCTGGCCTGTGGGACCGGTCTGGTGAGTGACGAGTTGCATCCCCAGGATGGCCTTGGCCGCTTCGTCCGCGGCCTCAAGCGTCTTGACGACCTTAACGCCGCCACCCTTGCCACGTCCGCCAGCGTGAATCTGCGCCTTGATTACTACCGCAGCGTTTCCTGCTCCGAAGAGCGCCTTGGCGGCGGTGTCCGCCTCCTCCAGCGTGGTCGCCATCTCGCCGCCGGGAACCGGGACGTTGTACTTGCGAAGGATATCTTTCGCCTGATATTCGTGAATTTTCATAGGTTTTTGCTTCAATACCTGCTCGAGAAGTGTATCGGACAGAAGCAAACGCCTAGCAATCTAAAGTCGCACAAACGTTCGTTTATCGCTCAATGTGTGTAACGCCACTGTAATGCACTCATGCTGCTAGGCTTAGGAATGGCCTTTCAGCCGGAGCTCAAACGTATCGTCGAAAGCCGTGTCACGCTTAGCCGCGAAGAGGCTCGTTCTCTGATGCAGCAGATTCTTGCTGGCGAGCTGAATGAGATACAGCTTGCCGCGCTACTGGGAGCGCTGTCCGCACGCGGCGAGACCGCAACCGAACTGGCGGGTTTCGTCGACGTCATGCGCAGTGTCGTTACCCGCTCCCATTGGATGAGCAAGAGCGAAGCGGGTTGGTAGATACCTGTGGAACCGGCGGCGACGCCAGCAGGACGTTCAACATCTCGACTGCAGCCGCACTAGTCGCTGCCGCGGCTGGAGCTTTCGTCGCCAAACACGGCAACCGTGCAATCACATCGCAATGCGGCTCAGGCGACGTCCTGGAGGCGCTGGGTATACCCGTCGACCTGACTCCCGCCGATGCGGCGAAGACACTGCGGCAACACCGATTTGCATTCCTCCATGCACCCAACCTGCATCCCGCGATGAAGGCCGTGATGCCGGTGCGGCGCGCACTCGGTGTCCGTACCGTTTTCAATGTACTCGGGCCACTCACAAATCCTGCAGGCGCGTCTGCTCAAGTAATGGGGGTCTACGCGCCGCATCTAGTTCCACTTGTAGCAGAAGCATGTCGATGCTGGGCACACGGCATGCGTTCGTCGTACATGGCGAAACTGGCACGTCGACCGGGCTGGATGAGCTCTCAATCAGCGGAGCCAGCCAGGTAGCCGAAATCCGAGGAAGCCACATCTAGCTCTGCACGATCACTCCGGAAGATCTCGGCCTGACTCGCGCGCCGCTTGAAAGTTTCCGCGGCGGAGATGCAGTCACGAACGCCGCGATTCTGCGAAGCATCTTCAACGGCGAACTCGGGCCACGACGAGAGGTCGTGCTGCTGAACGCGGCCGCGGTGCTGGTCACTGCCGGGCTTGTCCTCGACCTCCGCGTTGGAATCGAACTTGCCGCCCACACCATCGACACAGGCGCAGGCAATGCTCTCCTGGCGGAGCTTCGCAGCTAAATCAAAATCCAAGCTACGCCCGCACTTCGAACACCATATTGAACGGCGTCTCAGTCGCTTTGCGGAAGTGAGTAAACCCGCCGCTGCGTGCAACGTCTTCAATCTTCGCAGGCCCAGCCTGCGCGCCCAACCCCAGTCCTACTTCCTGAGACAGCGAGCAGGGCACACACACCGTTGCGGAAGCGGAGTAAAAGATCCGCCCAACAGGGTTGTGGTTCTTAGCCATATCGTCATGCGCAAATGGCTCAACGATCATCCATGTGCCATCCGGAGCGAGCGAGCCGCGCACATGCTGGGCGGCGCCAACCGGATCACCCATGTCATGCAGGCAATCGAAGAAGGCAACCAGATCGTAGTTCTTACCGGGAAACGCCTTCGCGGGTGCAACCTCGAATTCAACCCTGTCCGCCAGGCCTGCCGCCTTGGCCTTTGCTCGTGCCGCTTCGATGGACGCTTGATGATAGTCGAACCCAATGAAATGGGACGCGGGATAAGATTTCGCCATCAGCAGCGTCGAAGCGCCATGCCCGCAGCCGATGTCGGCTACGCGCGCTCCTGCCTTCAACTTCGCCTCTACGCCCTGTAGTGCGGGAATCCAACTCGAAACCAGGTTCGCGAGATATGTCGGACGAAAGAAACGCTCTGTCCCTTCAAACAAACCCTTCTCATGTTCGTGCCAGCCCATGCCCTTGCCCGTACGATATATCTCCGTCAACTTCTCCTCGTCCTTCATCAACGAAGCCAGCAGATGGTAGAAGCCAGGCAGATGAATCGGCGTGTCATCCATTCCCAGCACCAGTGCCTGCTCAGGAGTCATGAAGTAGACATCCTTCGCTGCGTCATACTCCACCAGCTGTCCAGCGGCGTTCGCATTCAGCCACTCGCGCACATAACGCTCAGCCGTGCCCGTGCGTTTCGCAAGCTCCGCTGGCGTTACCGGCTCGCCGTTCGCCATCGACCGATACAGGCCCAGCTTGTCTCCAATCAGGACCAGAGGAGCTTGCGCCGCGGCGCCCATATCCTGGACTGCCCGTCCCAAAAGCTCATTCAACTTGTCGGAATTGATCTCTCTTGTTTGCTGTTGAGTCTGCGCTTCGATAGCCATCACAATCCTCCTGGATGAAGGGACGGGCCGCGGCGACTAGGTCAGAATGTGTGCTTGAGCAGTAAAAGAGCATGCGCACGAGCCGGCACGTAAGTCGCGCAGATTCCCCGGGGCCCTTTGACCGTGGCGCAAGCATACGCGCGACTACTCAAGCGGTCAATAGATCCACGTCACTCGCCTGACCAAGCAGCGACAGCCGTTTGCAGGAAATCCACCGCTGACCCCGTTTAAGATAATCGGAATGACCAATCCCTCCCCAGGCCGCATTGAAGTGATCGTCGGCCCCATGTTCTCCGGCAAGTCCGAGGAGCTGATTCGCCGCCTCAAACGCGCTCGCATCGCCCGCCAGCGGGTGGCCTGCTACAAGCCCGATATCGACCTTCGCTACCATCGCACCGCGATCTCCTCGCACAGCTCGCAGACCCACGATGCCTGCACGGTAGCCACAGTCGAACGGCTGCGCGAGCATCTTTTTCCGCAGATCAACGAGATCGACGTCATCGGGATAGACGAGGCGCAGTTCTTCGATGACTCCGTCGTGGCTTTATCCATTGAGCTCATGCATCTAGGCAAGCGCGTCCTCATCGCCGGCCTCGACACGACCTTCGCAGCCGAGCCGTTCGGCCCGATTCCTGCGCTGATGGCAATCTCGGACGAGGTCACGAAACTTTCGGCCGTCTGCATGGTGTGCGGGCAGCCTGCGATCCACACGCAGCGGCTGGGGCACAGCCAGGAACTGATTGTCGTCGGGTCGGCAGGGCTCTACGAGGCTCGATGCCGCACATGCTTCCATCCGTATACGGAGGAGCCCGTCTCTGAACAGTTGGAGCTTGTGCCTAAGTCCGCGAGTGATCCCAATCCATCGACTTCGCAGGACTGAACCATATCCAGGAGATCGAACGAAGGGCCACTAATTTCGCATCCTCATATCGCCCCCATACAAAGACAACAACGGGTGACGCACGACGGCGTGGAACTCATACCGCGCTCCTGCGGGCGGCGCAGGAATGCTGGCAGAGAAAGCTCCCGCTTTGGTTACAGTTTGATACGGCGTCGCAATCCAGGCGCCAGTGCGGACGTTAGTATCATCGTTGCCCACAGCGCGATACTCAAAGCCAACTTCGAGGGATGTTGAATCACCCATGTCCAGAAGCTCCCCGCGCAAGATCGCCTGCTGTGAAGCTACATCACGTGATGAGCCGGTGGTCTTTACCTGTGGAGGAGTAAACGCCGCTTCCACGTTGGTGATCTTCAGGACCACGGGGTTTGGCCAATGATAGTTGTCCTGCATGCGCTGCGCGTGGTTCGCGCGAATGTGTAATCCATCTTTTTCCATCTGAAACGTCGTCTTCGGAACGACCGCCGGATGGTACTCCAGTATCTGGTCATTCTGTCCCAGAACGCTAACCTCTGTTTTGTCCGTCGCGCGTACGGAGTGGATGGCGAAATCCTTCCATGTGCCGAACCTCCACTCGTCCGGAGAATCGACCACCGCATAGAGCGTAGTGCCCTTCTTCGTGAACCAAAGATCACCCTCATTCGTGATAATCCACGGCCGCACCCCATAAATGGCTTCCCCATTGACGAACATCCAAGCGCCAAGCTCACGCAAACGCGACTCCTGCTCGATGGGCAGCGATCCATCGGGCTTGGGACCTACATCCAGCAGAACGTTGCCACCGCGCGAACGGCTCTGGACGATGAGCTCGATGATCTGCTTGCCGGACTTGTGAACATCGTTCTGCGGCTGGTACTGCCACGCTTCGCTCATCGTCAGGCTAGCTTCCCACGCGCCTTTCGGAGGCACACTGAGCAGCCGTTGCTCCGGCGTCTGGATTGCACCGCGCGTCACCACGATATTGGGCTGCAGCTTCCATGCGAGCGCCCGCAGATCCTTCGCCTCACCGTCGAAATAGATCATGTCGATATTGCCGTACTTCGTCAGCAACTCGCGCACCTGTGTCGAATCGTAAGTCAGCAAACCTGGATTGGCGCTCGGTTGCACCTCTGGCACTAGCCGCTCAATGGTCTTGCCGTGCTGATGCAGCCAGTTGAAATCGTCCGGCGAAAAATACACCCCAGTCGCGATGCCCTGATCACGAAAGGCCTTAAAGACGGCCGCGGTAACGTCCTTATGGAACGGCGTATTCATGATGTTGAACGGCGTGGTCGTGGTATCGAACATGCAGAAACCGGAGTGATGCTTGGTCGTAAATACAACGTAGCGAACCCCGGCAAGCTTCGCCAGACGCGCCCACTCCTCAGGATGAAAATCCTCTGGATCGAAGGTCTTCGGGAGTTCCGTGTAGAACCGGTTGACGTAATCCTGCGAGGCCCCGACGAGCGAGTGGCTGATAGTCACACCAAGCTGGCTGTCCACGCTCCAGTGGATGAAGAGCCCGAAGCCCTGATCGCGGAACCACTCCATGCGATCGGCCTTGTTCAAAGAGCCGATCTCGGGGTTCTCCTCCGCAAGCATCCTGCGCGGTGCTGCCGGTTGAGCCGGAGCAGCCGGTGTCTGCGCCTGCAAACCTCCAAGAGCGGTTACGCCCAGCAGGAGGGCAGGGAGGATCATCTTGCTGCCAACAAACGTACTCATGGAGAAAACTCTCTTTCGATTAGCTAAAAATCAATATATAAGCCGGAGGCTGATTTACTGTACTTTGCGGGGCATCTGCCCGCCACGAATTGCCTAAAGAATCGATATTCGGACGATATCAACAAATTTGAGCGGCAAGTAACAGTAGCCGCGCGAAACTGCATCCAACCGAGTTAGCCGTGCGGATTATTTCGAACCGCAAGCCTCTTCTTTACACATGGTTGAGCCCTTGCGGTATCCTACCCGAGCACGTCAACAGGAGAATCCCGCCATGCGTACTTCGCTGCTTACTGTCGCCGCCTGTCTGCTGACCGTCCCCGCCTTTGCGGCGCCGAAGGTCGTTGTTCCCCTCAAGACCAGCACCGGCATGGACGCCGGCACTGCCACCTTCACCCAATCCGGCAAAAACGTCTCCGTCAAGCTTGAACTGAAGAACCTTCCGGTCGGCGACCATGCCGTCCACATCCACGAGAAAGCCGCCTGCGAGGCTCCCGACTTCAAGACCGCCGGCGGCCACTTCAATCCCGATAAGAAGCAGCACGGAACCCAGAACCCCATGGGGCACCACGATGGCGACCTGGGCAAAAACGTCACCGTCGGCGAAGACCACCGCGCCAGCGATACGATAAAGGTCTCGTATCTCTCGATGGATCCGGCCGCGCCTGACAGCATCTTCGCCAACGGCGGAACCTCGATCGTAGTCCACGAGAAGGCCGACGATATGAAGACCGACCCCACCGGCAATGCTGGCAATCGGATCGCCTGCGGCATCATCACCGCTCCAACCCCATAGTTTTCCTCCCAAATGGAACATCTAAGAACGCCCATGCGTATGGGTTATGCATGGGCGTTCTGCATATGACGGTTCCAATCTCCGGCATTCTCCCGGGTCGGCGGACTCCACGCACCAGCGCGCCCGCGTTAGGGGGTAGAATGCTCGCACCCCCCGCCGCAGGTGCCACGTTGGAGCGTACTCCGCCAAAAGAAGCCGAATTGGATCCCGCGCAACTTGCCGCACAAGAGGCTTTAGCCACGCTAGTCCGGGAATGCCTCGCCGGTGACCCACAAGCCTGGCAGAAGCTGGTGGTCTCCCAACACCGCCGCATCTATGCCATCTGCTACCGCTTCACCGGCTCCAACAGTGACGCCGAGGACCTCACCCAGGAGGTCTTCCTCAAGCTCTACAAGAACCTCGGCAGTTTCGACCTCCAGCGAGGCAGCTTCCAGACCTGGCTGACCACCCTCGCCCGCAACCTGCTGGTCGATCACTTCCGACGCAACCGACTCGAGCGCGCCACCAGCTCCCTCGATGTCGGCTTCGACGGCGAACCCGACAGCCCCACCCTAGCCGACCGGCTAGCCGACACCCGGCCAACGCAAATGCACCACGTCGCAGGCATGGAGCTCAAAGCCCGGGTCCAGGGAGCGCTCCAGCAGCTCACCCCCGACCTCCGCGAAGCAGTAATTCTCCGCGATCTGGAAGATATGGATTACAAAGAAATTGCACAAGTCCTCCGGATTCCCGAAGGAACCGTCAAAAGCCGCATCAATCGCGGCCGGGCGGAACTTGCAAGGCTTCTACAACGTACAGAAGGGCAGGTGATGTAAGGTGAGCGACTTCAAACCAATCCCAAAAGCAGGACCCGTACAGCCGCTATCATGCGAGCAGTGCGAGGCCCTCCTCGCCGACGCGCTCGACGGCGTTCTCTCCGCCGCGGACCAGGCCACCTTCAACCGCCACATCCGCGAATGCGCCACCTGTAGCTCCATGATGTCGGACGCGCAACGCGGCGCTGCATGGCTCGAGATGCTCCGTTTCCCGCGGCCAGAGCCCTCCGCCGAACTGCTCGACCGCATCCTGGCCCAAACCAGCGGGCACGCTTCGGTGGCGATCGAAATACCCAAACCCATTCCCGCCGCAACCCCGAGCATCGTCCCCAACCCGGCCCGCCACGGCAACGATACTTCCCTTCCGCACCCGCATCGCTTCCTCATTCACCCACATCCTGCACGAGCCACGTCTTGCCATGACCGCCGCGATGGCCTTCTTCTCCGTCGCCCTTACCCTCAGCATGACGGGGGTCCAGCTCAAGGACATCCGCCTCAGCCAACTCAGCCCCTCGAGCATCGAGCGCGCCTTCTTCTCCGCCAACGCCGCGGTAGTCCGGTACTACGACAACCTGAGCGTGGTAGCAGAGCTGCAATCGCGCGTACGTGGTCTGCAGTCGGACTCGAACTCCGACACGGATGTCGCTCCCCAGCCTCCGGCCGCTCCAACCCCGCAGCCAAACGCAGCCCCTGCCGAGCCGAAGAACCATCAGAACGATCAGCAGCCTACACCGAAGCAGCCCAGCCCAGGCGCCGGCACAAGTCACCGCGAGCTTCCAAATACGGACTCCACCCGTTCCAAACTCACAAGCCCCTCAAAGCGTGAGCCTGCGGGCACAACATCACTCAGCGTACTTTTACCAAGCGAGCTTCGCCCTGCCCAGCAGGATTTTTCCCAACAACATAAGGACCAGGCATGAACTGCACCAACCATCCCGACCGTAACCACGTAGCCTTCTGCCAGAACTGCGGCAAGCCTCTCTGCCAGGAGTGCACCCGCACCGTCGGCGCTGCTGTCTACTGCGAACCATGCCTCGCCGCCCGTCTCGCAGCCGAACAGCCCCCTGTGGGGCCGTCTGCCCAGGGTCAACCCAGCCCTGCAATTGCCACTGTTCTGGGCTTCATTCCCGGCGTAGGAGCAATGTACAACGGTCAGTACGCCAAAGGCATCGTGCACCTGATCGTCTTCGCGGTGCTAGTCTCGCTGACCGACAGCAACAAAGTTTTTATTCTGTTCGTCTTCGGCTGGATGATCTACCAGGCCATCGAAGCCAACCACACGGCGACCGCCCGGCTGAACGGCACTCCCCTGCCCAACCCCTTCGGACTGAACGACCTCGGCGAGCGCCTCGGATTCGGCAGAGCGTGGCCTACACCGCCGCCAACCAATCCGGCTGCCGCGCCCAACGACCCGGCCAGCCCACCTCCGCCACCACCACCGGCGAACACCTATGTTCCACCTGCCGCAAGCTATGCGGCTTATACCCAGGCGCCTCTTCCCAATTGGG
The DNA here is from genome assembly GCA_963797415.1 of uncultured Acidobacteriaceae bacterium. Taxonomy (GTDB): domain Bacteria; phylum Acidobacteriota; class Terriglobia; order Terriglobales; family Acidobacteriaceae; genus Edaphobacter. The sequence continues at coordinate 265,522 of CAWCPB010000010.1, forward strand.
GCGCTCCGACTGAGAGCTACAACACCATGCCACCCACCACTCCTCCTTACACGCCACCCTACACCGGCTTCGATCCCGAGATCGCCGCCGCCAACCGCAACCGCTTCCCCGTAGGAGCGATGTGGCTGATCGGCCTCGGCGTCCTCTTCCTGCTCGGCAACGTAGGCTTCTTCCACTTCATTCCAGTCCGCCACCTGTTTCCGTTTCTGCTGATCGGCCTTGGCTCATGGCTCTTCATCCACAAGATGACCGAATCCGGCGTGAGCCTCACCGACGACGGCTCGCCCGACTATATGCTGCGCTGCTTCCGCGCGCTGCGAGCCTCCGGCTGGATCATCCTCATCGGTGTCCTCTCCCTGCTGGACTCCTTCCGCATCTTGCGCTGGAGAAGCAGCTGGCCGTTCTTCCTCATCGGTGCAGGTCTGATGGCGATCTTCCGTCGCGCGGCGTATTCAGGTATGCCGGAACCGGCCTCTAACTATCCCCCGGCAACTCCGCCGCCACCAACAGCTCCCGTCCCGCCCACGACCACGGACATCGTTCCCTTCAACCATCACGACCAGGAAGGAAACTAACCATGGCCAGCTATCCTCCTCCGTACACCCCGCCGCCGAACGACTGGAAGTATCAGCGGCAGGCGATGAAAGAACAGGCCCGCATGCAGCGCGATGCAGTACGTGCGCAGCGCAACCTGTACCGCGAGCAGATGCGCGCAGCGCGGCGCAACTCCATCCTCGGCCCCATCGTTCTGATTATCATCGGCATCGTCTTCCTGCTCATCCAGACCGGCCGCCTGCAGGGATACGTAGTCTGGACCTGGTATGCGCGCTGGTGGCCGCTGCTGCTAGTCGGCGCCGGCGTGTTGATCCTGCTGGAGTGGAGTCTCGACCGCTTCATGCAAACCGACGATCAGCCCGTCGTGCGACGCAGCGTTGGCGGAGGATTGTGGCTGCTCTTTATCTTCGCCATCCTCTTCGGCATCTCATCGAATGCGGTCCGCGGTAACCATCGCTTATTTACGCATGGCCTGCGGCTCGACGACGACTCCATGGCAGAGTTCTTCGGCAACAAGCACGAGATCGATCAGCCGTTCACCCAGGCCTTCCCCGCCGGCTCAACCCTGACCATCGACAACCCCAAGGGAGGCGTCAACGTCTCTGGCACCAGCGACGACGGCCAGATGCACATCCAGCTTCATCGCGTCATCTACACCACCAGCGACAGCGAAGCCAACAGCAAGGCGCAGCAATTAGTGCCGAAGTTCGATACCACCGGCAACCAGGTCTCCGTCTCGCTTCCGAGGCTAGACGGCGCGCAGGCAGACCTGACCATCACCGTACCCACAGCGACTCCGCTTACGGTCACGGCAAACCACGGCAACATCGATATCAGCGAAATCAAAGCCCCAGTCATCGTCACGTCAAACCACGGGGACGTCAGCGTAAGCGGCATCACGGGCGCCGTTACAGCACACGTCAATAACAACGACTCCTCTTTCTCAGCCCACAGCGTCACCGGGCCAGTCAACGTCGAGGCGCACGGCCACGATCTCAACCTCTCCGACATCAATGGATCCGTCGTTGCCAATGGAGAGTTCTTCGGTTCCATCCACTTCTCGCACATCAGCGGCGCAGTCAATCTGCACACCAGCCGCGACGACTTTCAGGTGGCGAAGCTCGACGGGCAGTACGAGATGAATGGCAGAGAGATCTCGACCGACCAGGCAGCAGGCCCCCTCCTGCTGGCAACGCACAGCCGTAACCTCACGCTCGATCGCATCAGCGGCGCAGCAAGTGTGACCAACAGCAATGGTTCAGTTGACCTCACGAGCGTAGCTCCCCTCGGCAACGTAACCATCGAAAATCGCAGCGGCTCCGTCAACGTCACTGTGCCCGAGCACTCCAGCTTCACCTACCAAACCTCCACCGTAGACGGCAACCTCACCAGCGACTTCCCCGGCATCGGCCAGACAACCAGCAATCGAAGAAACGGCAGCAGCGGAGCCATCGGCACTGGCGGCCCTGCAATCCGCATCACCACCAGTCACGGTGACATCACAATCCGCAAGGCATTCCTCTCCTCCACCCCAATCGCTCCAGTAAAGCCTGTGGCACCTATAGCGCCTATACGGCCGGAGGTGGACAGCAATGACAACAACAGCAGCCTCTACATCGGCAAAGACGGCGTTCAGATCATCAGCGGAGCCGATGGGAGCAAAGTCATCATCGGTAAAGACGGCCTGCGCATCACCGCAAACCCCGACGGCACCAAGGTCTACATCGGCAAAGATGGCCTGCGGCTCAACACGAACGCCGACGGCACGATCATCTACGTGGGCCCAGATGGCCTGCGCTTCACCGAGAATCCCGATGGCGCGACGATCTACATCGGCAAAGACGGCGCGCGTATCAATATCAATCCCGATGGCAATACCATCGCGATCGGACCGGACGGTGCCACTCTTTCCAGAGATGCCGTACGTGACCGCATCCGGCAAGCCAAGGAAGCAGTTCGCCGCGCCGCCCAACAACGGGACTCCACCCTAGACGAGCATAGGTCACACAACTGATAGACCGACGATCCGAAGGATATGAGGTTCGAATCTTCACTTATTATGAAACGCCAAGGTGCAAATCACCTTGGCGTTTTCTTTCTCTACTGTTGCCAGCTGGGAACGGGCCGCTGTCCTTGATCAGGAAATGCCCCACCGTCTTCGCGTCGTAGGTCTTCTCATTCTTCTTGCCACTCCATAGACACTGAGTTAGCAGCTGAACTAGCTAGCGCCGAGGGTCTAATTCGCCTCATATGACAATCCATGTGCAAATAGGTTAGATGGGCCGATGGGCAATAGGTCGGCTGCCTGAAGCTGTGGAGTTTCAGCAGCCATATCGACAGTTACTCATGGTTTACGGCTCAGGCGGTGGGAATTTGCTGAACCAGCTTCCGAGTACCTGGATCTGCGTCAAACAGGCATTCCTCAAGAATCCTTTCTGGAATTGCTTATTGCACTCAAATCACGTGCCAACGCGATGATCTGATCAAGGTCAGCTTCATTCGTGTCAATCATCTCCGTCACCAGCACGAGCATAAGTCCGTCGCGGAAAAACTCCTCATTGCCCGACGCCTGAATGAGATCTTTCAAATATTGCTCGCGACTGGCATTGCCTGTCGTATGCCAGATTGTGGGTGCATGCGTGCAGCAAGCTTTCCAGATGAGGCTTTGGGTCGTGAGTCTTGAGACAAAGCACAGCGCGGCCGATGCCTTTTCTCAGCCAGCTTTCAAATTCTTCGACATTCTCCATGGAACTCCATAAACGGCTCTTTCTGCGAGCACAATCTCTATAAATTCAACGAAGGGAATGAGGCGGGAGGCTCTCGCGGTCCGGGTGGCGGAATGTGAGTGGCTGACGGCCCCTCAGCATACTCCGGATCGATTCAGTGCGTAAAGAGAAGACTTACAGCGCAGCCGATGTGCGCACATCCCATTCGCCCTATGCTCCAGCGCCCGGCCCAGCTCCTGCCGCAACAGTTCTCTGTAATCCCCCATCCGGAACAATGAGGGAGGACCGTCCGCCACAAGACAATAATCAGCCACAATCCATTCCGGCCAATTTGGAACGGTCACCAATCATAGGCAAGAAGTTAGCGACACCATTCGCACGTCCAAATCAAAAAGCCCCATCCTCGAAAGGATGGGGCTTCTGTATTATGCCGGCGATCACCTAATCTCCCACACACTTACGCGTGCAGTACCATCGGCCCAACGAGGCTTAACTTCCGTGTTCGGGATGGGAACGGGTGTGACCCTCGTAGTAAACTCACCGGCAAATTGTCGAAATCTCGCTCACGCGATCTTCCACAACTGAATAGATTGGGATTAGACGTTTGTTACTTGTTGCGTAATTTCCAAAAGATATAACTACAAAGCTTGTATTGAATGACTCCAGAACAGTGGACTTTCTCACTGCGCAGAGTAAATTCTATGGACAAGCCGAACGGGCGATTAGTACTGGTAAGCTACACGCATTACTGCGCTTCAACCTCCAGCCTATCAACCAGGTGGTCTTCCTGGGCCCTTCATTTCCCTTTTGGGTTGGGAGATCTCATCTTAGAGCGTGCTTCCCGCTTATATGCATTCAGCGGTTATCACAACCGAACTTCGCTACCCAGCCGTGCCCTTGGCAGGACAACTGGAACACAAGAGGTTCGTCCATCCCGGTCCTCTCGTACTAAGGACAGCCCTCTTCAAATCTCCTACGCCCACAGCAGATAGAGACCGAACTGTCTCGCGACGTTCTGAACCCAGCTCACGTACCACTTTAATAGGCGAACAGCCTAACCCTTGGAACCTTCTACAGCTCCAGGATGTGATGAGCCGACATCGAGGTGCCAAACCGCTGCGTCGATATGAACTCTTGGCAGCGATCAGCCTGTTATCCCCGGCGTACCTTTTATCCGTTGAGCGATGGCCCTTCCATACAGAACCACCGGATCACTAAGGCCTGCTTTCGCATCTGCTCGACTTGTAGGTCTCGCAGTTAACCACACTTATGCCTTTGCACTCGACGGTCGATTTCCAAACGACCTGAGTGTAGCTTCGCGCGCCTCCGTTACAATTTAGGAGGCGACCGCCCCAGTCAAACTACCCGTCTTACTATGTCCCTCTCCCAGATAATGGGAGCAGGTTAGAATCACAACAATCGCAGGGTGGTATCTCACCGTTGGCTCCACCAAACCCAAAAGTCTGGTATCAAAGCCTCCCACCTATCCTGCGCAGCAATGGCCGTAACTCATAGTAAAAGTATAGTAAAGGTGCACGGGGTCTTTTCGTCTAGCTGCGGGTAACCGGCATCTTCACCGGTACTACAAGTTCGCCGAGCAACTCGTTAAGACAGTCGAACGATCGTTACTCCATTCGTGCAGGTCGGAACTTACCCGACAAGGAATTTCGCTACCTTAGGACCGTTATAGTTACGGCCGCCGTTCACTGGGGCTTCAATTCAAAGCTTCGCCTTGCGGCTAACCTCTCCTTTTAACCTTCCAGCACCGGGCAGGAGTCAGCCCCTATACGTCGTTTTTGACTTTGCAGAGACCTGTGTTTTTGTTAAACAGTCGCCGTTCGCGTTTCACTGCGGCCCCTCTGGGCTTGCACCCAGGGGGCGACCCTTCTCCCGAAGTTACGGGTCTAATTTGCCGAGTTCCTTAACAAGCTTTCACTCGAGCGCCTTTGGATATTCTCCTCGTCTACCTGTGTCGGTTTGTGGTACGGTTCCCAATCTCTCTCCTTAGAGGTTTTTCTTGGCACCATGAAATCAGCAGCTTTCAGCCATTCGGCTTACTGCTTTGCGCCTCACTGTTAAGACCCAACGGATTTGCCTATCGGATCCAGCTTACGCGCATCGAACCCCATAGCCATATGAGGTCCTGCTTATCCTTATGCGTCACCCCATCGTGATAACGAAAAACTGGGAGGTCCGGAATATTAACCGGATTTCCATCGCCTACGCCTCTCGGCCTCAGCTTAGGGACCGACTAACCCTGAGCGGATTAACCTTCCTCAGGAAACCTTAGACTTTCGGCGTGAAGGGTTCTCACCTTCATTATCGCTACTTATGCCGGCAGGGTCTCTTCTGTAATGTCCACGCATCTTCCCAGTTACGCTTCATCCACGACAGAATGCTCTCCTACCACGCTCCTTACGGACATCCGCAGCTTCGGTATACAGTTTTAGCCCCGTTGTATTGTCGGCACCGGACCTCTTGACCAGTGAGCTATTACGCTTTCTTTAAAGGATGGCTGCTTCTAAGCCAACCTCCTGGCTGTCTGAGAGTTCCGACTTCCTTTCCCACTTAACTGTAATTTTGGGACCTTAGCTGGCGGTCTGGACTGTTTTCCTCTCGACTGTGAAGCTTAGCCCCCACAGTCTGACTGCCGTGCTGGTTGTGATCGGCATTCGAAGTTTGGTTGGATTCAGTAAGCCGGAAAGCCCCCTAGTCCATCCATGTCTCTACCACCGATCCAAATCACACGACGCTAGCCCTAAAGCTATTTCGGAGAGAACGAGCTATAACGGAATTTGATTAGCCTTTCACCCCTACCCTCAGCTCATCCGAGCTTTTTTCAACAAACACCGGTTCGGTCCTCCAGTAGGTGTTACCCCACCTTCAACCTGGCCAAGGGTAGATCATCCCGCTTCGCGTCTATTCCTGCCAACTTATCGCCCTATTCAGACTCGCTTTCGCTGCGGCTCGCTCACGCTTAACCTTGCTGACAAGAATAACTAGCCGGCTCATTATGCAATAGGCACGCGGTCAGACATTCCCTTACGGGCATAGTCCTCCCACTGCTTGTAGGCACACGGTTTCAGGTACTTTTCACTCCCCTCAATGGGGTGCTTTTCGCCTTTCCCTCACGGTACTGGTTCACTATCGGTCAGAAACGAGTATTTAGCCTTACGGGATGGTCCCCGTGGATTCAAGCAGGGTTTCTCGTGCCCCGCCTTACTCAGGTACCTGCTTCGAGTCTGGATCGTTTTCGCCTACGGGTCTGTCACCCTCTTTGGATCTCCTTTCCAGAAGATTCAGCTAACAACCAGATTGGTAACTCTACTGTTGCAGGCCCTACAACCCCCGATACACCGAAATGCAACGGGTTTGGGCTGTTCCGATTTCGCTCGCCACTACTATCGGAATCGAGGTTTCTTTCTCCTCCTGGAGGTACTGAGATGGTTCACTTCCCTCCGTTCGCCTGTTCCTACCTATGAATTCAGTAGGACATACCCAGGTTTTGCCTGGGTGGGTTTCCCCATTCGGAAATCTCCGGATCAACGCTTGTGTGCGGCTCCCCGAAGCTTATCGCAGCTTGCCGCGTCCTTCATCGCCTGTTTCTGCCAAGGCATCCACCGTGCGCCCTTAGTAGCTTGACCATAGAATTTACTCGCACGCAGCAGAGAAACAACCCCTGCAACTTAGAGCAATCTACGTTTTGATATAGTCCACGCCTGTGTCGTACAGCTTCAACCTCAACTTACGAGATATCAGCCGGTAACACGAAAATTATTCTAAAGACACTCAATACTGATTGACATCTTTCTCCGGAAACTACCCGAAGACATGATGCTCAGCCTTGTAGTTATATTTACCCAATCTATTCAGTTGTCAAAAATCGTTGAGCGATTCGCATTACTGCAGTAACCACTTCGCGCCCTCAGGCGGCTCGAGCATTCCTGCTCAAGGTTCAATCCCCGCGCCCATTAAGCACAGAGACTCAACCTCAAGCAGACATCGCTTGCTGAAACTACTTCCGAGTAAGTAATGGTGGAGCTGAACGGGATCGAACCGTTGACCCCCTGCTTGCAAAGCAGGTGCTCTCCCAACTGAGCTACAGCCCCATGGCTTCCAGTATAAACTGGACCGGAAGTTGAGATAAAGGTGGTGGGCCTGGGTAGATTCGAACTACCGACCTCACCCTTATCAGGGGTGCGCTCTAACCAACTGAGCTACAGGCCCGACTCTACAGCACCGGACCCGAAGATCCGGTGCGCAGGCTGCTCTGTTGTTGACTCAAAGAGTCAAAAATCGAGCTCTCTCGAAAGGTTTCGAGGACACAGTTGAACGTGCATAGCAGCTACGCCGCTATTGACCATCGGTGTTGACAGAAGAACGAAAAAAGAGAAGGTTTAGTTCAGGCTCATCTGCAATTACCGAAGCACTTGCAGATGGTACTTGGCAACATCACTATCAAGCTCAGAATGGTCGTGAAACCAGGCTGCCTGCAATCGCAGGACGCTGAAGTGTGCCAAGACGTTCTCTCTTAGAAAGGAGGTGATCCAGCCGCAGGTTCTCCTACGGCTACCTTGTTACGACTTCACCCCAATCATGAATTACACCTTGGGCGGCTGCTCCCTTGCGGTTAGCGCACCGACTTCTAGTGCAACCCACTTTCGTGATGTGACGGGCGGTGTGTACAAGGCCCGGGAACGTATTCACCGTGGCATGCTGATCCACGATTACTAGCGATTCCAGCTTCATGGAGTCGAGTTGCAGACTCCAATCCGAACTGAGGCCGGCTTTTTCCGATTAGCTCCCCCTCGCGGGTTTGCAGCGGTTTGTACCGGCCATTGTAGCACGTGTGTAGCCCTGGACATAAAGGCCATGAGGACTTGACGTCATCCCCACCTTCCTCCCCGTTATCCGAGGCGGTTTCGTCAGAGTGCTCAACTAAATGGTAGCAACTGAAGATAAGGGTTGCGCTCGTTGCGGGACTTAACCCAACATCTCACGACACGAGCTGACGACAGCCATGCAGCACCTATATACCGGTCTATTGCTAGACGCCGACGTTTCTGCCGGATTCCACTACATTTCGAGCCCAGGTAAGGTTCTTCGCGTTGCGTCGAATTAAACCACATGCTCCACCGCTTGTGCGGGCCCCCGTCAATTCCTTTGAGTTTCAGCCTTGCGACCGTACTCCCCAGGCGGATTGCTTATCGCGTTAGCTTCGACACGGCAGGATTGGGTACCTGCCACATCAAGCAATCATCGTTTAGGGCTAGGACTACCAGGGTATCTAATCCTGTTTGCTCCCCTAGCTTTCGTGCCTCAGCGTCAGTTATGGTCCAGTGAGCCGCTTTCGCCACAGGTGTTCCTTCCGATATCTACGCATTTCACCGCTACACCGGAAATTCCACTCACCTCTCCCATACTCAAGCCCGGCAGTTTCTTATGCAGACTATCGGGTTGAGCCCATAGATTTCACATAAGACTTGCCAAACCGCCTACGCACCCTTTACGCCCAATAAATCCGAACAACGCTTGCCCCCCTCGTATTACCGCGGCTGCTGGCACGAAGTTAGCCGGGGCTTCTTCTATGGGTACCGTCATAATCTTCCCCATCGAAAGGAGTTTACATACCAAGATATTTCATCCTCCACGCGGCGTTGCTGCGTCAGGGTTTCCCCCATTGCGCAAAATTCCCCACTGCTGCCTCCCGTAGGAGTCTGGACCGTGTTTCAGTTCCAGTGTGTCCGTGCGCCCTCTCAGGCCGGATACCGATCATCGCCTTGGTGGGCCATTACCCCGCCAACTAGCTAATCGGCCGCGAACTCCTCTCCAAGCGCATTGCTGCTTTGACTCGTAAGTGTTATGCGGTATTAGCCCAGATTTCTCTAGGTTATTCCCCACTCGGAGGTAGATGATTCACGTGTTACTCACCCGTGCGCCACTTTACTCAGGGATTGCTCCCCTTTCTCGTGCGACTTGCATGTGTTAGGCACGCCGCCAGCGTTGATTCTGAGCCAGGATCAAACTCTCGTTTAATCTTGGTTTGACTGCCATCCAACGACAGGGGTCGGGATGGATCAGTCGCCTCCTGCTGCTCGAAAGAGCAGGAGGATATAACTAGTGAGAATGACTAAACCAATTTCGTATCATCTCACGACTGGCACGTTCAACTATGTTGTCAAAGATCCGGACTGCATCCGCCTAAGCGGGCAGTTTTGGATCAAGGACGAAATCGGCATAAGCCAGATTTGTGTCCTCGAACTTGATGCGCTGTAATGATCGTCTTTGTGATTCCGCCGGCCATACTCTCATCCATCTGTATCGGCTTTCTTTCAGCCTTTTGAGAGTCGCTCAGCAGCAAGTGACGTTTTGCGCGAACTTTTCGAGACTAACAAAGCCAGCCTCTTGTGTCAACTTGTTTTCCGCTTCGGTCAGCATTTATTTGCTCGACCTCCGCATTCGTCGTTGATGATCCATAAGGATCGTTCGCACAGCGCAAAATTTCAAAACATCGTAACGGCCAAAACATTAGCCGCAGAGCACTTAGCTCTAGTTGGTACTAAATTCAACTGCAGTGGCTTGGGTTTGGAGTATCGGCTGGCCGTAGGCTCATCCCGAAGATCAAACGCTTGGACTGCGCTCCATCATCCCTGGCTATCAGCTCTTTTCACTTCCAGAGCACAGGTGCGAAGCTTTTTACTGCTCAACCAGATTACCGCGCTTTTCAGTTCAATGCAAGCTCATACCTCCCGCTTGTCACTTCACTTTGAAGCCGTACGACTAATTGCGACTTCCTGAGACTATCAGTCGCCTCCAGTCCTCGCAACCCCAAAGCTGTGAATAACCTCAATTTCCTGTAGAAAAGCTCCGTTGCCCCGGAAATTCGCCTCTCGGAGATTTCAGCAACGCTCTATAGAACCGAACGCATCAGTCCCACTTAAGCGACTCCCCGCCTCCCAGCGGACAAGCTAGAATCAACCACCATGGAAGCCCACGAAATCCAGGAATTTGCCAAGCAGATGAAGGAATCCGCCGAAGGTGGCGGTCAGTCGCTAAGAGTCATCTCGCTCGCCATCTCCACCCTCGCCGTTCTCGTCGCTATGGTCACAGTTCTCGGCCATCGGAGCCACACCGAAGCCATCCTCATGCAATCGCGCGCCGCAGATCAGTGGAACGAATACCAGGCCCAGAAGATCCGCATGAACAATCTATCCATCACCGTCGATCAGATGGACCTCCAGCCTTCCCTCTCAGAAGCCGCGTCGGCGAAACGCGACGAGTATAGAACTCACATCCAAAAGTGGGAGACCGAACTCGCTCAAGAGCAGAAGGAAGCCGAGGCCTACGAACAAAAAGTCGAGCACGCCGAAGCAAAAGCCTTTCGCTATGATCTCGGCGAAGCGCTCCTTCAGATCTCAGTTGTTCTCTGCTCCATCACGCTCTTCACCCGCAAACGAACCTATTTCCTGATGGGCCTCACATTAGGAGCCGCAGGCATCATTACCGCTGGCTCCGCGGTTCTGCTCCACTGGAGCTGAGGCCGAGCAGTCGACAACCCGAGGCCCTAGGGCTTGGCAATTACGCCCAGGTCCACCATCCCATTGACAAAGTACTGCACCGCCAGCGCCACCAGCAGCAACCCCATAATCCGCACCAGTATCCGTATCCCCGTATCGCCCAACGCCCGCGCCACCCGGTACGAGTTCCCCAGCACCAGATAGCAAATCGCCGCCGTCACCACGATCGCTCCCATAATCGCGCCCATCTGCCAGCGCGTCTGCGCCTGCCCCACCAGCACCATCACACTCGTAATTGCCCCCGGCCCCGCCAGCATTGGGATCCCCATCGGCACAATGCCGACGTCGTCCTTCTCGGCAGCTTCAGCCGCATCCCCACTCACCTCCTGGGTCGGCGACCGCTTCGCCTCCAGCATATCCAGACCGATCAGCAGCAGAATGACTCCGCCAGCGATCTCGAACGCCGGCAGCGTAATCCCAAACAGCTTGAAGATGTACTGCCCTGCCACCGCGAACGCCGACAAAAAGACCATCGCCGTCAACGAAGCCTTGGCCGCAATCTTGCGCCTCTTTGCCGCGTCGGCTCCCTCAGTCACCGCCAGAAACGTAGGCAGCGCGGCGAACGGATCCACCAGAAACAAAATCGAACTCAGCGCCAGCAGAGAAAACCGGACATAAGCTGACTGTTCCAGCAACGCAAAATTCATGGGCTGAGGATCGAGCATCGCACCTTCATTCTCCCATGCTGTCGAGAGCGATCCCGTTATAATTAACCTAGCCTAGGAGCACACATGCCGATCCAACCCACCACCAACATCTGGCACAACGGAAAACTCATCCCCTGGGACCAGGCCAATATCCACGTCATGTCCCACGTCGTTCACTACGGTTCGTCCGTGTTTGAAGGCATTCGCTGTTACACCCCAGGTGTCTTCCGCCTTCAGGAACACATGGCCCGCCTGGTCGACTCCGCAAAGATCTACCGCATGCCTCTGCCATACACCGCAGAGCAGCTATCCGCGGCCGTCGTCGACGTCATCGAAGCCAACGCCGTCGTCCCCTGCTACATTCGCCCCATCGCCTTCCGCGGCTACGGTGAGATCGGCGTCAATCCCCTCAAGGCCCCGGTAGACGTCTACATCGCCAACTTCCCCTGGGGCAAGTACGTCCCCGGCAACGCCGGCGCCGACGTCTGCGTCTCCAGCTGGAGCCGCCTCGCTCCCAACACCATGCCCTCGCTCGCCAAGGCGGGCGCAAACTACATGAACTCGCAGCTCATCCGCATGGAGGCCGAGATCAACGGCTACGACGAAGGCATCGCGCTCGACGTCAACGGCTACCTCTCCGAAGGCTCAGGCGAGAACCTCTTCCTCGTTCGCAACGGAGTCCTCTACACCACGCCGCTCGCCAACTCCGTGCTCAGCGGCATCACCCGCAGCTCCATCATCACATTGGCCAAGCAACTCGGCATCGATGTAGTCGAGCAGGCGCTCCCCCGCGAGATACTCTACATCGCCGACGAGGCCTTCTTCACCGGCACCGCCGCCGAGGTCACTCATCTCCACTCAGTCGATCGCATCGTCATAGGCGACGGCAACATGGGCCCCATCACCACCGCGCTCCACAAGGCATTCTTCGACATCGTCAACGGCCTCGCTCCGGATACATACAACTGGCTCACCCCAGTCAACGTGCGCGTAGCCGAACCCGTAGGTGCATAAGCCAATCCTACCGTTACAAATAGAAAGGCAGCCCTAGCGGCTGCCTTTCTATTTCGCTGTCTCCGCCGCCTCATGGGCAGCCCTACCGCACCGCCCAGGCCATCCCATCCGGCTCTCCACCCGCATCGATCTTCCCCACGACATTCATAGCGCCAAGATCGATCACGACTACATAATCATCCGGCGAGCAAGCCACAAAGGCCCGCTTCCCATCCGGCTGCATCACGATCCCCGCCGCTCCGTGGCCAATCGGCAACCGCTTCACCACCTTGCGTGAAGCCAGATCGAGAAAGACCAGATCAGCATTCCCGAGACTCGCGACGAGCGCCGTCCTTCCATCAGGCGTAAACTTCAGCCGGTTCGCGCCATGAACGTTCGCATCCAGCGTCTGCACAACCTTCTTGTTCACCAGATCGATGATCGAAATCGTCCCATCCTGCGCATTCGCCACCCACGCCTCCCTGCCGTCCCGTGAGACGTCGAACCCTTCAGCTCCACCGCCCACCTTCACAACAGTCTCATCCCAGTCCGCCCTCGCGGCCCCACCCGCCCCCCCGCCGCGCATAGTCTCATCAATCACGCTCACCGTCCCCGACGCCACATTCGTCGTCACAATGCGCTTCATATCCGGCGATACCCACAGCATGTGCGTCCGGTTCTGGCCCGTACCCAGCACCCAATCCACCTTCTTCGTCGCCGGGTCGTAACTCCCGATCACCTTGGCGCCTTCTGCCGTAAACCATATCTTCCCGCCCACAGCGTCTAGTCCGTGCGGACCTGCCAGCGGCCCCAACTCCACCACCGGCAACGCCCTCTTGCCGACAAGGTCAATTACGGCCAGCGTGTGCAGCGAGCCGCCGCCGTAGTTCGAGACATACGCCGTACGTCCATCCTCCGACGCAATCACCTCATGCGGATCCTCTCCCACTGGTACCCGCCCCAGCACCTTCAAACTCGCAGGATCGACGATCGCCAAAGTATGCGCCCGCTTGGAAAGAATCAGCACAGAGTCCCGTTGAGAACTCTGTGCCGAAAGAGATCCGCAGCAGCAAGTACCGATCGCAGCCCATAGAGCGAATCTGCCGAACATCACCGATCGCATCGTTCCTCCGTATCTGCCGAATCTCAGACCTCGAGGCCGAAACCACGGAGAGCCTACTCCGGCACTACTATCGCCTCATTCTTCGCAATCTTCCGCAACATATCCTCTCCCACGCCAAGGTGCTGATCCACCAGCCGCGAAGGCGTGTGCGCCAGCCACTCAGCCAGCGAGATGTCCTCATACAGCGGCGTCGGAAACACCTCGACAAACACCAGGTCGACATCGCCCGTATTCTCGATAAAGTGCGGTGCCGACTTGTCGACGTAGCCCACGTCACCTTCCTGGAAATCCATCGTGCGCGCCCGTCCGCCGGCAGCAAACACAGTCATCCGTCCCTTGCCGCTCACGTAGTACTGCCACTCATCCTCATTCGGATGCCAGTGCAGCTCGCGCAATCCGCCCGGCTTCAGCGTCACCAGCGCAGCCGCAATATTCGTCGCAGGCCAAACCTTTCGGTCCACAACCCGCACCTCGCCACCCTTCGACACCTTCGTCGGCTTCATCTTCGCCGGGCTGAAGTCAAAGCTGTTCGGCACCGCACCCGTCACCGCCTCTACATCCTTCTTCTCCTCCGCCAGAGGCCGCGGCAGCGGACGCTCGAAGATGAACAACTCTTTCTTCGGCACATTCGCAAACGTCGACGCCGGCACATCAAAGTTCTTCGCCAGCACCTCGGATGGTGTATGCGTCAACCAGTCCGTCAGCAGAAACGTCTCAAACTCATTGAAGTTGCCGTCATCGAAGACCAGCAGAAACCTTGCTCCATCATCGCCCAGTCCTTGAATCGAGTGCGGAATACCACCCGGAAAGATCCACAGATCGCCCTCCTTCACATCGTTCACATAAGCCCGGCCATGCTGATCGACAGCCGTGATGCGCGCACTTCCATACAACATCAGCGCCCATTCCGCGCCCACATGCCAGTGCAGTTCGCGGATGCCGCCCTTAATCAGCCGCATCTCCACACCCGCCATCTTCTTCGAGATCGGCAGATCACGCACCGTCACCTGCCGCGTCCAGCCACCCGGCTCCAGTCGCTTGTGCGACAGCGAAAACGAGTACTTGAACGGCGGTTGCCCACCCGCATCCGTGGGCGGAGCCCAATCCGAACTAGGATTCTGCTTATCCAAAACCAGATTGTTCGGTCCAGGCTCCGACTCATTCGGCAGATGATGATCCGCCGACCGCGGCACCTTTTCTTGCGCCCCAGCAACCTGCAACCCGGCTGCAGCAGCCAACGCCGCCGAACTCACCCCAAGAAACTTCCGCCGCGAAACTACAGAATCAGATCCAGAAATCTCGTCCTTCACGCTTAAAACCTCCTCGAACATTATCCACGTCTAGAACCACTCCGCGCATACCGGCGCAAAAAAGGCGGCATAAAGCCGCCAGTAGTATCCAAATCGCTAAATCCACTAGGTCAATAGCTCTAGCTACGGGCCTCTAGACTGGCTTCGCCGCCCCGCTCGGATCTTCTATTTTCGCGATCTCACTCGTCAGATCGTCGTCCATCGCACTGGGTACCTTCCATCCCGGCAATTCCTGCGAACCTGTAATCAGCCGCACTCCATCCCTGAACGACAAATACGTCCACGCCCACTTCGAGAACACCGATATCCGATTGCGAAATCCAATCAGAAAGAAAATATGCACCACCAGCCACGTCATCCACGCCGGCAATCCACTCCAATCCGCTCTAAACGGCCACTTGATATTCGCCACTGCGGCCTTGCGTCCAATGGTCGCCATATCCCCTTTGTCGAAGTAGTGAAATCCCTTGTCCCCGGTTCTTCCATCGCTCCCCAACTGGTGGGCGATCAGCCTCCCGATACGTTTCGCCGCATAGGCCCCCATCTGCATGGCCGGCTGCGCCACCCCCGGAATCAGCCTGCCGTTCTCCTCCACGTGTGCCAGGTCGCCACAGATAAAAATCTCCGGATGCCCCTTCGGGTTCAGATATGCGTCCACAATGACGCTTCCTCGCCGGTCAGTCTCCACTCCCAGCAGTTTGCCCAGCGGGGAAGCCTGCACGCCCGCCGCCCACAAAATCACCACTGCATCGATCCGCTCATCCCCCACCCTCACATATCCCGGCTGAATGTCCGAGACATGCGCCCCCGTCCGCACCTTGATCCCCAGAGCGCTCAACTGCTCCAACGCCTTCTGCTGCAGATCCGGAGGATACGCCGCCAAAATCTTCGGCGAGCCCTCCAATATCAGCACCTGCGCCATCGACGGATCTATATGCCGGAAGTCCTTTGTCATATATAACTTGGCAATATCGCTGATCGCTCCCGCCAACTCCACCCCCGTCGGCCCTCCGCCGACAATCACGAAGTTCAGCGGCGGATGCGTTCCCTGCTCCAGCATCTGCCGCTCTGCCAGCTCAAACGCCAGCAGCACGCGCCGACGAATCTCCGTCGCATCCTCCACCGTCTTCAATCCCGGTGCCAGCTTCACCCAGTCTTCCCTGCCAAAATACGAGTGCGTCGACCCCGACGCCACAATCAGATAGTCGTACTCCAACCGCGCCTCCGTCTTCAGCAACACCCGTTGCTCCACCAGATCGAACCCGACTACCTCATCCATCAGCACCTCAATATTCTTGTGGTCCCGCAAGATCGAACGTATCGGCTGCGCAATATCTCCCGGCGACAGCACCGCCAGCGCCACCTGGTACAGCAGCGGCTGGAACAGGTGATAGTTCTTCCGGTCCACCAACGTCACATCCACCGGCAGCCGCGCCAACCCCTGCGCCGCCCGAATCCCGGCAAACCCGCCCCCCACTATCACGACTCGCTTCCGAATCGGTACTTCACGCGCTAGAACCTCCATCGGGCCACACTCCTATCTTGAGATATATCTTTCAGTCACATCCCGTTCATATAAATCAGATGCGGGCCCGCCTGATAAGAACTCATTGGCCCGTGAGTCGATCCTAGTCTCACCCAATCCAGCGCAACCCCAGCGCAATAAGATACTGACGGACTGCCATTTACCAGCAGATCTGATGATCTACTGCCCAGCCAGAAGCGCCAGCGAAACAAAACTCTGCGTTCCCACGGCCGCAGCCACATTCGTAGTCTCCGCCACCCCCACCGCCTGCAATGGAGCGGCGCTCACCAGTCCATCATCATCCGAGACCAACTGCACCACACTCGACTCATACACCGGCGCCACCGGACACCGCCCTCGATCCGGACATCCCATCCCCGCGCCGTCCACCGTCTGATACACATTCACGCCCGCTCCCGCCACCGGATGCCCCGCGCCATCCGTCACCTGCAGCACCACAGGCCCCAGCGTCCCGCCAACCCCCACCGACTGCCCCGCGCCGCTCACAATCGCCAGCCGTAGCGCCGCAGCGTCCACTCCCACCGCCGTAAACCCCGCGCAAACCCCCGCCCACGCACATCCCGATCCCGCCGTCTGCGACCCCGCCGTCAGCGGACCCGCCATCACCTGCATCTGCGCCAACCCGGACCCACCCACGACCGACGTCCCGCCAGCCAACGTCATAGGGCCACCCGTGACACTCCACTGCACCGTCGTCCCCGCCACCGCGCCGGAATTATCCGCCACCACCACCTGCGGCGTCCACCCCACCGTCACACCCGCCGCAATATACTCCACCGGCCGCACCGCCGTCACCGTCCGCACCCGCACCACCGCCGTAAACGAGCCCAGCTCCGTTCCCGCACTCCCCACAGCCGACAACCCAACCGACTCCCGCCGCCACCGGAGTCACCGTCGTCGAAGCCACGCCCGCGGCATTCGTCATCACCGTACAGCTCGCCGCCCCGCAAGCCCCAAACTGCACCGAACCGCTGCTCGCCGAGAACACCACCGCCGCACCCGCTACCGGAGTCACCCCATCCCACGACGTCACCTTCACCGCAAACGGCGCCATCCCAACATCCCCCACATACACCGTCCCCGTCGGCGCCGACACCAGCGTCATCACATTCGGCGGCGAAGCCGAGTACGTCAACGCTCCCGTCATCACCGTGCTCCCACCCGTCTGCAAATCCGTCACCGCAACATCCGCCACCAGCGCGCCCGCACTCCCCAGCGCACTCGAAGCCGGCGCCACCGCCACAATCGACGTCGCACTCCAGCTCGTCACCGTAGCCGCAACTCCGTTCACCGTCACCGCATTGCCCGCGCGAAATCCAGTCCCCGTAATCGTCACCGTGCCCCCCGCAAAGCCCACACTCGCCGGCGAGATCGAGTCCGCATAAAGCACCCTGCCCTGATACCCAAAATCCGGCCGGCCATCCCCCCGCTGATCCGCAATCGCAAGTCGTAACTGACCTTGACCTGTATTCAGCCCTGCATTCGAAACCGTCACCGTAGTCATCCCCACAGCCGTTCCATTGAAGGGAACCGTTCCCGCCGCCACTCCCGGCAGCGATCCCAGCGCATCCGTCGCATGCCACACTCCCACCACCGGCATCGCCTTCGTCGTCGTCGCAAATCCCTCTTCGTCGAGCGCCGTCACCTCAACGGTAAAAGCTCCGCGCTGCCTTCACGCCAAACGACCACCACGCGACATGGCCATACCCGCAAAGCGTCCCCGTCCACCATCCCGTAGCCCCCACCGCCGTAGGCGCACCTTCCGAAGACCCACCATCACCCGTCACGCACGAGCTCTGCGCTCCATCGGTGGAAATATCGATCCAGTTATAGTCCGCGTAACTCGGATAGATCCCCGACAGGTACACCGGATCGCTCCCCGAAGGCGTCACCTGATTCTCCGTATACGGCCCAACCGAGTACTCTCCCACATACAGCGGATTCACCGGCTCCGTCTCAAATATGATGTCCTGCCAGTCGCCGGAAATAATCGGCACCCTCGCAAACTCGTACCACCCCTCGTAGTACGAGTTGGACGTCTGGCCCATGCTCCCGGCCATCGAGGTATCAACCCCCGACACCGGATTCCCATTCGTCCTCCGCCACGTCTCGCCCGTCACCGACGACACCGTGTACCACGCCTCTGGAACGTTCCAGTACTGTTGCAATCTCCGCCCCAGGACATTCACTCCCCGCATTCCCTGGCCGTTCGGAAACAACACTCTGCCTGAGACCTCGCTCGCGTTCAGCAGCGTGTCCGTCTGCCCCGCCTGCGCATGACCCTGCCCGATCATGTACAACTCCGCCAGCGCCGACAGATCGTCCTCGCGCAGCGTGAACGGCTGCGCCATGCACTGATACGTATACGGCCCGCAGATAATATCGATCGGATGCATCACCGGCCAATGCATCGCCTGGTCGTAGGTCGGCGCCGGCGTGTAGGTAAATACGTTGTCATTCGTCTGCGACCACCCCAGCCCCAGCACCCTCCCAAACGCCCGCATCAACTGATACTGCATCTGAAGCTGCTGCTCCGGCGCACTCCCCGTACATCGTCCATTCAGCACCAGCACCGCATGCTGAATAAATCCGCTGGTGCTGATCGAGTCCACACTCTCTGTCACGGCATTCTGCCTGCATCCACTCGGATCGCTCGCACCCGCACCCAGCATCATGTCCGTCACCGATCCGTCGTGGTCATACACCACCGCGATCTGTATCGCCAGATAGTTCCCCGTCTGCACATCCGCCGGAAACACCAGCCCGTTCGCGGACGGATACACATTCGCCCCACTCACATGCTCCGCTAGCGTCCCGCCCTTGGCCAGCACCAGCGCCGACGTCGGCACATTCCACACCGCAGCCGCAGCCGCCACCAGAGCATCCGCCGCCGCATGGTTCACCGTCATGCTCAGGTCCCCGGGATCCGTGAAGTACAACGGATGATTCGTATACCAGACCACCGGCTGACCCGGACTAGCCGCGGAAAAATAAGGCAGCCCCGTAACCCACCTCGGACCACCCGCCATCGCCAAAGGACTCATCGCCGTCGAGAACAACCCAACGACCAGCACCACAACAAAACCCAGCCGCAAATCCCATCTCCGCGCACAGTCAGCGAACATCGGAACGAACTCCATCCCGTCTCGCATCTCCACTCGTCGCGGCAGCAGACGGCCCCCATCCCCGCAGCATCCCCACCACCGTTCCCACCGCAGCCTGCTGCGCCGGAGTAGAAGCCGCACTCACCCCCGCACTGCTCAACCCCACAGCGTCCGGCACATTGCCAGCCGACACTGTAGCCGTCGTCGCCAACACACTCCCGCCACCAGCAACCGGCCCATTCCTGTACGTCACCGGTCGCGCCAGCCGCGCTCCCACCCAGCGCAGATCCACCATCTCCGCCGCCGGCGACGCAATCGTCTCAGCACGATCGTTCTCCGACCGCACAGCGCTCCCCATACCGCGAATCGGCAGCGCTCCATCCATCCCACCCACCGGCGAACTCATCCCCGCCGCGCTCGGAGCATGCAGCATCATCAACCGCCGCTGCCCCACGCGATACCGAGCATCGTTCGCCGCCCACAGCCCCGCCCACTCCCGCATCACATACGTGCCACCCGCAGCGCAACCCCGCACCGCCTGATCGACGCGAAACTCAACCTCCACCACTCCCGACGCAGCTCCCCCGCCATCCACCCGGCGCACCGCCGTCACCTGTCCGACAAACACCACTGCCGCCCGATCTGACATCCGGTGCAGCTCATCCTCAACGCTCTGAGCAGGCGCCACCTGCCCCTGCATGCACCACCCAGCCAACAGAGCCGCGACCATCGCAACTCGCAGCAGCGCCACCAGCCACCCTGCCAGCCACGCGCCCCTCTCTCGTCTGCAGAGCCATCTCCCAGCCAAGCCGCACCTCCGTCCACTCCCTCTCTTTCGTCAGGAGTGGCCCGGAGCCGCACACATGCCTCATTTAGCGACATTACGCCCAACACCACCGCGCTCAACCCAGCGCGGCGTTGCGGCTCAATCGTCAAATTTCCGGATAAAAATCAAAAAACGCATCCAGGCTCAGCTTCAACTGCGCCTCGATCGCCTCCCGGCTACCCTCCAGCACATGCATCGTCACCTGCGCCTGATTCCCGTTCTTCAACTGAATCGGAGCATCCCCGACCGACGCCACCTCATCCGCAGGCAGCAGCCGCATCCCATAAACCAAAGTCAAATTAGCCATACCCACAATCCTAGTCCCAATCCTGCCCTTGCCTTCGCCTCATACCTCATACCTGATACCTAGTCCCTCAAAAGAATCCAATCCCCCCATTTACAATCAAAACTAACTACTATGTCCGAAAATACAGCTTCCCACAACGAAACCCGCGACACCGTCATCCTTGGCTCCGGCTGCGCAGGCCTCACTGCCGCCATCTACACCGCCCGCGCCAATCTCAAGCCCATCGTCCTCGAAGGCCACGAGCCCGGCGGCCAGCTTTCCATCACCACCCTCGTCGAGAATTTCCCCGGCTGGCCCCAGGGCGTCCAGGGCCCCGAACTCATCGAGAACATGAAGCAACAGGCCACCCGCTTCGGCGCCGAGCTTCGCATGTCCCACCTCTCCTCAGTCGACCTCTCCACCACCCCCATCACCTTGACGGCCGGCAAAGACACCATCCACACCCGCACCCTCATCATCGCCAGCGGTGCCAGCGCCCACTGGCTCAATCTCCCCAGCGAGCAGGCCCTCATCGGCCGCGGCGTCTCCTCCTGCGCCACCTGCGACGGCTTCTTCGCCTCCGGCAAAGAGATCGCCGTCATCGGCGGCGGCGACTCCGCTATGGAGGAAGCTCTCTTCCTCACCCGCTTCGCCCCCAAAGTCACCATCATCAATCGTTCGAATCACTTCCGCGCCAGCAAGATCATGCTCGACCGCGCCATCGCTCATCCCCAGATCAACTTCCTCTCCAACACCACCGTCGAGGAGGTCCTCGGAGTCGAAGAAAAAGACGTCAAAGGCCTGCGCCTCCGCAACCGCGCCAACGGCGAAGAGTCCATCCTCCCCGTCAGCTTCATGTTCCTCGGTATCGGCCACATCCCCAACGCCCTTGCCTTCAAAGGCCTCCTCGACCTCGACGACGACGGCTACATCCTCACCCAGAACAACGTATTCACCACCCACAACGGCAAAATCATCCCCGGTGTCTTTGCCTGCGGAGACATTCAGGACCGCCGCTACCGCCAGGCCATCACCGCCGCCGGCTCCGGCTGCATGGCCGCCCTCGAAGCAGAAAAATACCTCGAGGAGCACGGCCGCTAAATCCTGTTTCACAACCCTGGCGAACCAGCATGTTACACGGGAGCGGCGAGGAAGATCGCAGAAAACTGCATCTATCCCCCATATTTCCCGTCTAATACACCAGGCCCCTAAATATTACAAACCAACGGACGAACTCCCTTTTGCGCCTTCCTCTAAGTTTCATCTTGCTTCTGGCGACAAGCCTCGAAGCATTCGCTCAATTCCCGGCCCTGCACCCGGCGCTCGATCTCCCCGAAGCCCCGGCCCCCACGACGGAGTTGGCCGCTCTTGCAACTCAGCCGGCCCAACCTGTCTCTTCTTCCTCCTCCGCCTTCAGCCTCTTCCCCGACGGCTACCAGCCGCCCCCCTCCGACGAAGCAGAAAGAGAAGCCGCCCAGCAGAGCGATAAAGTCAAAGTCGCCCACCCTGTTCCCGTAGATGCCGACGGCAATCCCATCCCCCTCGACCGCCGCCAGCCCCAGCGCATCCTCGGCTTCATGCCCAACTTCCGCACCGTCTCCGGCGGTGCCAAGCCCCCGCCGCCGGGCTTCAAAAGCAACTTCAAAGTCGCCACCCACCAGGCCCTCGACTACTCCTCTTTTATCTTCCTCGGCATCACCTCCCTCACAGCTGAAGGCACCGACGCCCATCCCGCACTCGGCAAGGGCATCGGCGGCTTCTACGCCTACGCTTGGCGCGGCTTCATCGACAAGACCGACAACACCTACCTCTCCGCCTGGCTCCTCCCCAGCATCCTCCACGAGGACACCCGCTACTACGCCCTCGGAAACGAACATCGCATCCCCACCCGCATCCTCTACGTCATCAGCCGGCAGGCCGTCGCCCGCACCTACGGCGGCCACCAAACCCCCAACATCGCCGGCCTCGGCGGCAAGGTCCTCACTCAGTACATCTCGCGTTACTACTACCCCTCATCCGCCTCCACCTTCTCCGTCCTCGCCACCAAATTCGGCTACTCCGTCATGCGCGACGTCGCCTTCAGTTCCATCCGCGAGTTCTATCCCGACATAGCCGCGCACTTCATTCGCAAACACCGCGAGAAGGTCGCGGCCATCTCCGCCCGCGACGCCGCCACCTCCCCAGGCATGTAACGCCCGCCCGTGAATAGGCTTGCGCCCGATATGGATTCAGCTCTTGCAGATTTGCAGTCCATATCTCTAAAATGGCCCGCGCAACGAGTCGTGCATTCAGCACAGGTGAGCCATGCCAAGGCCCGGTCTCCCCATCTCGCGGTTCCTCGGAATACTTGCCCTCATCCTGTTCGCATCTCTATCCGCTGTAGCCGCCAGCGCACGCAATCCCAAGCTCTCCAGGTATCCTCTGCGCATCCATGTGCTGGCCTCCGACGGCAGCTATAGAAGCCCAAGGATGAGTCCAGGCGATTCCGCTGTGTGCGATTCCATCGATGGCATTATTTCCTCTATGACTCCCAGCGCCAGCGGTTCCCTTGCTGTTGGTGTTCCCCTCTCCGTCAATGGACTCCCGATGAATGGGCTCTATGGCGATCCCTGCTCTCTCCACCCTGAAATGGTTACCGGCCTCCTGTTCGATCACGACTACGACCCGGTCTTCTCCGGCGACGGACGCGCCGATCTGGTATCCCCGCCCACTACAACGCAAGGCCTCACCTTCCACTACGACAACTGCAGCCGAGTACGGGTACTGGCGGGCTTTCAGCCACTCCCTGCACGATGGAAGAAGCCGGGAAAGAAGCTGGAAGTTCTTATTCCCTCCGACGACATCCCGGTTAACGGTCGTCCTCTCCCGCCCAACAGATGCACCTTTACCGTGACCATGCACGACTTCGTTTATCTTCTTCTTTTGAATGGAGAGATCATCCAGATATCGCAGGAAGCCTACTCGAAACGACCGGAGCTGCGGATCTTCCTCGCCGGAAATACGCAGACAATCCAACAGCGATCGACGGCCCAATTTACAGTGTCGGCGAAACCCACCAACTAGCTCTGAAGCATACCAACAGGCCCTGAATCGCCCCATGACCTTCATCGGCGACAGTGGGTGCCCCATGTCAGACGGCTTCTCCGTCTGACGTGGGGTTTCTCATCTAACATCCATGAGAAGTGCTATTTCCTGAACACCCGTCAAAACATTCTCCAAATATCTACGTTCGCCCCCACCTCTCGCTGAATCCAATCCACACGGCAATCACCGCAGAAAAGGAAATCCATGCCCATGCAATACAAAACCCTCGGCAACACCGGACTCCTCGTCTCCCAAATCTGTCTCGGCACCATGACCTTCGCCGGCGACAGCCCCGAAGTTCTCTCTGAGAACGCAGCCATCTGGAAGCACATCGGCCAGATCGGCCAACCCGAAGTCGATGCCCTCATCAAAGCCTCCATCGAAGCCGGCGTCAACTTCATCGACACCGCCGACGTCTACTCCGAAGGCAACTCCGAAATCGCCGTAGGCCAGTCCCTCAAGAACCTCAACATCCCCCGCAAAGACGTCGTCATCGCCACCAAAGTCTATGGCCGCACCGGCCCCGGCCGCAACGACGTCGGCGCCTCCCGCGGACACATCATGGACGCCGTCGAAGCCAGCCTCCGCCGCCTCCAGACCGACCACATCGACCTCTACCAGATCCACGGCAACGACGCCGTCACCCCCATCGAAGAGACCCTCCGCGCCCTAGACACCCTCGTCCAGCAAGGAAAAGTCCGTTACATCGGCATCTCCAACTGGCTCGCCTGGAAGATCGCCAAAGCCCTCGCCATCTCCGAGTTCAAAAACCTCGCGCGCTTCGACACCCTCCAGGCCTACTACTCCATCGCCGGCCGCGACCTCGAGCGCGACATCGTCCCCCTCCTCGAAGCCGAAAAGACCGGCCTCCTCGTCTGGAGCCCCCTCGCCGGCGGCATCCTCTCCGGCAAATTCACCCGCGAAAACCAGAAGCCCGAAGACTCCCGCCGCTCCTCCTTCGACTTCCCCATCGTCAACAAGGACCGCGTCTGGAACATCATGGACGTCCTCGTCCCCATCGCCAAATCGCACGGCGCCTCACCCGCAACCGTAGCCCTCGCCTACGTCCTCGCCAAGCCCTTCGTCACCTCCGTCATCATCGGAGCCAAACGCCTCGACCAGCTCCACGACAACCTCGCCGCCGTAGACCTGAAACTCACCACCGACGACCTCAAAAAGCTAGACGAAGTAAGCGCCCTGCCCCCCGAGTACCCCGGCTGGATGCTCCCCTTCCAGGGCGCCAACCGCCTCGCAAACGTCCCCCGCCCCACCTCAGAAATGAAATAAGAAGAGAGGAATTTACCGCAATTGCAACAAGCTAGCGCAGTTTCGCAAATGCCGTAGAGTCATTAAAAAACGTTGTCATTCTGACCCCGAGCGTAGCGAATGGGGAAGAACCCCTGTATTTCGTCTTTGCTTTTGCTGTTGCCTTTTTTTTGATCCTCTATGCCCACTCCGAAACTGCTCTAGAAACCGGGCAGCCCGCTATCCCGCCCTTGCAGTTGCATCTGAGATAGGCCCGGACTTTAGTCCGGGCATCCAGCCCCACCGCGAAGCGGCTTCCGCTCTGCCCTGAGCAGCGTCGAAGAGCAGGAGCGGAGGCGTAGCCCCAAACGACCTGAATATTGCTGCTGGCCCTTGCAGTTGCTTCTGAGATAGGCCCGGACTTTAGTCCGGGCATCCAGCCCCACCGCGAAGCGGCTTCCGCTCTGCCGAAGGCAGGAGTGAAGGCGAAGCCGCAACGACTTGTATATTGCCGTTGCTCTTGCTTTTGTTTGCCGCCGGTGGAGAACGACATAGTCCTGTCCTCCATGACCGCAAACCGCAGTTTCCTTGCTGTCAAGCCCCCAAACGACCTAACCAACTCAATCTAAAATAGATAGACCTGACCGATTAGTTCCCCCCAACCATCTATAATTGAAACAGGAATAAAAAGAAGGAGATCGGGCTGTTGCCCCTTCTCCTTTTTCTTTTGTAAACACTCAGAACCGCAGGAGGTCGCACCAGAAGATCATAACCGCATAAACATACCTGACACACCACGGCTAACCGATCGGCCATAAGTGGAAAACGAACTTCCAAATCAAATACATCGTCATGCTTGCCGCTAAGGTAAGCCAAAGTTTGGCGTTTTTGCCCATGTCAGCCATGCTCTCAGTCTCGGCGTGAAGGAGCAAGGAAAAAACGCAGATAGGTGAGCCAAAGTTCTATTGTAAAGTATTCATTCCAAATACTTTGCCCATAAAGCATCTGGAATGAATACTTTACAAGATGCTAAATGACCCAAGTCCAGACTTAAGTCACATGTTTCTAATACTTTAGGACTTTTGGATGGGGGAGGGGGTGTACCTCAGCAGGTGAGAGTGGGATCGAGCGCAGCCTGAACCTCTGCCGCGCTCTTCCCCGTAATACGAAGAGTCTTGGTCCGGCTGGTCTGGCCAGTGAGAAGAGCAATACGGGCCTTGGGAATTTGGAGAGCTTCAGCCAGAAAGGCGATGAGGGCTTCGTTGGCGCGACCATCCACAGGTGGGGTGGTGAGAGAGATTTTCAGAGCGGAGTCGTGAGTGCCAGTAATGGCGTTCTTACGCGCTCCGGGGTGAATACGAACGCTGAGGGTACAGCCATCGGGAGTGTCGCGCGCGAAGGTGACGAGAGCTTCGGTCATTGCTGGGCTTCAGGATAGACACGCTTGCCAAAGATAGCAGTCCCAACACGAATACACGTACTGCCCTCTTCAATGGCAACAGTAAAGTCGTTCGACATACCAATAGAGAGTTGGGTCAGCGTGGGATGGATCCTCTGCTGCTCATCACGAAGCCGCCGCAGTTGCTGGAAGTAAGGACGCGCAGGCTCGGCATCTTCCGTCCACGGAGGAACAGTCATCAAGCCGCATGGGATAAGGTTTTCGAGCGGCGCAATAGCATCGAGCAGAGCAGGCAGCTCCTCAGGGGCCAGCCCATGCTTGGACTCCTCATGCGAAAGCTTGACCTCGATAAGAATGGGCAGCTTTTTATTCAGCGCCGCAGCAGCAGAGTTGAGCCGCTGCGCAATCTTGAGCGAGTCAACAGAATCGATGGCGTGAAAAAGCTCCGCGGCCTTGCCGGTCTTGTTCGACTGCAGCGGCCCAATAAGGTGCATCTCAAGCTCGATACAGCCAGCAAGGTGGGGAGCCTTCTCCATAAACTCCTGCACTCGGTTCTCGCCGAACAAACGCTGACCGGCAGCATAAGCCTCAATGAGACTCTCAACAGGATGCACCTTGCTGACCGCCATAAGAGTCACCCCAGTCTCGGGACGGTTGGCACGGCGGCAGGCGGCGGCGATTTGTTCGTGCAGTTGGGCCAGGTTCTCAGCAATAGACATACTCATTGCATCTTATCGTTTACGTTTGAATATTGGAGGGTCGTCTGGATGGGTGCTCGCGTGTTGCCGATTTTGCTGCTGGTTGGTTCGAATATCTTTATGACGTTCGCCTGGTACGGGCACCTGAAGTTCAAAGAAGTCGCACTGTGGAAGGTAATCCTGGTGAGCTGGGCGATTGCCCTATTCGAGTACTGCCTACAGGTTCCAGCCAACCGCCTCGGGTCGAACGTCTACTCGCCCGACCAACTAAAGGTGATCCAGGAGGTCATCACACTCAGCGTCTTCGGAGTCTTCTCCGTCTACTACTTCGGTGACACGCTGCGCTGGAACCACGGAGTAGCGTTCTGCTGCCTCGTAGCCGGAGCCTTCTTCATGTTCCACAAATTCTAGAAACTCGCCTCACTTGGTCGTCTTCACCTTGGCCGTAGCGGCAATCTTCATCGCATCACCCGACTCCGGCTTCACGGTTACATTCTGCATCGTTACATTGGCATAAGCGATCGACAACCCCGTCTTCGCCGCCAGATGCACATCCTTCATCCGCATCACGACCAGCGACTCCGGCAGTCCAACAATCGTACCGGCCGATTCACCCCCGGTAGCCGTCACATTCTCAATCGAGATGTCATGAAACTTCGGCGTCAGCCGCTGCACAGCCTCCGCCGGCACCTCGCCCTCCGGCGCCGGATGCGGATAATACTCCGTAACCAGAATCGCCGTCTTCACATCCTCCATCGTGAGGTCCTTGAACGAAATATCGGACACATCATTCCCCCGGTCTCTCGCCGACTTAATCCGAATCCCCTGATCCGTCCCCTTGAAGTGAATCCGCTCCGCATGCACATGCTGCACCCCACCCGCGATCTCGCTCCCAATCGACAACCCATGCCCCGCCTCAAAAACACAATCCGTAATCGTAATGTCGTGGCTCGGAGCATCCGGCCCCGGCGAGTTGATCGGCCCGCTCTTGATCGCCACATTGTCATCCCCCACGCTCGAAAACACATGATCAATCTTGATATTGCTCGAGCTGAACGGATCGATCGCATCCGTATTCGGAGCTCCTCGCTGCGGAGCCAGTATCTTCATATTCCGGAACACCACATCATCCGAGTAGTACGGCACGATGTGCCAGAACCCCGAGTTCTGCACCGTAATATTCTCGAACACCACATGCTTCGAGTGATCCACCAGGATCAGCATTGGCCGCGGATGGTCCGTCCCCAGCACACCCGAGTCCTTCACGCCCTTCACATAATCCCACCAGACCTTCCCTCGCCCATCGATCACCCCACCACCGGTAAACGTCACGTGCTCCGCATTCGTCACCGCCACCAACGGCTGCACCGTAGGCTGCCGCATCCGAGTCCCCTTCGGATAATCCCCCCTATCCACCGACCCCAGCAGCGCCGCATCCTTCTCCACATCCAGCGTAACGTTGCTCTTCACCTCAATCGGCCCCGTCACAAACTGCCCCGCCTTCAACATCACCGTCCCGCCGCCCTTGCCCGAGCAGTCATCAATAGCCTTCTGAATCGCCACCGTATCCTTCGCCACCCCATCACCCTTCGCCCCATACGCCCGCACATCGCAAACCTTACCCGCAGCCATAGCCGGTAGCCCGACCATCCCCACCACCCCCACCAACATCCATCGCATCACAATCCCGTTCATCACCACTCTCCGAGCCGCATATAGCGTCGAAAGAATACTACTCCACTGGTCCTACCACCAGCACAAACCTCACTTCAAAGGCAGCGCATACATCAACCCACCCTCGCTCCAAAGCGCATTCTGCCGCCGTTCCAGCTTCAACGGCGACCCCACCCCCAAATCCCGCTCAAACATCTCCCCATAATTTCCCACCGCCTCAATCACACGCGCCGCCCAATCATCGTCCAACCCTAACGGCCTCCCCACCTCACGCGACTTCCCCAGCAGCCGCTCCACGATCGGATCGTCGCTCTTCCTCATCACCGCAACATTCCCGCTGGTAACCCCACTCTCTTCCGCCTGCACCAGCACATTGATCGTCCACTCAAGAATCCGCCCCCACGCCGCATCCGCCCTCCGATAAGCCATCCCCAGCGGATCCTTTGAGATCGCATCCGGCAGCAGTACATAACCCTTCGCCAACTCCCCAAACTCCACCCGAGTAGCCGCCAGCCGCGTCAAATCCCCTGCCAATCCGACGCAGTTATTCGTAATGTAAGCCGCCTCCATCTCCCCCTCTTCCTGAAAAGGAAACGGCACAAACTCCAGCCGCCTGCTCACAAACCAGGCCCGCAGCGTGACCTCCGTCTCCGTCCCCGTAAGAAAGCAGATCTTTTTGCCGCTAAGCTCCCGCACCCGCGTCACTCCCGAGGCCGTCGGCACCATCACTCCCACTCCGTCATAAAGCACCGGACGCGTCACCGCGATATCCGCATCCGTCGTACGCGCAAAGTCCGCACTCAGCGAAGCAATCACATCGATCTCGCCCGCTCGCAGCGCGGCCATACTCGTCTGGTCGTCGGGATACCCCTTCACCACCACCTTCGCCTTGGCGCCCAACACCGCCACCGCAACCGCCTTGCAAAGATCCTTGTCGAACGCCACCCGCGGCCCGTGATTGTCCTCCATCGAGAACTCGGCCTCACTCTGGTCGATCCCGCACACGACAGCATTCGCCTTACGAATCTTCTCGACCGTAGTCGTCGCACCGGCAAAACGACTCGCCGTCGTCAGCAGCATCAAAGCCCACACCCACTGCCGAAGCATCACGGAACCCAATTACCCGAACTCGGAACTCCCGGCGAAACATCCGGTCGCGGATTGAAATCCTCAGGCACATGATTCGGCAAACCCGCATCCGTCGGAGTAATCCCCAACGTCTTGCACCCATGCCCTCCCATATGCGGAAAGCTCTCAACTTCCGCCTCCGGAATCTCCGCATAGCTCGGCGGCAGCGGCTTACGCTTCCCCAGAAGCCTCAGATTGTCGAATCCCGTAAACAGATCACCAACATCTTTCACCTTGTCATCCGTCGGCCCCAGATCTTCCTGCCCATACTTCTTCACGCCAATCTTCCGCGCCCTCTCTTCATCAGGCAAATCCGCCAAGGGAATCAACCCAAAAACCTCATTCACAAACTTGATCACCGAGCTATGCTCATCACGCTCATGCGAGATCCCGTGCGCCACCCCATACGGCGAGATCAGGATGAACGGAATCCGCGGCCCCTGGTTCAGTGGCACTCCCTCCGGGTTATGCGCGCGTATCCGTGGCCGAGCATGGTCATACTCCCCATCCGACTCGTCATACACAATCAATATCGCACTCTGGCTCCAATACGGACTTCGTGCAATCGCATTGATGTCCTTCGCCAGAAAAGCCTCCGTAATCCCCGAATCCGAATACCCCGGATGATCGTCATTCCCGTTGAACACCGTCGCCAGCTTCGGATTCGGATCCGCCGGCGGAATCCCGGAGATATTCCCATAGCCCCCACGAACGTAAAACACGCCCGACGCCGGCAGCCTCCGCGCCTTCACATCCTCGAAGAAATCCCCCATCGCATGAATATGCCCGCTCACCTCAGGATTATTCATCACGTACCCGAAGTACTGCAGCGCATTATGGTGCGACACGTAGTTCTTATGCGTTGCAACCCCCACCGGATCGGTCGGCTCATGCCCATACCCCTGCTGATACCAACCCCAGTTAATCGGCGGAACTCCATGCCCCGCAATCTTCTGTATATCCCCCTGGACATCCATCAAATCGAACGCAGGGTTATAATCCGCAGCCGTCGTCTTCTCAATCTTGTCTCCCATAAATGAGAGCGGCAACGTCGCAAACGTGAGATTCGGCGAAATATTTTTACTCGTGGTCGGCTCCGGCTTCTTTGGCTTCCCCGCATCATCCACCGCCAGTCCCCAATAAGGACGTGCATTCTCCACCAGCGGCAACTGCGTAACGCCCTTCACTTCACCCAGCTGCGGATGCAGCATCCACTGCGTCTGGCCCGACTGACCCGCAACCAGCGCAATCGCATTCGGCCCCGAAGGCCCAATCACCGTATCGAAAAAATGATCGAACAGCGTAAACCGGTCCGCATACCGCCACAGGAACGGCGCCACATCGCAGTCCACATGCCCCATCACCAGCTCACCGAACTGCTTCTTCTCCAGCGTCGGAATCTTCGACGGCTTGCCGTCAATCAGCGTCACCCCCTCCTCGGTCAGCGAATACTGATCATTCCGCGCGACCAGGTTCGAGTCCAGATTCAGCTTGCGCGCTATCCCCAGATGACTGTGGTTCATCGAAGCCATGTCCGTCGGATAGATCGGAACTGTCTTCCCGTTCACATCTGTAATCGTCATCGGAATCCGGAACGGAGACATCGTCCCCACCGTCCCATCCAGATTCACGATCGGCTGCGTAAACCCCGCAATCTCATCCTTCGGCTTCGAATAAAGCCCATCTGCCCCCGGATAAGTCCCAAAGTAAAAATCGAACGAACGATTCTCCTGAAACAGCACAAAGACGTACTTCACATGCTGCCGGATCAGCCGCAGCTTCTCTTCATGCGAGAGCATCGGCTCTTTCTCAACATCCAGAACCATCCGTTGCGTTACATCATTTGATCGCGGAGCAATCTCAACCCGAGACGAGAAATCCTGAGCAACAGCAAACGTCGCCGAACAAAGAACACCTGAAACTACCCATCGCATAAATCTCATCGCGTTTCATTCACAGCAGACGTTGCCCAGCCAGCTTCCTCTCACTCAAAAAATACCGATCCCGAGTTATTAGCATGTCAAGAATATCCTTGTTTCCGACTCCGGCCACCAGATAACTTTCCGATTGACCGTAATCCATGAGCGACACGAGAAAGCACTGATAGAGTGCTGATAGGAAGCCACGATGAAAGCCAAAAATCATCGCCCGATGTGGAAGACTCTCTTGGCTTTCGCAATCATCTATTTTGTTTGGGGATCCACATTTCTCGCAGTTCGCATCGGCGTACGCGAAGTTCCGCCATTCCTTTACGCGGCAATGCGATTCCTGGTGGCGGGAATTGTCCTGTATGGCTGGATGGTCGCGCGCGGCGAGCGCTCACCAAATCGGCGTCAGTGGATGTCAGTCTTTCTGCTCGCTCTGCTGATATTCGTCGGCGACTACGGACTGTTGTTCTGGGCTGAGCAGCGTGTGCCCTCAGGCATCGCCGCAGTCATGATGGCCACGATCCCAGTCTTCATGGCCCTGTCCGAGATCATCATCCTGCAAACGCAGAGGCTCACCGTTCGTCTTGCGTTGGCGCTCTTGATCGGCATCGGGGGAGTAGCCGTGCTGATGAGCCACTCGTTGAACCTCGGCGGTGTGCCCATCGATAAGGCGGGCGCAGCCGCGCTAATCATTGGATCGATGTGTTGGTCCGTAGCGTCTGTACTCACGCGCAAGCTGCCGCTTCCGCCCTCCAAGGTCATGAGCTCCGGGGCGCAGATGTTCGCCGGAGGAATATTGCTGGCTCTCACAACCGCTGCACTGGGAGAATTTCAAAACTTTCATCCGTCGACTGTCTCGCGCGGAGCGTGGCTCTCCTTGCTCTACCTGATTGTCGCGGGCTCCATTATTGCGTTCACTGCCTACGTGTGGCTGATCCACCATGAATCGCCAACAAAAGTCGGCACCTACGCATACGTGAATCCGGTGGTGGCCGTGTTGCTTGGATATTTTCTCGGCGGCGAACCCCTCGGCCTGCGAACCATCTTAGGGACTCTGTTCGTTCTGATCAGCGTGGTCGTAATCACGACCACGCTGAAGAAACCAATAGCGGTACTCACCACGGAAGATACGGTGTAACGTACCGAGCCCTGTCAAGCCCCAAAACCACCTAAGTCACTGAAACAACAGCAAATAGAGCTGGCGTATCAGTTACCTCCAAACCCATAAAATAGAAGCAGGGAAAATAAAAAGGCACTAAGCCAATTCGATCTTTGAAAACGCAACCCGTAACTCACGCTGGTTCAATATTTTGGACGCAAACCTTCTGGAATCAATATTTTGCGGCAACGAGTAGCTGCTAACTCCACCTGAATCAATATTTTAGCTCCAAAATACTCACTACATAGGGGTGGGGGTTACCCTAAAACAAAGCCTCCTTAGACTCCCAACAGCCACAGCCAACAATCATCCCCACCGGCTAAAATCCCCTCAGCATGCGCACCCGACTCCAGGCCGCCCTGCTCACCTCAATCGCGGCAACCACCCTCGCGCAAAATCCCACCCCGCCCGACACCACCCTCCACACCACCACCTCACTCGTAGTCGTACCGACCCTCGTCCAGACTCCCGCCAAAGAAGTCGTCTACACCCTCACAGCCGACGACTTCGCCCTCACCGACAACGCCATCCCGCAAAAGATCGCCCTCGAACCCGCCGCCTCCGAGCCCCTCTCGCTCGTAGTCCTCATGCAGACCGGAGGCTCCGCCCGCCGCGAGTTCGTCCACTACACTCGCATCGAAACCATGCTCGAATCGCTGCTTCAAAACAGCCCCGCCGCCAACTCGCCCAACCAGGTAGCCATCGTCAACTTCGACAGCAAGCCCGAAGCCGCCTCACCCTTCACCCCCAACGTAGCCGAGTGGAAAGACGCCATCAACCACCCCGACGACGGCGACAACGGCGCCGCCATCCTCGACGCCCTCGCCTACGCGCTCCGTCTCCTCCAGCAGCAGCCCGCCACCAACCGCCGTGCCATCCTGCTCATCAGTCAGCCCACCGACGACGGCAGCAAGACAACCCTTAAAGAGATCCTCCGCACCACAGCCGAGACCAACACCACCATCTACACCCTCACCTACTCACCCCAAAAGGCCCAACTCAAAGCTGATCTCCAGTCGCCTCACGGCAACCCACCCCTCGTGGTCGGTCCCTACTCCTACGTGGCTTACTTCAATCTAGCCGAGCCCCTCAGCATGATCCTCGGAGCCATGCGCAAGAACTTCGCCGCCGAAATCGCCACCCTCACCGGCGGAGAAGCAGCCCGGTTCGACAGCCAACATCAGCTCGACGACAGCCTCAACACCCTCGCCACACACATCCGCAATCGCTACCTGATCACCTTCCAGCCAGCCTCCACCCAACCCGGCCTGCACACCCTCGCAGTCCGCCTGCCCGACCACCCGGAGCTTCTCGTCTCAGCCCGCACCAACTACTGGGCCACACCCCCGGATCCAGCCGGCACACCACCCACCCACTAAACCTCAGCTACCGCTCACCTCTCATCTCGATCGTGTACTCCAGCGCTTCCTTCCACGACATGCCCCGCGCCTTCGCGATCGACATGCAGTGATTGAAAAACGGTGTATCTTCCTTCGTTGGACAAGCTTTAGCAAACAACTCCTCCAGGCCCATAGCAACTTCCAATGTTTCTTTCATAACAAAAAAATATAGTATTCGCACCGCAGCCGTCGAATTCCCCAAAAGTCGCACTGAGGAAAAAGAGTCGGAGCCCCTGCAACATCATCTACTTACCGTTAACTCAATCTCTGCCCACTCTTCCGAGCTTAGATTCACCCCGGCGGCCGCGACATTCTCCTCCAGATGCTCCAGGCTCGAACGTACCCGGGATCGGCAGCATCACCGGACTCCGCTGCAGCAACCAGGCCAGCGACAACTGACTCACCGTAACCCCATGCTCCTTCGCCGCCGCATCCAGCTTTCCTCCCGGAGCAGCCAGCTTCCCCGCCGCGACCGGATACCAAGGGATAAACCCAATCCGCTCCGCCTCGCAGAACTCCAGCACCGCCTCATGCTTCCGCTCCGTCAGGTTGTACTTGTTTTGCACCGTAGCAATCGCCACCACCTTCCGTGCCCGCTCGATCTCCTCCACCCTCACCTCGCTCAGCCCCACATGCCGAATCTTCCCCTCCCGCTGCATCTCCGCCACCGCCCCCAGCGACTCCTCCACTGGAACCTTCGGATCGATCCGGTGCAACTGCCACAGATCAATCCGCTCCACCTTCAAATACCGCAGACTCATCTCCACCTGCTGCCGCAGATAAGCCGGCCGCCCCAGCGGCTCAGTCTTCGCCGGCCCCATCCGCGCCAACCCGC
Organism: uncultured Acidobacteriaceae bacterium; assembly: GCA_963797415.1. Taxonomy (GTDB): domain Bacteria; phylum Acidobacteriota; class Terriglobia; order Terriglobales; family Acidobacteriaceae; genus Edaphobacter. The sequence continues at coordinate 300,765 of CAWCPB010000010.1, forward strand.
CCTTAGTAGCTACGACGACCGGCAGCGATCCCACTCCCTTCGCATACGGAGCCAGCGCCTCCCCAATCATCCTCTCCGCCTCCTGCGGCCCATAAGCATCCGCCGTGTCGATAAAGTTCACCCCCAACCCCACCGCCCGCCGCAACAACCGCGTCGCCACCTCACGATCCTTGATCGGCCCCCACGCCCCCTCACCCACCAGCCGCATCGTCCCATACCCCAGACGATTCACCACCATATCCCCGCCAATCGCAAACGTCCTATCCATCCCCATCCCCTCCACTACCTGCAATGTCACATCACGACAAAAGAAAAGGGCTACGCATCAGCGCAGCACCTTTCTATTTCTCCACAAAAACTATTTGGCGGCAGCCTCAATCTCAGCCCACTCCGCCTCACTCAACTTCACATTCACCGCCGCAACATTCTCCTCCAGATGCTTCACCTTCGAAGTCCCCGGAATCGGCAGCATCACCGGCACCGATGCAGCAGCCACGCCAGCGACAACTGGCTCACAGTAGCCCCATGCTTCTTCGCCGCCGCATCCAGCTTCCCACCCGGCTTCGCCAGCTTGCCCGCCGCCACCGGAAACCACGGAATAAACGCAATCTTATGCTTCTGCGCAGTACTCCACCACATCCTCATGCTGCCGGTCGCCATGTTGTACTGGTTCTGCACACTCACAATCTCGATCACTTTCCGCGCCTGATCGATCTCATGCGGCTTCACCTCGCTCAGCCCTACATGCCTGATCTTCCCCTGCTCCTGCAGCTTCTTGATCATCGCCCAGCGACTCCTCCACCGGCACCTTCGGATCGATCCGGTGCAGCTGCCAAAGATCGATCCGCTCCAGCTTCAAACGCCGCAGACTCATCTCCACCTGCTGCTGCAGATACTCCGGCCGTCCCAACTTGCTTCCAGATGATTCGGCCCCTGCCGCGTAAATCCAGCCTTCGTCGCAATCACCACGCCCTTCGTATACGGAGACAGCGCCTCGCCAATCAGCCTCTCGCTCACATCCGGCCCATACGAATCCGCCGTATCGATAAAGTTCACGCCCAGCTCCACCGCTCGCTTCAGCACGCGCTTACACTCCTCAGCATCCTTCGGCTCGCCCCAGATACCATCGCCGGTAATCCGCATGGCGCCAAAGCCCAGCCGATTGACCACCATATCTCCCCCCAAAGCGAACGTTCCGCCTGCCGACGCATTCACTTCGTAGTCGTAGTCATGCCATACGATATCCTCTCACGCTAAAAGTCGCACTGCATCTTCCTCTGCAACCAAGTCCGCATCAGTCTCGTCCTTCATCCGCATCATCACGCACTCTTCCAGAATCTTCACTCGGTTCAATCCCCAGCCTTCGGCCTCTAGCCATCAGCCGCATCGGGGGCTCCTCCATCGGCTCCCGTCCCAGCCGGAACGTCCCATAGTGCATCGGCACCATCCACCGCGCGCCTGTCTCCACAAACCCCCGCACCGCCTCCTCCGGACTCGTATGCACCGCCCGATAGCTATCCGGGAAATAAGCCCCAATCGGCAGCAGCGCCACATCCGGCTTCAGCCTCCGGCCCATCTCCGCAAACCCCTCAAAATAAGCCGTATCCCCGAGTGATACACCTTCATCGCACCATCCGAGATGCAATACCCGCCATACCCCCGGTGCGTGTCCTCGAAACAGCCGCGCTCCCCAGTGCTGGCACGGAGTCATCGTCACCCGCAGCCCCTGCACATCAATCTCGTCCCACCACTCCATCTCATGCACCTTCGCAAATCCCAGCCGCGACACCAGGTCTTCAACTCCCCGCGGCACAACCACCTCCGGCGCCACCCCACGCAGCCGCTTCGTCGCCCGCAATCACCCTCCGCAACGAAGAGATATCCAGATGGTCCATATGCGCATGCGTCATCAGCACCACATCGATCGCCGGCAGCTCCTCCACCAGCAACCCCGGCCGTCTCTGCCGCCGCAGCACAATCAACCGCGTAGAAAACACTGGATCGACCAGCACCGTCTTCCCGCCCATCTGCAGCAGAAACGACGAGTGCCCGATAAACGTAACCCCCATCTCTCCAGCCTTCGCCAATACCAGCCTGCGAGGCTCCCCCACCATCGGCTGCGCGTCACTCTCTCGCACCACCCGCCACAACTGCCTCAGCTTCCTGACTCTGAACAACTTCCGCCGCGATGCCGCCGTTGTATTCGCCATAGTCATTCCATTAGATGCCTCAGGTCCCCATCAGGCACTATCTTCCGCACTCCTTGTTTCGGTCTCGCGCAATTGCAATAGAGTTCGGCAAAAATCTAACAGACGTTCCTAACTCGATACAGAACTCCAAACACGACCCGTTTTGTGCACTTGCATCTACTTCGCCGCGGCCATCTCCGCAGCCATCGCCTTCGCCGCCCATCCCTCATACGTCAACTCATCCTTCCGCGCCACCCACTCCGCCTCCGGCAGCACCATCAAATCCTCCCGCCGAATCCCCGGAAACCCTGTCCCCAGAGCATCCAACCCACCCTCCCGATCCTCCCGCATATAGTTCGGCGTAATGTCGACTTCGTTCGCCTTCGCCCAAGCACTCACATGTGTAACCGGAGCGGTTTCAATCTCCTTGTCCGTCCATATCCCAAAATGAATCTGCCTCTCCAGCCACTCCACCCCATCCCGATCCACCCACGAAGTCCGATGACTGATCCCCGGATAGAACACCGTAGTAAACATGTCCTTATCTGTTCCCCGCACCGCCACCGCCCGTGCCCGCACCATATCGAACCAGTCCTGCTCATGGTGCGGAATATCCATCACCTCATCTGCCGCGCCGTTCATCACATACATCGGCCCCCGCTGCGCATTCAACGCATACAGAATCGCGCCCCGGTCCCCGATCTTCGCTAGCGCACGATAAGGCGGCCCCTGGCAAGGCAACGGCCCAGAATCGTAGTACCCTCCAGGCCCATCGAACACCCCACCGCCACTCAACAACACCGCATGTATCCGCGTATCGATCGCACCCGCAATCCCCGCAACAAACGCTCCCATCGAGTACCCCACCACAGCAATCCGCTTCGCATCCACCTCCGGCTGCTCCGTCAGATACGTCACCCCCTGCATCAGATCCACCTGCATCAACCCCGCCAGCCGCTGCCCCCAATCCGTCGCCGGCAACCCACCCGGCGGCGCCACCTGCTTGTCATGCGAGTTCGCCCGCGACTTCTTATCCACATTCCGCTCGCCCTCGCCGATCATGTCGTACGTCACCACCACTGCACCCGCCTTCGCAAACATCATCCCGCTATAAAACGAGTACCACCCAAACTTGTCCGACCCATGCCCATTCACCACCACCATCCCTGGCAGCTTCCCCTTCCAATGCATTACCTTCGGATCAGGCCTGTAGACAATCGCCGGCACCAGCATTCCATCTAGCGTCCGATACGTCACTCGGTCGGCCAGCACACCCGCCGTCGGTGAAAAAGTAGACCAAGTCTTCGCCTCCAACTTCGGCAGCGTCTCCGGAACATAAAGAATCTCCCGGATCTGCATTCGCCACGCCGCCAGCCGTGCCGCATTCTCTTTTGCGGTCATATCCTTGGCTGGCTTCTCCGCGGGTACCTGGCCTCCCACCCCACTCATATGCGCCTGGCCTTGGGTCGCCCCAGCAATCAACAGCAAACTCAGAAAGGCTCCCGCAAACTGCCGTAAATTCCTCATTCCGCCCCTCTGCTCATCTCCGCCTTCACCGCAGACTCCCATCCCTCATAGATCAACCGGTTTTTCAACTTCAGCCAATCTCCTTCGGGCGGAACCATCAAGTCCTTCCGCCGCAACGCCGGTAGCCCTGTCCCAACCGCCTCTAGCCCACCCTCGCCATTCTCCACCATCGGCCCTGTTACCCCATGCGTCTTTGCCCATTCGCTAATATGTGTAACCGGACCGGTAGCAATTTCAGCCGGCGTCCAGATTGCGAAATGAATCTGCTGATCCAGCCATTCGACTCCATCTCGGTTAACCCAGCTTGGCCGGTGGCCGATATCCGGATAGAGCACCGTCGTAAACATATTTTCGTCCGTGCCTCGAAGCTCCACCGCCTGTTTCCGCACCGCAGCGAACCAGGCGGGCGGGTTCTGCGCTACCATCGGGTCCGCGGCTCCATTCATCACGTACATCGGTCCCCGGTCCGCGTTCAACGCATAGAGCACCACCGCCGGATCCCCAGTTTATGCAGCGCCCGCATCGGCGGTCCCTGGCACGGCTTGGGACTGACGCCGAAGTATCCCAGCTCCTCCCGATCGAAGACACCGCCGCCGCTCAACAAAACCGCATGAATCGCCGGGTCGACTGCGCCCGTAATCCCTCCCACGAACGCACCCATCGAAAACGACAACACCGCGATCCGTTTTGCGTCTACCTCTGGCCGCCCGGCCAGGTAGCTCACGCCTTGCATCAGGTCCACCTGCATCAACCCCGCCAGCCGCAAACCCCACTCCTCACCCAGCTTCGTGCCCGCTGGCGCGATCCACGCATCATGCGATCGTGCCTGCGACTTCTTGTCGATGTTCCTCTCGCCCTCACCAATTGGGTCGTACGTCACCACTACCGCCCCGGCCTTCGCGAACATCATTCCGCTGTAGTACGCATACCAGCTGAACTTGTCCCCTCCATGCCCATTCACCACGACAATCCCCGGCAGCTTACCCTTCCAGTGCAGCACCTTCGAATCAGGTCGATAGACAATTGCCGGAACCAACATCCCATCCAGCGTCCGATACGTCACCCGATCCGCAACTACACCCGCCGTCGGTGAAAAAGTAGACCATGTCTTAGCCTCCAGCGGCGGGAGCGTGTCCGGAATATAGAGAGTATGGCGAATCTCCTCCCGCCACTTCGCAAGACGCGCAGCCTGCTCCTGCGCCGTTAGACTCTTCCCTGCAATTTCAGCAGGAACCTCTGCCGCCACCCCCGCCGCTTGCTGAGCCGCCGCAATCCCCGAAACCTGCCCCCACAGCCCTCCCGCAACCACCAACCCAACCCGAAACCAAACCAAACACCTCATCACGCCTCCCCGCACACACCAACAAGCTACACCCAATCCCCAATCCCTAGCCCCTAGCCCCTAGCCCCCTAGCCCCCAACAAGCTACAATCCCCACAACACATGAACCTCTACGCCGCAGTCCTCGGCCATCATCGTCCTGGCCCTCCTCACCGTCTCGCTCACCCGCCTCGGCAAGGTCAAGACCAAGGCCGACTACCTCGTCGCCGGCCGCTCCCTCCCCGCCTTCGTCCTCGTCTTCACCCTCCTCTCCAGCTGGATCGGCTCCGGCTCGCTCCTCGGCGGCGCCGAGAACGCCTACCGCCACGGCTTCGCCGCCCTCTGGCAAGCCGCCGGAGGATGGGCCGGCCTCGCCCTCATCTACTTCATCGCCCCCCGCGCCCGCCACTTCGCCCAGTACACCATCCCCGACCTGCTCGAATCCCGCTACAACCAGACCGCCCGCGTCCTCGGCGTCATCGCCATCCTCTTCACCTACACCGCCATCACCAGCTACCAGTTCATCGGCGGCGGAGACATCCTCCACCTCATCTTCCCCGACGCCATCTCCGCCATCTACGGCCGCTACATCATCGCCGCCTTCGTCATCGTCTTCACCGCCATCGCCGGCATGTCCTCCGTCGCCTACATGGACGTCGCCATCGGCCTGCTCGCCACCATCACCATGTGCATCGCGCTGCCCGTCCTCGTCCATCACGGCCGGAGGCTGGCCCGCCGTCCACGCCGCCCTTCCCGCCACCCACTTCCAGCTCTTCGGCGACCTCACCTTCATCCAGGCCCTCGAACTCTTCCTCCCCACCTGCCTGCTCATGCTCGGCAACCAGTCCATGTACCAGAAGTTCTTCTCCGCCAAATCCGAAAAGGACGCCTCCCGCGCCGTCGTCGGCTGGATCATCGGCACCATCATCCTCGAGACCGTCATCGTAGCCCTCGCCGTCACCGGCTCCGCCCTCTTCCCCACCGGCGAGGTCGCACGACCCCCCCGCGAGATCCTCGCCTACATCGGCCTCCACGGCTTCGAACCCGCGCGCCGCCACCGTCGTCATCGCTCCCGACGGCCACGTCCATCAGCGCCACCTCCGCCACCACGCCATCTCCACCTACTACGTCTTCACTCGCTCCAGACTCCTCGGCGCCCTCCTCGTCGGAGCCATCTTCGCCAAGATCATCTCCACCGCCAACAACTAGCTCTTCTCCCCCGCCACCAACCTCGTCAACGACATCTTCGTCCGCTACCTCCAGCCCCAGGCCTCCAACAAGCGATCCTCATCGTCAGCCGCCTCATGGTCGTCCTGCTCGGCGTCTGGGCTCTCTATCAAGCCCTCGCACACCGAATCCGTCCTCAAAAAAGCCCTCTACGCCTACACCATCTACTCCGCCGCCCTAACCCCCGTCATCCTCGCCGCCTTTTACTGGAGACGCGCCACCGCCACCGCCGCCGTCGCCAGCATCGCCACCGGAACCGTCGTCACCGTCGTCTGGGACACCGCCTTCATCCACCACACCTGCCCCAGGTCATCGCCGAGCGCGACGCCATCTTCCCCGCTCTGCTCGCCTCGCTCCTCTGCCTCGTCGTCGTAAGCCTCTGCACCAAACCCGCAGACATCGATCATCGCCAGAAATCCACAACCTGATCTCTATCACTAGATAGTCTGAATTAGCCACGTCTCTGCTATGATCAGAACTCCTAGTGGGGCCATTCTTGCATCTCGACCTAGTGCAATTTGCTGAGCTAACTAGTTAAGCGTGATCAACTACGACCTCCTTCCCGACCTCACCGCGATGACCATCCTCATGGTCATCCTCTTCCTGCTTCGCCGCCGTCATCCCGGAAAATCCGTCGACCTCTGGCTCCTCGGCCTCTTCTTCATTCTCATCGAGACCCTCGCCCACGCCTTCTACAGTTCCACAGGACCGTTCCACCGCACACTGCACGTCATCCAACTCGACGCCTACGTCTTCGCCGGCCTGGCCTTTACCTCCAACGCCGGCCTCGAAACCCTCTCGCGCCGCAACCGCTTCGGCTACCTCGCGCTCAACACCATCCCCATCCTCTGCGTCGTTACCTTCCGCGGCCTCACCTGGAACTCCAGACTCCCCTACGACCTCGCTATCCTGAGCGGTCTCCTCATTGGCCTCGCCACCGGATTCTTCTTCCGCCGTGGCTGGTACCTCATTCTCGCCCACATCACCTGCTGGCTCCCCATGGCCTGGCTCGTTCAGCAAAACTCCTTCCGCGCAGCAGCCTACTGGGGCCTCTTCTACCTCTACACCCTCGCTGTATTCGCCTTTCAAAAGAGCCTCCCCCGCAATAGCACCGGCAAAATAGCGATTATGGGCGGCTTCTTCGTCTGGGCGCTCTGTTTCCTCATCCATCCCTGGATTCCCAACTACTCCCACTGGGAGAACCTAGTCTCCGAAGTCTGGGACATGCAGAAGTTCCTCATCTCCATCGGCATGCTCATCGTCATGCTCGAAGAGCAGATCACCTCCAACGAGTGGCTGGCCCTGCACGATCAGCTCACCGGCCTCGCCAACCGCCGCCTCTTCGAAGACCGCCTCATCCAGGCGCTCGAGCGCTCCCGCCGCATGAAAACACGCGTCGTCCTCATCATGATCGACCTCGACGGCTTCAAAAAAATCAACGACGCCTACGGACATCTCGCCGGCGACGACCTCCTCCGCGGCGTCGCAGCCAACCTCCGCGAGACAGTCCGCGCATCCGATACCCTCGCCCGCTTCGGCGGCGACGAGTTCGTCGTCCTCGCCACCGATCTCCCAGCCCACCACGTCGAGGACCACCTCGGCAACCCGTCCTTCCTCCGTCTCGTCGCCGCCATCGAGAACGCCCTCGCCAAACCCGTCCTCGTCAATGGACGCAACATCGTCATCAACGGCTGCCTCGGCGTCGCCGTCGCTCCTGACGACGCCAACCTTCCCTCCCAGCTCATCCAGATCGCCGACAAGCGCATGTACAAGCTCAAGCAGCAGACCACTCCTACTCCAGTGCCAGACTCAGCGACAACCGCACACGCCCCTTACCACCTCGATCCCAACTCCGTCCAGTCATAGCACCGCGCCCGTTCACTCATACCGCAGCGCCACCACCGGATCCACCCGCATCGCCCGCCGCGAAGGCACATACGCCGCGAGCAGCGCAATCCCCAGAAACAGCACCGACACCCCCACAAACGAAACCCCATCCACCGCACTCATCCCATAGAGCAAGCGCCGCAGCAGATACGAAGCGCCCACCGCGAGCACTACTCCCGTCAACAGTCCCGCGACTACCGGCCGCGTGCTCTCCCGCAGCATCAGCCACGCCACATCCCCCTTCTTCGCGCCCAGCGCCATGCGAATCCCCACCTCTCGCGTCCGCAGCAGCACCACATAACTCACCGTCCCATAGATCCCCATCGAGGCCAGGAACAGTCCCAGCAACCCAATAATCGTCGTAAATATCGCCGCCATCCGCGACACCACAAACGGCGGAGTCGTCCGCATTAGGTCCTCCAGTACAAACGCGTACAGCATCATGTTCGGATCCACCGAGCTAGCCAATTGCCCAATGCCCCCTGTTACCAACGCAGGAGCGCCTTGGAACCGGATCAGAATCGGATGATCTGCCAATTGGCCCTCGGGCAGCGGCATATAGATCATGTGCGAGTCGCTATAATCCAACAGCACCCCACGTATATCGCGCACCATGCCTATCACCTGATACGTCTCTCCGCGCGGTATCGGATCGCCTGGCGTATAAAACTGGCCTGTCGCATCCATCGTGATAGTCCGGCCAATCGGGTTCTGCCCCGGCCACAACTCCTTCGCTTGCGACTCGCTCACCACAACATCGCGCGCCGGCTCTCCGTGCTGCACAGCAAAAGTATTCCCTGAAATCATTGGAATATCCAGCGTACTGAAGTAATTCGGCTGCACATACGTGATGAAAGCGAAGCGTTCCGGCTTTACCGCAGTGGGCTTCTCACCATTCAGCGAGATAGCGGCCGTACTTATACCGCCGCCATCCGGTGCGCGGCCAACCGACAATCCCGTCACCCCCGGGAGAGATACGATCCGCTCACGCAACGTTCGTGTCAACGCATCGCGCCGTGCAGTGTCGTATCCTCCACCCCCGGGAAACTGCACCTCCAGATCAATCACCTGCTTGGCCTCATAGCCGGTCGCCATATTCAGCGTGTGCATGGAGCTTCGGATCAGCAGACTCCCCGCGATCATCAGCACCAGGCACACCGCCACCTGCGCCGCGATCAGCACATCACGCAACCTTCTGCTTCTCCCCGGCGAACTCGTCCCACTCGCCTTCAACGCAGACCCCAACGCAGACTTCGACGACTCCAGCGCCGGAGCCAGTCCGAACAACACCCCTGCCACCAGTGAAATCGCAAACACATACGAGAAGATCGTCATGTCCGGTGTCACATTCATCACCAGCGATCCCTGTTCCAGTGGCACAATGGTGACAAATTCCGCCATCACGACGTGCAGTATGCCCCATGTCGCCAGCAACGCAACTCCCCCGGCTAACAAGCCGAGCAGCGCACTCTCCGTTAGCAATTGCCGGATCAGCCGCGGACGCGTAGCTCCCAGAGACAACCGCATCACCAACTCATTCTGCCGCGCCGCCGCACGAGCCAGTTGCAGACTGGCAACATTGGCGCACGCAATCACCAGCACCATCATCGTCGTCACCATAATCAGCAGAACAGAGAACTGCAACCCGGGGTCCGGTTCCCGTCCAAGCGGTGACCCAGGCCATAGATGAATCGTTCCCGGCATGCTTCCCGGCGAGCCAGGCGCGTGCAGCGATCGCAGATGCTCCGCCATTCCCGCCATCTCGGCCTGCGCCTCACCCATCGTGATTCCTCGAGAAAGCCTGCCAAATATGCGACAGCTTCTAGCTTCTCGGTCCTGCAACGGGTTCTTGCTAGGATTAAGCAACAGACGTTGCTGCATCGGAATCCACAGGTCTGGCACCTCCATCTCGGCACCCACAAAGTCATGGCCCGTAATGCCGATCACCGTAAACGCCGCCCCATTCAGCTTGATGGTCCTGCCCAGGATAGAAGGATCACCCCCGAACCGCCTCTGCCAATAGTTCTCGCTGATCAGAACGCTGGGAGAAGTTGAGAGGGTCTGTACATCCTTCGACTCAAAGACACGGCCTCGTATCGCAGTCGCGCCCAGCACGTCAAAGTAATTCTCCGAAACCATCACGACGCTGACGTTCTCCGCCCCACCCGTTAGCGCAGTCGGAATCGTAATCCCAAGTTTGCCGATCAACGTTCCCGCTATCGAACTTCGCTGCGTCACCGCGCCACCCGCACCCGACAAAGTCACGGTGGCTTCGTCTGTCGCGATCAAGCCGTTGAAAGCCCGCAGACCATCCCGGTAGGCCTCGTAGTCTGGATAACTGAAGTATGGATTGGTACCGCCATTCTTATCGACCAGCGCAATATCGACGAACTCGCTCGCATTCTTCGCATCGATCTGCCGCAGTACCATCGCCTTGTAGATCGTGAACACCGTTACGTTGATCCCGATCCCCAGCGCCAGAGCCAGAATCGCCATCGCCGTAAACCCCGGATGCTTCGCCAGCGTCCGCGCACCAAACCGCAGGTCCTGCCAGATCGTCTCCGGCAGCGTCATCACATCGATCTCCCGCACCCGCTCCCGCCACCGCGTCACATTGCCGAACCGCCGCCGCGCATCCCGCCGAGCCTCCGCAGCCGGCATCCCCTCCTCCACGTTCCGCTCCTCGCGCATAGAGAGGTGAAACTGAACCTCATCTTCCAGCTCTTTCGCCAGCTTCTTACCAGCAAATAACGCCTTCGCCCGCCGCATCCATCCCATATCCAGCCTCCTCAGGCAGCGCCTTACAAATCTCCCACATCAATGCTCGTACTTCTGCCTGCTTTTGCCGCCGTTGCTTATGCCGTTGCTCTTGCCTTTGTTTGTCCTTTTGTTTGTCTTCCCGTTGGGATCTGCTCTTGCCGTTGCGTTTGCCGTTGTTTGTTTTACGTTGTCATTCTGAGCGAAGCGAAGAATCCCTGTATTGGCTTTTGCTCTTGCTTTTGCTTTTGTCTCTTGCTCTTGCTTTGTCTTTGTCTTTGCTTTTGCTCTTGCCCTTGCTTCTGAGATAGGCCTGGGCTTTAGCCCAGGCACTAAAACCAACCAAAAAGGCGGGGCTTCAGCCCCAGGGATATGCCTTCTTCTACCGCTCAAGCCTGCTTAAAACTCAGCACCATCGAAACCGCCTGCGTAAGCCGCTGCCAACTCGCCTCCTCCGCAGCCAACTGCTTCCGCCCCGCAGCCGTCAACCGGTAAAACCGAGCCCGCCGGTTGTTCTCACTCACTCCCCACTCCGCCGCAATCCATCCCTCCTGCTCCATCCGGTGCAGCGCCGGATACAGCGACCCCTCCTCCACCCGCAGCACATCATCCGTGATCCGCTGAATATGCAGCGTGATCCCCCACCCATGCATCGAGCCCTGATCCAGACTCTTCAACACCAGCAAAGCCAGCGTCCCCTGCAGAATGTCATTCTTCGCCTTGGCCATCTCGATCATTCCTCCACTCCCATAGACAACTATAGTAGCTAGCTATAGAAGATGAACGCACCGACTCACACTTGTCAAGAAACGCACACCAACTAATACGCGCATCCTCAGCAAAAGATCCAAACCCCAAAAAACTTGGCGTACCAGTTAGCCCGGATAGGTACAATTAAATAAGGGGGAAATCTAAACATCTCGATCAAAAATGGATGGCAGCACTGCAAAGGTGACCGTAACTCCATATGGATCAATATTTTGGACGCAACCCCAATGTAATCAATATTTTAGAGCGAATGACTCCGCGTAACCCACTGAACCACATAAACTTACGTCCAAAATACCCCTACATAGGGGGTGGGGGGAGCGGTAGTCAGCTACAAATTGAAAAGCTCGCGCAGCCGTTTCGTCTGAGCCCGGCTCACCGGAACCTCAGTCCGCTTCGGATCGTCCATCCGGAGCTGGTAGCTCGATTTGAACCATGGAACCACCTCGCGTATGTGCTGAATATTCACCACAAACGACCGGTGCGCCCGCCAGAACGCCAACGGATCGAGCTGGTCCATCAGCTCCTCCAGCGTCCTGCAGTTTGACTGCCCCTCCACCGTAGGCGTGATGACACTGATCGTCCCGCCTTCGATCGAAGCAAAGCAGATCTCGCGCTGATCCACCAGCAGCAGCCGGTTCTTCGCTCGAACGATCACCTTGCCGGAGTTGGGCTTCGCCGACTGCGTCTGCTCCGACACCAGCCGCAACAGCGCATCCAGCTTGTCTGCGCTCGAAACCTCAACCGGAGTGCTCAACCGCGCCGTAGCCTTCTCGATCGTCTGCATCACCCGCTTACGATCAAACGGCTTCAGCAGGTAATCCACCGCATTCACCTCAAACGCCCGCACGGCATACTGGTCGTAAGCCGTGGCAAACACCACCTGTGGCAGCGGTATCTTCAGTGCAAGCAACTTTTTCAGAACAGCAAAGCCGTCCAACCCCGGCATCTGCACATCGAGAAACACCAGGTCAGGCTTGTGCGACCGGATCAGCTCCACCGCTTCAATCCCATTTGTTCCCTGCGCAAGCACTTCCGTCCCACCGACGTCTTCGAGCAGAAACTGCAGCTCCTGCCGCGCAAGTGGTTCGTCGTCGATGATGAGCGCTGTCAACGACATATAGCAAAATAGACCGAGATTTTTATATTACTGGTCACTGTAAGCGCGAAGCCGCGCCGGTGCATGGTCTTCGGCAAGATCGTGTCCGCATTGAGTGCAGTACACATCCGTAATCTTCACTCCGCGGAAGCATCGGCCACAGACCGGAGCAATCTGGAACTGGCACTGCGGACAGTAGTTATAACTTGATGAAATCTCGGTCGTGCAATGCGCACAACGGGAAAGAATAGGCTGACGCAGCAGGAAGTACACTACCGCTCCAATTCCACCCGGCATCATGACGACGATCAGCATCCACAATCCGGCAGACATGTTGCGCCGCCGCACATCGCGGCTCACATAGCCGATCAGCAGCATGTAACTCGCAAACGCAGTTCCCCAGGAATATCCCGTAAGCAGCCGCATCGGAAGCATCTCGTGCCGGTTATGAGGAAGCACATGATGAAACAAATACTGAACGCCCACAAAGATAATCACTGCCAGAACGACCGACCAGGCTGGGATCAAGCTCAACTCTTCGTCGCCGCTCCTGCCACCCTCCGAACCGGATTTCAAGCTCCACCGGTTGGTCATCGCGTCGCGTCCTCACCCGAGCCGCCCCGCATACGGCGAAACCACACCGCCGCCAGCACCGTGACAGAAATAGGAAGAAACCACAGCAGCAACACAAATGATTGATCGCCGGACTCTGGCAAGCCACTTGGAACAACCTCGTACTGTTCGAAGACGCTCCACACGGTAGAACACAGAATCACCAGCATCGCGGAGGAGACTGCCATTGGAAACCACAGACTGCGCACCAAGTCGCGGCGCGCATTCAGAGAATTAGCTCTTTCCCGCACAACCCGATGGGTACGATTCACCATCGAAGCCCGCGCTGAGACGCTTAGATCCGTCACCATCGAGGAAACATCCTCATCGATCGAAATTGGCCGTCGCACACTGTTCATGGCCGAGCCTCCACCAGGTTTCGAGATAACCGAAGCCGCTCCATCTCGGGCTTCAATGCAGCCAGTCCGCGATAAAGCCGGGATTTCACCGTCGATAGCGGCGCCTTGGTGACGCCCGCAATCTCCTCCAACGATAACTCATCATAGAACCGAAGAACCAGTACTTCTCTATAGTTGGATTCAAGCCGCAACAGAACCTGCGAAACTTCGGCGCGATCCTCACTCAACTGAAACTGCTCCAGTGGAGACGGGCCCGCTCCAGCGATCTCAAACGGACGATCATCTTCGCCACTCTCGCTCATCTCATCCAGACTGGACATCGTCCGTTTCCGGGAGAGGTCGATCACCAGATTCCGGGCGATAGTAAACAGCCACGTGTCGAAGCGTGCTTTCCCGTTATATTGCGATCCACGCAACAGAACCCGCATCCAGGTCTCCTGGAACAAGTCTTCGGCTACTTCTCGCTTGCCCGTAAGAAACAGCAGATAACGCAATAGACGATGCTGATATTGCTCGATCAGCTGATCCAGCAGTTCTGGATCCTGCCGCTTCAAGCCGTGTGCAATCGCGGCGTTTTCGTGCTGGGAATCAGCAGCAACGGCCGCTGGGAGCGAGATGGATTTACCGTTCACAAGTATTAGAGACGTGCCTTCGCAACGAAAAGTCGCGGATTATCTTCAAATCTGCCCAAAACTGCGGATACATGCAGAAATCCAAGCCGAAGAACCTCACACGTTCTCTCTATTCTACCCCTTATCACCAATTCATCGCCTTAATACGGCGGTAAACTAGCTCAATGGAAGTTCTTTACGGCCTTCACCCTGTGGAGGAGGCAATTCGCGCCGGGGCACGCCGGCTCGATCATGTCAGCATAGCCCGGGAACGACGCGACGACCGCCTCGAGAAGGTCGTTCAACTCTGCAAATCCGCGGGCATCCGCATAACATTCGACTCACGCGACCAGCTCACCCGACTTGCGAAGACGGACACCCATCAGGGGGTCCTGGCGGTCGTCCGCGAGCGGCAATTCCTCAGTGTCGAAGACCTGATGGCTCCCAAGGAAGAAGGCCAGCATCGCTTCTTCCTGGCGCTCGATGGCATTGAAGATCCCCACAATCTTGGGGCTCTGCTGCGAACGGCCGATGGTGCAGGTGTCGATGGAGTGATTCTTCCGGAGCGCCGTTCCGCGCCGATTACCGGGACCGTGGCCAAGACTTCTGCCGGCGCCTCGGAACACGTCCGCGTCGCTCGTGTAACAAACCTCGTTCGCACTCTAGAGCAGTTGAAGCAGCGGCACGTCTGGGTGCTGGGTCTGGATGAGCGCGGCACTCCGGACTATACCGACTTCGACTACAAGACAGACTGCGTCCTCGTGCTGGGGCGGGAGGGAGCGGGTCTGCACGATCTGGTGAAGAAGACCTGCGATCACTTGTTGAGGATCCCCATGCTGGGTCAGGTCTCTTCGCTTAACGTTTCGGTTGCTGGAGCGGTGGTCATGTACGAAGCTATGCGGCAGCGCAGGCAGCCATCGGCACCACCAGCCACACCAGCCCCTAAAGTCCGCAAAGGTCTCGGTTCTTGAAGCGAATCTCATTCCAGTCACGAAACAAGGGCTTCTGCCTGCTCGCACTCATCTTTGCCTGCCTCTCTACGGCGCCAGGTCAGGATCAACCACCGTCTCCGGCCCCGGAACCCTCTCACGGGACCGTCTTGCTCCATCGGGGGGAGGATGAGGCTCCCGATGCGAAGAAGGCCGTCGCGCCTAAGGAGGACCCGGCTGCGACTGTGCCGGACGAGGTGCGTAGTGCGCTGCTCTTCCAGGCTTACGACCTGGACGTCCATTTGATTCCGGCCCAATCACAGATTGCGGTTCGCGCGGGGCTAACCGTCACGAACGTGGGTGCGAAGCCGCTGACTCAGATCGCTTTCCAGATCTCCGGCTCGCTGGGCTGGGAGAGCATCGCAATCCGTAACGGGGAACAGCTCACTCCGGCATCGTTTGTGCAGCATTTGCTGGACACCGACACGGACCATACTGGACAGGCGCAGGAGGCTATTGTGACGCTTCCTGCGCCGCTGCAGCCGGGCGACAGCATTCACCTGGTGGCGCTGTACTCGGGCCAGATTATCCAGTCGGCGAACCGGCTGGAGCGCATTGGCGCGCCGCTGGAGCAGGCCGCCAACGCGGACTGGGACACCATCTCGAGCGAGCTGACGGCACTGCGCGGATACGGCAACGTGCTTTGGTACCCCACCGCTTCGACTTCCGCTTTTCTGGGAGATGAAGCCAAGCTCTTCCAGGCCGTCGGGCGGACTAAGCTGCGGCAGGCGGATGCGACGATACGGCTGCGGCTGACGGTCGAGTACATCGGCGACCCACCGGACGCTGCATTTTTCAACGGCCGACGGCAGCCGCTGACGGCTATCAGTGAAAATATCAATACACCCACCGCCCAGGCTCCGGGAGTTGCGACTGCGGAGTTCCCGGACCAGCCGATTGGGTTCCGAACGCCTAGTCTGTTTGTAACCGACCGCGCTGCCACACCCACGGACAATGGTCTGATTATGGCGGTTACGGACCGTTACGATGCACTGCCCAGCTACTCGGCCGCGGCCGACAAGGTGAAGCCGCTGCTGATGGAGTGGCTCGGACTGGATCCGCTCACATCTCTGAACCTGATCGATCACGCCGGGCAGCCATTCGAGGATCAGGCGTTGCTGGTTGCGCCGATGCGGGCGGCCGATCCGGCTACGCTTGCGCCGAGCCTTGTGCATTCGCTTACCCATGCTTGGTTCCGCTCCTCGCATGTCTGGCTGGATGAAGGGCTGGCGCAGTTCATGTCACTGTTGTGGGTCGAGCGCGAACAGGGGCGCGATGCAGCGGTGGAGCGGTTACATCAGATGGCCAATACTCTGGCGCTGGCGGAGCCGGTGGTGGAGAAGACTTCCGACGCGGCTCCTGCGGGAGGGGCGGGCGCGGGCCAGAGCCTGATCCAGGCCAGCGACGACATCTACTACCGCTCTAAGGCGACTGCGGTGCTCTGGATGTTGCGCTCGGTGGTTGGGGAGCAGGCGCTCAAGCAGGCGCTGCAGCAGTATCGCCACAGCGGCAAGCGCGAGCAGGATCCGAAGGAGTTCCAGCATGTGCTGGAGCAGACTTCGCAGAAGGACCTTGGCTGGTTCTTCGACGACTGGGTCTACCGCGACCGCAGTCTGCCCGACCTGAAGATTCTGAACGTCACGACCCACGAGCTGCCTGCCCGGGGGAGCAAGGCCGGCGGCTGGATGGTTGCCGTCGAGGTGCAAAACGACGGTGCAGCGGTGGCCGAGGTTCCGGTTACGGTGCGATCTGGAACGCTTACAGCTACCGAACGCCTGAGGGTGCCGGGCTTCTCTCGTGCGGCGACTCGCGTGGTCTTCGAGGGCACCCCGACGGAGGTGTTGGTGAATGACGGCAGTGTGCCTGAGCTGGGTGAGAGCCGCCATTCGAAGCTGCTTGTCGAGGCTTCCAGATAGCTGGGTACCCCACCCCCTATGTAGCGGGTATTTTGGAGGCAAGGTATTTTTTTACATGGAGTTACGGTCGATGCCTTGCTCTAAAATATTCATTCTAAATGGTTTGCGTCCAAAATATTGATCCATATAGAGTTACGGGTGATTTGAAGGTTCACGTTTGCAATAATCAGCTGTCAGCGTTGAGCTGTGAGTTCTCAGGTTTTCTTCTGTTTCTATTTTACGGGATTGGGTGGAACTTCTACGCCAGCTATAGTGGCCTTGTTTTCAGTGGTTTAGGCATTTTCTGGGTTGACAGCAAAGAACAGGCAACGGCAAATGCAAGAACAAAAGCAAAGGCAAAGACCAATACAGGGGTTCTTCGCTTCGCTCAGAATGACAGCGTAAAACAAACAACGACAACAGAACGCAAGGCAAGGCAACGGCAACGGCAACGGCTGAAGCTACTGGCTATGGACAGGGATCGGGCGCGAGACGGTTTACCTGGTGCGGTGGCGGGGATGGATGGGGGCGGGGTGGAGGGTGTTGTCCTGCCAGATTTGCGGACCTCCCCAGGGGCGGTTGGCGGTCAGGTCTAGGCGGACCGGACCGGCGGCGCGGTTGGTTGGCAGCACTTCCTTCAAGCCGTCGCCTAGCTGGGGGATTGTGTTGCCGAGTGCGGTGAGGCGGGAGAGGACGATCATGCCGGTGAGGTGGAGGGTGTAGCCGGTGCGGTCGAAGCTACCGTCGAGGGTTGCTGGATCTTCGCCGCCCAGGTCCAGCGACGTGGGTTCGAGGAGGAAGCTGTGGGTTGATGGTGTGGGCTTAGAGTGACGGGAGTTGATCTGAAGGGAGGTCAACTGAAGCCCGCCGGACTGGAGTGAGTCCGGCTGTTGGTGACCAGATTGCAGCGCGAGTTCTCCGATGGTGAGGGGCTGCAGGCCTGCGCGCGAGCTCTTGAGGCTGAGGCCGGTCATCACGAGCTTGCCATCCCAGCCTTGGTCTGACGACTCCGGCTGGTAGGTGAACCGTCCGGCCAAAGTGCCTTGCGCTAGAAGATCGGCAGGAACTCGTGGGCTGGTGGCCTGGAGCCAGTCGATAACTTTCTGGTTCGGGAGCGCCTGTGCGCCGATCTCGACTTCGAGGGAGTCCGGCTTGCGAATGTTCGGGAGCGATGCGGTGAGAGCGATCGATCCCTTGTCCGAGTCTCCTGCGGGAGGCCAACTGCAGCGCACATCCTGAAAGGCGTGAAAGGCCTCGGCCGCTTTGGCCTGGCATTCGAGATCGACAGCGATCATGCGGTCTGGGACGAACTCGGCGCGTCGCACGGAGTCGAGGCGGAGGCGGGTCTGGATGGCAGTGACGCCGACTGTGCCGTCGAGGTTCGCGGACAAAAAACCTTCTCCGCGCAGGCCTGCATCGCGGCCGAGAAAGAGACGGCTTGCCTCGCCGAGCGGTGCGGCGCGCCAGTCCGCCTGGAGATGGAGCGGCACATCCTTCAACGATTTGGCACGCCCTAAGGTGCCTTCGAGGCGGACGGTGCCGGTATCGGAGACGTTGGTGTCGGTGCGGATGGGATGGGCCTCGAGGCGAATTCTCCACTCCTGGGGATTTGCGAGCCACAGCGCGAAGTCAGCGTCGGTGAGGGAGAAGGGCGTCTTCTGCTTGCCCCATTTGAGATTGACGCGCGCGCCAGTCGCCTCGATGTAGGGGAAGCGCGGGGCGGGACCGGCCTTCTGCTGCGTGGTGGGAGCGGCGCTGACGTGCGCAGCCTGGATGAGGATGCTCTCCAGATTCCATTTGCCGTCGGGCATGTGGACGAGGTTGACGCTGGGATTGGTGAAGCTGATGGAGGAGAACTCGACGCGCTTACGCCAGAGAGAGCTGATGCGCAGCGTCGCCTGCACGGAGCCGGCGCTGATGACGGGCTCGCTGCCAAAGGCGGGATCTTCCTCGACGACCAGGTTCTCGAGGGTGAAGCCGGGGAACGGGAGCAGGCTCATTGAGACGTTGTCGAGGTGCACGGGACGGCCGAGGCTGGCACTGATGCTGGTGACGATGCGGCGCTGAAAGCGATTGACGTTGACGAGCGGAGGCAACAGCGCCAGTAAGAGGATGGCGAGCAGCAGGATGCAGACAAGGGTGAGCGGGCGTGAGAACCGACGGGAGCGCACCTCTGTAGTATCTGCAGCGACGTAAATTGAATCTGTTTCCGGCATGAAAGTTTGTGGCGCTGACTATGAACGGTGTGTCCTGGCAATCTCGCTATCGAATAATATGCAGGGTGCGCTTCCAGCGAGTCTGGTCGAAGATGTGGATCAGGATGTGACCCATGAAGCTGATGCGCTCTCCGACGCTCTGCTTGTCGATCTGGTCGGCTGGAGTCTCGAACGACCAGTAGACAAACATGGGGCGGCCTACGATGTTCTCGCGTGGGACGAAGCCCCAGTAGCGGCCGTCGAGCGACTCGGTGCGGTTGTCGCCCATGGCGAAGATCTTTCCGGGAGGCACGACGAGGTCATCGCCCTGGATGTATTTGGGAAGATCGTACTGCCAGGTGGCGGTGACGTCGTCCATTGCGCTGGGTGGAATGCTGGGAAAGTCATCCCGGTAGGCGTTGTAGGCATGCTGGGGATTGCCGTCGGCGACGGGCTTGCCAGCCAGGGGCTCGTCCTGCGCGACGCCGTTGAGGTAGACGATGCCGTTGCGGAGGTGGATGCGGTCGCCGGGAATTCCGATGGCGCGCTTGACGAGGAAGAGGTCGGGGTAACCGGGCTTGAGGAAGACGATGATGTCGCCGCGCTTGACCTCGCGATAGAAGACGAAGGGCGCCCATTTCGTCGGCGGGGCGAGGGCGATGCGGTCGACAAGGACGTGGTCGCCGATGAGGAGAGTCTTCTCCATCGAAGCGGACGGGATCTCGAAGTTCTGGAAGATGAATGTCATGACGAACAGCCCGATGGCCAGAACGGTGCAGATCGACGCGAGCGACTCCAGGGGAGTTTCAGTCTCGTGGGTCTGGGTCGTGGTTACTTCTGCTGTTTCCGATTGCGTGGTATTCATTCCAATTCTTCTCCAAGAGGGCCTTTTTCAGTGTATCGCTGAATGGGGGTGGGTTCAGAAAGAAGCGTCTCTAATTCACCACGCGCAGCGTTCGGCCCCAGCGGGCAAAGTTGGCCAGGGAGTCCATAAAACTGGCCTGTACGCCGTTGGCGTTCCCATTCAGACGGTGGAATGCGAGATCGTTGGCAGCGTCGGGGGCATCTCGTTGCAAGGAAAAATAGATGAGGAAGGGCTTGCCTACGATGGCGGATCGCGGGACGAAGCCCCAATAACGGCTGTCCTCGCTGTCGTTACGGTTGTCGCCGAGGACGAAGTAGCTGTCGGGGGGAACGGTGAGTTCTCCGTGGTCGACCAGGGCGTGCATTTTGATCCACCAGTGTGAGTCTATCTCGGGGTCGGCTGTCTGGAGGCGGGGGAAGTTGTCGCGGAAGAGGTCGGGCGGGGTGGGGCGGTAGATGGCGTAGGGCTCGGAGGTCTGGGCGCCGTTGATGTAGACGTGGCCGTCGTGGAGCTTGATGCGGTCGCCGGGCACGCCGATGACGCGCTTGACGAGATGCATTTTGGGATCGATGGGGTAGTGGAAGACGATGATCTCGCCGCGTTTGATGGTTTCGGAGGGCAGGAGGCCGCCGGCGTCGACGGTGCCGAGGCTCTGCTTGTCGACGAGGAGGAAGTCGCCGACGAGGAGGGTGGGCTCCATCGACTCGGAGGGGATGCGGAATGGCTGGGCGGAGAAGGTGATGATGAAGATGGCGACGACGATGATGTAGAGCAGGGACTGAATCGCGGGCAGCAGGCCGGTGTGCTGCTGCACGACCGCTTCGCGCCGGGGGACCGGCGGAGCGATCGCGGGAGGGTCGATCGAGGAGGCAACGGGTGAGCCTACGGACGGGGGCACCGAAGAGTTCACGTGGTGACCTCCTTTGCGGTGGGCCGGGCCGACTTTTCTTCCTTGAGTAATCGTGCCAGGGCGATGCGGGCGGCGTCCTGCTGGGCTTGCTTCTTGGTGGTGCCTTCTGCTTCGCCGAGCGCGCGGAAGGACTCTGCACCTTCTGCTACGCGGACTTCGACGCGGAAGCGCTTGAGGTGGTCGGGGCCGCTCTGAGCGGTGAGGATGTACTGGGGCTGGCCGGCGCCGACTCCCTGCAGGTGCTCCTGGAGGGCGGATTTGTGATCTCCAACTGCGCCGCTGAAGGTGCCACCGGAGTCGAGCGCACGGTGGAGATCGGGCAGGGCGGGCTCCATGATGTGTCGGTCGATGAAGGTGCGGGCGGCTTCGAGACCGCCGTCGAGGTAGAGCGCGGCGATGACTGCTTCGAGTGCGTTGGCGAGGAGGGCTCGCTTTTTGCGGCCTCCGCTCTGCTCTTCTCCGCGGCCGAATCTCATTTGCTGTCCCAGCCCGATGCGATCGGCGACCTTGCCGAGGTGATCGCGGCTTACGAGGGAGGCGCGTAGGCGGGTGAGTTCGCCCTCGCGGGAGCCGGGGAAACGGCCAAAGAGGCTGTCGGCGACGACCAGACCGAGGACGGCATCGCCGACGAACTCAAGCTGCTCGTTGTCGGTGCCGGGGTCGTTGAGGGTGTCGGGGCTGGTCTCGTAGGCTAGGGAGCGGTGGGTCAGGGCGCGGGTCAGGAGTTCGGGCGACTTGAAATGGTGGTCGAACAGGGTCGAGGCCGGATCTTGCGGCTTTTCTCGTACTGACTGTTTGCGCCGCATGCTCATTCGCCCCTCTGCATTCTGCCCAATTCTACCGAAATGCGATCTTGACTCGCTCCTGCGACTCTACTGGGGGGTTGACGGGCGGTAGGCCTCTTTTTCGGCTTTGCCGCTGGGGTCGAGCGGGGCGTTATCGTCGTCCGCAGCCGGATGCTCACGCTTGGGCAGGACGAAGGGTTGCTTGATTCCATGCTCGGCGGCGGCTTTTGTGTCGGGCCGGCTGTCGCGTACTGTCAGAGCGGCTTTGTACTCGGCGATCGCCTTATCCCTTTCGGGCACGTGCATGACGTCGTACAGCCTGCCTAAGTAGATGTGGGACCAGGCGAGAGTGCGGGAATCTTTGGAGGTGCGAATGACCTCCGCAAATTCAGTAAGTGCTTCATCCGGCTGGCCTTCCATCATGTCGACGCGGGCGATGACGTAGTGGGCCTGGGGGTGGTCGCCCTTGGGGTCGGCTAGCTCCTTCTGTGCGATCTCCTCGGCGCCGGCGGGATCGCCTTTCAACATCTTCATCTCAGCGAGTTGCAAGCCGGTTGGCTGGAGGGGGACACGCCGCACGACATCGTGGGTGCTCTCGGGCAGGAAGGCGATCTGGGTCTCACGATGCTGGACGCGGTCTACCTCCATGCCGTAGACCATGGGGCCGATCTCGTCCTTGAGGCTAACCGACTCCCTTGTCATGGTTCCGAGCTGGGCGTAGAAGTATTCGACCAGCACCCATCCCTGGCGCATGGCGAGGTCGACACTCTTCAGCCGGATGGCCTCTGCCTGACGGTCATAGGCGGACATTTCGGCGTCGTAGTGCTCAATCACTGTGCGTTCTTTTGCTGCGTCGGGACGTTTTGGTTTGGGGATTCCGACGTCCATTGTCTGGATCTCGGCGGCTTTGATGAGGCACTCGGTCAGGAGGGCGACGATGTCTGCCTTGTAGGTGAAGTCAAGCGGAGCAGCCTGTACGGGTTTCAGCAACGGCAACAGTCGATCCATGGCGGCGGCGCGCGCATACACCAGCGGTTCGACGACGTAGTGCAGATAGGTATGGCGAATCTGCTCCATGTGGACCGCTCCGGGCGGCGTGGCGGCAGGGGATGTGACCACGATGTAGTCGTTGCCATAGATGCGCGCGTTGGTCGCTGCGGGCGAGAGCATGGGCTCAAGCAAGACCATAAAACGCCGCCCGTCATAGGAGCTGGGCGGCATGTGCAGATAGACGTTGGTCTCGAGGATCATCTGGGTCAGCGGATCGTGCACCTGGTTGACCAGAGCTTCATACTCAGGCCGATGCTTGAACCAGATGGCGTTGAGGTGAGCGTTCTGCACGAATGCCCGGAGGGAGGGAAGGATGTTGACCACCTGGGTAGCGTCGGCAGCCATCTCGGTCTGGTCGACGATGGTGGCCAGGGCCGGGGGCGGCGTCAAGTACAACGCAAGAGAGACGTACTGGGCCAGGTTGCGGCCGCTGTCGGCGAGCTGATGATCCTGTATGTAAGTACAGACAGCATCCCGGCTGGTGCGGGCATCGGCGGAGGCGGCCAATTGCTGGTCGACCTCCTCGCGAATGGTCTTGCGCACGGGACTGGAGTTGGCCAGATCGGCATCGTAGCCGCAGGCGTTCAAAGCGACGGCAATATCGAACAACGGTTCGCTGGTCTCTAGGGTGATGCCGGAGCCTCCGGCCTCCGGCTGGGAGACGTGCGGAGTCGGTTTGGTTTCGGCGTCGTGGGAGACACTGGAAGGCTGACTGCTGCTCGAACCCCGAGGCCGAGTCTGCTGCGCAAATCCGCTGAGGCTGCTTAAGCCAAGCGCAATAGTTGCGCTCAGTGCCACTGCGCGCCTTGAACTGTGAAGAATAGAAAACACGATATAGATTCGACGCTCCCTTGGAGTTTAGGGCAGCAAGTCAAAGGTTGCAAACGAGCTGGAATCAGGGAGTAGGTCAGTTTGCTTATATTGGGCTAAGTTACCAAAAACGCTACCGCAATCGTCTTTGCTCACACTGACCAAGGTCTTAAGGCCATATAACGATTCAAGGCGGGAACGATAGGGGTGGGGATAGGTTTAGACTTCTCCCCACGGACGCGCTTGCGACTACCTTTCTCCTGTTCCGGATGCTGCTGATCGCTGCCCGGAATGACGGGAGCAGGAAGGTTCGAGGAGGTATATTTTGCCAGGCTTACCAGTCCGCTCGTATCCGGTAACTGTGGCGGCTTGTTGCTCGCCTTACGGAAATTGAATACCGACGTAAGATCGCCGAAGGTCTTCCGCCGCCAGTCACTGATGTTCGACTCCCGAACACCCGTAAAGTGCTCGAGGAACTGCAGCACCGACGTGTGATCGAAGTTCTCGCTGCTCACCCATCCACCTGTGGTCCACGGCGAAACGATGATGCAGGGAACTCGGAACCCACCACCGATCGGTAGATCACTGATAAATTCGTCCGGCGTCCCCGGAGGAGGAACCGGTGGCGCCACATGATCGAAGATGCCGTCGTTTTCGTCGTAGTTCAGAATGAACGCGTCTTCGCCCAGACATCAGGATTCGCCGCGATCGCGTCAATCTTGCTGGCCACAAACGCCGCGCCGTCCGCCGGCATATAGTCAGGATGCTCCGACTGGTGGCCAGTCGGAATGATCCATGAAACCGCCGGCAGCTTGTCATTCCTGGCGTCGTATTCGAACTGACCCTCAGGGCTACGCACCATCCCCTTGGTGTAAAGCGGAGAAGTCTGAGCCGCATTGCGAAAAGTCGTAAAGCTCTCCAGCATATTGCAGCCATAGTTATCCTCCTGCTGGTAAACCTTCCACGAAATGCCAGCAGCTTCCAGCCGCTCCGCATAGGTCGTCCAGCCATAGCCCTCCTTCGGAGCTCTGTTACTGATAATCGGCCCACCATGCAGTCCATGCGGATCGATCATCCCCGTCATCCAATACATTCGGTTCGGCCACGTAGGCCCCATCACCGAGCAGTGATACGAGTCGCACAACGTAAAGGCCTCTGCCAAAGCGAACTGAAACGGAATATCCTCCCGCCGGTAGTACCCCATGCAGTAAGGACCATGCACACCATCCGCCGCACGATGCGCAGGCAGCCACTGATCCATCTTGCCGCCGTTCCACGCCGCATGCTGTACCGCCCACGCATGACTCGTGGAAGGGATCTTCTGAGCGCTGCTTGCCTGCGTATTCAGATGGAAAGGCAGCAAGTATCCATTGGGACTGTCGGCATCCTGCTGGTAGAAGACGGATTTGCTGTTGGGCAGCTTCAGCGCGTTAGGATCGCCGAACCCGCGCACTCCAGCCAGCGTCCCAAAGTAATGGTCGAACGAACGGTTCTCCTGCATCAGCAGGACGACGTGCTTGACGTCCCGCAGCGAACCATTTTGGGGTGGACCCTGGGCCAGCAATCGGCGCACATTGGGAGGCATAAGGCTAGATGCTGCCGCAGCTCCAGCCATTGCACCAGCACGCGTCAACAGCCGTCGTCGGCTCAACCGTGAAAGAACACCATCAACAGAAGGAGTAATTCGTGAATCCAATATAAGCCGCCTCAAAAGGAGGATCGTACAAATCTCACCATAATAGAAGCAACTGTGTGAAAAGCAGATGACACCAGTCTACCTGGCCACTGCAGATCCGAAGGCTTATGCCTATCAGGACCAACGACGTACAGGCGACAAGTTATCCGCGGACGGAAATGCCGGAGAAGGTGAGGACCACCCTGCCGCGGACCGGGCCGCCGAAGACTTTGGCTGGTTCGAAGACGCTGAGCAGGAGTTGATTCGCAATCTGCGTCTGGACGGCGGAGTCGTCGGGACCGGAGACGATGTTGTAGTCGTAGACCCGGCCGCTGTCGTTGACGAGGGCCTCAACCACAATGGTGGAGTCGTGATCGGTAACGATCGGCTGGGGCCGCTCCGCGGAATACAGATAGTGCGGAGCCGTCAAAGCGCCGAGCGGCTCGTCGTTCGCCATGACCGGTTCCGGCGCTGCCACCATACCCAGGAGCAGGAGGACGCCTCCCACGAGCACGATCGTGCCCGCAAATCCTGCGGAGACCTGGACCAGCAAGGGCCTGATCGCGTTATCCCACCGGAGGCTCAGGTTATCCTTCCAGCTGAAGCGGCTGTTTGCCCGCTCATGCGAGATCGCAACGCGAAGCTTCATCGCCAGATCGGCCGGGGCCTTTACGGGGCGCAGCATCGCCAGGGAGCGCTGTAGCGTCTGCAGCGAGTCGAACTCCTGGCTGCACCCTGCGCAGGTCTTCAAATGCTCCGCGATCTGCTGCATCTTCCGTCCGCTCACTGCTCCATCGAGATATGCGGAAAAGGACCCCTGAATGTCTTTGCAACCCTGCTGTGTCATCGGCTCACCGCCTGTACAGATGCGTCCGCTACAGCGGAGGACGCAAAACGATTCGCCGGAGCCGGCTCCGCGACACTCAACAGAGCACGCAGTGCGGATCTCCCCCGGGTTAACCTCGACTTGACCGTACCGAGATTGATCTCCAGAATCTCGGCAATTTCTTCATAAGCAAAACCTTCGATCTCGCGCAGAACCACGACGGTACGGTAGGCCTCGGGAAGCTGTCGGAGGGCTGCCTCGACTTGCTCGCGAAGCTCGCTCTGCGCGGCCTGATCAAACGGTGAGTCGCGCTGGTCGGCCAGCGCTATACCCAGAGAGGCGTTGCTATCGTCTTCCTCCGGTTCGTAGGAGGTGTCGATGGTGATCTCCTGCCGTTTATGGCGGGACCACCAGCGCCGCTGGTTCGACGCTTCGTGCAAGGCAATGCGGTAGAGCCAGGTGCGCAGGCTGGCATCTCCGTGGAATCCACGGATACTGCGAAAGACCTTGATGAAGACTTCCTGGGTGATGTCGGCTGCGTCGGCAGGATCGTTGAGGTTGCGCGCGATCAGCGAATAGAGAGGCTGGTGATACTGGGCGATGAGCATAGCGAACGCAGCCTCTGAGCCGGCCTTGAGGTCGGCAACGAGAGCCGCATCTTCGTTCGTAATGCCAATCGCGCTGGCTAGATTTCCCACTGCCGTGCCCGCCTGCATATCGGGTGTCCTCTACACTACGACTTCTGACCGGTGGTGCTGCAACTGCGGGGCGAGCGTAAGGAAACTGCGCCGCCGGCGGCCGAGTGCTCGCTCACTCTACTGCTTTAGACACCGGAGATACCGGAATAGTTCCCGACAAACGTTGACTAATCGAGCGTGCGCTCAGTGAGAATGAAGAGAGTCCTTCCTAAGAGTGGGCCTGTGGCGCAGCTGGGAGCGCGCTTCCATGGCATGGAAGAGGTCATCGGTTCGATCCCGATCAGGTCCACCAACAACCCCATCAAAATGAACCACTTCCAAACCCCGACCTCTTCTTTTTAGAGGGGCGAAGGTGCTGAAAGGTGCTGAGCCTTTAAAGCCCGTCCGGGCAGTAGAAGTTCGACTACCTTGGTGTTGGCATCTCGCTTCTGCTGCGAAACGGCGTGAGTATAGATATCAAGCGTGGTTCGGCTATTGGCATGACGCAGTAAATCCTGCGCCACTTTGATATCCGTCCCGATCGCCCGAAGCAACGTTCCCAGCGTATGACGAAAGTTGTGCCAGCCTATGATCTTGCCTTCGATACCGGCACGTTTCAGAGCAGGCCGAATGCTTTTCTTAAGCAGGCTGTCAGGGCTGAGAGGTTTATTTCCATTCAGCCGAATTGACGGGAAAAGGAAGTCGCCATCGCCTTTATAGAGCGATTGGCGCTTCCAGTCGAGCAGTGATTCGAGGATTAGCGGATGCAGTGGAACAGGACGGCGAGAACATTCCGTCTTGGTATCACCGAACCGATTGCGCACGCAGGATCTTCGTGATACTCACCTCCATGGTCTCTACGTTTATATCGGTCCAGACAAGAGCCATGAGTTCTGACCGACGAACCCCTGTGCTCCCAATCAGCAGAACCATCGCCAGGTCCCTCACCGAGAGTTCTTTAAGCAGGGCCTGAAACTCCTCTGGTGTGAGCACGTCCTTTTCGCGCAATCGCTTGGATGAGGTGCGAACTTTGCTGATCGGATTTAGAGACGACCCACTCGTGACGTATCGCGTGGCTGATACAAGACAGAGAAAGCGCTTTTGATCTTCGTTTTGGATGCCGGAGCAAGCGGTAGCGAGTCCAGCCATTCTTCCACCTGGACGGTTCGCACCGCACCAAGTGTGTATGTTCCCCAACGAGGTCCGATATAGCACTTCGACAGGGTGAGGTGATTTTCGATAGAAGCAAACGCCTTGCGAGCAGGCGTGAGCTCATACTTCTGATAGTGGGTTAGGAGATCATTCACCGTCTCTGGTGAACCGATCTCATTGATTGATCTTTCCGCGAAGAGCCAAGACCGCTTTTTCGGCGTCTCGGCGGTGCGGGAACTCCCGCACCGTCCCGATCCGTTGTCTGCGATAGACACGCTTTTCCCCCGCGCCTTCATAGAAGCGGAGGAACCAGGTGTCCGGTGTTGGTCTTGTTTTTCACGAAGTGTAAGACTTCCATTTTGAAAACGTTTGCTCCCGATCATTGAGATAGTCCTCGATCGGAGCATCGGTGGCTACGGCGAGTGTACATTCTCGAATTGTGGGTAGCGTCCTCTTCACCCTGTGCGTACAGTTCAAGGGTGATTCGGGGCCTGCATGCCGCATCAGTTCTTGGACCACCTTCACGGTTTCTTTTTTTGACGTAAGGACCTTCCCTTCACTTCCGCCAAAGCGTATCTGAGGAAGCTGCTTGTCCACGGTGCTCGATCCGCCGTCCTCGGATCAAGCGAGAACGATCGCCGTTCGGTCCCTGGCTCAACGCGCTTGAGCGCCGGTCTCCGGTCAAGGTAGTGATCACAGCCGCAGCCAACAAGCTTGCCCGT
This sequence comes from uncultured Acidobacteriaceae bacterium, assembly GCA_963797415.1. Lineage (GTDB taxonomy): Bacteria > Acidobacteriota > Terriglobia > Terriglobales > Acidobacteriaceae > Edaphobacter. The sequence goes on from CAWCPB010000010.1 coordinate 329,672, forward strand.
ATCACGTGGGCCGTTCTTGCGAGCGGACAGGACTATCGAGCGGTTCCGGACGCAATGACTGACTAAGCAAGCTGAACCCCCAACCGGCATCTCCAACCAAGGTCTGCACTGGATAACGAAGACGAACGAACAGTTCCCAACGGCGTGCTCGCAACCTGCTCCCGAAAATGGTCTTCCATGACCGTCCCGTTTATCAGGAAGAGCACGCAGCGCAACTCAACATGGCCAGGAGTCTCCACTCTCCACACAAAGGCCGAATACATTTGCGCAGACCTGTCGATCGATCCTTCGCTTTTCCCTTGCAGTCAGACGGCGGACCATACATTCCAGGGAACTCTGATTCGTCAAGACAAGCGCGTTTATGAGGACTGGCTTCTCATGGAGCAGGCAGCGCGGACCAACCTCGAAATCCCGCATCCGACCTCGGACACGCCTCATAGACACTGTCTCCCTATTGCGGTCCGACGGTAACCTGCTCGAATCCTTTGCCGTCGTCACAAGCGAACAGGATTGGTTAATAGCCCCGGATCAAACATTTGGATGAACAGCCCAAGAGATTTCTACGAGCCATTGCCATGTTCACGATCAACTCCCCGGCGAAGGTCGGAAGAACTCTTCGTCTCCAGGACGATCGGCAGAACAAAACGCCACTGCGCTTCCATCTCTCGTAACGTTCCATCCGGCATACTCCACAGTGTTTTATCGGTCGATGCGTCTCAGCTCAGTTGACTAACCATCCTGGCATATCTTGTCCTTGCGGACGGCGATTCGGCTGTCTTCGCAAGATGCTCCAATTCCGACCTCGAGGGGCTGAGCGTCAGAGGAATGCTCTTCCAATAGAACTTCAATTTGTTTGACTTCCAATAGGCATAGGTCTTCTCCCACGATTTTCCTGACTCTCCGGCGAACACTAAATTAGAGGGGTTGAGGACACGTTGTGCATCCTGAAATCTGCAATCCAGCGATATTCGAAGCCGATCTGAACGGTTCGGCGAGGCCGCGTGAACAGTCAGGCTATGAAATATCAGGACGTCGCCCGCGTTCACATGGCCGCCAACCCACTGGTCTCCTACGGCCGCTCCATCAGGTATCTCCGGGACATGCAGATTTTCCCTTTCGTGGTGCTGAATACCGAAGCGGTGCGAGCCTTCCAGAATTCGCAATGGCCCTACGTCAACGGGGCAGTCGTGCAACGGTATCCATACGGTGAAGAACTCAGGATCTCCGCCCATGAACTCGTAGTCCTGATGTGCATGGACGACAAGACGCTCACAATTGGGAAAGATGAGGCGTCCAATCGGCTTCGGGTGAACCAAGACCTGTTCGCCAACGAGCATCTCCATCACCTTTCGCAGGGCGGGTTGGTGCGGCAGCGCGTGCAATGATTCGAGGCTGAATACCTCCTGGTAGACCCGTTTGAATGTTGGGTCCGGATCGCCGCAGGCCGCGCTGTGATCGGCCACACGCTCCAGCGGATCGTGGCCTGGCAAAAGCCAATCCGCGGCGGCCAACACGCGCGTCACATCGCTCAGCACGGAACGGACAGCTTCGCGCGCCAATGCTCCCCGGATAAGCGCATATCCCTTTGAACTGATCTCATCCAGGAGCCCGCCTGGGGTGAGATCTATTGCTTGAAGCTCATGAAAGGCTTTCACCTTAGCAACCTCCGCCGAACCTTCAATAACAGTTGCGGCATAGTAGTCACGATACTGATGTGAGCCCCTGAACGTGTCTCAGTATCGTCTGCCCATTGTCAATTGATTGTCATTCCATATGGCGTGGGCATAGAGGAGAAAGAGTGCAAGCCTTTTTCATGAAACGCACCTGGCGCGATGCTAAACCGTGACAATTTCATGACCTGCAAGTGACAACCGCATTCTCGAGGGCCGCTATGCTTACATAGTTCGATGATTCAAGCAAGGCTGCATCCACAGCTGTCACCCGTCGAAAGGCGCCCTAGAGCTAAATGATTTGGCAGGTCGGAACATCATATCCGGCGTATCAAATCGCATGCAGGAAGCAGAATGACAGGAACATGATTAGCGAGTTTGCTAGACAGACGGCTTTGAAGCAGGCTGAAGGCAAAAAGCCCAGAGGCATACAGGATGGGCTGCTTTCTGACATGGAGTTACCTCTCCGCAAAACTTTCTATCCGTTAGGCTTTGCTGTTGAGGTTCTCACTAACGATCAGGACGTATTGGTAGCCGCCGAAGAGAGCTTCGGGCACGTTCGTGTGTGCCGGGCACGCACCCCATTGCAGATCCGTATTGGCATAAGTGACGGCACAGGATCTGGAACGCCTCCAGAACCAATTCGGCGCGAGTACAACCATCTATACTCGCTGGTCGCGGATACTGAAAACCAGGCTTTGCTGGATCTGAAAACCTGTACAAGCTTCGCATGGCTGAATCGATCGACGCTCCGTAACAGGCTTTACCTTCGCTATAACTTTCTCGAAAAGATGGTCTATCTTCTGCTTGGTTCTTCCGTAGTAACTGACCTTCATTCTGCCTGTGTCGGCAGGAACGGGAGAGGCATTTTGCTGTGCGGCGACTCTGGCGCGGGCAAATCGACCCTCGCTTATGCTTGCGCCCGCGCAGGGTGGACTTACACCTCGGATGACACGAGCTATCTCCTCAATTCCTCGGAAAGACCGTTTGTGATTGGACATGCTCATCGTGTTCGTTTTCGGCCGGCTGCAAAGGATCTGTTTCCGGAATTGAGAGACCATGAGATCACGCCGCGCATGGAAGGAAAACCCTCCATCGAAGTCCCGGTGTCCAAGCTGCCTCTCCTCAGCACGTCAAGCGACGCCAAAGTCCATGCGATCGTTTACCTCAACCGTTTTCCAGATGCGGAGGGAAACTGGTGCGTTTACCAGAGGGTACAGCGACGCTGCGGATGTGTAAGGAGCTTTATTCGGCAGGAGAGATCCGTGCGAAACATGAGAAGTTGCTAGAAATTTTCTCGAGCACTCCCACGTACGAGCTCCATTACTGTCGTCTTGATGACGGTATCGAGCAGCTCGATGATCTACTTCAGACATTATGATCGACGCGGACATTGTCAGAAAAGTCCCTTTTAGGGCAACACTTTCCTGCGTGCAACCGCAGTAAACCAGACGCTTCGACCACAGTCAGTGCCATAAAGCAGCGTTTTTGAGTCGTTCTCCCATGAGGGCTGAATCTGATTGCAGGGAACGTCGGCGATTCTCCGTGTTGTGCCGTTCGACTGATCGCGTAGCCACAGATTCCAGACACCATGATCGAGATGGCTGTATGCCATCCATCGCTTGTCGGGCGAGATGGCCGGATAGCGCGTTCCTGTAATCGCGACAGGCGAGTTCGTGTGTGTGGCATCCGTCAGGTATATCTGCGGAAGATGGTCCTCTTCGACGGCTGAAAATGCATAATCTTTCTCGGAAATAAAGGACGCTTCGTAGACGTTGAGCCGTGTGGGCGTAAGCGCCGCTTCGCTCGCGGCATGGGATTGAAAGGCCCTTCGGACCATCATGCGCCCCCGTCCGTGATTGTCGCGGATGAAGGCTAGGCTTTGCCGATCGGCTGAAAGCATTGGCTCACGGGCGTCATCGATGGCAATATCCGCAGGCCGTTGCAGATCCACAATGTGCGAACCTTCGCCAGAAGACTGTTCTACCCAAATGTGTCCGCCTCCGCTGGTAAACGAAAGTTCGTCGTATGAAGTATCGGCGGAGGGGGACTCCTGTACGCCGTCCTGGTTCTGGGCAATCAACCGGTATCCGGTCATGGTGAATGCGGCGTACCGAATGCCGGTCGCAGTGGATTGCGGCTCCGCGTTGAGAAAGCCCTGCGTTTGCAGCGGCACCCGATAGGTATACTCCTCCCGTTCGGTGCGTTCCAGATGAAGCGTGGAGCGCATGCTGAAGAACACGGATGCAATCATGGCTGTCGCCCAAGCGTAGCGGGTCCAGTCGAGAGAAGAAGCGTTTTCCCGCTGATCGCACCATAACAAAGCGTAAATCCCAAGGAGCACCGCCAGCATCAAGGGAAGTCTCGGCACATAGAGCAGCAATGCAAGCCCATGTATAACGCGTGGCGCCGGAATCGGGAAACCGATGCCGAGATAAGCAACTACCAGCGCCATATCCAACCATATTGTTTGCGCTGGAGCAATATAGCCGCGAGCACGCACACGGGAAAGACCATGAGGACGAAGTTGTAAGAAGCTGGGATCGTGGAAATCGCCAGCGATGCCGTCAACAGTGCGGACCACTCCAGAAGAATTCGCTCTCGGCTCGTATCATCTCTGCGAATGAGTAGAACAGCGGGGGCAAGCGCCAACATCTGCAAGGCAGGTACCAGAAGGGCATAGCAGAGCGGAGAGTAGTGCCACGGATGCGGGTTCCATTGCGGCTCGGAGAGTAGAAGGCAATGCAGCACGCCGGGGATGGAAGCGGTTCCCGCATACGTTCCGAGTCCTTCGCCACGCATCACCCAGGGCAGGATTTCCAGTAGCCATGTGCGATGCACATTCAGGCCAAATACCGCAATGGAAAAGGCGACGGCAGAAAGCCCCATAATTGTGCCGGAAACGAGTGCACGCCAGTCTCTTCTCTGCAGGAAAAACACGAAAAGCAGCAGGGGGAAGACCTTGCAGGCAGCGGCAAGCGCCACCAGCGCTCCGGCCAACGCGCGGAACCCGCGCAAATAGCTCCAGCACGCTGCAACGAGCAACAGGAGAAGAAGCACGTAGAACTGTCCGAACAAGAGGTTGCGATGCAGCGGGAAACTCAAAGAAAGTGCAAGCGCGATTCGTACATAGCTGAGACCGGTCATCGATCGCAATAGCCAACCGATCGGGACTAAAAAGGCAAGGTTCATCAGTATCCAGACATGCTTGGCCGCAAGCGGCGCCAGTCCGGTCAGTGGCCACACGGCAAGTGTAGAGAATGGCGTAATCGGAAGCAGTCCAATGATGCGGATATCGACGGCGCGATGGTCCTTCTCGCGTTCGATCCAGGGCCACTCATACATGCGCGAAGTGTCGTATCCCTCATGCGCTAGCCGCGCTGACATATAGTAGTTGGGAAAGTCGGTGTTCAGCGTCCGCCAGGCACGCGGCAAAGTGTGCATGCAGAGAAAGAGCACAGACAGGCACAGCGCGACATATTCGAATCCAGAGATAACGCGCTGGTGCGGAATGGTCACACCTCAGAGTATCGGCACCTACTTGGACAACTTGTCACTCGCTTGTCAAGGGAAGGTCATTCTTGTGTCTTCCGGTTGGGACAAAGTATCACCGTTGCATCGTACTGATCCTGCCGCCGGCCGACACATGTCTCTCTAGGGCCCCTTCAATGACATCCGCGGCGCGCGTGAGACCGCGGGCAGACTCTATCTTCGCTTGTAATGCTTGCGCAGCAGCTCGGTAGCTTGGGTCGTTCAACACTTTTATCAGGGCCGCGCGAATCTGAGGGGAGGTAAGTCCCTTTACCCGGAGGACCTCTGCCACTCCCAGCCATTCCAACCGAGCAGCTATAGCTGGCTGGTCGAAGGTCTTCGGGAGCGCAATCATAGGCTTGCCACGCAGAAGCGTTTCAAACGCTGTATTCGGCCCGGCGTGCGTAATTACTATGTCTGCCCGCTTTAGAAGCTCAAACTGAGGGGCATCCTTCACAACCAATGGCTTTCCAGGCAGACCTTGGAACATTTCAGTATCGCGGCGACCGCCAAGCGAGATCACCAACTGTAGGTCGAGTCCGTCGCAGGCTTCCGCAATTAGGTGAAAAGTAGTCGGGTCACCCTTCAACGTGGTCCCAAGGGAGGCGTATGCCAGGGGCCGTCCATCGAGTTGGTCCCACGGGAACTCCATAGACGGCCGCGCGGTTTCATCTACGAACGGCCCGGTGTAGTGGAAGTTGGGGGGTAGGCCCGTGCGCGGAAAATCGAGACACTGCGGCAACTGCGTTATGTGCGCGAGTTCGGGAAACGACTTGTGGATCTCTCGGACCGGCCCTAGTCCGGCTTGTCGCCTGAACCTGGCCAATCTGCGGCGCACAGGTCCTCTCATCCGGAGCACAGAGACTTCTAATAGCGCATTTTCCACACGGCTAAAACACGATCTCGGCGGTGTAATTCGACGAGGAGCAGACCATCCGAAGTTATGCGGAACGGAGGTAGAAATTACGCAGTAGGGCAAGCGCAGCATCTCGGCCAAAGTCGGGCCGGAAAGCGCTATCTCATCGATGATGAGTGCGTCGATTCCTGCGCGCGTGAGCGCAGCGGGCCCTTCCCGCAGAGACATCTCCATATCGTCAACGATGCGGCGTATGCGGTAACGCAGAGCAGCAATGCCGGAGGACGGCTTTTGCCGACGCTTGGCCGATCGCCGCTCTTTCGGGCATCCGATCGGAGAAAACTCCAGCCCATCCCGGCGTACACGTTCTTCCATCTCAGGTTCTAGAAAGAACGTGACCCTGTGTCCACGTGCCATCAACTGCTTGGACAGGGCGATGATCGGGTTCAAATGACCAGTCCCTTTATAGGACAGCACGCCGATGTGTGACATTCATTCCTTCCTTAATTGGCGAGGAATAGCATCTTGGCAACGGAACCCTGTCCAATGAATGCCATCCTTGAGCCTTATGAAGCCCGGAGTGTACTTCTTAACCCTGAATTGACCGGGCCAAACATCTTGTGCCTCGATCCACATCGCTTCTCGTCCAGGCGACGGTGCAAATTTCATCGTTATTCAAACTCATAGCGGCTCTTCTGTTCCGCCGTCCGGTTAATCCCGGCGCTTTAGACCGCAAAAGGCGCTCGCCGTTCTATCGCGACACGAGTGCCGTTTCACCATTTCCGGTTTCGATAGATTGCGGGACGCGGATCGACTTGCCGCCCAAGTGTACCCCGTCTGCGCCGAGCACCTCTCCGGCTTTCTGTAAAAGCTCTTTCACCGGCGCGCGCAGCCACCGAACCATTCCGTCGATGCACAATGGCTCCAATCCTTGTACAGAGGGTAGTGGCAGCCGGTCAAGGAGCGACTCCGAAGCAAGCTGCACATGGCCTGCAATCATTACGAATTCTATGTCACTCATGGAAAGTGTTAGCAGTCTGTCCGCAGCGTCGTGGCCGGTATCTCGAACGGCAATCAAATCGGCGGGGGCCAATACATGGATCGTCCCCTCGCCACCTCTCAATCGGAGCGCGGCAGCAGGCGCTTCCGTCACCATGCGATATGCGATATCCGGCGTGATGTCGCATGCGCTTATACAAAAACGCACTTCATCCAACAGGTCGCCCGTTGCTGTCAATGGAGAGTCATTCCCCAAGGCGATATTCTCGATAGTGCCCGACTCAAGAGACATGTCGGGAAGCCTTCCAAAAAGGAAACTATTTGAAGACGGACAGACGATGAGAGAAGTTCCTCGTTCTCGCATCAGAGCCACTCCTGTATCGTCAATGGCCAGGCCATGCACGAGTACAGTGCCAGCATGCAGGAGCCCCAGCCGGTCAAGTCCGGAAAGCTCTTCCCTCGCCTGATCATCGACACCTTCACATGCATGCACGATAAAGGCGCTTCCTTTTGGTGTAGCGGAATGTGCCTGCAGGAGATCGCCACCTAGAGCGAGAGAGAATGCGCCCAGCCGTATTTCTGGACCACCTTTACAGGGAAATCATCTCTCTGCAGCTCTCGCCAAAGGACATCGTGATGGCAGACCGTTGTGACTCCGCATAGAAGATTCCGTATGCCACCCCACCGGAGACGTACGTCTTTCGGCACCGAGCGGTGCTTTGCGATGATATCTGGAAACCTACTGTGTATGTCTTCACCCCATTCGATGTAATTTCTATACGGCGGGTCCCCCAGTCTGGGGAAGAGAGCAAACTGCAGATGGTCGTGCGCCACATTGGCGGGACCCCCGGCATGACTAGATAGCCGCTGAGGTCCAGCCGGGCGCATCCCGCCTTGACCGTGAGTACTGAAGATGGGTCACGCAGAATATGAGTCACTCGACCACAGTCGATCTGTATCGAGGCACGCGCGGTGGAACGCGGTCCGAAGGAACAGCGAGCTCCATGAAGCACAATCGGCTCGCTTTTGCCCGGAATTTGGGCGAGTTCACTCATGCTTCCTCGCTACATAAATGCGAAACCGCGAAGGCTCTCGACGGCGACGCAGCTTGGCGATCAACGGACGCATCGCCCATTTCACACCGTACCAGGGGGCGTACATCGTCCACCGGATCGATAGTTGCTCTTCAAGCTCATGCAGTCGCTCATCCGTCAGATATTCAAGGCTATTCATAGAATCCGATGCCGTTCAGAAACGTTCACGGAACGCAGCGTGACGCTCCGCGACCATTTGTCTGCCGCTTTCCTCGCGAGAGTACCAGGGAGTATCACTGACGATGACACAGCCGCCGCTCCGCAGACAACGCAATGATTCCCGTAGTGTGGCCGCGTAGTCCTCGGAGTAGTGGAAGGAAGCATTGAAGATGACAGCGTCGAACTGCCCGTCCCGAAATGGCAGATGTACAGCCTCCGCTTGAAATCTCGGGACGGAGTTCGACAGGTGCTTGTGATAATACACAGCCGCACCAAGGCCATCATGCTCGTTCGTGAGTAGATCCACAGCCACGGGTTGATATCCGGCGAGCGCCAGGCGAAAGCTCATCCAGCAATTCCCCGCACCAAGGTCCAGTACTCTCTCGTAACTCGGCACCTGTTTCAAAATGTGTCTTGCCAAATAGTCGAAGCTCTTCCGACCGAATCTTCCATTGTTGGCTGTTCTTCCCAGTAGCGTCCTCGTAAGGAACCTTCAGGTAGTACTCTTCGCTCTCGCTGCCTCGGCCTTCCGCCGCCCGGATGCGTTCGTAGTCCGCTATGAACTGCGCATAGTGCGTAGTCCGTTCTGGCGGCAAGGCATGAACGATTCCATTGCTAATTCGCAACTGGAAGTCACACTCCGGACACTCCAGGCCGTTTATTTGCGTGCTGCAACGGGAACATTGCAGATGGATATCCCTAAAGAGAGGAACGGCGCTGCCACCGAGAGCGCGGTGAGATTCGCAAGTCAAAGGAGATCTCTGCATTTAGGTCTTCCAGGATGA
>CAWCPB010000011.1:0-184773 GCA_963797415.1 uncultured Acidobacteriaceae bacterium
TTATATTCGTGTTGTGGGGGCTCTAGGCTATTAATTAAAAGTTCTAAAGCTTTTGCGTGCCAAGACTTCATGGACTTTTGCCAGTCAAATAAGAAGTTCTTCTATGTCAATAGTTTACGCGCAATAGCCGTTTCCGGGTCAAATAAGAATCGACGTGAAACCCATAAGTGTGTGAGCGCGGAATTTTTAGGTCAGAAGACGCATCACCTGAGTCGCAGTCCATCGTTTTCCCCTCGCCGTAGTCATTCTGCACAATTTAGTCCCTCAGCTATCTTCCTAAGCGATGTTGCGCCTTGATTTCGCAATTCAGCGATGACTGGTAGAAGATCGTCTCGTCGCTTAAGAGCCGATCTGTGACGTACGTTGGCGCTCACGCGCGTTCCCTTTGCGGCCATGCCCGCCATACGTTTTAGACTGCCCCTTTGCCCCCCCAGAGTCACCCCGCGCGCCTTCGCAGCCTGTAGAGCGGCTTTGGTGCGAGACGAAATCATTGTGGCCTCATGCTCCGCAACCGCTGCAAGGATGTGAACGGTGAGGCGATTCGCTTCCGGGAAGTCACAAGCGATGAAATCCACGCCTGACTCCATAAGGGAACTGATGAAATGCACATTGCGGGCGAGGCGATCAAGCTTAGCAATTACTAGGGTGGCCTTATGCAGACGGGAGAGCCGGAGAGCCTCAGCGATTGCGGGGCGATCATTCCGCTTGCCGCTCTCCACTTCGACCACCTCTTGCACAAGTTGCCATTTGCCCCCGTTCAGATAGCGCGAGACGGCTTCCCTTTGAGCTTCCAACCCTAGACCGCTTGCACCTTGCCGCGCCGTTGAGACTCTTAGGTAAGAAATGAATTTGCCGTTTGCCATCGCGGTCATCTCCGTTACATTTACTTCTACCAACGTTGAAGTAAATGTAACACTATCACCTTGGCTTGTCTAGTTCTCTTTTGCTGGCCTTTGTAGCTTTAGGAGGCAGTGGATCACGTTGCAAGCACCGACGCCTCAGCTATCCCGCCTAGCCGCCTGAATTAATCAATGGAATGATGTAGTTTCTTGGTGCCGGGAGGGGGGCGAACCCCCACGAGGTTGCCCTCGACGGATTTTGAGTCCCCCTCCCCACTGCTCATTTCCCCTAAAATCGCCAGTTTTCAGGGTCTCTCGCGATTCGCCTGGTTTGATACGTGAGGTTCGGTGACGGTCGATTAGGGGCGATTGGTCACGGAATTGGTCACGTTCCGCTCCTTAGGTCGCCGGGCCTTACGCTCCAAACACAATCCCTTGCGATTCAACTCTCATCAACAACTAAGCCACCCACCCTAGCTTACGGGCGCCCGCACCTTGCGTTGATGCGGCAGAAATTTCTAGTTCGCCGCCATCGAGAACTACAAGAAGTCGCTGGAAAAGGACCCGACTAACGACAATGCTAAGCAGAAGCTGAAGGAACTGGAAGACAGGACTCCAGCGGCAAAGTAACGCAGTAGCTTTGTTTGCGTTCCGGGTGAATTGTCGAGCTTCCTGCAAAACAGGGTTTTCGGAAACGTCACCGAAGTTGCCGAAAATGCGACTTTCAGGGAATTACGTCATCGCCCTCACTGACCATGAGAGGATGTTGAGCATGAGTACACCAAATCCACTCATTGATAAGGCGGAATCTAGGCGCATTCGGGTGCAGATACGTCACGGTTCTCTTGGATGTGTGGGACCCGATTGGAGTCAAGGATGAGCCGAACGCTCAGGATGAATATGACGGATACATCGGGAAGCTTTTCGAGTTGCTAATGAGCAACGCGCCCGACGCCGAACTGGTCGAGCATCTGTATTGGGCAGCGCACGACCAGATGGGATTTGAAGCGGCCCGGCGTCAGACATGTTGAGCACGGTCGAGGCTCTGAGGAAGATTGAACTCTGACCGAGCCGAAGTTGCCGAAAACGCGACTTTTCGGCAACTCTCGTCGCATTGGTAAGCAAAGGAATGAGACGTGCGCTATGTTTTGTGGATGGACTTTCTTGAAGCGATGCGGGGTGTATTTCGAAAGAGGTTTGACGGTGGCGGCGAGCAAGGCTTACAACAGCGGCTGGGGACTCCCCCAAATATGATTCACTGATCCATTCGGAGGGCGCATGACGTTAAGGGTAAAAGCAGAGATGACGAAGGCTCACGCGGTGTCTATTCTGACTCGGGTGAAGCCTCGCCTTCTGGACGGGCTGAGTCCGTATGAGGTCGAAATGGTGGCCGCAAAGGCCACCATCCGGCGCTTCCCCGCGCATACCGTGATTACCAACGAAGCCGATAGTGCCACCCATCTGTTCCTGTTGTTGGAGGGTGCCGTTCGTGCTTTTGTTCTGACGGCGCGGGGTGACAAGATCGGGCTGGGTTGGTTCCCGTCGCGAACGATGGGGTTGGCGGCTTTCGGATCGAGGCGAATCGACTACGTCGTGAGCATGGAGACGTTGAGGAGTAGTTCGGTGCTGGCATGGGACCGGGCCACGATCCGTGCCATGGCGATCACCTATCCGCTACTACTGGAGAATGCATTCACGATTGCGTATGACTACATGGTTCTCTATCGCACCCTGCACCTCACCGCGCTGTGTGACTCGGCTGAGCAGCGGCTGGCGCAGGTGCTGGTGCAACTCGCGAAGGGCATAGGGCGCCAAGTCGCGAATGGGTTCGAGCTACCCCTCAACAACGAGGAACTGGCGCACGAGGCGCATGTGACGCAATTCACTGTGAGCCGACAGTTGCAGAAGTGGCAGCGGCAAGGACTGGTGAAGAAGGTCCGGGGCGGTGTCATAGTGTGTCTGCCGGATCAATTGTTGCGGGTTGCAAAATAAATTGACAAGGTACTCGGAAGCGTCTGGAGCGAGCACCGCTTTGCGGAACTCCCAGGTTGCCGAACAGTCGCCATCTCGCACAAGTGGTCAGGTAGCTGCCGAAAAACGGGGTTTTGGGAAAGTTCACCAGTCCGGAGACGCGCCGCCGCGAACTTGCTCAAAACCCGACTTTATAGGCGTCAACGTTCCACCCACAACTTGACTGCGAACTTCCCTGAAAACGGGCTTTCAGCAACTTGGACTTGGAAGTTGTCTACTCGCTCCGCAGCGCCCGTGCCGGATCGACCGAAGCCGCCTGCCGCGCCGGTATCAACCCCGCCACACAAGCCGCCACTAGCAGAATCCCCACTGCCACCGCCAACGCCTCGCCGTTCACCGTCTTCAACTCATACAGCTGCGACTTCACCAGCACCACGCCGTAATACGCCGCCGGGAGCCCAATCACCAGACCCAGTACCGTCTGCCACATCGCGCCGCGCAGCACCATCGCCACCACGCTGCTCCGCTCTGCACCCAGAGCCATGCGTATGCCAATCTCGCTGATCCGCCGCGTCACAGTATAAGCCGTCACGCCATATAAACCCACCGTAGCCAGCAGCAACGCCAGCCCGCCGAACAGCGTCATCAGGTTCGACAGCATCCGCTCATGCGTAAACCTCCCCGCGATCTGCGCATCGAAGGTCTCGAACCTTTCCATCGCCAGATTCGGATTGATTTCCATCAGCGTCCGCCGTGCAATCGATTCCATATCGCTCATCGGATGTGATGTCTCAACCACAATGGCACTCACATCCCCCTGCTCTGACGGCTGCGTCAGCGGGCCAAAGTACATGGGGTGTGTCCCGTTCTTGCGCACGTCGGTATAAGTCGTTCCTTCCACTACGCCTACAATTTCGTAAGGCGTAGCAAGATGCCCTCCAGCAGTAAAGCGATGTCCAATCGGGTTCTCTCCCGGCTTGAATAGTGCCTTCACAAAGTCTTCGTTCACCACCGCAACATGCGGCGAAGTTGCAGTGTCCTGCGCGATGATTCCGCGTCCCATCAGCACTCGTGTCCCCACCGAATCGAAGTACTCCGGATTCACAATGATGTTCGTAACGTCCCTAAGCGCGTTCGGCTGTCCCAACAATTGAATGTCGTAGCCGTCGTCACCGCCTTCCATCGGCGTATAGGTACTCATCCCCACTTTCACCACGCCCGGAATTGCATGAAATCGCTCCTCCATCGTCCGGTACAGCGCAGATATCTCCACATCCTTATAACCCGCCGTCTGTGCGTAGAAATAGACGATATAGCGGTTCTTCGAATCCAGCTTCATGTCCGTGTGCTGCAGCTTGCCCAGGCTCTGCGCAAACAATCCCGCACCTACCAACAGCACCACAGACAACGCCGCCTGCAACACCACCAGACCGCGCTGCAACAGCCCGGCACCACCCACCGTCGTTCGCGACCCACTACGTAGTGCATCCGCCGGTGCGGCCTTCGAACTCATCAGTGCCGGCGCCACGCCAAACAGCACACCCGTCAGCATCGATACACCAATCGCAAATCCCAGCACTTCCATCGACGGGCTCGCATTGATAGGCACACGCTGTTCTCCCGGAAACGCCAGCGCCAGCAACATCTTCGCGCCGCCGTAGGAGACAATTAGTGCCGCCAGCCCGCTGATCGCCGCCAGCAATACGCTCTCCGTAAGCAGTTGCCGCACAATCCGCCCGCGCATCGCACCCAGCGCCGTTCGCAAACTCATCTCCGCCTTCCGCGCCATCCCACGCACCAGCAGCAGGTTCGCAATGTTCGCGCACGCAATCAACAGCACCAGCCCGGCGATCCACATCAGCAGCTTCAGGTTTGCAGCGTAATCCTTCTGCATCGACTGCGTGCCTGAACCACCTGCAGTCAGCACTAAATGCGTCTTTGTGATGTCTGCGGCTGTAAAGGCAGGATCCGTCGCGTGTATCCGCTTGAGTTGCGCGCTCAACTTCTCCTGCAACGGAAGCAGCGCCGTTCCCGGCTTCACGCGCCCAATGATATCCAGCCAATTCTGCGTCGGGTCACGGAAACCCTTTCCACCCGCCTCATCAGGCATCGTTGCAATCGGCAGGTAGAAATCCGGTGGGGTACTCGACATGCGATCACCGTAGAAACCCGCGGGAGCCACACCGACCACCGTCACCGCCTTCGTATTCATCCAGAAGGTGCAGCCGACCACCGAATCATCGCCGTTGTAGACGTCTTTCCATGTCGCATAGCTCATGACCGCAACCACTGGTGCACCGGAGACATCATCCGTATCGGAAAGCAGGCGTCCCACTGCAGGCCGCAGCCCAAACATGCGGAAGTAGTTTCCGGAGACGAACTCCCCCATCCGCGGCTTTGCAGCCTCTTGGCCTCCATCACGCCGTGTAACGACGGGCCGATTCTCAAACCCCGCCTGCATCGCCGCCAGCTCTTCAAACTCAGGCGTGTTCTTCTTGAACTGTTCATAGGTGTCGGTTGAAAACATGCTGTAGTCTCCGTCGTGCCACGTGTTGGGCCCGGAGTTCTGGCAACAGTCAGCCCAATCACCCACTCGGACCAGCGCCTTCGGATCAACCACCGGCAAATTCTTCAGCAGCACCGCATTCACCAGCGTGAAGATCGCCGCGTTCGCCCCAATCCCCAGCGCCAGCGTCAAAATCGCCATGATCGTAAAGCCCGGCGTCTTCCATAACTGGCGAAGTGCATAACGAATATCCTGGGCTGCCGTTTCAAGGAAAGCCACCCCGCGCGATTCTCGACAGTCTTCCTTAATACGGCTCACACCCCCGAATTCAAGGCGGGTCTGCCGCATAGCTTCTTCACGGGAAAGGCCTGCGCGGACATGCTTCTCCACCTGTAGGTCCATGTGAAATTGGAGCTCGTCGTCCAGTTCATTTTCAACAACACCGCGTCGGAAAAGGGAACGCAGACGAAAAAGTAAATCGCTAAACATTGCACGCCTCCTAGCCTGTACCAAGTACCTGGGCCACCGCAGCCGTTAGTTTCTCCCAGGCGTCCGTCTCGACTTCGAGTTGCTGACGCCCATTCTTTGAGAGCTCGTAATATTTGGCGCGACGGTTGTTCTCCGACGTTCCCCAACGAGCTTTGATTAGTCCACGCCGCTCCAGCCGGTGAAGAGCGGGATACAGGGAGCCTTGCTGAATCCGCAGCACGTCGCTCGATAGTTGCTGTACACGCTCGGAGATGGCCCAGCCGTGCTGAGGACCCAGAGCGAGTGTTCGAAGAATGAGGAGATCCAAGGTTCCCTGCGGTAGGTCGAGATGCTGGGCAGTCATGTGCCCCCTTTCACTTCTACAGGTAACGTACAAGGTTTCTTGTAGAAGTGCAAGGGGAGAGGAATTTGACTTAAAGGCGGGCCGGTTGGCGGACCAGCCTCACTAATCGACTAGTTGCAAATGAGTGGGATCGTAGAGGGGATTCCTAGTCTTCGGGCGGCCAACAGAGGACAACGATCCCGGAAAACGGGGTTTTCGGCAAGTTCGCTGTGTACCGCGTGTCGAACGGGCCGGTCACCTCTGGCGACATCACCGCGTGGGAACAAACCTGAGCCGACCCCGTCAGCGACTCCTGTCAATTCGGACCCGATTGGCAACTAACCAAGCAAGCATTGAACGATTCGATTTTTCCTCCCACCAGTTAGCTTGGGATTCGAGTTTCTTGTAGGTTTTCCAATGCATCCCTTTTGGCTTGTCTGGGAACGAATCAGCCATGCTCCCAGAACCGCCGAGCCGTATTCGGATATTTTGTGTTCGACTAAGATCGCGATATCTAGGCGATTCGTTTTGGCTCTCATAGGCCAAGTGATAACAACGACGGCAGGCGAATATGTTGCCCCCGTAGAGAATCGCTACCCGCCTCCCGCAGCCTCTGGCGGGGCAAAGGAACCACGAGCGCTCGCCACCGTAGTGACAGCGTGTGCGTTCCAACAGGACAGGGTATTCTTTGCTCTCCCATTCTTGGCTGTGTGTGCGGTGTCGATAGGACAACACCACGCGACCCTCCTCCGGACGAACATGGATATTGCCGACTGGCTCTCCATTGCGCGACCACTGCCAACGAAACGCGAAACGATGCTCCAGGAAGCCATCTCTTTCCAGCCTCCGAATGTCGAGCTGGCGATACTCCCCGGTGGTGCTTTTCGATCCGTAACGTCTACCGCTTCCGTAGCCGCCCATCGTCACCTCCACGATTCTTCGAAATCAATAGGCAAATCGACCCTATTTGTCCCAAAGCCGAAGTATTAATTCGAAACACTTTAACGCGCGCGGGCGCGCGTATTGGTCCGGAAACATGCTGAATCATTCATGAGTTCTTGCTGTTTCATAGCTGTTCTCGGTTTCTTTTTAGAATCTGCTAAGGCTCGACGACGTGCTCGCTATCTCTGACATAATTCTTCCGGACGGCCAAGGGAGACCGAAGTCTCCCCCTTCTGGTTTGCTTGGGTTAGCATCCAACGCCCGGCCTTGGGCGAAGCTTCCAGACGGTAACTTGATTGGTTGATTGCTTGATTGGGTGATTCCGATTGATTCCAGATTGAGAGATTCAAGATTCAGGGCCGCACCGCCGAAAGAATTTGAGTAACGATGGAATAGACTTCCGCAGGGTTTTTATTCTTCCGTTCCGCATCCTTTCCCGAGTCAGCTACAACGACCTGAAAGAATTGCCCTTCCAGGAATACGTCTAAGTCCATCAATTGGCCCTTGCGCGGATGCTCTCCATTGGCGATCACCCAAGCTTTGTAAAAGCGCGACTGACGACCGACCCGGTATCCATTCGGATCGTCGCCGAGATTGAAGAAAGCCGACACACTGACGGATTCGTGGACCAAGGCAAATTCCAGTCGAACAGACCAGCGACGAAATGAGCGAACCCATTCCGGTCCCTGATAGCGAACAGCCCTCACGGTGTACACGCCTGGGGACAGCACGGGATAATCAGGTCCTCGCCACACCAGTCCAGCGCCGCGATCAATGCTGACAACGGGGCTAGCTGCTTGATGCACACGCCTTGCAGGACGCTTTGGAATGTCGGGTTGAGGGATTGCCAGCCGTTCAGGCGGCATTAGCGTCAACCCTGCGCCGCACGCGCATTCTCGATTTGCCGCCAACTTCAATGACTGTGGCCAGGTCCGCGCGATTGATCATCGTTCGCCCGCCTACTTTGGTGCGCTGTAGCTTCCCCTGGGAAAGCCAAGCTGAGATTGTCCAATGGGACACCCTCAACACTTCCGCCGCTTCTTTCGTGGTCAACAGATCGCCAGTTTGCATGTCCTATTTCTCCTCCTCTAATTTGCCCTTGCAATACCCAGTGCTAAGAGATACATTAGGCTCCAAGTTGAACCATGTAAATGCATCGTTGCATATCACAAAGGGTATTGTGACCAAAATAAGCAAAACGACTCAGCGCTTTCCGTACCGGATTCTTAGTGCTATGCCCGCGCACATTCAATACCTTGGGGATCGCTATCACTGTGACGTCGAGGTAGTCCACGTCGGCGAAGAAACTATCCTGCGGCAGCACTTCACCGATGAGGAAGTGAAAGATTCCTCACGCTTATCGCCGAAAGAGATTCGCGACGCGTTTCTGAAAATATCGACGGAGAGCGATGCGATTAGTTTTTTGAGTAGATGCGGCCCATTCAGGGAAGAGATCTTCGAAATCACAATGGCCCATATCCCAGAATGGCAGGAATTCTTTCGCCACTGGATGTGGGCAGGGTCTCAGCCGGATGGCTTCAAAGGCCCGCAGTTATGGATGCCTGTTGAGGACATGGACAGCGCGGAAGACGAGCGCATAGGAGGCGTATTGAAATGGTCCATCTTTGCGCCTTCCGACTCAAAACGCATAGAGGCATTTGTTGACTGCGAAAGCGCTCTTGAAGTGATCGGCGCGACCATTGAGCTGGATCTCATGGAAGATATTAGGTTCGAGGCTTGCGGCTGGTGCAAATCACTCTTCGAAGTCACCAAGCAAAACGGTCGTCAATATTGCAGCCAAGATTGTGCCCATCGTGCCGGACAAAAGCGGAGACGCGCAGAAGCCAAGATGCAGAAAACTCTTGCCGTATCAGCCGTGAAAAAACGCACATCGAAAAGGAAGAGGTAAGCGATGCATTTATTCAAAAGGGGTTCAGTCTATTGGTTCGAATGTGTGTTTGCCGGTCAACGTCACCAACGTTCTACGCGGGTCAAGAATCAGAAAGACGCCAAAGCGATTGCCGCGACCTTTTACAGTAGCCTTGCGAAGGGCGAGGTCGGCATTACCGAGCGGAAACCGTCGTTGCCGTTTTCCAGGGCCATGGAAAACTTTCTCAAGTGGTCGTTAGAGGAGCATCGCGCCCACCCAAAAACCGCCGAGCGCTACAGATACAGCAGCGCAGCGCTCTTGCGGTACTTCCGTGACGCGCCTCTAAACCGCATCACGGCGGAATCAGTCGAAGGTTTCAAATTGAACCGTGCCGCGGAATCTGGGAGCCACACAGAACGGCGACTTAGGCCAGCGACTGTGAACCGCGAGCTTGCTTGCCTGAAGGCGGTTTTCAACTACGCCATCAAGGGCGACGCGAACCTGCGAAATCCGGTTAGCCGTGTGAAGTTCCTTGCAGAGCAGAACGATCAAAATAGGGTCGTGACGTACATCGAGCAAGAGGCTTACTTGCAGAAGGCGACCGCAACACTCCGAGACGTGGCCACACTCATCGTCGAAACGGGAATGCGCCCAGAAGAGGTATTCAATCTCAAACGAGACGACGTGAACCTTGGCGACGGCTTCCTGACCGTTCATCGCGGCAAAACGCCCGCCGCGCGCCGTCGTATTTCGCTCACAAAGGCGGCTACAGCGATGCTGAAGGCCCGTCTAGGCGCTTCCGTAGGCTCACCATACGTTTACCCCCATTCTGACGACCCGGCCCGTCCTTTGCCCAACGTGCATGGCGCGCATCACCGCGCCTTAAAGAACAGCAAAGTCGCGCCGTTCCGTCTTTACGATCTTCGGCACACCTGGGCCACCAGAGCGGCAGAATGCGGTATCGATCCGGTCACCCTTGCGGCGATGCTTGGCCATTCCCGAATTCAAATGGTGCTCCGGTATGCCCACCCCACTCAGATCCACCAGACAAGCGCTATGGAACGCCTAGAGACGCATGTGGCAGGCCAAGCGAAGAGAGAACGAGAGAAAGCGGTTCGAGATGCGCGGTCAAAATCTTCAATGGCTTCGTAACGCTGAAACTGTAGGGGAAATTGTAGGGAGTAGCCGCATGTTTCGGCTTGTTTGCCCTTGGAAGCAACACCCACGAACCCGCCTTTTTACTGGGCAAAACAGCCACGTGCAAGTCCCAACAATCCCTCGCGATAGGTCTGCAAAACCAGTATTCATGGGTTCAAATCCCATTCGGTGCTCCAATTATTTCAATAGTTTATGACTCAGTACGGAACGTTGCATCTGGCAACTGTAGCGGAAAAGGTAGCGAGTGCCGCGCTTTTCCGTCTTCTTCCCCTACCTTACTGAATTGCGTATACCTTTCGGTGCGGCGCGCCCCGCGTCGGCGATCTTCTATTCGCTGACATATTGCTCCATCTTGTCCATGGCCTTCGTCTCGATACCACTCGCAGGCCGTGTTCCCAAGTTGTCTCGCACCTTCCGGTACAAGATTTTCCGCCACACTCCCAACATAACGGAAATTGATCCAACGTTTTTTGTCTCGACGCAGACTTGGGCATCCATCGGCCCTCCTGCAACAATCCTTGTCTGGCGGCCCCCACGGAGGTGACAGCGCTGGTTCAATCGTTTTCAGATGCGATTGACTTGTGGGCGAATGAATCGTCTTGCAAGTGCAATGGGTTGCTGTATATAGTAATTTTCCATCCTAAGTCCGAGATATTTTCAGAATCGATAGGTCTGATGCCTTAGGGACCGGTGCGGCGTTGCCTAAAATGTAGGATACCGGCGTCCCGCAACAACAAGGTTTTGCTGTTCCGTGTCAATGTTCTATGTGAGATTGCAGGAACTTCGGTTTTGTGTGTAGCAGTGAGGGCAGTGACTAGAGTCCGCAAAATAACAACAAGGAGCTGCTTATGGACATGAAGTCACGACGCAGATTTGTAAACAGTATGATGGCGGCGTCGGTTGCAGCGATGAGCGGCGGGAGGCTCTTCGCACAGAATTACACCCCAATGGGCGGGGTGCAGATCGGTCCTGATGGCGTCAACGGCAATCCTCCTCCGGGCCCGATCGGCGGCCCGCGGACAGGCCGGGCGCAGCCGGGAGCACCGGAGGACAGCGGCGTGGTGGCGGTGGCGGCGCGTGTTCCGCGGCCAGCGCCTGCGGGCATCTATTGGATCTCCGGGACGGGGATCGAACGACAGCCCGGAGAAAATACCTGGGACATCAAGGACCACACCAAGCTCACGATGGAGAACGTGAAGCGCGGGGTGGAGGCCAGGGGCGGCACGATGGACAGCTTCCTGTACATGCAGGTGTTCTTCTGCCTGCGGTCGGATGACAGCGCCCCGAAGCCGACAGGGCAGCGCCGCGGCTGCGGCTTATCAGCAGAGCTATACCGATCTGACCGCTATCTATAACACCTATTTCACCAGCCGTCCGCCGCGGTCGTGCTTCGCGCTGTCGTGGATTCCGGGCAGCTCGCTGATTGAGGTAGTCGGAGCGGCGTATATCGATCCGAGCGTTGTACCTCCACCGCGTGCACCGCGCGGATGAGCAGGCGGCGGCGGCGGAGCCGCCGGCATAACTTTTACGGAACATACGAATAGAGTTCACCCTAACGAACGCATAAGTTCATTTCAAAAGCGGTTTAGGATCGGAGGTCCATTATGGACATGAGGTCAAGACGTAAATTCGTAAACAGCATGATGATGGCTGCGGCAGCGAGCCCGATGCTCTTCGCGCAACAGGGAGCTGCTCCCGGCGGTGCTCCTGCACCGGGCGGAGCTCCTGGTGGAGGACGGGGTAACGGTGCGGCTCGTGTGCCGCGTCCACGGCCGGCGGGGATTGTGTGGGTCTCCGGACAGGGATCCAATGACGGTGTTCCGAATGCCGACCATCCTGCGAAGCTGAAGCTGACTGATCCGTACGAGGATCACTGCAAGTACACGATGGAGGCGCTAAAACGGAGCATCGAGCGGCTGGGTGGGACGATGAGCGACTTCCTGTACATGCAGGTGTTCTTCTGCCTGCCGCTGGACGACAGTATCCCGATGCCGACTGGCACCGCAGCGGCGGCGGCGTACCAGAAGTGCTATACCGCCCTCGGCCCGATCTACAACAGCTTCTGGCAGGGCACAAAGTACGGTGCGCCGCCGCGGTCATGCTTCGCGCTGTCGTGGATTCCGGGCACCTCTCTACTGGAGATGGTCGGGGCAGCCTACATCGATCCGAATGCGACGCCCGCACCGGCGGCTGGCGTCCCGGGGTCTAACATTCAGACAAAGACATTCACGATACTCAGAACGAGTTGTTCAAGGAGCAACATATGAATCTGAAATTAGGACGTCGCAGTTTTCTCTCCTTTCTCGGCGCTGCCGGTGCAGGGTTGTTCAGTTCGAGCAAGCTGAGCGCAGCGACGGGGCCGACTGCGGGCAAACCAGTCAACTTGGACTCGATGAGTTCGCCGGGCGTGCCGCTGGTGGATGGACACCCGATTGCGCCCATCACCACAGGCTTCTGCTCGACCGGCAACCCCTGGGCCGAGCTGGGTGTAACGCCCGTGGTCAACATCGTCGGAACGGTGACCGTCATGGGCGGAACGGTGATGAAGCCGGAGGTCGTGGAAGCAATACGCATGGGCAACATGCACTTCTGCGTGATCGACGAACTGGAGGTCCAGTCAGGAAAATGGCTTGCCAAGCTGTTGAAGGCGCCCGCAGGCTATACCGCTCTGGTGACGGAAGGCGACGCGTCTGGGATCCTGGTGCAGCTATGCCGGCATGTTGACCGAGGACTACAACGAGCGGCTGCTGAACATCCCCGACCTGCGCGGCTTTCCCAAGACCGAGGTCATCATCCAGCGGGGACATCGCGACAACTTCGACCATCAGATTCGCCAGACGGGCGTAAAGCTGGTGGTCGTCGAGACGAAAGAAGAGCTGATCGCCGCGATCAATGAGCGCACGGTGGGCATCCACTTCAACCACATCCAGTCCAACCGCGGGACGGTGACTGCCGAAGAGGTGATTAAGATCGCCAAGGAACACAATATCTACACCTTCTGCGATGCTTCGGCCGACGTTCCGCCGAAAGAGCGGCTGTGGGAGCTTCCGGCGATGGGCTTCGACATCGTAGCGTTCTCGGGCGGCAAGGACATCAGCGGACCGCAGGCGACCGGCTTCATCATCGGCAAGGAAAAGCTGCTCCATTGGGCGCTGCTGAACATGAGCCCGCAGGAGAACCGCATTGGCCGCGTTTGCAAGGTTGGCAAGGAGTCGCTCTTCGGCCTTCTGAAGGCGGTGGAGCTCTTCGTCAACCAGGACTACGACGCGACGCTGAAGAAGTACGACGCAAAGGCGGACACGATCACCAAGGCGCTCACGAAGTACGGCGTGACCATGACGCGCACCTACAACGGAGAGGCGCTGGGCAATGTGTCGCCGCATTACACCTGGACATGGGACGCCGACAAGATAAAGATCACCAACCAGGAGGTCATGCAGAAGCTGGGCGAGACCCAGCCGGTGGCGATCGGCGCTCCTCCGGGCCGCGGTATGGGCGCGGGCGGCATGTCGGGCCGTCCCGATCCGAACTGGACCGGCCCCAACGACTCGGCGGGCGGCGGCGGTGCTCCGGGTGGCGCTCGCGCTGGTCGTGCTGGCGCTGCAGGCGCTGCGGCTGCTGGTGGTCCGGGTGCTCCCGGCGCGGCGGGCGGTCCTGCGGCTGGCGGTCGCGGTGGCCGTGGCGGCGCTCCAAACACCTTCGGGTTCTCCACGTGGCTGCTGAAGGATGGCGAGGACAAGTACATCGCGAACCGGCTGGTGGAGATCTTCTCTGCCGCGGCGGTTCCGGGCGCCTTCCCTGCCTCCAGTTCCAAGGCAGCCGCAAAGAAGTCGTAGTCTCAACCGTATTTCACACCATAGGGCGGCGCAGCCATTTGGCTTCGCCGCCCTTCATTTGAATTCCGTAGCTTTTGTTCCTGATCAGCACCCTCCTCTGCCTGCCTATCTTCACGCGGACAGCGCGGTGCTTCGATCCTGTTTGGTCGGATCAAAGTGTAATACGATGAACCGGGCAATCGCTCTTCACAAACGGAATCGAATCAGTCTCCCCAACCCATTTTTAAGTAAATGTCCAGCTGCGGTGCCAAGGCATAGATCATTTCATCAAGCTCGCGTCTGGCCAAGACGACTTGGATATCTCCATTACGGAAGGCTTTCCGTATTCCGATCAACGGACCCGCGCGTCAAAGCCGGCGGCGGCCCGGGATGCCCTCCCAGTGAAGTGGGTAATAGCCAAGCCGATCACGTAGGACATGCCATAATGGGCTGACGCATGGCGGCCCCAAGACTGGACACAACTCAGGGGGACGAAAGGGCTGTTGTCGACAGGTAAGCCGCAAATTCGCTGTCGCCAATAGCTGGTCCCCCCTGTCACGGCCGGCTCCCTAGTAATTATTTCCCGGGTGCCTGTCAGGTTTAGTAGTGTCCGAAGCGAATGACAATGCTTAGACTCCTTGTCACGAAGGGGAATTCTTCGCCTCACACTCATTCGTTCATCTGTATTCGTTGACAGAATCCCGCTCACCGATCCCAGAGTAGCCTCTCGAGGGAAGTCAAAAGACATGCGGAAGATAGAGAACTTGCTGCGAGGGTAGGTCATGAAAACCAGGCTTATTATCGAAGATGCGACTTCTCTTCAAGCTCGTGCTATCGGCCTCTATCGCAATAGGTTCCTTCCAGATGCTTAGTGCCCAGGACCTTTCGCCCCGCGCCTATCTCATCACTCCTCTGCATGCCAATGTGGTCATATTGACCTGGTCCTTCTATGACGGCAGTATTAACCTCAACGGGGCTCTTCCGGTTTCCGACGCCACGGGAGGTATAACGTACCGATCATCAGCTACTACCACTCGTTCGACTTCTTTGGCCGCTCCGCGAACGTCGTCGCCGTGTTGCCTTACGGAGTAGGCAACTTTCAAGGGACCATAAACGGCGCAGGCGACAACCTTTATCGGTCCGGTCTTGTGGATTCGGCCTTTCGGTTGTCCGTAAATCTCAAGGGCGGTCCGGCCATGCCGGTGCAACAGTTTCTGAAGTGGAAGCAGAAGGTCCTGCTGGGGCAAGTCTCAAGGTGCTCGCTCCGACCGGTCAATACGATCCGACGAAGCTGATCAACTGGGGCACCAACCGGTGGTCCTTCAAGCCGGAGTTTGGCTATTCGCAACGCATGGAAAAAATGGGTGCTGGACGGGTACGCGGGAGTGTGGTTCTTCACTACGAATTCCGATTTCTGGTCGCGCAACATCTACTATGCGGGCACCAGGTCTCAAACTCAGAATCCTATGGGCTCGTTTGAAGGGCACCTGAGCTACGACTTCAAGCCACGGCTCTGGGCGTCGCTTGACGGCAATTTCTGGTTTGGTGGGAAGACAAGTGTGAACGGCATAGAAAACCCCCTCAGCGAGCAGCGCAACTCCCGTCTAGGAGGCACCGTTGCGATCCCCATTACCAAGCACCAGTCTCTGAAATTCAGCTACAGCAATGGCACCTATATCCGGTACGGCGGCAATTACCAGAATGTCTCAGCCGCGTGGCAGTATTCCTGGCTGGGCAAACCCCAATAGGAAACAGGGCTCAGAGAATCTTTGCGAAGAGTGATTCGAGAACGAACTTAATCCCCAGGTTTGGCTGCCATAAACCATTGAGGCAAGTCGGCCAAACGAGACGAGGAACAAAATGGCCCAGAATCCGGAATCAGCCAGACTACAAGAGGCAAGCACACTTGAGGCCTAGATCCAAGATCCACAAGCCGTGGAGAAAATGGGGGCCCTACCTGAGCGAGCGGCAGTGGGGCACGGTTCGCGAGGACTACAGCGAGGACGGAAATGCCTGGGACTACTTCACCCATGACCAGGCCCGCTCGCGCGCGTATCACTGGGGTGAGGATGGTCTGGCCGGCATCAGCGATGACAAGCAGTTGCTGTGCTTTGCGCTGGCCCTGTGGAACGGCAAGGATCCCATCCTCAAGGAACGCGCTGTTCGGACTGACGAACAGCGAGGGCAACCACGGCGAGGACGTCAAGGAGTACTACTTCTACCTCGACAGCACGCCCACGCACTCGTACATGAAGTATCTGTACAAGTATCCGCAGGCGGCATTTCCCTACGATGATCTGGTCGCGACCAACAGGCGGCGCAACCGCAGCGACATGGAGTATGAACTGCTGGATACCGGCGTCTTCAACGACGATCGCTACTTCGATGTCTTCGTGGAATATGCCAAGCAGACTCCGGAGGACATCCTGATCCAGATCAGCGTGTGCAATCGCGGGCCTGAGCCGGCCAGCTTGCACGTCCTGCCGACGCTGTGGTTTCGCAACACCTGGACATGGTGGCCAGGTACGCCCAAGCCGTCGCTGAAGCAGGTCTCGGGCCAGAAAGGCGTACAGGCTGTTGCAGCGTCGCACGCCGATCTGGGCGAGCGGTATCTGTATTGCGAGGGAGACGTCCCGCTGCTGTTCACGGAGAACGAGACCAACAACGAGCGGATCTTCGGCACAGCCAACGCCAGTCTCCGTACGTCAAAGACGGAATCAACAACTATGTGGTTCAGGGCAAACAGGACGCGGTCAACCCCGAGAAGACGGGAACCAAAGCTGCCGCGCACTATCAGTTGACATGTGGGCGCCGGAAAGACAGCCACGATCCGTCTGCGGCTGAGCGACGTGGCGCCTGCGGCCATGGGCGATCCCTTCAAGGACTTTGCTGAAATCATGCAGACCCGCCAGCGCGAGGCCGACGAGTTCTACCGATCCATCACTCCGAAGCGTGTCAGCGAGGATGAGGCTCGCGTCATGCGCCAGGCGCTGGCCGGGATGCTCTGGAGCAAGCAGTATTTCTTCTTCGACGTGGACAAATGGCTCGAGGAACATGGCATGGATCCGATGAAGCCGGGCGGACGCCTCATGCGGAACAGCGAATGGTTCCACATGGTGAACGAGCACGTCATCTCGATGCCGGACAAGTGGGAGTATCCGTGGTATGCCGCGTGGGACCTGGCGTTCCACGCCATCGCGCTCTCCACGGTCGATATGGATTTCGCCAAGGAACAGCTCGACCTGATGCTGCAGGAGTTTTTCCTGCATCCGACCGGTCAGATCCCGGCCTACGAGTGGAACTTCAGCGACGTCAATCCGCCGGTGCACGCCTGGGCCACCATTTTCCTGTACCGGACGGAACAGGCGCTACGCGGTGAAGGCGACGTCGAATTCCTCAAGCGCTCGTTTGCAAAGCTGATGCTGAACTTCAGCTGGTGGGTGAACCGCAAAGACCGCTTCGGCAAGAATCTCTTTGAAGGCGGGTTTCTCGGGCTGGACAACATCGGCGTCTTCGACCGCAGCGCGCCGCTGCCCACCGGCGGCCACCTCGAGCAGGCTGACGGCACTGCGTGGGTGGCACTGTTCTGCCAGAACATGCTGGAGATCGCCGTTGAGCTGGCGGCCCACGATCCCGTTCTACGAAGACATGGCCATCAAGTTTGCCGACCATTTCCTCTGGATCGCCCGCGCCATGAATCAGACGGGGCCGGACGGCATGTGGGACGAGGAGGACGGGTTCTACTACGACGTCCTGCGCCTTCCCGATGGTAGCGCCAGGCGGCTCAAGGTGCGCTCCATGGTGGGTCTGCTGCCGCTCTGTGCCACCACGGTCATCGAGCCCTGGCAGCGCGAACGGGTGCCGCGAGCGCGGCAGATACTTGCGGGAACGCTTGCAACGCATGCCCGAACTGCGCGAGAGCATTCATCCAACCGGGCCCGGCCATCTCGGGTATGGCGGAGCGCGGCATCGTTGCGCTGGTGAATCCGAGAACAGGTTGCGCCGGATCCTGACGCGCATGCTCGACGAGAACGAATTCCTGAGCCCTTACGGCATACGGGCGCTCTCCCGCTACCACGCCGAGCATCCCTACGTCGTCAATGTGGAAGGCCAGGAGTACCGGGTGAATTATCTTCCGGCGGAATCGGACACCGGCATGTTCGGCGGCAACTCCAACTGGCGCGGGCCCGATCTGGATGCCGGTGAACGCGCTGCTGATTCGCGCCTTGCTGTCCTTCTACCTGTATTACGGCGACAACTTCAAGATCGAGTGTCCGACCGGCTCGGGCAAATTGATGAACCTGTTCGAGGTGGCTCGGGAGATCGCCAACCGGCTGACCCGAATCTTCCTGCGAGATGAATCGGGCCGGCGGCCAGTGTACGGCGGCACGGAGAAATTCCAGACCGATCCGCACTGGAAGGATTACATCCTGTTCTACGAATACTTCCACGGCGACAACGGCGCGGGCCTGGGAGCCAGCCACCAGACCGGATGGACCGGCGTGGTCGCGAAGCTGATCGAACTCTTCGGCCGCCTCGACGCACAGCAGCTTCTGGATGCCGGTAAGACAGGAGGCTTTGTGAAGGGGCCAAGCCAAGAGAAAGAAACCGTGTCTGTTTAGTTCGGTCTGGAGGACGCTACTGGTCGTGCCGCTCCGATGTATCGTTGTGATCATGGTTGTGTGGCCCTGCCCATGGCAGCGCTTTATGAGGCTAGCGCGCGGAACTGGTGAAGGAGTCGGTGGCGACCGGAAGGAGCATCGTCGAACTGGCGCGGGAGCAAGGGTTGATGAGCGAGGAGCAGATTCGGGAGGTGCTCGACCCGAAGAGATGACGGATCCGCATGGGTAGAGATTTGAAGAGACAGAAAATAACCCGAGCCTCAGATGGAGGCTCGGGTTATTTTTGCGAGGGTCGCTATTTATTGATTTTGCCGAAGCGGTAGACGACGCCGAAGTTGATGCCGAGGTTGTTCTGGATGCTGCCGATGGCTCTGGCCGGTGTTCTGGTCTACGCCGCGGAAGGTGGTGCCGACGTAGGTGGGGGTGACGCGGAAGGCGAGGTTGGGGTAGAAGTTGTAGTCCACGTTGGCGTTGGCGGAGAAGGCGGCGACGTTGGAGGTGGCCCACATGCCCAGCACGGGGGCGGGAACGCCTTTGGAGCCGCCGTCGAAGTTGCCCAGGGATATGCCGCCGAGGACGTTTGCGGTGACGGAGAGTTTCTGCTTGGCGTAGAAGCGGTACTGGGGACCGAACATGAAGGTGTATTCGGTGATGAGGGGGTTGTAGATGCCACTGATGGGCTGGGGTGCGTTGATGAGGGGCTGCACCTTGGCGTTGCCATACATGCCGCGGACGTCGCCCACGACACTCCATTTGGTGTTGAGGTTATAGGTGGCGCCGGTGAACCAGGTGATCTCGCTGTTGCGCTGGAGGTACTCGCCGGAGCGAAAACGCAGGAATCCGCCGCCGCCGGCGAGCTCCCAACGGTGGTTGTAGGTCTCCTGAATGGTGCGCTCGATGCGAGCCTTGCGGGTGGCGTTCGTCTCACGACGGGTATGGCGGCTGGTCTGAGCCTCTGCCGAAGTTGCCGCGACTGCGATTGTTAGGACGACGAACGCTGCTGCCAACCACTTCCACTTCCGAACGGAACCAAACATCAACGATTACTCCTGCATACATCAAGCTTCATTTACACTTGGGAATCTGAAATGAGCACTGCCGGAAATGCAGGCAGTCCACTCTTATTAGAACATCCGGGGCGGTTCTGTGGGGGCACCGGGCAACAACTGGACAAGGAGCGGATCGTAATGGCGAAAAAGAGTGGCGGCGGCGGTTTTGGCAAGGTGGTGATGGGCATTGTTCTGGGCGTGGTGGGGGTGGCGGCGGTGCTCTTTGCCTATCTGCAGTTCGGGGCCTTGCCGGTGGCGGTGGCAGACCATCCGTTTCCGATGGAGAAGCAGATTGTGAAGGTGCCGCTGAATAAACGGATCGACGCGGAGATGAAGAAGGCTCCGTTTGGCACGAGCGAGGATGTATTTGAGGCAGGCGCGCATGTGTATCGCAAGGAGTGCGCGGGCTGTCATGGGGTTCCCGGGCAAGGATGTCGAGTTTGCGAAGTACATGTATCCCGACGCGCCGCAGCTATGGAAGAAGCATCCGAAGGGGGATGTGGTGGGGGTGAGCGATGATGAGGTGGGAGAGACGTACTGGAAGGTGGCGCATGGGATCCGGCTGACGGGGATGCCTTCCTACCAGCATGTCCTGAACGACACAGAGATGTGGCAGGTGAGCCTGCTGCTGAAGAATGCGGATAAGGAACTGCCGGATCCGGTGATGCAGATATTGAACGCGCCGACGCCTTAGGGTGGTCCACCGCAAGGTATAAAGATGCGGACCTGAAGACTCCTCAGGTCCCTTTCTTTATGTTCTGCGAGTGCATTGCGGTCTAGTGCAGGGAGTAACTGACGCCAGTGATGAACTGATAGCTGTTCTTCTTAAACCCGACAGCAGGCTCGTTGAGGTAGGTGTCGGTGGTGCTCACGTTGAGCGCGAGACGGTGATAGACGGGTAGGGCCAGGCCGACCATGCCATTCGCCGAGTAGGCCTGCGGATCGTTGAAGGCTGGGAGGAAGCTGACGCTTTCGGTCAGGAGAAGCTTGCCGGGGAGATGGCGCAGATAATTCTCCGAGATCGTGGCGCCGATGAGATCTTTATTCTGGAGTTCCAAGCAGTGGGGGGATCTGCGGGAAGGGTTGGATGAAGGACTGTCGTCTCATAGTGGATATCACCGCGCAGGTCGAGTTCCTGTTTGGCGTCCTGGATGGCGGTCCAACCGATACCACCGCCGTAGATCTGCTGGAAGTTGAGGCCGAGCGAGAAGTTGTGATCGAAGCTGACGATACCGAGAACATAGAAGCGAGCGGAGACATATTTGTCCTGCTCGGCGTCGGTGTGGAAGATGCTGGTCTTGACCTCGGAAAACGCGGTGTTGGTCGCTGGGATGGCCGGCTGGGTGATTTTGCCGTATGTCTCAGTGAGATTGAATAAAGTGCGGTTACGCTTGGGCAGGTAAGGGACAGTGGGGATGGTGCGAATCAGCGTGATGCCGGCGTTATAGGTGTTGCCGGTCTGGGTGGCGGCGACGACGGTCGCGCCGCCGGTGATGACGCCGTTCCAGCCGTAGGTAAAGCTGGGGTGAGGTTGATCTCCTTCTCGTAAGTGGTCTTATCGATGATGAAGCCGATGTCTTTGACGGGAATGGTGTACTCGGGGGCATTGGCAGTGGAGACCGTTATATTGCCACCTTCAATGCTAATGGGGCTCGGGACGACGGGTTGCTTGGTCACAGGCCGGTCCTTGCGCAGAACGGCGAAGTCGTTTCCCGAATGCAATTCTTGATTTTGGAGAAGGGCACGGTGATCTCGCCGGCCATGTCGCTCTTGAAGAGGACGTTATCGCCCACGGCGCGCTCGAAGGTGCCGGTGAGCTGGTCGCCGTTGGTGAAGACGATCGTGTCAGGCTGTGGCGTGGCCGCCTGGGCCATAGCGGTATGCCCGGCGAAAGCTGCAAACAGGCAGCTGAGAGCCAGCGGTAAGGCACGCTGGACGGTAGCGATGAGACTGCGATCATAAAAGTTCATAGGTATAAAAATAACGTAGGGCAGCAGTGTGCCCAGCCTAAAATATGGCGCGGTTTTTTGTTCCCGAAAAATGGTTGCCTGATCAATCTTGTTACCCGGCTTCTTTTTGGCCGGCGAAAAGGCTATGTCTATGCAAGAATTTGCGCGGTTTGCGGTCAATTTTTGACACAAAATAAAGAATCTATTGCCAATTGTGCATTGAGGGGCATAGTATCCGTTTCGGTTCGGCGGAGTTCGCGCTGTCGGCCAAAAAAGACGCAAAACCCTTCGATGGAATTTTTCCACCAGCCACGGTATGAGCAGCTACAACAACTTCCTGACGGGGCGGTTAGACCCCTCAGCGCGATTGGAAGGTAACAGACATGTCATGGTACGCCTATTGCATTGCAGAACGTCAGGCCTTTCCGGAGCTTTGCCGGCACCGTCGTCCGATGCCTCTCACCGGAGTTACGGGCTTATTTGGTAACCAAACGTTTCTCTTTCCCGCAAGCGATCTAGCTGTCATCGTCTCCGAACATAGTGAGGAAGACGCAAGCCGGATGGACCAGCAAGCCGCCAAAGACCATGCCCGAGTGATCTCGGACTGCTTCAAACTTTCAACCGTTCTACCCTTCCGTTTTGGCACCACGTTCCAGGATGACGATGCGCTTCGGCGGTCGGTCCGCTCCAACCAGCGACACTTCCAGGCCAATGTAGAGCGTCTGCGCGGCAAGGCGGAGATGCATCTGAAGGTGCTGGTGGACGACACTTGTCCGGGGAACTCGACGCGCAATATGACGGTGGGTCAGCAGTATCTGATCAGCCTGCGTGAGAGCGCGAGCCGGCAGCGGGAGCGGCAGTCGAAGGCGCGAGCACTCTCGGTGCAGATGCATCGAATGTTCCTGCCGATTGCGGAAGAGATTACCTGCAAGCGGACAGATTCGGGGAAGATGCTGCTGGATATCGCTCACCTGATCGATAACAAGACGATCGAGCGATATCAGAACAAGTACTCTTCGGCGACCCAGGAGCTGAAGGAATGCCGCATGCAGCTCTCCGGGCCTTGGCCTCCGTATCACTTTGTTCAACGCACCAACTCCGCGCAGCATAGCGCATAACGTTGCTTCGCGACCCTCGTTGCTTGAACCTCCCGCAGACCTATCGGGGTATGCTGGTTGAACAGCGAGGGTTTCGCTGCGCATGGGCGCTGCCATTCAAACTCACTACGCGCAAATCCTTATTTCGCAATAGGTTAGGTTTTTGTCTCGATGTGGTCGTGACGCGAGTATCTCAGCGTTTTCGGCCTTCTCCGGACTACCTTTGCTTTGCGCATCGCATCGCACGTATGGGTTGCAAGACTGCTGTAATCAATGTGGACATGCCACCCGAACAGTAAGGAGAACGTGGATGCAATATTGCAATCGGTTTGTGGTGTTGGCTTTGGTTTTGGGCGGGATTTTCACAAGGACCGGACTGGCGCAAGAGAACAATCCTACTAGCAAGCCTAGTACCGGAGCGATCACTCAGAAGGATGGAATTTATCTCTACCGGTGAATGTAGTGCAGCGTGATCTGGATGCGGTGAATTACCTGCATCGCAGCGGCTCTACCAAGATCGGATTTGTAGGGACGCCGCTGCTGCCGCTTGCGAAGGGTGACGCAAAGGTGGAGAGCGAGCGCGGCGGTATCACGATCAGCGCGAACTTTCAAGGATTGACGCCGGCGAATGGCTTCGGACCGGAGTACCTGACTTATGTGTTGTGGGCCATCTCGCCGGATGGGCGTCCGCAGAACCTAGGCGAGGTGCTGCCGGCGGGAACGAAGAACAATATTACAGTGACGACGGCGCTACAGTCATTCGGGTTGATCGTTACGGCGGAGCCCTATTTTTCGGTCAGCCAGCCCAGCGACGTGGTGGTATTGCAGAACGTGATTCTGAACGACAAGACGAACGGCGTGCTGGAGAAGGTGAACGCGCACTATGCGTTGCTGCCGCGTGGCGCATATGCGGATACGAATGGCGCGAAGAGCGTCGCAAACCCGATTACTCGCGACGAGAAGTCTCCGCTGGAGCTTTACGAGGCTTATAACGCGGTGCGCATTGCTCAGAGCGTCGGCGCGGACAAGTATGCCCCGGACATCATGGAAGAGGCGAATCTGGATCTGAAGAACGCTGCGGACATCAACAGCAATAAGAAGGGCGATCAGAAGATGTTGATTACGTTCGCTCGGCAGGCAGTGCAGCGTGCTGAAGATGCGCGGATCGTGACGTTGCGCAAACAGGCTGCGGAACGCCAACTGAACGCGGAGATGGCCAAGCGCGATGCACAGGCGCAGGCTCAGCAGTCGCAAATTGTGGCAATGCAGGCGCAGGCGGCCCAGGCACAGGCCGATGCAGCGCGTGCCCGGGCAGAGGCTCAGGCAGCGGACGCACGGGCAAGCGCAGCAGAGGCGAACAAGAGTGCCGAGAATGCGAACGCGGTTCGCGAGAAGCTGCGTGCGCAGTTGAACAGCGTTCTGGCGACGAGCGAGTCTGCGCGCGGCCTGATTGTGAATATGTCGGATGTGCTGTTCGATACCGGAAAGTACACGCTGAAGCCGTCCACGCAGATCAGCCTGGCGAAGGTGGCAGGCATTTTGCAGGCTTATCCCGGGCTGAAGCTGCAAGTTGAGGGTTATACAGACAGCGTCGGCGGCGATGAGTTCAACCAGAAATTATCGGAGAATCGGGCGGATGCGGTGCGGGACTTCCTGGTGGCGCAGGGCGTTGCCACGGATAACATCGTTGCGACGGGATATGGCAAAAGCAATCCTGTCGCGGACAACGATACGGCGCAGGGGCGTCAACAGAATCGGCGCGTAAATCTGGTGGTGTCGGGCGATGCCATCGGCATCCGTGAGGCGCCACAGCTAACGTCCCGGCGGTTACGGGGACTTAAGTCGGTGCCAATAGACAGATGTTTTAGACGAAAGCGAAAGGGCCGCAGTTGCGGCCCTCTCTCTTGCGAATCTTCTGTCTTATTCCAGACTGCTTACAGGTGGATCGTCCAGCCGAGTTCAGCTAATTTTTCTTCTATATCTGCCAGCGCGTTGGTGAGCGCAGTACGACGGTGCGGGCTGGAGGTTCGTTCGGACAGGACGCGTTCGCGCTGAAGTTCGAGGGCCTGGCGCTGACGTTTTCGTTCCGCCTCGGTGGCGTGAGTGTCGGGAGCTGCGGACTGTGAGGCTTTTGGTTGAGACTGTTGCTCTTCCACGGATTTGCTCTCCCATCCCTTCGACATACTCTCATTTTACTCTCAGAGGGGGAAGATTCGTCATCAGCAATCTTTTGCGAATCGTAACGCTCCTGCGTGAATCTCTTTAAAAGTTGAGGGCGCGGCGGCAAAAGCGCAATGGATAACATCATTCAGCAAATGACCCAATGAAATGACCGGCTCAAGCAGTCTTTTGCATAGGGAAGGACTCGCCTGCAGACGGAAGGAATGGATCGATGTGGATTGTTCGGCTGGCGCTGCCGCGACCATACAGGTTAGTCGTCATGGCGGTTCTGATTCTTGGTGATGGGCATGGTCAGTATTCAGACAATGAGCACGGACACCTTTCCGGTCATTGATATTCCCGTCGTCACGGTGGTCTGGTCCGCACGTCGGGACCGCAAGCAGTGGTCGTGGACGGCAATGATGTCACACACTTTCATTCGATTACCTTGGGACGCGATCTTGGTTGCGCGACGGAAGTCCTGACAGGATTACAGGCTGGCGATGTTGTCGTGCTGAGTCCGGGTGACAACGTAGTCGATGGTGGAAAAGTTAAACCGCAACTACAGTAAAGATCATGCCTGGCATCTAATCAGGGCATGGATGGGATAAGGCAGGTTGGAGACCCGGGTGATTGTCGAGATTGAAGGTCTGCGAAAGATTTATGAGGGTAAGCAGCGTGTCGTTGCCGTCGATGGCATCGATCTGGCGGTGCGCGAAGGCGAGCTGTATGGCCTGCTCGGCCCCAATGGCGCAGGTAAGACGACGACGATAAGCATCTGCACGACGCGCGCGCTCCCCACAGCTGGTCGAGTGCGAATCGCGGGGGTCGATGTAGTGGCGATGCCGGCGATTGCGCGCAGGGGTATCGGAGTGGTGCCGCAGTACAACACGCTGGACCGCGCCTGCACGATCTTTGAGAATATTTACTTCCACTGTCTCTTCTTCGGCTTCTCGCGGGTTGAGGCAAAATCGCGCACGGAGCAACTGCTCGCGCAGTTTCACCTGACGGAGCGGCGTGACGCGTATCCGGCGCAGCTCTCCGGAGGGCTGGCGCAACGGGTGCAGATTGCAAGGGCGATTGCGCATCGGCCGAAGGTGCTATTTCTCGACGAGCCGAGCGCGGGACTTGATCCGCAAAGCCGGATTGCGATGTGGGAGGCGGTCCGCGACCTGCGGCACGAAGGCATCACGGTGGTGCTGACGACGCACTATATGGAAGAGGCGGACGAGCTGTGCGATCGTGTCGCCATCATTGATCACGGTAAAATTCTGGTGGAGGACACGCCGGCGGCGCTCAAGGCTTCGATTGGCGCAGAGAAGATCTACGTGCTCAATCTGCGCCAGCGCAGCGATATACCGACGTTGCTGGCTAAGATCGGCAGCATGTCCGGCGTCACCAGCGTCGAGGCCGTTGACCGCGGCGTTCGCATCTTTGCCCAGGGAGCGGATGGCCTGCTCTCGGAGATCGTCCAGGCGGCTATCACCCTACGGTCTGCATGATCTTTCGGTAACCGAGACAAGTCTGGAAACAGTTTTCATCAAGTTCACGGGCAGAGACCTGCGCGAGTAAACGAGGAAGAGCATGACCCAGACCGCAACCGAAGAGATCACCCACGCGTCGAGTTCGACGCAGTACGCCCGTGCGTTCGGGGGACTAATGCTGCGCGATCTGCATGTGCTTCGTCGCGGAGCTTGCGCCGTTCGTCATTCGCGTCTGCATGAACCCGCTGCTGTTTCTCTTTGTGTTTACCTACATCATGCCGCACATGACGAACGGCGCGGCCATGAATCCGACCCAACACATGGCTGAGAGCACCGGCGTAAACTTCTCCACTGTCTTGTTGCCAGGGTTGATGGCGGTGGGCATCATGTTTTCGGGCATTGCCGCCGTGGCGCTACCCCTGGCAGTAGACTTCGGCAGTACGCGTGAGATCGATGATCGCGTGATGTGTCCTTTGCCAGTGGCTTCGTCGCGATCGAGAAAATTGTTTTCTCGGCGATGCAGTCCATTGTCGCTGCCGCCATTGTGTTTCCGCTGGCGTATTACATCCCTTCCACGCCGGTCTATGTCCAGGTTACGAGCTGGCCGTTTCTTATTGCGGTGGTCGTGCTGGCGTCGCTGGTTGCAGGAGCGCTGGGATCTGACCATTGGGACTGCGGTCAAGCCGCAGCAGATCGGCCTGATCTTTTCGGTGATCGTCATTCCGATCACTTTTCTGGGCTGCATCTACTATCCGTGGACGGCGCTCCACGGCATTCGCTGGCTGCAGATTGGAGTGCTCGTCAACCCTATCGTTTACATGGGTGAAGGGCTGCGCGCCGCTCTGACGCCTACGGTATCGCACATGCCTCCGTGGCTGATTCTGGCCATGTTGATGGTCGCGCTGACTGTTGCTGACGTGGGTGGGCGTTCGTGGGTTTCTGCGGCGAGTGATTGGCTAGACTCGGATTATTCCTGATTACGAAGGTGGGCGGTGCGGTGCTGAACTTCGATCTGGCGT
Organism: uncultured Acidobacteriaceae bacterium; assembly: GCA_963797415.1. Classification (GTDB taxonomy): domain Bacteria; phylum Acidobacteriota; class Terriglobia; order Terriglobales; family Acidobacteriaceae; genus Edaphobacter. The sequence continues at coordinate 27,293 of CAWCPB010000011.1, forward strand.
GCGGGTTGAGTTGTCTGCTTACCAGCGCGCAGATTGATGAGATGAGCCGCGATGAGTGCGCCGTGGAAGCGGCCGTTCTCGATGAAGATTTCGTTGGTGCGTTCGCCAGCTACGATAACTCCGGCGAGATAGATGCCGGGGACGTTGCTCTCGAGCGTGGCGGGATCGCAGATTGGGCGGCGGTCATTGGCCTCATCGAGTTTCACGCCAAGCCCCTCGATGAAGGCGAAGTCGGGATGGTAGCCGGTGAGCGCGAAGACGAAGTGATTTGGCAGGGTGCGCGGTCCCTCTGGTGTGGACAGCGTGACCGCATCCTCTGAGATATTTGTAACCGTGCTGGTAAAGTATGCTGCGATCTCATTGTTTTTGATGCGGTTGTTGATGTCGGGATGAATCCAGTATTTTACGTGGCGGTGCATCTCCGCGCCGCGGTGCACAAGGGTAACGCGGGCGCCGTGCCTCCAGAGATCGAGCGCGGCGATGGCGGCGGAGTTCTTGCCGCCGATGACCACGACGTCCAGGCCGTAGTAGGGGTGCGGCTCGTGGTAGTAGTGCTTTACCTTGCTAAGGTCTTCGCCGGGAATGTCGAGGTAGTTCGGAAGATCGTAGTAGCCGGTGGCGATGACGAGCTTGCGCGCGCGATGCTGGAAGGTGCGGCCGAAGCGGTCGGTCGTGTGGACGGTGAAGTTGCCGTCGTGGCCACTGACGGAGTCAACAGTCTCATACTGGCGGACGTCCAGCTGGTAGTGCTCGGTGACCTTGCGGTAGTACTCCAGCGCCTCAATGCGGTTGGGCTTTTGGTTGGGACTGGAGAAGGGGATATCGCCGATCTCGAGCAGCTCCGGGGTGGTGAAAAAGGTCATGTGCGCGGGGTAGTGGAAGAGGGAGTTGCAGAGGCAGCCCTTGTCTATCAATCGCGCGGAAAAACCGCGCCTGCTGCGCCGCGATGGCACAGGCCAGGCCGGTCGGGCCGGCGCCGACGACGAGCATATCTACTGAGTCGTGCGAGGTGTCACCCGCATTGTAGCGTGCGACGGAGAAGGCAGCGCCGTTGGCCATACCTTCATCTTACTGAATTCCAGGACGGGTTTAGCTTTCGAGCGCGACCAGTTTGTGGGCAATCGAAAACAGCGCCAGTTCCAGCCGTGTGGAAACGCCGGTCTTATCGAAGATGTTCGACAGGTGACGTTTGACGGTCTCTTCGCTGATGCTGAACTGCTTGGCGATGTCGCGGTTGCTGCAGCCCTCGACGATGCAGGTGACGACTTCAAGCTCGCGGGGGGTCAGGCCGTAGGTCTTGCGTTCGGGGACGGCGGCGGCCTGGGCCATGAGCTCGCGCAGGGCCTGCAGCAGGTTGGCGACACGTTCGCCGCCAATCCAGTAATCGCCGGAGAGCACGGCCCGCAGGGACTTGCTGAGATCACCGGCGACCGATTCCTTCAGCAGGATTCCGCGGGCGCCGATCTGCAGCGCCTCGATAATCTGCTGGGTGGAGATGGTTGCAGTGAGCAGGATGATCTTGACGCGGGGCGACTTTGCCATGATGGCGCGCATCGCTTCAAGACCAGGCAGGCGTGGCATGGACAGATCGAGCAGCAGAATGTCGGGTTCGAGTTCGAGGGTCTGGGTGATGGCGACGTCGCCGTCTTCGGCTTCGCCGACCACTTCAAATCCGGGCTCCTGCATCAGCATGTTCTTGACGCCGTAGCGGACTACGGGATGATCGTCTGCGACGACGACACGGATCGTGGTTACGGGGGTCGTGGTTTCTGCCGGTTTTTTTGTTGCTACAGTCATTGCGCACCTTCGCCTGATGAATCGGAAGTTTTGCTGCCAGGAAGCCCAGTTTCGCGTGCGATAAGAATACGATGTAGCCGCTTGCATGCCAGCACGAATTCGTCGCATGAAGCTACATGATTAGCACCGTCCAGGCCTTGGTCTTCCATAGCCCCGGCCAGACGCTGCAGTTCAGTAGCTCCCAGCATACCGCAGCTGCCCTTGATGGCGTGGGCGGCTTTGCGATAAGCTTCGTCGTCTCCTGTGGAAGCGGCCTGTCGCATGGTGGCCAGACGCTTCTCCGCGTCACGCAGGCAGAAGGCGTACATCTCCAGGGCTTGGGACAAAGGTGCTGACCCGCGAAACCGGAGAAATACGGCTTCGTCGAGGATTCCGGGTGGATCGGTGGGTGTGGTTTGCGAGTACGCCGTTCCAGCTACAGCCGCCGCGAATTGCAGGCGGGTAAAGGGCTTCAGGAGGAATCCATCGTATCTCTGGACGGCGTCGCCCTGGGGTTGACTGCCGCTCATGGCCAGTACGATAGTTCCGGGAGGGCATACCGAGCGAAGCTGCACGGCCAGTTCACTACCCGAGATGCCGGGCATCTGCAGGTCAGTCAAGATAACCCGGGGCGATTCAACTGTGGACTTCCGCAGCCGTTGCATCGCGGCCTCACCGGAGTCGACCGCTGCGATCTCGAACTCCTCCCCGGAGAGTAGAAGAGTCAATAGCTCCCGGCTCAGATCGTCGTCGTCGATCAGTAGTACCTGAACCGGGACTGCCGATTGCAGGGGTATCGTCGTGGTCACGCCAAAAGATTACCACTGCCTGATGAGATGCGTTCGATTGAGTGCGGCGGTAGAGTAATGGCCATGGGGTGTCGCCGTCGGGGTGCACCCAGAATGCATGCTGAAGATGATTCCTCTCACTCTCGCGCTGCTGCTATGGCAATCGGTTCCTGCGCAGTTGCCGCAGGAGAGCGGGGCCCATCTGTCCTACTTTCGCTATCGGCGCAGTTTGGTTGTGCCTGCCGCAGAAGGCGAGGCGTGCGCGGTGCTCGATGCTCCCATCTTTCCTCATGCGGCGCCTTACCTGAAGGACGTTCGGCTCTATCGCAATGAAGATATCGCTGGACGGGAGCGTGGAGCTATCCATCCGCTCCCCTATTTCACTACGCTCAGCGAGCCAGCGCAGTTGGAGAGTGAAGATTCGCCAGTAATGAATCTAAAGCAGACCGGACGCAGGATTGTCTTTGATTTGAAGATGCCATCGCGGGAGTATACAGACGTGGTCCTCAACCTCGGCGGGCAGGACTACATCGCCTCGGCGGCAGTCTCGGGAAGCGAGTCGCTTAACTCGCAGCACTCCACACCGCTGGGCGACTTCAAACTGTTCGATCTGACCTCGCAGCACCTCTCGCGCGGTACGACGCTGCATCTACAGGAGTCACGTTTCGCATATCTGCATGTGGCGCTCGATGTCGCTCCGGTGTCCTCGCGCTCCGCGTTCAAGCCCAATGCGCTGATGGTGCGCGGTGCTACCGTTCCGCCCAGTCGCGAGGCACAGAGTCTTTTTACTACCGTGGCGGAGACCTCTACGCTGGAGCAGCGTGGCTCGACGACCGTGGCGCGTTTTGCCGTTGCAGAGCGCGTGCCAATCGAGCGCGTCTCGTTTGTGCTGACGCCGCAGTTCAAGGACAACTTCAGCCGCGTAGTGCAGATTGCCGACCGGCCGGAGAACGATCCGTCGTCGACTGAGTCCACCACCGGGACCGTACTCAATGTGCATCTGACGCAGGCGGGACGTGAGGTGCAGCAACAGCAGCTCAGCGTACCTGCGGTGCTGGGTGGCAATATGCAGAGCCCCGCAATCGTAGAGGTGTCGATCCAGAATGGGAGCGCGCCGCCGCTGCCTCTCGCTGCTGTGCGACTGGAGATGAGGGAGCGTAAGCTGTGCTTCGACGCCGGATCAGCCCATGGTGGCGCAACGCTGTTTTATGGGGATCCAGCGCTGCCGAGTGCGGGTGACGCGTATCCGGCTGGCTTCTCTGTCGAAGGAAATATGTCGACGGCACGCCTGGGGCCGGAGCAGCTCAATCCCTACTACGCGCCCCGCCGCGACGATCGGCCGCTGCTGCGACGCAGGCCGCAGATACTCTGGGTCGCGTTGCTGCTGGGGATCGGCATGATGGGGATCCTGGGCTTCCGCTCCTGGGGGCATCATCACCACCACTACTAAGGCCAGCAACTAGCGAATCGCTGCATCGACCTCGCTGATCCAGTTGGGCGACTTCAGAATCTCGCGCGGCTTCGATCCATCGGCCGGACCCACCAGTCCATCATTGTACATCATATCGATGAGGTGCGCGGCGCGGCCGTACCCGATGCGCAGGCGCCGCTGCAGCAGCGAAGTGCTGGCCTTGCCGAACTCGAAGACCAGGCGTACGGCGTCGTCGTACATGGGGTCGTTGTTGTCGCCTTCTTCGCCACCATCGCCATCCTTGCCGGTGATGTCTTCCTTCGGACCTTCGAGGAACCCATGGACGTACTCGGCCTCGCCCTGTGCCCTCCAGAAAGCAGTGACCGCGGAGATCTCCTTTTCGGTTACAAATGGCGCATGAACACGCTGTACGCGGCTGGTGCCAGGCGGCAAATAGAGCATGTCGCCGCGGCCCAGAAGGCTCTCCGCACCGTTCGAATCAATGATGGTGCGGGAGTCGACCTTCGTGGCGAGGCGGAAGCTCATACGCGTGGGCACGTTCGCCTTGATGAGGCCGGTGATAACGTCGACCGACGGACGCTGCGTGGCGAGCACCAGGTGGATGCCGACGGCACGGGCCATCTGGGCGAGGCGCGTGATGGACTCTTCGACGTTCGAGCGATCGAGCATCATCAGATCGGCGAGCTCGTCGATGATGATGATGATGTAGGGCAACGGCTCCTGGTTGGCGTCCTCGAAGAGATATTCGCTGCCGTGCTCGAAGAGTTTATTGAACTGGTCGATATTGCGAACGTGGTTGGCGGCGAGCAGCTTGAGGCGCCGCTCCATCTCGCGGACCGCGTTGCGCAGAGCATTCGCCGCAAGCTTGGCCTCCGTGATGATGGGCGTAAAGAGATGCGGGATGCCCTCGTACATGCCGAGTTCGACGCGCTTGGGATCGACGAGGATCATGCGGACCTGCTCGGGTGTGCTCTTGAACAGGACGCTCATGATCATGGCGTTGATCGCGACGGACTTACCGGAGCCGGTCGATCCGGCGATCAGAACGTGCGGCATGCTGGCGAGATCGGCGGTGACGATGCGGCCGTTGATGTCCTTGCCCAGCGCAATCGCCAGACGGCTCTTGCTCTGCGCGAAGCTCTCGCACTCGACGACGTCGCGGAGCCAGATCGTTTCACGCTCTGAGTTCGGCACCTGGATGCCGACGGTGCTCTTGCCCGGCATGCGCTCGATAAGGATCGACTCGGCTGCCATAGCAAGACAGAGATCGTCGGCGAGACCGGTGATGCGGGCGACCTTGACGCCGGCCTCGGGGCGGAACTCGAAGGTGGTGACGACGGGGCCGGGGTTGATCTGGGTGACCTGGCCGTCGACGGAGAACTCGGCGCACTTTTCGACGAGGACGCGGGCCTCTTCGCGCAGGGCCTCCTCGCGCACGACCGTCTGGTTGTCGTCGCGGTGGAGCAGGGAAGAAGGTGGCAGTTTGTAGCCGCGCACGCTCTTGGGGACAATGGTGACCGGCTTGATGTCGGCATCGGCGCGCCGGCCGAAGGAGATGCCGTCGACTGCGGCGGCTGGTGGGACAGGCGCGACAAACGCCGGCTCTTCCGCTACGCGCTTCGGGGGGCGGATTGGCGTCGGTGTGCGCGCGGGAGGAGGCTCCGGCATATCGACGCGCTCTTTCAGAAAGTCGAAAACGCCTTCGCTGCCGTTGAAATTGGATTCGTCGTCGATGGCCTTGATAGGTGCAGCGGCACGTGCGAGAGCTTCGGCAAAGGGAGCTACGGCTGCGGCCGCCGTGCCAAGCGGTGTCACAGGAGGAGCATCGACCAGCGTGCGCGGCATGGCCTGCCATACAGAGGCCGGTTCGCCAGATGCTGCATGGGCGTCCTCGTCATGCGGGACAATTGAGATAGACTCGGTTCGCTTACGCTGACCCCACCATCCGAAGAGCGAGCCAAGCAGGGTAGTGCTCTCAGGCTCGGATTGCGCGGCCTCTTCCAGCTCGCGAGCGCGGCGCGCCTGCTCTACCAGCTTCTCGCGTTTGCTGACGAACTCCATGCCGGAGCGGTCGTCACGCTGTTCGGCTTTTGCCATAGCTGCGTTGCTGCGGCGGTTCCGCCAGTTCGTCCAGCGCTGCCAAATAGCCTGTATAAAGCCGAAGCGGAGCATCGCCCACTCGCGGGAGGTATTGAAGGTAAAGGTAGTTGCGAGGTAGAGCGACAGCGCCACCATCAGGGAGACGACGATGAAGGCTCCCGGCAGGTTGAGGTAGTGCACCATCAGGTCAGCCAGAAGCCGTCCGGTCACGCCGGCGATAGGCAGTGCATGGTGCCACAATAGATTTCCTGGCAGCAGGGCAATGGCCGCAGGGGCGAAGACGATCCAAAGCAGCAGGCCCATTAACTTGGCGACGGGAGAGCCTGCGGGCCGCGACATAATCCAGCAGTAGCCCAATCGGCCCAGAACCAGCGGCAGGAAGAAGGCCGCTATACCGAGGGTCTGAAGCATGGCGTCCGACAGGTACGCGCCGACCATGCCCGTCCAGTTGTGGGCAGGACGTCCGGTCGCGTAGCCGCCGATGGTATTGAAGGAGGGATCGGTCGGCGTATAACTCGCCAAAGCCAACAGCAACAGCCCCGCAGATACCAGCACGGTCAAGCCCAGAATCTCGTTCAGGCGCCGGTTCCGCGTCGGTTTCAAGACAAGTCGCAAGCTTTTCATGGGGCCCTCTGTTGAAGGTGCGCGCGGCCTCGGTCGCCAGCGGACAGGAACTGTCCACCGGACAAACATCGAACTTCTTCAAGGCCTTAAACCACCAGAGCATCTCTGATTATCACAGAGCGCCGGAGAAGTTTGGAAAACCTCCCCAAACTGGAATCAGGATACAAACCCATGCCGGAAGCGAGCATCTATCTGCACATGCGCGCCGGGTTAGCCTTGCGCAATGAAATGGCTGGCGGGGGAGCTGGATTTTCGCGATTTCTCCTGCTTGCTGCCGGTGAAGGAGAATCGCGCACATCCGGCAGACCCCGCCCCAGCCCTTGAGTTCGCCCACCATTCTCTCAAACACTTAAGTTATGAGGTTTCAATATGTCCACAGATTCAGGCAGACAGAACGAGATGGAGCTGGCGATCAAATCGGTTATCAATACCCTCCAGGATAGCCAAAAAGGCTTTGCCGATATCGGCGAACACCTGAAAGACGAGACGCTGAAACATTACTTTCTGGCAGAGTCGCTGAAGCGAGCCAACTTCCGCGCCGAGCTGGAGAACGAGCTCCACCGCGCGGGCGTCCATGATGTCCATGAGACCGGCACCCCAAGCGGCACGATCCATCGTGTGTGGGGCGATCTAAAGGCGAAGCTGGGAGGCGGGGACCATGAGCTACTCGTCACTGCGGAGCAGGGCGAAGATGCCGCCAAGAAGGCTTACGCAGATGCCTTGGATCGCGATCTTCCACTGCCAATCCGGCAGTTGCTGGTCGAGCAGCAGGCGCATGTCTTGACCACGCATGATTATGTTCGAGACCACCGGGACGCGTTAGTTGCTAAGTAGCGAGTCGCTTAATCGTCAAAATATGCTTCCACACACGGCGGCTGGATCTCTATCCGGCCGTTCTTTCCGTGATTGGCACATGATCGGACGGAGATATCCCACGGGCTAGTAGCCGATGTGGTGCAGATAGAACACGACCACGGATGCCACCAGACAATAGATTCCGAAGAGATACCAGCGGCCTTCTTCGAGCCAACTGCTGAGCCACTTCAGCGCCACCAGCCCGGCCAGAAAGGCAAAGACCATCCCGAGCAGGCTCATCACCACGCTCGCGTGCAGGTCGATTGGCGTCCCCGCGAGCTTCGCCGCGTGCGTTTCGTTCAGCAATCGCAGCGCTTCTTTGCCTATGGCCGCCGGGGTAAGGATGACGGCCAGCGCGAAGCTGAAGCGCTCAGCGCGCTCTTTGCTGGCGCCGGTCAGCATGCCGATGGAGATGGTCGCGCCGGAGCGGGAGAAGCCGCGGAACGGAAGGCAGAGCCCCTGAATCGCACCCATCCAGCCGGCCTGCCGCATGGTGACGCTGTCGCCGTAGACGCTGCTCATGCGCACCCATGCGCCGCTTCTCCATCAGCCCGGCAAGCAGGATGATCAGGCCGGCAGCAAACAGCGCCGGCGCGATCAGGTCCAGCCGTCCGAAGAGCAGCTCGATCTCTGCCTTGGGAAGTCCTTTGAACGCAGTCTTCTCGATCACCTTGATGATCGGATAGCCGATGAGGGCTGTCAGCAAGGAAGCCCAGATGGCGCGAATGGCAAAACGGTTGAAGGCGTCGCTACTCGAGAAGAACGTCCGCTTCCACTGGTTCCAGAAGTAGACGATGACGGCGAACATGGTGCCGGTATGCAGCATCACCAGCAGCAGCGTCATCTGCGGCGTGGAGGGGTTGAGCCCCAGAAGCTTTTCAGCCACGACGACGTGCGCCGAGCTGGAGACGGGCAGCAACTCTGCCAGGCCTTGCACAATGGCAAGAATAATCACATGAAAGATCGACATAACTTCTATCCTAAATGCGGAGGATGAGTGCAGGTTTTCCGCGTGATTGCGCCCCGTACCAGAGTGCTCACCCGATATTTTTTTCGAAGACTCGCGACATCTTGATATCCCTGAAACCCTCGCGCAGATAGAAGCGGTGCGCATCGGCACGCGTGCTCCGCGAGGTGACCCGAAGAACGCCGACACCCTGCGCGCGGCTCCACGCCTCTGCCTCGTCGCACAGGCGTTTGCCGATGCGCAGCCCGCGCACGCCGTCCTTGACGACGAGGCCGCCGATCAGCGCATAGGGAGGCGTCTGCAGGTCGAAGCTCAGCGCAACGTCGATCCAGCCGACGATCTCAGCTCCAATGCACGCAACGAAGACAGCCTGCTGCGCCTTGCATGAGTTGAGGCCCGCAATGCGTTGTTCGATCTCGCCAGCAGTAGCCGGATATCCAAGCTGAACGCTCAACTCGGCGACTGCAGCCGCATCATCAACGGCGACACGCCGAACCGTCAGAGCTGACGGCACGGCCACGCTATCAGTCACGATCATTCCCGTAGATGGCGATGTCCTGCTGCACTCGGTAAGCGATGCTGGCCGCACGCGCGGCAAAGTCGGATTGAGGATAGCGATCCTTCAGATTCTTCGCCAGATCCTGCGTGCGTTGCGCTGCTGCTGCGGCACGTTTTTTTTCGTCCTGCACCGAATACATCGTCACCAGCACGCCCTGGCGGTAGACGGCGTTGTAGAGCGCCTCCGGTGCCTTGGGGCTGTCGGGAAACTGCTGCGCGTATTTGACGTAGAGATTGGTCTCCATCTCAGGACACTTGGGCAGTCCCTGCCAATCGCCGCATAGCTTGTTGTCGAGCAGCTCATACGACGCCATCGCCGCGTACTTCGTACCCGGATAGAGCTTGATGACGCGCTTCATGTCGCCTTCGTAGATCTGCGGCCGCAGGTAGGCCTCTTGCTCTTTCGCCGAGGGCAGCGTGTTGTTGTCAGCCTTGTCGAGCTGCCAGCGCACATCCGCAGAGCGCCAAGCCGCCTCCGCCGCCAGCGGAGAATCAGGGTAGTACTCGAACACGCGTCGATACAGCAGATGAGCCGCCTCTGCCGCTCCCTTAGGAGCATGTGGCTGCGATGCCTCATCCTCCACGATTGGCCGCCGCGCCGTAGAGAATCACGTCGCCGCCGGGAGTGCTCGGGGCGACGATCCCCTTGTCGCGAATCCAGCCGGAGGCCGGAGTCACATTATCGTCGCTGCTGAACTCCGGCTTGTCGTTGTCTTGATGTCGTCCTTCGCGTCGGTGTTGGCGAAGACCCTCACCCACGGCCCGGTGCGCTCGATCACCACAACCTCGTGGCCCGGAGTCACCAGCGAGATCTTCTGCGCGTCCGCGTCGGCTGTGACGTATACGTTCGCTGTGTGCAGAACGGTCGCGCGCGCGGCGCGGTCGTAGCCGGCTTTATCCTTCGAGTTCTTTTGCCCCAATGCCAGCAAGGGCGCCAGCACCAGCACCGAGCCAACCCAGGCAATTCTGACCGCCATGCTTCTTTTCGATTTCGTCATAGCTCACCAGGTCTCGCTTATCATTCTGCTCCCTGTTGCTTAGACGTTTAGGATAGCGCCGTCGAGGACCCAATGCCATCCGGTCTATGAAGTAGCTGCGAGTTCCGCCTCCAGGCGCTCCCGCAACGCAGGCTCCAGATTGCCTCCGCTCAAGACCACCGCGACCTTGCGCGCCGGAGGCAGCTCGTGCGCGTGGTACAGGGCTGCCGCCAGCGAAGCCGCGCCGCTGGGCTCTGCGACCAGTTTCGTCGCGGCCAGCACCAAGCGCATCGCTGCGAATATCTCCTCTTCGCTGACCGCGACAATACCATCTACGAAGCGCAGAATGTGCGCGAAGTTTAGCTCGCCGAGGCTCTGCGTGCGGAGGCCGTCGCCGATGGTGCGGGTAGTCTTGGCCGCGGGCCATTCCACCAGCTGCTTCGTCTCGAAGCTCTCCTTGGCATCAGCAGCCAGCTCCGGCTCGGCTCCCCAGACCTGCACATGCGGCGCGGCCAGCTTGACCGCCGTAGCGACACCGCTCAGCAGGCCGCCGCCGCTGACCGGCGCCAACACCAGGTCGACATCAGGAAGCTGCTCGACGATCTCCAACCCGCACGTCCCTTGCCCGGCGATGATCTGTGGGGCGTCGTAAGGTGGAACCATCGTGTAGCCGAACTTCTCCACCAACTCTTCGGCCTTCTGCTTCCGCTCGATCGACGCCGGGCCAACCAGCACAATCTCCGCGCCCAGCGCCGCCGTCGCGTCCCGCTTCACTTTGGGAGAGTTCTCCGGCATTACGATCACCGCCTTCGCGCCCAGCGCCCGTAGCGGCATAGGCGACGCCCTGCGCGTGGTTGCCGCTTGAGTACGTCACAACGCCGCGGCGCAGAGCCTCTGGCGATAGCTGCGCCACCATGTTGTATGCGCCCCGCAGCTTGAAGCTGCCGATAGGCTGCTCGCTCTCCGCCTTGATGTAAATGTCGTACGCAGGTTCGGGCTGATTGGCCGCGCGCAGACGCTCGCGCTCCAGCCGATAAAGCGGCGTCCGCACCGCTACTCCGGCGATACGTTGCTGCGCCGCGCGAATCTCATCTAACGTCACCATCTCGTTCATTACGTCCTCCCTGCAGCGTGCATCACCAGCGCTAGAAAATGTACCAGCCGCCACTCGTCCCATGCGTTGGGCTGTGCCGATTCCAGGTCGAGATGCGCCAGTATTGGACTCACCAGCATAGCCTGCAACGTCGTGCCAGGTAGCTCGTGCGCCATCCACAGCGTCTCGGCTGCTGGAATAATGTTATCCGCTTCGCCGTGCAACAGGTACACCGGCGTCGTCAACGTCTTCAGGCGGCCGTGCGGCGACAGGGCCTCCATCTCTTCGATGTACTTTGCTTGTACGGACGCCAGCTTCTGGAGCGTGATCGGCGAGGCGACGTCGACCAACTCCCGAGCCTCCCGCCGTTGCCTGTCGTTCAACGTGGCTTCGGCAGCGGTCTCTGCGGATTTGTCCTCGTACAGATGCTGGCGCAGTACAGGACGAATCGCCGCAATGTCCGATGCCGGAATGAAGTCCTCCAGGTGCTCATACTCCAACACCAGCGCTCCGTACTCGTGTGCGGGCAGCAACTCGGTCGTGCCGTCAGGACGCAGCTCGCGGCCCGTCAGGTAGTAGTTGGCGACGTGGTCCATCGCATCCTGCGAGCCGACGGCCAGGACGAACTTGAAGTCCGGGTGATAGACCGGATCGGCCGCTGCGACGAGCGCCAGTCCGCCGCTGAAGCTCAACCCCATCACGCCGACAGGGCCGCCAGTCTTCTGCGCAAACCACTTCGCCGACTCGCCGATGACCTGCACGGAGCTGCGGTCCACGTGGTAGTCCTTGATGCCGGGCAGCTGCGGCGTCAGCACCCGCAGGCCGCAACTGGCCATAGCGGCGGCGAACGCCATCAGGCGAGGCTCGTCCATGCCGAGATGATGGACGCCGTGCAGCACGATCAGCGTCGGAGCGTTCGGTTTGTTCTCCGGCAGATACAGCCGCGCATGGACGACGCCCGCGTCGCTGGGGAATTGAATATCTTCGGTGCTGATCGGCTCAGCAACTGCGCGGCCGACGATCCAAGGGACGGGCTGTCCGCTGACCAGTTTCAGCACTGCAAGCGCCTGCAGGTGCGCCTTCGTGAAGGGCCACGCCGCCGTGCAGAAGACGAACAACGATATCGTCAGCATAACGGCGAAGGTCTTGCGCCGGTGTGCGATGGCCTCGCGTGCGCGAACGACTCGTCGTGCTATCTGGCCTACTTCGCCGCCGTTTGCCTCGTGCCGCTTACCCTGTCCCTGCATCCTTTGCGATTTTATCCGTACTTCGTAGATAGTTCTCGTAATTCATTCGTATGGAAGGGGATTTGACTATGTAAGATGGCAGCGTCGAAAGTAGTCTGTGCAGAGGAGAATCAACTTTGAACTTTCGTGTGCTAGGCCGTACCGGGTGGAAGGTCTCAGAGATCAGCTTTGGAGCATGGGCTATTGGCGGCGGTTGGGGCAATGTAACCGACGCTGAGGCGATGGGCGCGCTGCATCAGGCCGTGGACTCCGGCATCAACTTTCTCGATACGGCTGATGTCTACGGTGCTGGCCGCAGCGAGCGGCATATTGCGCAGCTGAAGCGCGAACGCAAGGACGAGATCATCGTTGCCACGAAGGCCGGTCGCAAACTTCCCCATCAGACCGTCGAAGGCTACAGCGCGGCCAACCTGAACGCATGGATCGACGAGAGCCGCCGCAACCTCGAAACCGACTGCCTTGATCTCGTGCAGTTGCACTGTCCGCCGACCGACGCCTACTATCATCCGGAGTTATTCGGCATCCTGGATGATCTGGTCAAAGCCGGCAAGATCCGCTACTACGGCGTCAGTGTGGTGCGTGTCGAAGAGGCGCTCAAGGCGCTCGACTTTCCAAACGTCCAGACGGTACAGATGATCTTCAACTGCTTCCGCCAGCGTCCTGCGGATTTGTTCTTCGAAGAAGCCAAAAAGCATCAGGTCGGCATCCTGGCTAGGGTTCCGCTGGCCAGCGGTATGCTGACAGGCAAGATGAAGCCCGACTCGAAGTTCGGCGAGGACGACCACCGCAACTTCAACCGGCATGGTGAAAAATTCGACGTAGGCGAGACCTTCTCCGGCGTGGACTATGACCTTGCCCTGCAGACAGTGGAGGAGCTGCGCCCGCTAGTGCCGGAGGGCGTCTCCATGGCGCAGTTCGCGCTGCGCTGGATACTGATGTTCGACGCCATAAGCTGTGCCATCCCAGGCGGCAAGCGACCGGAGCAGGTGGCGAATAACGCTGCCGCGGCTGCTCTGCCCGCCCTCTCGCCTGAGACGATGGAGGCGGTGCGCCGCATCTATGACGGGAAGATTCGCGGCCTTGTGCACCCTCGCTGGTAGAGCACAATTTCGATTGCAAAAGCGAAAGCGCCCCCGTCTCTGAGCCGCTACTCTTTGCAGGTTATTTTGCGGTCATATCTCCAGAATGACCGGCATGATCAGAGGTCTCCGGCTGGTGCTCTTCTGGATGTAGCGCTTGAGATCGCTGCGGATCTTCTCCTTGATGACGCCGTAGTCCGCGCGCTCTTCGTCGCTGGAGGAGTCGAGCGTCCGCTGCACCATCTGGCGCGCCTCGGCGACCATCTCTTCATCGCCAACCGCCATGCCGCGAATCACGATCTCCGGCGCGTTCTCGAGCTTGCCGCTTCGCTTGTTGATCGCGATGATCGGCAGCACGATGCCGTCTTCGCTAAGGTGCTTGCGGTCGCGCATCACCAGATCTTCGACCACGTCGGTCGAGGTGCCCCCGGAGTCGATGCAGATGCGTCCAACTGTGACCTTTCCGGTCTTGTTAGCGGAATTTCTATCCACCTCCAGAACGTCGCCATCTTCCAGCAGGATCGTCTTTTCTGGCACACCCGTGCCTGCGGCGAGCTCGACATGCCGCTTCAGGTGGCGGTAGTCGCCATGCACCGGGATGAAGAACTTCGGCCGCACGAGGTTGATCATCAGGCGAAGCTCTTCCTGGCTGCCGTGTCCGCTGACGTGGATAAGACCGGCGGTGCCGTCGTCGTGGATCACGTGCGCGTCGCGCCGTTCAAGGTGGTCGATCATGCGATAGATGGACTTCTCGTTGCCGGGAATCACGCGGGAGCTGAGCAGAACCGTATCCCCGGCGTCGATCTTCGCGAACTTGTGGTTGTTTACCGCGGCCCGGCTCAGCGCGCTCATCGGCTCGCCCTGCGTTCCCGTAATCATCACGCAGACTTTATTCGCCGGCATATCGCTTATCTGGCCCGGATTGATGATCAGTCCCGACGGCACATCAAGGTAGCCCAGGTCCTGCGCGATCTCGGTCGAGTTGTCGAGCGAACGCCCAATGATGGCGACCTTTCGTCCGTGCTGGTTAGCCAGCTCCATCGCCAGGCGAATGCGGTGGATCGAGGAGGAGAAGCAGCTGAAGAACAGCTTCTTCTTCGTCTGAGCGAAGATCTCGTCGAGCCTCGGACGTACGGCTCGCTCGCTTGGTGTGTAGCCCTTGCGGTCGACGTTGGTCGAGTCCTGCAGCAACGCCAGCACACCCTGCTTGCCCAGGTCGGCAAAGGCCTGCAGGTCGAACGCCTGCCCGTCGGTCGGCGACAGGTCGATCTTGAAGTCGCCCGTATGCAGCACCACACCCACCGGCGTATGGATCGCCAGCGCCACGCAGTCCACCAGCGAATGGGTCACGCGGATGGGCATGATGGAGAACGGCCCCAGCGTGATGCGGTTGCCCGGAATCATCTCGTTCAGATCGGCGTTGTCGAGCAGCCGATGCTCTTCCAGCTTGCCCTCGACGTAGGCCAGGGTAAACTCAGTCCCATAGACCGGAACGTTCAGTTCGGAGAGGATCCACGGCAGCCCGCCGATGTGGTCTTCATGCCCATGGGTCAGCAGGATGGCGCGGACCTTGGAGCGGTTTTCAGTCAGGTAACTGATATCAGGAACAACAATGTCGACGCCCAGCAACTCTTCTTCAGGGAACATCAGACCGGCATCGATGACAATAATGTCATCCTGCCAACGGAGGGCCATGCAGTTCATCCCAAACTCGCCGAGGCCCCCCAGCGGAATCATCTTCAACTTATCGTTATTAGCCATTCAATCTTCAATCTTAGCATCGCCAGAGGTTACGCCCGGCGCGGCAATACGGGCTTCACCCTAACGTCGGAACAAAATAAAGTTGAAAACGCTGGCGTATCTTCCACTCCGCAAAAATGACCATTAGCCAACCACAATTGCCACGCAATTCACCATAATTTCACCACGCTTTTACCGCAGAATATCCTCCAAAACCAGCGAAAGCTCCGTCTTTTCATCTCGATACTTAACAATCACCGGAGCCGCCAGACTCAACCCCCACTCCGCGCCCTTACCCTTGGAAACCGATCGCGAACCAGGCACCACGACTGCTCCTTCAGGGATAACCAGTGGCATCTCCGACGTCGCCTTGTAGACCTCTCCTCGCACCAGGTCATAGACCGGAGTCCCGCGCGTCAACACCGTTCCGGCGGCCAGCACGGCGCGGCTGCGCACGATGGTTCCCTCGTAAACCCCTGTGTTTCCGCCAATCAGGGCGTCGTCCTCGATGATGACGGGGCTCGCGTTCACCGGCTCCAGCACGCCGCCGATCTGCGCCGAAGCGCTCAGATGCACCCTCTTGCCGATCTGCGCGCAGCTTCCGACCAGCGCGTGCGAATCAACCATCGTGCCTTCATCCACATACGCGCCCACGTTTACATAAGCGGGCGGCATCACCACGACTCCCTTGGCCAGGTACGCTCCCGAGCGCACCGACGAGCCGCCCGGCACGACGCGTACCCCGTCCACGGCCTTGAATCGCCGCGCCGGATAGGTATTTTTATCGACAAACGCAAAGCCGTCCGGACACCCCATCTCGATCATCTGCCCGAGACGGAAACCGAGCAGAATGCCGCGCTTCACCCACGCATTAACGCGCCATCCGAGGGGCAGGGAAGCGTCCGGCTCGGCCGAGCGTAGCGTTCCAGCCTCAAGTGCGGAACGTAACTCATGGAACGCAGCCTCTGCCTCGGCGTTGCCGACGGCGCTTGTTCCCTGCGCAAACCAATGCTCAATCTTCTCCTGCAATGTTCCGTTCAAAGTCGCACTCTTCCTGTCGATTGGAGATATTTGTATCTGAATTTCAGTTGCGGGATGGTTCCGTCACTAGCAGCCCAAGCTCTGCCAATAGCGTTTCAAGCTTCTTTCGCGTCAAGGCGGAGACCGGAACCATAGGCAGCCGCAGAACATCTTCGCCGTGCCCCAGCATCGCAAGTACGGCCTTGATCGGGGCGGGGCTCGCCTCGAGGAAGTGCGCCTGCATCAGCCGGAAGAACTCGCGGTTGACCGTGCGTGCTGTTGCCCAGTTGTTGTCAAGCGCGGCCTGCACCATCGCCGCCATCTGCGCCGGGATTGCATTCGACGCCACGGAGATCAATCCAACGCCACCCAGCGCGATGACCGGCAGAGCCAGCCCGTCATCTCCGGCAAAGACCTTGAAGTCTCTCGGTGCAGTCGTCAGCAACTCCGTGATCTGGGCGATGTTGCCGCTCGACTCCTTGATGCCGATGACATTGTCGAGTTCAGCTAATCGCAGCACAGTCGCAGGCTCAAGGTTCGCGCCGGTGCGCCCGGGAATGTTGTAGAGCAGCAGGGGCAGCTTCGTCGCCTCGGCGATGGCCTTGAAGTGCTGGTACTGGCCCTCCTGCCCGGGACGGTTGTAGTACGGATTTGCGGTCAGAATTCCGGTGAGGCCAGCAATCTTGGACAGCTTCTGCGCGCGCGCCACAGCTTCATGCGTCGCGTTGTGCGTGCAGCCGGCAAAGACCGGTACACGCCCCGCCGTGGCGGAAACCGTGATCTCGACGACACGAAGCCACTCCGCCTCCGTCAGGGTCGAAGCCTCCCCGGTGGTCCCGCACGGAATCAGAAGACGAATGCCGCTCTCGATCTGCCAGTTCACCAGCGCCTGCAGCGCCGGCTCATCGACGCTGCCGTCCCTGCGAAAGGGAGTTACCAGCGCCGTTCCACAACCCATCAGTTCCATAGTTATTGCAAGTTTATCGCGTTGCGGCGGTCGATGCGTTGAATATGACGGCTACGCGCGAAAATATGTGCAGGAAGCGGCTAGACCCACTCGCCTTTGCGCATCAGCGGCTCGCTGGTTCCGTCCGCCGCTACGCCGTCGACGTCCATCTCGCCGGAGCCGATCATCCAGTCCACGTGGATCAGGCTCGTGTTGGCTCCCAGCTCTGCGAGTTGCTCCGTATCCATCTTCTCGCCGCCGATGATGCAGGTCGAATAGGCCTGACCCAGCGCGATATGGCTGGCGGCGTTCTCGTCGAACAGCGTATTCCAGAACAGCACGCCGCTGCTGGCGATCGGCGAGGAGTGCGGCACCAGCGCCACCTCGCCCAGCCGCCGGGCGCCATCGTCGGTCGAGATCAGCCGGTTCAGCACGTCTTCGCCCGCAGTCGCCGTAGCTTCGACAATCTTCCCGCCCTCGAACCGCACCGGATGTTCTCGATCAGCGTCCCCTGGTGCGAGAGCGGCTTCGACGCCCGCACCTTGCCATCCACGCGGTCCTTGTGCGGAGTGGTGAAGCACTCTTCGGTAGGGATATTCGGCTGGCAGTAGACGCCGTTGCCCGCCGTCGTGCCGCCGCCTGCCCACAGATGGTCGTCAGCCAGCCCGACAGTCAGGTCAGTCGAGCCGTCAGCAGACTTGAAGTGCAGCGCAGAGAAGCGCTTGGTGTTCAGCATGTCGACGCGCTGCTTCAGCCGCGCGCCATGCTGCTGCCACTCGGCGACAGGGTCGTCGACGGCGATGCGCGAGGCGACGAAGATCGCCTCCCACAGCTTCGCGACAGCAATATTCTCCGGCTCATCCGGAAAGACCAGCTTCGCCCACTCCGGCGTCGCGCAGGCCACAATCGTCCAGTTGATCTCGTGGCGCGTAATCAGCTCCATCGCCGGCTTGCTCGCCTTCGACATGGCGACGTTGGCGCGGGCCACCTTGGCTGGATCCTGCCCGGCCAGCAGCGCGGGGTTGGCTCCCGCGATGGCCAGACGCGCCGCGCCGCTTGCGAAGGCGGTCGCGATGCCATCCTGCAGCCAGGTGGGCGCAAAGTCGAAGCTGGCGTCCGGGCCATACTGGTAGCGCGCAAGGACGCTTGGATCGTCCCCGTAGAACGTCGTGACCAGCAGCGCGCCGGCCTGGTAGGCGTGCTCGGTGATGCGGCGCACCAGCGGCAGCGCCTCGATCGGCGCGGACATCACCAGCTCCTGCCCCGCGCGCAGTCCCAGCCCAATCTTCACGGCGACCTCGGCCAGCCGGTCCAGCTTCTCGTCAAACGTCAAATCTGCAAATGCGGTCATAATACTATCCCGTCGTTATGGTTACGTCTGGTTATTTGATGTTGCGCGGCTACAACTGGTTGAAGACGTCCTGGAAGTCATAGCAGCCGGTGCGCGTCGACAGCCACTCGGCCGCCCGCACCGCGCCCTCTGCAAATCCGCGCCGCGAGAACGCCTCATGCGTCAGCACCAGCCTGTCCGCATCGCTCTTCGCAACCAGCACGTGCGTGCCCGCCGCATCCGCGTGACGTGTCGCCTTGATCGGGATGTTCTCCACCCCTGTCGCCTTCTCACGACCTTCGCCAAGCGTGATCGCGGTCCCGCTAGGCGAGTCCAGCTTCGTCACATGGTGCGTCTCTTCAATGGCAAAGGTGTAGCCCGCATCCTTCAGCGACTTGCCCATCTGCGCGGCAAGTTGGAACATCACCTGCACACCCAGGGAGTAGTTCGTGCCATAGAGCAGCGCGGCCTGCTTGCGCTCCGCCAGCCCGCGCATGTCGGCCAGCTTGTCGTACCAGCCCGTCGTGCCGATCACCATCTTCGCCCCGGTCGCCAGGCAGGCGCGCATGTTATGCACCACTGCCTCCGGAGTCGTGAAGTCGATGACCACATCGAAACCGGCGACAAAGGGCGGAGTCAGAGCGCTCGCCTCCTTATTCTCCTTCGCGTCCAGCACGTTGACGCTATGTCCGCGCTCTGCCGCGACCTCTGCCACCAGCTTGCCTGTCTTGCCCGCCCCCAGCACCAAAACCCGCATCGTGTTCCTTTCTAGGCCTTGCTTGCCGTTTGAACCGCGTGCGAAACATCAAATACCGTCTCGTCCGGATCGGCGAAGAAGACGGTGTGCAGGCTGCGTACTCGCCTCCTCCACATCATCCTCGTTGATCATGAAGCTCATGTTGATTTCGCTCGCGCCCTGCGAAATCATCCGCACATTCACATGGCTTACCGCGGAGAAGACCCGGCCGGCAATGCCGTGGTGGCCGCGAATGTCCTCGCCCACCATGCAGATCAGCGCCTTCTGGCCCTCGTACTTCACATCGGCGATCTTGCTCAGCTCGGCGCAGATCTCCGGCAGCCGCTGGTTGGAGTCGACCGTCAGCGAGATGCTCACCTCGCTGGTCGAGACCATGTCGATCGCGCACTCGTACTTGTCGAAGACATCGAAGACCGCCTTCAGATACCCATGCGACATCAGCATGCGACTCGCGACCACATCGATGATGGTCAGCCGCTTCTTCGCCGCGATGCTCTTGAACGGGCTGGCGCAGCTCGGCGCCACCGCCGTAATCTTCGTGCCTTCGTTCTCCGCATTGCGCGAGTTCAGCACCCACACCGGAATGCTCTTCTGCACCGCCGGCAGAATCGTCGCCGGATGCAGCACCTTCGCGCCGAAGTACGCCAGCTCGGCCGCCTCTTCGAAGCTGATCGTCTTCACCCGCAGCGCATCGGGGCAGATGCGCGGATCGGTGGTCATGATGCCGTTCACGTCCGTCCAAATCTCGATCGCTCCGGCGTGCAGTCCGCCGCCGACCAGCGCAGCGGTATAGTCGCTGCCGCCGCGTCCCAGCGTGGTCGTAATGCCGTCCACCGTCGAACCGATAAAGCCGCCCATCACCGGCGTCTGCTTGTCGTGCAAGCATCGGCAGTGACGATCTCGCTGCAGCTTCTCTTCGATCTCGCTCTCGATCGGGATCGCCTTGCCGTAGTGATTGTCGGTGATGATGCAGCTGCGTGCGTCGACATGCGCGCCGTTCAGGCCGCGATCGGCAAATGCCGCCGCCACCATGCGGCTGGAGAGCCGCTCGCCGAAGCTCACCACAAGGTCATTCGTTCGCGGGGTCAGCTCGCCGACCGCCGCAATGCCGCGCAGCAGATCGTCCAGCGCGTCGAACTCCGCGTTCACAGCAGCCTGCAACAGCGCGCAGCGACTCGCTCGCATTCGTCGAAGGCGTCGCACCGCAGAGCAGCTCCCCTGCCGTATCGATATGCCGGTGCCGCAGCCGTGCGGAGATCGCCAGCGCGCCAGTGCGGTCGCCGCGCCCCGCAGCGCTCGCCGAAGCCAGCAACTGGTCCGTCACCTTCGCCATCGCCGAGACCACGACAACGACGCCGAGTCCGCGCTCGCGCCGTCCGCGCACAATCTCAGCCGTCCGCTCGATTGCCTTGGCATCTTCTACCGACGTGCCGCCAAACTTCATCACGACGAGATCTTCCCGCATCACGCTCAAGCCAGCACCGCCGACCGTTTGCAGCCGCCTTCGTCCCCAGCTTGTCCAGCTTGCCCATCCGCGCCAGCACCTCAGCGTTCAGCAGAGCCGCGCCCGCCGCGCCGCGAATCGTATTGTGCGAGAGCAGCGCGAACTTCCAGTCCAGCAGCGTGCACTCACGCAGCCGGCCTACGGTCGTCGCCATGCCGTTGCCGCGCATCTTGTCCAGCCGCGGCTGCGGACGGTCGATCGCATCGTCGTACTCAACCGGCTGCGTCCGGCGCGGTGGGCAGGTGCTGTCCGGCGCAGCGGAGCAAACTCGCTCCACGCCGCCAGAATGTCCGCCTTGCTGGCCTTCTGCTTGAACTTGATGCTCACGCACTCGGTGTGGCCGTCCTCGACCGCCACGCGATTGCAGTGCGCGCTCACCTTCACGTCCAGCAGCTCAATGCTGATTGCCGTTCGAACGCGCCCCAGCAGCTTGGCGACCTCTTCCTGCAGCTTCTCTTCTTCGTTCTTGATGTACGGAACGACGTTGCCGAGAATGTCCAGCGAAGCCACGCCGGGATATCCCGCGCCGCTCACCGCCTGCATCGTGCTGACAAACAGGCTCTCGATGCCGAAGCGCTCTTCCAGCGGCTTCAGCGGCAGCACCAGCCCAATCGCGCAGCAGTTCGGATTCGTGACGATGTAGCCGCCGCTCTCCTTGCGCCAGCTCTGCGCCTCGATCAGACGCCAGGTGATCGGCATTCACCTCCGGCACCACCAGCGGCACATCCGCCACCATGCGGAAGGCGCTCGAGTTCGAGATCACCGCGCAACCCGCCGCCGCAAACTTCGGCTCCAGCTCGACGCGCGATATCGGCATCCAGCGCAGCAAAGATAATCTTCGGCAGCTCACCGTCGCAGCCCTCCGGCACATTCGGCTGCACCGTCATCGCCGCGATTCGTGCCGGCAAGCGGAGTGTCCAGCTTCCACTTGCACGCCTCGGCGTACGTCTTGCCCGCGCTGCGATCGCTCGCCGCCAGCCACGTCGATCTCAAACCACGGATGATTGCTCAATAACTGAATGAATCGCTGCCCGACCATGCCGGTCGCGCCGAGTATTCCAACTTTGCGCCGTTCCATTTGCCTGATTTCCCCAATACGGTAGCGATATCTATTAAGAATACCGCGCCGGGGGCTTCCCGCACACTCTCGGAGTCTGAGCCGCCGACTTACTCGTCCCTGCGCCTGCGCCGTGTGTGATATCTGCCGGAACCGCCCAAAACCATCAGCGCCACCACCAGGTGAATCACGAACCACAGGCTGATCCCCTGATCCAGGTAAATCAGGTACAAAACCAGCACCCGTGGGCAGCAGCAACCCCAAGAGCAACGGAATCAGGCCCACCAGATGGAAGGGCGCCAAATTATACCCGAGCCAGGCCACTACCAGCGCGACCGCGGCAGAAACAGCGAGAAGACCAGGAACCACAACGGAAGCGTGTGAACGATCAGAGTGAGGTGTAAGTCCATTGCTTCGAACCTCTTTCGGTTGAAGTGGCTTACCCATATCCGCCCCATCTTATCTCATCGTGTACTTGAAGTCTCCTGTCTCGGTCTCCTGCGGCTTCACCGTGACTCTCATCGTCTGCTCGCCCAGCTTCTCGTGCACCGCGGCCAACTCGTACTGGCCCGCTGGCAGCCCCTTGATCTCGAAATGCCCGTCGGCATCCGTCACCGCAAAAAACGGCGTATCCGCCACATTGATAAACGCATTCATCCACGGATGGTGGTTGCACCGCACCGGCATCATGATCTCCGGATCCTTGAAGGCCACTGTCTGCGGCGCGCCCTTCGGACCCTCCGCGATGTCCAGCTGTCTTCCCTTCGCGTGGCCGGCATGCGTGTGGATGTTGTGCATCGTCACGTCGGAGTTGCGAAACTCGACCGATCCGCCGCGCATCACCGCGATCACATGCGGCGTATAATGGCAGCCCTTCTGGTCCATCACCACCGGCCGTGCGTTCGGCGTCGGCAGCGGTCATCGCCGCCGGCGGCCCGGTCTTGACGTAGACATAGACGTTCGCCAGCTTGCCCTCATGCACGACATACTGCTCGGTATAGTTGTCGCCGCCACCGGCTCCGCAGGCAGGATCCAGGCTCATATCGATCTTGATCCGCTCCGGCGCCTTGCCCGTCAAGCTGCACCGTTCCGCTCACCGTGCCCAGCGTCGCAGGATCGAGCGCAGCTGCTCGGCATGCTTCCTGCCGCCGTCCACCACCGCGCCCTGCCTGATCGCCTCACTCTGGCTTGCATCCTGTCAGCGTCGCCGCCAGCCAACCCCGCGACCAGCAGCCCGCTCGTCCAACCGGGCCATTGCTTCATCCATCCTCCCAAATCCAGTCGACCTAAGCCTCCGCAGCAACCGGCGAATCCATCGCCTGCAACACCGCCTCCGCAAACTCCCTCGTCCCACTGTGCCGCCGACATCCCTCGTCAGCGTCTTGCCCTCGCGATACACCTGTTCGAGCCGCGTCCTGCACCCGCTCCGCCGTCTCCTGCTCGTTGATGTGGTGCAGCATCAGCACCGCGCTCTGCAGCAGCGCCGTCGGGTTCGCCAGATCCTTGCCGGCAATATCCGGAGCCGACCCATGCACCGCCTCGAAGATCGCGCACTTCGTCCCCAGATTCGCTCCCGGAACCAGTCCCAGGCCACCCACAAACGCGCTGCAAAGATCGCTCAGAATATCGCCGTAAAGATTCTCCGTCAGCAGAATGTCGTACTGGTAAGGATTCATCACCAGCTGCATGCAGGTGTTATCCACGATGTGCTCGTGATACTCAATCTCTGGAAATCCCTCGCGCACCTTGCGGCAGCAGCGCAGAAACAGCCCATCCGAGAGCTTCATGATGTTCGCCTTGTGGATCGCATGGATCTTCTTCCGCTCCATGCTTCCGCGCATAGTCGAACGCAAACTTCGCGATCCGCGTCGAGCCCTTCTCGGTAATGATCTTCAGCGCCTGCACTACGCCCGGAACCACCTCATGCTCGAGCCCCGCGTACAGGTCTTCCATGTTCTCGCGCACGATAATCAGGTCCAGTCCCGGATAGCGCGTCTTCAACCCGGGCAGATTCTTCACCGGCCGAAAGTTCGCAAACAGCTCGAACTTCTGCCGCAGCGTCACGTTGATCGAAGAAAACCCGCCGCCAATCGGCGTCGTCACCGGTCCTTTCAGCGCGACGCGATTCTCTTCAATCGAGTCATACAGCACCTGCGGAATATACTCGCCGGTCTGCTCGAAGGCCTCCGCTCCCGCCGCATAGCGATGCCACTCAAACCCCACTCCCGTCGCCGCTCCAGCCGCCTCCAGGATCTCCACCACCGCGCCTGAAACCTCCGGCCCAATCCCATCGCCGGGAATCAACGTAATCTTGTGCGTCCGCTTCGTCGCTGCCATAGCTCCTCGCTCTCCGATTACTTCTTGCGCTTCTATGGTCTTTGCCGCTCAACAACTCTTCCAGCTCCGCCTTGAACTCGCGCACATCCTTGAAGTCCCGATACACACTGGCAAACCGGATATACGCCACCGTATCGATGTCCTTCAGCCGCGTCATAATCAGCTCGCCCACCTCGCTGGTCGAGCGCTCCCGCTCCGGCGAATCGACGACATACGCCTCGGTCTCATCCACAATCTGCTCCAGCTTCAGCGCCGAAACCGGCCGCTTCTCGCAGGCATGCAGCAGCCCGCTCAGAACCTTCTGCCGGTCGAACTTCTCGCGCCGTCCGTCTTTCTTCACCACCATGTACGGAATCTCGTCGATCCGCTCGTACGTCGTAAACCGCTTGTTGCAGCCTTCGCACTCGCGCCGGCGGCGAATCGAGTCCGCCTCTTTACTCTCGCGTGAATCGACAACTCGATCCTGGGCAAAACCACAGTAGGGACACTTCATCGGAATGCTTCGATTCTAGCAGCGTGCTCCGCCTCATCGCTCCGACGATGCGACGAACCAGCCACGCATCTACCAGCGCAGCCACCACAATTGCCAGCCAGTACGCCACGATATCCCACACCGAGAAGAAATCTCCCCAACAGCAGAATCCCCGGCAGGCTGATGGCGAAACGCATCCAGAGCCCAGCCGAGTGATACAGCCGCTACAACTCCACCAGCGTCGCAACCGCTCCCGGCAGCCAAGGCCAGCGACCTCGGCCGCGCCCCGCGGCCAGAGAAAGAGCAAGCACCCAATAGATCGATCAGCGCCCACATCGTCGACCCGCCATACTTCACCACGAACCACGGCAATCCCAGAGGACAAATCGCACCGTCAATCCAATCGGCACAGTCACCAAATCCCAGTCGCTAAATACGTCTATCCTTTGTCGCGTCGCCGCAATCAACGGCGGTCCAGCTGCAACGGATGCTTTCCGCTCAACTCGTCTTCCGCTGCAGCCTCGCTCTCACTGGCTACCTGCTTCAGACTCACATGCTCCACCCGCGCATACACCAGCCCCGTCGGAATAATGCACAGCGAACGTCACCACCAGACAGCATCGCCCACATGCCGTCGCCACTTCAATCGGCGCGCCATAGAACTCCATGCATCGCCCCCGCTGTCACCGCAATCTGCGTAAACCACCCGATGATCGGCAACTGCAGCAGCGATCCGCCGATACTCGCCGCCATCAGCAGCATCGTCCGCGAATACGTCAGCCCCGCCAGCTCCGGCGTATCCACAAACGCATGCGCCGTCTGCAGATACGCTGCCGCCGATCATCCCCCACATCGCCAGCGACAGCAGCACCACCAAGCCAAAGTCCCGCAGCGACGACAGCGCATTCAGCCCATCCCGAAACCCCACAATCTTCGTCGCGATGCTCTCCGCCACCGGCTTCGACAGCCGCCCCAGCGTCAACCTCGCAAACCCCGCCACCGCTCCGCCCGCCACCCGCACCACCATCGCGAACACAGCAATCGCCAGCGTAGCTGCGAGACTCACCAGTCCGGTCCGCACAAACAGCTCATGATGCGGCATATCCTTCGGCGTAAACGCCAGCGCGCTCGAAAAGATCAATCGCCGCCGCCCCCAGGTCGAACATCCGTTCAATCGTGTACACCGCAACCTGCGAGCTCAGCGGCAGATCCAATCTTCCGCGCCACCAGGTAAGGCCGCGTCAGATCCGCAAGCCGCCCAAACAGCGCCACCGCCGTAAACCCGATGAACTGCGGTCCCAGCAGCGATCCCGCCGACACCTTCTTCGTCGGCGAAACAAACACCGCCCACCGCACCGCCCGCAGCCAGTACGTCCCGTAGATCAGCGCCATCCGCGCAACCGATATGCCACGGATTCGCATGCTTCAATTGCTGCCAGAACATCGCCCAGTCAAAGTGGATCTTGTCGCGAAACAACACGACGACCAGCACCAGCACCACCAGCACCGCAAACCAGACGATTCCATCCCTCTTCTTCATGGCTCTCCGAATCTACCTGTTTCGTAGATTCCACTACTGTGCTCGAGCCACC
Source organism: uncultured Acidobacteriaceae bacterium (assembly GCA_963797415.1). Classification (GTDB taxonomy): domain Bacteria; phylum Acidobacteriota; class Terriglobia; order Terriglobales; family Acidobacteriaceae; genus Edaphobacter. The sequence continues at coordinate 53,544 of CAWCPB010000011.1, forward strand.
AACGCCATCTGTTTCCGCCGGTTGAACTCGCGGATCACCCGCGCCACATACGCCCGCGTCTCCCGGTACGGCGGAATGCCATGATACCGGTCCACCGCCGCCGGCCCCGCGTTATAAGCCGCCAGCGCCAGCGCAATATTGTCGTGATACTTCGTCAGCAGCACATCCAGATAAGCCGTCCCGCCCGCGATATTCTGGTCTGCGCGAAACGCATCCTGCACGCCCAGCTCGGTCGCCGTCGCCGGCATCAACTGCATCAGCCCCTCGCGCGCCGGCCCGCGAAACCGCCCCCACCTGCCCGCCGCTCTCAGCCCGCACCACACTCGCCAGCAGATCGGCATCGATGTTGTGCGCCGCACCCGCATGCGCCAGCATCTCCCGCATCTCTGCAGCCGTCGGTGCAGCAGGCAGCAATCTTCTCGTCGTCAGCCGCAGTCTTCAACTTCGCCGCCGGTATCTGCACCACAGGATCCGCAATCGTCTCAACCCTCACCACCGCATCCGCAGCAACCTCAAGAAAGTTCGCATCGTCGCTGGCACCCTCAGCGAGCGAAGGCCCCTTCGGCACAAAATACAGCCGTACCCGGTCTCCCACCACATCCGCCGCGTGCAGTCCAGCTCAAATCCATTCTTCAGCGTCACATGCTCCACCGCCCGCGCCGGACGGCAGACCGCAGCCATCCACAGCACACCGAACGCGCACACCGTTGCTCTGAATCCCAATCGCATCGTCACCTAAAAGCCTACCATCGCGGCTCATTCATAAGACTGCAACTAAAGGGTCTCGGAGAGCGCCGCATCCGCGAATTCAGTCGTTCTGCTCCCCAGCGCCGCCTCGATCGCCACGGCCACAGCGTCGTCCTCATGCCGTCCCCCGATCGTCCAGCCGCGCTCTCTCGCCAACACCTTCAAATCCTCCGGCGCATTCGCCATCAGCACCGCGCGCCCCGCCATCTCCAGCATCGAAAGATCATTCCAGTTGTCCCCAATGGCCAATATCTCCTCCGTCCGGATGCCCTGATCTATCGCCAGCCGTCGCAGCGCCGCCCCCTTGCTGCAGCCCGCCGGCAGTATGTCCACGATACTCAGATCCCGCTCCGGATACTCCGTCCGCGAAAGCGCAATCTCCACCCCGACGCTCGTCCCCAGGAACAATCCCGACCGCCGCCACCCTCGGATGGGCCAGCAGCCACTCCTCCGCCAGCCGCATCCTCTCGACCGTACCGCACAGCATCATCTGGATCGGCTCCATCGCCCTCCAGCGACCGCTCAATCGGCACAACGTGCGCGAATGTACGGCTCATTCGCGACCATCCACCGCTCGATGCTCGCCTGCAGATACTCCATCTGCTCCACCACCAGCGAGCCCCGCGCTATCCTCGCCATCCGGCCCCACTTTGTCGAAGGTGATCACCAGCGCATTGCGAAACTCGCCCAGATGCCCGCACAGCCACACCGACGCCGGCTTCGACAGCAGCGTGCGCTCCAGCAGCCTCGCGCCCATGGTCCGCATCACCGCCCCATTCGAACTGATCAGCACATTCTCCTCGCGCAGCCCCAGCCCGTGCAGCAACCGCATGGCATAGCTATGCCGCCGCCCCGTCGCCACCACCACCTCGATACCCGCCCGGTCCGCAGCCTTCAGAGCGGCAAGGTTGCGGTCGCTGATCTTGCCGTCCAGCCCCACCAGCGTGCCGTCCATATCGATTGCGATCATGCGTGGTCGCAATGCCGTTGCTGCGTCAAGGGATATCTCGCTCACCTGTATATTCTCTCATCCGGCCCGTATAAATATCCATAAGTATATGATTTAAAACGAGTTCACGGGAAATTAACTGGACTTTCGGCCGCCCGCCGGGCAAACTGGAGGCAGGCTTCACAAAGGCTTTGTTTATGCTTCACAAAAATGTACTGAACTCCTTACGGAGTGTTTCAACCCCCGCAGCAAACGATTCACAGCAGTCCTCTCGAGCGCCCCGCTTAGTTCTGGTTCCACCCGGTGGCGGTTCTCCGCAGAAGACATCCTCCCCGCTCTACGATCTGATCTCGATCTCCGCCCATCGCTGCTCCGCCTTCTTCGCAGAGGCTGCAGTGCTGGTCCTCGTCCTGGCCCTGCTCGACAGGTTCATGCTCAAGGGCCGGATGGAGCTCGGCTGGGTCATGAGCGCGTTCACGATCAGCCTCCTGCTGCTCGCCGCCAGCATCGCGACCGAGTTCAGCGCCCGCCGCTGGCTCACCGCCCACTAGCAGTGGCAGCCTCAGCATTCCTCCCAGCCGGAATAGGGCTGCGGCATTTCTGCGCCTCTTCGCCATTTGGCTGTGTTCGCGGGTAGCATAGTGCCATGCCCGCGATCCCTTTCCTCGAGTGCGCCCGCTGCCAACACCATCTCTTCGCAGAGACGTGGCCGACCGTCTGCCCGCTCTGCGGAGGCAGCTTCTACGTCCGCTACGATATGGACAAGCTCAAGCGCGACGTCCGTTGTCAGGACATCGCCATTCGCGCCGACGCGTTCCCATGTTCACTCGGCATCGGCCGCTACGCCTGCGTCCTGCCAGACGTCCCGCTCGTTACCTTGGGCGAGGGAGGCACGCCGCTCATCCTCAGCAAGCGCTACCCCGGTCTCTATCTCAAGGACGAGGGCGAAAACCCCACCGGCAGCTGCGCCGCTCGCGGTATCTCGTTCTCCGTCAGCATGGCGAAGAACTACGGCCTCGAACACGTTGCCATCGCCAGCGTAGGCAACTCCGGAGCAGCCCTCGCCGCCTACGCAGCTGCCGCCGGACTCAAGGCTCACGTCTTCATGCCAAAGAATGTCCCGCAGGCCGACTACCTGCAAGCCATGCTGCACGGCACCCACGTCACCCTGGTAGACGGTCCCATCGAAGACTATGCCAGAAACCTTAACGAATTCACCCAAACCCAGACCGCGGCCAACTTCTCATCAGAGAAGCAACCCTTCCGCCTCGAAGGCGAAAAAACCCTCGGGTACGAGCTCATCGAGCAACTCGGCTGGGAGTATCCCGCCGCCGTCCTCTGCCCCGTGGACATAAACCTCATCGCCCTCCGCAAAGCCTTCGTCGAGATGGAGCAGCTCGGATGGGTCCAGCAGGGAAGCGCCCCCCAAAAAATCTATGCCATTCACAGCTCCACGCAGGCCCGTCCCGACGAAGACCTCGCCCTCAAAATCGTAGAAGAGTCCGGCGGCAGACTCATCGAAATATCGAACGATGAAATCGTGAAGAACATCCGCGAATGGGCCCAACTCGAAGGTATCCTGCTCTCCCCGCAGGGCGCCTCCGCAACCGCTGCCTACGACCAGCTCCTCGCCACCGGAGAACTCAAGCCCGGTGAAAAGGTCGTCGCCATCAACCCCGCATCAGGTCTCAAATACCTCGACCACATCGCCGCAGACATGCACCTTCGCCGTCCAGCACCCCTGCCTACCAGCCTGCCCGTAGGCGGCATCATCACGCCGCAGTAGCAACCGCGCTAAGTAATCGGCAGATCCTCCCGCACGCGCGTCTTGCTCTGCGTCGTCAAGGTCACAGCAGCCGCCAGAATCAATCCGCCGCCGATCCACGCACTTGTCCCCAGCCGGTCGCCCAGCACAAACACCCCCAGCAGACTCCCCATCAGCGGCTCCAGGTTCAACAGCACCCCGGCCTGCGACGCCGGAACCTGCGTCATCCCCCAGTTCCACAGCAGCGTCGTCGTCGCCGTGCACAGCAACCCGCTCGCCGCCAGCGCTAGCCACGCCTTCATCGACACCCGCGCAAACGGCGGTGGTCCATACTGCAGCGGAACCCACACCGCCAGCATCACCGTCCCCAGCAGCAGCCCATACACCGTCACCACGACGTGCGAGTTCCGCTCCATCAACTGCTTATTCATCAGAATCCAGGCCAGTGCAATCCCCAGCGAAGCAATCACCAGCAGGTCGCCAATCAGCATCGTCCGTCCCGCGCTGCCGCGTTCGCCGCCCAGCGCGATCAGCGCCGCTCCCAGCGTCGATCCGCCCAGCGACACCCAACCCACGCGGTCCATCCTCTCGTGCGCAAAGATCGTCGCACCCACCGCCAGGATCACCGGCATCAACCCCACCATCAACGAAGCATGGCTCACCGTAGTCATCGACAGCCCGCGAAACTGCAGCAGAAACTGTATCGGCACGCCCAGCAGCGCAGACACCGCCAGCACGCCCCACTCCCTGCCATTCAGTCGCGGCAGATGCGTCACCAGCAGCGGCGACAGCGCCAGCACCGCAAACACAAAGCGGTACAGCACCATATGAGCGAAGCTCATCTCCGCCATCGCAATCTTGCCGAAGAAGAAGCCGCATCCCCAGAACCCGCTGGCCAGCGCACACGCCGCGAAACCCAGCGTCTTATTCGTTCGCGATCCCCCCATCACCAGACCCGGCAGCTATTCACCGGAACCATCGGCGCTCCCTGCTTGCAGCCAAACGCCGCCGCAAATCCCGGAGCGTTCACAATCGCCCCATTCGCGCGGAAGTGATCCGGAGAGTGCGGATCGGTCAGCACCTGCTCCCGCACGGCCTCAGTCGCGCGCGTTCTCGCACCAGTTCTGCCCGTACCCGATGAAGAACCGCTGCGGCGCCGTATATCCATTCACCTTCGCCGTCAGGTCCACATGGTTCGCCTTCGCCCGCTCCAGATACGCCATGTAGGCCAGCACCAGACCACCGTTGTCCGCCGTGTTCTCGCCCAGCGTCAACTTGCCGTTCACCTTCACATCATCCACGGCCGTAAACGCGCCATACTCATTCACCAGGCAGTCAGTTCGCGCCTCGAAGTTCTTCGTATCCTCCGCCGTCCACCAGTCCGACAAGATTGCCCTTCGCATCGAACTTCTTCCCCTCATCGTCGAAGCCATGCGTCAGCTCATGCCCAATGATGGCGCCGATATGCCCATAGTTCACCGCATCATCCTGCGCCTTGTCGTAAAACGGAGGCTGCAGAATCCCCGCCGGAAAGTTGATATCGTTCATGCTCGGATCGTAGTACGCATTCACCGTCGGCGGCGTCATGCCCCACTCGTTGTGGTCCACCGGCTTCCCAATCTTCGCCAGCTGCCGGTCGTTCTCAAACGCATTCGCCCGCAGCTCATTGCCCAGCGCATCCTCCGGCTTGATCTCCAGCTTCGAATAATCGCGCCACTTCTCCGGATACCCGATCTTGTTCGCCACCGCGTGCAGCTTCTCTTTCGCCCGCACCTTCGTCGCCGGCGACATCCACGCCAGCTGGTCGATATCCTGATTCATCGCATTCTCAATGTCATGCACCATCTGCAGCATCTTGGCCTTGCTGTCGCCCGCAAAGAACTGTTCGACATACACCTTGCCCAGCGCCTCGCCCAGCGCCCCATTCACCGCGTTTGAGCAGCGTTTCCAGCGCGCCCTCTGCTCCGGCTGCCCGCTCAGCTTGCGCCCGTAAAAATCGAAGTTCTCCTCATCGAACTTCTTCGGCAACTGGCTCGCTGCCGTCGTCAGCAGGTGATACCGCAGATAAGCCTTGATCGTCTCCATATCGTTCGCGTGCACCTGCTCCATCAACGCCGGAAAGTACTCCGGCGTCGAATTATTGATCTCCGTCACATGCGGCGAATGCACCGCATCTTCAAATTCAGCGAAGTTCATCCCCGGACATACTCGCCGTAAAAGTCGCAATCGGCTGCAGATGATAGACCTTCTCCGGATCACGCATCGTCGTCACATCCAGCGATGCCTTCGCCAGCGCCGTCTCCATCGCCATCATCGCGTGCGCATCTTTCTCCGCCTGCTCCGGCGTACTGCCAGCCAGCGTCAGCATCTTCGCCACATGGGCGACATACTGCTCGCGCAGCTTCACATCCTTGTCGCCGGTGCGCAGGTAGTAGTCCCGCTCCGGCATAGCCCAGCCCGCCCTGCCCAATCGTCGCGATCTGCTTGCTAGCATCCTTAAAGTCCTGCTGCTCCCCATAGCTGAAGAACGCATCCACGCCCATCCGCTGCAGCTTGCCGCATCAGCGCTCTGCAAGCCCGCCTGCCCGTTGCCTCAGTCCATCGATCTCATCCAGCAGCGGCTGCACCGGCGCCAGCCCCTTCGCCTCGATCGCCTCAGTATCCATGCACGCGTGGTAGTAGTCGCCGATCTTCTGCTCATCGGCCGACCGCCCCGCGCCTCCCGCCGCCGCCTTCTCCAATATCCCCCGCAGCGACTGCGTATTCACATTGAACAGCGAATAGAACGTATTCACACTCGGCTGATCGGCAGGAATCGGATGGTTCGCCGCAAACTTTCCGCACGCAAACTTGTAGAAGTCGTTGCAAGGATTCACCGTCTTATCGATCGAAGTCAGATCGAACCCCGCAATCGGAACATAAATCTCCGGCGCCTTCTCCTTCTGCGCTGCGCCACTCCCCGCCTGCTGCGCCCCCGCCGTCACTCCAGCCATCAAGGCCAGCGCCGCCCCCCAAACCACTTCCCGCCACATCGTCCACATTCCATTTGCTATCAACATGAAGAATCCTCGTCATTCCGCAAAAACGTCAGCCTGCCAAATTGCACCATCTGTATTATCGCCCTGCCCGAACCGTCCAGCCCCAATCCTCCGGGTCACAATTTCCGCCCTTCCACCGTCTATAAAAAGAGTAGTGCCATCGGCTAACATCGCAGTGTGAGGCAGTCAGCCGTATCCGTGATGCCAGCCACTACTCCAGTTCGCAGTCGTCTCGCGACTCCTCCTTCCTCTGGGGGTATCTGCGCTCCTGTCGTTCGCCTGCCTCCCCCTCTTCGCGCGCAATCCGCAGCCTAAGTTCAGCATCCCGCTCGACCCTCTCGCCGTTCAGCCCTCCGCCGACCACCTACATATCCAGCCAGCCCTTCACCACCGTCAACTTCGTCGACAACCAGCATCTCCTCGTCAGCTACACCGTCCACCGCCTGATGAAGCGCCTGCCCGACGAGCCGCCCGACGACGACGACCGCACCGTCGAGGCCGTCCTTCTCGAAATCCCCTCCGGCAAAGTCCTCGCCACCACCGAGTGGCGCCTCCACGATCGCTCCCGCTACCTCTGGGAGATGGGCCACGGCCACTTCCTGCTGCGCATTCGCAACACCTTCACCACCTTCGCTCCGCTGGCGAATCTCAAACACGGTCATGCCTTCGAAGAAAAGCCCTTCTTCAAGGTCACCCAGCGCCGCGTCGCCGTCATCCAGTTTTCCCCTGACGCCGACTTCTTGACGGTAGAAACCGAGCCCCTTCCAACTCCGGAGCCCGAGGCCGCCCATGCCTCACCCATGGCCGCCTTCAACGCCGCCGTCTCCGGCTCTTCCCAAACCCCACAGCTTCAACCCAGATTGAACGACCCGCCAAACGTCCAGGTTCTGTTCTATCGCCTCTCCCTGGATTCGCAGGACACCGCACGTATCGTTCCGCGCATCGCGGGCACCGCTGTCACTCGATATCCGGTCATCCTCCCCGTCAACAGCACCAGCTTCATCTCGGCCCTCAGCCACGGCCCTCAGACCTGGGCCTTCGACGTCAACACCTACGCCGGCAAGGTCTACCAGCTTCCCCTCTTCGACTCCACCTGCCACCCCTTCTCCGTCTTCGTCAGCAAGGCAGAGTTCGTCGTCTTCGGCTGCCGCGGCGGAAGCGACCCCCGCCGATTCGCCGCCTTTAACCTCCTCGGCGCCGAGATGTGGGAGAAGAGCTTCTACGAAACCTTTCTGCGGCCCACCTTCACCTTCGCCACCGCCGCCGGGCGTTTCGCCATCAGCCGCCTCATCGTCGATTCCAACCTGGCTGGTCTCCGCGACATCACCGCAAGCCAGATCAGGGGACAAAGCATCGACGTCTTCCAAACTGCCAACGGCAATCAACTCCTGCATCTCGACTGCGTGCCCATCGAAACCGCCAGCCAGAACTTCTCCATCTCACCCGACGGCATGACCCTGGCCCTCCGCAACAATGGAGCCATCGATTTCTACGCCATGCCGCCGCTCACCAACAAGGAACAGGCAGACGTCAAACTCACGCAGGCCTCCGCCCCGGAAGAGGCCGAAGTCCCCGTCCGCCTGAGTACGAGTCACACCGGTCCAGCCGACTCTCAAGCAGCTACCCCTCCGCCCGATCCCACACCCCAAACATCCGCATCCCAGCCCACACCGCCCCAGACAACGGCCGACCAGCCCACCGCAACCCCGCCAGCCCCTGTCCAGACCACCCCCGCCCCCCCAGCCGAGGCCCAGTCCTCTCCCAATCCATCGTCCCCCGCGCCCCCCTCCGCCGAGCCACCCAACCCTCAGTCAACCTCAGCAGCAGGAGACGACCCTCCCGCCGGGACGCACCGCAAACCTCCAACCCTCTACAACGCCCCCGGCGAAACACCCCCTGGCTGACCACAACAGCAGCAAACCGCAATAAGACCGCAAATGGAAAAGGGCCAGCTCCGGTCAACCCCGAAGCCAGCCCTGCCTGTCTTACCCTGTCTTTAACTGTCCTACGCTGCCTTAAGCTGCCTTCTTAGCAGCAACAGCCTTCACACGCGCATTCAAGCGGCTCTTGTAGCGGCTCGCGGTGTTCTTGTGCAGTACGCCCTTCTGGACGCTCTTATCGAGGATCGAAGCGGTCTCACGGTAGTGAGTGGTCGCAACGGCGTGGTCGCCCTGGGCGATCGCCTCACGCAACTGGCGCAGCGAACCGCGCAGCTTGCTCTTGTTGGCGCGGTTTACCGCGGTCTTTACTACTGTCTGACGTGCGCGCTTCAGCGACGAAACATGATTTGCCATAAACTCTCTTCTCTAACCCGCAGCAATGTGTCGGGGAAATGGGGACGCAGGCCAAAATCGGTAGAGCTGGCTAAAGACACAGCCCGCCACATCCCTGCAATATCTAAGTCTACGGAACTCCCGCCCGCAGGTCAACCAATAACCGGGGATAGCAATCGGAAAGGGAAAATTCACTCCTCTTCAATAAGCCTGAATAGCTTTAGCGATATTTTGGCGACTTGGACGAAGTCACCGAAAGCGTGACTTTGCAGGCGCTACGCAGGATCACTTCCGGATAGGCGGTTAGCCGGGATTACATCGCTATTTATCTTCCCCGATTCAGAACCGCTTTCGGTTCAATAAACTTTTGGTGCCGAACCAACTTGTATTTCCCGTCTTTGAACTGGTAAACATCCGTCCAGTTCTGAGCTTTCAACGACGACTTTGGCCCGGTCTCATCCAGTCCTCGCGAAATCACCTCAATGTCGAAGTAGCCATTCCCGTTCGCGCAACTGTCATCAAAGATGCAACTAAATCGAATGGCGGCAGCAGAACGATATCGAATCGACGGTCCATCAACGCCTTTGGGATCGTAAGCTCCAAAATTGTCCTGCTCGTCTTGTATTTTCCATACTTCAGCAACAGTCTTTCCGATAGGTGCCAATAGCCATTTAGACCCAAACATATAACCTTGGCCGCCGTCGTCTTTAGAAAGCAGAACCCCATATTGAGATGGACCAATGGCCACTAGATCCACAAAAGGCGGACCACCCCATGACCCATAAAAACTGACGGTCGCATTCGCCTTTTCCAGTTTCCACTTCTGATCTTGCCAGACAAATTGAGCAACACCGATTGCAGGTTCACAGGAATGGCAATCAAACCCCAAAGCGGCATGAGCAGGCACTGCGCTTGTAACTAGATATGTCTCTTCAATCTTGTGCTTTGGATCTGTCCATGTCGGAACGGTCGCCATGAGGATAATCTCAACAGAAACCACCGAGGAGTCTTCGTAGCAAGGCCACCAAGAACCGTGCGTTTTCTCGTTGTCAACCCTGTGCCCATCAGTGCAAGAAAGTGTTGCTGTTTTTCCACTAGGGTCATAGTTTCCGTACATCTGCTTCAGTGCTTCGTCTTGTGAGAGTGGCGTTTGGGCTCTCAATATTCCGCATAAGCAAATTAACGCCAAAGATACACTTGTTTTCGTCACCGTTAGCTCTTCAGCAAATGGTAAATCAGATTCAGAGGTAAATCGTGGTGTTTTGCTTGCAGGACTGGCCAACTCCCGTATGGTCGGCAATCCAAAAGTAACCCCATCGCTGGAGAGCCAGCATGCATAACGAAGTGCCTGTAAACGGGGTTTCTATAGAAGGTCGCTTTTGTCAAGGGTTGATCTCCGTTTTTCTCTTAGGATCTGACTTTTGTTGTTGGTTGCGATGCAAGTTGTTTCTCCACCGTGTTTCTATACGCACTTTGTATGAGCCTTTGGCTCTGTGCCGGTTGAGGTCGAGTAGGAGAAGTGATGCTGCCAGTTTTCGGTCGGCCTCGCTGCGGGCCCAACCCCGTGCGCAGTCATCGGGATGCGGGGTCGTCGCAACAGTTCAACGTCTATGCCTCAGACTGCTACTTGGTAGAACGGCACATAGACCTCCTGTGTAATCCAGATTCGATGCAGCAGGACGGCAAGCTTTCGGGCGACGGCCACCACGGCTCGTCTTCGCGCATGGCTTCCGCCACGGTCACCCAGGCTGAGACCCCATCTTCGCAAGGTGGAGTCTTTGCCGTGTGGCCCGATGACATGGTTGGCGCACTCGACCAGCAACTGTCGCAAGTACCCGTTACCTGCTTTGGTGATGCCAAGTTGGGGGTCGCTGTCGCCGGACTGACTACGTCTCGGCCGCAGGCCGAGATAACAACCGACATCACGACTTCGCTGGAAGCGCTCCTTGTTGCCCAGTGTCAGTACGAACGTCAGCGCGGTGAGATGTCCGACTCCATAGACTTCGATCAGCGCCTGAGTCTCCGGATACTCGGTCTCGGTAAGTTGCTTGACGGCGCGGTCGTATTCTTTGATCTTCACTGTCATCTCCACGATCTGCTGGAGCAGAGGGCCTAGTGCCTGAGCCAGGCCCGGTGGCATCATGGCCAGGCAACGCTTCGCGAAGGTCAGGGTTGATGAGGCGGGAAGGCGGTATCCGCAGGGCTTGGCCAGCCCGCGTACCGAGTTCACCGCACCCGTTCGGAGACGCACCAGGACATCGCGAGCGCGGATCAGAGTCAGCGTCTCCTGCTGCGCCACCGTACGATGTGAGATCGGCCGGAGGATCTCCGGATCAAGCCGTGCATAGCGGGCGATCTTCTCGGCGTCCACCTTGTCGCTCTTCCGGTCGCTGTGTGAGATCGCCCGCAGCTCGCGCACGTTGGCCACGATCACCTCGTGGCCAAGCTCCCTGATCTGCTCGCTGACCCAGATCGAATGGGTTCCAGCTTCCATGGCAACCCGCGCTGATCCAAGATCCTGAAACCGCTTGTCTACTCCGGACGGGTTAGTCCGGAACCGGCCTCGGTCTACGACCTCGCCGTCTTCGTTGAGCGTGCAGTAATGGCTCCAGATGTCCCCAAGATCGATCCCGATCGTTATCCCGACCTTGGAACTTCTGCGTGTCTTTGAGATGAAGTACTGCGGATGAGTTTTCATGCGCATAGTCTCTCGCGTCTCCGAAGACCTGCTCATCTCACTTTTCGGCAACTTCGAGTGCGAGAATAACCGGGCATGAAATTTCAGATATTTTCAGATAAGTAAGCCATTTTTTGATAGTCGCGTTCTTTTCTCGAATCATACGACTGTGGTCTAATTGGCGGCGTTCGTCACCAATTTCAAAGGAACTCATGCACATGCCCACGATCACAACCAAGGACGGCGTCGCGATCTCTCAAGGGCTAAGGTTACTGTCCCGCCCTGTCAATCGGCCAGAGCAGACGTCCATGCTGTCAAGCCCCAAAACACCAAAACCCGCGCCAATCCAGCACATTCGCGTGGCGTACTAGTTACATGCCATCCGCTATACTGGATACAGAGATCAAAAAGCTCCGGCACCCGCCGGGGCTTTTTTCATAACCGAATAGAAAGGAAGACACCATAAGTCCTTTGACTGGACAAATTTAGCTATAACTCATTTAGAATGACATATTTGCGGGGATTAACCTCCGCAAGTCGCTCATAACAAGTAATTTACTGCCAAGATAGGGGGGTGGGGGGTACCCCAATTGAAGTGATTGAACTTGGGGCGACGCTCTTTAGCGGCGATACCGCTGAAATAAACTTCGAATCCGGCAGGCCCATCTCATGCGTAATGGTCGGCTTCACCGGATCGCGGAAGCCACTGAACAGCTAACTTCAGCTATACGGTAACCTGCGAACACACGTTTAACAATTTCCCCCTTGACTCCCTCGATTTCAGGTTCTAATCTTTGCCCATCTTCGACGCATTTGGCACCATCAGCCAACCCGCTCGCAGTTACCCAGCGCTCACCGCGCTGTCTATCTCTCTCAGCGTCCCGCAAATCCAATCCACAAACCAGGCATCCAATAACCAGACACCCCTGACGGAGGTCAGCGCTCATTGATAAAAAAATCGATCGAAATCACCCCCGGTATCGAACCCCTTTACGGCTCCCGCGACGAAAACCTCCGCCTGCTCGAAGACAATCTCCACCTCACCATCGACCTTCGCTCCGATGCCATTCATGTCACCGGAGAACCAGACAACGTAGCGCGCGTCCAGCAAGTCTTTGCCGACTTCGATCACCTCCGCAAGACCGGAGTCAACCTCCACAACGGCGAGCTCCACGGCCTCCTCAAACTGGTCGTCGCCGATCCCGCCGCGACCCTGCGCGGCCTCATCGACGCCGGCAAGCAGCGTTCCGCCGGCGTCAAGCGCATGGTCCAGCCCCGCAGCCCCAACCAGAAGAAGTACGTCGAAGCCATCGAGCAATCCGACATGACCTTCGGTCTCGGACCCGCCGGAACAGGCAAAACCTACCTCGCCGTAGCCATGGCCGTCTCCGCCCTGATGGCCAAGAAGGTCAGCCGCATCATCCTCGTCCGTCCCGCCGTCGAAGCCGGCGAGCGCCTCGGCTTCCTTCCCGGCAGCCTCCAGGAGAAGGTCGATCCGTACCTCCGCCCGCTCTACGACGCCCTCTACGACCTGCTCGATCCCGTAAAGGTCGACAAGATGCTCGAAACCAACGTCATCGAGGTCGCGCCGCTCGCCTTCATGCGCGGCCGCACCCTCTACGACGCCTTCATCATCATGGACGAGGCCCAGAACACCACCACCGAGCAGATGAAGATGTTCGTCACCCGCCTCGGCAACAACTCCAAGGCAGTCATCACCGGCGACCTCACCCAGACCGATCTTCCGAACCCCAAGAAGTCCGGCCTGCTCGAAGCCCTGCACGTCCTCGACGGCGTGGAAGGCATCCGCTTCTGCCACTTCGAAGACGTCGACGTCGTCCGCCACCACCTCGTCCAGCGCATCGTTCGCGCCTACGACAGCTACGGCAAGGCCCAGCAGCAGCTCCCCCTCGTCCTCGGCGAGACGACGCTGCCCGATCCAAATCACCTGCCGGCACCGCAACCGCTGCCAAAACCTCAATAAATTCAGTCACAATGCGATACCATCCACAACAGGGGGCGATTTCAGCCCCCTGTTGCGGTCTTAGCTTCTCTGCCGATGATCACCATCGAACCCCCATCTAGTCCTGCCCTCTCCGCCGCGCTCTCGCTCTCGAAGCCCGGCCTGACGCGCTTCCTCACCCGCGCCCGAACCGCCGCAGGGCTTCCCGGCCAGGTCGACGTCCTCCTCACCAGCGATGCCGAGCTCAAGCGCCTCAACCGTCGCTTACCGGGGTAAGAACAAAGCCACCGACGTCCTCAGCTTCCCCACGCCAGCCGAGATCGCGGCCGTCCACGCCGGCGACCTCGCCATCTCGCTCGACACCGCTGCCCGTCAGGCCGCTGTCTTCGGCCACTCCCTCGACATCGAGATCCGCGTCCTGCTCCTCCACGGCCTGCTGCATCTCTCCGGCCTCGACCACGAGACTGACACAGGCGAGATGGCTACCCGCGAAGCCGAACTCCGCACCAAGCTCAAACTCCCGGTCAGCCTGATCGACCGAGTCACCAACCGCAAACCTGTCCAGAAGAAAAAAACCTCCGCGAAGAAAAAAATCACCAGCGGGAGGATACGCGCATGAGCTACGCCTACGCTCTGACCCTCTTCGCTGCTGCTCGCCATCCTCTCGCTCGCCGCCTATGTCGATCGCATCTACTTCGAGATGGGCAAGTTTCTCTCCCGCGAGTACCAGGACAACATCGACGCTTGGGAAGCAAGTCGTCGAGCCCCGCCTCCGCCTCGGCCGCGAGTCCATCGCGCTCTCCGCCTCCGTCCTCCGTCAGCTCACCCTCGCTGCCATCGCGCTGCTCTCCGGCTTGCGTCTCTACACCCACACTACTCTGCTGCCGTCGCTGGTCCACGCTCCTAAGGTGTCAGAGGTCCTTCTCTCCGCAGTCGAACTCATCCTCCTCATCCTCATCTTCGACCGCCTCATCCCGCAGATCCTCTTCACTCGCACCCGCGGTCTCTGGATCAACCGCATCCGTCCGGTCCTTCAGGCGCTCTTCTATCTCATCTTGCCCGTCACGTTGCTGCTTGGTCTGTTGCTCTCCATCGCCGCCCTCGCCGAGCCCGAAGACGCCGAAGAAGAAGAGCACCCATCCGAGGCCATGGACGCCCTGCTCGAAGCCGGCGAAGAAGAAGGCATCCTCGAAGAGTCCGACCGCGAACTCGTCCGGTCAGTCGTAGAGTTCGGCGACAAGGTCGTCCGCGAGGTTATGACGCCGCGGCCGGAGATCTTTGCTGTGTCCGGGACCCTCACCCTCCAGGAGTTCACCCAGCAGATCCACGAGCACGCCTTCTCCCGCGTCCCCGTCTACTCCGATTCGCTCGATCACGTCACCGGCATCGCCTTCGCCCACGACCTGCTGCAGGTCCTCGACACCGAAGCCGCTGCCCGCACGGTCGCCGAGATCCAGCGCCCAGCCGCCTTCGTCCCCGAGACCAAAAAAGTCGCCGAGCTCCTCCGCGAGATGCAGCGCGAGAAGCAGCACATGCGCATCGTCATCGACGAGTACGGCGGCGTCGCCGGCCTCGTCACCATCGAGGATCTGCTCGAAGCCATCGTCGGCAACATCGCCGATGAGCACGATGAGACGGAGGTCGACGACGCACCTGTCCGCGAGCCCGACGGAGCCTACGTCGTCTCCGGCAGCTTCGATCTCTCCCGCCTCCGCGATCTCTTCGCCGATCAGTTTGAGGCCCCCAACCGTCGCATAGCAGAAGGATCAGTCGACTCAGCCAACTCCGAAGACATCAGTCAGCCTCACAACCCGGCCGACTCTCCCGAGGAGTACGACCTGCGCGACACCAGAGACGATCCCACCGCCATCCGCCTACCCGAGCACTACGAATCCACCACCCTCGGCGGCCTCGTCTCGGAGATAGCCGGCCACATCCCCCTGCCTGGAGAAGTCGTCGAAGCTGACGGCCTGCGCCTCGAGGTCCTTGCCAGCACAGACCGCCGCATCGACCGCATTCGCGTCAGCCTGATGCCCCTGCCCAATACGGAGCCCGACAGGTAGATATCATGAGGGGGGCCACATTCTTGCCCTGAAGGTATGAATACGTTATGAGTTTTTCTGAATCTCAAAGGGACATCGTGACCCTCGAGCCATCCTCCGGTGTCGAAAAGTCTCCTGCAGATTGGGCGACGACGGCCCTTACCATCTGCTTCACCGCCGCCACCATCCTGTGTGCTTTTTATTCGTGCTTCGCCAAATCGTCCTGGATCCCTTTTGCCGAAGATGACTTTTTTTACTATCTAAAGGTTGCGCAGAACTTCGCTCATGGGCATGGTTCCACGTTCAATGGTCTCGTCCCTACGAACGGCTATCATCCGCTGTGGTTCATGGTCCTAGCTATCCTCAGCTTTTTCTCAATGAGTCCCACCGTTATCAAGGTTTTCCTGTCTATTACCCTCGTCATCTCGACCCTGACGACCTACTTTCTATGCCGTGCCATGATGCACCTGGCCGGCCTGAAGCGCCACGGAACCGAACTGCTTCTGGCGAGCGCGCTTGCGTGCTACTGCGCAATCTACGCGATGCACCTGTACGTCACCGGCATGGAGATAACGCTAACCATTCCTCTCATCCTTTATCTTGCCTGCCTTCTCCAGCAAGAGGACCTATGGAACGGCGGATTCATGCGGTTTACAGGCCTTGGTCTTGTGGTCTCCGCCATCGTTCTCTCTCGTCTCGACACGTCCATCCTCATAGCTCTTCTATCTCTAGGGTTCGGGATTCGTCCTGCATTGCGAATGAGGATAAGAGGCGAGCAGATCGCTGGGCTGGTTGCCGGAACCGTACCGCTCTTCCTCTACTTCCTTTCAAATCGCATTTTTTTCCATACATGGCTTCCCGTCTCGGGTATGGCCAAGCAACTGAAACTTGGTCACTACCCCAGCGGTCCGCCCTGGCACAGCCTATTCAACAAGACGCACGCTCAACTGCTGAACGTTCTCGTAATCGTGCTGGCAATGGTATTGCTCCCCATTCTTTCCAAGCGCCTTACTCAAATTCAGTTCGTGCTTTACTCTAGCCTCCTCATCTTTCCGTTCCTGTACCTTTTTATCCTTTCGTGTGTCAGCGATTGGAAGCTGTGGGATTGGTACTTCTATTCGTTTCGTCCCGCGCTGTGTATAGCTCTGATTATGTTTGCCATTTGGCGCCCAACGGCACTGTTGTTACGTAACGTGTATGTCACTGGCCTTGTTGCGCTTCTTGCGTTCGTGGATGTAACGATGATGCGCCGTACATCAGTCGGCGGCAATACCATGTACCAGTCGGCAACCTTCATAAGCCGTTTCTCAGCTACACACCCGGGCATCTACGCGATGGGCGACCGGGCTGGCATGGTCTCTTACCTCCTGCCATACCCGCTCGTCCAGACGGAAGGATTGGTTATGGATCGCGATTTTCTCGGCCTCATCAAGCGTCGCACGCCGCTTAGAGAGGCCCTCGATAAGTATGGAGTTCGCTACTACATTGTCACAACAATGCCTTACACGGGCTGTTACCATGCTTCAGAGCCATCCGAGGCCGGCCCTGAATCTCCTCATATGATGGCGGAATTCTGTGAACCACCCGCGGCGGACTTTACCGATACCGATGGCCTAAAAACACTGATATTCAGGCTTGATAGACCCGCCACCGATCATCTTTCACAACCGTAAATCTCTCCTGGGTCGCTCCAGTAAGCCCGGCTAGGTCAACAATCGGTGGATCAAAGAAGAGATAAAATATCTGAGACTGGACGGATCTGATGAGAACGAAGGAAGTTGTAATTACATTCGTCGCCTTATTGCTGCTTTTCATAATCGGAGAGACACTCGCTCGTTATAACCACGATGCGCCAGTGGACGACCTCACGAGGCCAGCGCAACAGTAACCGGCGCCGGGTTCAGTAATCAATGAAACCGCGCCTGAGGTTCTCTACCTCGATGATCCGCTTCGTACGAATGAGCCCTAATCGATCGAAATCTTCCGCAGCAGCTTGAAGTCCGAGAGCATCTTGCCGGTTCCAAGCACCACAGAAGCCAGCGGATCGTCCGCAATCGACACCGGCAATCCCGTCTCCTCGCGAATCCGCTTGTCCAGATTCTTGATCAGCGCGCCGCCACCGGTCAGCACGATGCCGCGGTCGGAGATGTCTGCCGAAAGCTCAGGAGGCGTCCGCTCCAGCGCAACGCGAATAGCGTTGATGATCGTCGCAATGCACTCGCTCAGCGCCTCGCGGATCTCCGAGTCTTCAATCATGATCGACTTCGGCACGCCCTCGATCAGGTTGCGTCCCTTCACTTCCATGGTGATCGGCTTGTCCAGCGGGTACGCCGAGCCCAGCGTGATCTTGATCAACTCCGCCGTGCGCTCGCCTACCAGCAGGTTGTACTTCCGCTTCAGATAGGTCATCACGGCCTCGTCCATCTGGTTGCCGGCCATGCGCACAGAACGCGAATAAACGATGCCTGCCAGCGAAATGACGGCGATATCGGTAGTTCCTCCACCGATGTCGACGACCATGTTGCCGCCGGGCTCGGTAATCGGCAGGCCCGCGCCAATCGCCGCCACCATCGCCTGCTCGACAAGATGCACTTCAGAAGCCTTGGCCCGATAGGCCGAGTCCATGACGGCGCGTTTCTCCACCTGCGTAATCTCGCTCGGCACGCCGATCACGATGCGCGGATGCACCATCATCTTGCGGTTATGCGCCTTGTGGATGAAGTAGTTCAGCATCTTCTCCGTGTGTCGGAAGTCCGCGATCACTCCATCCTTCATCGGCTTGATCGCCACGATATTGCCGGGCGTACGGCCCAGCATCTCCTTGGCCTCTTTCCCGACGGCCTCAACCTCGTTGGTCAGCTTGTTTACCGCGATGATCGACGGCTCGTTGACGATGATTCCCTTGCCATGGGCAAACACCAGCGTATTCGCCGTGCCCAGGTCAATGGCCAGGTCGCTCGAAAAAAGGCTGAAAAGAGACCGCATATTGTGTATGCGGGAGTAACGCATCTGGAAGTTATTTGAGGACATTCTGCGGATTCATTCCTGAAAGTCGGGTCTTGCGACTATTGTACGGCCTGATGCCGGACCACGCAGCCCATCTGTATGAGCTGATCTACAACCTTAGTTCGCAGCCATCGCTCCCCGGCACTCCCCCGTCTCGCATCATAGGCAAAACGCACCTTCAGCCGGAGAAAGCGCACCTCAAACCAGTCGTAGCTCCACTTCGCCACGAGAAATGTCAGTCCAAAGTTGACCAGAGTGGTTACCCCCCCCGCCATCACCCCGGAGTGCAGCATCCCCGTCAGCCTCTCTGCCACGTAAACCCAAGCCTGGCCCAGACAGCAGGTGGTAGACATAAAACCCATAGCTGTACCGGCCCAGGACCCGCAAAGGCCGCAGGCGAAGAAGCTCGTTCCGCCATCGTCCCCCGGCCCAGAGCCCAGCCGATCAACCCCGCGCCCAGCCAAAGCAATCAGCGTAAACCCGAACGTCGGCATCCAGGGCGAATTGGCCGCAGGAGACAGCATGAAAATAGCTCCCACCAGAGAACCCGCAGACCAGCAACACCCATTTGCACGCCCTGCTGCCATCGCTCCGCCGCATCCCCTCGCAGCAGCAGAGCCAGCATCCGCGCCGATCAGCAGCGCGTCCATCCTGAAGGGAAGCGTGTAATTGATCAGCCAGCCACCGCGCAGGTCGGCCGCCGCGAGTAGAGCACCATCCACGCCCCGCAGCCCCAGCGCCATCAGCTCAAGCCCCGCCGCCGTCCACAGCAACCGCACCCGGTCCCTCATCCGCCACACCAGCAGCGGCCACAGCAGGTAGAACTGCTCCTCAACGCAAAGCGACCAGAGATGCGCCAGGTAAAGTTCGCGCGAAGAGATGCGGAGCACGACCTGGTAAAGCGAAGGCGTCGAAAGCCGCCGGAATATTCCCCAGGTAAACCAGGAACAGCAGATGTCCAGCCATGCCACTGATAAGCGAAGACCGGAGTCAGCACCAGCAGCACCACCGCCACCAGATAGAACACCGGAAAGATGCGCAACGCCCGCCGCGCGAAAAACCGCCGGAAGAAATCGACTGTCTTCCCGCGTGTCGTACAGCACGCCCGTAATCAGAAATCCCGACAGCACAAAGAACACATCGACTCCCACCCACCCCCGCAGCCGAATAGCGTTCAACGCCTCCATCCAGCGTCCCCACGCGCGCCGCCGCCATAGTGAAACGCAAACACCATCGGCACCGCCAATGCCCGCACGCCATCCAAGGGCCGGAAAGCGTGTCTTGAAATAAATGGGCAAACAAGTTACGTCGTGGCTGGTTCCATATCTCAGGACGCTCTGCCATCTAATCGCAATCGATGGTAAGGGGCGAGCACAGTGTACGCTAGTGGGCCCGCTCACCCCGAGCGCCTGGGCTCGATACAATCAGAACCGATTGCGAGTGGAGAAAAAATGATTATCGGCGTTCCCAAAGAAGTAAAAGATCACGAGAGCCGCGTCGGCATTACGCCCGCCGGCGTCAAAGCCCTGGTCGAAGCCGGCCACAAGGTCCTCGTCGAGCATGACGCCGGAGCGCTCTCCGCCATGCCCGACGACGAATACCAGGCCGCCGGCGCCGAGATCGTCGGCTCCGCCTACGACGTCTGGCGCCTCGCCGACATGGTCGTCAAGGTCAAGGAGCCCGTCGAAACGGAGTACCGCCACTTCCGCGAGGGCCTCGTCCTCTTCACCTATCTCCACCTCGCGCCCTTGCCCGAACTCACCAACGCGCTGCTCGAAAAGAAGGTCACCGGCATCGCCTACGAGACCGTCCGCGACCGCACCGGCGCGCTCCCGCTCCTCACCCCCATGAGCGAAGTCGCCGGACGCATGTCCGTCCAGGTCGGCGCAACCTACCTCGAAAAAGAGCACGGCGGCCGCGGCGTACTTCTCGGCGGAGTCCCCGGAGTCGCCCCCGGCAACGTCTGCATCCTCGGCGGCGGCGTCGTCGGCACCAACGCCGCCAAGATCGCTCTCGGCATGGGCGCCCGGGTCACGCTGATCGACCTCAACCTCAACCGCCTCCGCGAGCTCGACGACATCTTCGGCGGACGCCTCTTCACCGTCGCCTCGAACAGCTACAACATCCAGCGCGCAGCCTGCACAGGCCGACCTCGTCATCGGCGGCGTCCTCATTCCCGGCGCGGCCGCACCCAAGATCGTCACCCGCGCCATGGTCTCCAAGATGAAGAAGGGCGCGGTCATCGTCGACGTCGCCATCGACCAGGGCGGCTGCATCGAAACCGCCCACCCCACCACCCACAGCGATCCCTCCTACCTCGTCGACGGCGTCGTCCACTACTGCGTCACCAACATGCCCGCCGCCGTCCCCAACACCTCCACCCTCGCGCTCACCAACGCAACCTTCCCCTACGTCCTCAAGCTCGCGCAGAAGGGCGCCAAGGCCGCCATCAGCGAAGACAAGGGTATTGCCGAGGGTGTCAACACCTTCAACGGCGTCCTCACCTATGGCGCCGTCGCCACCGCCCAGCACCGCGAGTGGAAACCCATCGCCACACTCGTCTAACCCTCGTAAATAGGCCGCGGCAGGGCTTGCCACGCCTATAATCGGGTCACTGGAGAGTGAGACGCGGCCATGGGCTGACAAGACAAACCGCCGGAAGATCATCGTCATGACGCTCGGCGCCTGCCTGCTCATCCTCTTCTCCGCTTCTTGCCTACCTCAGGCCTGCAGATTGAAGTTTCTCAATCCCGCCACACCCGGGCAGATATTCCTCTTCACTGGCCTCTCGATCCTGGCGTTTATTCTCTTTGTCGCGGTGCTCACGCTGCTCGTCCGCAACGTGCTCAAGCTCTACGCCGACCAGCGCAGCCGCGTCATGGGGACCCGCCTTCGCACCCGCATGCTGTGGGGAGCGGTTCTGGTCAGCCTCATCCCCATCGTCTTCATGTTCGTCTTCAGCTATGGCCTGATGAACCGCGCCATCGAGCGCTGGTTCTCGCAGCCCGTCAACGAGATGCGCGACGAGAGCAACCGCATGGCCCTCGAGCTCGCGCACTACACCACCGCCAACGCCCGTGCCGAGGCCGACTCCATCGCCTCCAGCCTCCCCGCCGAGACGCCCCTGGTGCCATCGACTCCGCTCACCCGCCGTTCATGCCGCCAGTGTCCTGAAGACGCAGCCGTCAGCCCAGAACCGAAGCCATCAACAATGTCCTCCGTCAGCACGAGATCACCCTGCAGAACGGCTTCGCTATCGTCTACCGCAACGGCCGCGCCGTCGCCGCCTTCCACATGCCCCAGCAGGCCGGAGCCACCGCACAGGTCAAGGCCTGGGTGCCCGATCAGACCGGTCGACGAAGAGACCACAAGCAACCGCGACCACCCACCCCGGCCAGGTCCAGAGCGCCGCCACCGACGCCGCCATCCTCGCCGCAGCCCAGCGCACCGACCAGCCCGTCTTCACCATCGGCCAAATCGATTACGCTCTCGGCACCGCCAGCCTACGCAAAGGCGAGCACAGTCGTCGTCGGCCTCCCGATGCCCTTCGGCATGGCCGCCACCATGGCGCGCCTGCGCGCTGCGGCCGACGCCTACTGGACCGTCTTCCGCAGCCGCAATCAGATTCGCAACCTCTACATGCTGCTTCTGCTCATGATGACCTGCCTCGCGCTCTTCGCCTCCAGTTGGCTCGCGCTGCATCTCTCCAAGCAAGTCACCAAGCCCGTAGAAGCCCTCGCCGACGCCATGGAGGCCATCGCCGCCGGCGACTACGCCCACCGCGTCGCAGAAAGCGCCACCGAGGAACTGGGCGAACTCGTCCGCAGCTTCAACCACATGGCCGCCGATCTCGAGAACAGCCGTCGCGCCGTCGAGCACTCCACCATCCAGCTCTCCGCCGCCAACACCGCCCTCGAAGCCCGCCGCGGCGAGCTGGAGACCATGCTCGAGACCATCCCCAACGGCGTCGCCACGCTCGATCCCGCCCGCCGCATCATCCTCGCCAACCGCGCCCTTATCCGAGATGATGGACCCCGGCGGCCAGCGTCTCTTTCTCGGCACGCCCATCGAAGAGGTCTTCCCCGCCGAAGCTCTCCGAGGTCCTCGACCGCCTCATCCTGCGCAGCCACCGCATGGGCTCCGCCTCCGGCGAGATCGAGCTGACCCTCCCGCCACAGACACAACGGCAAGCTTCAGCAGGACCATGAACCTGCTCGCGACGGTAGCGCTCCTCGAAGTCCCCGGCAGCCTTCGCGCGAACACCAGGGCTACGTCCTCGTCCTCGAAAACGCCACCGAGCTCCTGCGCGCACAGAAGCAGTCCGCCTGGAAAGAGGTCGCCCGCCGCGTCGCCCACGAGATCAAGAATCCCCTCACCCCTATCACCCTCTCCGCCGAGCAGATCCGCCGCCATATCAGACCGCCTCGCCAACACCATCACTACAGAACTGCCACACGCAGTCGAGTCGCCCTCCGTCGCCGTCATCCGCCGCTGCAGCGAGGTCATCACCTCATCGGTCGAAAGCATGCGCTCGCTCGTAGACCAGTTCGCCGCGCTCGCCGAGTTTCCCACCGCGCACCCCCGCCCCGCCGACCTCAACACCATCGTCGAAAACTCGCTCGCACTCTTCGCCGGCCGCCTGCAGAACATCCGCATCGTCCGCCGCTTCAGCCCCAACCTGCCGCTCGTCCTCGCCGACCCCGAAGCCCTCAAGCGCGCCCTCGGCAACCTCATCGACAACGCCGCCGAAGCCATGCAGTAGAGCCTCCTCCGCGAGCTACGCATCACCACCGCTCTGCTCGACTCCGGCATGGTCGAGCTCACCGTCACCGACACCGGCCCCGGCCTCACCGACGAGATGCGCGAGCGGCTCTTCCTCCCCTACTTCTCCACCAAGCAGCGCGGCACCGGCCTCGGCCTCGCCATCGCTGCCAAGATCATCCAGGAGCACCAGGGCACCATCCGCGCCGAAAAGAACGAGCCCGCCGGCGCGAAGTTCATCATCGAGCTCATCGCCGCTCCTGCCGTCGACGGCGAATCCCGAACTCACCGCCCGCTTCCACCACCGGAGACAGCGCTTGAACCACGTCCTCATCGTCGACGACGAAGCCGAGATCCGCGACTCGCTCGAATCCATCCTCAACGAAGAGGGCTACCTCGTCACCACCGCCGCCACCGCCGCCGAGGCCCTCACCCTCCTCCGCGACGCCGCCTACGACGTCGTCCTGCTCGACATCTGGCTGCCCGACCGCGACGGC
Organism: uncultured Acidobacteriaceae bacterium; assembly: GCA_963797415.1. Taxonomy (GTDB): domain Bacteria; phylum Acidobacteriota; class Terriglobia; order Terriglobales; family Acidobacteriaceae; genus Edaphobacter. The sequence goes on from CAWCPB010000011.1 coordinate 77,262, forward strand.
CTCGACACCCTCACCGAGATCCGCCAGATGGACCGCCGCCAACGTCCCCGAAGTCGTCATCATCAGCGGCCACGGCACCATCGAAGCCGCCGTGCGCGCCACCAAGCTCGGCGCCTACGACTTCCTCGAAAAGCCGCTCTCCCTCGACCGCACCCTCATCGTCCTCAAGAACGCCATGAAGGCCCGCCAGATGCGCGAGGACAACCAGGAGTTCGCCCGACAGCTCGCCGCGAAGTCCAGCGTCACCGGCCAGAGCGTCCCCATGAAGGCCCTCCGCCAGCAGATCAAGCTCATGGCCCCCACCAACGGCCGCGTCCTCATCTACGGCGAATCCGGCACCGGCAAAGAACTCATCGGCCGCGCCATGCACGCCGAATCCCTCCGCAAAGACCGCGTCTTCGTCGAACTCAACTGCGCCGCCATCCCCGAGGACTACATCGAGTCCGAGCTCTTCGGCTACCGCCACGGAGCCATCCCCGCCGGCTCCAGCGGCCCGTCAGAAAAACGCGGCACCTTCGAGCGCGCCGACGGCGGCACCCTCTTCCTCGACGAAGTCGGCGACATGAGCCTGAAGACCCAGGCCAAAGTCTTGCGCGCCTCTAGACGAACAGCGCTTCTACCCCGTCGGAGCCAGCCACCCCATCCACGTCGACGTCCGCGTCATCGCCGCCACCAACAAAGACCTCGAAGAAGAGATCGCCCGCGGCAACTTCCGCGAAGACCTCTTCTACCGCCTCAACGTCATCCCCTTCTTCGTCCCGCCGCTGCGCGACCGCAAAGAAGACATCCCGCTCCTCGTCAAAGAATTCCTGCAGCAGTTCGGCGCAGCAGTACGGCCGCCCCCACGTCGAGATGACCGACGACGCCCTCGCCGCGCTCCGCCAGTACCACTGGCCCGGCAACGTCCGCGAGCTGCGCAACCTCGTCGAGCGCGTCCTCATCCTCAACCCCAAGACCCAGCGCATCGAGCGCAAGCACCTGCCCATGCTCGTCTTCCGCGAGCCCGGCAGCGCCGCCGCATCAGCAATCCGCCGCCCGCGGCGAAGAGTTCACCACCCTCCTCGAAGCCCGCGAAGCCTACGAGCGCGACTACATCCTCAAAAAACTAGACGAGTGCCACGGCAACGTAACCCGCGCCGCCGAATCCCTCGGCCTCGAACGCTCCCACCTCTACCGCAAAATGAAAGCCCTCGGCGTCAGCGTCAAGGAATAATAGCCACTGCAATTGGTCGGTTGTACTATTCAGCCAAGGCCATGCAATCTACAAAATCCCTCGCTGAATACTATGCGACGCTCCCTGACGCGCAACTCCTAACCATAAAGCACGATGGGGGACTCACCGACGAAGCTGCCCAAGCTCTCGCCGTCGAGTTGAGTCGGCGCAATCTTAAAGAAAGTGATCTCGCGCAGCACGTAAAGCGACCACGCGTGCATCTGCGCGATCATGGGCAGGAGAAACACTTTGAATTGTCTCCTAACACTGGTCTTATCTTCTTTGGAAGGCACTATCTAAGCGAGGCTGACAGAGATGCAAATATACACTTCGAACAAAATGGTTTGCCATGGGAGGCATTCCCCTTGTTCTGCTCGCATCGTATCGATTCAAATGCACAGGCAAAGCCGGAGGATGGTTCCAATGGGGTGTTGAACAGCGGGTTCTGAACCGTGTACCACTCAATTGGAACCAGGTAATTCTCACTTGGCTCAAAACAATTCTTTGGATCGCGGCAATTGTGGCGTTTTCGCTTCTATATGTATGGCTCAAGCACAAGAGATAGCCACCCATATCCCTTGACACCCACCGCAATCCCCCACTACCGTTCTGTCTGAAAATAGTTTCCCAGAGGAAACCGAATGCAGAACATCCGCACCACCGCCTCGCTCACACTCCTCTCATCCATATTTCTCGCCGTAGCCATAGCCCAGACGCCAGTCCAACCCCCGCGAACCTCGCCTCCCAACCGACCCGAAAATGTCGCAGACATCCCCGTCAACTACGACGAGTCCAAAGTCGGCACCTACACCCTGCCCGACCCCTCACCCTCACGACGGCAAGCCCGTCCGCGACGCAAAACCTGGAACGACCAAACGCCGCCCCGAGATCGTCAAGCTCTTCGAAGAACAGCAGTACGGCCGCGCCCCCGGCCGCCCCGCCGCCATGACCTTCGACGTCACCGAGAAGGGAACGCCCGCCTTCGACGGCAAAGCCATCCGCCGACAGGTCACCATCTACCTCACCGCCGATCACAGCGGCCCCAAAATCGATCTCCTCGAATATCTTCCCGCCGCCGCCAAAAAGCCCGTCCCCCTGCTGCTCAGCATCAGCTTCACCGCCAACTCCAGCGCCGTCGATGATCCCGGCGTCAAAGCCGGCACCATCTGGGACGCCACCACCAAAACCCGCATCCCCGCCATCCAAAGGCCGCAGCTTCGGCAAGATCAACGTCCTGCCCCTCATCGAAGCAGGCTTCGGCTGTCGCCACCTTCTACTACGGCGACGTCGACCCCGACTTCCTCGGCGGCTTCCCCCTCGGCATCCGCGCCAAATACCTCAAGCCCGGCCAAACCGATCCCGCTCCCGACGAGTGGGGCGCCATCTCCGCCTGGGCCTGGGGCATGAGCCGCGTCGATGGACTACTTCGAAACCGACAAGAGACGTCGACGCCAAACGCATCGCCATCCACGGCGTCTCTCGCCTCGGCAAGACCGTCATGTGGGCCGGCGCGCACGACACCCGCTTCGCCGCCGTCATCGCCAGTTGCTCCGGCGAAGGCGGCGCAGCCCTCAGCCGCCGCGACTACGGCGAGACCATCGCCCACCTCACCGCCCCCTCGCGCTACCCCTATCAATTCGCCGCCAACTACGCCAAATACGCCGGCTTCCCCGACAAAGCACCCTTCGACGCCCACATGCTCGTCGCCCTCGTCGCCCCGCGCCCTCTCCTACTCCAAACCGGCAACACCGACTACTGGTCCGATCCCAAAGGCGAGTTCCTCGCCGCCGTAGCCGCCGGCCGCGTCTACAAACTCCTCGGCAAAGACGGCCTCGACACCGACCGAATGGCCCGCCGCCAAACAACCCATCCTCCACGACCTCGCCTACTACATGCACGACGGAGGCCACGGCATGGTCCCCACCGACTGGGACATCTACATCGACTTCCTCAAAATGCACCTGAAGCCCGGCCAGTAGAAACCCGTCGGCCGAAGCGAAGAACTACTTCTCCTCCGCCATCTGCTTCTCCGCCATCAACTCCAACTGCCGCCGCCAATCCAGGTCCTCCACAAACCCCCGGCTCGACCGCCACTCCTCCTGCACCTTCACAAACAGCTCCAGAAACACCCGCGTCCCCAGCAGGCTCTCGATATCCTTCCGCGCCGCCGTCCCAATCTTCTTCAGCATCTCGCCCTGCTTGCCGATCAGGATCGCCTTCTGTCCCGTCCGCTCGCAAAAGATCGCCGCCGAAATCTTCGTCACCGGCAGCCTCCCATCCTTCATCTTCTTCATCGAGGCCGGCTCCTCAAACTTCTCAATCACCACCGCCGTCGCATAAGGAACCTCCTCACCCGTTAGAAGCAAGATCTTCTCCCGAATCAACTCCGCCACCAGAAACCGCTCCGGCTGGTCCGTCAACTGATGCTTCGGAAAGTACCTCTGCCCCTCCTTCAACACCCCGACGATCTTCTCCAGCAGCAGATCCAGCCCCTCCTTCTTCCGCGCCGAAATAGGCACGACTTCAGCGAAGCTGTGCAATCCAGCCCAGTGCGCAATCAGCGGCAGCAGCTCCGCCTTCCGTACAGCGTCGATCTTGTTCAGCACCAGGATCACCGGACACTCCAGCTTCTTGATCAGCGACAGCGCAAAATCATCCTCCGCCGCACTCATCGCCATCCGCCCAGTCGCCTTTACATCACCGCCGTCTGCAGACTTCGCCAGCCGATGCGTCACATCCACAATAAACAGCACCGCATCGCGCGACTCCAGCGCATCATGCACCTCCTGCATCATGCGCCGATCGAGCTGCGTATCCGGCTTATGCACCCCCGGCGTATCCACCAGCACCACCTGCGCCGCCGGATGCCCCGCTTCACCCTTCGCCTTTTTCTTCAGCGGAACCTCGACCACTCCATGAATCCGTGTCCGCGTAGTCTGCGGTTTATGCGTCACAATCGCCAGCTTCTGCCCCAGCAGCGCGTTCAACAAAGTGGACTTACCCGCATTCGGGCGACCGATGATAGACACAAAACCAGAACGAAAAGCCATGCCTTATTATGCGCGTTCCCAAAAGATCTAGTTGCCAAGGTTCTTCTGAATCACCGCAAGAATCGAGTGCGGCCCCGGATCATCCCCCGTCAGCTCCCAGATCATCACCCCGCCATACTGCAGCCCCAGCTTCGTCTCCTGCGCCACCGTAGCCTCGCCCTCATAGTTGAAGACCGCGCCATCATCAAAGCTCCCGCCGCCAACCGTATCCACCCCCCACGCATTCGGATAATTCTTTAGCAGCAAGTTGTAGTTCTCCTCTTTATGCCTACCCGCAACCCGCCCATTGCCAAAGAACCCGATCCCCAGCGTCAGCTTCTCCGCCGGAACCTTCTTATCCTTGTTGTAATACGTCATCGCCGCGATGGCCTTGTCGTACGAGCCGTAGATCATCACATTCACAATGTCGAACTGCTTCAACGCCTCATCCTGCATCGACCCTTGGATGTACCGCGCCACTGCCGTCGTAACCAACTTGCCCTGCGGCCGAAGCCTCTTCACGATCGCATTCACCATCGTCGTGTACGGCACGCCCATCATCGAAGGCTGTTCAATATCGACGTCCACGCCGTCCAGCATATGCTTCATCACATACGCCGCCATCGCGTCTGCCAGCGGCTCCGAAAGGCCCGCGTTATAGAACTGCATGATGTTCTTATCCTTGGCCGCTCCGCCAATCGACATCAGCACCTTCACGCCATGCGCATGCGCCGCCGTCACCACCGCATCGATCCCCGCGTCCGTCAGATTCTTCTCGCTGAACGTCATATCGCTCTTCGCCGTACACACGCCGTCGCACATCGGCGGATTAATGAACGCCAGATTCAAATGCGTCATCTTCGTGAAATCGATCTTCGGCGCATACTCCACCCAGTCCCACCCTCTGTAGAACGGCAGATACCCCACCAGGTAAGGATGCGGATTCGGTGGCCCCTTCGGCACATCACACTCGCACACCGGCGCAGGCGCAGCTTGCGCATGGGCCTTGCCCGTGCAAATAAAGCTCACTGCTAAAGCGAAAATCCCAAGTACAGCCGGACGATACAGCAGGGAACTAACCTTCTTCGATACGGAGCAATATGGCAGCGGCATGGGTCTCTCCAGTACTAAAACGCTGAATTTGAATCGGCTACGCAGAGCCTGTCGGGGATTGCAGCCGATCATATCCGGAAAATCTCCCCGCCGCCAATGTTGTGCATCTCATCTCCCCTTGACAGCCTAGGAGAGAAGCTTTACCTTTCCCTAGACGAACTAGGAGACAACATGGCAGACCAGCTCGACCTCATGCAGGGAACCCTCGACATGCTCATCCTCAAAGCAGTCTCCCTCGGTCCCCTCCACGGCTACGGCGTCCTGCTCCGCATCCAGCAGATCTCCGGCGACCAGCTCGCCATCCAGCAGGGCTCGCTCTATCCCGCGCTCTTCCGCCTCGAACACCAGGGCCTGCTCGCCAGCGAGTGGGGCGAGTCCGACAACAAGCGCAAGGCCAAGTTCTACCGCCTCACCGCCACCGGTCGCCGCCAGCTCCGCACCGAGACCGACAAATGGAACCGCATGGCCTCGCTCATGGCCGGCATCCTCAGCACCACCCCCGGAGAGATCTAGCCATGCCCCTCATCGCCCGTCTCCGCTCCTTCGCCGCCTCGCTCCTCCACCGCTCGCAACGCGAGTCCCAGATCTCCGACGAGCTCCGCTTCCACATCGAAAGCCGCACCGCAGACCTCGAGCGCACCGGCCTCACCCCCGACGAAGCGGCCCGCCGCGCCCGCATCGAGTTCGGCGCCGTCGACAAGCATCGCGAAGACATCCGCACCTCCCTCGGCCTGCGCCTCTTCGACGAACTCCGCGACGACCTGCGCTACGCCATCCGCATGCTCCGCAGCAGCCCCGGCTTCACCGCCGTAGCCATCGGCTCGCTCGCCCTCGGCATCGGAGCCAACACCGTCATCTTCTCGCTCGCAAAGGGAGTACTGCTGGACCGGCTGCCAGTCCCGCATCCGGAACAGTTGAAGATGGTGACACTCGTAGGAGGTGGCAGATCTCCGATAAATGCATCATGGGGCTCATGGTACTCGCAGGAAGGGAGCCCGACACAATACCCGCTGCTCACCTATCCGATCTATAAAATGCTGCAGCAGCAAAACCGCGAGCATCCGGTTCTGGGCGACATCTTCGGATTCAAAGCTCTCGGTGCGTATGGTCGTCTTAGCGCAACCATAGATGGACGCGCAGAGTTGGTCACCGGGCAGATGGTCTCGGGCAACTTCTACGATCTGCTTCAGGTGCGGCCCCAGATCGGCCGCACCATTCAACCGGCCGACGATGAAGTCCCAGGCTCAGGCAATGTGGTCATGATCAGCGATGGAATGTGGTCGCGAATATTCGGACGTTCGCCGGATGCGATAGGAAAAACCATCCAGCTCAACCTTATCCCGATGACCATCGTGGGCGTAAATCCGCCGGAATTTACCGGCGCCAACAGCGTGCAGATTGCTCCGGACGTCTTCTTTCCTCTCAGCATGCAGCCAGTACTGTCACCCATCGGGATACACAAAGATCATCCCTCCGTGCTCGACGATAGCGAGATGTGGTGGGTACAAGTCATGGCTCGTGAAAAACCGGGCATGCCGCCGGCAACAGCGCAGGCAGCGGTGAACACCTGGATAGAGCAGGACATCCGCGCAACGATGAAGTTGGAAAAGGATGTCGTGATGCCTAGGGCAGTTCTCATGGAGGGCAGTCGTGGCATTGACTCGGCACATCATGGTTTTTCGACACAAATTTATGTCCTCTCTGCGCTGGCAGGATTGGTGCTGTTGCTGGCTTGCGCCAATCTGGCTAACTTGTTGCTTGCCCGCAGCGCCGCACGTCAGCGAGAGATCGCCGTTCGCATGGCACTCGGCGCAAGTCGCGGACGCGTCCTACGGCAGGTACTTACCGAAAGCCTGCTGCTCTCTCTACTCGGAGGCATGGCAGGATTGGCGCTCGGATACTTCGGGCGCAACATAATTCCGCACATGTACACAGCTTCGTGGCAGACGAGCATAGTGCGAGCGGACTTCGATCCAGTCATCGTCCTCTTCGCGGCAGCAGTATCCGTGCTGACAGGCGTGCTATTCGGCATCGCGCCCGCATGGCAGGCCACGCGGACATCCGTAAACTCCGGGCTCAAGGACGCAGCCGCTTCCACAACCCGGCGGCGCAAAGGCCTCGCCGGACGCGGGTTAGTGATCGTGCAAATAGCACTCTCGATGTTGCTCGTAGTGGGTGCCGGCCTCTTCGGCAGTACACTGCGCAATCTCTACAAGCAGCAGCTCGGATTCGTTCCTCAAAACATACTGCTCTTCTCCGTGCGGGCACCCGACGTACGGTATCCCGCCCCGAAGGACGTGCACCTGCACGAAAAGATTGAGGAGCGTCTTGCGCGCGTACCAGGCGTGAGCGCCGTGACTCTCTCCAGAAGCCCTCTTGTCGGAGGAGGTGGCAGCAACAGCACGTTTTATCCCTCGGACCAGCCAGCACGCGAAGGTCCTGACGGAACCGCATGGATGCACGATGTCGGCCGCACCTTCTTCGACGTCTATCGTATTCCACTATTGTCTGGGCGAAGCTTCAACTCGGCAGACACCAGCACATCGCAGACCGTTGCAATCGTCAACCAGTCTTTGGCGCTCAAGTTCTGGCCAAATCAAGATCCAATCGGGAAAACCTTTCAGAGGAACCGAAGGGGAAACGATAGCGATACTCGACAGTATCAAGTGGTGGGAGTAGTGGCGGACGCAAAATATGCGGACCTTTCCGGTAAGGCCCCTACGACCTTCTACACCTTGTACGATCAGGCGGAGAGCATGAAGGAAATGACCTATGAGGTCAAGACAACGCTTCCGCTCAACGACGTATTGCCTCAGATCCGCGCAGCAGTAGCCGATATCGACCCCGATCTTCCCGTCCGCGACGTGCGTACGCAACAGGCTCAGATCGATGCAACCGTCACGCAGCAAAAGACCTTCGCCGTGCTCACCGGAGCCTTCGGCGTCCTCGCCCTCATCCTTGCCTGCATCGGCATCTACGGCCTCATGGCCTACGACGTGGCCCGACGCACCAGCGAGATCGGCATCCGCATGGCGCTAGGCGCGCAGGCCAGCCAGATGCTCCGCATGGTCCTCCGCGAAGCCTCCTGGCTCGCCATCGCAGGCATAGCCGTCGGCCTCGGAGCAGCCCTCCTGCTCGCCCGTTTCATCCGTTCCATGCTCTACGGCCTCACCCCAACCGACCCCCTTATCCTCACCGGCTCAGCCCTTCTATTACTCATCGTCGCCCTGCTCTCCGGCTGGGGCCCAGCCCGCCGAGCAGCCCACACCGACCCCATGGAGGCCCTGCGCCACGAATAACCTTCGCCATCGCAGAGATGTTCAGGCACAGACCTCGTTCCACCGCACCGCAGGAGTCATCCATGAAATCGCAACTCCGTTCCTTCTTCCATTCGCTTCTGCACCGCTCGCAACGCGAGTCCCAGATCACCGACGAGCTCCACTTCCACCTCGAAAGCCGCGCCGCTGACCTCGAAGGCACCGGCCTTTCTCCCGCCGAAGCCCAGCGCCGCGCCCGCATCGAGTTCGGCACCGTAGACAAGCACCGTGAAGACATCCGCACCTCACTAGGCCTGCGCCTCTTCGACGAGCTCCGCGACGACCTCCTCTACGCCATCCGCATGCTTCGCCGCAGCCCCGGCTTCGCCGCCGTAGCAGTCGGTTCACTCGCTCTCGGCATCGGTGCAAACACCATCATCTTCTCGCTGGCGAAAGGCGTGCTGCTGAATCGACTAGCGGTGCCACACGCTGAGCGGTTGCGTGTAATCGCTCTCCTTCCAAATAAAAACGGTCCAGCACACGGGCGATGGAATGGTCAGGTCAGCACGCGAGACGGTCAACAGGCGTCGGCCTCATTCTCCTATCCCATCTACCAGCAGATGGTAGAGCAGAACCGCGCCAATGCAGACTCCCCGCTGCAGGACCTCTTCGGCCTTCAACCTGCCGGTAATCCCACGATTACCATTGACGGTCATGCCGATGTTGTAAGCGCGGAGATGGTCACCGGGAACTACTACCAGCAAGTGGAGGTGCAGCCAGTGTTGGGCCGCGGCATCGAGCCGTCAGATGATGTGCCCGGAGGCGGTCAGGTCGCTGTGATCAGCGATGGCCTGTGGGCACGGCTCTTTGGCAGATCCCCCACAGTGATTGGCAAAGTGGTCCAACTTAACCTGATCCCTTTCACCATCGTCGGCGTAAATCCACCCGACTTCACCGGGGCCGCAAGCACACAAGTTTCGCCGGAAGTCTTTGTTCCGCTCATCACCCAGCCAGTACTCTCTCCGATGCCGAAAGGGCCCGCAGGTAACGGATCATTATTGGACAACAATACAATGTGGTGGGTCCAGATGATGGCTAGGCTCCGGCCGGGAGCCTCTGAAGATGCAGCGCGGGCAGCATTGCAGACGTGGGTCGAGCGGGACATTCGTGCAACGATGCCCATAACAAAAGATACCGTGATGCCGAAGCTGGTGTTGATCGACGGCAGTCGCGGCATGGTGAATAACGTTCGCCACGGCGGCGGACCATCCTTCCGTCAGTCCATCTTCGTCCTCAGTGGACTGGCAGGTTTCGTGCTGCTGCTGGCCTGCGCCAACCTGGCAAATCTGTTGCTGGCGCGCAGCGCAGCGCGGCAGCGAGAGATGTCTGTGCGGCTGGCGCTGGGAGCAAGCCGCGGTCGCGTGCTGCGACAGGTGCTGACGGAGAGCCTCTTGCTTTCATCTCTGGGCGGAGCAGCCGGATTCGCACTCGGCTATACGGGGCGCAATGTGATTCCCCATCTGCTCACGTCGACATGGCGGCCACCGCAACTGGCGGCGCGTTTCGATCTCGGTATCCTCGCATTTACCGTAGCGGTTTCGCTGTTGACTGGAGTATTGTTCGGACTGGCTCCCGCATGGCAAGCCACACGGACAGATGCAAATGGCAGCTTGAAGGACGGTTCGGTCTCCGCGACGCGGCGGCGCAAGGGACTGGCGGGAAAATCCATCGTTGCCTTCCAGATCGCGTTGTCCATGGTGCTGATAGTGGGTGCGGGATTATTCGCACGCACGCTGATGAACCTGAACTCCACCCATCTTGGTTTTCAGCCAGAAAATCTTTTTCTCTTTGACCTGCAGGCGCCGAAGTCACGCTATCCTGCGCCGCAGGATGTCGCACTGCATCAGCGCATCGAGGAGCGTTTGGCGCGAATCCCAAATGTGCAGGCTGTCACGCTGACTTGGGTGCCGCTAGTTTCGAACGGCATGATCTTTAAAGGATTCCAACCTGTCGATAGGCCAAAGAGTGGCGGTGCAGATGATGCCATCAGCTACAACGCGGTAGGCTCAAGCTTCTTCGATACCTATCGCATACCAATCCTTTATGGACGCAGCTTCGACGCCAGCGACAGCTCCTCGTCGATGCCTGTAGCAGTTATCAATCAAGCCGCGGCGAACAGGTTTTATCACGGCACAAATCCAATCGGGAGAAGCTTTACAGAGGGTGAAGGCGAACACCCGACTGTTTATCAGATCGTTGGTGTCTCGGCGGACGCGAAGTACGCCGACCTGCGTGAGGACGCACCGCCGACGGTCTATACGTTCTATCGGCAAGACAAGAGTCAGCCAGGCATGACCTACGTAGTCAAGACAACGATGCCCGCGAACGTCATCGTGCCACAGATTCAGTCGGCCGTGGCAGAAATCGACAAGGACCTGCCAATCCGCGATATGCGAACACAGATCGCCCAGATCGCCCAGACCACCTCACAGGAGACGTTGTTTGCGACACTCACCAGTGCCTTCGGCATCCTCGCTCTCATCCTCGCCTGCATCGGCATCTACGGCCTCATGGCCTACGACGTAGCCCGCCGCACCAGCGAGATCGGCATCCGCATGGCACTCGGCGCCCAGGCCAGCCAGATGCTCCGCATGGTCCTCCGCGAAGCCTCCTGGCTCGCCATCGCAGGCATAGCCGCTGGCCTCGGCGCAGCACTCCTGCTCGCCCGCTTCATCCGTTCCATGCTCTACGGCCTCACCCCCACCGACCCCCTTATCCTCACCGGCTCAGCCCTTCTGCTACTGATCGTCGCCCTGCTCTCCGGCTGGGGCCCGGCCCGCCGCGCAGCCCACACCGATCCCATGGAGGCCCTGCGCCACGAATAACTTGGCGAAAGCGCACCAACGCCGTCACCCCCACTTACCCAATCCAGCGCCATCTCGCAGATAATGTCCCTAGCAGATGGACTCTTTCTTCACGCGGTATAAAAATTCGTTGGTCCTCATCGCCGTGCTGCTCGCCCAGACCATCGGGCTGGCGATCCAGGTGCGGCGTCCGGTCGAATCCACCACGCCGGATGCTCCGAGCGTGATGCTCCTGCGGTATTGGGTCGTCTCTGCCGTCACCCCGTTCGAGCGATTCTTCCTCAACACCGGCCACGCCCTGCGCTACGGCTGGTCGAACTACATCGACCTGCGCTCCACCCGCCGTCAGAACGCAGCTCTCCAGCAGCAACTCGCCCAGCTCCGCGTCCAGCAGGCCGCCATCGCCGAGGACGCCCTCCAGGGCCACCGCCTCCAGTCCCTCCTCGACTTCAAACAGCACTACGTCGCCAAAACCGTCGCCGCCCAGGTCATCGGCACCAGCGGCACCGAGCTCTCCCGCATCATCTACATCGACAAAGGCGCCGCCGACGGCCTCAAGACCGACCAGGCCGTCATCACCCCCGACGGCATCGTCGGCAAGCTCCGCGACGTCTTCCCCCACACCGCCCAGGTCCTGCTCATCGACGACCAGACCTCCGGCGCCGGCGTCCTCCTCGCCAGCTCCCGCGTCCGCGCCATCGTCCGCGGAACCACCACCGGCCGCATCGTCATCAGCAACCTCACCCCCGACTCCCGTATCAAACCCGGCGAAAAAGTCCTCACCTCCGGCGGCGACCAGGTCTACCCCCGCGGCCTTCCCGTAGGCACCATCGAGTCCATCGCCCCCGACCCCGACCACCAGCCCTACACCCTCATCCAGGTCATTCCCGCCGCCAACCTCTCCCAGCTCGAAGAGGTCCTCGTCATCACCGGCACCCAGACCGACCTGCCCCTCCAGGCTCAGCACGATCTCGCCGTCGGCGCCGCCACCGCCCAGGCGCAGGCCGAGGCCGCAGCCGCCCATGCCGCCGAACTCAAAGCCATCGAAGACGCCAAGTCCGCCGCCGAGACGGTCGCCGACCGTCTCCCCAGCCTCCACGATCCCAACGCCCCACCCGTCGATCCAACCAAGCCGGCACCCCCCCAACCCATAGGCCGCATCGTCCCACGTGCTCTGCCCACTCTCCATCCTGACCGCTACACCCCCGGCACAACCCCACCCGCCACCGACCTCACCCCCGGCGCCGCCCACTCCACCGACAACTCAACCACCACTCCACCAGCCGCTGCACCACGAAAGACCACCGAACCCTTGCCCGAAACTCCCGCCTCCAGCCAAACCACCCACCCCGGAAACCACCCCGAGCCCTGATCCCCAATAATGCCAACCCGTAGCTACACCTCCCGCCGCGAACTCGAACAGCACAGCTTCCATCCGGCTGTGACGCTTCTCGTCCCCTTGGCAGCCGTTCTCCTCCAAGCTCTCCTGCCCAAGCCGTTCTCTAAGTTCGCTCTACTCAATCTCCCCCTCATCATCACCATCTTCTTCGCCGTCTCCCGCCGCAACCCCGTCGCCGGAACCCTCACCGGAACCTTCATCGGCCTGCTCCAGGACGCCCTCAGCGGCCAGCGTATCGGCGTCAATGGCATGGCCATGGCCGTCATCGGATACGCCGCCGCTAGCATCGGCGTCCAGGTCGACGTCGAAAACAGCACCACCCGCATCCTCATGAACTTTGGCTTCTCCCTCGTCAACAGCCTTCTGCTCTTCCTCATCTACCGCCGCCTCCTCGGCGTTCCGTCCTTTCATCTCAACTGGTTACACGAGCTCGCCTGCGCCGTCGCCAACGCCATCGTCGCGCTCCCCATCTTCTTTCTCTTCGACCGCGCCCGCAGCGCCGATTAGTCAACAGCCTGTCCCCATATCTAATCTGATCCCATCCCAAACGATTCGCCCCCAACTCTGTCTAAACTGGTAACAGCCATGTACCTTAACCCCAACTCCGACGACTACACCGAAGGCCCCAACGGCCGCGTCGAAAAGCTCCCTCCCTCCAAGCTCACCGCCGCCCAGTACATCGTCGCGCTCATCCTCGCCGTCCTCGTCGTCGGCCTCTGGCGCCTCCAGATCGTCAGCTCCGACGGCTACAAGGTCCTCGCCGAAGCCAACCGCATCCGCAAAGTTCCCGTTCACGCTCCTCGCGGCCGCCTCTTCGACCGCGAAGGCCGCCTCCTCGTCGACAACTACCCCTCCGTCTCCTGCTACCTCCTCCGCGAGCAGGTCAGAGACCTCAACACCGACCTTCCCCTCATCGCCCAGGGCCTGCACATCCCCGTCGACCAGATCCAGGCCGCCCTCCGCCGCTACCAGATCGCGCCCAAGTACCAGCCCATCCCCCTCAAGCAGGACATCACCCCCGACGAACAAGCTTTCATCGAGGCCCACCGCAACGAACTCCCCGAACTCGAAACCCTCGACGAGCAGCGCCGCCTCTACCCCCGCGACGGCTTCGCCGCCCACCTCATCGGCTACGTCGGTGAAATCTCCGAGGAAGACCTCAACAAAACCAAGTACGCCCTCTACGATCCCGGCGACGTCGTCGGCAAATCCGGCGTCGAGCAGACCTACGACGCCCTCCTCCGCGGCAAAGACGGCTCCCGCGACGTCATCGTCAACTCCCACGGCAAAGAGGTCGGCCAGCTCGGCCAGGAACTCGCCACTCCCGGCCAGGACCTCAAGCTCACCATCGACCTCGACATCCAGATGGCCGCCGAAAAGGCCATGGAGGGCAAGAACGGCGCGATGGTCGCAATGGACCCGCACACCGGCGAGATTCTCGCCATGGTCTCGCGGCCAGCCTTCGATCCCAACCAGTTCGCCGTCCGCCTTAGTCGCGCCTATTGGAACCAAATCATCACGGACCCGAACCATCCGCTGCTGAACAAGAGCATCCAGGCGCAGCTCGCACCCGGTTCCACCTTCAAGATCATCATGTCGCTTGCGGGTCTCGAAGAGAACGTCGCCCAGACCATGAACGTCATGTGCAATGGCGGCGCCACGTTCTACGGTCACTTCTTCGCCTGCGACAAACACCACGGTATGGTTGATATCGATCACGCGATCCCGTGGTCCTGCGACACCTACTACTACACCCTCGCCAACCGGCTCGGCATCGACACTATCGCCAAATACGCCACCTCGCTCGGTCTCTCGCAGAAGACAGGTATCGATCTGCCCGACGAGGCAACCGGCACCATGCCCTCCACCGCATGGAAGCTCAAAACCCAGCATGAGAAGTGGTACGCCGGCGAGGTGATCTCTGTCGGCATCGGCCAGGGCGCCACCACTGTGACCCCGCTGCAACTCGCCCGCGCTCTCGGCGGCATCGCCTCCGGTGGCGCCCTCCGCCGTCCCTACGTCGTATTCCCCGACGAAGTCCCACCCGAGGAGCTTCAGTCCGTCCGCGAAAACTACCCCGGCTCCGGCGATAAAACCATTCCTGTCACCCCCGCCAACTGGCAGATCATCACGCGACGCCATGGCTGCCACCACCACTAACGGCACCGCCGCGGCGGTCCACCTCGAAGGCATCGACTTCGCAGGCAAGACCGGCACCGCCCAGATCGTTAGCCACAGCGCCGGCGCCACCAGCCTGGGCAAAGGCGCCGAGCGCGCAAACGCATGGTTCGTCGGCATGGCCCCCCGCCGCAATCCCGACATCGTCGTCGCGGTGCTAGTCGAGCACGGCGGCTGGGGCGCCGAAGCCTCCGCACCGCTCGCCGCCCAGGTCATCAACGCCTTACGTCAAAAGCAACGCAAGCGCGCCAACAACATCCGCACCATAGCCGAAACACCCAAACCCGCCAGCCGCTCCCACCACCCCACCCGCCGGCAACTAGAGCTTTTTCATCGAGACTGCAATAAAGCCGTCATCCTGAGCGGAGCCTCTCGCAGTCTTATCGTGAGAGGCGCAGTCGAAGGACCCCGAGACCGCTAGCATTCCCCCATAGAGCCAGAACCTTTCAGCCCCAACACTCAAGGGCTCCTGTTCTTGCCGTTGCATTTGCCCTTGCCGTTGCTTCTGAGATAGGCCCAGGCTTCAGCCTCGGTATCCTACCAGCCCATCACCCGATCAAAGCGCAAAAATCAAAAACCCATCCTCCCCAGCAACCGGAGAGGACAGGTTTTACAGAAGCCCAGGAGCGATCCTCAAAGAAAAAACTAAGCCGACCGCGACTGCTGCAGCGCAAAGTCGCCGATCACCGGCAGCTTGTACCACTCACCCTTCGCGGCCTTCATGATGCACATAATCCACAGCACAAAAAACACCAGCAGTCAGAAGCAGATCTGATAGCCCATCCAATGATCGGAATGAACATCAGCACCAGGTGAATCGCGAACGCGACCACGCTGAACGCAATGCTTTGGAACGAGTGAAAGCGTATAAACGGATTCCTGTTGTAAGGCTCCATCACCAGAAAAATGACCGCTGGGATAAAGGTGAGATAAGCAATCGCCGCGGCATTATTCTGCGAGAGCCCGCCGCTCGTCGGCGCAGGGGGATAAGGGGTAGGGGGTGGTGGCTCCGGGGGAACTCCTCCGGTCGCATCGCCTGGGTTATATTCCATCGCTTGGCTCCTCCATATTCGATTTTTCCGTGATCGCTAGACGATAATCGCTCAGAATCCAAAATGGGAAACATTTAAATCATTTTTTATCGCCCCCTGGCCAATCTGCTAGTGCAACTGGTAAGGAACCGGCACCGTAATCGGCTCCCCAACCTTCGGCGGCTCGATCTTAACCGCCCCCTCCAGACCCTTGCCCGTCACATTGCTGATACTCAGCAGCGGCCCCGAAAATCCCGTCACATGAATGTTCCGCACCTCAGCCCGGCGGATATTCGCCAGCGAAATCCCCTTCGCGCACGTCCCGCTCACATCCGCCAGCACAAAACCGTCCAGCGGCTTATTCGGATGAATCCCCACCCCATCCACCAGCACCGGAACATCCTTCACCCGCACATTCGTAAACCGAAAGTTCCGGATCGTCGGTATACCCTGCATCCCCCGGCACCGGGTCCGCATCCTGTATCCCGCTCGCCAGGATATTGAACCGCAGAAACCCTCCCGTCATCCCCGACACATCCAGGTCGTCCGCCGTAATGTCTTCGATAAACGCGCCCCGCCCCGGCCGGCTCTTGATATACAGCGCGAACGTCTTCGCCGCCGTGAACTTGCAATGCTCGATCCGCACATTGCGTATGCCGCCCGAGGTCTCGCTCCCAATCCCGATGCACGCAAAGATCGAATCCGCAAACGTGCAATTCAAAATATGCACATCCTCGGTCGGTCGCATCAGCGCATACGCCTCCGCACCCCGTCCGCTCTTCAGCGAGATGCAGTCATCGCCCGTCGCAGATATCGCAGCCCTCGATCCGCACCCGCTTGCACGAGTCGATATCGATTCCGTCGCCATTCCCGCCCGTGCTCCGGATCGTCAGATTCTTGATCACAATGTCGTCGCAGTACGTCGGATGGATCGACCACATCAGGTGGTAGCTCGTCGAAAAATCCTCCAGCCGTAATATCGTTGCACCCGATAAACTCCATCAGCGCCGGATGCCGCAGCGGACTATCCGGTCGCGGCCGCCCACCCAGACGCATCGTTTCCCACGATCTTGCCCGGCCCCACTACCCCAATATGGTCTGCGCCGATCGCATAGACCAGCGCCGTATGTCCCTGGATCCACTTACCCTCCCACCGGACCTGCGTCACCGGATAATCCTCGAACTTGCCGGTCCCCATCAGGACCGCCCCTTTATCCAGCCGCAGCAAAGTATGGCCGCGCAGCGCAATCGCTCCCGTCAGGTACGTCCCCGCCGGCACCAGCACTTCGCCGCCGCCCAGCACCCACACCCGGTCGATTGTCTCCTGCAACGCAACCGTATCGACGGTCGTGCCATCCCCCTTCGCCCCAAAGTCACGCACACTCAGCCTGACAACCGGCTTTGCCGCCGCAGCTGGAGGCGTCGTCTTCTTCGCACCGCATGACCAGGTTTATCCGCCCGCGCCGCCTCCCCCAGCGAAGACAACATCGGCCCGGCAACCAAAGCCTTCCCCGCCCCAACCAAAAAGCCCCGCCGACCCACGCCTTTCAAACCCATGATGGAAACCCTCGTAAGCCCTCGCTGAAGGCTTGGTCGCTAGCTGGTAAGAATCTGTTCAAGTTTTTGTAAGCTCGACCGCTCACCCATCACGATAAGGAAATCACCGGCTGAGATTTCGACCTCAGCCGGAGGATTGAAGATCGTCTCGCCCCCTTGCGTGCGGATCGCAAGCACAATCACCCCGGATTTCCGCAGCTCCGAAAGTTGTCCGAGGGACTGTCGGGTTAGTTCACCCTTTGAGGCGACACAGACCTGCTCCATCGTGATCCCTGATCCTATGTTGCTTCGGGCAAAGTCCAGGAACTCGACCACATGAGGTCTCAGCAACGCGTCGGCAAGTTGTCGTCCCGCTATCGTGTAAGGAGTGAAGACGGTGTCGGCTCCCGCCCGGCGTAGCTTTTCTCCGGCCTCTTCTTCTGAGACGCGGGTCACAATGGTCAACCCCGGATTCAGAGTCTTCGCCGAAAGAATGATGAAGAGATTCTCCGCATCCGAGGGCAAAGCAGCGATCAGTCCCTTCGCTCGCAGCACGCCTGCCTGCCGAAGGCTGTCGTCCCGCGTGGCGTCCGCAACGACGGCAAGCATTCCCGCGGCCGTTGCCTTTGCAACACGCTCCTCATTCGCGGTCAACCACCAGGAAAGCAGCATTTGCCCGTTGAAATTCAGAGCAAGCGTTCCGGCCCACGCGGCCAAATCCGCAGACGATGAAATGGTCCTGCAGGTTCTCGATCATGCGTCTCTTCCGGCGTTTGCCGTAACCATCCTGTAGCTCGAGTTCAATAATAGTTTGGGTCATGGCGCCCACCGCTAAGAACATGGCGCTCACGCCAAATAGAATCAGGAAGGAATTAAAATGCGCCCGGCATGGCTGAGAGGCCGCATCTCCTGATAGCCGACCGTCGTAATGGTCGTGAGGGTCATGTAGAAGCCCTCGAACCATGAACAGCCTTCGATCACTTCAAAGCCAATGGTGCCCACAACCAGCGTGAAGCCCAGCAGTCCAGCGATGAAAACGAAGCGGCGAACCAGACGGCTTTGCATTCGAAAGGATTCCCCGTAGAGATGTTCAGGCCATCATTGTCCTCCTGTCCACGTCTCTCGAATTGACCCAACTTCGCTCTTCCATTTCTTCGCTCTTGCACCTCTTTGCTCTTGCACCTATTTGCTCTTGCACTTGCCGTTGCTTCTAAGATAGTCCGGGCTTCAGCGACATCCTTGCAGTTGCTTCTGAGATAGGTCCGGGCTTCAGCCCGGACATTCGGGGAGAGCAATAATGCGGGCTTTAGCCCCCGGGACACGCCTTCTTCCTGTCAACCCAACAAACCCACCAAACCACAGTTACAAAAAGAGATATCCGTGGCGTACTAGTTCCACCCCGTCCGATAAAATAGAAGCAGGGAAGGAATAAGCTCAGGGGATTCCAAAGAAATTCGAAGACCTATCCCCATCAGAATGAATACTTTGCCGCTAAAGTCTCTGGATGGAAGACTTTAGCCGGACAAAGTCGCCTATCTGAGGCAAACAATAGACTTAGCAAGTACCGGGGGGGGGGGTACCTCACAAGGGAAGAATCGAGCAATAAGCATAAGGAAACGGCAACCCGCAGTAAACTGAACTCAAAGCATGCAGCGCCTCTCCTCCTACCGCGACTTCGACTGGATCCTCCTCGGCTTCGTGCTGCTCCTGTCCCTCATCTCCGTCCTCGAGATCAAGTCCGCCACCCTCCACACAAAATTCCACGGCTTCGACACCAAACAAATCGGCTTCCTCGCCATCGGCATCGTGCTGATGTTCATCGTCTCCTTCATCGACTACCACCGCCTGCTCGACATCGCCCACTGGGCCTACGGCATAGGCATCCTGGCCCTGATAGCCGTCGCGCTCTTCGGCACAAAAGTTCTCGGCGGCAAACGCTGGATCAGCTTCCACGGCGCGCACTTCCAGCCATCCGAGTGGATCAAGCTGGTCCTCATCGTCAGCATGGCCCGCTACTTCTGGGGCCTTGCCGGCAAGCGAACTCACCTGGACCGACATCGGCAAGGCCTTCGCGCTCGTCCTCGTCCCCATGCTCTTCGTCCTCAAGCAACCCGACCTCGGCACCGCCCTGACCTACCTGCCCGTCCTCATCTGCGGCCTCTTCCTCGGCGGCATCCGCTTCAAGCAGGCCGCCATCATCGTCCTGTCCATAGCCATCGTCGGCGGCATCGCCTACAAGTCCGGCAAGCACCTCAAACCCTACCAGCAGGCCCGCATCAACGCCTTCATCGACCCCGACTCCGACCCCCGTGGCTCCGGCTACCAGATCCGCCAGTCCCTCATCGCCGTAGGCTCCGGCGGCCTCTACGGCAAAGGCGCCAACCAGGGTACCCAGACCCAGGGCGACTTCCTCCCCATCCCCTACACCGACTTCATCTTCGCCGCCTTCTGCGAAGAACACGGCTTCCTCGGAGCCCTGGGGGTGCTCCTGCTATACTTCCTTATACTGATGCGTTTGATCCAAAACGCTCAGACAGCCTCCGACCTGCCCGGCTCCTTTATCATCATGGGCATCGTCGCCGTAATTCTCTTTCAGATTGCGGTCAACGTAGGCATGGTCGTCGGTCTGATGCCGGTTACGGGAATCCCCCTTCCGCTCATGAGTTATGGCGGTTCGTCGATTCTCTTCACCTTCCTCGCTCTCGGAATTGTCATGAACATCCGCATGCGCCGGTTTGTGAACTAGCCGCTTCTGTAAAGATAGGAATTGCTCCACACCCCTTGCAGCGGTTTAGGTGCAATACTATCTGCAACACCTGATCCGGCCAGATGCCGGTCAGCGCAACAACCCGCTCCCTTTGGCGCAAGGCGCCGGCAGCGGATACGACTTTTTAGATAGAAAAGGCCGGCCAGCCAGAGAACATCGAAATCCGTTGGCCGGATAGGTTTTAGGGAATGATCGCATTCGGATGGCAAACGGCCCCGCCCCAGGCTAGCTCTGGGGTTGTTTCGGTCACAAAGTCCGAACGCTCAATTTCGCTCGAAGCATCCACAAGTGTCCTCGATATCTCCTGTGTTGCCTCATCCGCGCTCCTAAGCAGCGCGCTCACGGCAGAGTTGTACTCACATCTCGCACCGGCAATCGTTTACACAGCTTCTGCATCCCGTACCTGTCCGCACCCATGGTAAGTGAGTGTCTAGCACTCACTCGTCGATCGTTCTCTGTCTCGTCTGCCGTCCGGATAAACCGGGCAGAAAGAGCAGAGCAGAATGTCAAAAGAAATCTATATCTCCAGCACGCCGCATGAGACGCGTCTGGCCATCGTCGAAAACGACGCACTAACCGAGATCTACTACGAGCGCGAGAACGAGTACACCCTCGCCGGCTCCATCTACAACGGCAAAGTCACCCGCGTCCTTCCCGGCATGCAGTCCTCCTTCGTGGACATCGGCCTGGAGCGCGATGCCTTTCTCTACATCACCGACTTCATGGAAGAAGCTGGTGACTCCGCCGACTTCGAGACCAACGGCGACGGCAACCGCGAACCACGCCGCGACAACCGAGACCGTGGCGACCGCAACGGCAACCGTGACACCGAGCGAGCCGCTCTCCCGTCCTCCGAAGCCGTCCCCTCCGAAGACTCTGACCGCAACAGCCGTGGCGACCGCAACGGTCGAGGCCGAGGCCGCCGCGATCGTGGCCGTAGCGGTAACCGCGACCGTCAGCCCGGCATAAGCCAGCCAGCCTCCTTCAGCGACGCTCCCCCATCCGACTTGAGCCGCCACGTCCCTCCCAGTATCCCCTCTTCAGACCAAGCCGAAGCTGGCGAACTCGGCGAAGGCGCTCCCGGCGCGGATGGCACTCGCCGCTGGCGTGGTCGTCGTGGCCGTCGTCGTGGCCGTGGCCCGGGTCAGCGCGATGAGTCATCGAGCTCCATCCCGGCCGGTCAGACAGAAGCCGCGCCAGCCAGCTATGACTCCTCCGATGAAGAGCGGTCCTATGACATCGACGGTGTGGCATCCCCCGTCGATTCGCCAGACCAAAGCACCCAGGACGCCGGACAGCCGGCCAACGCAGCAGAGACCGGCGCTCAGGAGATCAGCGGACGTCCTGATCGCAACGATCGTGGCTATCGAGACCGTAATGACCGCAATGATCGTGGCAACCGTGGCGGCCGTGACCGTGATCGCGGCGGTCGTGACCAGCGTTCCTCACGCGTTCCCCGCGGCTTCGCCCCCACGGACCTCGTTCTACGGCGTAGACAACACTCCAGCACAGACGACACCACCATTGAACCCGCCGGCGAACCCATCATTCTGCCCGGCGAGTCGCTCTCCAAATATCGTCCTGCCGATCAGCAGACGTCGGCTCCCAGGCCGGTCGAGACCATTCTCACGCCGCTCCCCGCCTCCGACTTCATCATCGACCCCGGTTGGGATGGCGGAGCAGTTCTTCCCGGCGAGACCCTGCGCCGCCATCGTCCCGAGTCACGCTCCGATCGCGCCGAGCAGCGTCACGATTCGCGCGCCAGCTATCGCAATGAAGTTGCGCCGCAGCACTCCGCACCAGCAGCCGAACCGGAACCTGCTGTCGTTGAATCCGCGCCGCAAGCTCCCGCTATCACCGACTACGAGCCAATCGAAGCCTCTGCTTCCTACCGCATCGATCCCGTAGCTCCCAGCGAGTTTCGCCAAAGCGCGCCGCCTGTCATAGAGACCGAACCAGAACCCCAGGCCGAATCCGCCGAATCCACGTCGCCGATCTTCGAAGATCATCACGAAGCCGTCTTCACCGCGAGCCACTCCATTACCCCCGCGCCCGAAGAGCATGTTGAGCATCTTCACGCAACTGAAGAAGTAGTCGAGCTTCCCGCGCACGACGTCACCACGGTGGCTCCTACCGGCGAGATGCTCTCTGCGCCGCACACCATCGAGCCTTCCACTTCCCCGGCCCGTTCTGAGGCGGAGCCGATCGCCCATGAGCACTCGATCCTCAGCCAACCCGATCTCATCGCCGAAGAGATCAATTCAAGCGGCCTGACCTACGTTCAGCCCACGTTCCTTCCAGACGAGGACGCCTCGGAAGAGGAGGACTTCCCCACCACGCTTCACGCCTCCTCCATCGAAGAGATGGAAGACTTCGACGAAGAAGAGACCCTCGAAGGCGCCGCCGATCTCGGCACCATGATCCGCGAGATGTCCATCGACCAGATCACCAGTCCGGGCGATGATCTCGAAGAAGAAGACGACCTCGAAGAAGAAGACTCCGCCCATGACGACTTCGATGAGATCGAAGAGGATGAGGAAGAAGATTCCGAGCCGATCTACGCCGACGACGAGCAGGCCGAAGAAGACTTCAACCGCGATGCAGGACTGGCCGAACCGACAGTAGAGAACCTCGAAAACGGCGCAGCCGCTCCCCGCGAGTCCTCCTACAGCACCGATCGCCGCCCACGCCGCGACAGTGGCCGTCGCGATGGCCGCCGTGGTGGCCGTGATCGTGGCGATCGTCCTCGCAACACCGGTGGCGGTGGAGACCGCGAGCGTTCCGGTGGCCGTCGTGATGGCCGCAGCGGACACTCCTCCATGCAGTCGACCAATCTTCCTGCCATCTCCGATCTGCTCAAGCCCGGCCAGGAAGTTCTCATTCAGATCGCGAAGGAGCCCATCGCCCGGAAGGGAGCTCGCATCACCTCGCACATCGCGCTTCCCGGTCGCTTCCTGGTCTTCATGCCCACCGTCAACCACACCGGCGTCTCGCGCAAGATCGACTCCGATGCAGAGCGCCGCCGCCTGAAAGAGATTCTTCTCAGTGAGAAGGGCGATGCAGCAGGCGGCTTCATCGTACGCACCGCTGCAGAAGGTGCCAGCGAGGACGAGCTCCGCTCCGACCTTCGCTTCCTCCTTAACCTGTGGGCCGATATCAAGCAGCGCTCCGAATCTTCGAAGTCGCCTGCCCTCATCTACCACGACCTCAATCTCGTCGAGCGCATCCTGCGCGACCAGGTCACCGACAACTTCTCCGCCATCTGGGTTGATACCGAGGTAGACTACGAGCGCATCCTGCGTTTCCTGCAGCGCTTCCAACCGTCACTCATCCGCCGCGTTAAGCTCTACACCAAAGAGACTCCCCTCTTCGAACAGTTCGGCATCACCGAAGAGATCAACAAAGCTCTGCGCAGCAAAGTCTGGCTCAAATCCGGCGGCTCCATCGTCATCAACCAGACCGAAGCCCTCGTCGCGATCGACATCAACACCGGCAAGTTCGTCGGCAAAACCGCTCGCCTCGAAGACACCATCGTTAAAACCAACCTCGATGCCATCCCCGAGATCGTCCGCCAGATTCGTCTCCGCGACCTCGGCGGCATCATCATCATCGACTTCATCGACATGGACGAGCGCAAAAATCGCAATCGTGTCATGGCCGCCCTCGAAGAGGAACTCAAGACCGATCGCGCCCCCTCCAAAGTACTTCAATTCAATGACTTCGGCCTGGTCGCCATCACTCGCAAGCGCGTCAAGCAGTCGCTCGAACGCACCCTCTCCACCACCTGCAACGTCTGCGCCGGCACTGGCATGGTCAAGTCGCCCGTCACCGTCTGCAACGACATTTACATCGAGATGCGCAAAATGCAGAAGCATCTCGACCGTGGCGATGTCATGCTTCGGGTCAACCCCGAAGTCGTCAAACAATTGAAATCGACAACCTCACGTTGGCTGCAGGAGATGGAAGAGATGGTCGGCAAGACCATCCTTGTCAAGTCGGATCCGACCCTTCACCCGGAACAATTCGACATCCACTAGAGTCACACTTTCACAGAAAAACGGGCATACTGTTTATGCAGATGCCCGTTTTTTTATGCTCCTCACCATTGATCATGTACCGCTGTCATCCCAAACGCCGTTTCCAGCGTCATATAAGTAAAGCAAGAACACAACAAGGCTGGTGTATTTGGGTTAGAAGGTCATAGCCAGCAAGTCGAGCTACAGGAGCCAATACAGATGCAAATCAATCGTGAAATCACTTGCCTGATCCGCAGCATGTACAGCACGGCTGCAGTAACAATCTTTGCCGCTGCTGCTGTCATCGGTGCGCAGGCGCAATCGCCGGTCGCTGCACCGGCTGCCACGCTGACCTATCCGGCATTGAATTTCAGTGCCTCTCTGGCCGCTCCGTTTGACCTTTCTACCGCGTCCTCGTCCTCACCTTCCAGTAGTTCAAGCTCCAGCAGTTCGAATCTCGAAGCGCCCGATCCGGGTGTCCCAGGCGCCGGCTCTGGTTCGAGCCAGCCTCCACCTCGTCGCACCTATGGCCGTCCCACCTACAGCGACAGCCACACCAATGCCGACGGCTCGGCAAAGTGGACCTTTGCAGCTGGCGGCGGCTTCAACGTTCCCGTTAGCACGACCAGTCAGGACTTGACTATAGGATGGCGGTTTCAGGCGGGTGGCGGACGCAACTTCAACAAGAAGTTCGGCGTCCTCCTCCAGTACGACTACGACCACTTCGGCTTCCAGAATTCAACATTGACCAGGGTGCTCGGTATCTACAACAATCCCTACATCAACGCGGGAATCCCAACACTGGGCGGAAGCAGCCACCTCTGGTCCTTCACTCTCAATCCGATCTACACCGTCGCCCAGGGTGAGAAGTGGGGTGGCTACGTTGTCGGCGGCGTCGGCTTTTATCACAAGGTCGCCGACTTCACGACCCCTGCCACCGGCGTATTCTGCGACTATTACGGCTTCTGCTATACATATCAGTCCAACCAGATCATCGACAGCTACGTCAGCAATGCTGTCGGCTTCAACGGCGGCGGCGGCCTGACTTACAAGTTCTCGCAATTTGCCAATCAACGCTTCTTTGCGGAAGTCCGTTACGTCTTTGTCGACAATTCCGCCCGCTCCTACGCTGGAACAATGCCTTCCAATTCGCCTCCAGGAAGCACGACCTTCAATGCCTTCCCCCAGAACGGCAATCACACAACGTTGATCCCCATCACCTTCGGCATCCGTTTCTAGCCGATTTCATACTCTCCGCAGAACAGGCCGGCTATAGCCGGCCTGTTCTGCGTTACAAATGCACCTTATCCCGACGATTTCATTCCCAGCCTCAGCAGAAATCCTATCGTCACCCCGGCCACGGACGCCACGCTTATCAGTATCTGATGTGCCATTCCACGTTGACGCGACTCCCAGCTGTTAGCCCATAAGACGCTGACTAAAACTCCTGCCAGCAGCCCCCCGACCAACAGTGGTGCCTCACCATCTGCAACCAGTGCCGTTACATATCCAGCGGCCGCCGAGCACACCAGCCAAATCCCGTCCTGCAGCAGCTTGTATCCGCTCCTCACGCGATAGTCTTCGACGACAAAACCTGGAATCGCGGATCCGATACCCAACGTTGCGGCCAGTGATAGCACTACGGCAACCAAATAGCCGGCAAGCAACGCCCCCGAAATCCAGATAATAGAAAGCATGGACCTCCGTTCCCCACCACCAATCCCTCATTCGGCGAAGTACCGCGCAGGGTTTTGGGCACCAGTTTATCAGCTGCACCTTCATTCCTCGCCGTCGCTACCGCATACTCGGCCGCCGCTAGATCCCAACCGGATACGGCTTCTCATGCACTTCCTGCCCGCTCCTGCCCCCGCGCTCAAACCGTCCCTGCAGCAGGCTCAGCAGCCCCGTGTACCAGTATCCAAAGACAAACAGCAGCAGAAACGGCACGGTGAAGAAGTTCTCTGTCGACACAGCATAGTAAATCGTCCACGCAAAGTAGCAGCCTATCCCCAGTTCGATCCACGGCACAATTCCCAGCCGTTTCCGGTACACCTTCGCCTGGCTCTTCTCGCCTTTCTTCTGCACGCTGTACTTCGGCGTCCGCGCAAACGCGCTCTTGATGCCGAACAGCGCCTCCATCACGGCCTTGGTATTCGTGATCGTCAGCCCCACACCACCCAGTGCCATCACAAACGGAATGTAAGCGATCGACTTGTACCAGCTCTTCGGATACAGCTCCTTCTGGCTCACCAGGTAGAACGTCGACACCGACATCGTGCTCGCTACGAACAGCGGAAAATCGATCAGCAGCATCTGGATGTACCCCTGCCAACTCCGGATAATCATCGCCGGCATCAGCAGCACGCTCAACACAATCATCAGCGGATAGCTGATATTCGCCGTCAGGTGATACCACGCTTCCAGCTTTGTATGCCCCGGCGCATCGCTCTTCAGCACGCGCGGCAGAATCTTCTTGCCTGTTTGGATCAACCCCTTCGCCCAGCGCGCCTGCTGCGTCTTGAACGCCGTCATCTCGATCGGCAGCTCCGCCGGACATTCCACATCCTGCAAATACTTGAACTTCCATCCCACCAACTGCGCCCGATAGCTCAGATCCGTGTCCTCGGTCAGCGTGTCATGCTGCCATCCGCCAGCAGCATTGATCGTCTCCCGACGCCACATTCCCGCAGTACCGTTGAAGTTGAAGAACACCTGCGCCCGGCTGCGTCCGCCATGTTCCAGCACAAAGTGCCCATCCAGCAGGATCGCCTCCACCTGTGTCAAAAAGCTGTAGTTCCGGTTCAGGTGCGTCCACCGCGTCTGCACCATCCCGATCTCCGGCTCTGCAAAGTGATGGATCACCTGCATCACCCACTGCGGAGGAGGCACAAAGTCCGCGTCGAAGATCGCTACAAACTCGCCCCTCGCAACGTCCAGCCCTTTGTCCAGCGCGCCCGCCTTGTACCCATGCCGATTGCTCCGGTGCAGATAGACAATCGGCTGCGGCTCCATTCCCGGAAACCCCGCAGCATACTGCTCCACAATCTCGCTCGCCACCCTCACCGTCTCATCGGTCGAGTCGTCCAGCACCTGTATCTCGAACCGGTCCCGCGGATAGTCCAGCCGGCACACCGCCTCAATCAGCCGCCCAATCACAAACTGCTCGTTGAAGATTGGCAGTTGAATCGTCACAAACGGAAGCTGCCCTTCAGCAAACCGCATCGGCGGTTCACTCCACTTCGCCGCGTTCTTCTTGTTTTTGAAGTACAGCCACACCAGCTGATAGCGATGGATCCCATAGAACGCCAGGATGAGCATGACGATAAAGTAGGGAGCCAGCATCGCCGTATCGAACGTATTCCACCGGTAAAGTCCGTGGAAGTCGTAAATCCTGTCCGTGTAGTGCGCCTTCCAATAGTGGCTAAAGCCCTTAGGAGCGAGCAGAAACCCGAGTAGCGCCGTCGATGTGTGGAAGAAAGGTGACAGGTGAAGCTCCAGCAAAATTACTAGGTATCTTCGATTCTACGCGATACGATGCAGCGATCTGCCCCTGGGTATTCCAATGCCTCAAACATGGTGCAGGCAAAAGAGCCCGTCATCCCGACCGGAGGCGGCGTTTTTTGCCGCCGTAGCGGAGGAGCCTGTCCTGAGCGCAGCCGAGGGAATCTCCGCATTTCGTTTTTGACGTTGGTTGTTCTTTGATGCATCAATCCGCAGCGGTGAAAATTCACCTAATTCAAATACACCATCCGGTACAAAGTATCCCGTTGCACCGGACGGAACCCCGCATCCCGAATCACCCGCCGCAAGTCCTCCTCCGCAATCGGCCGCGCCCCCGCTACCTTCGGACCACTCTCGGGAACCGACCCCACATCATTACCTCCGAACCGCAGCCCCATCTGTAGCACCTTCAGTCCCTGCGTATCCAGGTTCGACTGCACGTTTTCAAAATTCTCCAGGTAGATCCTAGAGATGGCCAGCGTCTTCAAATACTCCACTCCGGTCGCCTCCTCCCATCCCTCGACCGTCGCCGCAGCCCCCTTCGGCTGAAACGCGAACGGTGTAAACGCAGCGAACCCGCCCGTCTCCTCCTGCAGTCTGCGTACCACCTCCAGATGACGCACCCGATGCTCCATCGTCTCCCCCCCGCCGAACATCATCGTCGCTGTCGTCCGCATTCCCTGCCCATGCGCCTCGCGATGCACCTTCACCCAATCCTCCGCCGAACACCGCAGCCGCGCTCGTGAATGCTGCACCGCGTCGTCCAGTATCTCCGCGTCGTCTCCAGCGATCGAGTTCAGCCCGGCGTCTTGCAACCGCGCAACAGCATCTCGCACCGGAAGCCCCGCACCCTCCGCCATACCCACAATCTCGCTTGCCGAAAGACCATGCAGCCAAAGAGCAGGGAAGCGCTCCCGAATCTTTGTCAGCAGCCCCTCGACCACGCCAATCTCCATCACAGCGACAGTCTCAGCTCCAGTCCAACCCTGTAAAACCAACCCCGTGCCGCCCCGGTCTACCGTCCCGCCAATCTTTTCGCACAGAGTCTCGAACGAACCCTCGAGACGCACTCGCCCTTCGATCACATAGCTCACCGCACCCTCCGGATGCAGCCGCCGTCGCACCGCGTCCGCCGCCATGCCAATTCCAATCAAATCATCACTTTTGAAGTAGGCTAGCGCCTCGTCGAACCCGATTCCCATGCCACCATTCTACCCCGCGCAAATGCCAGTCCCCATCGGCAGGGCAGTCCTTAGCCAAGCACTATCGCACGCGCAGCAACAGAAAAATCATAACTCCCATCGATACGATAACCACCCCTACCGTCACCTTCACCCACACGCCAATCGAACGCAGCCTGACCTCCTGCGCCTCCAGCCGATGATCGTGCTGTTCGAGCGCGAGCCGCGCCCTTTTCACCTCTTCGCCGAGCTCCGCAATCTGCGCACTCTGGTCCTGCAGTTGCCTGTACAGCCCCGCGTGGGCCTTCGTCACCTGCCCAAGGTCGCCTCGCACACCTTCGGCCATCGCCACCAGCGCCGCTTCATTGGCCTTCTCGCTCGCCGCCTTCGACGAGAAGTACTTATCCGCCATCGGCACCAGCCGCGACACATGGGGGAGCAACTCGAACAACTGCGCTATCACCTTAGGCCACATAAATATTTCTCATCGAATCGTTTCGATCTTCGCTTTGCGTCATTTACAGGCTGTCAGGCATTCAAAACGTTCCACCCCGCCCTGTCAATAACAGTTTCAAATCACCGTCGCTGTCCTCTTGGAGCTTCGCCATCGCACCACCAGAACGCCCACCGTGAGCAATAGAATCGCCGTCACAATCCCCTGCGACCACAGGCAGTAGATGCACCACTTCTCCAGCACGAATGCCTCGAGATACGACAGAAACGCCGCAAACAGAAATCCCACCTGGGCTAGTTCAAACACCAGCCACCACCGTCCCATCAGGGCCAGCACCGCAATCGCGGAATACGCCACAATACCCACCGTTGCGATAGGAATATGCTTGCCCCCTGTAGGTGGTTCATCGAACGTTCGCGGCGGAAACACCGCGAATCGGCTGTGGTTCACCGCTCCGCAGTCGAACTTCTCCGTCACCGCACATGGCGGAGCCTGTGAAGGATCCATGTAATGCACCTGCAGCGCTCGAACACTCACCCAGATACCTGCTAATGCCAACAACGCGATCAAATACTTCATCGCATTATTCTACGTTGCGAACCATGCTTCGGGTCGTACACCACATGCACCAGGTTGTCCCGGTAATCGATCGTGATGACCAGCTCTCGCAACGTCGGGAAACCGATAAATCCCGTGATCTCCACTCCCGCTCGTTTCGATATATCCGACGTGTCGATCGCACTCATCCCCTGACTCGTCTGCCGAACCCCCGCAAATTGAATCGTAGCGTTGGCCGTCCGATACACCGCGCTCACATTTCCGTTTATGCCGCGCAACTGCGTTCGTCCGCTGTTCGAGACCCCCGTAATCTCCCGGGCCGCCTCCTGCGAGATCATGCCCCGCGACGCCCCGCTATCCATAATGAAGAGTTTGGTCGATCCACTCCCGATCCGCGTCGGAAAGATCAGCTCATGTTCCATTCGGTAGATCTTCGTCCAGTCCTTCATCACCGGAGCGATGTACCGGTCCCGTACCCCCAGCTGCGCCGTCGATCCCACACCCTCCCCCGTTGTATTCAGTGCGATCTCACCTTCGGCCATCTCCTCCGGAACCTTTGGCAGCGCGGCCAACCTCAGCTCCAGCCCCGGCATATCCAGAGTCACCAGGTACCGCCGGAACACATCAGACCCAATCAGCCCGTCCTCTTCCAAAGCATCCGGCCGCTCCAGCACACGCACCATGCAGTTCCGAAACTCCATCTCCCCAATCTTGATATCGTCCACGTGCGTGACGTACGTATCCGCCGGCCCTTCATCGCCAATCCCACCCGTCTTGATCTGCGCCTCCGCGATCAATCCCGCTCGCTGCGCTGCCTCCTGGCTGATCAGCAGCCCCGACGCTCCCGTATCGAGCTTCAGCACGCTCTTATGGCCATTCAAATCCACCGCCAGCCCCGTCGCATGCATCGGCTCTCCGCTCTTCGCGATAGCCTTCATCTTCAGCGTGGTCGGTGCAAACGTTGTCACCATCACACAATCGCCACGCTCCTGCGACTTCAGCGCCTTAAGCGAAGCATTCAGCGCCATCCTCTGCGTCTCGCTCAATTCTTCCTGCTTCAACTGATTCTGCACCCGGTCAATTCGCTGCTCTGTCGTCAGAGGCGTCGCATGCGAGCGCGCCCACTCCCGCCCAATCGCCGGATCATCCGGTGAAAGCTTGTGTGCAACATCCAGCTCCCGCTCCGCCGTCGCAGACATCCCCTCCAGCCTCAACTCCCGAGCCATGTCCGCATGCACTCTCCCGTAGCAGGGATCCAGTTCCAACGCACGGTTGAACGCTTCCGTCGACTCATCCAACTCCCCGCGCTGCAGCCGCACCTCGCCCAGCACATCCATCAGCCGCGCGCTCCTCGGTTGTAGTGAGACAGCCACCTGCGCTGTATCCAGCGCATCATCTAGCTTCCACTGCGCGAGCTCGCTCCGCGCTACTCCAGCCGTCGCCCGCTCCGGAAACTCCGCCAGCATCTCCCGGTACAGCATCTCTGCCTTCTCATAGTCCTTTTGCGCGAAGGCGCGATCGGCAGCATTCGGCACAAGGTGCTCCACCGCACAATGGCGAGCAGAAGCCTCCGCCGTCCCTTCACCATGGGATCCTTCCGCAGGCACTGCCCCGCCGCGCATCGCCCCACAGATCCCGACCAGTACACCCACCGCAAGCAGCGAAGGTCTCCATCCGGTACTCCGAATCATTGCCTTCACCTGATCGCCCCCGGGAAGCAATCTTCGCAAATCGCCAATACCCCCGGCAATAACCGCCGATGTTACCTCCCGAGAAACCGCTCCAGCCGCCGCTCCATCACCGCCACCGCCTCCGCACTCTCATCCACCAGCAGAAACTCTCGCTTATGCTTCGCCGCTGCCTCTCCGGTCGTCCCGCTCCCCGCAAAAAAATCCAGCACCCGCTCGCCTTCATTCGAGTGCACCCGCACAATCCGCTCCAGAACGCCCAGCGGCTTCTGCGTCGCATACCCGGTCTTCTCTTTTCCTGTCGGCGAAACGATCGTATGCCACCACACATCCGTAGGTGTCTTGCCTCGCGCAGCCTTCTCTGCACCCACCAGCCCCGGAGCCATATACGGAATCCGGTCGCTCGCCTCCAGGTTGAACGTGTACCGCTCTGGATCCTTCGTATACCAAAGAATGTTGTCATGCTTCGCCGGCCACTTCTTAGTCGCGCGAGCCCCATAGTCGTAGGCCCAGATAATCTCATTCTGAAAACACTCTCGCCCGAAGATCTCATCCAGCATCACCTTGCAGTAATGCACCTCGCGATAGTCGATATGGAAGAACAGCGAACCCGTCGCCGTCAGTATCCGGTACGCCTCCATCATCCGCGGCCGCAGAAACCCGATAAAGTCTTCGAACTGGTCGCCATATCCCGCGCCGTTGGCCTCTACCAACTTCAGTTCGGTATCGCTTTCCCCCAAACCCCGTCCGATCACCCTCCACATCCCGCACCGTCTTGATCTGCCGCCGCGCCTGTCTTCGCCCTGTATTGAACGGCGGATCCACATAGATCAGCTCCGCCGACTCCGCCTCCATCTCGCGCAGCATCGTCAGATTCTCCCCGTGCACAATCCGGTTCATTCCATCTCCTTCAGCATCCTTTACCCTAACTCAGCCTTTCTCTTCCTCGCCTCACCGTGTATCTTTCTCTCCATAGGCTCCATCGAACTTGCCCGCCAGCCATCTCATCTCCGCAATGCTCTCTGACCCCGGCCGTGTCCGCAAAAACAACGAGGACGCCTGCGCTTCTTCTCCCTCTGCCGGCGTCTTCGTCGTCTGCGACGGCATGGGCGGAGCCGCAGCCGGCGAAGTAGCCAGCCGTCTCGCCGCCGATACCTTTCTCCAGCACCTGGTCAACTCCACCTCCGAAACTCCAGTCCCAAAACCACAAGCCGCCCTCACCGCTGCCATCAACGCCGCAAACCAGGCCGTCTTCCAGCACGCGCGCCAGAACCCTCAACTCGCCGGAATGGGCACCACACTCGTCGCGCTCCTCCACACCCCCGCAAGCGCCGAAGACGCCCAATCCGAGCCCTGCGAACTCTGGCTCACCCACGTAGGAGACAGCCGCTGTTATCGCCTTCGCGGCGGTCGGCTCGCGCTCCTCACCGCCGATCACTCCGTCGTCGAAGACCAACTCCGTGCCGGCCAGATCACCCCCGAACAGGCCGCCCACTCTCCCCTTCGCAACCTCATCACCCGCGCCATCGGCTCTCATCCGCATGTCGATTCCGAGATCCAAAACCACTCCATGCTCCCCGGCGACCTCTACCTCCTCGCATCCGACGGCCTCACCCGCGAGCTCTCCGACGACGACCTCACTCGGATTCTCACCTCTATCCCCGCTCCTCCAACCGAACCCATACTCAACGCAGCCTGCGAGTCCCTCGTCGGCTGCAGCAAACTTCCACGGCGGCCATGACAACATCACCGTCATCCTCGTAGCCGTCCCCATCTGAGCTTCACCCCACGCGCTGCACCAAATACAATTACTCCACCACCGGGGGTCACATGCCGCAAGAGCTTTACTTCGAAGATTTCTACGTCGGTCAAACCTTCCACTCCGTAGGCAGCGTCAAGGTCACCGCCGAAGAGATCAAGGAGTTCGGCCAGAAGTACGATCCGCAGCCCTTCCACCTCGACGAGGCCGCCGGCGAAGGCTCCTTCTTCAAAGGCCTCGCCGCATCCGGCTGGCTCACCGCCGCCATCGTCATGCGCCTCCGCGTCCAGTCCATCACCGTAGTCGGAGGCATGATCGGCGCCGGCGTCGAAGAGATGCGCTGGACCGAGCCCGTCCGCCCCGGCGACACCATCCGCACCGAGATCGAGGTCGTCGGCGTCCGCCACTCCACCAGCCGCCCTGACTTCGGCGTCGTCCGCACCCGCACCCTCGCCTACAACCAGCGCAACCAGGTAGTCCTGCGCAGCACAGTCAACTTCCTCGCCCCACTCAGACCCTCCGCATAAGCCTCCATCTCTCGGGCATTGTCATCCTTCGCGCAGTTGCAGTTGCAGTTGCTTTCAGTCCGAACGCCACCAACGAGCGGGTGCCCCATCTTCGGCGCGTTTTTTGCGCCAAAGGTGGGAATGACAAAGCAAATCAGCTGCTTTTGTCTGTCCTGGCCGTTAGTTTTTGCCGTCCTCATACCGCCGTTGCCATCTCATATCCATCCCCACGTATCGACCCACATCTCCACACCCAATCGGCGTATGTTAAAAAAATGCGAATGACCGTGCTAGCCTCGGGCTCCAAAGGCAACAGCACCGTCATCTCCTCCTCCCGCACCCGAGTCCTCGTCGACGCCGGCCTCTCCTGCCGCGAGCTCCTCCGCCGCATGGCCATCGCCGGAGAAGACCCCGCGGCCCTCGACGCCATCCTCATCACCCACGAGCACATCGACCACGTCGCCGGCCTCGCCGTCCTCGCCCGCCGCCTCAACATCCCCGTCTTCTTCACCGAACCCACCCACCGCGCCTGGGTCCGCATGCTCACCCCCCGCACCACCATGTCCTACGCCAAATGGCTCGACCACCTCCAGCAGGAAAAAGAAGCCCGAGCCGCCGCCGTAGCTGAATCCGCCCATCTGGATGCCCCATCTGTGCATCCTTCGCCGGAAGGTGGAGGATCTGCTTCTGATACTCGCCGCCCAACTAGAAGCCATAGCCAACATCTCCGCCGAAGCCGCAGCCATCTGTTCAGAATCCGAAGAACCCCGCTCCGCCGACCCACACGCCACCCTCGAACTCCCCATCGACCCCGACGAAGACAACGAACCCCATACTCGCCCACCGAAAGAAAAACTCAACCCCGCCTACCTTCCCGCGGTCGAGTACTTCCACGCCGGCACTCGCTTCTCCATCGGCGACCTCGAAATCACTCCCTTCACCATCCCCCACGACGCCGCCGACCCCTGCGGCTTCGTCTTCCACTCCCAGTCCGACGGCATCCGCATGGCCATCGCCACCGACCTCGGCTACATGCCTCCCAACGTCAAGGCCGCCCTCAAACGCATCGACGTCCTCCTCCTCGAATCCAACCACGATCTCGAGATGCTCCGCGACGGCCCCTATCCCTGGTCCGTCAAGCAGCGCGTCCTCTCCCGCGTCGGACACCTCTCCAACCACGCCACCGCCGAGTTCCTCTCCAACGACTACGACGGAGGCGCCGCCTACATCGTCCTCGGCCACCTCTCCGAGTCCAACAACGTCCCCGAACTCGCCCGCCTCTCCGCCGAGCAGGCCATCGGCAACCGCATGAGTCTATTGGGCAACCGTATTCTCCTCGCCGGCCAGTCGGCTCCCTTGGAGTCCATAAGCCTTTGATCCATATCGAGATAACCTAGCAGTGCGATTTTCGTCTCAAAAGAAGTGCCTTATTGCACATCTGTTTTTTGCTCTAAACACGAATCTTTTTCAGTGCTTCGGCGATCATAAGTAGGTAGAATGGAATTCATAAACCCATGGCAAAAAACGTCTTAGCCTTCTCCGGAACTCGTCGCATGCGCGCAACGGAGTGCATCGATCAGGTCGTCGGAGACATCCTCTCCGGCTGGCGTTACGACATCTCCGGCCTCTCTCCCGCAATGCGTACCGACTACGAGCAGCATCTCGCCGAATGCACCCATTGCAGCCGCCGTCAGAGCATCGCCCGCACCATCGACGTCCTCCTCATCAGCGTCAGCACCCTCTCGATCGTCGCCTTCCTCCTCGCCGCCGTAATCATTCACCGCGTCGAGCTCATCACCCACATCGGCACCTTCCATCTGCGCCTGCTCCCGACCCACATGGTCGCCATCTCGCTCGAAGCCGTCGCCGTCACCGGCATCGTCTTCTCCACGCTCCTCTGGTTGCTCGTCGCCATCACAACGCCTCTGCCTGGCTTCCTCGGCGGGCTCGTTCAGGAGCGCATCTCTCCGGAACTGCTCAACAATCTCCGCGACCGATTCACCAAGCATGCCGCCTAGAAGCCGCAGGCTCGAGCCTCGCAATCTTCGCGCCTGGTAATCCTGGCAGGCCAAGGCCCTACCAATCCAAGATAGACTTAACTCATGTCCCACTCCCCAAACCCGGAAGGCGAGCTCCTTCCGCCCAGCAACTACGGGGAAGCGCCAACACCGCCGGTGCCCGACTACGCCCGCGAGGTCACCCCAACGCGCTCCCGTCGCATGGACATCCTCGCGACGCCCGGAACCTACCTCCTGCTCGCCATCAACTGCGCCGTCTTCCTCTGGATGGTCCTCCACGGCGTCTCTGCCCGCGATCCCAGACACCAGCCAGCTCATCCACTACGGAGCCACGAACCCGGTTCTCATCATCAGCGGCCAGTGGTGGCGTCTGCTCACCGCCACCTTCGTCCACGTAGGCCTCATCCACATCGCCACCAACATGTGGTGCCTCTGGAACCTCGGCCTCCTCGGTGAGCCCCTCCTCGGCCCCGTCGGCCTCTGCGCCGTCTACATCCTCACCGGCGTCGCCGGCAACCTGCTCTCACTCGCCTATAACGTCATCTTTCGCCATCCGGACTCCGTCGGTGCCGGAGCCTCCGGTGCCGTCTTCGGCATCGCCGGAATCCTCATCGTCCTGCTCTCCAATCACAAGCTGCCCATCCCCTGGTCCGAACTCAAGCGGCTCCGCCGATCCGTCATCCAGTTCGCCTTTCTCAACCTCGTCATCGGCATCGGCGCAAACTTCACCAGCATCGTCAACATCGACAACTTCGCCCACATGGGCGGCTTCCTCTCCGGTCTCGCCCTCGGCGTCCCTCTCGTCCCCCGCATGACCTCCGGTCGCACCCGCTACCTCCAGCGTCAGAAACTCACCTTCGCCGCCGCAGCCTTCGCCCTCGCCCTCTTCGGCTACTCCATCTCCAAGCTCCGCTACTAAAAGTAAAGCAGGGACTAAAGTCGAGGGACTAGGGGCCAGCGAACCAGGCCAAACCTCCAAACCTCAGACAGCCCTTAAATGAATAAAAAAACAAAAAGGCGGGAGAGCATCAAGCTCTCCCGCCTTTAGCTTTCTAGTCCCTAAGCCAGCGAAGTCTGCGCGAACTTCCTCACCATCGCCAGCAGCAGCCGCCGGTCGCTATCGCTCAAATTAGCCGAGTACCGCTGCACCTGCGTCAAAAACCGTATCTCATCCCCATTCAAATTCAGCCCGGACATCTCCTTGCCCACCACCTCTTCGGCAAAGAACTCCGACAGCTGCAGATCCAGCGCCCGCGCAATCTTCTGCAGCGTCTCCAGCGACGGCACCGTATGCCCGTTCTCCACCCGCGACAGGTAGCAACGCAGCAGTCCCGTCCGCTTCTCGATGTCGCCTTGCGACATCCCCTTCTGCAGCCGGTACCCGCGTATGGTTGTGCCGATGTTCATCGAAATCGAAGCCGCTTCTAATGGTTCGTCTGTCATCATCATAGGTATCGTTTGCATATCAGCCATTAGCAACAAAGTAACCATCCGCGCCATCCCGGTCAATGACTATCTTGGGGGATGCACAGATTCCCGAACCACTTGAGGTTCATCTCAGAGTAAATGGGCCATTTAGCCCCGAACCCTTAACCCTTACTTTAACCCCAACCCGCTTTTGAACCAAGTCCATCATTACTCAACCAATTACTAATCCATCGGTAAACCCGCTACACCGGTGCTGTCCGGAATCGACCGGAAATGTTCGAACCCGGACAGCAAAGCCGCCCCAAAATCACCGCACCACACTGCAACCAAAGGAGATAGCAGTCCACAACCTTTGGTACCCTTCGTGCCTCAACAACGTCAGATACTGGAGGGCGTCAGGATGCAATCACTGCTGCGAAATATTCATTACGGGTTGCGCCAGCTAAGAAACGCTCCCACCTTCACCCTGGTCGCCGTCCTCACGCTCGCCCTCGGAGTGGGCGCCAACACCGCCATCTTCAGCGTCATCCAGGCCGTCCTGCTGCACCCCGCCGGCATCTCCGAGCCCGACCGCGTAGCATCCTTCCACGTCCGTTACACGCAACTCAACCTGCCCAGCATCGGCGTCTCCGCCCCCGACTTCAAAGACGCCCAGTCCCTCACCACTCTGGTCGACTCCGCCGCCATCAGCCAGCAGTCAAGCTTCAACACCACCACCAGCGGCGGCACCGAACACCTCAAGGCCGCCACCGTCAGCCGCGACTGGTTCCGCGTCTTCGGAGCCCAGCCCATCCTCGGCCGAGTCTTCTCTCCCGAAGAAGATCAAAAGGGAGCGAACTACGTCAGCCGTACTCAGCTACTCTGCATGGCAGCGAATCTTCGGCGGCCAACCCGACGCCGTCGGCAAAACCATCGTCATGGACGGCCAGACCTACCGCATCATCGGCGTCATGCGCAGCGACTTCGACTGGCCCCGCAGCCAGGACCTCTGGACTCCCCTCGGCCTCGCACCCGATGAGTTCTCCCCCGACAAGCGCTTCAACGAAAAGTTCCAAAGCGTCGTCCGCCTCAAACCCGGCGTAAGTGTCGAGCAATTCAACGCAGCCCTCGCACAGAAGCGTATGGAAGAGATCCGCCGTGAAGGAAACAAGGGCTTCGCCGAGGCCGCCGGTTGGAGCATGTTCGCCCAGCCCTGGACAAAAGACGCAGCAGGCGACCTCCGCAAACCTCTCTTCGCCCTGTTCGGCGTCGTAGCAGCAGTCCTGCTCATCGCCTGCGCCAACGTCGCTGGACTCCTGCTCGCACGCACCGCCGGACGCATGCGCGAGCTCGCCATCCGTACCGCCCTCGGCGCATCGGCCTTTCAGATCACGTCGCAATTTCTGGTCGAAACCTCATTACTCGCCGGAGCAGCCGCAATCATCGCCGTTCTCATCGGACCCTTCGTCGGACAACTGCTCCTTCTTGCCATCCCCGGCCATCTCGCAGACGGCTTCACCGTCCAGAGCGACCCTCACCTCGTCGCCATCACCATTGGCTTCAGCCTGCTGGCCGCATTTCTCGCCGGTGTCGCTCCTGCATGGCAGGTAGCACGCATGCAGCGCGTAGGCGAGTTCGGCAAATCCGTCACCGGCAGCTCATCGAAGCAGCGTCTGCGCTCCATCCTCGTCAGCACCGAGATCGCACTGGCCTTCATCCTCCTCGCCGGCACCGGAATGTTTCTCACCAGCCTCCGCCAACTCCAGCAGGTCGACCCCGGCTTCCGTTCCGAAGGTGTCCTCACCGGCACACTGGTCTTGTCTGGAGCCGATTATCGCGACAACAAGGTAAAACAGTCAGCCTTTGCCAACGACGTACTCCTCCGCATGCAGCAACAGCCCGGAGTGGCCGCCGTTGCGGCCTCTTCGTTTGTGCCCTTCTCTGGCCACGGTTCCGGTGGCGGCAGCTTCATCATTCAGGAGAAACCAACTCGACAAGGCGAACCCGGACCTCACGCCTCCGTGCAGGCTTCATCGACAGGCTATCTCGCTGCCATGCAGATTCCTCTCATGCAGGGTCGATGGTTTCAAGCCACGGATCGCGCCGAGACATCACCCGTGGCTGTCATAGACGACGTGTTAGCCCGTGCCTACTGGCCGGGACAGAATCCTGTAGGCGAGCATCTGCAAATGGGGCCAAAACTTCCCCTGATGGAGATAGTAGGTGTAGTCGGGCATGTGCGCCCCGACTCTCTGGAGATGGACGAAAACAAAGGAGTCATCTACACCCCGTTCGATCAAAATCCGTCGAAGATGGCCACCTTCGTAGTACGCACCAAGGGCGATCCACAGACAATGAGCAGCGCTCTCCTGAACGCCGTCCGTTCTGTCGATACGACAGTAGCGGTCTTCGACGTCCGCACCCTGAGCGGTCTCGTAGGTCAGTCCCTCGGCGCGCGCCAGTTGCTCGTCTGGCTGCTCTCGCTCTTCGGCGGACTCGCGCTCCTCCTGGCCGCCATCGGCATCTACGGCCTCCTCAGCTACACCACCTCGCAGCGCTCCGCAGAGATCGGAATCCGCATGGCCCTCGGAGCCCAGCGCTGGCAGATCGCAAACCTCGTCATAAAAGACACCCTCGCCATGGTAGGCACCGGCCTCGGAGTAGGCGTCATCGCAGTACTGGCAACCCAGCGCCTGCTCGCCCACGAATTCGCCGGGCTAGGCGGAGGAGTCCTGGCCTCCCTGGCAATAGCCGCCACCGGCCTCCTCCTCGCCGCCGGCCTGGCCGTAGCCCTACCCGCCCGAAGATCCGCCAGCGTAGACCCGGCAGTAGTCCTCCACGCCGAATAACCCGAACAGGACTACCCCCTGACATGGCGCCCCTTCGCGAAACCTTAGCTCCTTTACGTTCGCTTTACGAATCCATGTCAAGCCCCCAAACCATCCAAACCCATCAAAACAAACCAGATAGAGCTGGCCATAAGATAGCCTCAATCCCATAAAATAGAAACAGAAGAAAAGCTGAGAGCTCACAACCCAACGCTGAAAGCTGATAATTCCAAGCGGTCGTCAGAACCACCCGTAACTCTATATAATCAATATTTTGCATGCAAACCATTTAGAATGAATATTTTAGACCAAATAACTCTCCGTAACTCCATGTGGATAAATACTTTAGCTCCAAAATACCCGCTACATAGGGGTGGGGTACTAGCCCATGTACATGCCACCATTGACGTCCAGAGTATGTCCGGTGATATACGCCGCCTGCTCGGACGCCAGAAACGCGACCGCACCGGCGATATCCTTATCGGTCCCAGCCCGCCCCAGCGGAATGTGCTGCGTCATTCGCCGTCCGCTGTTCGTCCGTCAGCACCGCGGTCATCGCCGTCTCGATGTACCCAGGCGCCACCGCATTCACCGTAATCGACCGGCTGGCCAACTCCCGAGCCAGCGACTTGGTCAGCCCGATCAGCCCGGCCTTCGAGGCCGCATAGTTCGCCTGCC
The DNA here is from genome assembly GCA_963797415.1 of uncultured Acidobacteriaceae bacterium. Lineage (GTDB taxonomy): Bacteria > Acidobacteriota > Terriglobia > Terriglobales > Acidobacteriaceae > Edaphobacter. Next base: position 118,243 of record CAWCPB010000011.1, read on the forward strand.
CGGCCTGTCCGGCCTCGCCAACGACCGACGTAATGTTGATGATCCGGCCCCATCGGCCCTTCACCATCGAACCCATCACCGCCTGGGTCATCAGAAAGGCCCCGGTCAAATTAGTCGACAGTACATCGTCCCAGTCCGCCCGCTTCATCCGCAGCGCCAGAATGTCCCGCGTGATCCCGGCGTTATTTACCAGGATATGCACCGCCCCAAAGTGCGCAATTACCGCTTTCGCGCCATCCTTAATCGACTCTTCACTCGAAACATCGAGCGCAAAAGCCTTCGCCGTCCCGCCCGCCGCCGCAATCTCCGCCTCAACTCCGCCAACTTCTCAACATTCCGCGCCGCCAAAGCGACCGAAGCTCCCGCCCGCGCCAACTCCAGCGCGCAAGCCCGCCCAATCCCCTGCGAAGCTCCCGTAACCAATGCAATACGACCAGCCAGACCGCTCATAAACCTCCATAAACACTGCCATCAGATTATACGGAGCAACATCCGCAGCCATAACGTATCCTGAGGTTCACCATGTCCGAACAACAGAAGACCTAACGAAACAGACGTATACGCAATCCACGGCGCCGATCCCGAAGTCCTCGCCTACGCAATGGCCAAGTACTCCCGCTCCGCCCTGACCATGAAGGAGTCGCTAGCGGAGATCAGCTCCCAGCGCGCCGAGCAGTTCCTCAACACCTTCTACTTCCAGTACGGCCACCGCTCCATCGCCGACCTCGCCCACATCCCCTTCGCCATCGAGCGCCTCAGCCTGCTCGCCGCGATCGCCGTAGTAGACGAGCAGCGCTGGGACGGCCAGGAGCGCTCAACGCGCTACCAGAACTTCCGCCGCTCCGGCTGGTACACACCCGACCTCGGCCAGCAGACGCCCCGCTTCACCGCCGCAGTCGAGGCAATGTTCACAAGCTACGACCGCATCAGTGCAGGCATGCTCACCGCCCTGAAGGCCGCCATCCCGCAACCCGAGGCGATGAAGCCAGAGGCCTACGAGCGCACCCTGAAGGCGCGAGCCTTCGACGTGGCCCGCTACCTCCTGCCCCTGGCGACGAACACCTCGCTCGGCCAGATCGTCAACGCACGAACGTTGGAGACGCAGGTCTCGCGCCTGCTGACCAGCGAGTTCGCCGAGATACGGCGTATCGGCGAGAAGCTCCGCGTCGCCGCCACGGAGCCCGCCTGGAACGTCCAGCACGACGAGGCGCGAGTCATCTGCCAAGAGGTTGGATCGGTGGATGCGAGCTTGCGGGGAACGAGTCGAACAGATGACGCTGCGGCCGGTAAAGACGGCTCCAACGCTGGTGAAATACGCAGCAGCAAATGGTTACTTGTCTGGCAGTCGCAGTGAACTGGCTGCCGCGGCCAGCAGAACTGATGGCCGGAGTCGCGATCGAGCCGGCCCCAGTCGTCGATCTACTGGATGACGACGAGCCGCTCGAGATCGAACTGGCTACTTCGCTACTCTATCCGCACTGCCACTTCTCCTACCGCCAGCTTCGCAGCCACGTGGCCGCGCTGGGCGAGAAGCAGCGGGCTGAGATCATTGCGCTCGGCACGAAGCATCGCGGACGGCATGATGAGCTGCTACGGGCCTTCAGCGCTGGGCGGGGATTCCGCTTCGACATTCTGATGGATATCGGCGGTTTCCGCGATATGCACCGCCATCGACGCTGCGTGCAGCTACTGCAGGGCTTCACTGATCTTCACGGCTACGAAGAGCCGGTCTGCCCTGGCCAGCCGACGCTGGCGGAGGCTGGGCTCGAAGCTGAGTATGTCGCGGCAATGGATTCGGCCTTGGCCGCCTATCGGGAGCTGCGCGACAGTGGTGTTTCGGAGGCGGCGGAGTCTGCTCAGTACTGCCTGCCACTCGGCACACGTTGCCGGTCGATGTTCAAGATGGACTTCGCTGAAGCTCTTTACATCTCCGAGCTGCGGTCAGGCGTTGCCGGTCACTTCAGCTATCGCCGCGTCGCCTGGGAGATGTACAAGGCGGTCGAGGCGAAGCATCCGGCGCTCGCTCCTTATTTCCGGATCGAAGATGTCAACGAACCCGTCGATCTGCTGAAACGATAACCAGCTTCGTTACCTTCTCTGCTGCAAAATTCACACGACACGCCGGACACACTGCGCGTAGGATGGTTTCCGCTTTCCAAAAGCCATAACCTTCACACTGTAGGAGCAAGCATGACAGAGATGCCCAAGATGGCGAATCCCGGTCCTCTCGGACTAGCGGGCTTCGGCCTGACCACCGTAGTTCTCAGCTCCATCAATGCCGGGCTGCTGCCTCCCGAGGCGGTTCCCGTTGTCGTCCCGCTCGCCTTCGCCTATGGCGGAGTCGCGCAACTGATCGCAGGCGCGCTGGAGTTCAAGACCGGCAACACCTTCGGCATGGTCGCCTTCACCTCCTACGGTCTGTTCTGGTGGTGGTTCGCGCTGCTGAACTGGACGATCGGTGCCGGCTGGATGAAAGCCCCGCCCGCCTCAGCGGTGGGCGTTACGCTCTTGATGTGGGGAGTTCTCACCTTCCTGCTCTGGATCGTCACCTTCCGGGCCAATAAGGTAGTCTGGAGCGTCTTCCTGCTCCTCTGGATCACGTTTTTCCTGCTTGCTGCCGGTCACTTCGGACGGCCTGGCCTCATCCACCTCGGCGGTTATGTTGGCCTCCTCACCGGAATCGACGCACTCTTTGTCGCCTTCGTCGAGGTTCTCAACGCCACCGCCGGCCGCGCCGTCATTTCGCTCGGCAGCCCCATACTGCATGACTGAGCGATAAGTTCAGACGTGACAACGCCGGCAACCTGGTTGCCGGCGTTGTCGTCTTCGCAAACTTCGAAGCCTACCGCTTGGCTTTGATCACGTCCTTGGCTAACGCCTCACCGTTCGTCGGCGCGGCAGGAATCTCTACCTCCGGCGCTCCGCTGATTCCCAGCTTCTTGCGCAGTTCCGTATCGACCCGAGCAAAGATGTCTTTGTTGTCTTTCAGGAAGTTCCGGACATTCTCGCGGCCTTGTCCGATACGCTCGCCCTGGTAGCTGTACCACGCGCCGCTCTTGTCCACGATGCTGTGCAGCACTGCGAGATCGAGCACATCTCCTTCGCGCGAGATGCCTTCGCCATACAGAATGTCGAACTCGGCGTCGCGGAATGGCGCTGCCACCTTGTTCTTCACGATCTTCACCTTGGTTCGCGAACCCACCACCGCATCGCCGTCTTTCACTGCGCCGATGCGGCGAATGTCGATACGGACAGAGGAGTAGAACTTCAGCGCCTTGCCGCCCGTGGTCGTCTCGGGATTGCCGAACATCACGCCGATCTTGTCGCGGATCTGGTTGATGAAGATCAGGCAGGTCCGCGACTTCGAGACGGTGCCTGTCAGCTTGCGCAGGGCCTGGCTCATCAGCCGGGCTTGCAATCCCATGTGGGAGTCGCCCATCTCGCCGTCCAACTCAGCCTTGGGTACGAGCGCCGCCACTGAGTCCACCACCAGCACATCGATCGCATTCGAGCGGACCAGCGCCTCAACGATCTCGAGCGCCTGCTCGCCGTAGTCCGGCTGGCTTACGAGCAAATTGTCGATGTCCACTCCGAGCTTCTGGGCATACTGCGGGTCGAGCGCATGCTCAGCGTCTACAAATGCCGCCAATCCTCCGGCCTTCTGGGCTTCTGCGATGATCTGCAGGGTGATCGTCGTCTTACCTGAAGACTCCGGCCCGAAGATCTCGATGACCCGGCCCCTTGGAACTCCACCTACTCCCAACGCGGCATCGAATGAGATCGATCCGGTCGAGATTACCGAGATCGGCACCACATCCTTCGACCCCAAACGCATGATCGAACCCTTGCCAAACTGCTTTTCCAGCCCCGAAAGAGCCAGCTCTATTGCCTTTGAACGATCATCCGCCACGCGTATTTCTCCTCGATATGAAGTACAAACGTGAGTCTAGCATCAAAACATGGGATGGCAAACAAAAAGCGAACACTTGGAGGAAACAGTGTGGGTTCGTTTCTCGCTTCATTTGCCAGACGGTAGTGGAGTACCCCCACCCCTATGTAGCGGGTATTTTGGAGCTAAGTGTTTATATTGCTTTGGCTTACAGGTGATATGTTTCCGTAAAATATTGATTCTTATGGTAGTTGCGTCCAAAATATAGAGCCAGCGTGAGTTACGGGTGGTCATCAGCTTTGACCGATGAGCTTTGAGCTCTCAGACTTTCTTCTGTTTCTATTTTATGGGATTGGGTCTATCTAATGCGCCAGCTTTATCTGGTTTGTTTTTATGGGCTTGGATGGTTTGGGGCTTGACATGGATTTTTTAAAGCGAACGCAAAGGACGCCAAGGTGTCGCCAAGGGGCGCGATGACGGGAAGGGTGGTTCTGTGAAGCTAAAAAGCAAAGATCCCTGGGGTCTCTTTTTATTGGAGGGGCCTTGCTGCGTCGTGGTTGCTCCTTGGTTTCTGGAAGAAACTGGATAGTACAGATTATGCGCCGCTGGGAATTTCTAGGGGCTTCATCGGCTGATTTGTTTCCGCTTCGATTCCGTAGCGGTACGGCCCAAGGCGAGTGAGCAGGATCAATGTGACTAAGATTGCGCCGCAGAATACTGCGAGGGGGACGGTATAGGAATGAAAGCGGTCGTATCCCGCGCCCATCAGCAGCACGCCAACGGATCCTGAGAGCATGTATGCACCGAAGGCATGCCCATAGGCTGTGCCGAACGATGCCAGTCCGAAGTATCGGCTGATCATGTAGCCCATGGTCTCTATCTCTGCTCCGATGCCGAGGCCGATAAGAAACGAAGCGACGAGCGCGATGTTTCCGGCGTTTCCCGCGCACAATATGGCCATGCCCAGAGCGGTTGCGCCGTAGAAGAGAATCGCAACGCGAGGGGCAAAGAAGTGATCGAGCAGATATCCGGAGCCAAGCCGACCGACGATTACGGCGGCTCCGACGAGCGAGGTGGCTATTGCGGCGCGTTCCGGGGTGACACCTCTATCGGTAAGGATTGCGGATAGATGAAGGAGGCTCCGTGCACGCTCGCGCCGGCGAGGCGAGAAGATGCAGATCATGATCCAGAAGGTGGGGCTATGCCAGATTTCATGCCAAGTCAAACCCTGCTTGTCCTGCGGGGGCAGATGTGGAGAGCTGAATTTTTTTCGTCTCCGTCCGGGTAGCAGGCGGCGTTGTTCCGGGTCGTTCTGGAGCAAGGCGGTTATAAAGGGAGGGGCAGCAGCAGGATGGCGGCGCCGAAGATCGCGAAGGCGATGCGCCAACCGAATGCGGTGATGAGGCGCTGGGCGAGCATGGGGACCACAATGGAGCCGATTCCGATTCCCATCATCGACACCCCCAGTGCGAGTCCTCGGTGACGATTGAACCAGTGTGAGATGACGACTCCGTAGGGAACCGGTGCGGGGCCGCTGGCCATTGCGATTCCCAGTACAGCGAATAGAAGATACAGCTGCCACAAGCCGCTGCCCACCCAAAGGCACACATAAGCCAGCGCCGTATAGGAGGGTGGACACAAGGATGACGCGCTTTGCCCCGAGACGATCGATGAGGAAGCCAGTAGCGGGGAGCCATAGCGCGCCCACGAAGTTGAAGAGGGAAAAGGCGAAGGATACGGCAGCGCGGCTGGCGTGAAAGTCTGCTACCAGCGACTTGAAGAACACGCTGAAGGAGAAGACCATGAGCGGCGCGCCGAGGAAGAGTCCTACGGCACTCACGAAGACAATCAGCCATCCGTAAAAGAGTCGAGGCCGCTTGCTGGTCATGAAGACTCCGGGCCGCGAGAAGGGAAGAATGGCCGCGGCGAGGCTTGCTGATGGTGCTGGATGCTATAAGGGTGATGCGGTAAAGGCTATACGGGAGTGTGCTGGGAGTCAATGAAAACTCAGACGTTGTGAGGTCCTGCGATGGGGCCAGGTCTGTGTAAAGAATTGTGAAGAAAAAGGCTGGGAAACTACCCGATCTGCTCGGCTCGTCATATTCTTAATAGGAACTGCGTAAACCGTTGGACGCGATTCCGGATGCTTCTCTGATCGGTTATGAGACTGCACCGAATTTCACTACAACTGCTGAAAAGGAATGTTTGATGAGACTTAAATGGATTACCCTCCTCCCTGCTGCCGGAGCGTTATTGCTGTTTCCGGCGATCACACCCGCGCAAACCCTTGCATCGGATTCGATTGGGGTCGTTATGCTTACTCACCCGGTCGACGCCAAGAAACTTAGCTCCGGCACAACTATCCCGATGAAACTGACTCACCCCGTCCACTTCGCAAACGGTACGCAGCTCCCCGCCGGCACGTTGCTGGATGCTACTGTCGGACAGGATGATATGCAGCTCGATGGAAAGTACAAACTTGCGCTTCGCTTCACCGAAGCCAAGACAAAGGACGGCAAGACGATCCCGATCAAGGCGACTATCCTTGCTGTAGCCGCTGAGGCAATACCTGGCCCGAATGGCCCCAACATGGGTGAGACAGAGTTCACGGTCCCGGACAACCTGAACAATCAGCCTGATGTTGTGGATTCTGAAGGCATCGCGCCTGGTATCGATCTGCATAGCAAAGCCAGCGACCAGAACTCCGGCGTCTTTGTCACGAAGAACAAGGACGATATCAAGCTCCCTTACGGCACGAAGATGGAACTGGCGCTCGCGATCGGCAATTAGTTGAGTTCGCAAAGCTAGTGATCATGGCCGATCAGTCAGGTTTTCGGAGATTGACCCGGTAGACACCAAAGCAAAAGATGGGCAGCCGTAAGGTCGGCTGCCCATCTCTTTGCTTGAGCTGAAGAGTGTTGAAGCTATTCGGCTGGAGGCGGGGGTGGGGTGGAGGATGGAGGGGCGCCTGTTCCTGGGCGGTTGCGTGGGCCGCCGGGGCTGCCAGGGCCACGGGGTCCGTAGCCGCCACGACCGGAGTCGTCCCTGCCACGCATGTTGTGCATGCTGTCGCGGCGGGCACGCTGTTCGGCCTGGAGCTTAGTCCATTGATCGGCGGTGAGGACGCTGCGAATGCTGAGGAGCATCTTGGCGTTGGCCTTCTCGAGGCTGGCGCGGGTATCGGCGATGGTGCTGATCTGAGCGAGCGCCTTAGTGGAGTCGGGCGGGTTGGCGTTGAGCATGGGCTCAAGCAGAATCTGCTGTTCTTCGAGGGTGGCCTTGATGTGGACGAGCTGGATGCGGCTCTGTTGGAGAATATCGTCCATGCGCTTCTGCTGGTCGGCGGTGAGGGAGAGTTTGGTGACGAGGTCAGGGTTCTTCCACCACATGCCGGGAGGCAGGATGCGGGAGGTGCCTCGCATGCCCCCGCCCATGTAAGAGCCGGAGCCGCCGCGGCCGGGAGGGCCGTCGGGGAAGCCTCCCTGAGCGATGGCGAACGCGGAGGAGGCGATGGTGAGGGATGCGAGAAGCAGAACACGTACAGTCTTCATGTCAATTGGTCCTTTGAGTGGTGCTATCGATGTTTGAACTGGAGTTTGCGGTGGGGTCAGCTAACGGCTGCATGGATGGGGGGATGGAGGTGGATAGATCCTTATTGATGTCCTCGAGGAGAGCGGCGTCGGACTCGGAGCTGGTGGTGGCCGGCGTGACGGTTGCGGACGGCTGAGGCTGGACGAGCGGAGCGTGCCGGGGCGCGGCAAAGGGCAGGATGGCGATGACGAGCGCCGTCGCGGCTATGGCCCAGTAGATGGGATGTAATGGCGAACGCTGTCCCAGCAGTGGAGAGGGAGCTGTGCGGGGAAGAGCAGTGAAGTCGCGGAGGGCGACGGCGTGGGCGGTGTCGCGGTAGCCAGAGAGCGACGCGGTGAGGATGGCGAGCTCGGCGGAGCAGGCGTAGCAGTCGCGGAGATGGTCTTGCGCTAGAGAGGCGTGCGCCTGGGAGACATCCGCCTCAGAGACATGAGCGGCGGAGGTGGGGGAGTCGTTCTGCCGGGCCGGTGGATCGAGCAGAAGATCGCATAGCTGTTGGTGGGTGAGATGAGGAGTCATGGGAGGTCCTTGGTGGCGTTATGGTGCTGGGCGCGGACGCTGGCCAGAGCGCGGTAGAGGTGGCTTTTGACGGTGCTGATGGGAAGGCTGACGATGCCGGCGATCTCGCCGAGTTCCAGGTCCTCGACGAAGCGGAGGACGAAGATGGTGCGCTGGCGCTCGGATAGTTTTGCGACAGTTTGCCAGATGAGTTCGACTTGCTCGCTGGCGATCATGCGGGATTCGGTGGAACTGCCGGGGGTGGGGAGGTGGGTGGAGATGTCTGAGAGGTCGACAGCGTTCTCGGCGGCGCGCTTCCAGAAGCGGAAGCGCTGGGTGCGGGTATGGTCACGCAGGAGGTTGATGGCGATGCGGGTGAGCCAGGTGGGGATGGAGCAGTCGTTGCGGAAGGAGGCGCGGGAGGCCCAGGCACGGTAGAAGGTGTCCTGGGTGAGAGAGAGGGCGACGTCGCGGTCGCGGATGGAGAGGAGCAGGAAACGGAAGATGCGCTGCTCGTAGAGCTCGAGGATGCTCTCGATGTCGTCGAGAGGTGTGGCGGTGGCCGGGTTTGCTTCGCAGAGATTGCCGGAGGTGAGGATGTCTGAGGTCATGGATACGAGATCTCTTGGACGTTCTATGAAGACAGACGGGGGGGCGTGAAGGAAGATTACACCTATGGCGATTTATTTTTTTGCGGGGGACTGGGGTTATTCTGCTTATGCATGCATACCGTCAAGGCTATTTACCCCGGCACGTTCGATCCGCTGACCAATGGACATCTCGACCTGATTGCGCGAGGGTCGAAGATCGTGGATCAGCTGGTGGTGGCGATTTTGCGTAACAGCGAGAAGGGGACACCGCTGTTTACGGTTCCGGAGCGGGAGGAGATGATCTTCGAGGCTACGCGGGGGTTCCGGAATGTGTCGGTGATGACCTTTGACGGATTGCTGGTGGACTTTTGCCGGCAGCAAGGGGCGAAGGCGGTGCTGCGCGGGATTCGGGCTATCTCGGACTATGAGTATGAGTTTCAGATGGCGATGATGAATCGGAAGCTCGACCCGGAGCTGGAGACGCTGTTTATGATGCCGGCGGAGAAGTATACGTATGTGAGCTCGCGGCTGATCAAAGGGGTGTTTCAGTTGGGTGGGGATGTTTCGGCGCTGGTGCCTCCGATGGTGGTGGAGCGGTTGAAGGCGAAGGTGCCCGGGGCGGTGATGGGCGGATACACCCCCCCTCCCCCTGAAAGCGTCAAAGTATTCAAAACATTGGATATAAGTCCGGACTTCTGGAATGATTGGTCCGAACTTACGAACAGCAGGGTAGGAGCAGATTTCCCGATACCCTTTGCTGGAGGTCAGAGTTGTCAAGTCAGGGGATTTCGGGTGGCAAGGTTGGTTTGCGGATGACGTTGGAGGAGCAGTTCGGGAAGATCGATATTTATGTGTTCGATCAGATTCTGCGGGGGAATATTGCTCCGGGGATGCGGGTGCTGGACGCGGGATGCGGGTATGGGCGGAACCTGGTGTATCTGCTGCGGGCGGGGTGCGAGGTGTTTGCGCTGGACTGCGGATGCGGCGGGGGTGGCGCATGTGCAGGCGTTGGCGGGGATGCTAGCTCCGGATCTGCCGGCGGAGAACTTTCGGGTGGGCGAGATCGAGCGGATGGGGTTTGCGGACGGGTTTGCGGATGTGGTGATCTGCAATTCGGTGCTGCACTTTGCGCGGGATGAGGCGCATTTTCTGGCGATGGTGGAGGAGCTTTGGCGGGTGGTGCGGCCGGGTGGGATGCTGTTCTGCCGGCTGGGGCTTTGATGCGGATCGGCGGATGGAGATTTCGAACGGGTGCGGGGGAATGTGTTTCGGATCGGGGATGGGCGGAGTGGTTTCTGGTGGATGAGGCGATGCTGCTGCGGATGACGGAGCAGATGGGTGGGGTGCTGGTGGATCCGCTGAAGACTACGATCGTGCAGAATTACCGGTGCATGACGACCTGGGTGGTGCGGAAGCGGAGGTAGGGGTTGCTTCTCATAAATCGACTTGTCGTTACCAATGGTTCTCAGTCTTGCCCATAGCCACTTTTCCTTGGTCGCAGGCGATTCCCGTGCATTCGGCGATCAATAAATCGAGAACAGCTTCGATCTTGCTCACGTCGTACGAGCCGGCACGTATGGTTTCGGGCGTCTGGATCAGGAATTCCTTTACGTACGACTCTTTGTATTCCAAGGCACCTTGATAAATCCCTAATGACTTCTTGAAGTTGGTCCAGAGCACCCGCGGGGGCGCGTAATCGCCGATGCGGAGGTCAAGGTAACACTCAATCGCAGCGGCGCGACGGTTTATGTCGACCCGTCGAACACCCTCTGGCCCTTGGGCTGGGAACGCTCGGAAAACTTCTAATTCAGGCAGCATGGTCCCGCGCATATTGATTGGTAGAGTGAGCTTCGATAGACGCTGGTAGGCGTCCAGCCCTTCCGCGTCGTTGTCGAACAAGAATAGAACCTCTGATTCTGTACGTCGATTTTGGCTAGGCCTTCCGCAATTTGGCTAAGTTCCCGGTTCCAGAAAACGGGTGGCTTTCCGCTACGTCAATGAATCGGAAAAAATCGGCAATACCAGGTCGTAACAGCGTTAGGGCGCGTTTCAAAATGTGTACATCGGAACTTCCTTCGGTCGCTATGAGGAAAGTTTCGCCGCGTCGGGCTTCCGGAGTGAATTCCTCAACGTCCGCCCAGCCGGCTTCAACCAGCGGACCGTACTGCCAAATAACACGTGCGTTTTCGTTCGCTGCCGCCTCTGCTAAAAGTCGGATGACTGAGTAAGGGTGCAAGATGTCGATCAACCCAACGAAGAAACTTCGCTCGGAATAGGCGGGATTGGCATGGGCTAGATAATTTGGTATTCGGTCGACTTCTACCATGGAAAAGCGGCCATGACTTCTCTGGACACTCTCTTCATCTGAGCTATCTAGGAAACTAGAATCCAAGCTTTCTAGCGGATACGCTGTCGCTAGGTCACGAAATTCTGTGAAGCTCATCAGGTCCACGACTCGCTCGGTGTCCTCGTCCGATGACGATCGTAGCCGTTCCTGCCAATCTTCTGTGACGCTCTCATATTCGCGCCGGACGCGGTCAAGAGTGAACCCGAGCAACTCTAGCCGAGGGACCACATCTCTTAGTGGACGAATGAATGCCATTTCCATCGGGGTGGGGTCTTCTCGCTCCGCCTCGAAGTATGCGTAGTCGATCTGATCGCTGCGAATGGGCTTACGATCCGACTTCTGGAAGAGTGATCCGTGGTCGATACCGATGTGGTTCTTACTGTAAGTAAGGTCAATCCCTCCTACTTCCAGCGTGATTGCAGTGCCCACCAATTCCTCCAGGTACGAGATGCCAGCTTCCGTCAATACTAGACTCTGATCCGGAGGAATCGACTGTCACTGCAAATAGGTCTTGTGAAACGCCGATCTCGGAAGTGAATGATATCGGGCAGTACGACCCACTTAGGGCGGCAACATACCCCGTCCCGCAAACTGTGGCGGGCTGGTGTTCCTCGCGAAAGTCCGACATCGATGACGCTGTTGCGAAACTCTAACCGCGAGAGACGACGACGACTCCATTTGCTGGGATGGTAATAGCCGCCGAGGTACGAATGAGCTTAGTCTTAGCGCGCTGGGCCAACTGTGGCGGGCTGCTTCACCGAAGACGTTGGCCCGCTTGGCATCTCTGGGATGGCAGCCCCGTCGGCGCGTGGGTCGGAAGCTCCAAGGTTCATGCCGGTCGCGCTGTCGTGTTCAACGACGTTGCCTCGACCCATGTTTGACGTGTACTCCTTGTGTACGTCGAAGCACGTGACCCATCTTTGTGAGCGCATCGATGGTTGATGTGCCGACGCGGGATTCGATCTGGATATTGCAACCCAGAGTCGGTGTGACGGTGAAGCGAGCTTCTTCGAGCGCGGCCTGGATGTTCATGCCGTAGTCGACCACGTTGGACACGAACTGGGCATGGGCGAGCGGTTGGTTCATGCCGCCCATGATGCCGAAGCCGATGTGCCGATCCCCTATCTGCATGAACGCAGGGATGATGGTGTGGAAGGGGCGCTTGTGGCCGGCGAGCGCGTTCGGCGATTTGGGATCCAGCGAGAAGGCGCCCCCGCGATTCTGGAGCACGAATCCCATGCCGTCGACCGTTACGTCGGAACCGAATGCGGAGAAGTTGCTTTGAATGATGGAGAGGATATTGCCTTCGCGGTCGACAACGGTGAAGTAGGTCGTGTCGCTTTTGGAGAGTGCGCCGGGAGCGACGTTGCAGTTCGCCCGGGTCGGATCGATCAGATGCGCCCGCTGTGCGGCGTAGCGCTTGGAAAGCAGCTCCTCCACAGGAATTTTATTGAAGCGTGGATCGCCGTCATAGGCTTTGACATCGGCGTAGGCCAGCTTCATCGCCTCGATGCGTGTGTGCAGTTCAGCCGGGCTGTAGGGGCCGGCGGGATCGGGTTTGGATTGCTCCATGATGTTGAGCATCTCCAGCGCGGCCATGCCGTCGCCGTTGGGCGGTAGTTCGTAGATTGTCCACCCGCGGTAGTTCGCCGAAATGGGTTCGACCCACTCGGCCGAATACTCTGCCAGGTCCGAGGCGGTCATAGTTCCGCCAAGTTCCGAGGAGGTTTTCAGAATCGCCTGGGCAATCGCGCCTTTGTAGAAAGCGGTCTCGCCCTGGTTAGCGATCAGCGTGAGTGCGCGGGCAAGATCCGGGTTACGGAATAGCTGGCCTCGCTCTGGTGCCTGATCCCCGGGCAGGAAGACACGCTGGCTCTCGGGATTCGTCATCAGCCACTTACGGCTTGTCTTCCAGGTGTCATCGATGATCTCGGGAACGGCGTAGCCCTGGCCAGCGAAAAAGATGGCGGGCTGGAAGAGGTCGCGCCAGGGAAGCTTGCCGAAGCGGCCGTGAAGCTTGGCCCACCCGTCGACAGCCCCGGGAACCGTGACGGAATCAATCCCATCATAGGGCATCTTATCCAGGCCTTTGCTCTTCAGATGTTCGATGGTGAGGCCCCTGGGAGCCCAGCCGCTTGCGTTGATACCGGTGAGCTTGCGGGTCTTCGCGTCGTAGTAAATTGCAAACAGATCGCCGCCGACGCCATTCATCATCGGTTCCATCACGCCCAGCACTGCGTTCGCCGCGATGCCTGCATCGATGGCCGAACCGCCGCGCTCGAGGATGCGTGCACCCGCCAGGGAGGCCTCGACCTCACTCGTCGCAACGATCCCGAATGGTGTCGACACGACGGATCTTCCGTAGGAGCGATCCTGGGCCCTGAGAACCATTGAGGAGGTCAGCAAGAGAACTGGCACGATAAATCGAAGCGACGTCATAAGGTCCTTCGGTGACTTCGTGGTGCAAGCGACTAGTTGTTCCGAGGAGCGAATTTAATATAGCAGAGGGCTTGGGGGGTCCGAGTATGGAGCCTCTGAATGCTGCAGATGCGCGAAGTACGATGATACTCCAAACGCCCTTTGCGTGAGTAAATATCAATCCGACTTATCTATCGAACCGTAGAAGGATGAGATGGATCGGATCTGATTACCGAGCGGATTGACTGGTTAAGGCGGCTCTGCGAGACTCCGCGTATGGGATACGGTGGGAAGGTTGAGTATGCTCAGGCTCGGAAGATGCGGGAGCGGAACACGCGTGTTTACCGGCTGGCGCACTGGCCGATATGGATATGGGTGTTTTTTATTGCGCCGGGGCCGTTGACGTTTACGCTGTTTGCGCATGGGTTTGGACGGGGCAATCTGGCGTGGTTGGTGGCGGTGTTGGTGGGGACGGGGATCGCAGGCTTGCGTGGGCGGTTGCCGGGTGTGGAACCTCGGCCGTACATTCTGCGGTTTGATGAGGACAAGCCGAATCCGCTTTATCGGCGGGTTTGCTACACGTTTGCGTGGAGTGCGGTGCTGAGTTTTGCGCTGCTGAATTTGAGCGGGCTGGTGATCGCGGCGGTGACGGGAGCCTGGTATATGAAGCAGATTTACAGCTATGCGTACTTCCCGGTGTGTGGGACGATTTTGCTGTTGGGGGTGGCGGGGGTGTTGCCGCGGGTGAGGATTTCGACAAAGGCGAGGGGACGGAGCGGCGGTATTTTTACGGCTCGGTGTGGGCGGTGGTGGTGGCGCAGATATTGCTGATGGCGGTTTGGAAGATGCTGCCGCAGACGCGGTTGGCCAGCGTGGCGAAGTTGGGTGTGTTTGCGGGTGCGCTGGTGGTGATGGGGCTGGCGGCTTATCGGGGCGCGCTGCCGCGGACTCGGCCGATTGTGCCGGGGGAGTTGATGGTGGCGGATTGAGGTTGCGGTTATGCGCGGCCGGAGAATTCGCGGTTTTCGGTTGAGACTTTTACTTTTTCGCCTTCTTTGATGAAGGGTGGGACGCGGATTTCGAGGCCGGTTTCGAGACGGGCCATCTTGGTGCCGCCGCCGCTTGAGGAGTCGCTCTTCGCGCCGGGTTCGGCGTAGGTGACGTTGAGTTCGACGAAGATGGGCAGCTGCAGGCCGATGGGGTTGCCGTTGTATTTGTGGAGCTGGAGGAGTGCGCCTTCGACGAGCAGGTCGAGGGCGTTGCCCATCATGTCTTCGTCGAGGGTGAGGGTCTCGAAGCTGTCCTGATCGAGGAAGTGGGAGCCGTCGCCGTCGCTGTAGAGGTAGGAGGCGGGGACGAGCTCGAGGTCGGGCTCGGAGAATTTGTCGTTCGCCTTGAAGGTTTTTTCGAAGACGGCGCTGTTGAGGAGGTTGCGCATCTTGAGGCGCACGAGGGTCTGGCCGCCGCGAGCGGTGGGGGTGGAGATGTCCGAGTCGAGACAGACGTAGGGGGCGTTTTCGTGCTCGAATACGGTCTTGCGCTTGATGTTGATTGCTTCGATGAGTGCGGCCATGGGTTCCTTAAACGTGATTCCGATTTTCTTTCAAGTATATGGTGCAAGGCTTAGCGTCGCGAAGATGGGGCGTCCGGGGTTGATGCTTGCGCGCTTGCGATGGCGCGGTCGAGGAGCAGGCTGCGCTCGCGGGCGTTGCGGGTGAGGGAGGCTGCGCGTTCGAACTCGGTGCGGGCTTCGGCGAAACGTCCGAGTTTGGTGAGGAGGTCGCCGCGTACGCTGGGTAGCAGGTGGTAGTTCTGGAGGGAGCGGTCGGCGGTGAGGGCGTCGATGAGCTCGATGCCTGCTTGCGGGCCGAAAGCCATGGCGACTGCTACGGCGCGATTCAGCTCTATGACTGGGGAGGGTGTGAGCTGGGCGAGTTCGGTGTAGAGGGTGACGATGCGGGGCCAGTCGGTTTCGGCTGGCGTGTGGGCTCGCGCGTGGCAGGCGGCGATTTCGGCTTGCAGGAGGTATGGGCCGCGTGCGGTGCCGATCTTCGCGGCGCGGTCGATTGCGTTGAGTCCGCGACGGATGAGGAGATGGTCCCAGTGAGCGCGGTTTTGATCGAGCAGAAGGATGGGTGCCCCGGTGGAGTCGATGCGTGCCGCAGCGCGGGAGGCCTGGATCTCCATGAGGGCGACGAGGCCGTGGACCTCGGATTCCTGGGGGACGAGTTCGGCGAGGATGCGTCCGAGGCGGAGGGCGTCTTCGCATAGTGCGGGGCGCATCCAGTCTTCGCCGGCGGTGGCGGAGTAGCCCTCGTTGAAGATGAGGTAGATGACTTCGAGTACGGAGGAGAGGCGTGCTGCGAGCTCGGCGCCGCGGGGGACTTCGAAGGGGATGCGCTTTTCGGCGAGGGTACGTTTGGCGCGGACGATTCGCTGGGCGATGGTGGGTTCGGGGGTGAGGAAGGCGCGGGCGATTTCTTCGGTCGTGAGGCCTCCGAGGAGGCGGAGGGTGAGGGCGGCGCGGGCGTCGGTGGGGAGGACTGGGTGGCAGGAGATGAAGACGAGGCGGAGGAGGTCGTCGCCGATGGGGTCGTCGAGGGCGGCGTTGAGATCCGGCACGGTTTGTTCCAGCGCTTCGAACTCGCGGGCAAGTTGTTCGTGCTTGCGTTCGAGGAGGGAGTTGCGGCGGAAGAGATCGATGGCGCGATGTTTGGCGGTGGCCATGAGCCACGCACCGGGGTTGGACGGGACTCCGGACTCCGGCCACTGTTCGAGCGCGGCGACGAGGGCTTCCTGGGCGAGGTCTTCGGCGAGGCCGACGTCGCAGGTGAGGCGTGTGAGGCCGGCGATGAGACGGGCGGACTCAATCCTCCAGACGGCGTCGATAGAGCATAGGGAGCGGCGCAGGTGGCGCGATGTGAATCGGTAGCGGACACTGCTACCGATCACATCATCTTCCGTTCGCCACGGCAAGAGCGGTTACTTCTTGGTCAGTTCAGCGCGAAGCCGTTGCTCCTGTTCTACGATTTCGGGGCTCAGCGTGCCGAAGTCCTCCATCTCGTAGACCTGGCGGATTTCGATCTCGGAGTCGGTGTAGAAAGGATTGGGGCAGCGCTTGACCCATTCGATTGCCTCCTCCTTTGATTTGCACTGCCAGAGCCAGAAGCCTGCGATCAACTCCTTTGTTTCGGCGAAGGGTCCGTCGATGACGGTCCGTTTCTCTCCGGAGAAGTGGACGCGAGCGCCTTTTGAACTGGGCTGCAACCCCTCACCAGCGAGCATTATGCCGGCCTTCACCAACTCTTCGTTGAATTTGCCCATTGCCGCCATAAGCTTTTCGTCGGGGGGCGCACCTGCTTCCGATTCCTTCGTCGCTTTGACTATCACCATGAATCGCATCGTTAGGATCTCCTGTGTTGTGTTGGCGATCCAGCTTTACCTTGTGGTGAAGCCGGGTCTGTTTGGAGTTGGGTTAGGTGCGACTATTTGCCGCGCCCAGGGGATGGCTGCCGCCCATTTCCTATTCGAAGACCTGCCTTATCTCAGTCTCGCCATCGCCTGCTATCTGGAGGAAGGACTTGGTAAATTCGATTGCCTCTGCTTTTGTGTTGGCCCGAATCAGAGCAAAGCCACCGATGAGTTCTTTCGACTCGCTGAAAGGGCCATCGACCACGCTGAACTTTTCGCCGGACCTGCGGATCCGCGCGCCCATTGCGCTGGGCAGGCAGCCCTCGGTTGCGAGCAGCTTACCGGACTTCATGGATTCCTCGATGAACTTGCCCATGACGGCCATATCCTGCTGGGTGGGGGCGGAGCCCTCTGGTTTGCTGGGCTTGTAGATGCATAGAAATTTCATTGCAATTTCTCCGTTTCGTTTCAGATTGAGAGCGTAGCCGCCTGACGGTTTCGACCGTCTGAAGTCTGGCTCTACTTATACGTCGAACGGGGAGCGGCGGAATCGACAGGGGTTTGTAGTTTTTTCAAAGCTTTTTGCGCAACAGGCGCGTTCCTTGCCCGAGGCCTAATTTTATCTTTCCGGTCCGTATTGAGGGCATTTGGGCGACTGGCTTTATCTCGAGGGGCAAATCTGACACACTATAGGTATGAGTACAGCAACGGCAACCAAGATATTTGCGGACCGGATCGGCCGCATTGAAGTTTCGGCGACGATGGCGATTACAGCGGCGGCACTGAAGCTGAAGTCTGAGGGTGTGAACCTGGCGGACTTTGGAGCGGGCGAACCGCATTTCGCAACACCGCAGCATATCAAGGACGCTGCGATCAATGCGATCAATAAGAACTTTACGCGGTACACGAACGTGGCCGGCGTGCCTGAGGTGCGGAAGGCGGTCGTGGACCGGCATACGGCAGACTTCGGGTCGAATTATGCGCCGGACGAATGCGTGTTTACTACCGGCGGGAAGCTGGCGCTATTCAATGCGATCCAGGTGCTGGTGGACCATGGCGATGAGGTGATTCTGCCGGTGCCGTACTGGGTTTCGTTCAAGGACATTATCCAGTATGCGGGCGGCAAGGTGGTGCTGGTCGAGAGCAAGGAAGAGGAGAACTTCCGGATTACGGCGAAGGATGATCGAGGGCGCGATTACTCCGAAGACGAAGGCGATTATTTTGAATACGCCTTCGAATCCTTCGGGTGCGGTGGTATCGCCGGAGGACCTGGAGGCGATCGTTCGCCTGGCGCACAAGCGCGGGATCTTTGTGCTGCTGGATGAGTGCTATGTGTATTTGAATTTTGCTGGAGAGATAGTAAGCGGCGGCTCGTTTACGGATTGCAAGGAGCACGTTGTCGTGCTCGGTTCGCTGTCGAAGACGTATGCGATGACGGGCTGGCGAGCGGGTTTTGCGCTGGGACCGAAGCCGATTATTGGGGCGATGAGCAAGCTGCAGTCGCAGAGCACGTCGAATACCGCGAGCATGGTTCAGCAGGCCTCAATTGCGGCGCTGACGGCGAGCCAGGATTGCGTGGCGGAGATGCGGGCAGACTACATCAAGCTGCGTGACCGGGTGCTGGAAGGGTTTAGGACGATTCCGGGGCTTGACTTGCACGGTGCCGCAGGGCGCGTTCTATGTGTATCCGAATGTGAAGCAGTTTATCGGCAAAGGTGGGATCAAGTCGGCGTCGGACCTGGCGGCGAAGCTGCTGAGCGAGGCGCACGTGGTCGTGGTTCCGGGCGAGGCGTTTGGGACGGACGAGCATATTCGGCTGTCGTATGCGGTGTCGCACGATGTGGTGGATGAAGGTGTGAAGCGGATGCGGGAGTATTTCGCTACGCTAGATTAGAAGCAGAGAGTGATGATGGGCCGCACCTTGGTCGTACTCTAAAAGTACAGGGTGCGGTCTTTTCCGTGAAGATAGGAAGATTATGCCCGCAGGGGAAGGTAGTTCGAGCTTGCGTTTTGCACCGGTGATTCTGGCGGGTGGCAGTGGCACACGGTTCTGGCCGCGAAGCCGGAAGGCGCGGGCGAAGCAGGTGCTGGCGCTGGATGGGGAGCGGACGATGATCCAGCAGACGCTGGAACGGCTGCTGAAGGTGGCAGATGCGCGTGACGTGTGGGTGATTACGAACGATCTGCTGGTGGAGCTGATTGCGAAGCAGCTTCCTGAGGTTGGTCGGGAGCGGATTCTGAGTGAACCGACGGCGCGAAATACGGCCCCCGCGTGCGCTCTGGCGGCGTTTCTGCTGGAACGGACAGAGCCGGATACGGTGATCGGGATCTTTCCGTCGGACCATGTCGTGAAGGATTGCGATCGCTTTGCCGAGGTGCTGCGGGCGGGAATTGCGCTGGCGGGTGCGGGCGAGAATATTGTGGTGCTTGGGGTGACGCCGACTCGGCCTGAGGCGGGGTATGGGTATATCGAGATGGGTTCGGCTGCTGGCGGTGGGGCAGGTGGATTGAATGCTCGCAGGGTGCGGCGGTTTACGGAGAAGCCGGCGAAGGAATTGGCGGAGCAGTTTCTGGCGGCGGGGAACTATGCCTGGAACAGCGGGATTTTCTTGTGGTCGGCGCGGACGCTGGCGGGAGCGATTCGGGAGCATTCGCCGGCGATGGCTCCACTGCTGGAGCGGATTGCGGCGGCGTATGGGGTTTCAAGTCTGAGTTTGAACGGGTGTTTGCGGAGCTTTATCCGCAGTGCGAGAACATCAGCGTGGACTATGCGATTCTCGAGCCGCGGTCGAAGAAGGGCGAGGATGGGGCGAAAATATTTTGCCTGCCGGCGGACTTTGGATGGAACGATCTGGGGTCGTGGTCGGCGCTGCATGAGCACCATATGTCGATGCCGCGCTACTGCGAGGACAAAGATGGCAATGTGGTGCAGGCGGAGAGCGATGTCGTGATTGGATCGAAAGGGAACTATGTTTTTGCGCCGGGGCTGGCGGTGGCGTTGGTAGGCGTGGATGACCTGGTGATCGTGCAGACCGAGGATGCTTTGCTGATTACGACACGGGAGAAGTGCCAGGATGTTGGCAAAGTGGTGAAGACGCTGGCCGATACGGGACGGGGTGAGCTGATCTGATGAGTGAAGCGAATGTGAGCGAAGCGACGACGGTGGTGAAGTTTGGAACGGATGGGTGGCGCGGCATTATCGCGGATGATTTTACGTATGCGAATGTGCGGGTGGCGGCGGCGGCGATTGCCTGGTATGTGCTGGAGCATGAGGATGCGAAGGCCGGGGTTTGTATTGGGTGGGACACGCGGTTTGGGTCGCGATCGTTTGCGAAGGTCGTCGCCGAGGTGCTGGCGGGGGCGGGGATTCCGGTGATGATTGCGAAGAGCGAGACGCCTACGCCTGCGCTTTCGTTTGAGGTGAGGCGGCGGAAGGCCGCCGGCGGGGTGATGATTACGTCGAGCCATAATCCGGCGGAGTGGAATGGCGTGAAGTACAAGGCCAGCTATGGGGGCTCGGGGAGTCCGTCGATCATGACGGCGATTGAGAGCTATCTTGGCAAGCCGCTGCTTAAGGCGGAGAAGGCGGCGGTGATCGAGGAGGCGGATTTTCATGCCAGCTACGTCGCGGCGCTGGAGGCGTTTGTCGATCTTAAGAAGATTCGCGAGTCGGGTTATAGGTTTTTGATTGATTGCATGTATGGCTCGGGGCGTGGGGTGATCTCGGGGATCTTTGAACGCGCCGGGATTCCTTATGTGGCGATGCGGGAGGAGATTAATCCTGCGTTTCCGGGGATCAATCCGGAGCCGATTATGCCGCATATCGCGGAGACGCGGCGGGTGGTGGTTGCGGAGAAGTGCGATGCGGGGTTGATTACGGATGGCGATGCAGACCGCATCGGTGCGGTGGATGAGCATGGGAATGTCGTTGATGCGCATAAGATTCTTGCGCTGCTGACGTACTGGCTGCTGGAGCGGAAGAAGTGGCCGGGCGATGTGACGCGGGCGTTCAATACGACGAAGATGATGGACCGCATCGCGGCGAAGTATGGGCGGCGGCTGCATGAGCATGGGATCGGATTCAAGTATGTCGTCGATCTGATGCTGGAGCATGAGATTTTGATTGGCGGCGAAGAGTCGGGCGGAGTGGGGATCAGCAGGCATCTGCCGGAGCGGGATGGGCTGCTGAACTCGCTGCTGATTGCGAACGTGATGGCGGATGAGAAGAAGACGCTGGGGCAGTTGGTGGCGGCGCTGCAGGAGGAGTTTGGCGAGCACCAGTATGGGCGCGTGGATATGCATATCAGTGAGGAGTTGAAGCAGTCTGCGATTGCTCGGGCTGGCGCAGAGGAGGCCGGCGTGGCGGAGATTGCGGGGATGAAGGTGCTGCGGGTGGAGACTTTGGACGGGATTAAGTTCTTTCTCGAGAATGCGGATTGTGTCGGAAAGAAGAATGCTGCGGAGACATGGTTGCTGCTGCGGGCATCGGGAACGGAGCCGCTGCTGCGGGTTTATTGCGAGAGCTGTTCGACGGAGTCGGTGGCGAAGGTGCTGGCTGCGGCCAAGGCGTTTGTGCTGCAGGGGAGCGCTGGTTGAGCGAGATTGTTTGGCGAGACTGTTTCTGTAAAGGCGAAGGGCATTCTGTTCGATATGGATGGGGTGCTGATCAGCTCGATCGGTTCGGTGTTGCGATGCTGGAAGCGGTGGGCGGAGATGTATGAGAGTTCCTGATCCGCAGAACTTCGAGTTTCCGCATGGCGTGCGGGCGATTGAGATGATCAAGCAGCTGCGGCCGGACATCGATCCGCTGGAAGGGCTGCGGGTGATCGAGGACATGGAGATTGAGGATGTTGAAGATCTGAAGGTGCTGCCGGGAGTGAGGACGTTGCTGGAGAGCCTGCCGCCGGAGCGCTGGGCGATTGTGACTTCGGCTACACCGGCGGTTGCTATTGGGGCGGCTGAAGCATGCGGGGTTGCCGGTGCCGGAGCGGATTATCAGTGCGGATATGGTGGAACGGGGAAAGCCTGATCCGGAGCCTTATGTGCGGGGTGCGGCGTTGCTGGGGTTTGCGCCGCAGGATTGTGTGGTGGTGGAGGATGCTCCGGCGGGCGTGGGGGCTGGGATTGCGGCTGGATGCCGGGTGTTGGGGGTGCTGGGGACGCATACGGCGGAGGAGTTGCGCGGAGCGGATTGGGTTGCGCCTTCGTTCGAAGGGTTGACGGTGATGGCGAAGGCGGATGGGCTGGAGCTGCGGTTTTCGCCGGTGAGATTGTAGTGATATCGCGAAAGGCTTCTGATGTATTGGGTCTTCACTAATTCGGTCACAGGGCTTTCCGGTCCACAATCCAGACAGATTAATTGCGCTTTGCCGTCTTCTGTGAGCTTCACAGTTAGATGAACTGTGTGGGAGCGCCGGCTCTCAAAACCTCGAATGACAGCGTGTTGCCCTCGATGTGGGGATGCATCAGAAGGTGCGCTTTGCTTGTGATAATGCGCTTGTGCGGGCTATCCACTGCATTGAAGACGACCGTTCCGCCCAGTTCTCCCGTGTCGTCGGCCAGTGTTAGCGTGACGCCCGGCAGGCCCTCAAGCTTGCCTTCCCAGACACCGATCCAGTTCGCATTGTTGTTGGATTGTGCTGCGGCCAGACCGCCGAGCACAAATATCAGACATCCTAAGAGAAGGACTTCTTTGCTTCATGGTGTTCCTCCTTACTCACGACTGTTTTGCGATGGAAGCTGTGGCGAGCGTTCCGCCGAGGCCCATGGTTTCGATTGCGGATGAGGGAACGATGACCATCGCGCCTTTTTCGCGGATGGCTTCGTAGAGCATGTTCATGCCGCGTAGATGCAGCGCGCCGGGATTGTCGTTGTAGACGCGCGAGGCCTGGGCGAATTGCTCGGAGACCTGTACCTCGGCTTCGCCGAGAATGACGCGTGCCTGACGTTCGCGTTCGGCCTGGGCCTGCTGAGACATGGCATTTTCGAGTGCCTGCGGGATGCGGACGTCGCGGATTTCGACTGACTGAACGGTGATGCCCCAGGGGGTGGTCTTTTCATCGAGGATCTTCTGCAATTCGCGGCCAAGGGTTTCGCGCTCGGTGATCATCTGTGCGAGTTGATGGCGGCCGATGGACTCGCGGAGCGCTGTTTGCGAGCCGAGCGTGATGGCTTGAATGAAGTCTTCGACTTCGAGGATGGATTTTTCTGCGCTCCAGACCAGCCAGAAGATGATCGCATCGACGTTGACGGGAACGGTGTCGCGGGTGAGGGTCGATTCGGCGCTGACGGTTGTGACGCGCACTCGCTGGTCTACATAGCGGCTCATCGTTTCGATGACCGGGATGATGAGAAAGAGACCGGGGCCGCGCAGGCCGCGATATCGGCCGAAGCGCAGGAGCGCGACCTTCTGCCATTGATCTACGACTTTGATCGCGAAGAGGAAGTAGACGCCGATGAGGCCGCCGGCGACTGCAGCGAGCGGGGAGTTGGTGAAGTTTGTGACTGCAAGCCCTCCCAGAAGGCAGATCAAAAATACGGCTAGAGCGACACTGTTGAATTGCTTGAAATGCAGCATGGTTATCTCCTCTTGGATTCAACTTCGGGTGAGAAATCCCGCAGGGCGTTCGCTAGTTGTTCGACTGTGAAGCCTGCGGCTCCCGCCCGCGAGACAAACTCTCCGACCAACTGTCCGAGTTGCCGCTCGCGCTCGACCTTCGAGTACTCGATTTTCCTGTCTGCGATGAATGTGCCTGTGCCTTGCTGCGTGTCGAGCGTGCCGCGAATCTCCATCTCTCGATAGGCGCGCAGGACGGTGTTGGGATTGATGACGAGATCGACGGCTACTTGACGCACGGTCGGAAGCTGATCTCCGACCGCCAATACGCCTGCTGCGATCGCGGCCTGAACCTGGTCGATGAGCTGGCGGTATACGGGCACGCCGCTGTGAGAGTCCAGACGAAAGGCAAATGTGGCTGTCTCGACTTTTGCAGTTCGTTTCATGAAAGGAATAATGTACTAGTCTACTAGTACATGTCAAGCGAGAAAAATGAAATAAATTTTCTGAGCAGTCAAGGTGGTCGAGATGTTGGGGAGGATGGCGAGAACGCTGGTGGAGCAGTCAAGGTGGTCGAGATTGTTGGGGAGGATGGCGATGACTTAAGGCTGGCGGAGGAGAATGGCTTCTACGTGATTGAGGTCTTCTTCGGTGTCTACGCCTATGGTGTCGAAGTCGGTGGGTTCTACGTAGAGGCTGATGCCATTTTCGAGGTAGCGTAGCTGTTCGAGGCGCTCGGTGTGTTCGAGGGTGCTGACGGGCAGGTCGTGGAAGCGCTGGAGGGCGGCCTTGCGGTATCCGTAGAGGCCGATGTGCTTCCAGTATTGCTGGGGGCTGCCGTCGCGGTTGTAGGGGATGGTGGCGCGGGAGAAGTAGAGGGCGCGGCCGTCGATGGCGGTGACGACCTTTACTGCGTTTGGATTGTTGATGTTGGCGGGTGTGCAGAGGACTTTGAGGGTGGAGACGTCGACGTGCGGGTGGGTGAAGGGGCGGAGCAGGGCGGTGAGGTGCTGGGGTTTGAGGAGGGGTTCGTCGCCCTGGATGTTGATGTAGATGTCGGCGTCGTGGAGCTGAGAGACGGCGTGGACGCGGTCGGTGCCGCTGGGGAGGTCGGGTGAGGTGAGCTGGCAGAGCCAGTTGTTGGCCTGGCAGAGGGCGGCTACTTCGTCGGAGTCGGTGGCGACGATGACGTTATTGAGCTGGGTGCAGGCTTTGGCGGCCTCGTAAACCCAGGAGAGCATGGGTTTTCCGGCGATGGTGCGGAGGACTTTGCGGGGCAGGCGGGTGGAGGCGAGGCGGGCGGGGATGACGCCAAGAATGACGGGGGTGCGGGGTGGGAATCTGGCTGGGAATCAAGTATGATTGAGTCTGTCTGCAACGTGGTGATTTCCTTTTCCCGCGAGGCGATTCCTGCCGGTAGTGCACAAAATACACATAGGCGGTGTAGCTCAGATGGTTAGAGCGACGGACTCATAACCCGTAGGTCGACAGTTCGATTCTGTCCACCGCCACCAGAATACATTTACCCCGGAGATTTGGGTTGGGGAGGCCGTGGTTGCCCTTGGCTACCAAATTGTTATGGGGCGGCGGGGCGCGGGACTGGGCTGCGGGAGTATCATTTGTGTGATGAGGCGCGTCTAATAAGGAGCGGCGGACGAGCGGCTCTATGCGCTGAGGTTTTTGCGTTTGCATCCGTATTCTGGAGATTCACTGAACTATGCCTAAGTTTTCGAAGATTCTGATTCTTGTTGCGTCAGTTGTGCTGGTGCTGACGGTGTTTCTGGGCGTGAATGCGAACGGAGTGAGTGCAGCTTCGAACGAGGGCGATGGCGCGTACCTGCAGATGAAGGTATACAGCGAGGTGCTGCGACACATCCAGACCGACTACGTTCAGGAGCCGAACATCCACAATGTGACGAACGGTGCGCTGCGTGGGCTGCTGGAGTCGCTGGATGCGGACTCGAGCTACCTGACGCCAGAGGATTACAAGACCTACAAGGCGGACAAGGGCGGCAAGGCGCAGGTCGGGATCAACATTTCGAAGCGCTACGGCTATGCGACGGTGGTATCGGTGGTGCCGGGGAGTCCGGCAGATAAGGCGAACCTGAATGACGGCGACTTATCGAGGCGATCGGCGGACAGGATACGCGGGAGATCTCGCTGGCGATGATCCACTTGTTGCTAGAGGGGCAGCCGGGAAGCACGGTGACGGTTTCGGTGGTGCGTCCGCGGAAGGCGATTCCGGAGAAGGTGACGATGACGCGCCAGATAATGACGCTGCCTCCGGTTACCGAGACGATGTATGAGAACTCAACGATTCTGTATCTGAAGCCGGGTGTGCTGGACCATGACCATGTGCAGCAGATCGAGACGAAGCTGAAGGCGATGCCGAAGGCCGGCAACAAGAAGGTTCTGCTGGATCTGCGGGACGTGGCCGCTGGCGATATGGGCGAGGCGACGCGGCTGGCGAACTTCTTTGTGAAGAGCGGGACGATAGCTTCGCTGGAGGGGCAGAAGGTTGCGAAGCAGACGTTTGTTGCGGATGCGTCGAAGGCGATCAATACGACGGCTCCGGTAGTGGTACTGGTGAACCGGGGAACAGCGGGTCCGGCAGAGCTGACGGCTGCGGCGCTGCTGGATAACAAGCGTGCCGACCTGGTGGGTGAGAAGACGTTCGGAGAAGGCGCGCAGCAGAAGACGTTCGAGCTGCAGGATGGGGCGGCGCTGATTCTGTCGGTGGCGAAGTATGAGTCGCCTTCGGGGAAGAAGCTGCAGGACGAAGGTGTTACCCCGACATTGCTGGTGGCGTCCGCTGCAGATGCTGTTGACGACGGTGGTCCTGCTGACGATGAAGCTGCGACGCCTACTCCCGACCACAAGCCGGCTCCGGTCAAGAGCGGCGTTACGGTGGATGAACAGCTAACGAAGGCGCTGGATCTGTTGAAGAATAAAGCGGCTTAGAGCGTCTGGCGACACCCAACATTAGCTAGAGATAGTGAATACAGAAGGAGCTCTCACCGGTACCGGTGAGAGCTTTTGCTGTGCTGCTCCGTGCTATCGTGAAAGTGTCTTGCAGAGCTTATTCAGCCGCGATGTCGCTCCTGAAAACGAAGTGAAAACTCTGCCCTGGTGGCGGAGGTTTTTGGAACGCGCCACGTTGCGTGGGCCAGACTTTTCTTCGCGACGGATTGCAGCGAAGGTGACGTTTCTTACGCTGCTGGGGTTGTCAGCGGTGTTTGGGGCGCTGTGCGGGTTGATGTTCGTGTACTCGATCGATCTGCCGCAGATGGAAGACCTGGCGCGCTATCGCCCGAATACGACCACCGAACTGATTGACATTCACGGCAAGGTGTTTGGATCGTTTGCCCTGGAGCGGCGGGTGGTGGTGCCGTATTCGGATTTTCCGCCGGTGCTGCGGCAGGCGATTCTTTCGATTGAAGACAAGAGCTTCGAGCGCAACTGGGGGGTGAACCTGGTGCGCGCGGTTGAGGCGGCGTGGCGGGACGTCCACTCGCAGGGACGTGCGCAGGGTGCGTCTACGGTGACGATGCAGTTGGCGCGGAATTTGTTCCTGTCTTCGGAGAAGACTTATGGGCGGAAGTTTCAGGAGGTCTTTCTCTCGGTGCAGATCGAGCGCCGGTTCACGAAGGAACAGATATTTGCGTTATATGCGAACCAGATTTATCTCGGGCATGGGACGTATGGGTTCGAAGCGGGATCGGAGTTTTACTTCAGCAAGCGTGCAAAAGATCTGACGCTGACGGAGGCGGCGCTGCTTGGCGGCGTTGCCGAAGGGGCCGGAGTACTATTCGCCGATGAAGTATCCGGAGCGCGCGTTGAAGCGGCGGAATCTGGTGCTCAGCGAGATGCTGGACGATAAGAAGATAACCAAGGACGCAGGCTGAGGCGGCGAAGGCTGCTCCGCTGGGGCTGCATATTGAGCCGCCGCCGAATAGCATTGCGCCTTATTTTGTAGAGGAGGTGCGGCGGCAGTTGGAGAAGGAGTATGGCGCCGAGGAGGTGCATGGCGCGGGGCTGCGCGTATATACGACACTCGATCTCGATCTGCAGATGGTGGCGAACAAAGCGGTGCTCGATGGGACGGCGACGTATGAGCGGCGGCATGGATGGAAGGGGCATGCTGCAGAATGTTGTGTTGTCCGGCGGGGATGTGGAGAGTTATGTGCATCCGGACTGGTCGCAGGCCATTGTGAAGGGAAGTTATGTGCACGGGGTGGTGACGTCAGTCGCGGCGAAGCGGGTGGTGGTGAAGCTGGGATCGCAGCAGGTGGTGCTGACGCCGGATGACTGGAAGTGGACGCAGAATACGGATGGCGACAGCTTTCTGAAGAATGGCGACGTGGTGTATGTGCGGGTGGAGAGTGTTGGGGCGGATGGGGTGCTGAAGGCTACGCTGCAGCAGGACTCGGGGGCGCAGGGTTCGATGATGGCGGTGGATAATGCGAGCGGCGAGGTGCTGGCGATGGTTGGGGGTAGGGATTTTGCGCTGTCGCAGTTCAACCGGGCTACGCAGGCGCAGCGGCAGGTGGGGTCTTCGTTCAAGCCGTATGTTTATACGACGGCGATTGAGGGGGGAGCGAAGCCTACGGACATCGTCGTCGACGGGCCGGTGACGTTTCCGTCGGCGAGCGGACCGTACACGCCGCATAACTATGAGCCGAACTATAAAGGGGCGATGACGCTGCTGGAGGCCTTTGCGGAGTCGCGGAATATACCGGCGCTGAAGCTGGCGTACAAGGCGGGAATTCGCAAGGTGATCGATACGGCGCACCGGTTTGGCATTACCAGCGAGCTTCCGGTGGCTCTGCCGGTGGCGATTGGGGCTGCGAGCATTACGCTGTATGAGCAGGTGGGGGCTTACAGCGTGTTTCCTAATGATGGGATTCGGATTGAGCCGCACTACATTCGCAAGGTGACGCAGGCGGATGGGATGCCGCTCGAGGAGGCAGCCGACGCGAGGTAGACGGAGGTGATCTCGGTGGATACGGCGCGGACGATGATGCAGTTTCTGCAGGCGGTGGTGCAGCATGGGACTGGGTTCTCGGCTTCACAGTTGAAGCATCCGCTGGGCGGGAAGACGGGGACGACGAATGATTTTACGGATGCCTGGTTTATCGGGTTCTCGCCTTCGGTGACGTGCGGGACGTGGATCGGGTATGACGACCGGCGAGTCGCTGGGCGAGAAGGAGACCGGAGCGCGGGCGGCGCTGCCGATGTGGATGGACTTCATGCGGGCGGCGATTGCGGGTAAGCCGAATGAGGCGTTTGCTACGGGAGACGCTCCGAAGAAAGTGTTGGAGGTGCCACTCAGTACTCCGGATGCGGCTGCGAAGAAGAAGGCCGAGGAGAGAATCAGGAAGACGTGGATCCGGATGCGTCCGCGACGCTGCCTCCTGCGGTTCGAAGCAAGCCTGCGGATGCTCCCGCTTCGGCTCGCCGGCTACTGTGCCGGGGAAGCCGGTGGAGGAGCCGAGGTCGGGGACTTCGAACCCACCGTCTGACACAAATTGAAGTAGCGGGTAGCCTTGCGGACGTCGCGGCCGATCTGTTCGCGGAGGGCTTCTGGGGTGGGGAAGCGGTGCTCGGCGCGGAGGCGGCTCAGGAAGGTGAGCTTGAGGGGCGTCTTCTCGTTGAGATCGATGGGGTGGAAGTTGAGCAGGTGGGATTCGACGGTGAAGGAGTCTGCGCCGAAGGTGGGGCGGTTGCCTACGTTGGTGACGGCGTTGAAAGTCTCGGTGCCGAATGGTGAGGGTGGTGATGTAGACGCCATGGGCGGGGAGGAGCTCGGTGTAGGGGGCCTGGTTGATGGTGGGGACGGTGTAGCGGGTGCCGTAGCCGCGTCCGGAGGCGGGTGTACCTTCAATGGCGAAGGGGCGGCCGAGCAGGGCACGGGCCTGGCTGACCTTTCCGGCGGCGATGAGGTGGCGGATGCGGCTGGAGGAGATAGGATGGCCGCGCAAGACGCGAGGAGAGTAGACGCGGACGGTGAAGCCGAGTTCGCGGCCGAGGGCTTCGAGGTTGTCGATGCCGGCCTCGGCCTGGTAGCCGAAGCGGAAGTTCTCGCCTTCGTGGAGCTCGTGGACGCGGATGCAGTTGCAGAGGAGATCCTGGGCGAAGGCGCGGGCGGTCATGCGAGAGAAGTCGTGCGTGAAGGGCAGGACGACGATGGTGTCGAGGCCGGTGGCGCGGAGGAGTTCGAGTTTTTGGGGGAGTGGGGTGATGAGGGGCAGGTGGGATTCGGGGCGGAGGACGCAGGCGGGGTGTGGGTCGAAGGTGATGGCTACGGAGGGGACGCCGAGAGTGCGAGCGCGGTCGATGACCTCGGCAATGACCCACTGGTGGCCGAGATGAACGCCGTCGAAGTTGCCGATGGTGGCGACGCAAGGGCTCCAGTTGGCTGGGAGTTCCGATGGATGGCGGTAGATGCGCATCAGGCGGGCTGGACCTCCTGAACTTCTTTGGATATTTCGAAGTTGAGCTGGAGGCCGTCGTAGGCGAGGCGGATGTGGGGTGGCAGGGTGGCTTCGGTGGCGGCGTGGTCGAGGTCGTGGCTCATGTGGGTGAAGAAGGCGCGGCGGGGTTTTAGTTTTTCGACGAAGGCGATGGATTTGTCGAGGTGGGAGTGGCTGGGGTGGGGGTCGCGGCGGAGGGCGTCGAGGATGAGGATGTCGAGGTCCTGCAGGAGCGGGATGCTGGCTTCGGGGATGTCGCTCATGTCGGTGAGGTAGGCGGCGGCGCCGAAGCGGTAGCCGGTGGTCTGCTGGTGGCCGTGGGTGAGGGGGATGCGCTGGAAGTTGGCGCCGAAGAGAGTGACGGCGGCGCCGGGGGTTGAGGGGATGCGGTGGATTTGTACGCGGGCGCTGGTGGGGTAGCGGTTCTGCTTGCGGAAGGTGTACTCGAAGATGCGCTCGATGGTGGTGGCGGTTTCGTCGTCGGCGTAGATGGGGAGGTTTGCGTGGTTGTGGAAGGTGAGGGGGCGCAGGTCGTCGAAGCCCATGACGTGGTCGGCGTGGCCGTGGGTGTAGAGGACGGCGTCGACGCGGCGAACATTTTCGCGGAGGGCCTGGGCGTGGAAGTCGGGGCCGGTGTCGATGAGGACGGTGTGGTGGTTGTAGTCGATGCGGATGGAGGGGCGGGTACGGCGGTTGCGCGGGTCTCCCGTGGGCGACATGGCGGAGGTGCAGACGGCGCAGTCGCAGCCGAGCGTGGGGACGCCCATGGAGGTGCCGGTGCCGAGGAAAGTGAGGGTGGCCTGCATTCTTTGACTGATTTTGTGGGCTAGCGGACTATGCTGGGGCCGGGATTGGGCTGGCCGGGCTGTCCGGCTTTGGCCGCGGCGGAGCGGGCGAGGGCCTGGGTGACTTCGAGGAAGGCCATGCGGAGCTCGAAGAGGGCGGATTCGAGGAGGCGGGTCTCGTCGGTGGAGAGGTTGCCCTTGGTTTTTTCGGCGAGGACGGCGAGCATATCGACGCTCTGGCGCGCGCCCATGAGATCGAGCTGCGGTTGCTGGCCGGGCTGGGCACCGGCTCCGAGCTGCATGATTGCTGTCATGTAGACGGACTGGACGAGCTGGTCGAAGCTCATGGCGGGTGGGTGGTCCGCGCCCGGGTTGGCGGCGCGGATGGCGGTGTCGAGGCGGTCGACGGTGGCGGCGTAGGCCCGGTTGGCTTGCTCGGCCTGCTCGGGGGTGGGGCCGGCGGGGATCTCTTCTTCGGGTTGGGGTGCTGCGGGAGGCGGCTCGGGTGCTGCGGCTACTGGCTCGGGTGCGGAGTGCGCGGCTCTCTCTCGGGCGAGGGGTCGGCGTCGGGACGGAGTTCGCCGTCCTTGGTGAACTTGCGGCGGTCGGTGATGACGAATGGCTTGGTTTGCTCTGGCATAGTCTTATTCTTTCAGATGCTTTGATGCTGGTCAGTGATTGTGCTGAATTATGGTTCTGCTTTGTTGTTACTGAATGGAGTGGCTGGCATCGATACTGTGTTCGGCATGGGTACCCCCCTCCCCCTTAAAGTATGCAAAGTCTTCATAAAAAACGACATAAGTCCGGACTTCGGTCTGGACTTATGTTAAATGAAAAGGCCCGGCATCAGGCCGGACTTCTTTTGTTCCCTGATTTAAGTTTATCAGACGTGTCAAGGGTTTCGGCCAAAGCGTAGTGGGTCAGTTTGAGTTATTACAGTGTTTCATTTACGGATAATGCCGTTTTCCGGGTACTGAGTCGCTGTGTCATCGAGCACATCAATGGCACTCAAAGGCCTGTAAGATCCCTATGCCGGAGATCCAGTGATTCGACCCAACGTGATCACCGAATGGCTCAGTAGCCCTGTGGCGCATATCTCGACGGCGATCTTTATCGCAGCCGGGATGCTTGGAGCGTTGGGGGTGAAGCTGATCCTTCACGACCAGCACATCCTTAATGTTGTTCTTCTCATCGCCATCGCAGGCGCGAGCGTGCCGCTGTTGATCTTGCTTGTTCAGCAGGTGTTGAAGGGTAATTTCAGCGTCGATATCCTGGCACTTCTCTCGATCGCTACATCCCTGATTCTCGGGCAGTATTGGGTGGCGGCGATTGTCGTCCTGATGCTGTCAGGCGGCCAGGCGCTCGAGGCCTACGCCACGAGGCGCGCCTCATCGGTGCTCAGCGCACTTGCGAAGCGAATGCCACAGACAGCGCATCGAGCGGGTGAGCTTGTGTCGGACGTCTCCATCGACACCATTGTTGTTGGAGACGAGCTGTTGATCTATCCGCATGAGATCTGCCCGGTCGATGGGCTGGTTGTCAGCGGCCAAGGCAGCATGGACGAGTCCTACTTGACCGGTGAGCCATTTCTGATAGCGAAGGCACCGGGGACGAGCGTCCTCTCGGGCTCGATCAATGGCAACACGGCCCTGACGATCCGGGCGACGAAGATTGCGAGCGATTCGCGCTACGCGAAGATTGTGGAAGTGCTCCATGCGTCGGAGGAGAACCGCCCTCAGATACAGCGACTCGGCGACCGGCTGGGCTCCTGGTATACGCCGATCGCAATTGCGATCGCGTTGGCGAGCTGGTTCTTCAGCGGTCAATCTGAGCGTTTCCTGGCGGTTCTGGTGATTGCGACGCCCTGCCCATTGTTGATCTCTATCCCTGTCGCGATTATTGGCGCGATCTCTGTAGGAGCGCGCCTCGGCATTATCATCAAGGACCCATCCATTCTCGAAAAGCTGGAGACCTGTCGTGTGCTCATCGTCGACAAGACGGGGACGCTGACCTACGGCAAGCCAAGTTTGACCTCTATCGAGTGCTTCGGCGGAACTACGCGCGAGATGGCTCTTCAGTATGTTGCAAGTTTAGAGCGATACTCCAAGCATCCCTTAGCCAGTGCAGTGCTGGCCGCCGCAGAAAAGGAAGGACTGGTCCTTCTCAAAGTGGAAGATGTCTCAGAGGCTCCCGGCGCAGGGCTCACCGGACATGTCTCTGGGCGACATGTCACGATCACTGGACGCGGCAAGCTGTCAGCGGAGAACGCCGCGGCAATGCCGCCTATTGCTCCTGGGCTGGAGTGTGTGTTCCTCCTGGACGGCAAGCTTGCAGGCGTTTTTCACTTCCAGGACGAGCCACGACGCGAGAGCAAGTTGTTCTTGAGTCATCTGGGACCAAAACATTCCATCTCGGAGGTGATTCTGCTATCAGGCGACCGCCCGGCCGAAGTGGCTCTGTTCGCGGCGGGCATGGGAATCACCGAAGCATACGGTGGCAAGAGTCCTGAAGAAAAGGTTCAGTTTGTCCGTGAGAAGACGCTGAAGCGCCGAACGCTGTATCTGGGAGATGGGATCAACGATGCGCCGGCGATGATGGCAGCTACGGCCGGCATCGCTCTAGGTGTAAACAGCGATATTACCTCCGAAGCAGCCGGGGCGGTCATTCTCCAGTCTTCACTGGTAAGTGTCGATGAGCTGATGCACATAGGCCGTCGAATGCGCGGAATAGCGTTGATAAGTGCTGTCGGCGGAATGGGGTTGAGTTTGATCGGGATGGCAGCAGCAGCGTTCGGGTTTATAAACCCGATCCAAGGAGCGATCGCTCAGGAGGTTATCGACTTGCTATCAATCCTGAACTCGTTGCGAATGATTCTTCCAACGGGTTCTCTGAGCGATTTTCCACTCCCCCTCTCAAGCCAACAAAAGATCGCTGCGCCGCCGAGGCCTATCAGCTAAGTTGGACAGGGCTAATTTGTGCCAAAGCTGACGCGTTGTTGAAGCGTGGTGGTTGAGGTGGGTTAGTCCATGGAGAGGATGATCTTTCCGACGTTTCCTGATGCCTCCATGTAGCGGTGGGCGTCGGCTGTGGCGTCGAGGGGGAATACGCGGTCGACTACTGGCTGGAGCTGTCCGGTTGCAAAGCTGGGTAGCCAGCGGTCGCGGAATCGTCTGGTCATCGCTACCTTTTCAGCGGAGCTGCGCGACTTCATGACGGTGCCGATGATGCGGAGATAGTTGTACATGACAACACCGAGCGGCAGTGTGCCCTCGCCACCGCCGAGTGTTCCGACCAGGATGAGTCTTCCGCCGGGAACGAGGGCGCGAAGGTTGCGGTCGAGGTATGGGGCGCCGATAAAATCGATTACGACGTCTACGCCGCGTCCGTCGGTGGCCTGCTGAACTGCGGTGAGGAAATCGGTCTGTTTGTAGTTCACGCCGATTGTTCCGCCGAGAGCGGTGATCCGGTCGATCCGTTCCTGGCTGGAGACGGTGAAGACGGTCTTCGCGCCGGTTGCTTTGGCCAGTTGGATGGCTGCAGAACCTACGCCGCCTGCAGCGGCATGGATGAGCGCCCAGTCTCCCTGCTTCAGGCCGCCGAGATGGATGAGCGTTTCGTGGGCGGTGACGAAGACCTCTGGAATGGCAGCGGCCTGGATGTAGTTCAGGTGATCAGGAATGGGTATGCACATGCGGGAATCGACGCGCGCGAGTTCTGTGTAGCCACCGCCGCCGACGATGGCCATGACGCGATCGCCGACCTTGTAGCCTCGTGCGCGGGGACCAACTTTGGCGACTTCGCCGGCTATTTCCAGCCCGGGCAGTAGCGAGTCGCCGTAGTCGGGACGGTCTCCGTATGCGCCCTGGCGCTGCAGAATGTCGGCGCGATTGACTCCGGCGGCGTGCACGCGGACGAGCAGGTCGTGGGGGCGGATTTCGGGTTCGGGTTCGTGCACGAGCTTGATGACACTGGCATCTCCTGTGCTTT
Source organism: uncultured Acidobacteriaceae bacterium (assembly GCA_963797415.1). Lineage (GTDB taxonomy): Bacteria > Acidobacteriota > Terriglobia > Terriglobales > Acidobacteriaceae > Edaphobacter. The sequence goes on from CAWCPB010000011.1 coordinate 152,788, forward strand.
CAAAGATGATTGCTCTCATTGGGCTGTCTCCTGAGGGTGTCTGCGTGCATATATGTGATCGCGCGGACTGCGATTGGGTTGCGGAGTTATTCTTTTTGCGTAAAGGATGCCGGGTCGAACGTCGCCGCAACGAGTGTGGAGATGGACAGGGTTCAGGAACGCCGACGATTCTTCGCCAATTTGATTACGGCGAATGCCGGTGTTGCTGCGGGAAGCGAGCTTGCGGCTGCGCTGGCGTCTACGCCGCGAGAACAATTTGTGGGGCCACCGCCCTGGAAGTTGCCTACTCCAAGGGGAGGCTACATCGTGACGGATGATCCGGCGTTTCTGTATCAGGATATTGTGGTCTCGCTCGGCAATAGCGGGCCGATCAACAATGGGCAGCCGAGTCTGCATGCTGCTTGTCTTGCTGCGCTTGCGGTTGGGAAGGGTGAACGAGTGGTTCACGTTGGAGCTGGAACCGGTTATTACACAACTGTGCTGGCGAAGTTGGTGGGCGAGTGGGGAGCGGTGGACGCTTATGAGATTGAAGCGGAGCTTGCGCAACGTGCGAGGGAAAATCTGGCTGAATTTTCGCAGGTCATACTGCATGCGCGGTCGGGAGCTGAAGGGCCGCTGCCTGCGTGCGATGTGCTGTATGTAAATGCCGGGGCGACGGAGCCATTGGCTGTCTGGCTGGATGCTTTGCGGCCGAATGGACGGCTGCTGTTTCCGATGACTCCTGCAAAGGGATATGGAGGCATGTTGCTGGTTACGAAGCAGGAAGATGGAGGTTTCCCGGCTCGTTTTCTGATGCAGGTGCAGTTTGTTCCGTGTGTCGGGGCGAGGGATGAACTGACGGCGCAGAAGCTTACGAGCGCATTTCGCAATGGCAACTGGAAGAGGGTGCGGTCGCTGCATCGAAATCATGAGCCGGGTGATACTTGCTGGTGTTCTGGGCGTGATTGGTGGCTTTCGATGAGTTGAGTGTCAAAGTATTTTGAATGGGGTGGATTGGGTTGAAAGGATTGGTCTGGGCGCGAAGGGCATTCTGTAGTCTTCGCCAGGTTTTTCCGAGTCGATCGGAGGCCATGAAGAGTTGGCCGGCGGTGAGGGATCCCATCACTTTGTGATGGCCGATGGCTGCGAGGCCCATGGAGGCGAAGCAGCCGCACTGCGCGCAATCGGGCTCTCCGCCGAACTGACAGGGGGTGATGGGCGTGGTGAGATCAGCTGAGATGGTCTTGGTGGTGCGGGCGAAGATGCATTCGGCGGGGCTTTTCGGGGGAGAAGCGATCTCGTCGATGAGAGGTTCGGGCATGTCGAGGAGTGGATATTTTCGGCGCAAGAGTCTGAGCTGTGTGATGACGGAGCTTCGTTGCGATGGGGTGAGTATCTCGGGGTCGGTGGCGCCGCGCTGTGGGGTGAAGATGCTGAACCAGATTCGGGCGATCTCTGGGCGGCTGCTCCAGAAGGCGAGGAACTCGTCGAGGTAGCCGGGGCGGCGGGCGATTTGCGAGGTGATGGTGCAGTGTACGGTGATCTTTGCGCCGGCGATGTTCTTGAGGATGCGCTCGTAGGTGGCGGGTTTGCGGCGTGCGTCGTGCTCGGGCTGCAGGCCGTCGATGGAGACGGCGACAGTCAGCTTTTTGAATTTTTGCCAATGGGCAGGGATGACGCGGAAGGCGCTTGTGACGATCTGGGTGTGGACTCCGCGGGCTTCGATCTGGGGCAGGAGGAGTTCGAGTTCACGGTAACGGACGAGAGGATCGCCGCCTACGAGAGAGACGTGGAGGGGCTTGTGCTGATCGATGAGGGCGAGGATTTTTGCTACGAGCTCGTCACCCTTGAAGTCGGAGAGCTGGCGAAGCTGGGTTTCTCCGCCGAGGTGGGCTGCGTCGAAGGCATAGCAGCCGGGACAGCGTAGGGGGCATTCTTTGGTGATTTCAATGGATAACGAGGGGGCGCGCCCGGACAGAATAGCTATCCATGCATTTAATACTTCTGATTTTTCCATTACCTCTCCCAAACGCAAATCGCCGAATTGATTGATTTGACGTGGTTATTGGGGGACTTGGATTACTCGAAACTAGCGATCCGTGGACTGTCCGGAAATGTCGATCAGACCTGGATGGGGAGGGTGTATCTGTGCAGGGCCGGACTGGACAGACGTGGGCTATGAAGCCTGAATGGGAGTGCGGTTGCTGCAATTTGCCCATACCGATTTCTTTGTACTGATTGAATTGCGTTCTGAAAGCTGGACGATAGCCAGCCCAGAACAGCAAGGAAAGACGTCACAGTCTGCGCACGGCGTTTCGAGAGGACGAGTACAAGGGAAAGGACGGACGCCAGTGCGAGAAGGCCGAACTCGAAGTCCTGGCCGCTGACTAAGAGTCCATCGAAGTGCCAGAAATGCTCGGTCCAAGGCATGACGATTAGCAGGATGGCGATGAAGCCCATAAGTACACGACCCGCCGTGGCGTAGGTCTGAGAGAAACTGCCGACAGGTGTATGACTCGTGATGGAGCTGCGCTTCAAGAAATCTCCGATCGATAAAAACGTTGAACGAATTCGACTTCTGCCAAATCAGTGTCCGTTTCTTATGTCAGATGCTTTTTGCGGGCTTCACGGCGCGGGACTGTAGGGAATGTTTACAGGGATGGCGCCGCCGCCCGGGTAGGTGAGAGGGAGGCTGCGCTCAAGGGCCTCGCGGCGGATGTAGCCGAGGGCTAACTGGATGGGCTCAGGTGCGCCGGGGAGGGGGATGCGGGCGACGCTGGTGAGTTCGCCGACTTGTTTTGATTCGGCTTCGAGGTGGGTGCCGGGGGTGGGAAGGTCGCCCTGAAGACGGAAGGCGGCGAAGGTGCGGTGGACGTTGCCGCGGGAACGGATGCGCTCGACGATCTCCTGGCCGAGGTAGCAGCCTTTGTTGAAGTGGAGGGCGCGGGTCTGGGCGGTCTCCTGAGGGAGTTCTTTGTCGCGGATATCGGTGCCGTAGAGGGGTGTGCCTTCGAGGAGGCGGAGCCAGTTGACGGCTTCGGGAGTACAGGGCACTGCTCCGGTGGTAGTGAGGGCCTGGGAGATGGCGGCGACGGTAGTGGGGGCGGCCCAGAGCTCGAATTTTGGCACGACCGGGCTGTGGGCGGCGATTACGGTGACTTTGGCGTCGTTCCAGGTGACGGCTCTTATGGATAGCTCGGGGAGATCGGTTGCGGCTATGCCGAGTTGCTGGAGGAGTGACGGGGCTTGGGGGCCGGCGAGGAAGAGGCCGGTGCGGTGGGCGGAGATGTCGCTGAGCTCGACGTCGTCCATGATGATGAAGCGATCGAGGAGGGTGATGAGGGATGGGATGCGGTCGGCGGCGGTTTCGATGAGGAGGTCTGTGGATGTCGGGATCGGGCGGGGAGAAGATGTTGGCGTCACCCTGGATGCGGCCCTGGACGCTGAGGATGAAGTTGTAGTTGCCAGTGCCGAGGGTGAGCTCCTGGATGGAGTTGGTGACCATACCGTTGAGCCAGCGCACGCGGTCTTCGCCGGTGACGCGGATCCAGCCGGTGCGGTCGAGCGGACCGATTCCGGCGGATTGGAGGAGGGCCGCTAGCTGGAGGGCGGGGGAAAGGCCGGTTGCGGGGGTGAGATTGGCTGCGAACTGGCTCATGACAGGCGGCGACACGAAAGTCTGCGTACACTGTGATTATAGGTGTTTGCGGAGGTTCGTGTTGCGGCGAGTGCTTGAGATGGGGTGGGGGACGCGGTTTAGGAGTGCGGGGCTTTGCGCGGTTTTGCTGGCCACATGCAGTTTGTTGGCAGCGCAGAGGGTGCTGGGGCAGGCGGCGCCTTCGGGTGGAGGGGATGCGTCGAAGGCAACGGACCAGCAGACTCCGAAGGCAACGGAGAAGCAAGCTCCGATGACGAAGGAGCAGGCCACGGAGTTGTTTCGGTCGGTGGATGAGATTTTGAACTTTGCGAGCAAGGACACGAAGCTACCGATCAAGCATAGCGTGAAGCGGAAGCTGATGTCGCGGGACGAGGTGAACCACTACCTGACGAAGAAGTTCGATGAGGACGAAGGCGCGAAGAAGATGGAACGCGAGGAGATCGTGCTGAAGAAGTTCGGCTTGTTGGACCGGGATTTTCATCTGCGGCAGTTTCTGGTGACATTGCTGACGGAGCAGATCGCGGGGTTCTACGACAACAAGACGAAGACGGTGAACCTGCTGGACTGGATTCAACCGGAGGAACAGAAGCCGGTGCTGGCGCACGAGTTGACGCACGCGCTACAGGATCAAACCGTGGACCTGACGAAGTGGTCGGACATTGAGGCGAAGGGCATCGCGAAGAACGTGCAGGAGGACAATCATCATCTGCAACTGGACGAGGCGGAGACGGCTCGCAGCGCCGTAGCGGAAGGGCAGGCGATGGTGGTGTTTATGGACTACAGCCTACGGTCTACGGGCAAGACGCTGGCGGATGTTCCGGCGCTGGGGGACAAGCTGAAGGACATGGTGGCGGATTCGAGCGGTGGGAGCGGTTCGCCGGTGCTGTCTCGGGCTCCGCTGCTGCTGCAGGAGTCGCTGCTGTTTCCTTATAGCGATGGGCTGGCTTTTGAGCAGGCGGTGCTGGTGAAGGGCGGGAAGCAGGCGGCGTTTGCGGGGACGTTGAATCAGCCGCCATCGTCGAGCTTCGAGATTATGAATCCGGACGCGTACATGCAGCACACGCCGGTGCCGGTGCTGCGGCTGCCGGATATTCATCCGCTGCTGGATCCGGAGTACGCGCCGTATGACGTGGGCATTATGGGCGAGCTGGATGTGCGGATACTGACGGAGCTGTTTGGCGGGCAGGAGATGGCGACCGCGCTGACGCCGGCGTGGAACGGCGGGCTGTACTACGCTGCGCAGCGGAAGTCGGCAGTTACGGCGGCGGAGAAAGAGTCTACGGCTTCGTTGGGGCTGATCTATTACTCGCAAGTGGAAGAACGAGGATTCGGCGCGGTCGTTTATGCGGGTGTATGCGGCGCAGTTGCCGAGGAAGTACTCGCATGTGGAGAGGCGGAAGAAGGATGAGGTGGACGACTCCGAGGAGGTGTACTCGACGAACGAAGGGGATGTACTGATTTCGATCTCGAGGACGGGAGTGTTTGTGGGCGAGGGGTTTGACCTGGCGCTAGCGCGGAAGTTGCGGGACAGCATTACGAGTGTGCAGTCGGAGGGACCGCTGCGGACGGCGGGAGTAAGGCCGCTTGAGGTGGCGCCGCAGGAGTTGTCGTTCGGGCTGGCGCGCGGGCTTTCGTCGTTTGGGGTGATGAAGTCGGCCGCTGTGCAACGGTATACTTTTGAAGGCCATTCTGAAGCGGTTCGTTAGACGGCTGTGTGGTTATAGAGCGAGGGAAATTGACGAAGGCAGAGATTGGAATTATCGGCGGCAGCGGTTTGTATGCGATGCCCGGCTTGGAAAATGTGCGTGAAGAGCGGGTTTCGACTCCGTTTGGCGAGCCTTCGGACAGCTTTGTGCTGGGCGATCTGGAGGGGCGAAAGGTTGCGTTTCTGGCGCGGCATGGACGGGGGCACCGGTTGTTGCCGAGTGAGTTGAACTTTCGGGCGAACATCTTTGCGATGAAGATGCTGGGCGTGGAGCGGATACTTTCGGTGTCGGCGGTGGGGTCGCTGAAGGAGGAGCACAAGCCTACGGATTTTGTGATTCCGGACCAGTTTATCGACCGGACGTTTGCGCGGGTGGGTACGTTTTTTGGAGACGGGATTGTGGCGCATGTGGGGTTCGGCGATCCGGTGTGTGCGACGGTGATGTCGGCGTTTACGGAGGCCTGCGCGACGGTGGGTGTGGTGGGCAAGCGCGGCGGGACGTATGTGTGCATGGAGGGCCCTCAGTTTTCGACGCGGGCGGAGTCGAATCTGTATCGAAGCTGGGGCGCGGACGTGATCGGCATGACGAACCTGCAGGAGGCGAAGCTGGCGCGCGAGGCGGAGATCTGTTACGCGACGATGGCGATGGTGACAGACTACGATTGCTGGCGGGAAGGTCATGACGATGTGACGGTCGACCAGATCGTAGCGGTGATCCACAAGAACGCGGAGAATGCTGCGAAGGTTGTGAAGGCTGCAGTTGCGGCTTTGCCGAAGGAGAGAGCGTGCGCCTGTGCGAGCGCGCTGAAGTATGCGGTGCTGACGGACCGGAAGGCAATTTCGCCTGAGGCGAAGGCGCGGCTCGGATTGCTGCTGGAGAAGTATCTCCAGTAGCCGACTGTAAAAGCGTTATTTGATCTTAGTTAATATTGAAGGTTACTATCTTAAGGAAGCAGGTTAGAAATTCATGTCCATTCTGGTTGTAGGTTCGGTGGCATTTGACAGTATCGAGACGCCGCATGGTTCGGTGAAACGTTGTCTGGGGGGTGCGGCGACTCACTTCTCGCTGGCGGCCAGCTACTTTACCCCGGTGCGGGTGATTGGAGTAGTGGGCGAGGACTTTACGCCGGAGCATGAGGCGGCGTTTACGCGCCGGGGCATCGATACGACGGGCATCGAGCGAGCGCCGGGGCTGTGCTTTCACTGGACGGGATCTTATGTCGATAGCCTGAATGAGGCGAAGACGCTGGGTACGGACTTGAATGTCTTTGCGGAGTTCGCGCCGAAGATTCCGGAGAGCTATACGGACAGCGAGTTTCTGTTTCTGGCGAACATCGATCCGGTGCTGCAGGCGCGGGTGCGGAGCCAGATGCCGAATGTGAAGATGGTGTGCGGCGACACGATGAACTACTGGATCGCCGACCATACGGAGAACCTGAAGAAGGTGCTGCGCGAGTTGGATGTGCTGCTGATCAACGATGGCGAGGTGCGGATGCTGAGCGGGGAGAAGAACCTCGTGCTGGGGGCAAAGAAGGTTCTGTCGATGGGACCGAAGATCCTAGTGGTGAAGCATGGCGAGCATGGCTCCACGGCGTTTTTTGGTGACGGTGCTTTCGGTGGGGGCGGGGTGATGAAGCGTCCGTTCCGTACGCCCACGCTGCCGTTGGAGGAAGTGGTTGATCCGACGGGGGCGGGGGATTCGTTTGCCGGAGGGTTCTATGGGTATCTTGCTTCGCAGCCGGAGCTGACGCCGGCGGTGTTCAAGACGGCGATGTTTTATGGAGCGGTGATGGGGTCGTTTGCGGTGGAGAAGTTTGGCACCGAGCGGCTGCAGGCAGCGACGCGAGAAGAGATCGACGAGCGGTTCCAGCACCTACGGGAGATATCGCACCTTGGCGAAGCGGGGGCTTAGGCCGGCGCGATGGCGCTCGACTGCCGCGTCGGGCAGTGTGCATGTCGTGGACGGCGTGGTAGCGGATGCGGTGCGGCCGGCGAGCCGGGAGGAGACCCGCCCGATTGCATTAGCAGCGGTAGTGCTGGCATTTATTGCGTTGATGGTGTGCTACTTGCGCGGCTACATATTGCTGTATGGGGACGCGGTAGCGCACCTGGGGATCGCGCGGCGGATTCTGGATTCGCGCAATCCAGGGCTGGGGCAGTTGGGTGGAGTGTGGCTGCCGCTGCCGCATCTATTGATGATGCCATTTGTGCAGAAGACCGAGTGGTGGCAGAACGGTCTGGCGGGTGTGTGGCCTTCGATGTCGTGCTTATGTGCTCGCCGTGATGGGAATCTACCGGTTGGCGCGGCGGATGGTGAGCCCGCGATGGTCTCTGGTGGCGACGGCGTTTTTTGCGCTGAACCCGAACTTGCTGTATCTCTCGACGACGGCGATGACAGAGCCACTGTTTCTGGCGCTGCTGATCTGGCTGACGCTGCTTGACGATGGAGTGCGTGGCGGCGATACGGGCGGAGCGGCGCGTGTCCACGATGACGCGGCTGGTACTGATGGGGTGGCTGATTCTGGCGGCGGTGTATACGCGCTACGACGGCTGGCTTCTGGGGGCTGCGGTGTGGTGCGTGATTACCTGGCAGCTTTCGAGGAAGCGGGAGCTGTGGGGGAAGGTTTCGGCGGGATTTCTTATCTTCACGTTGCTGGCAGTTGCGGGGCCGGTGAGTTGGCTCTGGTATAACCATCACTTCATGCACGATGCGCTGGATTTTATGCGCGGTCCTTACTCGGCGGCGGCGATTGAGAAGCGGACGTCGCCCCCGGGGTCGCAAGCCACTACCGGGGATGGCACAGTCCGGGCTGGGCGCTGCTGTACTATACGCGGACGGCGCAGGTGGATGCCGCAGTGTGGGAGACGGGCTTTGCGGTGATGGCGTTGGCGTTGGCCGGACTGGTGGTGTCGATTCGACGGCGGTTTTCGCTGCCGGCATCTGCTGCTGTGGATTCCGCTGCCGTTTTATGTGTACTCGATTGCGTATGGGTCGGTGCCGATTTTTATTCCGCAGCTCTATCCGCACTCGTATTACAACTCGCGGTATGGGGTGGAGATGCTGCCGGCGCTGGCGATCTTCATGGTGTTGATGTTGAGCTGGATCGAGGACTGGTGGGATGAGTCCAACCCTCTGCAGGCGCGGCTTCTGCTGCCGGTGACGCTGGGGCTAGTGATGTTGAACACCGTGGGGATGATGTACTCTGTGCCGCTGGTGCTGAAGGAAGCCATGGCGAATTCGACGACGCGGATAGCGTTTGAGCGGTCGCTGGCGCAGCAGTTGCAGTCGTTTCCGGCGGGAGTGCCGATCCTGATGTACAACTCCGACCACGTGGGAGCTCTGCAGCAGGCGGGGATGCCACTGCGGCAGACGGTGAATGAGGGGGATTACGATACCTGGAAGGCCGCACTGGACGCTCCGGCGGCGCATGTCGCTTACGTGATTGCGATCGAGGGTGATCCGGTGTCGAAGGCAGTTGCGGCACATCCGCAGGGTCTGACGGAGCTTTCGGTGCTATGTACGACGGGCCAGGGTTGCGCACGAGTGTACAAGTCGGATCAGTTCGGTGCGACGACGTCGGGAAATCGCAATTAGAGTGCTAGGATCGCTGCCATGATGATGCTTGTGCCGAGTGCGTTTCATTTCAGCCGGATTGACCAGGTGCTGCTGTCGCAGGGGATGACGACGCGGCTGTTGATGGCGTGCGCCATGGGCGGCGTAATCGGGATCGAGCGGGAGTGGCGGCATAAGGCCTCCGGGCTGCGGACGAACATGCTGATCTGTATGGGGTGCGCGCTTTTCACGATGCTCTCAGCGGTCCTGGCTGGAGAAGCGAATCCAGACAAGGGTCGCGTGGCTTCGAATATTGTGCAGGGGATTGGGTTTCTGGGCGCGGGGCTGATTCTGCATACGCGGAACCGCGTGCTGGGGCTGACGAGCGCGGCGACGGTGTTTGTGGTGGCGTCGATTGGGATGGCTTGCGGGGCTGGGCTATACATCGAAGCGGCACTGGCTACGTTGATTGTGCTGATGGCGCTGACGTTGATCGGCTCGCTGGAGTGGAGGGTTGGGTGGCAGCGGTATCCGATGGTGTATGAGGTTCGGGGGACGGACCAGAGCAGGATGTACAGCGCGATGCTGCAGGTGTTGGATGCGGCGGGGGAACGGTTGAGCGTTCTGGAACGTGAGAGTGTAGGCGAGCTGGAACGGATTTCGTTTGTGGTCAAGGCGACGCGCAGGAAGCATGAGATGCTAGTCGGCCAATTGAGAGCGAACGACGCCGCAGACCAGGTGATGGTGTTCAACGATCCTGAGGAAGAATAGGAAGAGAATGATTCCGTTTGTAAAAGCACATGCGTGTGGCAATGATTTTCTGATACTTGAAGAGCAGTTGGCGCAGCGGCGGCATGCGGAGTTGGCCCGTAAGTTATGCGCGCGCAATACCAGCGTGGGGGCTGACGGGATTGAATTTCTGGATCGGCGGCCGAACGGCGAGCTGTTTCTGCGGCTGTTCAATGCGGATGGTAGCGAGGCGGAGCTCTCGGGGAATGGGACGCGCTGCGTGGCGGCGTGGCTGGCGAAGAGCGAAGGGCTGACCGAGGTTGCGCTGGGGACGCATGGCGGGGTGCGGATTTGCCGGTTGATCGAGGCGGATGATCCGGTTTACCTGATCGAGAGCGACATGGGCGTGCCGCGGGTGATGCAGCGGGCGATTGAGCTGCCGGGGGTTGGGGTGGTTGAAGGGGCGATGGTGAACGTCGGAAATCCGCACTTTGTGTTGTTTGTGGATTCGGACGACTTCAGTGCGCATGGGATGAGCTGGCAGGAGCTGGGAGCGAAGATCAGTACGAGTCCGCTGTTTGCGCATGGGACGAACGTGGAGTTTGTGAAGGTGCTGGGCGAGGCGGAGATTGCGTTCCGGATATTTGAACGGGGATGCGGGCCGACGACTTCGTCGGGGACGGGTACGTGTGCGTCTTCGGCAGCAGCGATGGCTTTGCGCGGGGTAGAGCGGGAGTTGACGGCGCTGGCGGAGGGTGGAGCGCAGCGGACGGCGTGGCCGTCTGCGGAGGCCTCGATGAAGCTGGTGGGGCCGGCGGAGATTATTTGCGTGGGTGAGGTTGCGGCGCTGTAGTTTGTGGGAGCGATAGAGAAGGACTAGGCTAGGCGATGATGCAAGGGACGAAACATATCCATTTGATCGGTATCTGCGGGACGGCGATGGCTTCGCTGGCCGGGATGCTGCAGCGGCAGGGGCACCGGGTGACGGGCTCGGATGCGGCGGCTTATCCGCCGATGAGCGATCTGCTGGCGGAGCTGGGGATTCCTGTGATGGAGCCGTATGCGAAGGGAAATCTGGAGCCGCGGCCGGATGTGGTGGTGGTCGGGAATGCGATCTCGCGCGGGAACGTGGAGCTGGAGTATGTGCTGGATGAGCGGATTCCGTTTTGCTCGATGGCGTCGGTGCTGCATGACGAGTTTCTGGTAGGGCGGGAGTCGCTGGTGGTGGCGGGGACGCATGGCAAGACGACTACTACGAGCATGCTGGCTTGGATCTACGAGGTGGCTTCGCGGACGGATGCTTCGCTCGCACCGTCGTTTCTGATTGGCGGCGTGGCGGAGAACTTTGGCAGTAGCTTTATGGTGCGGCCTATTGGAGATGGAAAGACGCGGCAGCCATTTTTGCTTGAGGGAGACGAGTACGATACGGCTTTCTTCGATAAGGGGCCGAAGTTTCTGCATTACTTTCCCGATGCTGCGGTGCTGACGCATGTGGAGTTCGATCATGCGGATATTTATGCGGACCTCGCTAGCGTGAAGACGGCGTTCAAGCGCTTTGTGAACCTGATTCCGCGACGCGGGCGGTTGGTGGCGTTCGATGGCAGTGAGAATGTAACTGATTGTGTTGCGAAAGCGTTTTGCAAGGTGGAGCGGTATGGCTTCGCTACCGGATCGTATTGGCATGTGTCGGGCATGAGGCATGAAGGGACGCTGACGCGGTGGACGGTGACTCGCGGCGGTGAGCCGTTTGCGGAACTGAGCCTGCCTATGGCTGGAGAGCACAATGCGCTAAACGCTACGGCTGCTGCGGCGCTGGCGGCAGGTCAGGGTTTGCCGGTGGCGGCGATCGTTGAGGCGCTGGCGACGTTTCGGAGTGTGAAGCGGCGGCTGGAGGTGAGGGCGGAGGTGGGCGGCGTGACGGTCATCGACGACTTTGCGCATCATCCTACGGCGATTCGGGAGACTCTGCGGGCGCTGCGGGAGGCTTATCCGGGGCGGCGGCTTGTGGGCGGTGCTGGAGCCGCGATCGAATACGCTGCGGCGGAACGTCTTCGAGGCTGCGCTGGTGGATAGTCTGGCGCTGGCGGACCGGGTGGTACTGGCTGCGGTGTTCAAGTCGGAGAGTATTCCGGCAAACGAGCGGCTGGTGCCGGAGACGGTGGTCGCGAATCTGCAAATGCGTGGGATCGGTGCGGAGATGCGACGTGATGCGGATGAGATTGTGGCTGCGCTGGTGCCGGAGTTGAAGGCGGGAGATGTGGTCGCGATTCTGTCGAATGGCGGCTTTGGCGGGATCTATGAGAAGTTGCCGCGCGCTCTGGCGGGGACGTTTGCGGGAGCCTCGCTGGCCTAGCCGGCGCGCAGATTGCGACAGTACGGTATCCTGCGAAATGTATGTTCAGTACGCTGAAGTTGTTGTTTGTCTATCTGACGCTGGGCCCGATTGCGGGCCTGATTGGGATTCCGTACTCCATTCTGGTGAATGATATTGGGTTGCTTTACAAGGTCTCGATGTGGATTGCGCGCGAGGGAGTGCTCGCTGCGGGGATCCGCACAGAGATCAGCGGCCTGGAGAATGTGCCGGCTGGACGCAGCTGTATCTTCATGTGCAACCACGTCTCGAACCTTGATCCGCCGGTGGTGCTGCCGCTGTTGCCGGGACGAAGTTCGGTGCTACTGAAGAAGGAGCTGATGAATATCCCGATCCTGGGGCGAGCGATGAGGATGGGGAAGTTTGTTCCGGTGGAACGGGGCAGCAAGCGAGAGGCGGCTAAGGCAAGCGTGATCGAGGCTGGGGATGCTCTGCGATCCGGGCTGCATATTCTGGTTTATCCCGAGGGGACGCGGTCGCGGGATGGCAGGCTCAGCCGATTCAAGAAGGGGCCATTTTATCTGGCGGAGGAGACGCAGGCTCCGATCGTCCCCATTGCTCTTTCGGGGACGCAGCACATGATGCGGAAGGGGAGCGCTGCGATCACTCCGGGGGTGGCACGTATCCAGTTGCTGGAGGCGATCGAGCCTAGCCTCTATGCGACGCGCGATGAGTTGATGAAGGCGGTTTGGGCTGAGATTGCTGCGGCTTTACCGGAGGAGATGAAGCCGCTCGCTGATGCCTCTGAATAGGGCTTCCTGCTTAGCGGCCTGGAGGCGGCGCGCCCGCGGCTGGCACCCGTGGCGTGTACTGACCAACTGACTTCGGGTTAGTTAGTACCTTGTGGATCTGGCGGCCCACGATGGCATCCTGACCTTCTTCTAGCATCCATGTCTCTACGATGAGGCTGTTGGTGGCGGGCGGTAGGCCCTGGTTGTTGTGCGCGGCGCCGGTGTACTCGTTCAGGATAATTGGTGGCGAATCTGTGCGCAGACGCTGTGCCACCTCTCTTGGCGTGACGCCGACGACGGCAGGGTCGTAGGTGAGGATGAGATGCGGGACTTGATTCTCAGCCGGCGGAATCATGACGCTTGCCTGCATGGTGGGGATGTCCTTCACCATGCTGCTGATGACGTTGGCGCGTCGCGTAAACTCGCGGTCCAAGCCTTCATCGGTTTGATCGAGGATCCAATCGACCGCGGCGACCATGCCGACGATCTGCTCCTTTGCGACCTTCATGCCGCGACCGATGCCTCCGCCAGGGTTGTTATTGGCGGCTGCGAGTTCGATTAGGTGCTTCTTGCCGAGTAGAAGACCAGCGTTTTGCGGGCCGCGAATGCCTTTGCCTCCGCTGAAACAGACCAGGTCAAAGCCCATGCCGGTAAACTTCCACAGGTTGTCGATCGGGGGAACGTCCGCCGCTGCATCGATGTGGCAGGGAACATTGTGCTGGTGTGCAACGTCGAGCCAGTCCTGATGGTTGATGGTGCCATCTTTGTAGATGATGGCGAATTTGTTGAGGAAGTTCGTCATGACGGTGTTGGCATTGAAGGCTTTCTTGTAGTCCTCCATCGTTACCACCTCGACGATCTTCGCGCCGGCGAGATAAATGGCGTGTTCGTACTCGTAGCGATGCGCCTTCTGGACGATGATTTCGTTCTTGGGGAAACGGGTGCTACCGATCTCCTGCGGGATATCTGTCGGCTTACAGTTGTTGGCTGCCTGAATGCATGCCGCGGTCGCGAGCGATAGCGCTGAGGACGCGCCGCAGCTGACCAAAGCTCCCTCGCAGCGGAGCCTTTTTGCGATGTATTCGCCAGCCGCGTCCTGGAGTTCGCGCAGGAAGACGGGATGCTTGGCGGCCTGTGCGACAGCATCCTGTACCTGCTGCGGCATGAGTGAGGCGGTCAAGTTGGTGATCGTGTCGTATGCGTTGATGATCTTCTGGACGCCTAACTTGTCGTAGTAATCCGGCGTGCCGATGGATTTTGCGGTTGGAGTGGGAGAGGCAAGCGCATCCGTCGCATCGCCCAGCAGCGGAAACGCGCCGATAGCTGCCATGACGCCTTGTGACCAGCGAAGAAAACGCCTCCGCGTGAATAGATCGAGACGATCGCGATTGGACATGGTTGACCCCTCCTGATTTCTTATGCCTATGCTTTAGGTTCCGCAGCCGCCTGATCGATTGCATCGACGGCAGACTTCAGTGCGAGTTTGGCTCCCATCTTCAGGCAAGCGATGTCATTTGTACAGAACAGAAGATCGATGCCGAGGCTGCTCCAGTGAATGAAGTCGGCTGGGCCACACGCGGTCGCAATCTTTTTGCCGTGCGTGCGAGCAACGCTCATGATTCGGGCTGCGGCTTCGAGAACCCTGGGGTGGTCGGTCTGCCAGGGAATTCCCATGCTCGACGAGAGGTCGGCGGGACCGATGAAGAGATCGACGTTGGGGATTGCGGCGAGCTGATCGATGCGATCGAGCGCCTCGACCGTCTCGATTTGCGCAAGCAGGGCAAGTTTCGGTGTTCACCTTACTCGATCGCTCCGGACATGCTTTCTACGATGCCGTACTTCAAGGCGCGTGAACCGCTCCACAATCCACGCTCACCTTCCGGGAAATACTTCGCGTAGCGGACGAGGTCGGCGAAATCCTGCGGCGAATTTGCCATGGGGAGATCGATGATGTCCGGGCCGCACTCCGCCGCCTTCAGTATGGTCTCGCGTCGCGCGTCCGGAATGCGAATCATGGTCAGTAATCCGGAGCCGGCTGCCATTCGGCAAAGATCGCCTGCCTGGGCAAAGGTGATGGCCGCATGTTCCATCTCAATCCAAATGACTTTGAAGCCCATATGGGCTGCGATCTCCAGGAAGATCGGGTCGTAGAAATAAAGGGCAGCACCGAGAACGGGTCTTCCGTTGGCCTGCTGGATCGCTTGGTGCAGACGGTTCATGCGAACTCCAAAGTGAATATAGTTTGCTTCGGGATGATATAGCTTAGCGAGCCTTTTTTACACCAAGCAATTTCAATAAGGACAAAGATATAGCCATCGCGAGTTTACTGTGCGAAATGTTTGAACTCTGGATACAGCGACCTAATAGAATGGATTTGCAGTGGAGACACTAGGATAGGCTTGTCCGACCGCACCGTTAGGGTCAGCCCATGAACCGAAAGACTGCATCCGATGAAACCGCTCAACTGCTACGAGTTGTGACCGCTGTGGTATTCGTGGCGGCCCTCTACGTGGGACGAACTGTTTTCATCCCCCTTGCGCTTGCATTGCTTCTGTCCCTCCTGCTAACTCCTGTAATGGAATTCTTGCGAAAGATAAGAGTGCCACGCCTGTTGTCGGTTCTTCTTGTTGTCGTCACTCTGTGCGGGCTCGGGGGTGGCTTGGTATGGAAAGCGTCTGCGGAGTTTACGGATCTTGCAAATCAGATTCCAATCTATAGGGAAACACTCGAAGCAAAGATCAGGGCTGTAAGTGTTTTGCGAAGTTCGAATTTCACCAAAGTCTCAACCGCGGTGAGCGACCTGGAGAAAGAGCTCGTTACAGCTCCTTCCGGGCAGTCTGAACCGGCGCCTTCAAGAAAATCACTTGCTCCTGGATACTCCTGGGCACGACCCATGGCCGTAGAAGTAGTACCGCCCACCGACACGCTGGCGTCATTTGAAGCCATACTTGGGCCGATGGGAGCTCTCGGAATGGTGGCGGTTTTTACAATCTTTGTTCTTATCAGCCGAGAGGATATCCGCAACCGATTTATTCATTTGGCCAGTGGCGGCCGCCTGAACGTCATGACGCAAGCGCTGGACGAGGCCGCCACGCGCATCCGGCAATATTTGTTTTTGCAATCGGTGGTGAATCTCGGATTCGGAGTGACGGTAGGGGTTGGTTTGTCCCTTATTGGCATCCCAGATGCGTCGCTTTGGGGACTTTTTGCTGCGATTCTTCGATTCTTACCCTATGTGGGAACTCCGCTGGCAGCCTTTGTTCCTATATTGCTTTCGTTGGCAATCTTTCCCGGATGGGGGCATACCTGGGGAACGATGGCTTTCTTCTTCGTCCTCGAAGTGATTGTGGGGAACTTCATTGAGCCTGTACTTTATGGAGCGCAGGTTGGATTATCCGCGCTTGCCATTCTGGTGGCTGCCGTTTTTTGGACGCTTATCTGGGGTTTTCCGGGTCTTATCTTGTCGACGCCCTTAACCCTGACACTGGTCGTTATGGGGCGCTATATTCCAAGCCTGAATTTCTTAAGGATTCTCCTGGGGGATCAGCCCGAGATATCCAAAGCCAGCTTGTATTACCAGCGCCTTTTAGCTTCCGATCAGAACGAGGCTCGCCAAGTTCTGGAGCAATGCCTGAAGGACAAACCTCTCGACGAGCTATACACGGAGGTCCTGATCCCCGCACTGAGCCTCGTTGAGCAGGATCGACATCGTAACGAACTCGACGAATCAACTCAGAGCTTTATTATGCAGAGCACCCGGGAGTTGATCGAAGAACTCGAAGAAGTCCCAACACCAGGAACTGCAATCGATGGAGCCAAATCGAGCATCGCCGCGGGACTCACCGTTCTTTGCATACCGGCGAGAGATGAGGCAGACGAAATCGTTGCATTTTTGCTGTCTCAAATGCTCATACGAAACGGTTTCAGCTCCTATAGCTTTCCTATCGGAACAACTTCGGATTTGGTGTCCGCCGTCGCCAATGCAAGGCCGGATTTGGTTTGCATCTCAGCACTTCCACCCTTTGCGATAGATGCTGCAAGGACGCTTTATCACCAATTGCTGGCCAAAGACCCTGATCTAGAAATCGTCATCTGTTTGTGGCACTACGAAGGAGACCTGGAAAAAACCGCTCGACGACTACGGGTGCATTCTGAGCATAGCGTTCGCGTGAATCTACCAGACGTGCTGGAACACATCACAGCAAGGGCTAACAAGACGTTTCAGAGACTGAGTAGCTGATCTTTCCGAAGATATTGCCTGAAAACGTATGATAGCGCTGCTCACCAAGCGTTATCCGCGGGCTTAGTTGGGTTGAGTGGCAGGGTCGGCGTGCAGAAGGGTGGAGTGGCGTGGCGTGGTTTGTAGGACCAGGCGGGTGTCGCGAGCGAACGTGACGTCGCGGCCACGCTTGATCCAACGCTCATAGATCGAAATGGCTGCGCCATAGTAGCCGATACCCGCGGCAAGATTCCGTTGCCCGGCTGCGGTTCCGACGATGAAGCCGATGACCCCGAGGCTGTTGGATGCAAGAGCGTTTTTGCCGAGGGGGTCCTCGCCGTGATCGTAGTCGAGGGGGCGCGCGGCGAGGGTGAGGAGGATGAAGAGGGACGAGGAGCTTGTCCTGGGGCTTGGGTTTGACCTGGCCTTCGGAGTCGAGGGCGAGTTTCTGGTCGGAGGCAGAGTCGGCTCCGGTGAGGGATGCCTGGACGTTTTGAGTAGAGCCAGTGGGAAGGACAAGTTGGCGGAAGTCGAAGTGAAGGGCTCCGGCGCGACCGAACATGCGAGCTGGTTTCGCTTGCGTGACGGCTCCAATCATAGTGGCGCCTTGCGGGACGGCGATGGTGTGGTCGGGGTTGTAGATGGGCTCGGCGACGGTCGCTTTAATCTCCTGGCCTGACTTGGAGGTAGCAGAGCTTAGCTGTTCGCCGAGGTAGGCCTGGATGATCCAGGGCTGGGCAGTGTCGTCCTTCGGTGCGGCGGCTTGGATAGGTTGTGGCGGATCGTCTGTGGCGGCGGTTGTTTGTGGGGAGATAGAGATGGGCTCCGAGGTTTCGACCGTCCAGGCAGTATCCTTTTCGATGCGCTGAGGGTGATATGGCAGCTGGGTATAGAGAAGCTGGACGAGTCGGTCGCGTTTGTTTGGGCCGGTGATGACGGCGAGCTTGTCGCGCAAGATCTGGAGGCCGTTGTCCCACTGCTGGTGAATGAAGCCGCCTTTGCGCGGTGGAGGTGCGACAAGACGGTAGATAGGGGCGCCGTCGGTCGCGGTGCCTGTCGCGACAGGAAGAGTCGAGCCATCGGCGAGGGTAATGCCGTTGAAGAGAACGATGGGCGTGTAGAAAGGAGTGAAGTCACCACGAAGACGTGCAGTGACACGACGAGAGTGATTGGAGCGGAGTGCGGTTACGGTGCCGATGACGACGGTCTTGGCGGGGAGGACAAGAGTATTGTCGACGTAAATGGGGTAGATGAGCTGCGCGCGGATAGGTTGGCCGACGCGCATGGGGAGATGATCTTCGATCTGGACTGGTAGGGGCGTTCCCGCAGGAAGGTTGATGGCTGGTTTCTGACTGAGAGAGGAAGATGAAATCAGCAGGAGGGACACAAGTAAGGGGAATCGGTGTGTCATCTGGGCCCATGGTAATGCTTGGTGATGTGTGTGGTTTTCTTGGTGAACGAATCGTCATTTCAGTACAGTGCCGGAATCGCTCAAGTGATACCAGCGCTGCGACAACCACGCCAATCTTACGCCAATCTCGCATGAACTACTTATTGACCAACGTCTGGGCGTGCAAAGGATCTCCCTTATCTCTTATATCTCCCTTTTCTCTTATATCGAGAGGCCAGGAGATCGTCAGCTGGGCGCCTCCTTCGGGACGGTTTGACGCTGTTACGTTTCCACCATGGGCACGCACTACGGCATCAACAAATGCCAGACCTAGTCCGTGACCCTTCGAGTTTTTGCCTTTCATCCGTTGCTCGAACATATGGGAGATAATTTCTGAGTCAAATCCCGGGCCGTTATCCTCCACAGTCAGGGTTGCGGCGTTGTCGCTCGTTCCAAGATTTATCGAAACGGTGCATGAGGCGGGCAGATGTTTCAGTTCGTTATCGAGCAAGTTTGCGATCACGCGATGTAGAAGAGCGGCGTCTGCCAGGACTGCGACAGATCCGGCGCTGCGCAGCTGTACTCGAATCCCCCTGTCTGACATGCAAGGCTCGTACAGGGCGATCATGACTCTAAGCAACTCGTCGAGGTCAACCTTGGTGCGAGAAAGCTTAAGCGCGTCGGCTTTTGCCTCAGCGACATCCAGCGAAGTGTTGAGGAACTCCGTCAGTCGATCTAACTCATCGATGGCCGAGACGATAGGTTCACCCTGCTCGACCCTGACATCATTCGAAAGAGCGATCTCCAGTTTTCCCCGAATAGCGGTCAACGGACTCCGAAGATCATGAGCCAGCGAATCCGTAATGGAGTGTAGTTGATGCACTGAGTTTTCTATCCGGTCCAACATACGATTGAGCGTGAGAGCTAGTTGCCCGATTTCGTCGCTGCGCTTATTGGTGGGGACCCTCGTGCTCAAATCAGATTGTCCGATTCTTGATGCAGCTTCCGTGATTTCGCGGACGTAGCCAAGCATGCGCCTGGTCGTGTAGAAGACGATTGCAAAACCGAAGAGCACAATCAGCATCCAGAGTGTTAGAAAGCGCGTCCGGAGATTCCTTAACACGCGCAATTCGTCACGCTCTGAAAGACCGAGATAGATGTAGCTTCCGTCCTCAAGGCGTACCGATACGACTCGAAAGGGGATGTTGAATCCTTTTACATGCAAGTCATAGGGCACGTCGGGAACGACGTTACTCGCGCGAATGGCAGCGAGATAAGGTACCCCATCACCTGAGCCCACCCAGAGCTTGAGCGAGCCGTCCTCTCCGGCCTGCAGGAAGAAGACGGAATTGTTCTCATTGCCATCCGAGCGTTGTTTGTTCGGTACCTCTCTACTTGCAAGCTCTGCGACCTCTCCAACAACGCGGCTGTAGAGACGGTCCTTTGGTGTGCGCGCGGCGACATCACCGAGCACGCCCACTTCTCCAGAGAGCCACGCGTCGCTTCTTCGCTGGATGTCGTTGGCGACGAAGCGATGCAGCATCGCAAAGACCAGCATTGTTCCGATGGCAAATGCCAGAGATGCCCATAGAGAGATTCTCCACGCTGCGCTGTGCATGATGAGCTTACCGGTCTTTAAGGACATAACCAATACCTCGTAAAGTCTTGATCAGTGGCTCACGACCTTCCGTATCCACCTTGCCGCGCAGCCTGTAGATGTGTACATCGACGACATTGGTGTCCGGCTGGATTCGCATTCCCCAGACTTCTGAGAGAAGCATCGATCTGGTAACGACTCGACCGGCATGCCGACAAAGGTACTCCAGAAGCACGAACTCTTGTGGACTAAGATTCAAGACTTCGTTTCCACGAGAGGCTCTGCGCCTGATAAAGTCCAACTCCAGGTCCAACACGCGAAGGCGCGTGGCATTCTCGTTCGCAGCGAGGTTCCGTCGTAACAGATTGCGAAGCCTGGCCAGTAATTCTGCGAGCGCAAAGGGTTTGGTCAGGTAGTCGTCTCCTCCCTGCTCCAGACCTCTGACTCGGTCATCGACTGATCTCCTGGCTGAAAGTATTAATACCGGACTGTTTACTCCAGATCGGCGCAGTTGAAGAATAAGGTCGATTCCATCCTGATCTGGAAGGCCAAGATCGACAACTAAAACGTCATATTTGCTTCCCGACGCAAGTTGTGCGGCGGTTCGGCCATCCGTTGCAGTGTCGACCTCGTAACCCGCATCGGCAAGCGATTTCTTGAGAAAGTCCTGGATCTCGAGTTCATCTTCTACTAGCAGGAGTCGCATAGATTCATGGTAAGCCATTCCAGAACTGACGGCAGGATGAACATGGTGTCGGGCTCATCGCAGCAGCTAGCTGTCTGATCATTCACAGCCAGGACTCACTTCGTTGTTCCTTACATTACGTGGGGGTTGAAGTCGACGTGAACTTGACCCTTGTCCGCAAACTATCTAACTAAAAATATGATCTCTGTTGGATTTCTCTGCTGGCTGCTCTATCTGTCTTCGTTCCATAAATAACAACGAACGATGCAAGCAGCATGGCGAGGTTTCGTCGATTGCTTTGCGTATGCATCCCGATAAAGTGCGTGTGGCTCCGGTCCTAATCTCCGGCCACTATAATTTCCACCACCGATGAACGGGCCTATTGCACGCACGATCCGTCGCTGGTTTGATCCCGAGCAGGGTGTGCCTGACCATCAGATATCGCGATGGATATTCCTGCGTGCGCTCGGCCTCATCTATTTTTCCGCGTTCTATTCGCTGGTTTTTCAGATTCGCGGATTGAATGGCCCCCGCGGAATTCTTCCGGCATCCGAATATCTGGTGGCGGTTGCAAGCAGGTTGGGGTCGCTGCGTTTCTGGTTCGCGCCTACGTTGCTGTGGTTTTCGAGCGGCTCGCACATGCTGATGGCGCTCTGCTGGGTCGGTATTGTGGCTTCGCTGCTGGTCGTTGCAAATGTATGGCCGCGCGCCATGCTGGTGGTTTGCTTTGTCTGTTTTCTTTCCTTCGTTAGCGCGGCCGGCGATTTTTCCAGCTATCAGTCCGATGGCATGCTGTTGGAGGCAGGCTTTATTTCACTCTTCTTTGCGCCTGGCGGATTTTTCCCCGGCTGGGGAACGGACAGGCTTCCCCCGCGCGCCAGTTTATTTCTTTTGCTGTGGGAATGGTTCCGCATCTACTTCGAGTCGGGCGTCGTCAAACTCGCCAGCGGCGATCAGCAGTGGCGTCATCTGACGGCCATGGACGAGTACTACCAGAACGGCCCGCTGCCCACCTGGATCGGCTGGTACGTGCAGCATCTGCCGCACTGGTTTCACGCGTCGACCGTTGTGGCTACGCTGGTGATGGAACTGGTATTGGTGTGGATGCTGTTCCTGCCCCGGCGCTGGCGGATTGTATGTTTCTTCCTCGTCACGCCCTGGCAGATTGTCGTCATCCTGACGGCGAACTACGCGTTCTTGAACTACATCGTTTTGGCGCTGGGTTTTCTGCTGTTGGATGATCGCTCTCTTGTGCGTTTCGTGCCGGCGCGCTGGCGAGTAGTTTTGACCGTAACAAAAGAGCCAGTGCCGCAAGTTGAGAGCGATCCATCGAAGGAAGGCTCGGCACAGGCAAGCGAAACCTTGCCAGAGATGCAACCTACTCGGATCGTGCAACACCTTCACGCGCTGCGGCTGGCAGTGATTGGGGTGTCGTTAAGTTGGATATTCTATGCCACAACCTTGCCGATGCTACTAATGTTCTCGCGCGAAGTTCCTTTGCCTACAGGTCCGGTCATGGCTCTGGAGCCATTTCGCATTGCGAATCAATACGGCCTGTTCGCCGTGATGACGCCGCATCGCTATGAAATTGAATTTCAGGGGTCAAACGATGGCCTTACCTGGGTCGCCTATCCCTTCCGCTACAAACCGCAGGACGTCACCCAGCCACCGCGCATCTATGCGCCCTACCAGCCGCGTTTCGACTGGAACCTGTGGTTTGCCTCGCTGGGAACCTGGTCGCAATATCCAATTGTTCCGCAAACGGAAGAGCTATTGTTGGTCAACGACCCCGACGTGCTGCAATTATTTGCGGGAAACCCATTTCCCGACAAGCCGCCGCGGCTGGTGCGTGCGGTTCTGTGGCAATACTGGTTCAGCACCATGCAGGAGAAGCGTACGCAGGGAATCTGGTGGCGGCGTGAACTGCTCGGAACGTATGCGCCGACGCTGATGGTCGGCCCGAATGGAAGAATTGTTATTGTGGCTGAGCCTCTCCTGTCTCGACCGCAGGACTGATCCACATTGGAACGCAGTAGTCTTACCGGGCAGAAAAGATGAAACTCCGTTAGAGTCCGAATACATATGCCTCAGCTCTTCTCACGACCGCTTCGATCAGAATCTCCAGCACAAGAAAGCTTGCGTGATCGGCGCCGGCCCGAACGGTTTGGCCGCGGCCATTGTGCTGGCGCAGGCTGGGCTGGACGTGGAAGTCTTCGAAGCCGAATCGCAGCCTGGTGGAGCAGCGCGCACCATGGAGTTGACGCTGCCCGGCTTCCGCCATGATTTCGGTTCCGCAGTACATCCGATGGCTGCCGGATCGCCATTCTTTTCTACCTTGCCCTTGCACGATTACGGACTGGAATGGATCCACTCGCCGGCTGCTTTGGCGCATCCGATGGACGATGGCACAGCGATTCTCCTGGATCGCAATTTCGACGACGCGCAAGCGGCATTGGGAGAAGATGGCGCAACTTGGCGTGGCCTGATGGAGCCATTGGCGGAGCGCTGGCAGGAATTGACGGACGACATCCTGCGCCCTTTGCTGGCGTGGCCGCGACATCCGTTTCTACTTGCGAGGTTTGGGATGCATGCGCTTCCTTCTGCGAGCTTCGTAGCGCGGCATCTATTTCGTACGGAGCGCGCGCGTGCTCTGTTCGCCGGTCTATCGGCACATTCCGTGTTGAGTCTCGACCAGATGCTCAGCGCTTCCTTCGGCATAGTGATGGGCGCCTCAGCACATGCGGTAGGGTGGCCGATCCCGCGTGGCGGTGCCCAATCTATTACGGATGCCCTGTCCCAATACCTTGCAGCGCTGGGCGGACGTATTCATACTTCGAAGCGCATCGAAAGTTTTGGACAACTTCCCCCATGCGACCTCATGCTGTGTGATCTCACGCCGCGACAACTACTCCACGTATCAGGCGAGAAGTTTTCACCGAGCTATCGAGATCGATTGAAGCAGTATCGCTATGGCCCTGGCGTCTTTAAAGTGGATTACGCGCTGGCCAGTCCGATTCCTTGGACAGCGGTGGAGTGCCTGCGCGCCGCCACAGTGCATGTAGGAGGAAGCATGCAGGAGATTGCTGCTTCCGAAGCCGCGATGTCCCAAGGGGAAATCTCCGAGCGGCCATTTGTTCTGGTCTCGCAGCCAACGCTGTTTGATCCGTCCCGTGCGCCGGAAGGCAAGCACATCGCATGGGCATACTGTCATGTTCCCAATGGATCGCAGTTTAACTGTTTGGCAAGTCTGGAAGACCAGATCGAGCGTTTTGCCCCGGGCTTCCGCGATTGCATTCTGGCGCGCCGGGTATTCGCACCCGCAGACCTCGAAACGATGGATGCAAACTTGGTTGGAGGCGATATTGGCGGAGGAGCCATGGACGTGCGCCAGCTTCTGTTTCGTCCCACATGGAGGCAATATCGGACCTCGGCAAACGACGTCTATCTGTGCTCGTCCTCAACTCCACCAGGAGGAGCAGTCCACGGTATGTGCGGATACAACGCGGCCCGGAAGGCTCTGCGTCGCTTGAAAATGAGATAAGCGGATCGACTGGGAGACATTCATACCTGGTCACCCGCCCCGAAGCGAGGATCCTAGGGTTTGCTAATGGTCAGGACCGGTGGCGCTGCGGTAGCGCCTGACTCCACCAGAGTGAACAACATCATCAGAAAACTGAGGCCCCGCTTGGCAGCCAGGTCACGGTCATCGATCCAGAACCATTGGTTGTGATATCGAACGGCCGTGAACACGTCATTCGCCGGTGGTTTTCCGGGTGATGATCGCACTCGGACCTTGAAGGTGTTCTTCATTTCTGTCGCCGGTAGCTTGCTCGTCTATCCTGGATGCGCGCCCTTCCTTAATATCGGAATCCGGGACCTCCACGCCTGCCGTGGCTTCCATAAGGATTTCCAGCATGGAACGTGTCAACATGGCGATTTCCTTGTCATCTTGTGGCAGGGCGCCAAAACTGAGCCTGAATTCCTTTGCGTCGGGGCTGAGCCGGAGCAACTGTCGCGCGGTCCGAGCTGCTTCCATGGAGGATTTGTCCGCCGTTGCGGCACGAAAAAACGTCACGATACCCATACCTTTGCCCTCGCGCTCCTGCACATCCAATCCAAAAGCGTCGGCCGACTGGAGTTCCTGCAGCAGGCCGATAACACGGTAAAAGTCAGGATCCCCCGGATGCTTAAGCGCATTTGTTGTTGTCGTGGCATGAAGCCCATTAATCGACCTGACTGCGACTTTGAAAATATCCGAAATCGGCCAACCAGCTTCAACCAACTCCCAAAGATCGGTAGGGCTAATAGGTTGCAACAAGCTCTTGGTGAATTTTTCACCGCTCATGGGGTTGAAAGTGATGGTAGGACTCTCCGCCCACCGTCCGGAGACGGCAGCCGATGCGGTCGGGCTTCCTGCCAGGTCGTTGGCACCCACCGTGCCTGAGCCTTCAAAGGTGTACTGGGAGATGACCTGCTGCACGTCCAGAAAAAACGGGGGATCAAGGTATCGGATCCGCACCATATTCAAGAGCATCTGCTCCTTCCACGAGCGTTCTATAACGGTGGAATAATCGAAGCGGTTCATGGGCGACCACCTTCGGTCCCATTCGAAGTGCACAACCACCCGATCCCAGCGACACCGGAATCATCACGAAGAAAGGAAGGAGGCGTGATCGTCGCCCATCGTGGCTGGGTCGGCACTTGCGAGGAATCTCTGTCTTCTCTGACGGGCACAACAGATGCCACAGCTTCCCAGTGCGGCAAAAGAAACCGAACGCGGCGAGGATCATCACGACGGCCGTCGAAATGGCGGAACCGTGACTTGAAATCCGATCTTGTGTCCCGATTAGTGTCACTCGGTCCTCCGTTCTTCGCTACCTTGTCCTTTGCGGGCTTGATGCCGTTCTGCAGGCGTAGTCTCAACCAAACTCAGAACTCGAATTGAAGGCGAGTCTGAAAGAACTGCGTATTGCCTTTGAGGTTGAATCGATCCAGACGTCCAATGCCATACGTGCCAATGAGGCGCAGGTAGTCCGTCAGGTACCAATTGACCATCGGAGTGAATCGCCAAAATTTGCCGCCCTTCAGGGTGCCGCTGTCTAAGTCGATGTCGGAGAACCGCGCGACTAACTCGACGGCGCCATAACCGCCGGAGAATACCGGCCTCTTGGGTATTACCTCTCTGAAGGCTCCTTGGACCGTGTTGTAAGCACGCGCCTCTCCGGTGACGCACCATGTCGCAACGAAGTCGCCTCCGTGGATGGTCGGATTGTGAGTGGATGGGGAAGAGACGCCAACCCACCAGAATTCGCTGCCCAGCAGCAAGGGGCCTTTGCGGAAATAGGTCTCATATCCTGCCATCTTGGTGTTGGTAGCGGCGAACTTGCCCGTATCCACAAAGTAAGGAGCCTGCGAATACCTCAGGGCGAGCGCGGAACTGAAGCTGCCCCTGTTTAGGGCTTCCGTTTCTCAGATTCACTCCCAGGTGGAACACCGTACGCTTCTCATCGGAATGAATCGGAAGCCACACTGCGCGCAGAACGGTCTGATTATGGTATGTAGAGAAGCTTTGGCCCTGAGAAAGCCAGTCGTTGTAGTAGCCGAAATTCCATAGAAAGCCATGCTTGGGCGTGTAGCCGAGCCACTTGAAACCGTCTGCGAGAATCGGGATGGTCGCGTCGCTCATCGTGGAGCGTTCCATCGTCCATCCGTCATAACCGACCATCACCTTGTTCAGGGAGAAACCTTCCTTGGAGCGGCCGATGAAGATGTTGCCCCAAAGTTTGGGGACCGCAACCATCACACCGGTCTGACGTATGAACCAGGCGTGCGTTGGACCGTCATACATGACCCCGACATTATAGGTCACTTTGCGCGAGAGGCTTGGAAAGCTACCCCCAAAAACGAATCGGAAGTCGCGAAGTCTTTGGGCCGGGAGCATCGTGATCTGCTCTTTGCTCGCAGTATCCTGCGCGTAGGCTGCGGTATCGACCAGAAACCCCATGCCGGCCTTGGCGGTGAAGTACGGGCCGCGGTACTCATTCCATTTAGCCATCTCTCGTGGCGCGTGATCGATATCGTCGTCCATTTCGCCTGCATCAACGGTGTCGTCGAGCGAGGATAAAGGAGTCGCAGCGCCTGCAGCGGGAGTCGTTGTCTGTTGCGAACTGGGATTGGTGTTGGAAGGGGTACCAGTCGGCTTCTGCGAGCTGCCCTGTTGTGGTTGCTGGCTCGCTTCCGGCGATTCCTGGGCAATTGCGGTGTCTTGCCCGAGGCAGGAGGAGTGCCATGCGGGCAAGACTGCAAGGGTGACCAGCGACAGAAGGACCGAACTCAGGATGACCCTCATGTGGTGATGCCCCGCGCTCAGTAGGTCATGAACAACTGTTGAATGTCTGAGGAGGAACGAGGTTTCAAGAGCGCCAACATGAGCAGGATGCGCGATTTTTGGGGATTCAGCTCGTCGGAAGCCACAAAGCCGAGCTCATCGTCATTTACTTCTACGTTGCGTCCAACGAGTCCCGTGGCCACGCGGCTGGCGCGAACGACGACCACTCCTTTCTTTACCGCTCTCGCGGCCGCATCCACCGAGACTTTGTTCATGTTGCCGTTGCCAACGCCAGCGATGACGATGCCTTTGGCGCCGGCATTTACGCTGGCGTCGATCAGGTCAGGGGACATGTCAGCGTCAGCAAAGACAATATCCACCCGCGGCAACGTGGTCACGTTTGCGATGTCGAATTCGCTCGTCGTCGTGTTCTTCCACGGAGGGATGTTATAGAAATCAGGCTTTCCGTATGCCACAACACCAACCAACCCACGTAGTCGGCGACATGAAGGTCTGAACGTCCGTGGTGCTGGTCTTGGTCAGAGAATGGGCCCCGTGTATCTGGTCGTTCATGACGACCATTACTCCCCGGCCCTTGGAAGTTGGGATTGCCAGCCACCGCCACGGCGTTGTAGAGGTTCAGCGGGCCATCGGCGCTGACGGCGGTGGAGGGTCGCATGGATCCCACCAGGACCACCGGCTTGTTACTCTTCACTGTCAAATTGAGGAAATATGCGGTCTCTTCCATGGTGTCGGTGCCGTGCGTGACGACGATGCCGTCGACATCTGATTTCGGCAGAAGTTCATTGATGCGCTTGGCGACGGTCAGCATGATGGCGAAGGACATGTCCTGCGATCCGACATTGGCCACTTGCTCGCCCTTGATATTGGCCAGGTCTCTTGATTCCGGGAACAGCGTTTATCATGGCATCGATCGTGACCGCGCCAGAGGTGTAGCCGGATTGGGTACCTGTAGCGGCGGCGCCGGCAATCGTGCCTCCTGTGGCTAAGAATCACGATATTGGGTTTCTTGTTTTGGGCAACACCATTCGTGGCATCGCTATCTTGCAACTCCAAGGATGAGCATGAAAATGACAGAGTCCAGATTTTGTACGACTGCTTCATAAGCGAACTCCTTTCGATAGCCTGCGCGTTGATGCGGCGATCATTAACCGACCACTACTTTGTCTGGTATTTCGATCTTGTCCAGCCCGGTTAGCTTGGCGGGATCGAGCAGTTCCTGGATTTGTTGTTCCGTGAGAATGTGCTTCTCCCGAATGATCTCGAGAATGCCCTTGCCGCTCGAGTAGGCCTCATTTGCCAGTTCAGTTGCCTTGTCGTAACCCAGAATGGGATTGAGCGCGGTAACGATGCCGACCGTCGTCTCCATGTAGTGCTCCAACTGTTTCTCGTCCACCTTGATGCCGTCGACGCACTTCGTTCGGAAAAGGATCGAAGTATTGAAGAGCAGGCTTTGCGATTCAATGACCGCAAGACCTTCGATCGGTTCGTACGCGTTTAGCTGTAGTTGTCCGCTGTGAGCGGCTAACGTAACGGCAAAATCGTTGGCCATCACGCGGAACGAAACCAGGTTCACGACCTCGGGAACGACTGGGTTCACCTTTCCCGGCATGATGGAAGAACCTGGCTGCAATGCGGGCAAGTCGATCTCGTTCAATCCTGCGCGCGGTCCCGATGCCAGCAGGATCAGATCACTCGAAATCTTTGAAAGTTTGATAGCAAGGCTCTTCAACGCAGAGGAATAGACGACGAACCCCTGCTGGTCCCAGGTAGCGGCTATCATGTCCGGCGCGGCAACGATTGGTTTATTGAGAAGCTTCGACAGATGCTCCGCAAACTTTTCCGAATAGCCTTTCGGGGCATTGAGGCCCGTGCCGATCGCAGTCGCCCCCATATTCTCCGTGTACAAAGCCTTCTCGGAATCCCGCAGCAACTGAATCTCACTGTCGAGTGATGATGCGTAGGCGTAAAACTCCTGTCCGACCGTCATGGGCACAGCATCCTGCAGTTCAGTGCGTCCCATCTTGACGATTTCGAGATATGCAGCTGTCCCTTCGCGCGAAATGACGCCGAAAGTTTCTGCAACTCTTCAATCAGCTTGCCATTTCGCAGAATGAACGCCACCTTGATTGCTGTGGGGTAGGAATCATTGGTCGACTGGGACATATTCAGGTCATCGTGCGGCTCAAGAAACTGATACTCGCCTTTTTTGTGGCCTGAGAGCTCGAGCCCAATGTTGGCGAGCACCTCATTCGCATTCATATTCGTCGAGGTGCCGGCGCCTCCCTGGTACCAATCCACCTGAAATTGGTCATGATACTTGCCGGCGAGCACAGCATTGCATGCCTTCTCGATCGCATCCAGCCTCTCCTTCTTCATCGCCCCCACGTCGTAGTTAGCCTGCGCCGCCGCCAGCTTCACCAGAGCCCACGCTTCCACGAAGCCGGGGTAGTGATTGATTGCCACGCCTGAGAGCTGAAAATTCTCGAGTGCTCTTGCTGTTTGCACGCCATAGTAGGCATTGGCTGGAACTTGTTTTTCTCCCAGAAGGTCCTTTTCTGTCCGGTCGGGCCTGAGTCGAGGGTTGCCTGCTGAGCCCACAGAGAATTGCTCCCGCTGGACACAGCAAAAGCAACTACGGCGAAAACCTTTAGCATTTTTATGAGGGACGCTCGCATATGTCTCCTTGTTGGAACACTCTCATCTGTTACGAGAGTCTGATCTCAGTCGTACGGGAGCGACAATCGCGCGTCGGTTGGGATAGGCGGAGATCGGCGTTCATACCAACTTGTATCGGGAAGAACGGACGTATACAACTGGTGAAATACCTAGTTAGCCCGCAAAGATCGAGATCGATGCAAATCGCTAATTCTTATGCACTAAGAACACGATGACCGATCCCCACAGTGCAAATAACACCTTAGCGACTGCATAGCTGATAAAAGTGGGGATGCCCAGCAGCGCGCGCGGGATCATTTACTGGATCGTTCCGACGCCGAACCGAGATAATCGGCGCTGCCTGTGACACGTCAGACACACACTTTTGTTCCACGCTGTTCCCAGACGGGATCGGCTGTAACTGATTGAGAAGTTTGGTGGACCTGATCGGGATCGAACCGATGACCTCTTCCATGCCATAACAACAATTGTTTGTAACCTATTGATTCTAGGAGCATCGGTGGCCACCAAAAGCATCCTGGAGCACCCCAAACATCCCTCAGCACCTTCGCCAGCACCTTTAACGTGTGGAAAGAAGAGGTCCTGTGATCCGCGCTTTCGGACTTCCCTACACGTGCCAGAGGCACACGACTCCTGAGATTGCGAGAATTCCCAGCACGAGCGCAAACACGCCGATCGTTGCCTGGGTGACTATCAGGAGCTTTCGCTGATTGAGTCGGCCCACAGCCGACCCCGTCCAGAGCAGAAACAGAAGTTCTGATCCTGTGTCAGAGCCTTTTCATCTACCCCCTACTGCCTAATATGATCAAGAACCTTTTGTACTTCGCAGACTACTCCCTTGAAGAGTACGAGCAAATCCTAAACGAAAAGGGAGTCTAGTGCGCCCATCTCCAGCCAGCAACCTCGGGCATATATCGGTCCCGTGCTCGTAAGCGTAGTTCCGGCATGCA
Source organism: uncultured Acidobacteriaceae bacterium (assembly GCA_963797415.1). Taxonomy (GTDB): domain Bacteria; phylum Acidobacteriota; class Terriglobia; order Terriglobales; family Acidobacteriaceae; genus Edaphobacter. The sequence continues at coordinate 183,383 of CAWCPB010000011.1, forward strand.
ATCTGCATGTTGCGGAAGCGTTCCATGGCGTGCGCTCCGATCGGCTGCAACCTTGGTACACGCTTGATGACGTCCATTGCCAGGCTGAAGTAGTCAATTTCGTTAGATATCACTAGCTCCAGCGGCGTATTGATGTTGCCTCGTTCCTTTATAGCCACGCACATTCATGTTGTCGTGATTTTTGCGCCGGTAAGCCAAACGGTGAATGAGCCATGGATAGCCGTGGAAATTGAAGATGATCGGCTTGTCAACGGTGAAAAGCGAATCGAAGTCGCGACTGGCCAGGCCGTGAGGGTGTTCCGGGCCGAAAACATGAAAGTTCTTCATGTTGACCTTCATCACGTCGCGGAGGAAAGCGCCCAATGGCTTTGCGTTTTCCGTCTCCTGAGTGCCTGGTTTATTAACCTTGAAGGCGTATTCCTGGAATGCCGGCAGACGGGGAGCCTTTTCAGATGCCCTCATTCGCATGAGGATTTGCACCCATTCTTCGTGTACCAGTGCCAATTTTTTGAGCTCGATATTCAATATTTCTCGGGTACGAATCTTCTCCCTTTGAGAGAAGCTTGATCTTCTTCCGCGGGAGCTTTTTATATGGAATCAAGCCTAAGAGGTGGCTGATGCAGTTGAGGCGCAACGCTTCTTGTCATCCGACCGCGCAATATACCACGGAGAATCCCTTGTATCCGTAGCGTGAAACATCTGATCCCGTGCCCGCGAGTAGTCGTACCATCGTTCACGGGATGGCAAATCCGTCGGGCTAAGCTTCCACTGGCGCAGCGGGTCCTCGATGCGTGCTTCAAACCGCCGCTCTTGCTCCTCGTTGCTTACTTCCAGCCAGAATTTGACTAAACTGATCACTCCTTCCACAACGTACTTTTCAAACATGGCGCAAAGTTCAAAAAGCGGTGATGGTCTTTCTCAGTGCAAAATCCCATCACCGGTTCCACTCCGGCGCGGTTGTACCAACTGCGATCGAAGATCACAATCTCGCCGGCCGCTGGAAAATGCGGATATAGCGCTGCATATATATCTGGCTTTTCTCTCGATCGGAGGGGGCGGCCATCGCCACTATACGGAAAACGCGCGGGCTCACGCGCTCTGTGATTGCCTTAATGACGCCACCCTTTCCAGCGCCGTCGCGGCCTTCGAAGACAATGATGATGCGCTCGCCTTCTTGTTTGACCCATTCCTGCAAATGGCAGAGTTCGGCCTGCAGTCCCCCCAGTTCATTTTCGTATTCCTTCCGTGCCAGCTTTGGCTTGATGCCGGCGTTGCCTTTGACTGGCTTTGCCATATGGTTGCCTCCTGACAACCTACTTTGCGTCTCGGCGTTACTTGCGGAATCCTCACGGTTACGCATATCTGGTGTCGTGTCCCTGATTATTTCGTGA
>CAWCPB010000012.1:0-129752 GCA_963797415.1 uncultured Acidobacteriaceae bacterium
CAGGGTGGTTGGGAGACGGCGGACGTGGATCCGGAGACGCTGGCGCGCGGAGAGTTGAAGGAAGAGACGGGACTGACGGCGGAGCGCATGACACACCTGACGACGCTCCAGATTGCGTATGGAGTGATGAACCAGAAGCACCATTGTTTTCTGGCGGAGGGGCTGGCGAAGGGTGAGGCGGAGCCGGATCTGGAGGAGCATGACCTCGTGCTGCATCGCATGAGCGTGGCGGAGTTCGAGGCGAAGATACTGGATGGGACGATCGTGGACAACTGCACGGTGGCGGCGTGGGGTGTCTACCGGTTGTGGCGGGAGCGGCAGTAAGGAGCGTTACCTTTCTGCGCGTATCGGCATCACAACTTTGTGCGCCAAAGTTTGATCGACGAGAACAGCAGGGCAGGTGAGCGTCGCGGAAGGGTGGGCGAAGGTTCTGGAAGTGGTTTGGGATCGTTGCGTTGATTGCGGTGGCGGTGCTGGGTGTGGTGGTGAAGGTGGTGGTGGACCACGCGGTGCCGATTCTGAAGGGCAGAGTGATTGAGACGTTGAGTACGAAGTTCAACAGCAGGGTTGAACTGGACCGGCTCGATGTGTCGGTGCTGAAGGGGCTGCAGGTTTCAGGGGATGGGCTGAGGATCTTTCCGCAGGATGAGGTGGTGGCTGCGGGGGCGACACAGCCTTTGATTTCGCTGGGACATTTTGCGTTTCATGCCGACATGAAGGCTTTGTTTTTGAAGCCGATGCATGTGGGGGTGGTGTATATCACGGGGGCGGAGATTAATATTCCTCCGCGTGAGATGCGGGTGCAGGCACCGAAGGGACAGCGGCATATCGGCAAGATCAAGATCGTGGTGGATGAGCTGATATTCGATAAGTCGCGGCTGATTATCGGGACGGCGAAACCGAATAAGGATCCGAAGGAGTTTGAGCTGGAGCATATCGTGATGCACGATATCGGGCCGAACGATCCGTGGAGGTACGACGCCACGCTGAGCAATGCGATTCCGAGGGGGGATATTCATGCGACGGGGACGTTTGGGCCGTGGGTGAATGAGAGTCCGGGCGACTCGGCGGTGACGGGGCACTATACGTTCGATCATGCGGATTTGAATACGATCAAAGGGATCGGCGGGATGCTGTCTTCGGTGGGGGACTTCACGGGGCAGTTGAATCGGATTGTGGTGGATGGGACGACGGAGACGCCGGACTTTTCGCTGGATACGGCGAACCATGCGGTGCCGCTGCATACGAAGTTTCATGCGATTGTGGATGGGACGAGTGGCGATACTTATCTGCAGCCGGTGGAGGCGAAGCTGGGGCAGTCGGCGTTTACGTGCAATGGCGCGATTGTGAATGTGAAGGGGAAGGGGCACATCATCGACCTGGATGTGAATGTGCCGAACGGGCGGATCGAAGATTTTTTGCAGCTTGCGGTGAAGACGCAGCCGGTGGTGATGACGGGTTTGCTGGAGATGAAGACGAAACTGCGTATCAATCCGGGTAAGGAGAGTGTGTCGCGGAAGATTGGGTTGAAGGGCGGGTTTACGCTGCGGCAGATCCACTTTACGAATCCGGAGGTGGAGGACAAGGTGGATATGCTGAGTCTGCGGGCGCAGGGCGATCCGAAGGCTGCGAAGCCGGGGGCGGAGGACGTGCACTCGCAGATGGTGGGGCAGTTTGTGATGGAGAGAGGGAAGCTGACGTTCAGCCAACTGAACTACACGCTGCCGGGAGCGACGGTGAATTTGAGCGGCGTTTATTCGCTGGATGGGAATGAGTTTGATTTTGATGGCAAGGTACGGACGGATGCGAAGGTTTCGCAGATGGTGGCTTCGAAGTGGAAGTCACTTTTGCTGAAGCCGGTGGATCCGTTCTTCCATAAGGATGGAGCAGGTGCGGTGATTCCGGTGAAGGTGACGGGAACGAAGGGAGCTCCGAAGTTCGGGCTGGATTTGAGGCATAAGGACAAAGATTTGGATAAGAAGGACTAGGCTTAGCTGGTTCCAGCCTGGTCTTCAATGACTGGTGAGAGTGGGTCGGGCAGGATGCCCATCTCGATGTAGATGGGGCGCATGATGGCTCGGACGGATTTGAGTTGGGTGGAGTACCAGGCGGCTCCGAGGAGGCAGAAGGAGCCGGTGATCATGACGGCGTGGGGTGCGCCGAAGCGGTGGGCGAGAGCTCCGGCGAGAAGGCTGCCGAAGGGCGCCATGCCGACGAAGGCCATGGTGTAGTAGCTCATGACGCGGCCGCGCTTGTCCTCGGGGACGAGGGTCTGGATGACGGTGTTGCTGGCGGCGAGGCCCTGCATCATGCCGAAGCCGGTGACGAGCATGAGGAATAGCGAGAGGAGGAGGCTATGGGAGAGGCCGAAGAGAATGAGGCCCGCGCCGAAGAGAACGGCGGCGATCTGGATCATGGTGGTGAGGCCGCGGACGGATTTGCGCAGAGCGAGGAGATGGCGGAGATGAGGGCGCCGAGGCCGGAGGCTCCCATGAGGTAGCCGAGGGTGTGCGCGCCGCCGTGGAGGACCTCCGAGGCGAAGATGGGCATGAGCACCATGAAGGGGATTCCCATGAGGCTGAGCAGAGCGAAAAGGCTGAGGATGGTGCGGATGGGCTGGAAGGTGATGACATAGGACCAACCCTCCTGGAGCTGCTCGACCATGGTGGCGGTAGCGCGTTTGAGGGTGGAGGATGGGACGCGCATCATGAGCAGTGAGACGACGACGGCGATGTAGCTGACACCATCGATGGCGAAGCAGTAGCCTTCGCCGACGGCGGCGATGATGAGGCCGGCGAGGGCGGGCCCGAGGAGGCGGGCGACGTTGACGATGGAGGAGTTGAGGGCGATGGCGTTGCTGAGGTCCTGTTTGTCGGATTTTCCGGTGCTGTCGGCGACCATCTGGCCGAGGAAGGACTGGCGGCCGGGCATGTCGAAGGCGTTGATGAGACCCTGGCAGGACGCTGAGACCGATGATCTCGTGAATGGTGATGACTTTGGCGAGGGTGAGCGCGGCGAGGGCGAGGGACTGAATCGCGGCGAGGACCTGAGTCCAGACGAGGAGGTTGCGGCGATTGAGACGGTCGACGAGGACGCCGGCGAAGGGGGCGAGGAGGAAGGTGGGGATTTGTCCGGCAAAGCCTACGACACCGAGGAGAAGTGCGGAGCCGGTGAGGCGATAGACGAGCCAACTGGTGGCGACGCGGGTCATCCAGGTGCCGATGAGCGAGATGGATTGGCCGATGAAGAAGAGGCGGAAGTTGCGATGGCGGAGGGCTCGCCAGGCGTGAGCGTAGCGGCTGCGTGGGGCCGTTGTGTCGGCGGTATCGGCCATTTTTGCTTAGATGTGCTGCCGGGCTTGTTTGACCATCTCGACGAGGGCGGTGCGGGTTTCGGTGGGAGTGGTGACTTCGCGGGGGAAATTGATGCGGGTGCCCTTCATGCCTTCGGCGGTTTTGAGGCGGAGGTGGAAGCCGAGGCGATCGACTGATGTCATGGTGGCCTCGGTTGCTTCGAGTTGGGCGTGGGTTCGGGCGAGGAGGATCATGGCGTCGGTGTGGTCGGCGTTCATGTGGCTGATGATGCCGGGGGCGGAGGCGCAGAGGGGGTCGGGTGCGGCTTGTGCGTAGTCGTTGGCGGTGACCCAGCCCATGACGCCGAAGCCGCCGACGTAGTAGACGTCGAGGATATCCATGCGGAAGAAGGAGAAGTCGGCGAAGTCGACCCAGTAGCGGCTGTTCTCGTGGCGGGCGAGGTAGAGGTCGCGGACTGCCGGCTTGTCCTCGTCGGGGATTGGGTGATGTTGCCGATGAGGGTGGCGCGGGCTGCGCCGAGAGGGTCGCCGTCGGCGGAGGACTGGGTGACGAAGAGGCTGGAGCGTGGATCGGCCTTGAGGTTTTGGGTGTGCATGGCCATGTTGCTGATGAGGAAGAGGGGACGGCCGGTGGCGTCGAGGGCGTAGGGCATGAGGGAGCCGAAGGGGAAGCCGGGCTGCTTGCGCGAGAGCGTGGATAGAGTGGCGAGGGAGTTGAGATGGAGCAGGGTGCGGGTGCGCTCGGCGTGGGTGGGCTCGGGGATGACGGGGAGTGCTGGGCCGGTGTAGGCGTGCTGGCGGGGAGTATTGATGGAGTAGACATGAGCCTGCGATTTCTGGATGACTGGGAATTGGAATTATGGAACGGCGGGGGGATAGTTTGGCGCGACTCCATCGGCAGCTAGACGAAGTTTGCGGTCTCGAGCGTGATCGAGGGATGGCTTCTCTACGAAGAACCAGGAGAGGCTTGCGGCGATGGCGACCAGGAAGAGAGTGGCGGCGAGGCCGAGCCAGGGGTGAAGCTGAAAGAGGCCGAGGGCGATGAGGCACTGGAGGATGGGGTAGTGAAGGACGTAGGTTCCGTAGGAGAAGTCTCCCCAACGGGTGGGGCCGACGATGTGCGGGAGGATGAAGCAGGCTCCAAGGGTAAGGGTGGAGACGGTGAATGGGCGGAGGAAGAACCATCCAGTGTAAAGGTGCAGGATGTAGAGGAGAGCGGCGGCAAGCATGATCCAACGGCCGTGGCGCTTGAACTCGGGCAGGTAGTAGTAGATGAGAGTGCCGACGAGGAAGAAGCAGAGTTGGCCGGGGAGCTGGACGGCGATCGTCTCGCGTGATGGCGAAGAGCATACGGTAAAGGATCGAGAGCGAGGATGCAGGCGAAGAGGACGGCGTCGCGATGGAAGCGGCGGCAGAGCCAGACCAGGATGGGAACGCAGCAGTAGAAGGCCACTTCGGTCTTGATGGTCCAGAGAGCGCCGTTCATGGCTGCGTTGCCGGGGTTGGACTCGAAGACGCCTGCGATGCCCGGGTGGAGGAAGTTCAGGAAGGTCAGGTTGCCGACGAGGAAGCGACCGACCTGAAAGTGTCCGGTGGAGAAGGCGATGGCGAGGCAGAGCAGAGTGGAGAGCCAGTAGCCGGGGAGAATGCGGAAGGCGCGATTGGAGAAGTACTGGCCGAGGGAGGTGCAGCGTTCGTAGCTGGCGAAGATGAGGAAGCCGGAGATTGCGAAGAAGCCTTCGACGGCGACGCGGGCGTTGAGGAATTTGGTGAAGACGAGAAGGGAAGAGTTTTGGGAGAGATCCCAGGAGTGAATGAAGACGACGGTGAGGGCCAGGAGCAGGCGAACGATGTCGAAGTTATTCGGTCGCATAGAAGACAGTGATACTCCGGGACTTATTGGGTCTAGAAAAGAACTGAACCGTAAGTGAAGGATAAGCGCAGGAATGAGGGAACGCAACTGGAGACGGAGGACATTGCCGCGACGAAATATTTACCAAGGTAAGCACTGATGCTGCAACTTTTACAAAGCAAGCCCGTCCATAGTGGGCAGTGTTGTTGCCGAGATTTGGGAGGACCACGTATGGCATCGAGATGGATATATTTCCTGCTTACTGTATTGCTCGTGATTGCATTGAGTTTCTCCTTTGAGCGCCAGGCCTACGCTTATGTCGATCCGGGATCGAGTCTGCTGGTATTTCAGGGAGTGAGTGCGATTGTGTCGGGCGCTCTGATTTACTTTCGACGGCGGATCAGCAACCTCTTTCTGAAGGCTCCGCAGCCCAAGGTCGAACCGCTTCCAGTTAAGCCGCAGTGATTGGATATGGAGCATCCGAGGAAATTTGGGGAGATGATTTGTCGATTGGGAAAGTAGAAGACTTCACTGGGCGATCGGGATAAGCTTTTGCGAATGGCTCCATTCAGATCCCTGTTGCAACAAGGCGAATTGTGAGGTCGATTACACACCCGTTGACGGTGGGGTTCGGGCTCGCGAACCTATATCTGATTGCGATGACGGGACCGTTGATCGCTCCGGATCACGATCTGGTGTATCACCTGATCGGTGCGGCTTCGACGATATTTATTCCGATTATTGCGTTGGTGGTGGTGCTTTGGCTGGCGTTGACGGCGCTGCTGTATTTTGCGGAACGTCCGAGCCGGTTGAGTGTAGTGATCTGGTCGGCTTTGATACTGATACTGCCGTGGGTTCTGCTGGAGACCTTTGCCGATCTTTTTGAAGTGGATGTGCCGGAGTGGCTGAGCCGGGTGCTGGGCCTTTCGGTGCTGTTTGCGGTTGGGGCTATTGCTTTATTTGCGAAGCAGATTCTGCCTGGTTTTTTGCGGGTGCGGGCGGTGGTTGCCTACGTTCTCGGCTTTATGGCGTTGAGTGGATGCTGGATCTTTGCACAGCTGATATGGTTCGGATGGCAGGCGCGAGATTTGAATCCGCCGCCTTCGCTGCATCGGGCGGCGACCGTTGCGGATGCGCCACGGCAACGGATTATCTGGATTCTGCTGGATGAGCTCTCGTACAAGCAGGTGTATGAGCAGCGGTTTCCGGGATTGGAGTTGCCCGCGTTCGATCGGCTGGCGGCGGAGTCTACGGTCTTTACGCACGCGGTGCCGACGGAAGAGTTTACGCGGTATATCGTTCCTTCGCTGATGACGGGAGTTCCGACGAATGGCGTGACGGTTTCCGCGGCGGGGATGCTGCTGTCGACGCACAGCCATAGCGCGGGCAGTATGAGCTTCGATCAGCGGAAGACAGTGTTTCAGGATGCGATTGACGCGGGGTACAAGACTGGGGTGGACGGATGGTATCTGCCGTACTGCCGCATACTACCGGCGGTGCTGGATAAGTGCTTCTGGACTTATCACGAAGGGATTCCGGGGAATCTTTCTCCGGACCATACGGTTTGGAAGAATCTTGGAATTCCGTTGCGGTTGATACGGTTGAGCACGAGGCATTTTTTTGATCTTGGTGAGGGCGCACCTTCGGAGGAGTTGCTGGATCTGCAGATGCACGCGACGGACTACCGTGATCTGATGGCAGCGGGAGATCGCATGCTGCGCGATCCTTCGATCAATTTTTTATTTGTGCATATGCCGATTCCTCATCCTTATGGGCTTTACGATCGGAGGACGAGGACGTTTCCTACGACGCGTAGATCGTATATCGACAATCTGGCGCTGGCCGACCTCTACCTGGCACATATTCGAGAGCTGCTGGAGAGCCAGGGGCAATGGGATTCGAGCGTCGTCGTGGTGATGGGGGACCACTCGTGGCGGACGGATTTGATCTGGAAGTCGTCGGCTGGATGGATGGAGGAGGATGAGGCGGCGAATCATCGAGAGGCGTTCGATGACCGGCCTGCATATATTGTGAAGATGCCGAACCAGCATGAGGCGGCGCGAGTGGATGGGACGTTTGATGCGATCCATACGCGGGCTTTGATGGATGCGATGATGCAGGGGCAGGTGAGGACGCCGGGGGAGTTGAAGAAATGGGCTGAAGGGCAGAAGTAGGCGGTGGTACTTGTTCGATAGAACAACGACAACAGCAAAAGCGAAATGCAGGGGTCCTTCACTGCGTTCAGGATGACGACGTAAAACACAGCTAGTGGACGGTTTTCATGCGGCGAGACATGAAGTCCATGAGTAGGTAGCTGCCTAGTGTTTGAGGGGTGGTGAAGTAGGCCTTGCCGCGGCACATTGCGCTGACCTGCTGGACGAACTGCATGAGAGTAAAGTCCTGCGCGAGCATAAAGGTGTTGATCATTATGTTGCTGCGCTTGCAGCGTGAGACCTCTTCGAGGGTTTCGGCGATGACGAGTGGGTCGAGGCCGAAGGCGTTTTTATAGATGCGGCCGTCGGGGAGGGTGAGCGCGCTGGGCTTGCCGTCGGTAATCATGACGATCTGTTTCATGTCCTTGTTTTGTTTGGCGAGGATGCGCTGGGCGAGGCGAAGACCTTCGCGGGTGTTGGTGTAATGGGGTCCGACTTTGACGCGGGAGAGCTGCGAGACGGGGATCTCTTCGGCGGTGTCGTGGAAGAGGACGAGGTTGAGGGTGTCGCCTGGGTATTGGGTGCGGATGAGATGGCTGAGGGCCATGGCGACGCGCTTGGCGGGGGTGAAGCGGTCTTCGCCGTAGAGAATCATGGAGTGCGAGCAGTCGAGCAGGACGACCGTCGCGCAGGATGATTGATAGTCGGACTGGTGGACGTGGATGTCAGAGTAGTGGATGTTGAGGGGAACGCGCTCTTCGCCTTCGACGGCGGTGGCGAGGCCTTCGCGGGCGAAGACGCTGGAGAGGGTGGAGGTGATGTCGAGGTTGAGGGTGTCGCCGAACTCGTAGAGTTTGGAGGAGCCGTTGATCTCGACGCCGGCGGCTTCGTGGCGGGTGTCGTGACGGCCTAGGTTGGATTTGCCGAGGGGGCCGAGGAGCTCGCGGAGGGCCTTGTAGCCGAGGAAGTCCATGCCTTTGTCGGTGACTTCGAAGCGGGCCTGGGCGTTGCCGTCGCCTTGTTGGCCCTGGCCTTGCTCGGGCATCTCGGCGTTGATGAAGTTCTGCTCCTGCATCTTCTGGATGATCTGGTCGATGAGTTCTTCGACCTGCTCTTCGGAGAGGGCTTCAAATTTTTCCTGCGATTCTTCGTCGAAGATTTCGCCGGACTCGAGGGCACGGCGGATGGCTTCGCGGAGGTTTTCAAGGGTCTGATCGCCGTCGAACTGCTGGAAGTTGGCGTAGGGGTCGTTGTATCCGGAGTCGAGGAGGAAGTCGCTCAAGGCCTGCATGAGGTCTTCGAGCCCGAAGCTGGAGGAGAGATCGCCGGTGAATTTGGTGTAACGGACGCGTTTCATGAGGTGGCCTACAGTTTAGACGGTTTGCAGGCCACCTGCGACGCAGAAGTCAGAGATGGGTGCCAGCGAGGACGGCGAAGCGGTTGTCCTTGTACCAGCAATCGGCGTCGGAGAAGCCTGCTTCGCGGAGCCACTGGAGCTGGTCTTCGACGGAGGCGCCGCGATCCTCCTGCTGGCGGTAGAGTGAGGCTTCGATCTGCGTCTCGGTGGCTCCGGCGGCGCGGACCTGTTGAAGCCAGAGGGCTTTGTAGCGTGCTTCGAGAGCGGGTGTGGGGCCGGCGACCTGTTCGGCGTTGACGAAGACGCCGTTGGGTTTGAGGGAGGTGTAGGCCTTTTGGAAGACGGCGCGCTTGTCGGCGTCGTCGAGGTGATGGATGGAGAGAGATGAGACGACGGCGCAGAGATTCTGCGGGAGCGGGTCGGCGGCGTAGTCAGTTTGGTGCCAGGTGATGTTGGGGTCGTCGCCGAGGCGATTTTTGGCGAGGTCGAGCATGGGAGCGGAGAAGTCGATGACGTGGAGGTGTGCGGTGGGGAAGCGATCGCGGAGGAGACGCGTCATGAGGCCGGAGCCGGCGCCGAGCTCGCAGATGACTTTGGCGCGGGCAGGGATGAGATCGAGCGCCCAGCTGTAGAAGGTGTCGCAGCCGGGGATGAGTTTGGAGCGGTCGAGGTCGTAGGTGGAGGCGGTGGCGTTGAAGACTTCGAGGGTGAGATTGGCCATGTGAGGATCTCCTTGACAAATCATAAGTGAAATCAATTTATTTTTAAGTTTATATAACAAAAATCAATACAGGTATGGATTGTGCGGAGGGATGCTATTCTTGCGCACACTGTCTACCATGCGCTCTTTCCAGTACGTCTCTGACATTGCATTGTTCTTCCTGTCTCTGCCGCTTTTCGCGCAGACGCCCAAGCAACCCACTCCTGCCGCCGGACAAAAGGGGACGTATACGCTCTCTTCCACGGTGAAGCTAGTCGTTCTTGATGTCGTCGTAACAGATCGCAAGGGGAACGTTGTTTCCAACTTGAAGAAAGACGACTTTCAAGTCTTTGAAGAGAAGCGACCGCAGAGTATCAGCAGTTTCGATGCGCCAGGCGCTCATGCTGTGCCGACGAGCATGACGATTGGATCTACGGAGGATCTAGATCGGCTGGCTCCGGATGCGCCTACAAGCATCATCGTGCTGGATGAGTTCAGCTCGCGGTTTGAGGACATGGCCTTTGCGCGTTACTCGATCAAACAGTATCTGGGTGCGCAGCCGAGTACCCTGACGCAGCCAACGATGTTGCTGGCGGTTAATTTGAGAAATTTTACGGTGTTGAAGGATTACACGCAGGACAAAGCTGCGATTCTAACTGCGCTGGATCATCATCTTGGGGAGTATCCCTGGCGGCATAACTCTGGAAGCTGGAGAGCGGAGGAGTTCGCTGCGGGCTTTCGTTCGCTGATGCAGGTGGCGGAGGCGACGGCGGGGCACCCGGGGCATAAGAACATGATCTGGGTGGGACGGGGACTGCCGATCGTCACGCTTTCGAGGATGAACCCGGGCGACCAGGCGAAGCTGACGGCGGAGATACAGACATGCATCAATATGCTGTTAGCGGCGCGGGTGACGATGTATACGGTCGATCCGGCAGGACTTCATACTCCTACGGCGACGGATGAGATGGGCATCGATGTCGACGATCCGTTTGGTGGTGGGACGTTGCAGTTCGGTGTTGTCGCAAAGGCTACGGGAGGCAAGGCGTTTCACGGGCGGAATGATGTAGATGCAGAGATCGGCACGAGTGCGAGGGATGGTCAGGAGTTCTATACGCTGTCGTATGTTCCCAATGATGCGAGCGATGCGAAGCGGCCTTTTCGCGGCATCCGAGTGGTGATGAAAGACCCGAATCTGCGGGCTTCTGCGCGTGAAGGCTACTATTTGAATGCAGCGACCGATACGACGCGGCCGATCACGGACCAGAGCAAACGTGCGGTGGTCGACCTGAACGGCGCGGCGAATAATACGCTGGTCTATGATGGTGTTCCGCTGACGGTGGCCCGCGGGGATGGTGCAGGGATGGTGAAGGTGCATGTGGATGGGAACGCGTTGTCGTGGGTCGATCACGGTCCGGACAGTCCGCGCACGGCGGAGGTGCAGGTATTCTGTGTTCCGTTCGACCGGAAGAACAAGGCGATGAAACAGACCGCGGTGAGCTTTGCGGCGCGTTCTCCTGCATTGAAGCCGGGAGCTCCGTTGCCGAAGGTGAATGTTGATTTTCCGCTGAAGTATGAGGGCGATGCGCAGGTGGTGCGGTTGCGGGTGATCGTGCGCGAGCCGGGGTCGGGCAAGCTGGGAGCAGCGAATCTGGACTTGCTGGCGAAGTAGAGAGGGTGAACTACTTGCCTGGCGGTGGGATTGCCCCGGTACTGTTGCGCAAGGTCTTGTAATGATGTCGGGTTAGGTCTGGACTTAGAGCCTGAGTCCGGGGGCCTGTGAGTCGGGCCTTGTGATGACGATCGCGGTGTTTTGCGGGTAGGTTTTGTCAAGCGAGGGTGGCGTTTAGTTGAAGCCGCGGCGGGTGCGGGATTTGGCGAACTCGTCGCGTTCGATTTCGCGTTCGCGGAGTTTTTCGGCGTAGTTGGCGGCGTCGTTGTTGCGCTGCTTCTTTTCGGCGGCGGTGAAGGCGCGCTCTTCGCTGCGGCTGATGCGCTTATGGGCGTACATGCCTTCGAGGAGGAACTCAGCTGCGCTGACTGCTACTTCGGGAGAGGATTTTGAGTTGATCTTGAGGGGCGAGAGCTTTTCGAAGAGACCCTGGATCTGCTGAAGCTCTTTTTGAGCTGTCGGCGGCGGCCTGTGCGTCGTTGAGCTGGACGGTGCCGCCGAGGTTGAACCACTGCTCGATCTGCTGGGTGTTGGTGGCGGCGAAGTACTGGTCGAAGATGTTGGCTACGCTGGCGCGGATGATCTCGCGGATGACGGTGTCGGCTCCGCGCATCTCGCCTTCGTACTCTAGCTCGATTTTGCCGGTGATGCCGGGGAGGGCGGCGTAGATGTCGCCTACGCGGGGGACGGCGAGGGTTTCGCCGTGGAGGAAGGCGCGGCGTTCGGCGTTTGAGACGACGAGCTCCATGGTGCTGATCGGGAGGCGTTGGGAGACGCCGCTGCGTTTATCGACTTTTTTGTCTTCGCGGGCGGCGAAGGCGATCTGCTCGACGATCTGGCGGATGTAGTGGGGGATTTCGATGTCGGAGGCAGGGCGGGCGGACCAGGCTTCCTGCGCGGTGATGGTGAGGCCTTCTTCGATGTTTTCGGGGTAGTGGGTGCGGATTTCAGCTGCCGATGCGGTCTTTGAGAGGGGTGACGATCTTGCCGCGGGCGGTGTAGTCCTCGGGGTTGGCGGAGAAAACTATAGCTACGTCGAGCGGCAGGCGGACGGGGTAGCCCTTAATCTGCACGTCGCCCTCCTGCATGATGTTGAAGAGAGCTACCTGGATTTTTCCGGCGAGGTCGGGAAGCTCGTTGATGGCGAAGATGCCGCGGTTGGCGCGGGGGAGCAGGCCGTAGTGCATGGTGAGCTCGGAGCCGAGGTCCTGGTTGGAGCGGGCGGCTTTGATGGGGTCGATGTCGCCTACGAGATCGGCTACGGTGACGTCGGGGGTGGCTAGTTTTTCTACGTAGCGGTCGTTTTGCGTGAGCCAGGCGATGGGGGTTTCGTCGCCATGCTTGGCGATGAGATTTTTCGAGAATTGCGAGATGGGGGCGTAGGGGTTGTCGCGGAGCTCGGAGCCGGCGATGTAGGGGGTGTGGGGGTCGAGCAGGGTGGTGAGGGCGCGGAGGATGCGCGACTTGGCCTGGCCGCGGAGGCCGAGGAGGATGAAGTTGTGTTTGGAGAGGACGGCGTTGACGATCTGGGGGACGACGGTGTCTTCGTAGCCGACGATGCCGGGGAAGAGCGGCTCGCCTGATTTTCCGTTGGCGCGCAGGCGGGCGATGAGGTTCTGGCGAAGCTCGTCTTTTACGCTGCGGGCGAGGCGAGCGGGGGTGAATTCACTGGTGCGAAGGGCACCGAGGGTCGTTGGGAGAGCGGTAGCCATGTCTAAGTATAGATGTTTAGTGGGGCAGGAAGGGTTCGAAGGCTTCGACGTTGGCAAAGAAGCGAAATCACGATACCGAGAAATATTGGCCAAACTCGGTGGCCAAAGGACGGTGTAGAGATACTCTTCAGACTCCCGAAGAACTGGCCCTGAGCGCCAGTCCGGATTGTGTACGGGCGATGATGTCGCATACTGGTTGGAAAACGGCTTTGAGAATCGTTGGTGTGGATGAATACGTTGAATTGACCCAAGCCAAAGTCATGTCCGTCCAATGCCGCGCCGTGAGATAACGCTTCGCCGATCGTTTCGCTTAGAGTAAGCAGAAGCTTGTAGTCCTGTGAGTGGTCGCTTTAAACTGAAAGACAAGTTGCTGAGTCGATCTCAACCGCCGGTAAGTTCTTCGCGCATGGCTTCCATCTCGGCGAGGGCGTGCTGGTTGTTGGTGCGGTTGGCGGCGGCGATGCCTTCGTGGAGGCGGGCTGAGGGCTTCTTCGGTGCGGCCTAGTTTGACGAGGGTCTGGGCGGACATCTGGTAGGCGGGGACGTAGTCAGGGTTGTGCTGGATGCAGACGCCGAACTCGGTGAGGGCGACTTCGGGGTTGCCCTGGCTGAGGTATTCCATGGCGAGGCCGTAGCGGGCGAAGGCGTTGACGGGATCGAGGAGGAGGATTTCGTTGAATGCGGCGATTTTGTCCATTGAGAAGCATTACAGCAGCGCGGCGTGAAGTTGGCAACGTGAGTAGAATGGCCGCGAGTGCGAGGTGAGGAATGATGGATGGCGGACTGGACCGACGAGCGATATTGAAGCTGATGGTGGCGGCTGGGACAGTTGGAGTCTCGGGGGTGGGTGGGACTGGCGGGGCTTCGGCGGCGGTCCCCGCGAAGAGTTTGAGCGATGGGATGAAGGATCGGGCCTACTGGGTGAAGACTCTGCGGCAGGTATCGGAGCCGGTGCTGACGGCGATGCAGGAGAAGCGATTGAAGGAGTTGATGCCGATCGAGTGCAAGCCGGAGATGTTGGAGTCGCGAAAGGTGTGTACGTATCTGGAGGCGGTGGGACGGCTGCTTTCGGGAATCGCTCCGTGGCTGGAGCATGGGGCGCGGGACGGGGCCGAGGGTGAGTTGCGGGAGAGGTTCGCGGCGGCGGCGCGGGCTGGGCTGGAGAGCGGGTGCGATCCGGCGTCGGTGGATTATCTGCGCTTTGGAGAGTTGCAGCAGACACTGGTGGATGCGGCGTTTCTGGGGTTGGGGATTTTGCGGGCTCCGACGGAGCTGTGGGCTAAGTTGTCGGAGCAGGGGAAGAAGAATGTAGTGCGGGGATTGAAGGCTACGCGAGTATTGAAGCCCACGATGAATAACTGGCTGTTGTTTTCGGCGATGGTAGAGGTGACACTGCGGTTTGCGGGTGAGGAGTGGGAGAAGGAGCGGGTGGAGTATGCGATCCGGCAGCACGAGAACTGGTATCTGGGCGATGGGTGGTATGGGGATGGGCCGCAGTTTCACTGGGACTACTACAACAGCTTTGTGATTCAGCCGTTTTTGTTGCAGATATTTGACCGAGAGGGCGACGGGGATGCGGGATGGCGGGCGCTGCGGCCGAAGATTGAGGAGCGGGCGGTGCGATATGCGGCGATTCAAGAGCGGCTGATCTGCCCGGAGGGAAGTTATCCGGCGATTGGGCGGTCGCTGGCTTACCGGTGCGGGGCGTTTCACCATCTGGCGGATATGAGTCTGCGGGAGAGGTTGCCGGAGGGGGTTGCACCGGAGCAGGTGAGGTCGGCGCTGACGACGGTGATGCGGCGGTCGCTGGGTGCGAAGGGGACGTTTGATGCGAAAGGGTGGCTGACGATTGGATTCTGCGGGCATCAGCCGGAGGTGGGAGAGACGTATATCTCGACGGGGAGCCTTTATCTTTGCTCGGAGGTGTTTTTGCCGCTCGGGTTGGGGGCGAAGAGCGCGTTCTGGTCGGGGCCTGAGATGGATTGGAGCTCGCGGAAGGAGTGGGGTGGCGTGGACTTTGTGGCGGACCATGCGTTGTAGTGAAGCGATACACTGGTAAGGATGAGCGAAGAGGCGATTTTAAAGAGGACCGTGGCGGAGTCGCAGTCGGAGCGGAGCGAGATTATTTTTCCGGCGGATGCAAATGCGCTGGGGAATCTGTTTGGCGGGCGGCTGATGCAGTACATCGACCTGGTGGGGGCGATGGCGGCGAGCCGGCATGCGCGGGCGATCTACATGACGGCTTCGATGGATCATCTGGATTTTGTGGCTCCGGTGCATGTGGGGGATTTGTTGATTTTGAAGGCTAGCGTGAATCGGGCTTTCCGGACTTCGATGGAGGTTGGCGTGAAGGCGATGGTGGAGGACGTGCGGGAGCAGAAGTTGAGGCATGTGTCCTCGGCTTATCTGACGTATGTGGCGGTGGATCGGAAGGGAAAGAGTTTGGTGGTGCCGCAGCTGATCTGTGAGACGGAGCACCAGCGGCGGCGGTATGAGGATGCGGGGCGGCGGCGAGAGATGCGGGCGGGTGAGACGCAGCGGCGCAAGGAGATGCGGGCGGCTTTGCCGGCGGGTTGGTATTTGTAGAGGCAGTTGTTGAGTTGTTAGTTGTAGTAGTTGAAACAAGAATGAGATGGAGGAGAAGCAAATGGGACATATGGGAGCAGGAGCGCCGCAGGGGCCGCAGGCTTTGCCGGGAGTGCAGTATGTGGTGGCGGTTGGCAGCGGTAAGGGTGGGGTGGGGAAGACGACGGTGGCGGTGAACCTGGCGGTTGCGCTGGGGAAGCTGGGGTATCAAGGTCGGGCTGATCGATGCGGATATCTATGGGCCGAATGTGCCGACGATGATGGGCGTGACGCGGCAGCCGAATGTTGTTGGCGAGAACCGGATTGAGCCGATTCTTTCGCATGGGGTGAAGTTTATTTCGGTGGGGCTGATCTCGCCGGGCGACAAGCCGATGGTGATGCGGGGGCCGATGCTGCACCAGATTATCCGGCAGTTTCTGCAGCAGGTGGAGTGGGGCGAGCTGGATTTTCTGATTGTGGATCTGCCTCCGGGGACGGGGGATGTGGTGATCTCGCTGGTGCAGACGGTGCCGTTGACGGGTGCGGTGGTGGTGTCGACGGGGTCGAGTGTGGCGTTGCAGGATGCGCGGAAGGCGCTGGAGATGTTTCACCAGGTGAAGGTGGATGTGATTGGGATGGTCGAGAATATGTCGCAGATGACGCTGCCGAGTGGCGAGGTGATCGACGTGTTTGGCGCGGGTGGGACGGAGCGGACGGCGGCGCAGTTTGGGCTGGAGTTTCTGGGAGCGGTGGAGCTTGATCCGGCAGATTCGTGAGGGCGGGGATAAGGGGCTGCCGGTTGCGCTGGCGGGGCCGGAGTCGAAGCTGGCGAAGGGTTTTTATGATGTGGCGAAGAAGGTTGTGGTGGCGGCGGAGAAGATTGCGGCGCAGGGTGGGAGTGTGCTGGAGATTTCCTAGAGGTATCGCGGTATCAGGTGTTGACGTTAGTAGAGTCGACTTGACTGGGGCGTAGCTAAGAGTGGAGGTAGCGAATGGCGGATGCGGAGCGGGTTACGGCGCGGCAGCGGGCTATTCTGACGGCCATCGTCGAGAGCTACATCGAGACGGGCGAGCCGGTGGGGTCGGGGACGATTGCGCGAGCTGCAGGCTCGGGGCAGGATGTGGAGCTGGGCTGAGTCCGGCGACGGTGCGGAATGAGATGGCGGAACTGGCGGATGCGGGGCTGCTGGAGCAGCCGCATACTTCGGCGGGGCGGGTGCCGACGGCGCGGGCGTTTCGGATGTACGTGGACCAGTTGAGCGGCGGGGTGAATCCGCGGGTCGGATGCGGCGGCGGCTTGTCGGTCGCAGTCGCGGCGTGCAGATCGATTCGAGCTTTGCGGGGTTGGCGGGGACGCAGGCGATGCTGGAGCGGACGTCGCATGTGCTGGCTACGCTTTCGAGCGGCGTGGGCGTGGCGATTGCTGCGGCGGCGGATGGCGACATGCTGGAGCATGTGCATTTCTCGCGGCTGGCGCAGGCGGCGAGTGCTGGCGGTGGTGGTGACGCGGAGCGGGCATGGTGCGGGACCGGGTGCTGGCGCTGGATAGGGATCGGTGATACGGATCTGTCGCTGTGGAGTTGGAGACGGCGGCGAATTTTCTGAACGAGAACTTTCGCGGATGGAGCGTGGAGCGGGTGCGGGCGGAGATTGGCCCGGATGGTGGAGCGGGAGCGGAGTGAGTATCAGCGGCTGCTGAGCTCGGTGCAGCAGCTTTGGGCGGAAGGCGGTGCCGGAGGGTCGATGCTAGAGTGCAGACGGTGTATGTGGAGGGCGTGGCGAACCTGGTGGGGAGCCAGGCGTGGGGACGCGGAGGACGGGAGCGGCTGCGCGAGGTGCTGGCGGCGCTGGAGGCGAAGCAGCGGCTGGTGGAGTTGCTGAATGCGTATATCGATGCGAAGCAGGAGAGCGTGCGGGTGGTGTTCGATCTGGAGGAGCAGGCGCCGGAGATGGCGGGGCTGGTGCTGATTGCGGCGCCGGCGCGGATGGCGGGAGAGAGCCGCGGGACGGTGGGGGTGATCGGGCCGAAGCGGATGCACTACGAGAACACGATGAATGCGGTGAGCTATATCGCGCAGGTGTTTGACCGGATGCTGCATCCTATTGAGTAAGGGCAGCATGAGGCAGGCAGGAACGGCGAATAACAGCTAAAGGCAGTAAAGACAAGTGTTGCGGGTTGGGGTGGATGATGACAACGATTGAAGAGCGGATGGGGCAAGCTCGCGCGATGGGCGCGGATGGGCAACAATAGAAGAGGAAGTAACGATATGAGGACGGACGAAGACGATGCAGGACGAGGCGAAGGTGCAGGGCTGAGAAGGAACCGGAGATGGTGACTGGGGATGAGTTTCCGAGCGAGCTGGCGCAGGAGATGGAGACGAACTGCGGCCCAGGCCGAGCTGGAGCAGTTGAAGGGCGAGCGGGACCAGTTGCTGGACCGGCTGGCGCGGCTGCAGGCGGAGTTTGAAATGCGCGGAGGCGTGAGGCGAAGGAGCGGGCGGATGCTCGGGACTATGCGGTCTCGAATACGGTGGAACCGTTTCTGGGCGTGATGGATAACTTTCAACTGGCGCTGAAGGCGGACGGCACGGCTGAGCAGCTGCGCGGCGGCGTGGAGCTGATCCTGAAGCAGATGGAAGATGCGTTGAAGGGACTGAATGTGCAGGCGGTGGAGACGGTGGGGGCGCAGTTTGACCCGCGAATCCACGAGGCGCTGGGAAGCATCGAAACGAAGGAGTTCCCGGACCACCAGGTGCTGGAAGAGATTCGCAAGCGGGTACAAGATCCGGGAGAAGTTGCTGCGTCCGGCGCTGGTGAGGATTGCGGCGAATCCGGACCAGGTTTCGGACGAATAGGCAGTCGAACGGTTGACAGATAGCAGGGACAGTAAAGAGCAACTGCATGTGACGTTAGGTTTTGGCGAATTAGAATCAGAGGAAGACTTTAAGAGATGAGTGGCGACGGCAAACGTGACGAAGATTGATTATTACGAGGTGTTGAGTGTTTCGCGAGACTGCTCGACCAGGAGCTGAAGACAGCTATCGCAAGCTGGCGATGCAGTACCATCCGGACCGCAATCCGAACAATCCTGAGGCTGAGGAGAAGTTCAAGGCGTGCAGCGAGGCGTACCAGGTGTTGAGCGACCCGGAGAAGCGGGCGGCCTACGACCGGTATGGCCATGCGGCGTTCCAGGGTGGCGGACGGCGGCGGGAATCCGTTTGCGGGTGGCGGGTTTCGGCAATGCGCAGGATCTGGGGGACATCTTCGGCGATCTGTTCGGCGAGATGTTCAACATGGGTGGGCAGGGCGGCCGCAAGGCTTCGCGGGTGCAGCGTGGGCGCGATCTGCGCTATGACCTGACGCTGGAGTTCGAAGAGGCGGTCTTCGGCGTGGAGAAGCGAGATCACGATCCGGCGGATGGAGACGTGCGACGGACTGCAAGGGGACGGGCGGAGCGAAGGGCAAGGCTCCGGCGACCTGCACGCAGTGCGGCGGGCGCGGGCAGCAGAGATTCCAGCAGGGATTCTTTTCGGTGGCGCGGACCTGCTCGGTGTGCGGCGGGACGGGGACGATGATTGTCGATCCGTGCACGACATGCACGGGGCAGACTGTGGTGCAGCAGCAGCACAGCATCCTGGTGAAGGTGCCGGCGGGCGTGGAGCAGGACACGCGGATTCGGTACCAGGGCGAGGGCGAGGCTGGGAAGTTTGCGGGGCCGGCGGGCGATCTTTACGTGGTGCTGAGCGTGAAGGCGCACAAGTTCTTCGAGCGCGATGGCGACGATCTGCATTGCGTGATGCCGATCTCGTTTCCGCAGGCGGCGCTGGGGACGGAGTTGGAGATTGCAGACGCTGGAGGGCGCGGCGACGATCAAGGTTCCTGAGGGGACGCAGAGCGGGCAAGCGAGTTCAAGCTGCGCAGGCAAGGGCGTTCCGCACTTGAATCGAGCAGGCAAGGGCGACCTGATTGTGGAGATTCGGGTGCAGACTCCGAGCGAAGCTGAACAAGCCGCAGAAGGAGTTGCTGCGGCAGTTGGGCGAGACGATGGTGGTGGAGAATACGCCGACTTCGCGCGGGCTGTTTGAGAAGGTGAAGGAGATTTTCAGCTAGAGGTTGCTAGGTCGTTACGGCGCAAGGCTTGAGGCGCAAAGGCGGATAGAGCGATGAGGCTCTGGCCGCCCTTTTTAGCTATTGGCACTGCTTGCGGTTGGGTGATCCGCAGAGGTTAGGTGAACGAATCAGGCAGGTAGGTGGAGGCGATGGCGATGGCGGCGATGGCCGCGGTTTCGGCGCGGAGGATGCGGGGGCCGAGGGTGACGTGCTGCCAGTTGGTGCTGGGTGAAGAGGGACATCTCTTCGGGGGTCCAGCCGCCTTCGGGGCCGATGGCGAGGGCGAGTGGACTGGTTACATCCCACCCATCGCGATGAGGCTGCGATGAATGGGGCACCCGATCTGTGTTGCGAGGTTGCAGTAGGCGGCGAGGGTAGGTATCTGCTCGGTTTCGCTGAGCAGGATGCGGGTGGGGCTCTGCTCTTGGTCTCAGGGCGGCGTTTGAGCTGGGTGGGGTCGGCGATGTCGGGGATGGTGGTGCGGCGGGATTGCTTGGAGGATTCGAGGGCGATGCGGCGCCAGCGTTCTGCGCGTTTGGTGGCGGCGAGGGCGAGGTGTTTTTCGGTGCGGCGGGCGAGGATGGGAGTGATGCTGGCGACGCCGAGTTCGGTGGCCTTCTCGATGGCCCACTCGAAGTGGTCGAACTTGAAGACGGCGAGCAGCAGATGGAGTGGGAGGGCGGCGTCGGATTCGAGTTCTTCGTGAAGGGTGAAGAGGACTTCGTGGTCGGTGACGCCGGTGACTTCGGCGCGGTGGAGGAAGCCGTTGGCGACGACGTCGAAGATCTGGCCGGGTTCGGCGCGGAGGACGCGGGCGAGGTGGGCGGCCTGGTCGCCGGTGAGGGAGGCGTGGTGGAGGTCCAGTTGTCGGCGATCCAGCGACGGCGGGTCATGTTTTCAGTTCTTTGTTGTCAGGGTTTCGGGACGAGGGGTTGGTGGTTGGCGTCGAGAGAGACTTGTTGCGGGGGCTGGTGGTAGAGGTCGACGGTGACGGTGGCGGATTTGCGATGGTCCCAGGCGTCCTTGTCGGCGGGGAAGTGGAAGATGACCATGCCTTCGGCGGATTGGCCGGGTGCGATGGTGGTTTCGCGGTAGAGGGGGGTGGATGGCTAGCTTCTTGAGGTCGGGAAAGGATGATGTAGAGATTGGGGAGGTCGTCTTTCTGGACGGCGCTGCTGGGGATGAGCTGGCCGTCTGCGGTGAGGAGGCTGGCGGTGAAGTCTTTGAGGAAGAGAGGGAATTTGAGGGGGTCGTCGATGTGGAGGGTGGTGAGGACGTAGAGGTCGTCCTCGACTTGATCGCGGCCGACGAGCAGGGACTCGGCTTTGATGACGGTGTGGAAGGTGTAGATATTGGTGTGGGTGACGGTGATCTGGGGACGGAGGTTGGGGTTGATGTGCTCGTAGAGAAGCGAAGACGACGCCGAGAGACTGCGAGGGCGATCAGGATGGGGGGCAGGTAGGTTGCGGCGTTCGGGTTGGGAGAAGGTTAGAGTAGGCCACTTAGAGAGGGTAAAGGGTAATTGGCTGGGGGGTAAAGGGCGATTGAAGGCCGCAATAACTCAGGGGCTTCTGGACGGCGTACTCCTCCAGGAGGACGGTGATGAGGGCGGCGGTGGGGACGGCGACCAGGGCTCCGACGACTCCGGCCAGGGCGGTGCCGAGGAGCAGGGCGACGAGGACGGTGAGGCCCATGAGGTTGACGCTGGAGCGCATGATGCGCGGGGTGAGGAAGCCGTTCTCGATGTTGAGGTAGATGACGTAGAAGATGAGGACGAAGCACATCTTGGTCCAGGAGTCGAGGGCGGCGACTCGCGGCGACGACAGTGATGGTGATGACTCCGCCGGCGATGGGGATGATGTTGAGCAGGCCCATGAGGAAGCCGAGAAGCAGGAAGTAGCGGACGTGGAGCAGGCCGAAGACGATGGTGCTGGAGATGCCGAGGATGAGCATCAGAAGGCCCTGGCCGAGGAGCCACTTGCTGACCTTGCGCTCGGCTTGCTTGAGGGTGAGGTCGAGGCGGTGGCGGTGATCGACGCGGAAGAGGGAGAGGAAGAAGCGGTAGGCGTACTCACCTTCGAGCATGAAGTAGATGCAAAGGAAGACTGTGGTGAGGATGTCGAAGACGTGGCTGAGCCACTTGGGGCAATGAGGTGAACAGGTAGCTGGCGGTGGCGGTGATGGCGTTCTCGGCGCGTGCGGCGACGGAGTCGATGCCGAAGCGGTCGGCAAGGGGGAGCTTTTTGAGCCTGGCTACGAAGAACGGGATGCGCTGGGGGAGATCGTCGGAGAATTGGTGGAGGTCGCGGATGACGGGGGGAGGCCGACGGTGAAGAAGACGGTCGAGGACGGAGATGCTACCGGCGATGAGGATGACGATGGCGACGCCGCGGCTGGGCCGGTAGCCGCGGAAGAAGTTAGTCGCAGTGATGCGGTTGACGATGGGCATCAGGACGACGGCGAAGAGGGCGCTGACGTAGAGGATCTCGAGCTCTTTGGCGAGCTTCCAGGCGAGGACCAGCGTTATGAGCACACCGAAGAAAAAGAGGATGTAGCTGTGGACGCGAGTGCTTTGCTGCTCTGCCTTGGGGCCGGCTCCGGGATTAGGTCGGGCTTGTGGGTGGTCAGCTTGCTCTCCTGATTACTTTTTCCTGGGTACCTGGGATGATCGTGTGATGCAGGAAATCGATGAGGAGCGGTGTTTAGAGTCTGGTACCTGGTGCTCTGTTGAGGTCTGTGAGGAGCTTGTCTACGGTGGCCTCGGGGGTGAGCTCCGAGGTGTCGATGGTGAGACCGGCGAGGCGGGTGTATAGGGGTTGACGGGCGGCGAAGCGGGCTTCGGCGGCGGTGGGGTCGGCGAGGATGGGGCGGGTGATGTCCTGAAGGACGCAGCGGTCGAACAGGGTGGGGAAGGGGGCGTTTAGGAAGACGACGAAGGTGCCAGGGGTCTGCTCGAGGAGGAGGCGGTTGGTGAGGCTCTCGGGCGTGCCGCCGCCGAGGGCGAGGACGGTGGAGTTGAGGCGGAGGGCGGAGGCGAGGGCGGAGGATTCGAGGCGGCGGAAGTGGGCTTCGCCGTGGCGCTCGAAGAGCTGGGGGATGGTGGCGCTGGTGCGGGCCTCGAGATGGGCGTCGAGGTCGAGGAAGGTCCAGCCGACGCGGGCGGCGAGGAGGCGTCCGACGGTGGATTTGCCTGCTCCCATGAAGCCGGTGAGGATGATGCGCTTTACGGCTGGTTGGAACTGCCGGGGTGGCTTCGGTGAGGGTGAGTGAAGGTTCGGACGTCATGGCTTTCTCCTTAGTCTAGTTCGTTGGTGCTGATTTCTTGCTGCAAACATGCAAAAGCCGCAACCTTTGGGGTCGCGGCTCGGGAAGATCGAAGACTCTGATGTTTTATTTCAGAGATGCATGCGAGAACTCCACCCGGCCGCTAAGAGGGGGCCAGTAGTAGAGGGTAAAAAATACGGATTGGACTCGGCTCGTCATGCTAATAAAACGATACACCTGGTGCTTAGGATGGGCAATCGCCATTTTGGGATGGCTTTCTGTGTTTGTTGGCGTGGTACCCCCCTCCCCCCTAAAGTGTGCAAAGTATTCAAAGCAAATGATATAAGTCCGGACTTCGTTCTGAGATTCTGTCTGGACTTAGGGTCAAATGAAAAAGATCCGGCGGTGGCCGGATCCATTTCCTGTCTGTTTTAAGTGTATCAGGTGTGTCAAGAGACATGGAGGCGGTTGCATCTTTGACCAACCCAATCGGTCAAATCAGCCCTGCGAAGAGGGCTAGTGTTCGAGGTTAGGGCACTACGATGGTCCAGGTTGGGGTCGGGATCGAATTTGGTCATTGCGGTTGCGGTTTCGGTGGTGGTCTTGCCGAGGTCCTTCTGGAGCAGGACGCCGTCCTGGTTGATGATGAAGGTCATCACGCCAGAGTTGCCGTACTCGGCCGGGTAGGCGACGAAGGCGAAGCCGCCGGTCATTTTGCCGTTGACCATGTAGTCCTTCGCGCCGCCGGGCGCGTTATTGGTTTGCCCCGACAGCATTTTGAAGTAGTAGCCGTGGAATGCGGTGTGTCCCTCGGGTTTTGCGGTATAGCCTTCGGCGGCCGCGTTGGCTGCCATTGGGCCGAGCGGGCTCGCGGGTTGTCCATCGGGCGACTTCCAGTACAAGCCGTTCTGTTTGCCGGGGTCGCTGATGAACTTTACCGCGAATTGTTTTGTCTTTTCGCCATCGTGAGGGTGTGGCGAAGTACTCGGCCTGTGCGTTCGCTACTGCGTTGCAGACCTCGATGATGGCGAGTTCATTTCTGCCGATGCGGCGGTTCAGAACCTCATCCTTGCCTGCGGCGGTATCGAAGAACCACTTGCCGCTGGTGTTCTTTTTGAGCGGGATCGGGAAGGGGAAGTTGTCGGCTCCGACGAGCAGGATCTGGCCGCCATCGGACATCTTGCGCCAGCGGTGCATCTGCCCGTAACCTGCGATGAATAAGGCGGCGGTGTTCTTGTCCTGCACGGGATCGCCGGAGTAGATAAGCTCTTTCGAGTCGGGACCGAAGATCGCCAGGAGCGCGTTTTGATCGTCTGACTTGGCTGCCGCCGAGAGCGCATTGCCGGCGTCGTCGGGGGAGGCAAAGACGCTGATCGAGGGTTTCTCGGGTTCGGATTTTTTGCAGGCGGCGAGCGGGATGAATATCGCGAGAAGCAGTATCCGGGCCATAAAGGCGATTCTGCGATGTTTGAGCGGCATTCCATCCTCCGAAACTTCGTCTGCAGGCTGCATATCATTAAGGGCGCTCACAAGAGTGGACTGGGATTGCGGCAGTATTGTTCGCTTCATCTGCGACCAGCCGATCCGCCGCCACCACCACGGCTGTAGGAACCGCGAGCGCTCTCCTGTCGGGATTGCCAGCCGCCTCCACCTCCGCCCCCGCCAAAGGCCGAGGCACCGGTGCTCTTGGGCTGCTCTCCGTAGCCTTTCGCAGCTGCAGAGTTGGCTCCTGAGTAGCTTGAGGTGTTATGGGGAGTGCCCTGGGTCTGGTTCCAGCCGCTGCCGGTGTTCTTGTAGACGTTGCCGTTGGCCGCGGCGTACTTGTTGCCGTTTGCGGTTTGAGCTACGCCTCCGCTGTTGCCATACTTGCCGGATGCAGCGGCGGCTGAGCCACCTGCTGAGGTCTGTCCAGTCGCAACTGTCCCATTCGCGGTAGTTTGGTGCTGCGTATAAGCGGTATTGCCGTTCTTGGAGTAGACCGAGCTGCCGTAGCTGCCGTAGGCGTTGGAGGCTTGATGCGTGGCGGCGTAGGCTCCTGTGTTCGGGTTGTACGCCTGGCCGACGGCTTGCGAACCATAGGCGTTTGAGGCCGATGCGCCGCGGGCATAGGTTCCGGTGGAGGGATTATAGGCAGTCCCAGCGTGCGCGCTGCCGTATGGTCCGTAGGCGGATGCGCTGGAGCCGTAGTAGCCACCGTGCCATGCGCTGTTTCCGTAGTAGACGTTGCTTCTATAGACTACCGTGCCGCCGTGCCAGTTGCAGTTCCAGTAGCTGTAACCCCAGCTGTTGCTCATGGCGGCGCCTACTGCGATACCGACTCCGAATGCGAGAACGGCGGTGGTTACTACGGCTGCGGTGCTGTAGCCGGGCGTCACGTACGGAGTGCCGTAGACGACCGTGGGGTTGTATGTCGGGACGTAGACCACCTGCGGGTTGGTGGGCTGAATGACGATCACCTGCGGGGACTGTTCGACGACGGTGATCTGCGAGCCCGATTTGAGATTGCCGGCGGCCTGTGCTTTGGCACGCAAGACCTGGACGGCGGACATGATTTCGGCGGATTGGTTGTGGTAGGCCTCGCCTAATGCGGAGGTCCAACTGAGATTCTTGGCGAGGTTGTCGAGGACGGATGGGAACTGAGTGAGCGCCTTTACGCTGGGATCCCACTGCTGCGTATCAACGGCTTGGGTTAGAGCTGTGCCGGTGAGATTTTTGTTCTGCTGCAGCCAACCGTTGGCGGCGGCAACCTGGTCGGGAAAGGTGGAGGCACCAAGAATCTGAGCGACTAGGGCGTCGGGGTACAGGGCGATGGGCGCTACGAGCCCTTGCAGTTCCTCGGCGGAGAGGGGTGCGCCTTGTCCCGGATAGTTAGCCGGCGCCGGTGGCTGCTGCTGAGCTGTGGCTTCGGGCGGCAAGGTGGTGAAGACCAACAGGAAAGATAACGCCGCTGACAAAAGCTGTTTGACGATGGGCCTGATCATTTTCTTCTCTCCATCGAAGTGCGGCATGCGAGCCGCTGCCATTTGCCGACAGTTCCGTTTTCGTTGGGGGTGTTCACGTGAGTATGCACATCCGTCTGGCGCTTGTATTTGTTGCTGCTGGCGACGTCCGGGTGCCGACGTTTCTCAGGTCTTGTAAATTGATGCGTTTAGACCGGGATGGACACAGTCTATGAACATGGAGGGAGGTCGGTAACTGCTAAAACTGGTAGTGTGGGGAACTTTTTCGGTGGCCGGAACGAGGCGGATTTTCGCGAATTACGTCCAGCAGACAGCAACTGACCCACTCGCCGGCGGTTTTGCAGGGCTGCAGTTGCGTTCAGGGATGGTTTACTTGGAGAGGTCGTTTGACCGGTCCTTGACGATCGGTTCCTGCTGGAGTTTGCTTTGAATGTTGCCCCAGATGGCGTCGCTGGGCTCCTCGGTGGGCTCGAAGAGACTCTTGGCGGTGGCGGCGATGTATTCGAGGTCACGGACAAGGGCGGCGCAGTCGGGGTTGGCACGCAGGAATTTGGTGAAGAGGGGGTTGTCGCTGATGTGTCCGTCGTAGATGGCGAAGAAGTCGGGCAGATTGGTCTCAAATTCAGCGAGAGACATGGTGTCGTAGTTGAGGTTTTGAATGTTCGTCATAACGACGACTCCTTGAGCACGGCCGGCAGGGAGGATTGCTCGGGTTGACGGAGCAGTTCGCGAAGTTTAAGTCTCGCTTTGTGTAGTTGTGACTTGCTGTTACCAGTGGAGCATTCGAGCATAGTTGCGATTTCATTATGCTCAAATCCTTCGACGTCGTGGAGAACAAAGACCATGCGGTAACCGGGAGGTAACGAGGCGACTGCGCGCTCGAGGGCGACGCGATCGACGGTTCCGGAGAGTTGGGGGTCGCGGCTGCCGAAGTCCCGCTTGGGCGCGTCCTCCTCGGAGGGGCTGATGGTTTCTTCGAGGGAGACGAGGTTGAGGCCTTTTTTACGGAGGTGCATGAGCACGAGGTTGACGGTGAGGCGGTGCAGCCAGGTGGAGAAGGCGGACTCGCCGCGGAAGCTGGTGATCTTGCGGAAGAGATGGAGGAAGGCCTCCTGGGTCATGTCTTCGGCCTCGGAGACGTTGCCGAGCATGCGGAGGCAGAGGGTGTAGACGCGGCGCTTGTGGAGGGCGTAGAGCTTGGAGAAGGCCTCGGGGTCGCCGTTTTTGGCGGCTTCGATGGCTTCGGCTTCGCCGACGATGGGAGGGTTTCGTTTGAAGAGACCCTGGGAGGTTTGGCTGGCGGGGCTGCAGGATTATCCAAAGTAATCGGGCTCGATTCCGAAGTCATAAGTAGTAGTTCGCCTGATTCTCGCCTGCCTCGGCTGTCTGGGCTGACGCGGTGATTTGTCTTCTATTCAACCATTAGAGCATCATGATGGCGGGAAAGGTTGTTCCGGGAGGGTTCGGATAAGGGCCGGAGTGGTTGTAAAGAATGGGCTTAAGAACCGATGAAGCGGGCGTAGAGGCAGCGGGCGTAGGTGGTGTCGGTGGTGCCTTGAATGATAGCGCGTCCGTCGGCGAAGACGGTGACGGTGTGTTGGCCGCGGCGGAAGCGGAGGAGGAGATCGTTGCAGCGGAGGTCATGGAGGTCGGTGTGGAGGGCGAGGCGGTCGCGGAGGGTGGCGAAGTCGATGGGGCGGTGGTGCTCATGGATTTGTACGGAGTTGCGGCCGCAGAGGGTGATGTGGGGGCGGCCTTCGCCGGCGAGGTGGGAGAAGATGCGTTGGCCGCAGACGGTGCAGTCGGGATCGGGGTGGGCGGTGCTGATCTCGGACTTGTCGATGCCTCCGGTTGCGGTAGGGGGCCAGAGGTCGAAGGAGAGGAGGGTGCGGCGGAGGAGATGGTGCTGGTTCGTGAGGATCTTGAGGGCTTCGGTGACCTGGAGGGAGGCGGCGAGGTTGACGGCGGTGCCGAGGATGCCGGCGGTGTCGCAGGTTTCTACTGGGCCGGTGGGGGGCTTGGGGAAGATGCAGGCGAGGCAGGCGGTGGGTTCGTAGGGACCAGCGAGTACGTCGCTTCGCTCCGTCCGTAAAGACAAATGCAGGGGTTCTTCGCTCCGCTCAGAATGACAATCCTTTGGGCGGCGGTGGATGTTTTGGGGAGGATGGTCATGGTTGCGGCGTAGGCGCCGATGGCGGCGGCGTAGATCCAGGGTTTGGACTGCTGGACGCAGTAGTCGTTGAGGAGGTAGCGGGTTTCGAAGTTGTCGGTGGCGACGATCGAGGATGAGGTGGGCCGGGGCGAGGAGATCGTGGATGTTGGCGGGGATGAGGTCGGCGATGTGGGCATGGACGGTGATGGTGGAGTTGAAGAGGGCTATCTTGCGGCGGGCGGCTTCGGCCTTGGGGAGGGATTGGAGGGCGTCGTCTTCGTCGAAGAGGATCTGGCGCTGGAGGTTGGAGGGCTCGACGAAGTCGCGGTCGATGAGGGTGAGGGTGCCGACGCCGGCGCGGGCGAGGAGAGAGGCGGTGGCGGCTCCGGTGGCTCCGACTCCGATGACGGCGACGTGGGCGGAGGCGAGGAGTTGCTGGCCGGCCGCGGCGATGCCGGGAAAGAGGATTTGACGGGAGTAGCGGTCGTTATCGTGAATGGACGGGACGGAAGGAAGATCGGGCATGATGGCTGTTCGCCGGTTTTTAGAGGCTGCTTCTTCGTAGTATAGAGAAGGGAGCGTGGTCGCAGGGACGGGCCGATTTGGCGGCGGATTTGTGCATCGTAGAGAAAGCAGCTTTTCAGCAGGATTCGGGACTGCGGACGTAAGCGGGAGTACGTGAGTCTAAAAGAGGAGCCGGTGTGGCGGCGGTATGGGCTGAGCGGTCACGGCAGAATGTTGCAAAGGCTGGGTTGGGAAGGGTTGAGTGAGGTTGTTTCGAATAGGTCGGCGGTACCGGACGGAGGTGTTGGCGGGATGCGCGGGGTGGCTGCTGGCGGCCGGCCTGATGGCGGGTGCGCAGAGCGCTCCGGCAGTTGCTGCGCCTGTGGCGTCCGGGAGGTGGGAGTGCAGGAGCTGGTGCGGCAGGGGCTGGTGCCGGAGAGACTTCGGTATGGCAGTGGAAGGGGCTTCCGGTGCAATCGATTCAATTTGAAGAGGTGACGTTTGCTGCGAACGACCGGCTGCTGGGTGAACTGGCGCAGCAGGCGGGTGAGCCTCTGGATCCGCAGAAGGTTCGGGCGAGTACGCGGAGGTTGTTTGCGACGGGACGGTATCGCGACATCTCGGTGCGGGGGGTGCGGAATGGCGAACGGGATGGTGTCTGATCTTTGTGGGGACGCCGCGGTACTACGTGGGGCGAGTGACGATCGCGGGGGTGAAGAACGAGCGGTTGGCTTCGCTGCTGGAGTTTGGGACCAACCTTGGTCCGGGCAGGGCGTTTACGAGAGCAGCGATACCGGCCGCCACGGAGGGGGTGAAGGAGGTATTGCAGCAGAACGGATATTACGAGTCGAAGATCGATGTGAAGACGGAGACGGATGTGGTGGGTGATCAGATCAACGTGACGTTCACGGTGGATATTGGACCGCAGGCACGGGTCGGCCAGGTGATGTTGGAAGGAGAAGACGCGGGACTGACGCCGGAGGAGTTTCGTAAGAAGAGCAAGTTGAAGGCGAACAGCAAGGTTACGCGGGATACGACTAGCAACGCATTGGACCGTCTGCGGGCGCAGTACCAGAAGAAGGACCGTTTGGAGGCTACGGTTACGTTGCAGAAGCAGACGTATAACGAAGGACGCAAGCAGCTGGACTACGACTTCCACGCCAACCAGGGGCCGGAGGTGCAGGTGCTGGTGGAGGGGGCGAAGCATATCGAAGAGCCGGCTGCATCAGCTGGTGCCGGTGTTCGAAGAGGGCACGATCGACAACGATCTGCTGAACGAAGGGCTGCACAACATTCGGGAGTTACATGGTGCAGCAGGGGTACTTCGACGCGACCGTAGATGTGAGACGGATTGGGGCCGGAACGACGTCGGAACGGGTGGTGTATACGACGGTCAAAGGAGAGAAGCATAAGGTCACGGCGGTGAATCTGAAGGGAAATAAGTACTTCGACGATGACTTGCTGCGGGAGAGGCTGAAGGTGCAGAAGGCGGATCCGTATCAGCGCAGCGGACGATATAGTTCGTCGCTGGTGACGCAGGACGTGGCGTCGATCCAGGCGCTTTACCGGGCGAATGGCTTCGACGAGGCGAAGGTGACGCCGGAGGTGAAGGACGTTGAGGATGGGCCGGGAGGAAAGCCTTTGAAGACCGCAGAGATCCAGGTGACCTACACGATTGTGGAGGGACCGCAGCAAAAGTTCGGCACGGTGAAGCTGGCGGGAGTCGATAGCGAGCGGACGAAGGATGTGACGAGCCTGTTGAATGCACAGACGGGACAGCCGTTTTCGCTGATTACGCTGTTTGGGGATCGAGATGCGGTGCTGACTTATTACCTGAGCCAAGGTTTCGACCAGGTGAGGGTCGAGGTGAAGCAGGAAAAGCAGGTCGCGGATCCGGACAAGACGGATGTGACGCTGGAGGTGGCCGAGGGGCAGCAGGTGATGGTCGATCGAGTGCTGCTTTCCGGGATCATCATACCCGCCCGTCCGTTGTGGAGAGTCAGGTAAAGGTGCATGCGGGGGATCCGCTGAACCAGACCGCGTTGTTGGATACGCAGCGGAATTTATACGGGCTGGCGCTGTTCAATGAGGTTGTGGCGGCCGTGCAGAACCCGCAGGGGGACGCGCCAAGCAAGAATGTGCTGCTGCAACTGACAGAGTCGAGGCGGTGGGACGTGACATACGGATTTGGATTCGAGGCGCAGACAGGAACGCCGAACTCGGGAGAGATTTCGCAGGCGTCGAAGATTCAACTGGGGCTGGATCCGAGTGTGCAATATCAACAGAACGGAAAGACAGGCGTGAGTCCGCGGGTGTCGTTGGACGTCAGCCGGATCAATCTGCGTGGGACGGAGAACTCGCTGACGCTGCATTCGACGTATGGCTTGCTGGAGCAGGTGGCGTTGCTGAGCTTTACGACTCCTCACATTCGTGGCAGCCGGACGATTTCGGGGCAGATCGCGGGCGGATATTCCAATGTGCAGAACATCACGACCTTCGCATCCTCCACACTGCAGGCGGGATTTACTGTTACACAGAGGTACAAGACGACCCAAACCTTCATCTATAACTTGCAATACCGGCGAGTGAAGGTGGACCCGAACAGTCTGCAGGTGTCGGCAAACCTGATTCCATTGTTGTCGCAACCTGTGCGCGTGGCGGGTCCGGGGATTACGTGGTTCCGTGACACGCGGCAGCCTAGTCCACTGGATGCGTCGAGGGGTTCGTACACTTCAGTGCAGGAGTTTCTGGCGAGTACGAAGCTGGGTTCTCAGGCTTCGTTCAACCGGGTGGATATGTCGAACTCGACGTACTACCGATTTGGGAAGTATGTCCTGGCGCGCAATACGCGGGTTGGCTTTGAGAACGTGTTTGGCCCAAATCCGAATGCGGGGAACTCGGAGTGTGCCGGGGTACTGTTGACGACGAATGCGAGCTGCTCGGCGGTGCCGCTGCCGGAGCGCTTGTATGCGGGTGGAGCGTCGTCGCTTCGCGGATTCGGGATCAATGCCGCGGGCCCACGCGATCTGCAGACGGGCTATCCGGTTGGAGGTACGGCTGCGTTTGAGAATACGCTGGAGCTGAGGATGCCACCTCCGACGTTGCCGTATGTGGGAGACAGCGTCAGCTTTGTCTTGTTTCACGACATGGGCAATGTATTTCAGAATGGAAGTCAACTGCTTCCGAGTTTTATTCGCGTGACACAGCCGGATAAAAGCACGTGCGCGAACGTCTCAGGGTCGATCGGCACATGTAACTTCAACTATTTTTCGCATGATGTGGGACTGGGTGCGCGCTACAAGACACCGGTGGGTCCGATCCGGGTGGATTTCAGCTATAACCTGAATCCGCCGGTGTATCCGGTTATTTACGACTTCAATGGCAGCAATCCGTATGAGGGACAGGCGAATCACTTCAACTTCTTCTTCAGTATTGGACAGAGCTTCTAGATGAATGGGTTGCGACACAATGCGATGGGCAGAGGGGTCTGGCGTTACGCTGCGCTCTGGATTCTGCTGGGGATGACGCCGCTCGCGGGGTGGACGCAGAGCGTGCCGCCGGTACCAGCGCCGGTTGCGCCGGTGGAGAAGCAGCCGCCGATGCAGGGGGTGGAACTGGACAGACTGGTCGCGGTGGTGAACGGAGATCTGATTCTTGAGAGTGATGTGGATGAAGAGCGAAGGCTGATTGCGTTTCAGCCGTTTCGGCAGGCAGCAGCGTTCTCCCGAGAGAATGCGATCGACCGGCTGATCGACCGAACGCTGATTCTGCAGCAATCCAAACTGGAGAATGAAGACCCGATCAGCGACAATGAGGTGGAGGCTCAGTTTGCGGCGTTGCGGAAGGACATTCCGGCGTGCAAAGCGTATCACTGCGAGACCGATGCGGGTTGGCTGAAGTTTGTGACGGACAATGGGTTCACGATCGGCGAACTAACCGAGGTATGGCGCCAGCGGATGCAGGTGCTGCAATTCATCGAGCTCCGCTTCCGCATGGGCATCCATATTCCGGACAGCGACATTAAGGAGTATTACGACAAGACGCTGCTGCCAGAGTACGCACGACAACATGCGACGGCACCGAAGCTGGAGACGATCTCGAAGCGGATCGAGGAGATTCTGCTGCAGCAGCAGGTGAGTAATCTGCTGTCGGACTGGTTGAAGACACTGCGGGCGCAGGGGACTGTGCGCGTGTTGCAGCCGGGAGAGGTGGGTTCATGAGCGAGATGCGGCCAGGAGTGGAGCCGGAGATGGAGCCGGTGGAGACGAATGGCACTCCCGCATCCGGTAATGCCCGAAGGTCGAAGCTTGGCAAGATCATCGTGTGGACTGCGGTGAGTCTGATTGCGTTGGCGGTGGTTCTGGTGGGGGCGTTTGCGTGGTATTCAACGACGGACGATTTTGACTGGCGCGTGAACCAGGAGATTGTGAAGGTGCTGGGCGATGCGACAGGTGGACGGGTGGAGTTGGGTGCGATCCGATTCAGCCTGTGGCATCTGTCGGTCGAAGCGGATGGGTTGGTGATTCATGGACTGGAAGGCGCGGGCGAGGCGCCTTATCTTGCTGCTGACAAGATTCAAATTCGGGTGAGGCTGTTCAACTTCTTCTCGCATGTGGCGGGCGCGGGGGTGGCGTCGCATGTGTCGTTGAATTATCTGCGGGTGGATCATCCGCAGTTTCATCTGATCATCGACAAGGATGGAAAGACGAATCAGCCGGTGCCGAAGCATCCGAGCACGAGCAACAAGCCGGTTATGGATACGCTGCTGGACCTGAAGGCACAGACGGTGGAACTGGCGAATGGCATGGCGTTGTTGAATAACCGGGCTATTCCGTTCGACCTGGCGGCACATGATCTGCGGGCCGAGGTCCACTACGTTGCCACGGGTGATATGTATGGCGCGACGATCGATCTGAACGATCTGCGGACGAGGATGGCGAAGGAGCCGGAGGCGAAGTCGTCGCTGCATATGGCGGCGCAGCTTGGGCGCGACAAGGTAGAGCTGACGAAGTTCGAGTTCGCAAGCGGGAAGGCGTCGAAGCTGCAGGCTACGGCGAACCTGGCGCACTTCGCGAAGCCGGAGTGGGAGGCGAAGGCGACGGGATCGCTGGAGTTGGCACAGATAAAGGTGTTGACCGGCGCGGAAGGATTCGATGCAGGAAGTATTTCGCTCGAGCTAAACGGCCACAGTTGCAACACGACGCCTGCGGTGGCGCAGAAGCATTCGCGCTTGTGGGAACGCACGCATCCGAAGCAGGCGACGAAGCCCGATTTAAATGTGCTGCCGCCTGATCCGGATTGCGTGGCTGGATATCTGCTGGTGGGCAAGGCAAAGGTATACAACGCGTCGTTTCAGAACGAGCATGTGAGGCTGCACGATATCAACGGCGGTGGGCAGTTGCATATCACTCCGACGGAGATGCTGCTGACGACGTTGACGGGGACGCTGCCCGGTGGTGGAAGCGCGGCGGGCAAATTGCGAATTGAGAACTGGCTGGGAGAGGTTCCGGCGAATGCTCCGGAGAAGTCACCTACGACGAAAGCTGCGGTGACGACCGCGAATACGAGTGCAAAGGCGATCGGCGCGAAACCTCCGGTGACGGGAACGAGGGCGAGTACCGGTGGTGCAGTTTGCTCATGCGTATCTTGAGGCGACGGTGGACAGGATTCCGCTGCGCACGATCATGGATGTGACGGCTCCAAAGAACTATGGCGATCTGGGATTCGATACGTCGATTACGGGGCCGGTGGAGGTGGATTGGGGTGGGCCGGCGACAGACATCGATGAGACGGTGCAGGTGGAGGCGACGCTGAAGTTTGCGCCGGTGGGCTTGAAGCGCAAGGGAGCGCTTTCGGATGTTCCGGTGACCGGGATGGTGCATGGTCACTACGACGGGAAGCCGGAGGTGGTGCGGATTGAGCAGATCACACTGCAGACGCCGCAATCGAACCTGGAGGCGAGTGGGATATTGGGCGTGAATGTGGGCGATCCGCTGACTGCGCTGCGGGTGGACCTGCAGGTGCGCGATTTGGGGGAGTATGACCAGTTGCTACAGACGTTGGGGTTTGCGGCAAATGGAAAGAAGGGAAGCGCAGCGATTCCGGTGGTGCTGCACGGAGCGATGGAGTTCAACGGGACGGCGCGAGGGGCAGTCGCTGATTTGGATTTGAAGGGTCATCTGCAAGCTATGGGTGCTGAGGTGAAGTTGGGCACAGCGATGGATGCGGTGATCGACTCTGTGCTGGCGGATGCTGAGTTTTCTCCTTACTCGGGGCTAGCTATAGCTAGTTCGACGATCAAGCGTGGGACTGCTGTGCTGAATGTGGAGGGTACATTCAGGCCGCGGAAGGCAGCGCCACATAAGGGCGTACCGATGTATGAGTGGGACGATGGAACGGCGATCGATGCGAAGGTGCAACTTGCCAATGCGCAGATTCCCGACTTGCTGCAGATTGTGGGGCAGCAGCAGAGTGTGCCTGTGACAGGAACGGTGGGAGTGAACGCGCATGCGACTGGGACGCTGAAGGATCTTGTTGGGAGTGGGTCGGTCTCGCTGATGAATGGCGTTGCGTATGGCGAGCCGTACGAGTCCGCGGTGGCGCAGATGACGGTGCAGGGGCAGGACATTGAGGCTAGCCATGTGGTCTTGAAATCGCATGGGATGCAGATTACCGGCAATGGAGGTTACGACCTGGCGAGCGAGCATCTGCATGGTCATGTGGAAGGCGACAAGCTGCGGTTGTCGAAGTTCAAGACGGTGCAACAGGCGTACACGAGAGCGGATGGAGTGTTGAGCCTGGTGGCGGATGCGAATGGAACGATAAAGGAGCCGCAACTGAAGGCAACTGCCAAGCTCGCGAGCGTGACGATTGACGGAAAGGCTGCGGGCGAGGTGGCGGCGAATCTGCATAGTGAAGGCAATACGTTGTACGTCACAGCGGACTCGACCGTGGTGGGCGCGAAGGTTAACGTGGCGGGTCAGGCAGGGCTATCGGGCGAATACCCGATGCAGGCGAAGATGACGTTTTCGGGGCTGGATGTGAATAAGCTGCTAGCGATCTTTGCACCGGGGCAGGTGGTTGCGACATCGTCGATTGGGGGCGTGGTCACGGTGAGTGGTCCGCTGAAGACGCCGAAGATGCTGAATGGCCTGGCGGAGTTCAACGACTTCGACATGAAGCTGCAGGGGGTGGAGCTGAAGACGGCGGAGCCGCTGCGTGTGAGTCTGCAGCAGGGTATCGCCCGGCTGGAGCAGGTACACATTACGGGCAGGATACGGACATGCATGCGAGTGGAACAGCGCAGGTGCTGGGCGTGTCCGATGCGAAGGGCGGCAAGCTGGACGTGAACGCGAACGGCAGCGTGAGCATGGCGTTGCTGCATACGTTCGACACGGATATCACGTCGAGCGGCAAGGTGGAGTTTACGGTCAATGCGGGTGGGAAGGTGATGGACCCGAGGTTGACGGGCACGGTGAAGTTCAACAACGTGAACGCTTCGATCGAAGGCATTCCGAATGGGTTGAACAATATGAATGGGACGCTGGTCTTCAACGAAGACCGATTGCAGGTACAGACCCTGACCGCGACAACAGGTGGTGGGCAGTTGAAGATCGGGGGGTCGATCCGGTATCGGAATGGAGTGTATGCGGATCTGACTGCGACAGGAGATGTGGTTCGAGTACGACTGTATGGGCTGAGCGCGACAGCGAATGCGAACCTTAGACTGCAAGGCAATACGCAGAATGCAATACTAAGCGGCTCGATTTTGCTGACGCGGTTCGGTGTCGGCGCTGACCTGGATCTGGCGCAGTTCTCGGGATTGGGAGGAGTGAGCGCGCCTCCAGATCCGACGGCGGCGACGAACAAGATCCGGCTGGATGTGCGAGTGACGAGTTCGCCGCAGCTTGACTTCCAGAACTCCTATGCCAAGCTGGCGGGGACGGTGGACCTGAGGGTTGGGGGGACGGTTGCGGAGCCGACGATTTTGGGCAGGATCCAGATTACCGATGGGAATGCGACCTTTGCCGGGACCAAATATCAGTTGCAGCGGGGCGATATTTATTTCACCAATCCGGTGCGGATCGATCCGACGATTGATCTGGATGCGACGGCGCGAGTGGAGAACTACGACATCACGATCGGACTGCATGGCACGATGAACAATCTGAAGCCGACTTACCGGTCCGAGCCGCCGCTGAGTGAGGCGGACGTGTTCGCTCTGCTGGCGTTGGGACGGACGCAGGAGGAGGCGCAGCTCTACCAGGAGCAGCAGATGCAGCAGGGAACGGATCCGACGACCAGCGCGCTGCTTGGCGGTGCGTTGAATGCGACGGTGAGCAACCGGGTGCAGAAACTGTTTGGTGTTGGCAGCGTCAGGATCGATCCGGCGTTTGTAGGAACACTGGGAAATTCCGCAGCACGGATCACGGTGCAGCAGCAGATTTCGCGGCAGTTGACGGCCATCTTTGCGACCAATGTGAACCAGACTGCGCAAGAGTTGATCCAGCTGCAATATAACGTGAGCCGCAATGTGTCGATCGTTGTGACACGTGATGAGTCTGGCGTATTCAGTGTGGTTTATAAGTTGCGTCAGCGCTATCACTAGGCATCTCTTGTCGGAAGGAACTCATCCCAGGTAGCGAGAGCATAAGGAGTTCAGGAGGGGCATTGATAAACGGGGCGAAGCTTATTAAAGTTGGCGGGTTTGCTGGGGTTGGCAGGCGTGTTGACGTTCGGCAGTGCGATGGGACTGGCGCAGGCTGGAGTGCACGATGCTCAGATTCAAGGCGATGTTGCGAAGGCACTGGACAACAAAAGATTCAAGGATGTGAAGGTGAGCGTACAGGACGGTATCGTTACACTGACCGGCACGGTGGATGTGTATAGCGACAAAGAAGAAGCGGACAACAAGGCTCACCATCGGAAGAATGTGAAGGGTATCCAGAACCTGATCCAGGTGGATGGGCCTGTGGTGGATGACACGACGTTGCGGAACAAGCTGTCGGAGAAGCTGGCCTACGATCGTGTCGGGTATGGAACGACTGCCTTTAACGCACTGACGATCGGGGTGAAGAACGGGGTGGTGGAGTTGGGCGGGATGGCCTATGGTCCTATGGACAAGGATTCGGCGGTGAGTCTGGTGTCGAATTATCCGGGAGTGAAGGACGTGATCGACAATATTGAGGTTGCGCCGGTGTCGCCGATGGATGACCGGATTCGTCTGGCGGAGGCGCGGGCGATCTATGGATTTCCGACGCTGAATAAGTACGCGATCGATCCCGCGAAGCCTATTCGGATTACGGTGGTGAACGGCAATGTGACGCTTTCCGGCGTGGTGGATACGCAGGCTGATAAGGATGCGGCCAACATACGGGCGAATTCTGTTGCCGGTGTCTTTAAGGTGGTGAATAACCTCGAGGTAGCGAACGGAGCTTCTGGAAAGTAGATTTGCAGTTATTGGATTCGGGCCACGCCGCATCCCCGGCGTGGCCCGAATTCTTTTACGATAGAGATATGAGCGGATTCTGGAAGAGTACGGCGACTACGCTGGAGATGATCAAGTGGGAGCACTCGATTTTTGCGCTGCCGTTTGCGTTGACGGGAGCGGTGCTGGCGGCTGGAGGGTGGCCGACGTTGCGGGTGTTGGGCTGGATTGTTGTGTGCATGGTGGCGGCTCGATCAGCGGCGATGGCGTTCAATCGTTTGGCCGATGCAAAGCTGGATGCGGCAAATCCGCGGACGGCGATGCGTGCGTTACCGGCGGGAACGCTTAGCAGTGGGTTTGCGGGTGGATTTGTGCTGGTGTCGCTGGTGGTGTTTGTGCTGGGCGCAGCGATGTTGAATCGTCTGACGCTGGAGCTGGCTCCCGTGGCGCTGGGAGTGGTGCTGGCATATAGCTATATGAAACGAGTGACGCGGTGGTCGCACCTGGTGCTCGGTCTGGCGCTGGGCATTGCCCCGTCGGCAGCCTGGATTGCGGTTCGGGGAACGCTGGATTGGCGCATTGTGGTGCTTACCGGTGCGGTGCTGTTGTGGGTGGGCGGGTTTGATGTGCTGTATGCGTGTCAGGACTTCGAACATGATCGCAAGGTCGGGTTGAATAGTGTGCCGCAGGCGTTTGGGGTCGAGCGGGCGTTCTGGATTGCACGTGCGATGCATCTGGGAATGCTGGGGCTACTGGTGTGGTTGATTGTGCTGTTCGGGCTGGGCAAGATGGCGATGCTGGGGCGTGTTGCTGGTCGCCGCGCTGCTGTTGTACGAGCACATGATTATTTCGCCGCGCGACCTGAGGCGTATGAACGCTGCTTTCTTTACTCTGAATGGGGTGATTTCGGTGGTGTTTTTTGCGTTTGTTGCGGTGGATGTATTGTCTCGCAGATAACGAAAGGCCCGCTGATGGCGGGCCTTTCGTTCGGCTGAGTTGAGGGACGGCTAGCGGGCAGGACGATCTTCGTGCCTGTGCTTGATCTCGTCCATCTTATGTTCGACCTTGTTTTTGAGGTTCTGCGCGGTTGAGGTGATCTTCTCGCGCATTTCGTGAGCGGCGTCTTCGCTGCGCTGGCGGATGGTTTCGCCCTGGGCTGTCGCTTCGGCCCGACGGGAGTCGGCGACAGTCTGCGCAGCGTCCTTGGCGTGGCCCCAACCCTCCTTAGCAGCACCTTTCACCTGCTCGGCTGCGCCGGCATTGGCCAATTTCTGATTGTCGACGGCTTCGCCGACCGACTGTTTGACTTTGCCGACTACCTGATCGAACTTACCTGCTACTGTTTCTTTATTCATGTTGAACTCCGGGGTGATGGCGTAAGTCGTTGGATGATTTAACTGGGAGCCCGGTCGTCTTGACTAGATTGCTCGTCTTCCGCTGATGAGCTGAATCACGA
Source organism: uncultured Acidobacteriaceae bacterium (assembly GCA_963797415.1). Taxonomy (GTDB): domain Bacteria; phylum Acidobacteriota; class Terriglobia; order Terriglobales; family Acidobacteriaceae; genus Edaphobacter. The sequence goes on from CAWCPB010000012.1 coordinate 39,198, forward strand.
GCACGACCAGGGCAATGACCAGCAGGATATGTATGTATGCTCCAAGAACATGAAATCCGACAAAGCCGAGCAACCATAGAATGAGAAGTACGACGAAGATAGTCCAAAGCATTTCGTTCTCCTGGGACTGGCAATTCGTTCTGCCGTGTCCATCGATTGGAGGCCGCATGGCCTTTGCAGAAGTAAGGTGCTTTCTTTACGGATGAGGTTGCCAGCGACAGGAAATAGGGATTTTTTGCGGAGTTGTACGTTTTTTTACTTTTAATTAGGTGGTGCGCTTGAGGATTGCGATACAGGGAGAGTTGGGGTCGAACAGCCATATGGCTGCGATGGCGATGCTTGGGGATGTGGGCGGGATTGAGATCGTTCCCTGCAGCGTCTCGGCGGAGGTATTGTCGAGCGTGGTGTCCGGGGACGTGGATGGTGCGGTGCTGCCAATCGAGAACAGTCTGCATGGGTCGGTGGCCGAGCACTACGATCTGTTTCTGGAGCAACCCGTGCGGATTGAGCGGGAGAGCCTGATGCGGATCCGGCATAACCTGATTGCGCTGCCCGGGGTGAAGCTGGAGGAGATTCGGCAGGTGATTTCGCATCCGGTGGCGTTGTCGCAGTGCCGGAGGTTTCTGTCGGCGCACCCCGAGTTTGCGGCGCTGCCGTTTTATGACACGGCCGGGAGTGTGAAACACGTCATGGCTGATGGTCTCCGAGACGTTGCAGGAATTGCGCCGGAGCTGGCTGCAATCGAGTACGGTGGCGAGGTGCTTGTAGCAGGGATTGAAGACCGGGCGGAGAACTATACGCGGTTCCACCTGGTGACTCGGGGTAGTGCGACACTCGACCCGACTGACGCGAGATTGCAGGGCGCGAATAAGATGAGCTTGGCATTCGCGGTCGAACACCGGCCGGGAACGCTGGTTGCGGCGCTGAAAGGTCTCGCGACGGCTGGGGTGGATCTGACGAAAATCGAGTCCCGGCCGGTTCCGGGCAGCCCATGGGAGTACGTCTTCTATGTAGATGTTCGATTTAGGGACCTGGAGCAGGCGCAGTTAGCGTTGAGCGCGTTGCAGACCTATTGCCGGATGGTGAAGGTTTTGGGGATCTACGCCGCCAGGTAGGGTTTGGGGTTGATTTATTCACGCGGAGATCGATATAGGCCGATTACATTCTGAGGGGAAGTGCATCCAAGCTGGATATGGGATTTCGATCAGGGTTGCCTGCTGGGGGAGGGGAACTTGCGACCATCGGAAAGTTGGAGCATCCTATATAAGGTAATTTGATAGGGGGAGACTCAGATGGCAAGTGATTTTGTGAGTGTTATCAAACCCACAGCCGTGAAGACAGGCGAAGGTGGTGTTGAAGAAGCTAGTGGGAGCCGCGCCCTTCCGGTATTGCCGGTGCGGGATACTGTGCTGTTTCCCCATGCAGTTCTACCACTTACGGTGGGGCGAGACAGCTCGATCCAGTTGATTCAGTCGTTGGGCGAGGAGAAGACCATCCTAGTGGTGGCGCAGCGGGATGCGCGCCAGGATGCTCCGCAGGCTGCTGACTTATATGCGATTGGGACGCGAGCGACGGTCCATAAGGTCGTCAAGATGCCGAATCAGAGCCTTTTTGTGTTTACGGAGGGCAATGAGCGGGTGCGGCTGGGTGAGTTTTCGCAGCTGACGCCGTTTATGACTGCGGAGTCCGAGACAATTGAAGAGGTTCAGCCGACGCCTTCGCCTGAGGCGGAGGCGCTGCAGCGGAACGTATTGAGCCAGTTTCAGACGATTGTGACGTCGTCTCCGACGCTGTCGGATGATCTGCAGACGATAGCGATCAATATCGATGAGCCGGGACGGTTGGCGGACTTTATTGCGTCGTCGCTGCCGTTTTTGACGACGACCGACAAACAGGAGCTATTGGAGACGCCGAATGTTTCGGCCCGGCTCGAGCGCATCAATCAGCACCTGGCGAAGGAGCTGGAGGTGCAGCAGCTGCGGAACAAGATCCAGTCGGAGGTGCAGGACTCGGTGCAGCAGTCGCAGCGGGACTACTACCTGCGGGAGCAGCTGAAGGCGATCCAGAAGGAGCTGGGCGATCTTGACGATACGCAGAAGGATATTGCGGACCTGAAGGAGAAGATCGAGAACGCCGGCATGCCGGAGGAGACGAAGAAGGACGCTCTGAAGGAGCTTGGGCGGCTGAGCCGGATGAATCCGGCGGCGGCGGACTACAGCCTGACACGGAACTACGTGGAGTGGCTGGCGGTGCTGCCGTGGTCGAAGACGTCTTCGGGCGAGGTTGACATTCTGAAGGCGAAGGAGATTCTCGATGCGGATCATTATGGCCTGAGGAAGGTGAAGGAGAGGATTCTGGACTACCTTTCGGTGCGGCGTTTGAAGCCGGATATGAAGGGGCCGATTCTTTGCTTTGTCGGGCCTCCGGGCGTGGGTAAGACCTCGCTGGGACGGTCGATTGCGAAGGCGTTGGGTCGCAAGTTCAGCCGCATCTCGTTGGGCGGTATGCATGACGAGGCGGAGATTCGTGGGCATCGGCGGACGTATATCGGCGCGCTGCCGGGGCAGATTATTCAGCACCTGAAGAGGGTTGAGGTGAAGGACCCGGTGTTCATGCTGGATGAGATCGATAAGCTGGGGCGCGACTTCCGGGGTGATCCGGCGAGCGCGTTGCTGGAGACGCTGGATCCGGAGCAGAACAATACGTTCCGGGACAACTATCTCGACCAGCCGTTCGATCTGAGCAAGGTGCTGTTCATCTGCACGGCGAACCAGCTGGATACGATTCCGGGGCCGCTGCTGGATCGTATGGAGATTATCGAGCTGACTGGCTACACGGAAGAGGAGAAGGTGAATATCGCCGTGAGGTACCTCATCCCGCGGCAGATCAAGGAGAACGGAATCTCCGCAGAACAGGTTGAGTTCCCGGTTGAGAGCGTACACCTGATTTCGCGGCACTATACGCGTGAAGCAGGGGTGAGAAAGCTCGAACAGCAGATCGGTACGGTGTGCCGCAAGGTGGCTCGCCGGATCGCGGAGGGCAAGACGGAGAAGGTAGTGGTCACGCCTGAGGTGGTTCACGAGTTCCTGGGCGGTATCAAGGTTCGCGTGGATACGGAGATTGCGGAGCGCACGAAACGGCCGGGTGTTGCGGTCGGGCTGGCGTGGACTCCGGCGGGCGGCGATGTGCTGTTCATCGAGGCCAACCGGATGAAGGGCAAGGGCGGCTTCACGATCACGGGCCAGATTGGCGACGTGATGAAGGAGAGTATGCAGGCGGCGCTGACGTGGGTCCGGTCGAATGCGGTTTCGCTGGGACTGGATGAGGACTTCACGAAGGATACGGACCTTCATATTCACGTGCCGGCGGGAGCGATTCCGAAGGATGGTCCGAGTGCCGGCGTGACGATGGCTACGGCTCTGGTCAGCCTGCTGACGGATACTCCGGTGCATCCGCTGACGGCGATGACGGGCGAGATTACGCTGAGCGGCAATGTGCTGCCGGTCGGCGGAATCAAGGAGAAGTTCCTGGCGGCGAAGCGGGCCGGTGTGCGGGATGTGATTCTGCCTACCGACTGCAAGCAGCAGGTAGAGGAGGACCTTACTCCGGACCAGATTGAAGGAGTGAAGATCCACTATGCCAACCGCATTGAGGATGTGCTGGCGGTCGCATTGCCGAAGACGGCAGTGGAGGCTATCCGGGACGAGGCAGTGCGGGAGGAAGTGCTGCACGCCTCGGTGTAAGGCGGTTTGCGTTGAGATGGGCGGTTCGGCGATTGCCGGGCCGCCTTTTCTTTTGCCACGAACGATTAGTTGGCTTTGTAGATAGGGGAGCCGGCGGTGAAATCGGTGAAGTAGCCGATAGGTGTGCCGATGAGGCCACCGATGGCAGCGCCAACGGCGGTCAAAGGCTCCGCGGAAGGCGTTGGGGCCAAAGAGTCCGGGTGTGCTATCCGTGCCTCCGGCAAAGCCGACGATAGCTCCGGCTGCCTGCACCAATGCCAAGGCCGACCAAAATAGAGCGGCCTCGATGGGTGAGCTTGATGCTGGTGATACCGTCGCGCGGATAGGTAACGGTTTGTGTCTTATCGGATTGAGTACAGGTGATGGAGTCCGCATCTGCGCTCGCAAAGACGCAGATGGTGTGAGGCTTTCCATTGATGTGAAGTGATGTGCCTGCGGGAAGCGCCTGGACGCGAGCCCAGTTGGAGCCTGCGCGGTGGAGAAGGCGGTTTCTGGGCGAGAGCACACGGGAATGCGAGGAGGAGCAGGGGGCTTGCCAGTGATTTTCTCATCGGCGAAGTGTATGAGTGGTTCGACGGAATGTCTATAAAAATCTGCTGGATAAGGGGAAATTAGCACTGGATTTAAGTGGAGCTGAAGATATTTCGGGCGCGGGTTGGCGTCTAAGTGGTGAAGGAGGTGCAGATGATGACGATCGGGCACTCGACGCTGGAGTTGAAGCTCGTTTCTGCGGGCGTTGCGGGAGAACGGCTGCACGACGCTGGTGGATGTGCGGCGGTATCCGGGGTCGAGGCGGTATCCACAGTTTGGGCAGGACGGCTGTTTGCTGTATTGCATGAGGCGGGAATTCGGGCGGTTTGGCGTGAAGGGTTGGGTGGGCGACGGGAGGCGAAGAAGGACAGCGTAAATACCGGTTGGAAGAATGAGAGCTTTCGCGGGTATGCGGACTATATGCAGACCGCGGCGTTCGACGGGGAGGTGGATTGGCTGATGAGGCTGGCTGACTGTCGACTCGACGGTGGTGATGTGTGCGGAGGCTGTGCCGTGGCGATGCCATCGATCGCTGATTGGGGATGCGGTGTTGGCGCGTGGGTGAGGTGGTGGAGGATATCTTTGTCCTGCGCGGATGGGACGAAGCAGCAGAAGGCGACATGCGCTGACAGAGTTTGCTCGGGTGGAGGGCGGGAGGGTCTGGTATCCGGGAGAGGCGGTGCTGTTTTCCTAGTTTGAGGAGTCAAAGGGCTGTGCTCACGTATTCTTTTAAATATGCGGGTACGGGTTCTTTTCTTTGGTGTATTGAAGGATGCTTTCGGGGCTGAGAGCGAAGTGGTGGAGCTTGCCGAGGGGAGTTCTGTCGCGGAGCTTGTGAGAATCTATCGAGAGCGTAACCGTGTACTTCCGGGGATTTGGGATTCGATTGCTGTCGCGGTAAATCAGGGCTATGTGCGCGGAAGTGATGTGTTGAACGATGGAGATGAGGTGGCGTTGTTGCCACCGGTGAGCGGCGGTTTGGACGGGATGCGAGTTGAGCTTACAGATGCGGTGATCGATGCCGGCGCGATCGTCGGGGCGATGAAGGCGGGAGCGGATGGGGCGGTGTGTGTCTTCGATGGGATTGTGCGGGACAATTCGCGCGGACGGAAGACGCTGCATCTGGACTACGAGGCTTATCGAGAGATGGCGCTGGAGCAGATGCGTGGGCTGGCTGCGGAGGCGGTGACGAAGTTTGGAGTGCGTGAGGTGGCGCTGGTGCATCGGCTGGGTCGGCTGGTGGTTGGGGAGACGAGCGTTCTGATCGTGGTGGCGTCGGCGCATCGAGGTGCTGCGTTCGATGCGTGCCGGTGGCTGATAGACACGCTAAAGAAGACGGTTCCGATCTGGAAGAAGGAGCAGTTTGTGGATGGAGCGCTTTGGGCCGACGGGGAGCCGTTTCCTGAGGAGATTTCGGTGAAGTCTACGGAGACGCGCGGATGAAGTTCGCGGGAGTGGTTTTAGGTTTCGGATTGTTATTGCAGCAGGCGCCGGTGGAGCGTCGAGCGCCGCAGAGTAATAGCGACGTGCCTGTTCCGACGATCAAGGTGGAGACGCGTCTGGTCAATGTTGCGCTGAATGTCGAAGATGCGAAGGGTGCTCCGGTTAGTGGCTTGGAGCGGGACGATTTTGAGATTCTTGAAGATGGCAAGGTGCAGAAGATTGTCGTCTTCGAGAAGGAGTCGTCGACGCCGCTATCGATTGTGCTGGCGATCGATACCAGCGACAGCGTGTGGACGAATGAGCGGTTGGAGAAGTCGGCGGCGAAGCACTTTGTGAATGCGCTGCTGCGGGATCAGGATGAGCTGGATTTGATGGAGTTCTCCGAAGTGGTGCGGGAGATGGTGCCGTTTACGAATCAGAAGAAGCGGATTGAGGCGGGGATTGAGCGAGCTGCAGATGGGAGGCGCGACGGCGCTATATGACGCGATTTATCTGGGGTCGGAGCGGCTGGCGACTACCCGGGCCGATAACGGGCGGCGACGCGTGCTGGTGCTGATCACGGATGGTGGAGATACGGTGAAGGGGTCTCACTTTACGCAGGCGCTGGAGCAGGCACAGCGGGCCGGGGCGATGGTCTACTCGATCATTATTGTGCCGATCTATGCGGATGCGGGACGGAATACCGGAGGCGAACATGCGCTGATCCAGATGGCTTCGGATACGGGCGGGAAGTACTACTACGTGGTGGACAAGACTGATCTGGAGCCGGCGTTTGCGAAGGTATCGGACGATCTGCGGACACAATATGTGTTGGGGTACTATGCACCGCCGCGAGGTGGCGATACTTCGTTTCGGACGATCCGGGTGAGGATGAAGGATCCGGCGTTGAGGGATAAGTATCAGCTGCGGTATCGGACGGGATACTACGCGAACTCACAATAGCTTCGGTTGGAAGTGTTAGCGATGCCGATGAGATGGGCTAAGCTGGGGTGGTGAGGGATTCATGAAGAAGTTTGAGTTTGCGCATGTGGCGGAGGGGATTGCGCGACAGGCGGGTGCGCTGTTGCGAGGTTTTTATGAGAAGGGTGTTGCGACCGAGTACAAGGGCGATGTCGACCTGGTGACGGAGGCTGATCGAGCTAGCGAGAGGCTGATTGGCGAGAAGTTGAAGGCGGCGTTTCCGGAGCATGGGATATTATGGTGAGGAGGGGACACGGGATCGGCTGGACGGCGAGTACCGCTGGTATGTCGATCCGCTGGATGGGACTACGAACTTTGCGCACGGGTTTCCGGTGTTCTGCGTGGTTCTGGGCTTGGAGCGGCGGCAGCCCGGGCTGGCTGCGGATGAGGATGGCGAGATGGTTGCGGGAGTGATCTACGATCCGCTGCGGGATGAGATGTTTGTTGCGGAGAAGGGTAAGGGCGCGTGGCTGAATGGCCGGCAGATTCGGGTGTCGAAGACAGCTACGCTGCAGGAGGCGTTGACGGCTACGGGGTTTCCGAGCCATAAGCGGCATAGCAGCCCGAACGTTTACTTCTATCAGCAGATTACGTTGCGGTCACATGGGGTTCGGCGGGCTGGTTCTGCGGCGCTGGACTTGGCTTACGTTGCCTGCGGGCGGTTGGACGGGTTTTGGGAGTTCAACCTGAATCCCTGGGATACTTCTGCTGGAGTGCTGCTGGTGACGGAGGCGGGCGGGACGGTGACGCACTTTGATGGCGGGACATTTACGCTGGACAGTCGCGAGGTTCTGGCTACGAATGGGATGATTCTGCCGGAGTTGAAGCATATCTTTGCGGAGATGTTTGCGGGGCGCGGGTTGGAGGCGATTCCGACGCCGGCGGAGTTTGCGGCTCTGCGGACGGCGAGGAAAGCGAGCGGTGCGTAAGCGGCGGTCGGCGCGGGTTTTGTTGTTTGATCCGGCGGGCAGGGTGTTGCTGATTCGGTTTGTGGTGGCGCGGAGTGATGGGGAGTTTTGTTTCTGGTTGACGCCAGGTGGGGAGATCGAGGCGGGGGAGACGCCGATTGAGGGTGCTGCGCGGGAGCTTCGGGAGGAGTTGGGGTTGGAGTTGCAGATTGCGGGGCCGGATCGTGAAGAAACGAATTGTTTTGAGCACCAAGGGGAGATGCGAGAGAATTTGGACTACTTCTTTCATGCGGAGTGCGCGGCGGATGCGCCGCGGCTGGTCGGGCTTACCGAGGAGGAGATTCGGGTGATGCGGGAGATTCGGTGGTGGAGCGCGGAGGAGATTGAGGCTTCGGCGGAGAGGTTTTTCCCGGTGGATATTGCGGAGCGGATGCGGGCTTTATGGGGAGCGATACGGAGTTGAGGTGGTGAATCGGTCTGAAAGAATCGTATTTCGAAGGGAAGTTCTATTTGCAGTGGGTAGGGATTGTGCTGCTAGAATCAAGACTCAAGTTTAGATTTGAGCAGCAACTTTGAAAGAGACAAGGGAGATGGATAGATGGCTTATGTGATTGCGGAACCGTGCATTGGGACGAAGGATTCAGCGTGCGTGGACGCCTGCCCGGTGGATTGTATTCACCCGAAGAAGGATGAAGCCGGTTACGCCGAGAGCGATCAGCTGTTTATCGATCCGGTCGAGTGCATCGATTGCGGCGCCTGCGTTCCAGTTTGCCCTGTCTCGGCGATCTATGCGGCGGATGATCTGCCGGAGAAGTGGGCGAGCTACCAGGAGAAGAATGCCGCGCACTTTGGGCGGTAGTCTTTGTGAGTTTGGTTTGACGAGCGCGCGGCCGATGGCTGCGCGCTTTGTTTTGGCTGGGTGGCGGCGGGATGATACAGCGGGTGGGTGAGGCGATTGTGTTGCGGACTTGGCCGTTTCATGAGGCTGATCTGCTGGTGAGTTTGTTTACGCGGGAGCAGGGGCGGGTGAAGGGGGTGGCTCGTCATGCGATGCGGAGCCGGCGGCGGTTTGGCGGGGCGCTGGAGCCGATGACGTATGTGCGGGCTTCTTATTCGGAGAAGCCGAGGCAGGAGTTGGTGCGGCTGGATGCGTTTGAGATTTTGTCTTCTCCGCTTTCGCGGCCGGTGGACTATGCGAGGACGGCGGCGTTGGAGCTGGTGGCGGAGGTGCTGGAGGAGCTGCCGGAGGGTGCGGTGGACGATGCGGTGTTTCGGCTGGCGCTGACGGTGCTGGAGGAGATGCAGGTGGGGCGGGTGTGGATGCCGGTGACTTATTTTTGCCTGTGGATGAACCGGCTGATGGGGTGGATGCCGGAGCTGGGGCATTGTGTGGTTTGCGGGTTGGATTTGCGTGGTCAGACTGTCTGGTACTCGGCGACCAGCGATGGGGTGACTTGCGCGGATGACCGGAGGAGCGGGAGTGTGGCGCTTTCGGCTGGGGCCGTGGGGGAGGCGGTGCGGATCTTTCGGGGGACGGTGCAGGGTTTGGCGGCGGAGGAGTGGCCTAAGGAGCGCGCGGCGGAGTTGCGGCGGTTTGCGGTGGAGACACTGGAGCGGCATCTGGAGCGGCGGTTGATGAGTGCCCGGGCTCTGGGGTAGTATCCCCCACCCCCTATGTAGAGGGTATTTTGGAGCTAAAGTATTTATTTGGATGGAGTTACGTGTGGTCCTTCCTGTAAACTATTGATTCTTATGGTAGTTGCGTCCAAAATATTGATCCATATAGGGTTACGGACTGCGTTTTTCATAGTCAGTCGTTAGCTTTGAGCTTATCAGCTTGTGAGCTTTCTACTGCTTCTATTTTATGGGATGGATGGTAACTGCTGTGCCAGGTTTATCTTGCTTTGTTTCAGTGGGTTGGGTAGGTTGGGGGCTTGACAGGTTTTGGCGGGAGAGAAAGTTGGTTTGCTGCCGTGAAGACCCCACCTTAGGGACGATGAAGCTGTCGCGAAGATGGAGCACCCGGCTTTCAGTGGGTATGAGCTAACTGATCCCGTGAGGTCACAGCTGGCGGCTTGATGAGGCTGTTGTTGCTGGGGCCATTCTGATGTTCAGAGTGTCTTCGATGATGTCGGTGGCCGTTTCGAGGGCGTTGGTCTGGTTTATCGCGGATTGCAGGTTGCGGGCGGCGGTGAAGTAGGTGGGATCTTCGAGGATGGATTGCACTGCGGAGCGGAGGCGCTGCGCGGTGAGTTTGCGAGTCGGGATGACGATGCCAGCGTCTTTGCGGCTACGCGGGCGGCTACTCCGGGTTGATCGTTGCCGAGCGGTATGGCGACGAGAGGGACGCCCTGGGCGAGGGATTCGAGGACGGTGTTGAGGCCGGCGTGGGTGATGACGGCGGCGGCGCGGCGGAGGAGTTGAGCTGGGGGGCGTAGCTGACAACGATGGGCTTGCCGGGTAAGGGGCCTAGGGGGCGGGGTCGAGGCCGCCGCCGAGGGTGAGGACGAGTTGCAGGTTGAGGGGCGCGCAGGCTTCGGCGATGGTGCGGAAGATGGTTGCGGAGCTGTTCTGGAGGGTGCCGAGGGAGGCGTAGACGAGTGGGCGGCCGTCGAGATGGTGCCAGGGAAAGTCTACGGGTGGGCGCTGCTGGTCGTCGACGAAGGGGCCGGTGTAGTGGAGCTGGGGAGTGCGGTTGGGGGTGGTGAATTCGAGGGCTTGTGGGAGTTGGGTGATCTGAGCGAGCGGCGAGAGGGCTTCGGTGGGTGGCGGAGGGGTTGGAGCCCCCAGGATTGTGCGCTGCTGGTTGACGATGGCGTAGATGGGCGCGGCGATGGAGGAGAGGAGACGCATGCCGAGGCGGTTGCGCAGGCGGCTGAGAGGGTCTTGTCCGGCGGGCCAGCTGAAGCAGAAGGGCGGGATGCAGTCGTCTCTGAGGAGCGGGGGGAAGAGGGCGATGGAGATGAAGGGCAGGCCGAGGTGCTCGGCTACGTTGCCACCCATGTCGGCCTCGTCGATGAGGAGGGCGTCGAGGTTGGCGCTGCAGACAGCGGCGGGGCCGTCGCGGAGGACCATGCGGGCGGTGTTTTTGACGCGCTCGACGGTGAAGCGGAAGGTGGCCAGGCCGCTGAGCTCGCCGAGGCGGTGATCGAGTTGTTGGAGGGTGCCGGGAGGGTAGTCGTGGATCCCGATGAGGTGGAGGTCGAAGCCGGCGGCGCGGATGCGGGGTTCGGTGTCGGCGATGCCAAAGAAGATGACCTTGTGGCCACGCTGCTCGAGGTGGCGGGCGAGGGCGGTCATGGGGTTGATGTGTCCGGTGCCGGGGAAGCAGAAGACTCCGAGCCTCGCCATGGTTCACGTCCCGTAAGTGAATTCGGGCCTGAGATGGTTACGGATGGGAAGAGTGGCCGGATTTGTTATTCGTGGGTAATGTAGGCCTGTGAATTGAGGAGTGGCAAGCGATTTGCGGTGTGGACGGTGGCACGATAATGCTTGATGCCGGGAGGTGATGAGGTACTATGTTCCAGCTCTAGAAAATTTCAATGCAGGAATGGGACTTCTTGCTATGCGTCTGACTGCAGCCGTTGGTTTTTCTGCTCTTGTTTCCACGCTTTTTTTAACCGGTTGTTCCTCGTTTCAAACCACAGCATCCTCTTCTTTAGCGCAGGGCGCGGCTGTTCAGGGTCGCGTGCATGGTGGGCGGCAGGCTATTGTGGGTGCGCATATTTACCTTATGGCTGCCAATACGGCGGGCTATGGTGGCGCTTCGGTGTCGTTGCTGGATGGAAATGCGACGGGTCAGTCGGACTCAATTGGCGCGTATGTTTTGACGGATGCTCAGGGTGGGTTCTCGATTAGTGGAGACTACAGTTGCACCTCGACTCAGCAGGTATATCTGCTGGCGGTTGGCGGTGATACTGGGGCTGGAAATAACCCCTCTTCGGCGTTGATGGCGGTGCTGGGGCAGTGTCCGTCGGGCGGTACGAATTTTGGGACGGCTGTGCCGTTTATTTCGGTGAATGAGGTGACTACCGTTGCGGGTGTATATGCTCTCTCGGGGTACATGACGGACATGCTGCATGTTTCGTCGAGCGGGACGGCGCTTGCTAATGTTGGGATGGCGAATGCTTTTGTGACGGCTGCGAATCTGGCGAATATTTCGAATGGAACTGCTAACGCTACGACGCCGGCGGGGAATGGGACCGTGCCACAGGCGAAGATCAATACGTTGGCGAATATTCTGACGGCTTGCATCAATAGTGATGGGACGGTGGTTTCTACGCCTCCGGCCGACTAACTGCTATACGTTATTTTCGAATGCCACCAGTGATGGGACTTCAAATGGTGCGGAGCCTACGGAGACGGTGACTGCCGCGCTGAATATTGCGCATAATCCTGGTGCGAATGTGGCGAATTTGTATGCTTTGGCGCCCAGTGCTGCGCCTTTTCAGCCGAGCCTTTCGTCGGTGACTGACTTGACTTTGGCGCTTAGCTTTGTGGGAGGTGGCATAAGTCACCCAGCGGCGCTGGCGGTGGATGGATACGGCAATGTGTGGACGGCCAACTGGACGCCCATTAGCGTGAGCAAATTGGCTGCGGGGACCGGCGCTGCGCTGTCGCCGTCCGGAACTGGGTATACGGGTGGCGGAATTTTTCCCTCGGGTTCTATTGCGATAGATGGTTCCAACAATGTGTGGATTGGGGACTGGTCAACTGGAGGTGACCCAAACGCGCATCTGACGAAGTTAGTCCAGGATGGAACGCCGGTGTCCGCTACGGGATATAACCTCGGCATTGCGGGGAGCATTACTTCGATCGGGATCGATCTTTTGGGGAACGCTATCGTTGCTCCACACGGCTCGGCTTATAGGGTGGACGGCTCGACCGGGGTGGTGACCGCATTAAAGACGAATAACACTGCGATCTCCTGGGCCCTGGCGATTGAGCCAAGCGGGGCAATATGGCTTGGGATAAGTGGGCCGACTGCTCCGGGAGTGGATGAGCTCGATGGTACAGGCGCAATCATTTTTCCCACTTCCACGGCCCCGTACACTGGCGGGCCTACCGGCCTGCTAAATCCCATTGCTGTTGCGATCGATCATGCCGGCAATGTGTGGGTAGCGAACGGCGGCGCGTATAACGATATCTTGCCTCAAGGGGTAGCAAAATTTAGTAGTAGTGGCACTCTGCTTTTGTCGACAAATTCCACCTACATCACCGGGACGATCGCGATCGACGGGGCAGGCCGTGTGATTATTGGTTCCGGGCAAAATACTATTTTTGAACTCAATAACAATGGCAGCCAAGTCAATCCCGTTGGGTATGCCGACAGCTCCCTCAACGGTGTTTACGCTGTCGCGGTGGACGGGTCAGGGAATGTGTGGGCGGCAAACAATATCGGCTACGGCTCAGTTACGGAATTCGTTGGGCTTGCCGCACCTGTTGTGACGCCGATTGCTGTTGGGGTTGCGAACAATACTTTGGGTACGCGGCCGTAAAAGTATGCCCACCTTAGCGACGATGAAGCTGTCGCGAAGGTGGGGCACCCGGATTTGTGGGTTGATGGTTAGTGTTTGGACATGGCTTCGTTGAAGGATTGGAAGAAGGCTTCGTATTTTTCGGGGCCGTTGTCGGCGGCGTAGCGCAGGGGTTTTACGCGCTCGGTGAGGATCTCTGTGGCTTTGGGTTGGGTCTTGATGAGGTTGATGGTTTCGGCGATGAAGTCTTTGAGGGGCATGGCGCGGGGGTCGGCGGCCTGGGCAGAGCCCATGAGCTCGGTCTGGACGTAGGGTGGGACGATTTCGATGACTTCGATGTTGGTTGCTCGGAGCTGGTAGCGGAGGGACTGGCTCCAGGAGTGGATGGCGGCCTTGGTGGCGCAGTAGGTGGGAGTGAGGGCCATGGGGATGAAGCCGAGGCCGGAGGATTCGGTGAAGATGGTGGCGTGGGGCTGCTTGAGCAGTTGGGGGAGCAGGGCGGCGGTGAGGCGGATGGGGCCGAGGAGGTTGGTGGCGATAGTGGCTTCGGCGTCGGCGGTGTCGTAGGGGGCTGTGAGTAGGTTTTCGGGGCGCATGATGCCGGCGTTGTGGAGGACGACGTTGAGGGTGGGGTGGGTGTTGGCGAGCTTGGCGGCGACGGCTGCGGATGTCGGCAGGGTCTTCGATGCTGAGGGTGATGGAGGAGATGCCGGGGTTGGCGGCGGTGGTCTCGTCGAGGACGGACTGGCGGCGGCCGGCGATGATGACTTTGTTGCCGAGGGAGTGGAAGGACTCGGCGAGCGCGCGGCCGATGCCGGAGCCGCCGCCGGTGATGAGGATGGTGTTTCCGGTGATGTTCATGGTGATCGATGTCTCCTGAGGGTTATCGTAGGTGGGCCAGTATCTGTTGGGAAGTAGGCCCCGGAAGCAGGGCAGGCGGTGGAGGGTGGATTCCATTTAGAATCGTGGGATTGCCGCTTGTGAAGAGAGATTGATGACTGAGATAGCTGGGAAGAAGAAGGCACTGACGTTTCAGGAGCTATTGTTTACGCTGCAGCGGTTCTGGGCGGACCGCGGGTGCGTTTTGCAGCAGCCGTATGACGTGGAGGTGGGGGCGGGGACGATGTCTCCGGATACGTTTTTGCGGGTGCTGGGGCCTAAGCCGGTGCGGATTGCTTATGCGCAGCCTTCGCGGCGGCCGGCGGATGGACGGTATGGAGAGAATCCGAACCGGCTGTTTCGGCATACGCAGCTGCAGGTGATTCTGAAACCGCCACCGGTGCGGATTCAGGAGATTTATCTGGAGTCGCTGGTTGCGATTGGGATTGATCTGAAGGAACACGATATTAAGTTTGAAGAGGATAACTGGGAGTGGCCGGTGGGTGGCGCGTGGGGCGTCGGGTGGCAGGTGATGCTGGATGGACTGGAGATTACGCAGTTTACGTACTTTCAGCAGTGCGGGGGGATGGATCTGGACCCGATCTCGGGGGAGATTACGTATGGGCTGGAGCGGATCGCGGGGTTTTTGCAGGATGTGGATTCGATCTATGACATTGTTTGGGCCGTGGAGCCCGGAGACTGGCCGCAAGGTGACTTATGGCGAGATGCGGTTGGCTGAGGAGGAGCAGTTCTCGGCTTACAGCTTTGATTATGCGGATGTGAGTTCGTTGTGGAAGCACCTGGAGTTGTATGAGGCGGAGTGTTTGGCGCTGCTGGATAGGGCGAAGGATTTGAGAGGATGGATGAGCTGGCGTTGAAGCGGTTTCCTACGCTTGGGGCCTATGAGCTGGCGTTGAAGTGCTCGCATGTTTTTAATCTGCTGGATGCTCGTGGAGCTATTTCGGTGACGGAACGGGTGGGTGTGATGGCTCGGATTCGGAATTTAGTGGTGGGTGTGGCTAAGGTTTATGCGGCGCAGGGCGCTTTGGTGGGTTCAGAGGCTGTGGTTGGTTGACGGTTTACATTCCCACTCATCGCGATGATGCTGCGATGAATGGGGCACCCGAGCATTTGTAACGATTTGAGTGACGGATAGAGAGACGGACGGTTATGGCTGAGTTTTTGTTCGAGATTGGGTTGGAGGAGATTCCGGCGCGGATGATCGCGGGGGCGCAGGCGGAGTTGGCAGCGACGCGTGAAAGATATGCTTGGTCGTGAACGGCTTCTTCATGAAAAGGGAAGTGTCAAAAGCTATTCAACTCCACGGAGACTGGCGGTTCTGGTGAGTGGGGTGGAAGAAAATCAGAACCCTCTTATGGTAGAAACGCTGGGGCCTTCTACCAAGGTTGCTTATCGTGATGGACAGCCAACACCGGCAGCGATGGCATTCGCTAAGAAAGTTGGAGTTGACGTCGAATCACTTGGAAAGGTTCAAACCCCAAAGGGAGAATATCTCCAAGCGGTGTCTTTCACTGAAGCTCGAACCGCAATAGAGGTGATTGCGGCCGAGTTGCCGAAGGAGCTGGCGGGGATTTATTGGGCGAAGAATATGTACTGGCGGGCGGGGAAGCCGGAGCGGTTTGTGCGGCCGGTGCGTTGGATGCTGGCGTTGCTGGGGGAGACGGTGGTTCCGGTGGAGTTTGCCGGGTATACGGCGGCGGATGTGACTTATGGGCATCGGGTGCTGTTTGGAGAGCGGGAGATTCGGGTGAGTTCGCCGGGGGCGTATGAAGGCGCGCTGCGGGATGCGTTTGTGATTGCGGATGTGGAGGTGCGGCGGCATACGATTCGCAAGGCGCTGGATAAGGTTTGCCGGGGGATCGAGGGTGCTCGTTGGCGTGAGGACCATGCGCTCGTAGATAAGCTGACGCATTTGACGGAGTGGGCTTCGGAGCGGTCGGTGATTGCGGGTGGGTTTGAGCCGGAGTATCTGGCGCTGCCGGAGGAAGTGCTGGTGACGGTGATGCGTGATCATCAGAGCTACTTTGCGGTGGAGGATGAAGATGGAAAGCTGGCGGAGTATTTTCTGGCGGTGCTGAATATGCAGGCGGATGATGCTGGGCTGGCGGTGATTCGGCATGGGAATGAGAGGGTGCTGCGGGCGCGGTTCAATGATGCGAGGTTTTTCTGGGAGTTCGATCAGCGGGTGCCGCTGGTGGAGCGGGTGGCGCTGCTCGAGAAGGTGACTTTTCAGAAGGATCTGGGGAGTTATGCGGCTAAGTCGGAACGGGTGCAGACGGTTGCTGCGACGTTGGCTGGATTGGTGAGTGGGCGTGGGGTGTGCGGTCGATGCAGATGCGCTGGGCACTGCGGCTTCGTTGGCGAAGACGGACCTTACTACCGAACTGGTGAAGGAGTTTACGGAGCTGCAGGGTGTGGTGGGCGGGTTGTATGCGCGCACGCAGGGCTTTGATGCGGTGGTGAGCGATGCGATCTATGACCAGTATCTGCCGGAGTCGATGGAGGATGCGGTGCCGCGGACGGTGGAGGGTGCGCTGCTGGCGATGGCGGATAAGGCGGATACGATTGCGGGGATGTTTGGGTTGGGGCTGGAGCCTACGGGGTCGAAGGATCCGTTTGCGCTGCGGCGGGCGGCGAATGGGATTGTGAAGATTCTGGCGGAGGGCGCGGTGGCGCTGCCGTTGACGCTGGGCGATGTGGTGGATGCGGCGGTGAAGGATGAGGCGGTGCGGATGCGGGTGGAGGTTTTCTTTGCGGAGCGGCTGGAGTTTTATCTGCGTGAGGCGAAGGGGCAGGCTTATGACGTGGTGAAGGCTGTGCTGGCGGTGGGAGCGAACGATGTTCGGGATGCGGTGGCTCGGGCGGAGGCGGTGACGGCGGTGAGAGGGTCGGATGACTTTGCGGCGGTGTCGGCGGCGTTCAAGCGGATGAAGAATATTCTGGCGCAGGCGAAGGAGAAGGGGATTGCTGCGGGGGGAGTGTGAATGCCGGGCTGTTGACGGAGCCGGCGGAGAAGGCGCTGGCAGAGAGGTCGGCGGAGCTGGCGGTTCGGGTGAAGGCTCTGCGAGGAGAGAAGAATTATGCGGCGGCGCTGGAGGCGATAGCTACGCTGCGACCGCAGGTGGATGCGTTCTTCGACGCGGTGATGGTGATGGTACCGGAGGTTGAAGTGCGGGGGAATCGTCTGGCGCTGTTGGAGAAGGTGCTCGGCGACTTCTCGGGGATTGCGGATTTTTCGGAGATTGTGGTCGCGGGCTAGCCGTCTTCGAATGTGTGAGCTGTTTATGCCCTAATGAGCATCACACACAGCACGACGAGGGAGACGGCGAAGAGAGAACCAAGGGGAAGGAGAACTCCTTCGCAGAATGCGTTCCAGTTGTTGGCCTGCTGCAGTCCGTCTTCGGCTCGAATGTTGGATTGCAGGGCCGAATTGTCGAATTTGAACCTAGCGAATTCCATCGTTTTCCTTTCGAGAGGGGCTCGGAGAGAGCTCACAAGACGCGTCTCCGTCGAATCTGACGAATGTAGCAATGATTCGGGTTTATTGGCTATGGCTCGAAAGGGTGAGTAACCAGAGTAGCAACCGGAGTGCCTGGCTGATTATGGGTTCGTTGTGGGGCCGTGCTTAGGGGCTGAAGCAAATTGACGGATAAACGGCGGTTCTTTCATTTGATTTTGAGGGAGCTGTGAGTGAATGTTTTGACTGAATGTTTGAATAAGGAGACGAACGATGCCGCTTACGACCGATGAAAGAATTCTTGCCCTGAGTGAGGAATTATTGAAGCAGTTCGACGCTGTGTTTGGGGCGCACCCTGGGTTTCGGCCGGTGCATGCCAAGGGAGCCTTGCTGACGGGGACGTTTACTCCGTCGAGCGAGGCGGCTGGGCTGACGCGGGCGCTTCATGCGACGAGGCCGTCTACGCCGGTGACGGTGAGGTATTCGGATTTCACTGGGATTGCCGATGATTCCGGACAATGATGAGAATGCGAATCCGCGTGGACTTGCTATCCGCTTTCATCTTGCCGAGCATGTGCACAGCGATATCGTTGCCCATTCTGCGAATGGGTTTCCGGCGACGACGGGGGAGGAGTTTCTGGACTTTCTGCGAGGGGTGACGCAGCCGGACAAGGCGAAGGTGATGGAGTATGTGGGCACGCATCCGAAGGCGCTGGCGTTTGTGCAGTTGGTGGGACCTTTTCCTACGAGCTTTGCGCGCGAGAGCTATTTTGCGCTGACGGCGATGAAGTTTACGAACAAGGACGGGGTGAGCCGGTTCGGGCGCTACACGTTTGTCCCGGATGCGGGTGAGGAGCATCTGGATGCTGCTGCTGTTAAGGGGAAGAGTACGAGCTATTTGTTTGATGAACTTACGGAGAGGATTGCGAAGGGGCCGATCAAATTCCGGATTATGGTGCAGGTGGCCGAGGAAGGCGACGAGGTGAACGATGCCACGGTGCAGTGGCCGGCGGAGCGCAAGGTGGTTGAGCTGGGTACGGTTGCGCTGACGGAGAAGGTTGCGGATGATGCCCATGAGCAGAAGAACATCATCTTCGATCCGATTCCGCGGTTGGATGGGATTGAGCCCTCGGATGATCCGCTGCTGGAGTTGCGTGCTGCGACTTATTTGATCAGTGGGCGGAGACGGCGGGCTGCTCCGGAACAGTAGATCAGGCTAGAACGCAGAAAAAGGCCGTCCTAGTTGGACGGCCTTTTTGTTGCGTGCTGCGTTTGCTTAGACTTTGACTTCCCATCCTTTTTCGTAGGTCCGTCCCCAGAGTTTCATGGCTTCGGGGTCGTTGAGGATGTGGCCGGTTTTGGTGTCGAGGTTGAGTTCGCGGCCGGTGAAGTAGGCGATGTTGGAGAGCTGCAGGATGGTGACGCTGACGTTGGCGACGGGGATGGGGGAGTTGAGCTTTTCGCCGTTCTGGATAGCGTTGATGAGGTTGAGGAAGTGGGCGTCGGTCATGGAGTCGCGTCCTACGGTGTCGGTGGTGGAGGTCTGCTTGCCGGTCTTGAACTCGTCGATCAGCTTGCCGCTCCAGTCGTAGTGCTCGTAGCCGTCGCGGTCGATGAGGATGGAGCCCTTGGTGCCGAGGATGGAGGAGCCGCGCTCGCGGTTGTAGATCTTCATGCCCTGGCAGCAGCGGCCTTCCCAGTTGATCATCTTGTTGTCGCCGTAGTTGAAGTCGGTGTTGAGGGTGTCGTAGAACTGCCAGTCGTCCTTGAAGTTGTAGCGGCCGCCGGCGGCGGTGACCTTGTTGGGGTACTCGACGCCGAGGGCCCAGCGGCAGACGTCGACCTCGTGGGTGCCGTTGTTGAGGGTCTCGCCGGTGCCGTAGCGGCGCAGCCAGTGCCAGTTGTAGGGTTGGACGTTGTTGACGTACTCGTGCGCGCGGTGCGGGGCCCTGCCAGAGATCCCAGTTGAGGGTGGCGGGAACGGGGACGGGCTTTCCGGTACCCATGGAGAGGCGCTTGTTCACGTACCAGGCCTTGGCGTAGTAGGCGTCGCCGATGAGGCCGTCGTGGATCTGCTGGATGACCTTGATGGTGTAGTCGGAGGAGCGCTGCTGGTCGCCGACCTGGACGAGCTTGCCGTACTTCTTCTGGGCCTCGATGAGGAGTTCGCCCTCGCGAGGGTTGTGGCTGGAGGGCTTTTCGACGTAGACGTGCTTGCCGGCCTGGAGGCCGTAGATGGCCATGGGGGCGTGCCAGTGGTCGGGCATGGCGATGGTGATGACGTCGACGTCTTTGGAGGCGAGGACCTTGTGGTAGTCGCCTTCGGCGGCGGGGGCGTAGCCGAGCTCCTTGGTGGCGGTGGCGACGTACTTGGCGAGGATGGTGGACTCGACGTCGCAGACGTGGGAGATGCGGGCGCATTTGGCGTTGTTCTTGAGCGCAGAGAGGTGGGCGTAGCCGCGGCCATTGAGGCCGATGACCGCGAAGTTGAGGCGGTCGTTGGCGCCGGCGATCTGGGCGTAGCTTTTGGCGGTGGGGGTGACTGCTGCTCCGGCTGCGGTGAGGGCGAGGCCATCGATGAAGGTACGACGAGAGATCATTGGTTCTCCTTGCAGTGCTGCACATGACACTTTACACGCGAGTTCGTACGAAGCTCAAACGAATCTCGCGTGAAGGGGCGCAATCGGGCTCTATCTAGTTGAGACGTTGGAGGCGGGCGATTAGTTTTTCGGCGAGGGGTTCGCCGGACTCGGTCCAGAGGAGGCGGCTGGAGATGCCGCAGTTTTTTTCGACGGAGAGGGTGAAGGCGAGGAGGGTTTCGATGTTTTGCTGGATGCGGCGGGTGGTCTCTTCGTCGTGGCGGAGCTGGGGGTTGGTCTTCGTCGTAGGTGTCGGAGTCAGGGTCGCGGTCGGCGTCGAGGCGGTCGTCTTCGAGGGTGTCGAGTACCCAGGGGGTGTCGAGGCCGAAGTCGATGCGAATGTGGCCGTTCTGTTCGTAGGAGGCGGCGTCGAATTGGGGACCGAAGCCGATGATGCGGACGGTGCGGGGCTCGAGGCGCCAGAGGGTGTCGAGCTGGGCGGCGGCGCTGGCGGCGGGGGAGATGTCGGGGGTCCAGAGGTTCCAGCGCATCTCGAACTCGTAGGCGAGGTCGTCGTGGAGCTGCTCGGTGGCCTCGGCTACGGCGTTTTCGATGATGGAGTCGGAGGTGTCGGCAGTTCGGCGGCGCGTTTGTCGTTGACGAAGATGCGCTGGTAGGTGGGGGATTCGGTGAAGCTGATGGGGTAGACGGTGGCGGCGGCGACGCGCTGGTTGTCCTTGCCGCTGATGAGGGTGAACTGGCGCATGACGGAGACGAGCGCGGCGGGGAGGGCCTCGAAGCGGAAGTTGGGGAACCAGAGACTGAGGTAGAGCTGATCGGCCATTAGGACAGTTTAGATGACGGGCTCTGTGACTGGGGAGGAGGGAAAGGATCAATGAGAAGATAAGGGAGGCGAAACGATGAAAGTTTCAGTAGAGAGACTTCGGATCTGGGTGCTGGTGGGCGTGGGTCTGCTGGTGCTGCTGATTGGCGCGTTTCTGGGGTATGCGCGGTACCGGGTGCGGCATCTGGTGGCGGATCTGCCGCAAAAGCTGGGGATCGACGTTACGAACGAGACGGACGCGTTTACCTACTCGCAGTCGAACGGGTCGAAGACGCTGTATACGATTCATGCGGCGAAGGCGATTCAGCATAAGGATGGGAAGACTGCTGCTGCAGGATGTGGGGATTGTGTTGTATGGGCATGGGGGTGTGGATTTGAAGAGGAAGAGCCAGGCGGAGACAGTGGACCGAATCTATGGCAAGGAGTTTGAGTATGACCAGAATGCGAGGGTGATTCGGTCGGATGGTGAGGTGCATATCGATCTGCAGGCGCCTGTGCCGGCGGATGCGCATGCGAGGGAGGAGTTTGCAGCGGGCAGGGATGTTGAGGAACATGAGGCGGGTGGGGACCGGGTGATCCATGTGAAGACGAGCGGTCTGGTGTATATGCGAGCAGATGGGGCTGGCGGCGACGGGGCAGGAGGTCGAGTTTGAGGTGGGTGGCCTGATGGGGAAGGCGAAGGGCGCGGAGTACAACTCGGATACGGGTGTGTTGATTCTGCAGTCGGAGGTACATGCGAATGGGGTGAGGAATGGGCAGCCGGTGGAGTTGACGGCGAACTATGCAGAGTTGGATCGGCAGAACCAGGTTGCGATGTTGACTCATGGAAGGTATGTGATTTTGGGAGGGCATTCGGCAGGAGAGACGATCGAGGCCGAGAAGATGACGGCGCGTCTCCGTAAAGACGGCTCGGTGGAGCGGATGGAGGGGAGCGACGGGGTGAGGCTGTCGAATAAGGACGGCGGGGTGGTGACGGCACCGGAGGGCGAGGTGCGCATGAGCAGCCTGAATCACGCGGAGTCGATGATGTTGCGTGGAGGGGTGCGTTTGGTTGAGGACGGTCCGGAGCGGCAGGTAAGGGTTGAAGCCGTGCAGGGGATAGTGGAGTTCGATAAGGAGCAGCATCCGGTGCATGCGGTGATTACCGGAGCAGTACATCTGCATGAGCGGCAGCGTACGGGTGGGAGGCAGCAGGTTCCGGTCAAGAGAGTTTCAACGGGGCGGAGTCCGAGTGTGCGGCCGGGCGGAGATAGGGCGTGGGTCGATCGGGATTTGACGGCGGATAGCGTGGAACTGGCTATGGGTGCTGACGCTACCGGGAAGGTGGAGCTGCACGATGCGAAGGCGGTCGGTAAGGCGCGGGTTGGGCAGGTAACAGATGCGAAGATTGCTGGAGGGAAGAGACCGAGCAGCACGATGGCTGGGGATTTGTTGACGGCGCATTTTTTGATGCGGGCTGGAGTGAATGAGGTCGACACGGTACATGGGGTGGGGCATACGGAGCTGCGGCGGATAAAGGAGACGGGAGTAGAGGATACGAGCTCGGGCAATTCGCTGGATATGAGCTTTCATAGCGGCAACAAGGGTGGGTCGCATGGGGCGCAGGAGATTGCTTCCGCTACGCAGCAGGGTGATGTTGTGATGACGCATAAAAAGGTGGCGAAGCCAGGGGACTCGCAGGGTGCCTTGGAGCAGCGGGCTACCGCGACACAGGCGGTGTATGACGGAGATACAGATAAGACGACGCTGACGGGCGCCGTCCAGTTGATGGAAGAGGGACGCGTGCTGTGGGCGGATCGGGTGATAATCGAACAGCCGACGTGGAGATGCCGTTGCGGACGGGCCGGTGAAGGCGAGCTATGAGCAGTCAGGTAATGCGGAGCCGGTGCATGTGCTGGCGGCGCGGGCGGAGTTGAAGCACGATGCGGGGTTGGCGTTCTTCTATGGAGCGGCTGCGGCGGAGCCGACGGGCAAGCGGGCGCGTTTGTGGCAGGGGGGATCGCAGGTAGAGGCTCCGGTACTGCAGTTCGATCAGAAGAAGCGGAGCCTGGTGGCTCGTGGGGATGGTGGTGGAGCGGATAAGGCGGTGCATACGGTGCTGTTGGTGGCGAGGTCGGCGAAGACTGGACGGCGTGGGCCGGCTAATGGTGCGGGTGGGAAGTCCGGTGCTGGGAAGGCTGGGAGTGCGAAGATTGGGGCGCCTGGGCGGACGGAGCAGGAGATGCGGGTGGTGAGCCGAGAGCTGGTGTACTCCGATGCGTCGCGTACGGCGGATTTTACCGGCGGCGTGGAGGTGTTGAGTGAGGACGGGAGTATGCGGGCTCGGGAGGCGAAGGTTTATCTGCAGGCAGCGGCGGCTGGCGGTGGGGGTGGTACGAAGAAGGCTGCGGGCGGTGCGGCAGGGGCGTCGGCTGCTCGTGCAGGGCAGAGTGGATTTATGGGTGGCGATGTGGAGAGGATCGTGGCTACGGGTGGGATTGAGATCGAGCAGCCGGGGCGGCGGGCGAGTGGAGAACAGCTGGTGTATACGGCTGAGGATCAGATGTTCGTGCTGACGGGGACGGCTGCGGCGCCGCCAAAGATGATGGATGAGGCACGGGGTAGTACAACGGGGGCTTCGCTGCGGTTCCACGCGGGGGATACGGGGGATAATAGCGTAGTGGTTTCTAATGAGGCAGGAGACGTGGCCGGAAGGTCCGGACGGAGACGCGGGTGAAACAGAAACCATGAAGACGTTGTCGGCGGAGGAGATTGGGAAGTCGTATGGCGGTCGCCAGGTGGTGCGAGGCGTGAGCCTGACGATCGAGCAGGGTGAGGTGGTGGGACTGCTGGGTCCGAATGGCGCGGGGAAGACGACGAGCTTCTACATGATTGTGGGACTGGTGCGTCCGGATGCGGGACGGGTGCTGGCGAATGGACACGATATCAGTCAGTTGCCGATGTATCTGCGGGCGCGGAACTATGGGGTGAGTTATCTGCCGCAGGAGCCATCGGTGTTTCGCAAGCTGACGGTGGAAGACAATATTCTTGCGGTGCTGGAGCCGCGGCAGTTGAGCTGGGAGAGCCGCAGGACGCGGACCGAGCGGCTGTTGGAACAATTGAACTTAGGACATGTGCGCAAGACAAAAGGGTATGCGTTGAGCGGAGGCGAGCGCAGACGAGTGGAGATTGCGCGTTGCCTGGCGATTGAACCGGCATTTATTCTGCTGGATGAGCCGTTTTCAGGGATCGATCCAATTGCAGTGCTGGATCTGCAGCAGATTATCTTCGACCTGAAGCGGAGTGGAATTGGAGTGTTGATTACAGACCACAATGTTCGGGAGACGTTATCCGTGACGGATCGGGCGTACATTATCAATGAAGGCAGAATATTTCGGACGGGGACGCCGGGTGAGCTGGGGCGTGATCCGGAGGTGCGACGCATCTATCTGGGAGAAAAGTTCTCAATGGAGTGAGCGGGATGCAACTTCCGTTGTAAGCGAATCTGCGATGGGTGCATTACGTGCAGGCGGCGGGGGAGTTAGACTTGCAGGCAAGAAGCCCCGTTGTGAAGTGGCTGGCGGGAACAAACGGTTCCTCTCCCAATTAACAAGATGACGGGCGACAAAGTGCTCGATCTGTGAGTTTATGTACGTGTAGTGCAGGAGAGATTGAAGTGCTGCTTCAACCCAAGCTGAATATGAAGGTCTCGCAACGGCAGGTGCTGACGCCTGGACTGGTGCAGATGGTCAGCGTCCTGGCGCTGAACAAGCTTGAGTTGAAGGAGATGATCAACACGGAGATGGTGGAGAATCCTGTGTTGGAGGAGCTGGAAGAGTCGGCGTGACGCTGGATGAGCGAGCCGGGATGGAGGGGGACCGGGAGCGATCGGCTGAAGAAGTGGTGGCGGAGAGCGAACGGATGGAGAAGGATCCATTCGACGAGATCGATTTCGGAAGCTACTTTCAGGATTTTCTGGATCCCGGATTCAAGACGGCTTCGGAATTTTGAAGAGTACGACAAGCCTTCGTTCGAGAATTTTCTTTCGCAGCCGAGCACGCTGAGCGATCACCTGGCGTGGCAGCTGGGATCGATGACGCTGACGCCGGAGGTACGGGCGGCGGCGGAGCTGGTGGTTGGAAACCTGAGCGAGACAGGCTATCTGACGGCGACCGATGAGGAACTGGCGTCGGCGCTGCTGCAGTACAACGGCCCGACGATGCCAGAGCCGATTCCGTTTGAACGAGGGGTAAAGAATAATGTTTCGCCGATCTGGGGCGAGCGGCGAGAGACGACGGGGAAGCGAAGGATGAGACCGATGCGCCGATCTGAACGGGGCGGTGGAGATAGCGGCAGCGGCCGATGATGGGTTGACATGGGCTATGGCTGCGGTGGTGCAGGCGCGGAAGATCGTGAATTATCTGGATCCGGTGGGGGTGGGCGCGAGGGATCTGAAGGAATGCCTGCTGATTCAGATATGTGCGCAGCAGCGGCGAGGCGGCGATTGTCCTGGGCCGGCGGAAGAAGAAGACGTCGAGCAATGGAGTGGATGGCTGCGAGGATTTTGAGCAGATGCAGGCGGCTTCGGCGAAATGAGGCGGATGTGTTTAGCTACGGCGATTCACATTGTGAGCAATTGCCTGCCGCTGTTGCAGAAGAAGGATATGCGGGAGCTGACGCGGAGTTGCGGACGATCGGCGGAGGAGGTGCAGGATGCGGTGGAGTATATTCGCACGCTGGATCCGCGGCCGGGACAGCGATACAACGAGACCGAGACTCGGCTGATCGAGCCGGATGTGGCGTTTGTGAAGCGCGACGACAAGTACGTTGTGCTGATGAACGAAGAAGACATGCCGACGCTGCGTCTGAACCAGGGCTACCGAAAGATGCTGCGCGAGAAGCAGACGGAGAAAGAAGTCAAGGAGTATGTGAAGGAGCGGTATAAGTCGGCGATCCAACTGCTGCGGAATATCGAGCAGAGGAAGAATACGATTGTGCGGACGTGCGACGTGATTGTGCGGCGGCAGCAGGAGTTTCTGGAGCATGGGGTGAATGCGCTGAAGCCGATGATGATCAAAGAGGTGGCGGAGGAGATTGGGGTGCATCCTTCGACGGTGAGCCGGGCGGTGGCGAACAAGTATGTGCACACTTCTCAGGGCGTGTTTGAGCTGCGCTTTTTCTTCTCGGAGGGCGTGAACGGGCCGGAGGGTGGGGATCTGCCGCTGGTTCTGCTGAAGCGCAAGGTGAAGAAGCTGATTGAGGAAGAGGACGAACGCAAGCCGCTGACGGACGATCAGCTGGCGGCGGAGCTGCAAAAGCAGGGGATCCAGGTGACGCGGCGGACGGTGGCGAAGTACCGCGAAGATATGCAGATTCCAAGTACCCACCAACGTCGTGTACGCTGACCGCTAGCGGAATTTTCGCTGATAACGAGGTGAGCGCATGGAGGTTGAGTACACCGGAAGACAAACTACCATCACCAAAAAACTGAAGGCGCAGGCTGAGGCCGGGCTGGAGCGCATTGTTAAGATCGTGCGGCACAACGTGCACGCGTCCATGTGATTTTGAGCGTGGACAAGTATCGGCAGATTGCCGAGATATCGGTGAAGACGAGGATTCCTGAAGCTGGTGGCGAGGTGTGAGGCACCGACTGAGATGACGATCGCGCTGCATGATGCGCTGGCGAAGATCGAGCAGCAGGCGATCCGTCAGAAGCAGCGGTCGACGACGATCAAGCGACATCCGAAGGTGGAGAAAAGGAGGTGCGGATTAAGGCCGCGGAACCAGGTCGGGACCGCAGAGGTGGTGAAGGTGGCCGCGGTGAAGGCGCCGACGAAGAACAGCGTAGGGCGGAAGGCGGTGCCGATGCTGGTGCATTCGTTTCCGTCGAAATCTCCGCTGACGGAGCCGCATGTGATGCGGTCGATCGATGGAGCGGCGTTGCGACCGATGTCACTGGAAGAGGCGGTGAAGGAGGCAGAGTTCCGGGACAAGGATGTCTTTGTCTTTCGTGATCATAAGGGGCAGGCGATGGTGCTGCACCGGAAACGCGATGGGAAGATGGAGTTGATCGAGGTTCCGTAGGGCAGCCGGACAGCTAAGAGCAGTAGCTTTGGGTATGACCGCCTGTGGGAGGAGTTTATCCCCTGGCGGTCATGGATTTTTGGACGGTAGCTTTTGGGCATAGCGGTGAGGTTGACGGGTGATGCTAGGATTTCATGCATGGCACGCAAGATGGTGAAGAAGGCGACGAAGCGGAAGCCTTCCGCAGAGACGAAGGGCGAACTCGTTATTCTAACGGGGTTGTCTGGGTCGGGCAAGCTGTCCGCGCTGAAGGCGTTTGAGGACCTTGGATACTATGCGGTGGATAATCTGCCGTTGGAACTGGTGCCGCGATTCGCGGAACTGGTGCGGCAGTCGAAGGAAGGACAGCGGGCCGCGCTGGTGGTGGATGTGCGCGAGGGGATGAGGCTGGATGAGTTTCCGGCGATCCTGAAGAGGGTGCGCAAGGTGCTGCCGACGCGAGTGGTGTTTCTGGAGGCCAGCGATGAGGCGCTGGTGCGGCGGTTCTCGGAGACGCGCAGGCCGCATCCGCTGGGACGCAGCCATACGGTGGTGAAGTCGATCCAGTCGGAGCGGAAGCGGCTGGATCCGATCCGCAATGTGGCCGACATCGTTCTGGATACGACGAAGTTCAATGTGCACGATCTGCGGGCGCACATCAATGCGCAGTTCGAGCGGCGAGGAGAGCGACCGGAATCTGGCGATTTCGTCGACCAGCTTCGGGTTCAAGAATGGCGTGCCTTCGGAGGCGGACCTGGTGTTCGATGTGCGGTTTCTGCCGAATCCGCACTTCGTTCCGGAGTTTCGGAAGCTGACGGGACGGCATCCGAAGGTGGCGAAGTATGTGCGGCAGTTTCCGCAGACGCAGGAGTTTCTGGACAAGACGACGGAGATGCTGACGTTTCTTTTGCCGCACTACATCAAAGAGGGCAAGAGCTATCTGACGGTGGCGTTTGGATGTACGGGCGGGCAGCACCGGTCGGTGTTTATTGCGGAAGAGATGAAGAAGCGATTGGCGGCCGAAGGATACCGGGTGAAGACGGCGCACCGGGATATGCCGCGGTAAGAGATGCTTGCAAGGCCGCAGCACACTAGAATAGTGATGAGATGGGCAGCGCAATGAAGAAGATCCGGAGAGTGACGGCTTGAGGCGGATATGGCGATTGCTGCTGTATGCGCGGCCGTATGCGCTGTACTCGCTGGCGTCGGTGGTGCTGATGGCGGCGGTGGGGGCGATGGCTGCGTTCCGGGTATTGCTGGTGAGGCCGATCTTCGACAATGTGTTGAGCCCGGATGCGTCATACGCATGACGTGTTGGTGTTCCCTGTGCCACACACGCAATGGACACTGAATCTTCACTTTCTGGTGCCGAATCATTTTCAAAATGCGTGGACGGTGGTGGCTTATGCGTTGGTCGTCTCTGCGATCGTGAAGTCGGTCTGCGACTATGTCGGGGACGTACCTGGTGAATTATGCGGGGTTCGGGATGATTACGGACCTGCGGAACGATCTTTACAACGCGGTGTTGCGGCGGTCGGTGGGATTTTTTCAGAAGCATACGACGGGCACGCTGCTGTCTACGCTGATCAACGATATCGAGCGCGTGCAGTCTGCGATGTCGAGTGTGCTGGGCGATTTTATGCAGCAGGTGTTCACGCTGATTTTTACTGGCGGGCGTGGTGATTGTTGTATGGCGGCAAGATGGCGTGGGTGTTGCTGCTGTTTGTTCTGTGGTGATCTCTTCGGCGCGGCGCATTGGCCGGCGGGTTCGGCAGACGACTCGCAAGGGGCAGGACAAACTGGCGGAGATTCAGAACATCCTGCATGAAACGATTACGGGCAACCGCATCGTGAAGGCGTTTGGGATGGAGTTGTGGGAGATGAACCGGTTTCGGCGGGCGGCACGCCGGTTGTTTCGGGCAAACCTGAGGTCGGTGAGCGTACAGGCGATCAGCTCTCCGTTGATGGATGCGCTGGGGTCGGTGGGGATTGCGCTGCTGCTGCTGTTTGGGAGGACAGGATTAATGCATCACGAGATGACGATCGGGTCGTTCATCACGTTTCTGATTGCGGTATTTACGCTGTACGATCCGGTGCGGAAGTTTGCGTTGTTTTACAACAGTTTTCAGCAGGCGCTGGGGGCGAGTGAAGAGATCTTCAAGTTCATGGACGCGCAGGATGATGTGCAGGAGAAGAAGCGCGCGTTTGTGCTGAAGGGATTCAGCGAAGGGATTCGGTTTGAGAATGTGGGCTTTGCTTACCAGGGGGATGGTGAGGTGAAGCAGGTGCTGCACGGGATCAACTTGACGGTGCAGCCGGGTGAGGTGATTGCGTTTGTGGGGCCGAGCGGGGCGGGGAAGTCTTCGCTGGTGAATCTGATTCCGCGGTTTTTCGATGTGAACGAGGGGAGCATCACGATCGATGGGCATGATCTGCGGGATGTGACGATCGCTTCGCTGCGGGCGCAGATCGGCAAGGTGACGCAGGAGACGGTGCTGTTCAACGATACGGTGCGGAACAATATTGCGTATGGGCAGCCGGATGTTCCGATGAGCCGGGTGGAAGAGGCGGCGAAGATGGCGCTGGCGCATGACTTCATCCTTGAACATGCCGGATGGGTATAACACGCGGATCGGTGAGAAGGGCACGCGACTGAGCGGGGGAGAGCGGCAGCGGTTGGCGATTGCGCGGGCGATTTTGAAGAATGCGCCGATACTGATTTTGGATGAGGCTACCTCTGCGCTGGACATGGAGAGTGAGCGTGCAGTGCAGGCGGCGCTGGCGAATTTGATGAAGGGACGGACGGTGTTTGTGATTGCGCACCGGTTGTCGACGGTGCGGCGGGCTACGCGGATTGCGGTGATCGAGAGCGGGGAGATTACAGAGATTGGAACGCATGAGGAATTGCTGCAGCAGTCGGGGACGTACCGGCGGCTGTACGATATGCAGTTCCATGAGGATGAACGCGCGGTAGTTGCGACGGGCGAGAGCGGCATAGTTGCGGAGTTGGAGGGTATGGCTTGAGCGAGATTTATTCGATGACTGGATATGCCAGTGTGCGGGGTGGCGAGGAGGACGGGACTGGATTTACGCTGAGCATGAAGAGCGTGAATCACCGGTTTCTGGATTTGCATTTTCGGATGCCTTCTTACTGCGATGGGCTGGAGGTACAGATGCGCAGGTTGCTGAAGGGATATCTGCGGCGGGGACATGTGGAGGTGACGTTGCAGGTGGAACGACGGAGTCGATGCGCAGGTGCGGCTGAAGCATGAGTTGCTGGGAGCGTATGTGCGGCGTATCGCGAGGCGGCTGAGAGGTATGGCGAGGCTGCGGCGCTTGATTTGAATGCGATGCTGCGGATTCCGGGAGTGATGAGCGTGGAGAGCAGCGCGGAGCCGGTGGATGCGGCGGAGTTTGAGGCTGCGGTGCTGGCGCAGGTGGACGGACTGGTCGCGAAGTTGAATGAGGTGCGGGCGCAGGAGGGTGCTTCGCTGGTGGCGGAGCTGCGGGGATCGATGGAGCGGCTGCGGGATTATGCCGTGGAGGTGGCTGAACTGCGGGGCGGGGTGCGGGCGGCGCAGATGGAGCGGTTGCGGGCGCGGATAACGGAGTTGCTGCAAGAGGCCGATGGTGCGGGAGGAACGGCTGCTGGAAGAGGCGGCGCTGCTGGTGGAGCGTAGCGATGTCGAAGAAGAGATGGTGCGGCTGCGGACGCATGTGGAGCGCTTTCTGGCGATGCTGGAGGAGGGTGGCGAACTGGGGAAGCGGCTGGACTTTCTGCTGCAGGAGTTGAATCGCGAGGCGAATACGATGCTGTCGAAGACGAGCAGTGCGACGGGCACGAATGGGCTGCGGATTACGGAGCTGGGGCTGGAGATGAAGGCCGAGATCGAGAAGGCGCGGGAGCAGGTGCAGAACCTCGAGTAGAGGCGATGTACGGTTATGCTGGAAGTACTGGGCAGAGCAGATACGACTATTTTCAGGGGACGCATGGCAGGGATACTGTTTATTATTTCGGCGCCTTCGGGTTCGGGGAAATCGACGCTGGTGAGCCAGCTCCGGACGCTGGTGGAGGGGCTGGATTTTTCGGTGTCGTATACGACGCGCGCTGCCGCGGGGGTCGGAGGAGGATGGGCGGGAGTATCACTTTACGACGCGGGAAGAGTTTGAGCGGATGATTGCGGCGGGGGAGTTCCTGGAGTGGGCGGAGGTCTTTGGAAATTACTACGGGACGGCGATGTCGGCGCTGGGGCACGCGAAGGAGCTGGGAAAGGATTTGTTGCTGGACATCGATGTGCAGGGTGCGATGCAGGTGATGCGGAAGCTGCCGGAGGCGGTATCGATTTTTATTCTGCCGCCTAGTCCTGAGGTGCTGGAGAGGCGGCTGCGGAATCGGAGCGTGGCGGAGAACATGACGTCGGAGCCGGTGATTCAAAAGAGATTGGCCGAGGCGAAGCATGAGTTGAAGCAGATATGGGACTACAAGTATGCGCTGGTGAACGATGTGCTGGACCAGGCGGTGGCGGAGATGCGAGCGATCGTACTGTGTGAGCGCGGAGAGTGCGATGGGGATGAGGCGCTGGCGTAGAGCTGCCGGACGGATACGCCTTCTCCGCGGCTGCGGGCGGCGCTGGAGAGCTTTCGGCGAAGGTTTGAAATAGGAATAGTCTCGTTATTGGTTCGAGGCACTGCGGTACGATTTGTGTGCGTTGTGAAGCGGTCTGAGGTAGATTCAAACCACGGGGTGATACGCATGACGATAGAGAGTGCATTCCACAACAAGTACAGTCTGGTAAAAGGCGCGGCGCGTCGGGCGCGGCAGTTGCAGTCGGGCGCGTCGCCGTTGATTGCGGCGAAGTCGATGAAGGCGTGCCGGGTGGCGCAGGATGAGATCAGCAGGGGCATGTGACGTTCGTGCTGCCGGAGCGATCTGGTCGAGCCGCTACTGGATGTTCCTTCGATGAATATTCCTCGCTAGCACGCTGTAGCATAGAACGATGGCGCAGATGAAGATCGAGAGCAGCAGTTGCGGGCTTATGTCGAATACTTTCGCGACATGGGCGTGCATGATTTTTATCGCAGGGGCGAGCCGGTGTTCGCTGGCTGGCCTGCCGAGGCTGCTGTAGAGGCTCACTGTTGCTGAGAGCGTCGCTGCGAAGCGAGAGCCGGTGGCTGCTCCTGGTGCGTGCAGAGCGCAAGGCTGGTTCTGGGTCCGGTGATGCTAGGGCCGGTGGGGGTGCCGATTCCGAAAGCTGGTGAGTTTCAACGATCTGGCGCCGTTGCCGGAGATGCGGGTTGCTTGGGGGCACCGGGCGCGAGGCGCTGCAAGGAGATCCAGGAGGAGATTGGGGACTGTACGCGGTGTCCGCTGGCTTATGCGGGGCGGCATAAGATTGTTTTTGGGGATGGGGACCCGGGGGCTCGGTTGATGTTTGTGGGGGAGGGGCCGGGGGCGGATGAGGATGCGCTCGGGCTGCCGTTTGTGGGCAAGGCGGGGCAATTGCTGAACAACATGATTGGGGCGATGGGGTTGAAGCGGGAAGAGGTGTATATCGCCAATATGGTGAAGTGCCGGCCGCCGGCGAATCGCGCTCCGGAGCCGGTGGAGGCGAATACCTGCGATCAATTTTTGTTGCGGCAGATGGATGTGGTGCAGCCGGAGGTGGTGGTGGCGCTGGGGGCTACTGCTGCGATGTATCTGCTGGGGGTGAAGCAGTCGCTGGTGGCGTTGCGCGGGAGGTGGCATAGCTGCCGCGGGGCGAAGCTGGCGGTGACGTATCATCCGGCGTTTTTGCTGCGCGATCCGCGGATGAAGGGCGAGGCGTGGAAGGACCTGCAGATGGTGATGGCCGAGATGGGGCTGAAGGCCCCGGCAAAAGGTTAAAGAGCTTCATCCATTGCAGCTTATCCATGGCGCTTCATCCGTCACAGCGAAGAGCTTTGATGGGGTCGATACTGGCAGCCCGACGGGCTGGTATCCAGCAGGCGAAGAGAGCTACGGCCACGAGCGATAACGGGACTATGGTGAAGGTGATGGCGTCGTGGGGGGCTACTCCGTAGAGGACGCTGGTGGCGAATTTTGATGCGGCGAAGGCCAAGGGAAGGCCGATGGCTACGGCGATGAGGGTGAGGCGCATGCCCTGGTTGACGATGAGGCGTTGGACGGCGGCTAGTTGTGCGCCGAGCGCCATGCGGATGCCGATCTCCTGGGTGCGGCGGCTGACGGAGTAGCTCATGACGCCGTAGAGGCCAATGGAGGCGAGCAGGAGACCTGAGAAGCCGAAGACTCCGAAGAGCGTGCCGGCGATACGTGGGAGGAAGAGAGCGTCATTAAGGTGCTCTTCTACGGTCTTGGCGTTGTAGATGGCGAGCGCCGGGTCCATGTTGTGGATCTCCTGACGGACGGCGGCAGCTACGGTGGCGGAGTCGCCTGCGGTGTGGACGAGGACGGCGTAGCCCATGCCGGCTGGGTCGCTGCTGACGGTCTGATCGAGGGAACGGTAGAGGGCGGGGCGGAGATCTTCGCCGATGGTGCGGGATTTGACGTTCTTGACGATGCCTATGACTTCGTAAGTTGCGCCTCCGCCGGTGACCTGCCGACCGATCGGATTTTCCTTGCCGAAAAGACGAGTGGCGAAGGCTTCACTGATGATGGCTACCCTGGTGCCGGTGGGGCTCTCGTGACCGAGATCGCGTCCGGCGACGCGGGGAATGCCCATGGTCTCGAAGTAACCGGGGGTGGCCATGTAGAGTTCCGCGGAGGGGATGGTCTTGTCTTTACGGCCTACGATGGCGAAGCCGTCGCTCCGATTGCCTCCGGAGAGTGGGGGCATATCGGTGATGGCTGCGGAAGCAACGCCGGGGATTGCGGCTACGCGGTCACGGAGCTGGTTGAGGAACTGTACTGTGTGTTCGGCGGTGTAGCCGTTGAGGGACGGGTCGACGGCCATCATGAGGATGCCATGCGAACGGAAGCCGATGTCGATGCGGGAGGCGTTGGTCATGCTGCGCAGGAAGAGGCCGGTAGCGCAGAGGAGGACTACGGACATGGAGATCTGAGCGACGACGAGGATGTTGCGCAGGCTGAAGCGGCGGCCGGGGCGGGCGAGTGCATCCTCACCCTTGAGTGCGCTCGCGACAATGGGGCGAGATGCGGCCCAGGCGGGGACGAAGCCGCAGAGGAGTCCGCTGACTACGCTGATGGCGAAGGTGTAGAGGAGAACGTGCCAGTCGAGGCCTACGCTGATATCTACCGGGACGGGGGCGGGAACGTGGAAGCTGGACAGGGCGTGGGTGGCCCAGAGGGAGAGCAGGGCGCCGAAGATGCCGCCGCCGAGGGAGAGCAGGAGGCTTTCGATGAGGGTCTGGCGCAGGAGTTGAGCGCGGGTGGCGCCTAGTGCGAGGCGAATGGCCATCTCGCGCTGGCGATCGGAGGCGCGGGCGAGCAGGAGGTTGGCTACGTTGGCGCAGGCGATGCAAAGGACCAGCAGTGCTACGACTGCGAGCATGGCAAGGAACATCTCGACGGAGGCGGCGTCACGCGGGGGCAGGGAGCCGGCCTGCTGCAAGAGGAAGCTGAGGCCTTTGTCGGTCTTGGCGTAGGAGGCGCCGAAGCGTTTTGCGATGGTGCTGAGCTCGGCGGCGGCCTGGGTTTTCGTGACGCCGGGAGCGAGGCGGCCGATAACGGCGATCCAGTGGAAGTTGCGGCCGTCGTGGGGGGGCATGGTGGTGAGCTGGTCGATGTTGCCTAGGGGGACCCAGAACTGGGTGTAGAGGATCTGGTCGATGCTGTGGAAGGCAGGGGTGACGACTCCGACTACGGTGAAGGGGTGGCCTGAGACCATGATGGACTTGCCGACGATGGCGGGGTCTCCGTTGAAGCGTCGCTGCCAGAGGTTATAACCGATGACGACGACGGGGCTATGTTCTTCGTTGTCGTTGAAGCCGCGGCCCATCACCATGGGAAGCTGAGCGACGTTGAAGAAGTTAGCGGAAGTGGCCTGGCCGAAGACGCGCTCGGGTTCGCCTTTATCGCTTCCTCCGATGGAGGCGGGGAGGAGCTCGTCGTATGCGGCGAGGCCGGAGAAGGACTTGGCCTGGTCGCGCAGGTCTTCGTATTGGGGTGTGGAGAGGCGGTTGCAGCAGCCCTCGCCCTCGGGGATCTCGTTGACGACGAAGAGGGCGGCCGGGTCCCCAACGGGGGCGGGACGGAGGACGAAGCGGTTGACCATGGAGAAGATGGTGGCGTTGGCGGCGATACCGATCCCGATGGATAGGATGACGGTGATGACAAGCACAGGGGCGCGGGAGAGCCGCCGGAGGTTGTAGGTGAGGTCCTGTTGCCACGCTGCCATGGATTTCCCCTCGATATGCGGTTGTACGTGGGGAGAGTGGGATTTGTTCCGTTCGGCTCCCAAGAGTCGCCGGTCTTGATCGGTATAGTTCTGCAAGTGGTGTACCCCCCCTCCCTACTTAATGTGTCAAAGTCTTCGAAACAAATGGTTTAGGTTTGGACTTCGGGTTTGCTGAAGTCCGGGCAAAATAGAAGAGCCTCGATCTCCTCTTTGGAGGGTCGAGGCTCTCTTTTCTCTCTTCTTATTCTAACTGATTGGATGGAACTGATACGCCATGGCTATCTGTTGATGCGACAGGAGATAGTTGGTGCGTGGGGTTGACAGGTTTGGGCTGCGACTGCCGGCGGGCAAAGTGAGCCGCCTTCGCTCAGATGACGATGTAAAAAGAGCAACGACAACGGCGAAAGCGAAATACAGGGGTCTCTCCACTGCGCAACGGACGATGAGACTGTCCGTTGCTTCGGTCGAGATGACGTGGGTTTGGGTTGGGAGGAAGAGGACAGGCAACGGCAAGGGCGAAAGCAGATTCCTCCGCTGCGACTAACGGAATGACAAACAAAAAGGCAGGCAACGGCAACGGCAAAGGCGAAATACAGGGTCTCTCCACTGCGCAACGGACGATAAGGCTGTCCGTTGCTTCGGTCGAGATGACGAGGGTTTGGAAGGCTACGGGTTCAGCGCTGGGCTGCTCCGCTGCGGCCCATGATGGGCCATACGTCGACGATGTTGTCTCCCTTGGCGATGTAGTAGCGGTCGAAGGCGTTGGTACTCTGGTCGAGGTTGGTGCAGTAGATCTCGAGCCGGTCGCCGAGTTTCGGCGTCTGGTCGCCATCTTTCCAGGTTAAGGAGCCGTACTCCGCGCCCTGTACACCTACTTTGAGCCACGGCATGCCTTTGACCTCGTCGGTTGGCTTGGCGAGGACCTTGTTGCCGTAGTCGGTGGTGATGATGTTGGGATGGTGCTGGCTGTCGACGGTGGTGAGGATGGTGAGCGCAGGTTGCCAGTCGTTGTACCGCTTCATGTCGCCGTCTTTTCCGCCGATGATGAAGTATTCGGTGTCCATGAAGACATAGGTTCCGGATTCCAGCTCGGTCAAGCCGGTTTCGATGATCGATGTTGTAGGTGCCAGTGGAGCCGCCGGACATGATGTTCACAGGCAGCCCTGCTTTCAACGCCAGATCCTTGCTCTCGCGGACTCCTGCGAGTACGTCCATGGACCTCTTCTGGCGCGCTTCAAAGCCCTTGGTGTGGGCCGCTCCGCCGGAGTAGGCCATGAAGCCTTCAAATTGCATTCGCTTGTTGCTGCAGACCTTCTTGGCGAGGTCGGCGGCCGGTTGGCCTCCCTCAATGCCCTGCCGGTTCATTCCGGCGAAGACAGAGACCGCAATCTTGCACTTTGCCTTTTGAGCGTCGGCTGCCTCGGAGACCCAGTCGACTACTTTTGCGTCATCGACCACGAACATGAAGGTGGGGTCTTTTTTCGATAGGGCGACGGCTCGCTGGATGTTGTTGACTCCGACCGGTTGCTTGGTCCATAAGACGCCCTGGATGCCTGACGAAGAGAAGAGTTCCGCTTCGGCGATGGTGGCGCAGGTGAGCCCGATCGCGCCCGCGGCGACCTGATGCTTTGCGACGTCCACGCTCTTGTGTATCTTGACGTGAGGCCTTACGTTGATGCCGTTGGCTTTCGCGGTGTCTGCCATGTGCTTGACGTTGGCCTGGAACATGTCGAGGTCGACGACGATGCAGGGAGTCGGCAACATGTCCTTGGTCATGCCTGTGAAGTTGCGTTTGGCGATGCGGGCTTCGAGCTCGTTGACGGGATAGCCGGTGGAAGTGGGCCCGGTAGCCGCTTGACTCCGTGTGGCTGCGAGAATGCCCATTGCAGCGCTGCTAGAGAGAAATGCGCGACGTGATGTCATCTTAATTTCCTCCTCTGGAGGGATGGTTCGTAAGGGATGAGGGAATTCTATCCCTTATAGCTCATGAGCGGCCAAAATCTTTAACTCGGTCCGGGGGAAACTGGCGTGGCGAAGAGGAATGAGGAGGGTTCGGGTATGATGACGGATAAATCCTCACAAAATTTGTGTGCGCGCCGGTCGTTCCGTCAGCGTCCACTTATTCCACATTTAACAGGAGGACAGGGGTCATGAATCGTCGGGATTTTCTGCAGGGGTCGGGGGCGTTTGCCGGGCTGGGGGCTATGGGGTTGTCGGGATGCGCGAAGCATGTGACGGCGGCTGCTGCGCCTGTAGCGCCGGCTGCACAGGCTGGGCCGGCGGCGGCGAGTGCTCCGGCGCTTCCGATTTATGACTCGGTGGGGCCGATTGTTCCGATTCGGGCGGATATGGATCGCATCTTTCGGATTACGGTTTGTACGCGGCCGTTTCGGGCGGCGGGACCGCGGCAGGATGTGGAGAAGGTGGGAGACAAGTTTGTCGTGCATAACTACGGGCATGGTGGGAGCGGGTGGTCGCTCTCGTGGGGCTCGGCGAATGTGGTGGTGCAGAAGGTGCTGACGGAAGGAGGGAATCCGCGTGAGGTGGCGGTGATTGGGGCGGGGGCGCTGGGGTTGACGGCGGCGCTGACGGCGCAGCGGGCGGGTTTGAAGGTGACGATCTATGCGAGAGAACGGGCGCCGTATGTTCGGTCGGTGCGGGCTACGGGGTCGTGGACGCCGGACTCGCGGATTGCGCTGGCGTCGGCGGTGGGTCCGGATTTTGGCGATCGCTGGGAGGCGATGGCGCGGACTTCGTTTGCGATGTATATGAGCTATCTCGGGACGGCGGGGAATCCGATCGAGTGGACGGATCGGTACTTTCTTTCGGATGGGACAGGGCAGCGGGGACAGCGCCAGGGACAGAGAGCGCATGACTTTCTTTCCTTTCCGGATCGGCTTGGGGACATTACTCCGGGGAATCATGAACTGCCGCCGGGGTCGACTCCGTTTCCGACGAAGTATGTGCGGCGGACTACTTCGTTGAGCTTCAATGTGGCGGACTATGCTCGGCAGTTGATGGCGGATTTTCTGGCGGCGGGCGGGACGATCGAGACACGAGATTTTCATACGCCGCAGGAGCTGACGAGTCTGCCGCAGCGGTGCATTATCGACTGCACGGGGTATGCGGCGCGGAAGCTGTGGTCGGATGAGAGCGTGATTCCGGTGCGGGGGCAGATCTCGTGGCTGATTCCGCAGGAGGGTGTGACGTACGGGTTGGCATATAACGGCCTGTTTGTGCTGGCGCGGCGAGATGGGATTGTGATGCAGATGAATCCGCAGGGAGAGGAGACGGGGTGGAATGACGATACGGAGGTGCCGGATCGGGCTCAGGCGGAGGAGTCGGTGAAAATATTGCAGGAGATGTATGGGCGGATGGAGAAGATGCAGGCTAAGCCGGCTTGATTTGAGTGTGTGGGGTAGAACGGCACGCAAAAGCAAAATACAGGGGTTCTTCGCTGCGCCCAGAATGACAGCGTAAGGCGAAGGTTCAGGGTTTTGCGGTGATGACTTCGCGGATGAGGGGGACTAGGCGGGGTCGGGACGGGCTGATTTGGATGGTGTTCTGGAGCATTTGGAAGGGGTTTGCGAGGAGAGATTCGTCTTCGGCGTAGAGAGTGATGAGAGGCTGGCCTGGGGTGATGCGGTCGCCGAGTTTGATGTGCATCTCGATGCCGGCGTGGGCGCTGACGGGCCCGCCGGGGACGAGGCGGCCGGCACCGAGGCGTTGGATGGCCCAGCCGGCCTCGGTGCAATCCATTGAGGCGAAGTAGCCGGGTTGAGTGGCGGTGAGGATGCGCCGGGCGGTGGGTTTGTGGAAAGCTGCGAGGTTGGCGAAGATGGTGGTGTCGCCGCCCTGGGCTTCGACCATGCAGAGCCAGGATTTGTAGGCTGCTCCGGACGAGAGGATGTCGTCGGCTAGCTTGGCTCCGGCTTCGGGGGTGGGGGCTTTGCCGCCGAGGTGGAGCATCCAGCCGGCGAGGATGGTGGAGAGGGTGATGAGGTCGACGGAGAGGGGGTGGAGCGTGCCTTTGAGGATGTCGACGCACTCCCAGACTTCGAGCCAATTGCCGGCAAAGCGGCCGAGGGGCTCGTCCATGGTGGTGAGGAGGGAGACGGTGCGGGTGCCGGAGGCTTCGCCGGTCTGGACCATGAGGTTGGCGAGGAGGCGGGAGTCTTCGTAGGACTTCATGAAGGCTCCGCAGCCGGTTTTGACGTCGAGGACGAGGCCGTCGATGTCTTCGGCGAGTTTTTTGCTCATGATGCTGGCGGTGATGAGGTAGGGGGATTCGACGGTGCCGGTGTGGTCGCGGAGTGCGTAGAGGATGCGGTCGGCGGGGACGAGGGTGGGGGTCTGGCCGGCCATGGCGAAGTTGCAATGGGCGAGGATGCGGGCGAAGTCCCGGACGGAGAACTGGGTGTTGAAGCCGGGGATGGTCTCGAGCTTGTCTAACGTTCCACCGGTATGGCCGAAGCTTCGTCCAGAAATCATGGGGACGGAGAGGCCTGCGGCGGCGACGATGGGGGCGATGAGGAGGCTGGTTTTGTCGCCTACGCCGCCGGTGGAGTGCTTGTCTACTCGATAGGATTTGTCGTTTGCGGGGCGCTGGAAGGTTTCGCCGGAGAAGCGCATGGCTCGGGTGAGAGCGGCCAGTTCCTGCGGGGTGAGGCCGCAGTGGAAGACGGTCATAAGGAATGCGGTGATCTGGCTCTCGGTGATGGGTGGGTTAGGAGCGTGGAGGTTGATTACGGCGTGGATGAATGCGTCGATCTCGGCGTCGGAGAGGACGAGGCCGCTGCATTTGTGGCGGATGATGTCTAGTGGGCGGATGGAGGGGGTCATTTCTCGGAGGGGGTTTGTTGCAGGATGAAGGCTGCGGGCAGGAGGTCGGCTAATGAGGCTTCGACGATGGTGCCGTCGGCTGAGGGGTAGTAGATGCGGGTGGCGGGAGTGCTGAACTCGGCGATGGTCTGGCAGCAGGCTCCGCAGGGTTCGCTGGCGGTTTGGTTGAGATTGGCGATGGAGATGGCGCGGATGCGGATGTGGGGGCCGTACTGGCTGACGGCGGCGGCGATGGCGGCCTGCTCGGCGCAGGTGGTGAGGCGGTAGGAGGCGTTCTCGACGTTGCAGCCGGTGACGATTGCGTCTTCGGGGGCTTCGAGGAGGAGGGCTGCGCCGACGCGGAAGCTGCTGTAGGGGGAGTAGGAGTGTTGGGCTGCGGCGATGGCGCGCTGCTGGAGTTCGGCGATCTGGCTGGCGGAAAGGGACATCTGAAGCTCAGGCTATCGGGTGGACGGGTTGAAGGCAAGCGGCGGGGCTCATGGGATGGTGAGAACTCCCGATATAGGAGATTGGGACCGATATGGAGCAGGAGATGGTAGGGGAACAGGTATGGAGGAGGAGATGGTAGGGGAACAGGCGGCCGCTACGATACAGGCGGAGCACAGAGGGCTGTTTGAGATGAAGCTGGCGCCGATTGCGAGATTGGCGGACGCGGCGAATCTGCAGCAGTTTGTGAACCTGCTGCGTCATGACGAGACGAAGCGGCTGCGCAGCTCGGTGGCAGAGGCAATGGCGATTCGTAGTACGAGTTTTTTTCGGGATGCGGAGCCGTTTGAGATGCTGCGGACGGTGATCGTGCCGGAGTTGATGCGGATGCGCGGGGCGCAGCAGAGGCTGCGGATTTGGAGTGCGGCGTGTTCTACCGGGCAGGAGGCTTATAGCGTTGCGATGCTGCTGCGGGAGTATTTTCCGGAGCTGATGCAGTGGGACGTGAAGATCGTCGGGACGGATATTTCGCAGGAGGCAGTGAATTATGCGCGGCGAGGTCGTTATAAGCAGGCGGAGGTGGATTGCGGGCTGCCGGGGTCGATGCTTGAGCGGTATATGAGGCGGAGCGACGACGGGTGGGAGGTCTGCGCCGAGGTTCGGGAGATGTGTGAGTTTCGGTGTGTGGATCTGTGCCGGGAGATGTTGGGGATGGCGGCGTTCGATTTGGTGCTGCTGCGGAATGTGCTGCTTTATCTTCCGGAGATTGAGAGGACGGGCGTGTTGCGCGATGTGTGGCGGCAGATGTCGCGGGATGGGTACCTGGTGCTGGGGCATGCGGAGCAGGCGGAGGATTCGACGCGGCTGTTTGAGGTGGAGCTGGCGGGGGGAAGTTGTTGTTACCGGCCTTTGGCGGGGTGGTGATGAGGTTGTGAGTGATCGTGAGGCTTGTGGGATGCATCTGATAGAGCTGCGGCAGTTATGCTGCTGGTAGCAGATTGAGACGATGCCGCGTACTCCCGCCAAGCCGAAGAAGCGTGCTGTTGCGAAGAAGATCGCGGGTGATGTGCGCTCGGCGGATGCTAAGGGTGAGAGCACGCGGCGGAGGCTGCGCTGGCGCTGTTTCATCCGATTACGGCGCGGTGGTTTCGGGCGGTGTTTGAAGGGCCGACGGCTCCGCAGGTGGAAGGGTGGCCGGCGATTGCGCGGGGTGAGTCGACGCTGATACTGGCGCCGACGGGGACGGGCAAGACGCTGACGGCGTTTCTGTGGTGTCTCGATAAATTGATGATGCGGGCTGAGCGGGGGCGCGGAGACGGCGCGCGGGTGCAGGGTGGTGTATGTCTCGCCGCTGAAGGCGCTGGCTGCGGATGTGGAGAGGAATCTGCGGTCGCCGCTGGCGGGGATTGCGAATATGGCGGCGCGGGAGGGTGTTCCGGTGAGGGTGCCGGAGATCAGCGTGCGGACGGGGGATACTTCACAGAAGGAGCGCGCGCGGTTCAAGCGG
This sequence comes from uncultured Acidobacteriaceae bacterium, assembly GCA_963797415.1. Classification (GTDB taxonomy): domain Bacteria; phylum Acidobacteriota; class Terriglobia; order Terriglobales; family Acidobacteriaceae; genus Edaphobacter. Next base: position 81,211 of record CAWCPB010000012.1, read on the forward strand.
CAGCCTGGGGATATTTTGATCACTACTCCGGAGTCGCTGTACCTGATGCTGACGAGTGAGGCGGGTGAGGCGCTGCGGTCGGTGGAGACGGTGATCATCGATGAGATTCATGCGCTGGTGCCGACGAAGCGTGGGGCGCATTTGGCGCTGTCGCTGGAGCGGCTTGAGGCTTTGACGGGACGGCAGGTGCAGAGGATTGGGTTGTCGGCTACGCAGCGGCCTTTGGAGGAGGTGGCGCGGTTTTTGGGGGGCGCTGAGGGTTCAGGGTTCAGGGTCCAGGGCTCAGCGGGCTTGCGGAGGGGCTTGACGAAAATGTAACTGAAGAGGTTACGGAGCTGCGTCGAGAGGCTGAGGCGGCGGTTGAGATTGATGCGGTGTTGATGAGTACGGCCAGCGACGATGGGGTGAAGCCGGATGTTGGGGTGGATGCTCCGCAGTATCGGGCGGTGACGGTGGTGAATGCGGGTGCGCGGAAGGTGCTGGAGCTGACGGTTGAGGTTCCGGTGGAGGACATGGCGAGGCTCGGGGAGGTTGAAGAGCAGCCGAGTGGGCCGGCTAGCCAGGGGCCTAAGCGGACTTCGATTTGGCAGTCGATTTATCCGCGGTTGCTGGAGATTATTCGAGGGCGGACTTCGACGCTGATCTTTGTGAATGCTCGGCGGGTGGCGGAGCGGCTGGCTGGTGCGTTAAATGAGTTGGCGGGTGAGCCGCTGGCGCGGGCGCATCATGGATCGCTGGCGGCGGTGCAGCGGACGGAGATTGAGGAGTTGCTGAAGGCGGGGAAGATCAAGGCGCTGGTGGCGACGTCGTCGCTGGAGCTGGGGATCGATATGGGGGCGATCGATTTGGTGATTCAGATTGAGGCTCCGCCGAGTCGGTGGCGAGTGGGATGCAGCGGATTGGGCGAGCGGGGCACTCGGTGGGGATGCCTTCGGTGGGGATTATCTTTCCGAAGTATCGTGCGGATTTGATTGCTTGTGCGGCGGTGACGCGGGCGATGCATGAGGGGCATGTGGAGTCGACGCGGTTTCTGCGGAATCCGCTGGATGTGCTGGCGCAGCAGATTGTGGCGGTGGTGGCGCATCCTCCGCTGGATGTGATGGGGGCGGAACGTTGGAGGAACAGGGTCTCGTCCGAAGAGGGTAGTGCGGGGATTAGTTATGCGGCGTTGTTTGAGCTGGTGCGTGGGGCTGCGCCGTTTGCGGGGTTGAGCAGGAGTGTGTTTGATGGCGTGCTGGATATGCTGGCGGGGCGGTATCCGTCGGATGAGTTTGCGGAGTTGCGGCCGAGGATTACGTGGGATCGGACGAGGGATTGGATTACGCCGCGGCAGGGGGTGAAGCGGATTGCGATTCTGAATGGGGGGACGATTCCGGATCGGGGGACGTATGGGGTGTTTCTGGCGGGGGAGAGGGCGAAGCCGGTGCGGGTGGGTGAGTTGGATGAGGAGATGGTGTTTGAGAGCAGGGTGGGGGAGACGTTCATTCTGGGGGCTTCGGCTTGGCGGATTGACGAGATTACGCATGATCGGGTGTTGGTGACGCCTGCTCCGGGAGAGGCGGGGAAGATGCCGTTCTGGCATGGGGACCAGGCGGGGAGGCCGCTGGAGTTTGGGCGGCGGATTGGGGCGCTGGTGCGGGAGTTGCGGGAGGCTCCGCGGAGTGTGGCGATTGCGCGGCTGACGACGGAGCATGATCTGGATCCGGCGGCGGCGGAGAATGTGCTGCGGTATCTGGCGGATCAGGAATTGGCTACTACGGTTGTTCCGGATGACCGGAATATCGTGATCGAGCGGGTACGGGATGAGTTGGGGGATTGGCGGGTGTGTGTGCTGACTCCGTTTGGGAGCAGGGTCCATACGCCGTGGGCGATGGCGGCGACGGCTAAGATACGTGCGAATGGCGGGCCGGATGTGGAGACGATGTGGAGTGAGGATGGGTTCTGCCTGCGGTTTCCGGAGAGCGATACGGCTCCGGATGTTGAGGCGCTGATGCTGGAGCCGGAGGAGGCTGCTGAGTTGGTGCTGGGGCAGTTGGGATCGACGGCGTTGTTTGCGGCTAAGTTTCGGGAGAGTGCGGCGCGGGCTTTGTTGCTGCCGAGGCGGCGGGCGGATGGGCGGACTCCGCTGTGGCAGCAGAGGAAGCGGGCTTATGACTTGCTGAGTGTAGCTAGCCGGTATGCGAGCTTTCCGATATTGCTGGAGGCTTACCGGGAGTGTCTGCGGGATGTGTTCGATATGCCGGCGTTGATGGAGACGCTGCGGGCGATTGGGAGTCGGTCGCTGCGGGTGCATGTGGTGGACTCGCGGACGCCGTCGCCGTTTGCGAGTGCGCTGCTGTTTAGTTATGTGGCGAACTACATCTATGACGGGGATGCTCCGCTGGCTGAGAGACGGGCGCAGGCGCTGTCGATTGATCAGGATCAGTTGCGGGAGTTGATGGGCGATGCTGATCTGCGGGAGCTGCTGGATATCAATGCGATTGAGGAGACGGAGGAGCAGTTGCAGTGTGTGGTTGATCCGTACAAGGCGCGGACGATGGATGGTGTGCATGATTTGTTGCTGCGGCTGGGGGATTTGACGCGGGTGGAGTTGCGAAAGCGATGTGTAACTGACGAGGTTGCAGATAGTGTTGCGAAGTTGTTGCGGGCTCGGCGGGTTTTGGAGGTGGGGGTGGCGGGGGAGAAGCGGTTGATTGCGGTGGAGGATGCTGCTCGGTATCGAGATGCGTTGGGGGTTCCGCTGCCGCCGGGGTTGCCGGGGGCTTTTCTGGAGGCTGCTCCGGAGGCTGTGGTGGATCTGGTCCGGCGGTTTGCGCGGACGCATGTGGCGTTTACTGCGGCGGAGTGTGCGGTGCGGTTTGGATTGGCGGTGGGGAGGGTGGAGGGGGTTTTGCAGCGGTTGGTGCAGGCGGGGAGGGTGGTGGAGGGTGGGTTTCGGCCGGGTGGGGTGCATCGGGAGTGGTGTGATAACGAGGTGCTGCGGGCGATTCGGCGGAAGTCGCTGGCTCGGTTGAGGAAGGAGGTGGAGCCGGTGGAGCAACGGGTGTTGGCCCGGCTGCTTACTCGGTGGCAGGGAGTGGTGCAGCCGCGGCGAGGGCTGGATGCGTTGCTGGATGTGATTGAGAATCTGCAGGGGGCTCCGCTGGCGGCTTCGGTTTTGGAGACGGAGATTTTGCCGGCCCGGATCGCGGGGTATAAGAGCTCGGATTTGGATACTTTGATTGCGGCGGGTGAGGTGGTGTGGGTGGGGATGGATGCGATTGGGGAGCGGGATGGACGGGTGGGATTGTATTTGGCGGAGAAGTTGCCGGTGCTTTGGCAGAAGCAGGCTTCGGAGGGGTTGGTTTCGGATGCTTCGAAGGAGTTGGCAATTGTTGAATATTTGAAGGTGCGGGGGGCTTCGTTTTTCCAGGATTTGCATGATGGGGTGGGGGGTGGGTATCCGGGGGAGACGCTGGAGGCGCTTTGGGGGTTGGTCTGGAAGGGGATGGTGACGAATGATGGGATGGCGGCGCTGCGAGCGTATTGTGAGCGCCCTGCTACTACTTCGCGGGGGAAGAGGGTGCATCGGCAGGGGGCGGGTTTCAGGTCGCGGCGGACTACTCCGCCGACGGGGCAGGGACGGTGGGGGTTGAATGCGGCTGCGTTTGCTGAGAGTTCTCCGGGACGCGATACGGCTTGGAGTTTGGCTATGGCTACGCAGTTGTTGACCCGGTATGGGGTGGTGTTCCGGGAGACGGCGCATGCGGAGGGGTTGGTGGGTGGGTTTTCGGCGGTGTATGACGTCCTGAAGGCGATGGAGGAGAGTGGGAAGGTGAGGCGCGGGTTCTTTGCGGCGGATTTGGGGGCTACGCAGTTTGCTATGCCGGCGGCGGTGGATCTGCTGCGGACTCTGCGGGTGGAGAGAGAGGGAGAGAAAGGCGAGATGCTGATGCTGGCGGCGACCGATCCGGCGAATCCGTATGGGGCGCTTTTGCGGTGGCCGGCGGGTGGGGATGAGGGGAGTTCGTTGACTCGGAGTGTGGGGGCGAGGGTGATTCTTTGCGATGGGGCGCTGGTGGCGTATGTGCGGCGGGGGAATCCGAATGTGCAGGTGTTTCTGCCCGAGGAGGAGCCGGGACGGGGGCAGGTGGCTCGGGCGCTGGCGGAGTTTCTGGTGCGGCGGGTGTCGGAGGATCGGGGGGAGGAGGATGCTTCGGGGCGGGCGGGGATGTTGATTGCGACGGTGAATGGGGTGGCGGTGGCGGAGCATTGGATGGCGAGGGCGCTGCTGGATGCAGGGTTTGTGGCGGGGGCTATGGGGTTCAATGTGCGGCGCGGGTTGCCGGTTTTGCCGGGGCGCATGGGTGAGGTTCGGGCGAATTTGATCTCGACTGTGAATGGGGTGGCGGTGGGGGAGCATTGGATGGCTCGGGCTTTGCTGGATGCGGGGTTTGTGGCGGGGGCTATGGGGTTCAATGTGAGGCGAGGGCTGCCGGTTTTGCCGGGGCGGGTGGGTGAGGTTCTGGCGAATGCGTAGGGATGCTTTGGCGTGATGTTGTGGCGCGCTTGGTACTCCCCCCCCCCCCTGTGTTTGGCTAAAGTCTTGCATTGATTGGATTTAGCTTTGGACTTGTTTTGTAAAGTCTTGATTTCAGATACTTTGTTTGTAAAGTGCTTATTTTGTTTTGGTTAGGTGTTTAAGTGCGAATGGCTGCTCGGGCTTGTGCCCTTGCAGCCTTGGGTTGATCTCTAGCTTTAATTGTACGTGGATGAGTGGATCTAATACGCCAAGTTTGTTTGGCGGGTATGTGGTTGATGGGATGGCGGTTGTGGGGTTTAGTGAGGGGAGGAGGTCTTGACACGCATCAGAGGCGTTGGTAGTGAGAAACGATTGTTCGTTGCTAAGGCTAGTGGTTCCGTTCCGCGGTGGTTCGGCTTGGAAGGAGGTCGGGGAAGCGGCTGTAGAGGGCATCGATGAAGTCGTCCGTTCCCCAGTCTTCTAAGTCAGGATTTTCGCCTACAAGCGTTACAAAGTCGTATTGATGGTGTGAGTAGTAGGAGCCGGATTCCATCAGTCGAAGTAATGGGAGAGCGGCTCTGGGGTCTTGCCGCTTGGCAAGACCCGCGATCGCTTCTTCCTGCGCATCAGGGTTGGAGTCGGTCAAATGGCGGAAGAAAAGTTCACGTAGAACTGGCGAGTCTGCGTCGCTTTGAGAGGCGAGAGCAAGAGGGCCCAGTTGCGAATTTCCTCGTCAGAGTCTTCAGACAGTTTTATCAACGATTCGATTGCCAAAGGGTCGTTTGGGAATGTGCCAAGCGACCAGGTGACGGCATAACGGATTTCCTCATTGTGATGCGTTGCATGGGGGACAAGCAAGGGGACGCAACCATCGTGACCAAGGTGTCCTAGACCATAAAGTTCAGAGGTCAAGGCTCTTTCATCGGTTTCCTTGTCGATCATGCGCGAGATTATCTGGAAGGATTCGGCTACGAAGATCGGGGCCGCAAATGTTTGTGTCTGCTCTTGCTCTGCTGTCTTTGAATCGCGGAGTTGGCAAAGAATGTCAGCGCCTCGTGATCGCTTGAGTGGTTCTGGCGATTGACACCATGCGGATGCTTTTTCGAAGATCGATTGACTGCCGTTCATGTGCAACTTCGTGACTGCGTCCCATGCGGGATCGTCGTCGTAGTTGCCGAGGAGGGTGAGCGCGAAGAGTTCGTCTATTTGCTGTTCGGTCATGGTTCAGTCGCGTCGAGTTGCTGAAGCGAAGTATATTGTTCGATCTCGCATAAAAGGAAGCAACAACAAAGACAATTGCAAAGACAAAATCGAAATACAGGGGTCCTTCACTGCGTTCAGGATGACGACGTAAAACAAACAACCGCAGATACAGAAGCAGATCCTTCGCTGCGCTCCAGGATGACAATGTATGGGCGGATGGGCGTTCAGGGATGCGGGCGGTAGTTAGGGTGGTTTGGGTGAGGGTGGAACTGGGTGGTGGTTAGTGGAGGCATGGGATCAAAGCGTGTCTGCGGATAGGAAAGCGTGTCCCGGGGGCTGAAGCCCGATTTTGTGGGTGGGTTGATGTCCGGGCTGAAGCCCGGACCTATCTCAGAAGCAAGAACAAGGGCAACGGCAAAAGCAAGAGCGAAATACAGGGGTCTCTCCACTGCGCAACGGACGATGAGACTGTCCGTTGCTTCGGTCGAGATGACGTGGGTTTGGGGCGGACGGGAAGAGGACAGGCAAGTGCAACGACAGAAGCAGATCCTTCGCTGCGCTCCAGGATGACAATGTACGGGTGGGTAGGGCGTTCATGGATGCAGGTGTGGTGAAGTTGGGCGTGGTGGTTAGGGTGAGGGTGTGACGGGGGCTGAACCCGATTTTGTGGGTGGGTTGATGTCCGGGCTGAAGAGGGTGCTGAAAGAGTCGATTTTGGGCGATTGAATGGAAGGCCCGGAGCTAAAGCCCTTGTATTGGCCGACTCTTTCGCAGGGCTGAAGCCCTACGCTCCCACCAAAAAACAACAGCGATGACTTTTCAGCAACTTCTGAAGCCCGGACCTATCTCAGAAGCAACAACAGCGGTAAAGGCAGAAGCAGATTCCTCCGCTGCGCTACAGAATGACAAACAAAAAACATACAACTGCTGTGGCTGCTATCGCGGTCTGGGGGTTGTTTGGAGCCGCCTATGCCGAAGATTTTCTGGAAGATGTTTTGGGGTGATTCGCTCATCTGGCTGCAGCTGTTCAAGGGCGCGGTGCCGTCGAGGAAGGCGGTGTAGAAGGTGTTGTAGGGGCAGGAGTCGTCGGCGCGGAGGTTGGTGTTCCTGTCGATGCGGACGGTGGTGACGCCTTCGGGTGCGGTGAAGGGTTTGACGTCGGAGTACTGGGGAAGCTGGATGGCGCGCTTCATGAAGTCGACCCAGATGGGCGCGGCGGCGTGGGCGCCTTCGATTTTGATGTCGGTGTAGTCGTCGTTGCCGACCCAGATGATGCAGAGGAGGTTGGAGGTGTATCCGGCGAACCAGGCGTCGTGGCTGGTGCCGGTCTTGCCGGCGGCGGGGGCGGTGAAGCCGTGTCCGCGAACGGCTCCGGCGGCGGTGCCGTAGTTGAGGACGCCTTCCATCAGGGTCTGGGTGAGGAAGGCGGTGCGGGGGTCGAGGATTTGTTTGGCCTGGGGGGAGTAGTCGGCGACGACATCGCCGTTGGCGCTGCGGACGCTGGCGAGCATCCAGGGAGTGATGTGGACTCCGCCGTTGGCGAAGACGGTGTAGGCTCCGGCCATGTCGATAGGGGTGGCGCTGTAGGTGCCGATGGCGACGGATGGGGTGGCCTTGGCGTCGGTGATGCCGGCGGATCGGGCGAGGGCGGCGACGTTTTCGTAGCCGATTTTTTGCGCGAGGGCTATGGTGGCGACGTTGAGCGAGTGGGCGATGGCGGTGGCCGCGGTGACCATGCCGGGATACTCGTTCTTGTCGAAGTTGCCGGGGATGTAGGACTGGCCGTTGGTGCCGAAGTCCTGCGGGTCGTCGTTGAGCTGGGTGAGTGCTGTGAAGACTCCGCCTTCGCCGAGAGAGGTTCCGTTGAGCGAGGTGTTATAGGCGGCGGCGTAGACGAAGGGTTTGAAGATGGAACCGGTGGGGCGTTTGGACGTGGCGTGGTCTAGCTGCGATACGCCGTAGTCGCGGCCGCCGACGAGGGCGAGGACCTGTCCGGTGTGGGGGTTGATGGCGACGAGCGAGACCTGCGGATAGGTGATGGGGCCGGGCTTTTTGCCGTGGAGCTTGCGGACGAGCTCGTCTACGTTCTTGATGCCTGCATCTACGGCTTCGGCTGCAGCGCGTTGAAGTTCGGGATCGAGCGAGGTGTAGATGCGGAGGCTCTGGTGAGCGGCGTCCTGGTCGCCGATGCGCTGGACGATCTGATCGTGGACGAGGTCGACGAAGTAGGGCGCTTCGCTGGCGTCGATGGTGGGAGTGGCGAGGCGGAGGGGCTCGGCTTTGGCGTGGGTGGCTTCGGCTTCGGTGATGGCGCCGGTCTCGACCATGGCGGAGAGGACGACGTTGCGTCGCTCCATGGCGCGCTCTGGGTGGCGGTAGGGGCTGAGGCGGCTGGGGCTCTGGATCATGCCGGCGAGCAGGGCGCAGTCGGCGAGGTCGAGCTGTTTGAGGTCCTTGCCGAAGAAGGCCTGGGCGGCTTCGCCGAAGCCGTTGATGTCGTAGCTGCCGCGGTGGCCGAGGTTGATCTGGTTGGCGTACATCTCGAAGATCTGCTGCTTGGAGAAGCGATGCTCAAGCTGGAAGGTGATGAGTACCTGGATGGCCTTGCGCTTAAAGGTCCGCTCGGGAGTCAAAAAGAGTCCCTTTGCCAACTGCATCGTAAGGGTCGAGCCACCGCCTTGATATTTGCGGTCGCCGCGGAGGTCGTGCCAGACCCAGCCAACCATGCTGTAGTAGTCGACGCCGCCGTGATCGAAGAAGCGGCGGTCTTCGATGGCGGTGACGGCCTGGACGAGTTGGGGCGGGATCTCGCTGTAGGAGACGAGACGGCGCTTGGTGCGGCCCTTGTCTTCGGAGAGGGAGGTAATGAGCTGGGGCTCGAGCTCGTAGGCGCGGAGGGCGGCGCCGTTTTCGGCGGTGATGCTCTGGACTTCGCCGCCGGTGGTGGTGATGGTGGCGCCGTCAGTTGTGTGGAAGCTCTCGGGGCCGGGCTTGATGAAGATGGTGTCGTCGGTGAGCTTGAATGTGCCGAGCTCAGGGTTGGCGTTGTAGCCGGCCTGGCGGAGATCGCGGGCGATGGATGCGGCGGAGAGCTGCTGGCCGGTGCGGACCTCACGGGGAGCGGCGTAGATCTGCGAGACATTGGCGAAGAGAGGGCCGGAGGCGAGGCGGTCGTCGACGACGTGCTGGTAGTGGTAGTAGGCGATGGTGAAGATGGTGACGCCGATGACGAGGCAGGCGATCGCAACGAGCAGCGCGATGTGGACGACGCGCATGCCTAAGGTGGTGGTCTGCTTGGTGGTGGTGCGGCCGTTGCTGTATTTAAGTTTTACTGGCATCGAGGCTTAGGGTTTCAGGTTTGGCGTGCAAGTGCTCTTATGGTTGGACGTCTGGGTGGCCTTATGGGTGGTGCGGCTGCTGGATCATGTTGGAAACGTGACTGGTGATCTGGTCGATGGTGATGTCCTGGTTTGTGGACTTGAGGCGATCGAGGAATTCTACCTTGCCTTCGGCTACTCCGCGGCCGATGTTGATGCGATAGGGGATGCCGGTGAGGTCTGCGTCTTTGAACTTGACGCCGGCGCGCTCGTCGCGGTCGTCGAGGAGGACGTCGAGGCCGGCGGCGGTGAGGTCGGCTGCGATTTTTTCGCCGGCGGCAGAGGAGGGACTCGTCCTTGATGTTGGTGATGGTGACGACTACCTGGAAGGGTGCGATGTTGGGTGAGAGTGCGTAGGCTTCGCCGTTGTTGGCTGCGGCGGAGGATTCGATTGCGGCGGTGAGGATGCGCTCGATGCCGATGCCGTAGCTGCCCATGATGGGCGTGACTTCTTTGCCGTCGCGGTTGAGGACGGTGGCGCCCATGGATTTGGTGTATTTGTATCCGAGCTTGAAGATGTGGCCGATCTCTACGGCTTTGCCGAGGAGGAGGGGTTGTTGGCCGATGGGGTCGAGCTCGCCCTCGTTGATGTTGCGGACGTCGGCGATGAGGGTGGGTTTGAAGTCGCGCATGGGAGTGACGTTGCGGAGATGGTACTCCTCTTTGTTGGCTCCGGCGATGAGGTTGGTGCGGCCTTCGAGGGCCTTGTCGAGGATGACGAGAGTGCCGGGCTTTTTTGGATGCGGTGCGGCCTCGAGGCCGATGGGGCCGAGGTAGCCGGCGGGGGTTTTGAAGGTGGCGAGCGAGTTCTTCGGGGGTCATGGGACGGAGTTCGGCTGGAACGGTCAATGCCGGGGCGACGAGAGCTACGAGCTTGGCTTCGTTGAGGGAGTGGTCGCCGCGGAGGAAGACTACTACTGGGCGGGAGTGTGACAACCCCGCCTCAGACGATGAAGTTGTCTGGGTTGGAGGGGCACCCACGAGCATGTAGGCCATGGTTTTTAGCTGGTGGTGGGGCTGTGTGTTGAGGAAGGCTCCGACCTCTTCGATGGTGCGTTGGCCGGGGGTGTGGATTAGTTCGGGGGCATCTGACGTAGCTTCCAGATCCTGCACGGGTGAAAGGATGCTGGTGGCTTTTTCGAGGTTGGCGGCGTAGCCGGAGGGGCTGGATGCGATGAGGTCTTCGCCGGCGTCGGTGTAGACCATGAACTCCTGCGAGGCGGAGCCGCCCATGGCTCCGGAGTCGGCGTCTACGGCGACGAACTGGAGGCCGCAGCGGGCGAAGATGCGGCGGTAGGCTTGGTCGTGTTTGCGGTAGGACTCGTCGAGGCCGGCCTCGTCGATGTCGAAGGAGTAGGCGTCCTTCATGATGAACTGGCGGACGCGGAGGAGGCCGGACTTGGGGCGGGGCTCGTCGCGGAACTTGGTCTGGATCTGATACCAGATCTGGGGGAGCTGTTTGTAGCTGCGGAGCTCCTTGCGGGCGATGTCGGTCATGATCTCTTCGTGAGTCATGGCGAGGCAGAGCTCGGCACCCTTGCGGTCCTGGAGGCGGAACATGTTCTCGCCCATGCCGGTCCATCGGCCGCTGGCCTCCCACACTTCTTTGGGATTGAGGGCGGGGAGGAGAAACTCCTGTCCGATCTTGTCCATCTCTTCGCGGACGATGGCGATGATTTTGTTTATGGAGCGATTGCCGAGGAAGAGGTAGGAGTAGATACCGGCGCCTAGCTGGCGGATGTAGCCGGCGCGGAGGAGGAGCTTGTGGCTGGCGACTTCGGCGTCGGTGGGGGCTTCGCGGAGGGTGGGGATGAAGAGTTGCGACCAGCGGTGCATGGGCAAATGAGACACTTTCGGCCCGCTACTTAAAGGAGTGCGCGGGCAATTCGAGATGAATCTCCATTCTAAATCGTTGGGGTGGGGTGGGACGGCGAATGTATTATTTAGGTTGCTGATGTGGCACCCATTGGTAGTTAGGCGTATCTATCTTCTTGTTATGTCGTTCATGTGACAGACTTTCTCAGCCAAAGGCGTACAGTCTACCTATCGCATCCATTCGCCCTGCACGGATTGGGCACTTGTCTCTGCGGCCGGAGAGATAACAGCTCTTCGCGAGATAGGCACGAGATGCGAAACATACTATCTATGAATCATTCGTCGGGCCGACCAAGAAACCTCATGCTGGCGCAGTTGCCGGATGCCGAATATGAGGCCCTGGCGAAGTTTCTCGTGCCCGTGGAGCTGCCATTGGGACAGAAATTGTCCGATCCAAACCGGCCGATCGAGCATATCTATTTTTTGAATACGGGATTGATCTCGACGGATGCCCTGACTGAAAAGGGTGAGACGGTCGAGGTGGGGTTGATTGGGCGTGAGGGCTTCGCCGGGTTGCCTGCGCTGCTGGATCAGCCACAGATGTCGCATGTGGTTGTGATGCAGGGAATCGGTGATGGACTGCGGATCCGATCGTCGATTGTGCGGGAGCAGTTTTTGAAGGGTGGGATGCTGCAGCAGTTGGTGCATAGCTTTGCGTATCTGCAACTGGTGCAGACGACGCAGTCGGTCTTGTGTAACCGGATGCATTCTGTAGAAGAGCGTTTGGCACGGTGGCTCCTGAGTTCTGCGGACCGGATGGAGTCGGAGGCGCTGAACCTGACACAGGAGTTTCTGGCGCAGATGCTGGGCGCGCAGCGGTCGACAGTGACGGTGGCTGCGGGCAACATGCAGCGGGACGGATTGATCGGGTATTCGCGTGGGAAGATACAGATTCTCGACCGGCCGAAGTTGGAGGGAACTACGTGCGAATGCTATGGGATTGTACGTTCTTCGTATGATCGCATTCTGGAAAAGAATGCTGCTAACTCTTACGCTTATGTCGTCTAGAAGACAGAATTGTTAGCCTAGTCCCGGTTAAGATGAGCGCTCTGAACGAACCTGTCACGCTGCAATTGATTTGCCAGAGTTTACTTGCTCGGTAAGTTCGGAGGATTTGTGTGCCTAAGATTCTTTTAATTGGTGATGATTTTCGGTTGCTGGCGACCAGAGCGGCGTTGCTTACAAAGACTGGCGCGAGTACCGTGTGCTGCAATCCCGCAGAGATGCAAAAGGGGCTGAAAGGTGAGAGCTTCGATTTGGCGGTCTTATGCCATTCGTTGTCCGAAGAGGATGCGCGGAGGGTTGCGGTGTTGGTTCGCCAGCGTTGGCCTGGGGTGAAGGTTTTCCTGATCGAGTCGAGTGTGTCCCTGGACAAGACGTTCGAGGGAGTTGCGCTTGACGGGATGATTTCATCGACTCCCAGTGCTTTGGTTGCGCAGACAGTGGAGCTGTTGGCTTCGTTGCCGAAGGCTGGCGTTCATGGGGCGGTGAGCGCTTCGTAGCGAAGTGGGTGTTTGGATGATGGAGACTTCCGAGCGGGTTCGGTGAGACCGGCTTAGGAGAGTGGGGCCAGAGAATCGTGCGGGTGAGGCATGTAGATGACTTTGGGCATTGAGGTTTTGGGGATTCACAAAAAAAATAGGGATGAGATTGAGACTCGCGCGATGCTTGCTTCTTCGGCTCTCTGCAAGCGAAAAACTAGCAGTAATTTGCAGTGATGCTAGTAGACATTGCAATATCCACCATCCATGCCGAGCCTCATCCTGATCTTTGAGCGCAAGACCGGCATCCTCGGAATTACGGCAGCGTTTTGAGAAGACAGGGGAGGGCAGGGATGTCGATGCAGCGCTGTTGCCTGGTGCATTGCGTCACTCCTTGTCGAATCTGTGCGCAAGGATGGACGCATGAAGAAGATTCTGTTGCTCTCGATGAGTCCGCCGAGTGGGATGCGGTGGGGCAGACGCTCCTGAGGTGGAAGTTCCCGTTACTTCCTCTGGGCGCTACATTCACCGGAGAATCAACGCGATCGATGAATCGATTGTGAAGGGCCATCTCGGAATGCTCCTCGTCGAAGAAGAGCAAGAAAGGCAACCCGTGGAACTGATGACGAAGATGAAGGAATGGCCGATCGTCCTGACCTGTTCGCTCCATTGGGATCGAACAGGCGGACGTTTGGCCAAACTTCCTTTTTACTCGTTAGATAAGTTCGAGGGTCCAGAGGTCATGAAGATGTACGACACCCAGCGCGAGCCCGTTAATATCGGTAACGATGAGCGAAGTGATTTTCCTCTCTTCCATGAGCGCCAGGGCGGTGGTGGCGAAGGCGCTGGCGTCGATGGTGCGAGGGTGGGGGTTCATGATCTCGCCGGCGGTGCGCTCGAGGGCGTGAGGGCCGTCGCGTTCGAGCAGACGTCGGAGGTCGCCGTCGGAGATCATGCCGACCAGGGCTCCGGCATCTAGGACGGTGGTCATGCCTAGTTTTTTGTGAGACATCTCGTGAATGACCTGAGGCATGGGTGTGGACGGCGAGACATGTGGGAGCGCATCGCCTGAGTGCATGAGATCGCGGACGCGGCTGAGGCGCTTGCCGATGCGGCCTCCGGGGTGGAGGTCGGCGAAGTCTTCGGCCTTCCAATTTTTGCGCCGGCTGAGTTCGAGGGCGAGGGCGTCGCCGAGGGCGAGCATGACGGTGGTGGAGGCGGTGGGGGCGAGGTTGAGAGGGCAGGCTTCGGTGTCGACGCTGATGTCGAGGAAGATGTCGGCGGCCTGAGCGAGAGTGCAGGTGGGGTTGCTGCAGAGGGCGATGAGGGTTCCGGCAAGGCGCTTGAGGGAGGGGAGGATGCGGAGGAGTTCTTCGGTCTCGCCACTGTAGGAGAGGGCGAGGACGGTGTCGCCGGGGGCGATGAGGCCGATGTCGCCGTGGACGGCTTCGGTGGGGTGGAGGAAGTGGGCGGGGGTTCCGGTGGAGCGTAGGGTGGCGGCGAGCTTGCGGGCGATGATGCCGGATTTGCCGATGCCGGTGACGATGACGCGGCTGGACGTTTCCGAATGCGGGGCGAGGATGCGGTCGATGGCCTGGGTGAAGGGCGCGAGCATGGTGGTGTCGAGCCGCTGGGCGAGAGCGGTAAGGGCTGCGGCTTCAACGCGAACGAAGCTTGCGGGGGTGGTGGTATTGGATGGTTCGTTCGGCATGGATTTGTTCATAGTTACGAGTCATGACGATGCTAGCAGAGGAGGGCGGGGTGTTTTGCGATGGGCTTGCGCTGGGTTTAGGGTTTGCGGCTGGATTCGATCTCTTGCATGAGGTCTGCCACTTCGTTTTTGAGGGGGTCGTTGAGTGCGCGGAGACCGTTGATGACTCCGGCCCGATCTTCGGCGGAGCGATTCTGGTTGAACTTGCGCTTGCCTTCGATGCGGAGGATGGGGAGCTCGAAGCCGACGATGGCTTTGAGCTGGGAGTCGATGAAGTTGGGCGGGGCGTCGGTGACCTGCCAGGGTTGAGGGAAGGCGGCTTCGTGCTGGTTGGTGAGGCGGGTGACGATCTCGCGGAGGCGCTCGGGATCTTCGAAGAAGGTGAGCCTCCCGTAGACGTGGATGGCGGCGTAGTTCCAGGTGGGTACTACGCGGCCTGTCTCCTGCTTGGCTGGGTACCAGGAGGGAGTGACGTAGGTGTCTGGGCCGGTGAAGATGATGAGGGCTTCGGCGGTGGGGTCGCTTTGCTGCCATTGGAGATTGGCTCGGGAGACGTGGCCGAGGATGGTGCCGTTGGGACCTCGGTGCTCATCGAGCAGGATGGGCAGGTGGGTTGCGACGAGGCCGGTTGGCGTGATGGAGATGAGGGTGGCCAAGGTGTTTTGACGCATGTCGGCGTGGAGGATGGCGAGGTCGTCGACGCGGAAGTCTTTTGGTGTGTACATGGGCGGCTCTGTGGAGGCGACTGTAACTTCTGGGTTGCTGGACCCTCTAATGATACTGATGTGGCTGGTATTCGCTGATGCAGACGGTCGAAACGACGTAATTCCACCGTTGGCGGTAAACTTAAGTGGTCGACAGGACAGGCGCGCGCTTGTCCGGAAGGATGGATGCTGTGAAGCGGATGGTACTGGTTGTCGCGATGATGGTGGTGGGGATTTCGCTGATGCTGTGGGCTGGATGGCACAATCTGCGGGAGCGCCGGCTTGCGATGCAGAGAGCACAGGAGAGCCATGTCGTTCTGACTCCGGACAAGGGTGGCCAGGGAGGTGGTGCGGCGGCCGATTCGGGTCCGGATATTGAAGGGACGAAGTTGACGGGGAAGCCTGCGCCAGCGTTTACGCTGGTGACGCTGGAGGGGAAGAAGGTCTCGTTGAGCGACTACAAGGGCAAGGCGGTGCTGGTGAACTTCTGGGCGACGTGGTGTGCGCCGTGCAAGGTGGAGATGCCGTGGTTTGAGGAATTGCGGAAGCAGTATGCGGCGCAGGGGTTTGAGATTCTGGGCGTGGTCGATGATGTGGATGCGGGGAAGAGCACGATTGCGAAGGTGGCCCAAAAGGCCGGTGTGACGTATCCGATTCTGCTGTCGGATGGCAAGGTAGGAGATGCGTATAGCGGGTTAGATGCAAAGGGTCAGCCGGTTGGCATGGAGTATCTGCCGATGTCGTTCTATGTGGACAAGAATGGCGTGGTGGTGGAGGAGACTGCAGGGCTGGGATCGAAGGATGACATCGAGGCGAATATCAAGAAGACGATTGCTTCGGGTGGGCCTGCGGGCGGAGTGACTGTGGGTGGGTCGGCTGCGGTGAGGTTGAGTGGGGGTACGGCGGGGCTTGCTGTGAGTATGCCGGGTGTTCGATGAAGTATCGCAGTTGGCTGATTGGGTTGGTGGGGGTTGTGCTGCCTGCGATGTTGATCGCGCAACAAATTGGGCTGCTGGATAGTGCGCCGGGTAAGGGCGTTGGCCATGTGATTTACGTGGCGGAGCCGCAGAGCGTGACGGCGGGTAAGGCGGGGGTTCTGGAGTTGCGGTTCAAGGTGGATGATGGGTTTCACGTGAACTCGCATACGCCGAAGTCGGAGCTGCTGATTCCGACGCAGATTGCGCTGCAGCCTGCGACGGGAGTGAAGACTGGGTGAGGTGGTTTATCCGGCGGGGACGGCGTATAGCTTCAGCTTCGATCCGAAGGAGAAGCTGGACGTGTATACGGGTGAGTTTGTGGTGAAGGTGCCGGTGGTTGCGGCGGCGGGGGAGCATGCGGTGGCGGGTTCGCTGCGCTACCAGGCTTGCGATCATGCGGCGTGCTATCCGCCGCGGTCGCTGGCGGTGCAGGCGATATTTACTGCGAAGTGAGTGTGGTGCCTGTCCTGCTACTTCCAGCGGGGCTGAGGATCAGTGTTGAATAATGAGAAGGACAAGAGGAGACGATGGAAGAGTTTAGAAGGCTGACACGGCTGCCGGCGTATGTGTTCAACATTACAGGTGAGTTGAAGGCCGCGGCACGCAAGCGGGGCGAGGACATTATCGACTTCGGGATGGGGAATCCCGATGGGGCCACGCCGAAGCATATTGTGGACAAGCTGATTGAGGCGGCGCAGAAGACGGCGACGCATCGCTACTCTCTGTCGCGTGGAATTCCGCGGCTGCGGCGGGCGATTTGTAACTGGTACAAGATGCGGTATGACGTCGATCTGAATCCGGAGACGGAGGCGATTGTAACGATCGGGTCGAAGGAGGGAATCGCGCATCTGTGTCTCGCGGTGCTGGACGATGCGGACACAGTGGCGGTGCCGAATCCGAGCTATCCGATTCATATTTTTGGGCCAGTGATTGCGGGATCGAAGGTGCACAGTATCGCTGTCGATGGAGTGGATGAGGCTACGCTGCTGGCGCAGTTAGAGAATGATCTGCGTAAGGCGGAGCCGCGGCCGAAGCTGCTGATTCTGAATTTTCCGGCGAATCCTACGACGCAGTGTGTGGAGCTTTCGTTCTTCGTGAAGCTGGTGGAGTTGTGCAAGGAGCTGGGGATTTATATCGTGCATGACCTGGCTTATGCGGACCTGGTGTTTGATGGGTATCGCGCGCCTAGCATTCTGGAGGTGCCAGGGGCTAAGGATATTGCGGTTGAGTTTTTTACGCTGTCGAAGAGCTACAACATGCCGGGATGGCGGGTTGGGTTTATGGTGGGGAACTCGAAGCTGGTGGCGGCACTGGGACGGATCAAGAGCTACTTCGACTATGGAACGTTTACTCCGATACAGGTGGCGTCGATAGCTGCGCTGGAAGGGCCGCAGGATTGTGTGACGGAGATCGTCGAGAACTATAAGTGCCGGCGAGACGTACTGGTGCCGGGGCTGAACAAACTGGGCTGGCCGGTGGAGATGCCGAAGGCGACGATGTTTGCGTGGGCTAAGATTCCGGAGCAGTACCGGGCGCTGGGATCGGTGGAGTTTTCAAAGAAACTGCTGCTGGAGGCTAAGGTGGCGGTGAGTCCGGGCGTTGGGTTCGGCGAGCATGGCGATGGGCATGTGCGGTTCTCGTTGATTGAGAATGAGGAGCGGACGCGACAGGCGCTGCGGGGGATCAAGCAGATGTTCAAGGCTGGGTAATAGCATATGTTCAAGGCTGGTTGAGCTTAGTAGCCCATGGCTTCGGGTGAGGCTTCTCTCGTTTTTTGGGAAGGCGCATGATGAAGGCGCTGGTATTGAGATATGTTGGGTCCCCGCACTCAACTGCAACATTTATTGCGTGCGGGGACTACAAGTAATGGGCGATTCAGCTAAGTGCAACTGAGTGTGGCGATGGCAAGAAGAACAAATCCTAGAAGCCCGGCGGCGAGACGAATCTGATGCCACCGCCACCACGCATCACGAAGGTTTGTCCATTCGGCGGGCGGGGTGTTGCTGTTCCAGGTCATCACGATCGCGTTAAGGAGGCTGATTGAGAAAGCGCGTGATCAAACCCGCTACGACAAAGCAAAGCGAGGCGGCGAGGAGCAGCTCTAACCGAAGACTGGCTCGGCGCGTTTCGTTATAGCCGCCACGAGGAGTGAGGATAGTCGCTCCGCCGAGTATTGGCATTGCGGGATGGAGGGTATGGATACCACGTTGCTGCAGGGCTATGTAGAAACTGGGACGAAGACCATCGGGATTGAAGAGGAGCCAGACACAGAACATTGCGCCGACTACCAGAGCTGCGAGAAGCAGGCTGAGAAATTCGATTGTTATTGAGAACATCGGAGACTCCCTTCTATAGTTCGTATTTTACATATTAATCCTAATGCTATTAGGATTGAAAGTGCGAGGCCGAGGATTCAAAAGATGGCAAAGAAAAAAGTAATGCGTCGCGCATATAGCTCCGAGGTGCGGCGTGAATCTGCAGAGGCCACACGAAGTTCGATCCTAGAGGCTGCAAGAGCAGTGTTTTTGGAGAGAGGCTATGCTCCGGCGACGATGCCTCTTATCGCGAAGTCTGCCGGAATAGCGTTGGATACGATTTATGCCACGATGGGCAGGAAGCCAACTCTATTCCGCCTGCTCGTAGAGACGGCGCTTTCGGGTGCCGACGTGGCTGTGCCCGCTGAAGAGCGTGACTACGTGAAGGCAATCAAGGCTGAGCCGGATGCTGCGCGGAAGCTGCAGCTTTATTCAGCCGCGCTTCGGAGCATTCACGGGAGGCTTGCGCCTCTGTTTAAAGTATTGCAAGGTGCCGCAGCGTCCGATACGGAGCTGGATGCGTTGTGGCGGGAGATTTCGCAGCGGCGGGCGACAAATATGCGGCTCTTCGCTGAAGACCTGGCTGCGACGGGATGTCTGCGGGACGGTATCTCCGTTGATGATGTCGCAGACATTATCTGGAGCATGAACTCGTCAGAGTTCTATCTGCCACTCGTGAAGGAGCGAGGCTGGTCGCCAGAGAAATTTGAGCGATGGTTGAGTGATTCGTGGACCCGCCTGTTTCTAAAGCCGTGACTATTTCTTTCCAGCGGCCTGTTTTTTTTGGGCTTCGAGGAAGCGGCGCATGCGGTCGAGGGTGCGGGCTTTGCCGAAGACGACCAGGCTTTCGAGCAGGGGTGGCGACATGGTGCTGCCGGTGATGATGGCGCGGAGCAGCATGAAGTTTTCTTTGACGGACCAGGATTTTTCTTCGCCTAGTTTCTTGAGCGCGGGCTCCATGGCGGCGTAGGTCCAGTCGGTGGCTTCGAGGACGGTGAGTTGTTCGCGGCGAAGGCGAGGGTCTCTTCGAGGGTGCGCTTTTTGGGGAGGAAGACGCTCGGTGGGGAGGACGTCGTCGGGAAGAAGAAGTGGGTTAGGTCGCCGAACTCGCCGAGGGTCTCGATGCGGGTCTGGACGAGGGCGGCGATTTCGCGGAGGTAGTCGTCGCAGAGGATGGTGGTGCGGAGGGCGGTGAAGAAGTGCTCGGGCGTGAGGTAGCGGAGGTACTCGCCGTTGAGCCACTTGAGTTTGGTGAGGTCGAAGACGGGGCCGCCGAGGCGGATGTTCTTGAAGTCGAAGTGCTCGATCATCTCGGCGAGGGAGAACTTGTTCGGTGCCGTTGTTGATGTCCGCGGGCATGCCGCCGCCCATGAGGCCGAGGAAGTTGATGACGGCCTCGGGGAGGAAGCCGGACTCGCGGTAGAAGACGAGGGAGACGGGGTTTTTGCGCTTGGAGATTTTGGACTTGTCGAGTTGCGCAGCAGGGGCATGTGCCAGAAGCGCGGGAGCTCCCAGCCGAAGGCCTGGTAGAGGAGGACGTGCTTGGGTGTGGAGGAGATCCACTCCTCGGCGCGGATGACGTCGGTGATGCGCATGAGGTGGTCGTCGACGACGTTGGCGAGGTGGTAGGTGGGGAAGCCGTCGGACTTCATGAGGACCTGGTCGTCGACGTTGTTGTGGGCGAAGGTGATGTCGCCGCGGAGCTCGTCGCGGAAGGTGGTTTCGCCTTCGAGTGGGACCTTCATGCGGATGGTGAAGGGTTTGTTTTCGCTGAGGTTGGCGGCGATTTGATTCGGCGTAAGGTGGCGGCAGGTGCCGGGGTAGCGCGGGGGGAGCTTGGCGGCGATCTGCTGCTTGCGGACGGCTTCGAGCTCTTCGGCGGTGCAGAAGCAGCGGTAGGCGGTGCCGTTGTCGAGGAGGAGGTCGGCGTGTTCGCGGTAGATTTCGGTGCGTTCGGACTGGCGGTAGGGGCCATAGGGGCCGCCGAAGTCGGGGCCTTCGTCCCAGGTGAGGCCGAGCCAGTGGAGAGAGTCGAAGATCATCTGCTCGGAGGTGGCGACGAAGCGGGCGCGGTCGGTGTCCTCGATGCGGAGGACGAACTTGCCGCCGCGCTGGCGGGCGTAGAGGAAGTTGATGAGGCCGATATAGGCGGTGCCGACGTGGGGGTCTCCGGTGGGAGAGGGGGCGATGCGGACGCGGATGGGGGATTCAGAGCTCGGGGGAGTCGTCATAGGAGCAGAAGTTAATGCTAGCAGAGGTGTGCGATGGGTGGAGCGATCACGGATTTTACTGGGGTTGGGCTGATCTGGCGTGCCAGATGTCGAGCAGTGTGTCGGCCAGGGTGAAGGCTACCGGGCCGATGATGATGCCTGTGATGCCGAAGAGGGCGACTCCGCCGATGATGGAGATGAGGACGGTAGCGGTGTGGGCTCGGATGCGGGAGCCGACGAGGATGGGGTAGAGGATGTTGTCGATGGTGCTGACGATGACGCCACCCCAGACGGCGAGGATGGCGGCCTTTCCCCAGTGGCCGTTAAGGCCGAGGTAGAGGCCGATTGGTCCCCAGATAAAGATTGTGCCGACGGCGGGGATCAAGGCGAAGACTGCGGTGGTGAAGGCCCAGAGGATGACGCCGGGAACTCCGAGGACCCAGTAGGCGAGGCCGGCGAGGATGCCTTGAACGGCGGCGATGGCGAGGCGGCCGAGCGCGGTGGCTTTGATGGTGTCGTCGACGCGGGTAAGGAGTTCGGTGGCTTCGTCGTCTCGGAGGGGCAGGAGGGAGCGGCGAAGGTGAGGGCCAGGTCGCGGTCGCGGAAGAGGAAGAAGAGGATGAAGAGCAGGAAGACGAGCTCGGTGATGACGACGACGGAGCTTCCGAGGATCTGGAAGAGATGGCGTCCGAGGAAGGCGGCGGAGTTTTTGATGGTTTCGTCGACGTCGATGGAGTCGGTGATGGACTGGACGCGGGCGGTGAGGTCGGGGTGACGGGCGAGGAAGGCGAAGAAGCGCTCGTGACTTGCATCATGGCGGAAGGCGTTGACTGTGTTGATCGCTTGATCGACGATCTCCTGCGAGAGCAGGACGCTGGGGAGAATGATCGCGATGATGACGATGAGGAGGGCGACAACGGCGCAGAGGTTGCGGTTCCTGATCTTTGAGGCCAGCCAGTCGTAGGGGTGCTGGGTTGCGACGGCAAGGACGATGGCTCCGACGGTGGCAGCGAAGAGCGGTTGGAGGATGAGAGCGCAGAGGATGATGACGGCCACGGTGAAGAGGAAGAGGGTGATCTGGCTCCAGGGTGGGGCTTGGTGGGTCGGCTGCGGTCCTTGCACGAGGGAGAGGCTCCTGTCGATCTGAGATCGTTGTTGAATGCTAACAATTTGGATGCGGATTGCGATGCTGGCAAATTTGTTATGTCGCGAGCAGTACAGAGAGCGTATGATTCACGGTTCTGCTCTGAAGTTCTTATTGGAGAGGCGGCCGGTTATGCGAAAACTCTTGTTTTTGATCTGCGCTCTAGTGATGCCTTGCGCTGCGTGGGCTCAAAACAACCCAGCGTCGTGGAAGAACCTGAATATGCTTCAAGCGGGTGACAAGATTCAAGTGGTAGAAGCGAACTCGAAGAAAGTGTCCGGGACGTTTTTGAGTGTTTCTAACGATGCGGTTTCGTTGCAAAGTAAAGCGGGGCAACAGACGATTCCGATGGAAGATGTTCGCAGCGTGAAACTGATGGTGGCCCAACATCGTTTGCGGAACACACTGATTGGGGCGGCAGTGGGCGCCGGTGCGGGAGCCGGGGTGGGTGCGGCGACATGCTCTGCGGGGCAGTGCTAGTTTGGAAAAGGTGCTGGAATTGCGTTCGGCGCGGTGGTCGGTGCGCTGCCTGGCGCACTTGTCGGAGCTTTGTTTCCCACCCACAATACGATTTATCCGTAAGGCACATGGCTGCCTCTAATAACTAATATAATAACTTATCGCGAGGGTATGGATTGTGGTGCGCCTTGATGCGTGGCTGGCGTGCGGTGTGTTGATTTCACCGCCGCGACGGATGCGGTGTACGTGATGTTCAACTCGGCGGTGTCGGCGCGGCGAAGGGTGCCGGCGGCGACTTGGAGCAGTGTCTGGTATCTGCTTTCGGCTTTTGCCGTTATTAGTTATACGAAGAACTGGGTCTATGTTTGTTTTGCGGCGGTGGGGTCGTGGATTGGGGCTTATATTTCGATGACTGTGCTGAACAGGGCTAAGGGGCGAAGTGCTCCGGGGGCTGTTTAGATTTTATATGTTGCTTACATTTCATAATTGAGATATAACGCACCTGTTTATTGCTCGACTAGTTCGCGGAGGGATGTTCGGCCTTGTCGACGACCAATGCATCCACTGGTCCTCTGGTTGCGACCAATTTCAAGCCTAGTTGTTCCTGGATCGCCGAAAACAATGGAGCGCTGGGAGCGTCTGAGGAGGCAGCCGGCACGCCTCCACCGAATTGAGTTTCGTCGGGAGCCCACTCCAGATCGAAGTCGTACCGTCCTGAGAGTCCGGTCTTATCCACTACTGGCCGGTCCAGGATTGCCCGCTGCAACAGAGAAGCGAAGTCGCCCATGGTTGCGTTACGCGCGGGCATCACAATTCGCTGTGGATAGACTACGCCCGGCCCAACAGATGGAGGATCAGATGAATGCGTGCTTTCCTTTAGCTTTGCGCTATCTTTTGCTCCAGTCTTTGCCCCGGTTTTTGCAAGCTGGAGCTCGTAGATTGAGAATACCTTTGGTTCGCGGTGAAAGGTGAGTTGGAACCTATCGGCCAGGAGGCTGCGAAGCATGGTCATCTGTTCGGCGCGAGTGGGCCGAACTTCGCCGGGCGTCACGGCAAGGATGTCGTAGTGGTCGGACTCGATCCATGACGGTCCTCCTGAGATGGTTCGCGGGTTGAGATCGTAAGCGGCTGCGATCAGCAGCTTCAGGGTGTAAGACCTTCTCGACGAAGTGATTGTTGCCCTGCATGGATGATGTAGCGGCCTGACTTGATGCGCATCAGGATCGACCGGCTTGATGGTAAGGTTTGGGCTACTTCAAGGTGTCGAATTCAGAAGTCTTTGTCTTTTTTGAGCTGCAGGATTGAGTCGCTTGGGACGAGGATCGGGGAAGCTGGGCGAGTGTTGCCGGACTGCGAGAAGAAGGCTGCGGGAAGGTGATCTGCACGGATATACCATATCAACGTCGGCCACTAGGATTTAATAGTTGAGGATGAATTTTGGTTGGACTGGAGAGTGGTCGTCATCCTTCGGCTCTTTCACGATGCCCTGACACATCAGAATCAAGATATTGTATGTAGCGACGCGGTTTCGGATGATGAACTCAGATCTGATAGAGATACGACGGGCAGTCTTTTTACCGAAGCATCTAAAAGGGCGCCGCGAGTCAGCGAGGGAGTGCTTAATAGAAATGTATTACTCCGTCGCTAAAGTACTCTGAGCAATTTCGGCACAATGTTCCAGCTCTGGGTCGAAAGTGCTTCAGTGCATTCCAGAGCTGGCTATGCTTGAGTATCACTTTTGCGGAGGACATCAACAACTGCCTAATAGAAGTAAGATTCGTGCCCAAGTCTCCAAGTCGTGATTATGCCATCCCCCCAGCATTGCCAGAAAAAAACGCTTACGAATTGGTCTGTGTGACAAACGCGCGTGTCTCCAGCGATAGGAATGAGGTGCGTATGTGTAGAAACAGCCTCAGAGCCAGGCGAACCTTGCGGAGCTTGCCGATAAGCTTTCCACAGGTAGAGATTAGGTTGGGGGGAATGTCGTTTTTGCAATTACGCTGACGAGAAGTTCATCCTGCTTTGTAAATGTCAGGGGATCTGATACTTACCCGCATTACAAAGGAAGGCCGCTGGCCGTACCAAGTAACGAGCATCGAGTGTACGGCGAGTACTGACGAGCCGGCTCCGGAATCACGAATGGCATGGGCGACCGAATCGCGTTCGATACTGTCACATCCATCGGTACTTGGCACGTTAACGTCGATCAAGATGCTGCCGTTCTAGAAAGCGATGCCTGCGGGTCCAACTTATTGCCCTTGTCCCATGGACCTCAATGCCCAAGCATTGATCGGCCGCAACGGCGTATTTGTAGATCGTCTGATAGCCGTTGGCATAAGTTGGCTTTGGTGGCAGTTCGCCGTTATCGGAAAGTGAGAGGATTGAGTTACTCGGTAAATTCTTAGTTGGCTTTCCGAAGCTGTTGCAGACGTTGGTTGAGAAGGTTGCAGAATGTTATGCGTTTTTACTCTGGCGTGAGAAACGTCATCAAATAGACTCGGTATCCTGCGCCATTTGCACGAACACCGATCTCTTTGAGTGCCGTCTTCGCTGTGGTCTGATAATTTTAAAGCCTGTGTAGTTCAAGAACATGGCTGCCCATAGGGAGAAAAGTGCGTCCGTTGGGAACGTGACAAAAAGTGCGTTGTCGCCGACAATAAGAAAAGAGAGGCAATGCTGGATTCGCAAAACGTCCAGACATGACTTTCTTGTATCCGAATGGTGCAAGGTCGATTGCGGCACTTTGAGCATTCGCTACGGTTGCAGTTAGGAGCAAAGATGCAGCGCCGATGAACGCGAATCTGGTCGCATTCTTACAACTCCATGGCGAATTGTTGGGTGGGGTCGTAGGTGTTGGGTTTGGGTTCGGTGGATAGGTCGAGGATGAGGCGCTCGAGGACGAGGAGTTTGTTGGCGGGGCTGGAGCGTAGTTCGAGGTCGGCGCGGGCTACGAGGCGTAGGGCTCGGGTGAGTTCGCGGCGGGATTTGTAGCGGCGGGATTGTTTGATGAGGTCGTCGGCGGCGAATGGGGGCATGCGGAAGCCCTGCCATAGGACCTGCCAGATGGCCCTCGCGTCGCGCACGTTTTTCTCGGAGATGATGAGCATCTGGCGGAAGGTGCGGGCGAGCATGTAGAGGTGGCCGATGGCCGCGTCCTCTCCGCCGTCGGAGGCGTTGAGCAGGCCGTGGAGGAGGAGCAGGGCTCGGGGGCGGTCTTTCATTGATATTGCATCTGTGAGTTCATACAGGCTGCGCTGTTTGGCGGCGAGGACCATGGTTTCTACGTCGCCTAGGGTGACTCGGTTTTTGGTGATGGGATCTGCCGGGGACATTTGTGGCGCTTCACCCACCTTAGCGACGATGAGACCGTCGCGAAGATGGGGCACCCGATCTTGTGGCGCTACGATCTGCGGGGCGGTGACGTAGAGGAGGAGTTTTTCGAACTCGCTGGCGATGAGCATCATGTCGGCGCCGAGGGCGTCTACGAGTTCGCGGGCGGCGTCGGGGTCGAAGCGGATGTTGCGGGATTCGGCGGTGGCGGTGACCCATTTGATGGCGTCGTTTTCGTCTACGCGGGCGAGCTCGACGATGCCGCACCAGTCGCCGAGGGTTTCGCGGATCTTTTCGAAGCGCTCTTTGTCTTGATAGTCCATCTTGCGCAGGTCGGTGGGGATGCGGAGGTGGTCGGCTACGAAGAGGATGAGGGCTTGCGGGTTGGGCGAGCGGAAGTAGGCGTCGATGGCGGCGAATTCTTCTTTTTTGCTGCCGCGGCCGTAGAGGGTTTTAAGGTTGCGGATGAAGAAGACCTGGAAGGGCGCCATGAGAGAGGGGGTCTGGGCCCGGTCGAGGATTTCGAAGATGCTGGTGTCGGCGAGGTCGAGGTCGTGGAGGCAGAAGTCGCGTGACTCTTCGGGAGCGAGGGTGGAGAGGACGGCTTTGCGGCAGCGGTCGTAGAGGAAGATTTCGTCGCCGATGAGGACGTAGCCGGGCTTGATGGCGGGGGTAGCGATTTCGGCGATGAAGCGGTCTACTGAGGCGAAGCTGCGGAGGGGCTGCATCTACTGGCTCTCCCAATGATGGATCGTCGCTTCGTCAGCATTAGTGGCTTCGACCGCGTAAGTGATGCTCCCCACGTTAGCGACGATGAGGCCGTCGCGAACATGGGGCACCCGGTAGCGGATGGCAGCTTGCATTAGAAGGACTCCAGCATATCGCTTACGAGGGCCTGGGCGAACTCGCGGGCGACGCGTTTGACGGCGTAACCGTCTTCCTGGATGAAGCTGCTGAGGTCTTGGGTAGACTGGTACTGCTCGCGGTAGAGGATGGAGTCGTTGCGATAGAGGACGTGGCCGTCGCGGGCGGTGAGGACGACGGCGGCGGTGATGGTGACGAGGTAGCTGGAGGTCTCGCCGCTGTTGGAGTCGTAGGTGAGGGGGGCGACGGTCTGGGCGAGGATGGTGCCGTGGAGGGTGGCGTCGGCGTCGTCGGCGCGGTTGAGGACTTGGTAGTGGGTGCGGGTGTTGAGCTCGGTGATGGTGGCCTGGGTGTAGGCCATTTCGGTGTGGAAGGCCTGGGCGCGGGTGGCGAAGATGGGGACTGCGAGGGTGCGGACGTTGGCGGGGATGTGAGTGGCGGCGCCGATCTGGTGGTATCCGCAGCCGAAGAGCAGGGTGAGGGTGCCGAAGGCGGCGAGGGAGAGCCAGAGGCAGCGCAGGGCAGCGTAGAGCAGGGAATTGCGGCTCGGGGCCTTGGTTGGATTGCGGGGTTGGGCGGGCTGGCGGCGCATCGTCTGACTTTATTGTCGCATTCAGGCGAGGTGTTGAAGGTGGGTGTCTTTAAAGTGTTCCGGATATTTCAACCCGAAGCCGAGGAGGCGGTCGAAGGCGATATGACTGGTCCAGATGATGGCGAGGGCTTCGAGGAGCGGGCGGTGGGTTTGGAAGGCGATGAGAAAGAGAAGGACGGGCAGGAAGAGGTTGTGGGCAAGGTTGTAGGTGGCTGCTCCGATGCGAGGGTTGGCGAGGTAGCCGAGCATGAAGAGGTCTGGAGTGAGGAAGAGGAGGGCGAAGAGGAGCCAGCTGAAATGGTAGTGCTGGTAGAGCAGGATCGTGGCGAGCAGGAGAGCGGCTTCTTCGATGCGGAGGAGTAGTGGGGGGCGGTCGAACATGCGGGGGCGATCCCTTCTTGACTGGGTTAAATATAAGAGGCGACCGTGTGGCCGCCTCTTGTATTCGAGTTATCGAGTTTGATTATGCGGGTGAAGGCTGGCCTTCGCCGAAGCCGGGCTTGCGGCCGGACTCGGGCTTGAGGATCTTCTGGGCCTCGCCGCCGGGGCCGGGATCTACTCCGGAGAGGGCGGACTTGGCGGCAGGAAGTTCCTTGCCTTCGATGATGAGCTTGATCTCGGCGGCGTCCAGGGTCTCACGCTCGAGCAGGGCTGCTGCCATGCGGTGCATGATGTCCTGGTTGGACTCGAGGATCGTGTAGGCAGACTTGTAACCGGTATCCACGAAGTAGCGGACCTCGGCGTCGATCTGCTTGGCGGTGTCGTCAGAGAAGTCGCGGTGTTGTGCGATCTCGCGGCCGAGGAAGATCTGCTCTTCCTTTTTGCCGAAGGTCATGGGCCCCATCTTGCTCATGCCGAACTCGCATACCATCTTGCGGGCTAGTTCGGTGGCGCGCTCGATGTCGTTGCCGGCACCGGTGGTCATCTGCTTGAGGAAGATCTCTTCGGCGCAGCGTCCGCCCATGAGGGTGGCCATGCGGGTTTCGAGGTACTCCTTGGTGACGGTGTGCTGGTCTTCCTCGGGGAGGTAGACGGTGACACCGAGGGCCATTCCGCGGGGGATGATGGTGACCTTGTGGAGCGGGTCGGAGTGCTCGCGCAGGGCGGAGACGAGAGTGTGACCGGCCTCGTGGTAGGCGGTGACGCGCTTCTCTTCATCCGTTAAGAGCATTGATTTGCGCTCGGCACCCATCATGACCTTATCCTTGGCAACTTCAAAGTCGTACATGTGGACGGCCTTGCGGTTGTAGCGGGCGGCGGTGAGGGCGGCCTCATTGACCATGTTGGCGAGGTCAGCTCCGGAGAAGCCCGGTGTGCCACGAGCGAGGATGTTGAGGTTGACGTCGTCGGCCATGGGAACCTTGCGGGAGTGGACCTTGAGAACCTCTTCGCGGCCGCGGATGTCGGGACGATCGACGATGACGCGACGATCGAAACGCCCGGGGCGGAGGAGTGCGGGATCGAGGACGTCGGGGCGGTTGGTCGCGGCGACGAGGATGACTCCGTCGTTGGACTCGAAGCCGTCCATCTCGACGAGAAGCTGGTTGAGGGTCTGCTCGCGCTCGTCATGTCCGCCGCCGAGGCCTGCGCCACGGTGACGGCCTACAGCGTCGATCTCATCGATGAAGATGATGCAGGGAGCGTTCTTCTTGCCCTGCTCGAAGAGGTCGCGGACGCGGGATGCGCCGACGCCGACGAACATCTCGACGAAGTCGGAGCCGGAGATGGAGAAGAAGGGAACGTTGGCTTCGCCGGCGACTGCGCGGGCGAGGAGAGTCTTGCCGGTTCCCGGAGGTCCGACGAGCAGAACGCCTTTGGGGATGCGGCCGCCGAGGCGCTGGAACTTCTGCGCTTCGCGGAGGAACTCGATGATCTCTTTGAGCTCTTCCTTGGCTTCATCGACGCCGGCGACGTCCTTGAAGGTGATCTTCTTCTGCTGCATGGAGAGCAGGCGGGCGCGCGACTTGCCGAAGCTCATGGCCTTGTTACCGCCGGACTGCATCTGGCGCATCATGAAGAAGAAGAGCGCGAGCAGCAGGGCGATGGGCAGGAACTGGATGGCGACGCTGACCCATGCGTTGGCGTTCTGGTCCTTGATGATGACGTTGACGCCGTGGTCGCGGAGCGTCTTGTACATGTCGGGATAGTTGGCGGGGATGGTGGTGTGGAACGGCGTGCTGTTCTCACGGTACTTGCCATGGACCTCGGCGCCATCTACGGTGACTTCGCTGATTTTGCCCTGGTCAGCGTCGTTCAACATTTGGGTGAGGCTTATGGGTTTGTCCTGACCTGCGTTGCCATGGACGACGAACTGCCACAAGAAGAAGAGGCAGGTGATCATGAAAACCCAGATCAGAGCTTGTTTGACGGTAGAGTTCAAAGCGAGTTTCCTCAATTTCCGGTCTGTAGAAGTTCAAGTTATCTCTGGTGCTTGATCAGACCCGGCTAGACGAACACCGAAGTGCGCGAATGCCTACTACATTAGACGACATCCAGGAAGGAACGGTTCCATAAGATTTGGATGCACCCCTACCCCGGCTATCTGGTCATGCCCCCTCAGATAATTAAGGATTCTACTCTTTGAGAGGTCTTTCAGCGAGGTATAGGTGTGAATGTTGGTGCAACTAAGGCGGGAGAGGGATGGGGCCTCTGGTTACTTGCGGTAGAGGCGAAGTTCCCGGGGGGAGCGGTCGGCTCGGAAGCCGGCGGCGAGTTGGAGGGACGCTCCCGAGCGGGCGGCTACGGTTGGGTCAGATTGGAAGCCGCAGAGGGCCAGGAGTCGGGAGGTCTCGTCGAAGCTGAGGCGGGCTCCTAGCTGGCGGGCGGCGGCGCGGAGGACGCGACGGCGGAGGGCAGGGTCGAGGGTGCGGAGACGCTCTAACTCGATGGATACAGAGGCCTGAGCCTCGCCGGGAGCGGTGGCGACGGAGCGGCCGCCGCCACGGACGGGCTTGCCTGGGAGGAGGAGTTGGGGGAGAATTCGGGTGAGTTCGGCCTGCCACCGGGCCTCTTCTTCGCGGGCGAGTTCGGCGAGGTTGGCGAGGGTCTGGTCCAGGGAGGGGTTTTCGGCGCGGAGAAGCGGCAGGACGGTGTGGCGAATGCGGTTGCGGGTGAAGGCGGTGTCGGTGTTGGAGGCGTCTTCGCGCCAGGGCTGGTCGAGGGCGCGGAGGTAGGACTCGATTTCGGGGCGGCGGGTCTGGAGGAGGGGGCGGAGGATTTTTCCCCTGGGGAGGGTGACGATGGGGTGGATTCCGCTGAGGCCCTCGGTCCAGGCCCCGCGGAGGAGCTTCATGAGGACGGTCTCGGCCTGGTCGTCGAGGGTGTGGGCGGTGAGGACGGAGTCGGCTTGGCCAGAGGCGATGATGGAGGCGAAGAGGTCGTAGCGGACGGTGCGGGCGGCTTCTTCGATTGTCTCTGGATTTCCAGAGGCGCGAGCTTGAGCTACTCGGTCGGGGATATTGGCTTGATGGATGTGGAGGGGGATTTCGAGGCGGGCGCAGAGGTTGGAGACGAATTGCTGGTCGGCGTCGGCTTCTTTGCCGCGGATGCCGTGATGGACGTGGACGGCGGACAGGCCTACGCCTAGCGAGTCGTTTTTTGTTTGGTTGGCGGTGTGGAGGGCGAGGAGGAGAGCTACGGAGTCGGCTCCGCCGGAGACTGCGGCGCAGATGCGGTCGCCGGGATTGACGTTGGTTCGGTCGAAGGCTAGGGTGGGGGTCATCGAATTTATGTTAGCTGGTGGCTGGGATAAGACGGCATACCCCAGGGGCTAAAGCCCCGATTTTCCGGGGGGTTAGAGGGCCAAGGCTGAAGCCTTGGCTTACCTAGAAGCAAGAGCAAGAGCAGAAACAGAAACAGAACAGATCCTTGCGGGATGACAAACAAAAGAACAGGCAACGACAAAAACAAAATACAGGGGTTCTTCGCTGCGCTCAGAATGACAACGCAAGACAGCTCAGAATGGCGACGTAAGACAGCTCACAATGACAATCAGTTTTGAATGGTTCAGACTTTGAGGCCTATGAGGCGCATGAGTTCGATTCCGTTGCTGTGGGTGACTACGCCGTCGTGGAGTTTGTAGTCGAAGGTCATTTTGCCGTTTGCAATTTCGTCTTGCAGGTGGACGTTGCGGAGGGCGTTGGCGGCGGTGCCGGTCAGATGGGTGAGGGCGAGGTCGTGGGTGCTGACGAGGCCGATGGCTCCGGCTTCGAGGAGGGCGTGGACTACGCCTTCGGCTCCGATGAGGCGGTCTTTGGAGTTGGTGCCCTGGAGGAGTTCGTCGAGGAGGAAGAGGAGTGGAGGCTGATGCTGGGCGAGATCGCATAGGTGACGGAGGCGGGTGATCTCGGCGTAGAAGCGGGAGCTGCCTTCCTGGAGGGAGTCGTTGATGAGGATGCTGGCTCCGACCTGGAGGGCGGTGAGTTGGAGGCGCTGAGCGCGGATGGGCGCGCCGGCCATGGCGAGAACGGTGTTGATGCCGACGGCGCGCATGAGAGTGCTCTTGCCGGACATGTTGGAGCCGCTGATGAGGAGGGCGCGGGTTTCGCCGGTGATGTTGATGTCGTTGCGGACGCATTTGGCGGCGGGGATGAGGGGATGGCCGAGGGCTTCGGCTTCGAACGACGGCGGGGCCGGCACGGAGTCGGTCATGAAGTCCGGGAATGGATCGGCTGGATGCTCGAAGTGGTAGGCGGCGAAGGAGAGGAGAGCTTCTACTTCGCCGATGGCCGTCAGCCAGCGGAGGACGGCTTCGCCGTGGGCGGTGCGCCAGGCTTCGGCGGCATAGGCGACCTGGATGGAGTACATGAGGGGAAGGTCGAAGAGCTTCACGATGGGGTTGTCGAGGGAGTAGATGTGCTCGACGATTGTCTGGAGTTTGGCGATGGCTTTGGAGCCGGGGATGTGATGGGAGGAGAGGTTCTGCTTGAGGGCTTGCAGGCGGGGAGCGTGGAAGGATTCGGTTTCGAGGCGGGCTAGGAGAGAGGAGAGGAGTGTGAGGTCCTGTAGGGCGTGCTCGGTGGTGTGGAGGACGGGCTGGATATTTTTTCGGAGGATGAGGGTGAGGATGCCTTCGAGGATGAGGACGGTGAAGAAGGGAGTTTTGGTGCCGAGTTGGATCCAGATGGTTGCGGCTGCAATTGCAGAGATGGCGAGGAGGAGAGCCAGCCAGCGGGGCCAGGTCGGGACAAGGTGATTGGGGGCGGCGGCCCATTGAGAGAGGGGTTCGGGGTGGACGCCGACTTTGAGGTCTTTGCGCTCGCCGGGGCAGGTTACGGCAATGTCTTCGCGGAGGGTCAGGCGGGGGGCGAGTTCAGTGATGGCGGCGTGACGTTCGTGGATGTGCGGAATAGTGGAGGGGGCTAGGAGCCAGCGGGCGAGGGTCTCTTCGCCCATGCGGGTGCGGGCCTGGGAGAGAAGCTCGAAGAGGCTGGCGGGGCCGAAGAGGTCGAGGTCGGCGGCGTAGAGATGGGTGGAGATGTCTACGGGGGAGGATTGGGGGCCGTTGCCATGCCAGCGGTCTTCGATGCGGGCGATGCCTTTGCGGTAGAAGTCGGCGGCTCGTTCGGCCTGGGTTTGATTGCGGAGGATGCGGGAGTGGAAGGCGGCGATTGCGATGAAGATCGCCAGCGGCGTCAGCAGCCACCATGGGGAGAATGCACGGGAGTGGAAGTACGCCCAGAGTTCGGTAATCGCGGCGATTACGACCAGGAGGCGGAGGTTCCCGAGGCGGATGTGCACTTTTTCGAGCTGCGCGGCCTGGGCTTCACGAGCGCGTTGGAGCTGTTGGTACTGCTCTGCCGGTGAGGGAGAGGCTGAGGGATGCACGTGGGTATTATCTCCTACGGCGGATTGGCTGTTTGAAGAGGTTGAAGTTGGTATACTCCGGTGGTTATGCGAGTTTTTGTGATTCTTCCGGCAGCGGGTATCGGTACGCGGATGTCCGCGGGTGGGGCGACGCATGTGGCGCCGAAGCAGTTTCTTGAAGTAGGCGGCGTGCCGATCCTGGTGCGGTCGGTGCGGGCGTTTCTGGCGGTGCCGCGAGTGGACGCGGTATGCGTTGCTGTGCGTGCTGCGGAGCGGGAGCGGGTAGCGGCGCAGTTGGCGGAGTACAAGCTTGGGCCTCGGGTGCATATGGTCGAGGGCGGCGATAACCGGCAGCAGTCGGTGGGCAATGCGATTGCCGCGCTTGTGTGCGAGGAAGATGACGTGGTGCTGGTGCACGATGCGGTGCGGCCGCTGATCGATCCGGGGACGATTGAGCGGACGATCGATGCGGTGGCGCGGCATGGCGCGGCGATTGTGGGGCTGCCGGCGGTGGATACGATCAAGCAGGTGGAGCGGACGGCGGATGGAGCGATTGTGACGGCGACGATTCCGCGGGAACGAATAGTGCAGGCGCAGACGCCGCAAGGGGCGCTGTTTGGACTGATTCGGCGGGCGTTCGCAGAGGCTGAGGTGGATGGGTTTGCTGGGACGGACGAGGCGAGTCTGCTGGAACGGGCTGGGGTCGAGGTGGCTGTCGTGGCGGGGTCGGCGAGGAACTTCAAGATTACGCAACCGGGGGATATTGAACTGGCGGAGTTCTATTTGGGGCTTGGGTAGGTAGGGATTTACGGAATAAGCTCTTAGCAGTTCATACTGGATAAGAAGATAAAAAGTCCGTGTTCGTCCGCGCGAGTGCGTGGGGCACGTTGAGGAATTGCGAATGGGTATGAGGATTGGGTATGGGTTTGACTCGCATGCTTTCCAGGCTGACGTGCCGCTGGTGATTGGCGGGCTAGCGATTGAGCATACGGAGGGGTTGGCGGGGCACTCGGATGGAGATGTGCTGCTGCATGCGATAACGGATGCTTTGCTGGGAGCGGTGTCGGCGGGGGATATCGGGACGTTCTTTCCGCCGAGCGATCCGCGGTGGAAGGGTGCGGCTTCGAGCGTGTTTCTGCAGACTGCGCTGGAGGAGATCGCTACGGCCGGGTACAAGATCGTGAACGTCGATACTGTGCTGGTGATGGCGCAGCCCAAGATTGTGCCGATTGCAGGGGAACTGCGAGAGAGTGTTTCGCGGTTGCTGGGAGTGAAGCCGGGTGAGGTCGGGATCAAGGCGAAGACGCCGGAGGGCTTGAATCAGGACCATGTCGCGGTGGCGCACGCTATGGTGCTGCTGGAGAGCCTTGGAGAGCCTGAGGCGTTGAAGAAGATGGCGGCAACGGCGGATGTCGACGAGGTGAACGAGGTGGTGGAGAGCCTGGTGACTGGAGTGCGGACTAAGTCGGCGCTGGGGCGGAAGGTTCCGGCGTTCGATACGGGTGATCTGACTTAATTTATTTAGAAGCGAAAGATTTTTGTGGAGCGTGTTCGATGACTTATGTGCCTGATCCGAAGCGCTATGAACATGCCGGTTTTCGCCGGTGTGGGCGCTCGGGGATTCTTCTGCCGCCGGTCTCGCTGGGGCTGTGGCAAAACTTTGGCGGCGAGGATGTCTTCGAGACGGGGCGCGCGGTGGTGCGGCGGGCTTTTGACCGGGGTGTTACCCACTTCGATCTGGCGAATAATTATGGGCCGCCGTATGGATCGTCGGAGGAGAACTTCGGCCAGATATTGAAGAAGGACTTTCAGGGGCATCGCGATGAGCTGATGATCTCGTCGAAGGCTGGCTGGGATATGTGGCCCGGGCCTTATGGCGAGGGCGGGTCACGGAAGTATTTGCTGGCTTCGCTGGATCAGAGCCTGAAGCGGATGGGGCTGGATTACGTCGATATTTTTTATTCGCACCGGCCTACTCCGGATGTTCCGATTGAAGAGACGATGGGTGCGCTGGCGCAGATGGTGCGGCAGGGGAAGGCGCTGTATGTAGGGATCTCGTCTTACAGCGCGGAACGGACACGGGCGGCCGCGGAGGTGTTGCGGGCCGAGGGCGTGAAGCTGCTGATTCATCAGCCTTCGTACTCGATGCTGAACCGATGGGTGGAGGGTGAACTGCTGGGTGCGCTGGATACGCTGGGGGTTGGGTGCATTGCGTTTTCTCCGCTGGCGCAGGGGCTGCTGACGAATAAATATCTGGATGGGATGCCGACGAATGCCCGGGCCGGCGCGGATTCGAGCTTCAAGAAGGGCTTTCTGACGAAGGAGAATCTGGAGAAGGTGCGTGGGTTGCATGACATCGCTACGCGACGCGGACAGAGCCTGGCGCAGATGGCGATTGCGTGGGTGCTGCGTGATCAGCGTGTGACGTCGGCGTTGATTGGGGCCCGGAATGTGGCGCAGTTGGATGATTCGCTGGATGCGTTGAAGAATACGGCGTTTTCTGCGGAGGAGTTGAAGGAGATCGACCGTTACGCGACGGAGGGTGGTATCGATCTCTGGCGTGAGGTTTCGACGCTCTAGGCAATTAGCCAAAGCAGGACGATGATGAAGGAGAAGGACGCGGTGATGGGATCGCGTCCTTTTCTTTTCGGCGGATTTAGGAGGGTTCGATGCGGTTTGGATGGCTGCTGCTAATAACGATGGGATTGAGTGGGAGTGTGCTGTCTGCGCAGACGGTGGCGGATGCGAGTCTGCAGCCTCGGACTGCGGGAGAGGCTTGTGTGGTGAGTGGCGATTTGGCTTGGCTGACTCCGGCGGAGAAGAGCTGTTACGCGACGACTCCGGATTATGAGGAGACGATGGCGTATCTGCGGCGAGTGCAGGGGGCTGCTCCGGGGCAGGTGAAGATTGAGGCGTTCGGCAAGACGGGTGAAGGGCGGGAGCTGGATGTGGTGATCGCGTCGAAGGATGGGGTGTTCGATCCGGCGGCGCTGCATGCGGCGAAGCGGCCGATTGTGCTGGTACAGAACGCGATTCATGCGGGGGAGATGGACGGGAAGGACGCTTGCCTGGCGCTGCTGCGGGACATGGTGATCTCGAAGACGAAGGCGGCACTGCTGGATCGGGCGGTGTTTGTGTTTATCCCGATGTATAACGCAGATGGGCATGAGCGGCGATCTCGGTTCAATCGGATCAATCAGGATGGGCCGGCGGAGATGGGGTTCCGGGGGAATGGGACAAATTTGAATCTGAACCGGGATTATCTGAAGGCGGATGCGCCGGAGACGCGGGCGTTTATGGAGATGTTTCATCGCTGGTTGCCGGATTTTTTTGTGGATGACCACGTGACGGATGGCGCGGACTATCAGTACGACGTGACGTTCACGATTGACGATGGGCCGGACCTGCCGGCGGGAACGGTGAAGTGGGTGGACGATGTGGCGAAGCCTGCTTTAGAGAAGTATGTAGATGGGCATGGGCATTTGGCTGCGCCTACTTATATCAACCTGGTGAATGACAACGATCCGGCGCAGGGGCTGGCGTTCAACGATGATCCGCCGCGGTTTTCTACGGGGTATATGGTGCTGGAGGGGCGGCCCGGAATGCTGGTCGAGCTGCATATGCTGAAGGACTACAAGACGCGGGTGATGGGGAACTACGAGATTCTGGCCGGGCTGATGGAGTTGATGAACAAGGATGCAGATAAGGTGATTGGGCTTAACGCTGCCGCTGACGCGGAGGCCCGAGGAATGGGAGCGCATCCTTTGGCGAATGTGAAGTATCCGCTGGCGGTGGGGTGGGGTGGGCAGACGACGCCGTTTCTGTTTCGTGGGTACAAGTATGAGCGGGTGTTGAGCGAGGTATCGGGGTCGATGTGGGTGCGGTACTCGCATGAGCCGTGGAATGTGTCGCTGCCGTTTCA
The DNA here is from genome assembly GCA_963797415.1 of uncultured Acidobacteriaceae bacterium. GTDB lineage: Bacteria > Acidobacteriota > Terriglobia > Terriglobales > Acidobacteriaceae > Edaphobacter. The sequence goes on from CAWCPB010000012.1 coordinate 117,681, forward strand.
GACGGGGTACAAGGTGACGGCGGAGACGGCTCTCCCGGCGGGGTATATTGTTCCGGCGCAGTGGACGCGGGTGATCGATGTGCTGGTGGCGCACCAGGTAGAGATGACGCGGACGACGGCAGCGTGGACGGGTGAGGTGGAGACGTATCAGTGCGCGGGGATGGTGTGGCAGGTGCCACCGTTCGAGGGCAGGCATCCGACGTTCAACGGCGAGGCGCTGCAGGGGGCTGGGAAGTATGGGGACTGCGCTCTGGTGCGAGAGAAGAGGACTTATCCGGTGGGGTCGGCGGTGGTGCGGCTGAATCAGCGGCTGTCTAGAGTTGCCATCGCATGGCTGGAGCCGTTAGGGCCAGACTCGGCTTTGCAGTGGGGGTTCTTCGACGCGATCTTCGAGCAGAAGGAGTACGGCGAAGCGTATGTGCTGGAGAAGCTGGCGCGGGAAATGATGGCGAAAGATCCGAAGCTGAAGGCGGAGTTCGAGAAGAAGGTGGCGAGCGATCCGGCGTTTGCAGGGAGCGCCTATGCGCGGCTGGAGTTTTTCTACGAGCGGTCACCGTGGTTTGCTGCGAATCGGGTGGGTGCTTATCCGGTGGGGCGGTTGTTGAGCCTGGATGGAATTCCAGTGGCTCAACCTTAGCCTGCGCGGTTTGTGCGAATTCCGCGCGGCGAAGTTGGCTGAGCTTGTTGCGCGATGCTAGAGTGAGGTTCTGACTGGCGGTGGGTCCGCGAATTTGTGTTCGGTGGGGTTTGTAACGATGGCGATGATTACGACGGTGCAGCAGCATATTCTGCAGCAGCAACAGGAACAGTTGAAGGCTTCGGGGCGGGAGGCCTCGGGGACGTTTAGCTGGTTGCTGAGCGGGATTACGTTGGCGGCGAAGATGGTGGAGGCGAAGATACGCTCTGCGGGGCTGAGCGATGTGTATGGAGCGTTCGGAGCGCAGAATGTGCAGGGGGAGCAGCAGCAGAAGCTGGACGTGTATGCGAACCAGGCCCTGTTGCACTGCCTGGGGTTGCGGGACAGCGTTGCGGCGTTGGTAAGCGAGGAGGACGAGGAGCCGGTGACGTTCAATCGCGATCCGGAGACGGGGAAGTACATCATCGTCTTCGATCCGCTGGATGGGTCTTCGAATATCGATGTGAATGTAAATGTAGGGACGATCTTCAGCGTGCTGCGGCGGCTGCCGGTGGAGCATGGGACGCTCGATGAGTCGGTGCTGCAGCAGGGGCTGCGACAGGTGGCGGCGGGGTATGTTGTGTATGGTCCATCGACGGTGCTGGTGTATACGACGGGCAACGGCGTCCACGGATTTACGCTGGATCATGCGATCGGTGCGTTTGTGCTGAGCAATGAGCGGATGATCATGCCGGAGCAGGGAAGCTACTACAGCGTGAACGAGGCAAACTCTGCGGGGTGGCCGCAGGGCTATAGGGATTACGTGGAGATGGTTCGGGAGGGCGGGCTGGGGAAGCAGTACAGCTCGCGATATATCGGGAGCCTGGTGGCGGACTTTCACCGGACGCTGCTGAAGGGCGGGGTGTTTCTTTATCCGCCGACGCTGAAGCAGCCGGGAGGGAAGCTGCGGCTGCTGTATGAGGCGAATCCGCTGGCGTTTATCGCGGAGCAGGCGGGTGGCATGGCGACGAATGGGACGAGCAGGATTCTGGATATTCGTCCGGAGGGGATTCATCAGCGGACGCCGTTTTGCGTGGGCAGCAAGCGCGAGATGGAGGCACTGAAGGCGGAGTTGGGGCGATGACGACAGAGTTCTCCGCGGTGGTGACGGACATTCGCGAGGAGTCACGGGCGAACGGGCGCCAGCGGTGGCAGATGCTGTTGGACCGGACGGCGTTTCATGCAGAAGAGAGTGGGGTGCTGGAGGCGGTGGCGCGGAGCGGAGCGCGGCTGGTGGTTCCGGTGCTGGGGGTTGTGGTGGATGAGTCAGGTGACGTCTGGCATCTGGTAGAAAAGCCGCTGGCTGCTGGGACAGCGGTTACGGGGCGCGTGGGCGGCAGCGGCGGTTGAGTGAAGGGCACCATGCTGCTACACTTGAAGATATTGTTTCGACGGCTGCTGTGCCTGCGTGAGCGGTGTGCGGAGTTCGTCTGGTGTGGGGCTGTAGCTCAGTTGGGAGAGCGCCTCGTTCGCAACGAGGAGGTCAGCGGTTCGATCCCGCTCAGCTCCACCAATAGAATCAACAACTTACCCCCACCAAACGCGGGAACAATCAAACAACAAAAGCAGCAAAGGAACAATAAGGGAACACTAAGCGGCGTTCTCTCCCTTGACGAGAACAAGTGACGCGACCTTCGCGCCTGCGTCTCGTTTCTCATCCCCTACAGTCTGAGCGTATGTTGCCAGCGTCATCTCCGCTGTGGAGTGTCGCATTAGCTCCATACTGACTCGCAGACTTGCTCCCGTTGAAAACAGCAAGAAGCATAGGAGCGGCGAAGAGTATGCCATCCCAATTTGGGTTTGGTTGATCCCTGCCCTCTCGATCGCAGGTGCAACGTTTCTCCGCCAGAGAGTTCCCGGCCAGAGCGGTTGCTTGCCGAATGACAAATCGGAGGCGAACACCCAATCATCAGGCTTGGTGTACGAAGACTTCTCCTGCCACGCCTTGAGTGCCTCAATAGCCTGCGGAGGGATGGGCAGCGGACGACGTGAGGAATCCGTTTTCGGCGGTCCTTCAACACCGTCAACGTAGGAACGCCGAACATGCAATATCGCACGTCCGAAGTCCACGTCTGCCCACTTGAGGCCGAAGATTTCTCCTCGCCTCATACCCATCACTGCCGCGATCAGGAACGCCGTCCGTACAGGCTCGACTCCCTCAAGCTCGCGGAGGATGGAAACAATCTCGGATGGTTCCAGGATGCTCGGCTCGCTCGTTCTCTTCCTCACCTGCCGAACATGGGCGATAGGATTGGTAGAGAACAGTTCGTGCCGCATTCCGTGACGGAAAGCTGCTCCAAAAACTTCCCGTATTTTGGCTTTCGTGCCGTTGGCTTTTTCGATTGACCTCAGCCACTCTTCAACCTCGACGGCCTTTACCTCCGAAGAGGAAGAACTACCCCATTCGGCAGGATGTAGTTGTTGAGGATGTAGAGATATGCCTTGCGCACCTTCATCGTCTTGTCGGACTGCTTCGCCCAACTCGCGTTCTGAATAATGCTCGACGAGTCCGGCCACCGTGAGGTGCGTATCGCCAGTCGGTGCAGCGAGGGCGTTAGCCTTCTGCTGGTACTCCGCAGCCTTACGTTGCGCCTGGGTCTTCGATAGTTCCTTCACAGTGCCCAGAGTGACTTCCGATTTATGGAGCCCGCCTGGCGTTCGCGCCAACGATAGACCTATACATCAGGTCCTTTCTTTCTTTTTTCAGTTGTCAAACATCCATGCTGATAGCGTGTGCGTTTATGTTCATGCCGCCTTCCTTTCGGTTGGGCGACGCGAACGGCGCTTCCAGTGTATGCACATTCGAGCCATCGGTTGAGGTCGCGGCACGAAAGAAGACGCGACGACCAACCGAGATATGCAGGGAACTTGCCTTCTCGCGCCCAAAGGAGCAGGGTGTTGGGGTGAATTTTCAGAAGTTGGCCGCGGCTTGGGTAGACGACAAAAGCTCCTCGAAAGGGCGTAGTGGTTCATTGTTCATGTTGTTTCTCCATTCCGGTCATTCAATTTCTAAAAGAGAGGGTCATCCGTCGCTCGATACTGTCTTCACTGCGAGATTTGGGTATTTACTCATTCGTATATAAGGTCGGTTGCCTTTCGAGGCCCAAAGATTTAATTAGGCAATTGTTTGAATTTGTGAGATAACTTGCGGGAAGCTTAAAGACACTAAAAAGTAACCTCTGCTCCTGCTAGGGCATTTTCTGGAGATTTCAATGTACGTGTATCTTGCTGCCGCCTTCTGCTCGCTCTCCTTCCAGTATTCAACCCTCCCTTCAGTCTCAAATCTCACTGCTGACACATCCCCATAGACAGTGCAAGGTGGTGCTGCGTCTCTGCTCCCATGGTGTCCAACACCATAAGGATTCTTGCGTCTTCTAAGCCTAGAGTCACGGGCTCATAACAACGAAAGCGAACCCTGAATGATCAAGTTAGTCGGCACATCAGCTTTTTTTATGTGGCTTGCGATGTCGAGCGCGTCAGCTCAACAGTCTGTGGCGGCTTCTAGCAGCCCCATATCCACCGAACCGTTGTCGTCAAAACTCGCGACGGTCACTAACGGCGTGTTGACTAAATCGACTAGTCATCTGCCATCTTTCCTGCCGTCCGGGGCGCTGATGCTGTACAAATCGCGCAGCAAGCCATTACAGCGATGGGCGGAGCAGGTACATTCCAATCCATCCAGACATGGACAGTAGATGGAACCGGAACATCACCCTCCACAAATCAAAGCCACTCTTTACACTGGGAGTTGAGTGGCAGTGAATTTCGCATAGAGTCCGGCACGGGTAACAGCAAGATAATCACCACGAGTGGCAGTGGCCAAGTGGCATTTCAGAGTACCGCGGCTACAAAAACGATTCCTTATCATGTTCGACGCGCATGGATCTTCCCCTTTAGCATTGGCTCACTTCTTCAGCAAGAAGTGGCCGACAGTGAGTATTCGATCAAGCTTCTTCCTAGCGAGCCGGATAGTAAAACAGCGATGGTGGAGATTGTGAATCATCACTCCAGCATCGATGAGCTTGTAACGCCGCAGGTGTGGTACTTCGATACATCGACAAAATTGCCCACGAGAATTGTCTACCACCAGCATGATGCTTCGATACCAAGCCACTATGGAATCGTGACTATCGACTTCGCTGACTTCCGCCGGATTGGGGCCGCACTGATTCCATTCTCCATCACGTCTTCGGCGGGAGGACATGTCGTGCAAACAATTCAACTAAACGGGGCTACCCTGAATCAAGCGATCACACCAGATCGCTTTGCCGCGCTCATGGGAACGTCCTTATGAAAAAGGTATCTCTTTAACGGCGCTGTTGACAATCTGTAGTGCGTGTCTTGGTCAGCAGCCCGAGGACGCCGGTAAGGGAATCCAGCCCTACGGGGCTTACGATTTCAGTCAGGTGGGAGCTGTCAACCTTGCGAATGGGAATCTCGTACTTGATATTCCTCTTCTGTCGTACAAGCAGATCGGCGCTCTTCCAAGCGTAAATATCAACTATGTATTTAATCCCACGACGTTTCAATACATTCAGGTGTTTGAACCAGACGGATATGGCGGTAATGAGTATTACAGCTATTTTCAGCCTACAACTGGTGTGGATGATTTTGGGGGACCGCTCGATGAGGTCCCAGGGAGGATCTCGTATCAGGTGGGGGGCATGTATCGTGTCCTTCCCTATTCATTTTTACTGGTAGCGGCAGCGAATCCTGATTCGGACGTGTACGGCCTGTACGACGTTGTCTATGACAATTTAGGTGCTTCACACACCATGGGCAATAACGATACGGTCGATGGAACCGGACTGCATTGGGGACCTTCCTATGGATACTATGGACCAAGCATAGTTGATAAAAATGGAGTCACGTATGCTCTAGGATACTGCACGACGAGTACCTGCCCACAAATGGCCGGTAGTATCCAAGATGCAACAACTCAAAATAAAATCGTTTTCAACTATCCTGCGGGAATTGGTGCGGAGCCCACGAGCATCACCGATTCTTTTAAATCGAACCATCCCCGTGCTCAATGCGGCAAATCCAACACTCGGCTGTCAGACCCTAAATTTCCCGGGACCGAACGGAAGTCCAAGCCCTTTTACGATATGCCGATCGGCACATTCGATAGATACATTATTCAATTATCTCTCGACTCCCGAATACCACAATACCGACGCAATTCGGGTTGATTCTATTCAGCCTCCTTCGGGTTCACCATGGACATTTAGCTATGATTCCTATGGAAATATTCATGTCATTGGCCTCCCGACTGGAGGATCGATCACCTATGAATGGAGACCGTTGCGAATTGTGCCGTTTCAACCTCGCATGATCGACGAGTGACCTCTCGTACGCTCAGCGACGGAACGCACAACTACGCCTCGACCTACACCTATACTTCAATAGCTAATTATCCTGGTGGGGCTGCACCTGCCACAATTGTCCACGGTCCGGACGGGAACGACACCGTACATATCTTCAATGTAAATCCATCGAATAACGGAACGGGATCGATGTGTGTTGGAGCTGAAGTTGAAACTGATTATTTTTCCGGGACATATTCTTCCTCTCCTACTCTGGCTCGTGCAGCGGGCTTCCGTCCGCTGCAAATCTACTGAAGAGTGAGCTTACTGACTTTGTACCGGCTGGAGATTCTCAGCTGATAGGCCAATCGGGACTGGATACAGGTGCGGCGGTTCCTACACGGCGTCGGATCGTATGGCCTAACGGTCAAGTCGCTGCTACGACATATGATTATGACTTTAGCCGATCATGGGTAGATTATGCCTACGCTCAACCCGGTATTGGTACGCAACCGAGCACCGAAGCGTACACGACCGGCAGTGTACACAACCAAGCGACATACGACTATGGACAGTGCTCCCCAGGAAGCTTGCTAAGCAAGTCCGTGACCGCATACCAGTGGGAATCGCCTAGCGCAAACTATGCTAACTACGCGAACGCTAATCTTCTCAACCTGCCGTCTAGTATTACTGTTAAGGATGCGACGACAAGCACAATTGCCGAAACCGATTATTCGTATGACGAGAGTGGATATGGGCCGTCGGGAACCTATGGAAACCAGACAACTGTTAGCAGGTGGCTCAACACGGGCTCCCCGGTCAAAACGCATACATACTTCAACGTACAGGGCATGCCGTACCAGACTCAGGATGCGAATCTGAACGCAACCATGATCACCTACCAGTGTTCTGGCGCACTGGCTTATCAAGTCGCCAACCCCCTGAATCAGACAACAACTTATAGTTACGATTGCAATACGTCGATGCTTACGAGCGTCCAAGACCCAAATGATCTGGCTGCCAGTCGGGCAGGGACCGTATATCACCACAACTCGATGTGGGATTTAGATTCCATAACGTATCCAGACGGGGGAAGTACCACGGCCAACTACAATGGGTACGCTGTTCCACTGACGGTATCGACGACCCGAATAGCGACTCCCGATCCTTCGATTGTGAGTACGAACGTGTACGACATGTTGGGGCACATCGTACATTCAACAGGTCCGAATGGAGAGGTGACGGATACCACCTACGATCCGGTGGGAAGGGTTGCTTCAGTATCGAATCCCTATTTCTCCACCAGTGACTCAACATACGGTAAAACTCTATTTGCTTATGACGCCTTGGGAAGGAAGCTGTATCAGTGTCAGCCTGACAATGGCACAACCAGTCCCTGCCTTGCAGCCGGAACGGGCAGGCAGCTATCTGCAATGGATCTACACGGGGAATGCCATTGATTACTACGACGAAGCAAGTCATCACTGGAGCAGGACGACTGACGCAAAAGGTCAGCTCACCAACGTGGTAGAACCTAACACAGCTGCGACGGTATATGGATATAACTCATTGGGTGACTTGACAAGCGTGACTCAGCCCGGTGTTTCGGGCGAGACTGCGCGCAACCGTAGCTTCAGCTACGATTCGCTCGGTCGCCTGATCACCGCGTCGAATCCCGAGACGGGGACCATTTGCTATGGAGTTTGGAGCGACTCAAAATGTGTAAATGGATATGACGCAAACAGCAATCTCTTAGCGAAGACAGATGCACGGGGTGTGGTTACAAGCTATCAATACGACACGACCAATCGTCTGACCCAGAAGAGCTATTCCGATGGAACGTCAGCTTCCACTACACCTACGACAATTTCACAGGCTGGGGCCAGCCGCATGGCGCGTCGATAGGACACATGGTACGTCAATACACTACTAATGCTTCGGGTGAAGAAGATGACCTCTTTAGCTACGATCAAATGGGGCGGGTCAATCATATTGAAGCTGCAACACCGTCAGAGGCAGGGCATGCGGCTCACTGGACTCAGATGCAGTACGATCTGGCCGGAAACCTTACGGATCTGCTCTATCCAAGCGAGCGCGTCATTCACCAAACCTTCGATAATGCAGGCAGGCTTTACAACGTATATTACGCGGGACAGAGTACCACTGGCCAGATACTCGGGTGCCGTAACACCCGTAAACACTCCATACGTGTCGAGCATCACCTATTTCCCGAACGGTTCTCCCCAAACCATTAGTTACGGAAATGGCACGTCGGAACAACTCTCGCAAAACACACGTCTCCAGACCTGTGAGAGCAAAGCTTTCCTTTCACCATCGTTAAGTGGTCAAATGATAGTGGATAGGCAGTATTTCTTCTCCTCCGCGACCGGAACTCAGTGCCAGAATACCTCCGGTAACAATGGAAATATCGGGAGTATCGTTGATGGCACCAATACCTCGCAAGGAAGCGGTCAATATAGTCAGGGTTTTTCCTGACGATTCCTTAAATCGGATTACGAGTTGGAATACCTCCATGATGGCAGGCGCATCTCGTTCGCAAGGGTTCAGCTATGATTCTTTTGGCAATGCCAAGCAGGTCAGTGGGACCAATATGGCGACTTTCAGCCCTGGCTATTCCAGCGGCAACAACCATATGGATGCCTCATCCTTTGGCTGCAATCCCTCTCCAAACGCAGAAGGGGTGGACACTAGCAATGCTGGCTATGACCTCGCTGGAAACGTACTCTGCTCGGGCGCGAACAACTTGAACGCACAGGCTTACGTTTACGACGCCGAATCTAGGGTCAGCCAGTTCCAGAAACAGAACTTTTCCAATACCTACACGGCGACCGCGAGCTACAGTTACGACGCTGGAGGCAATCGTATTCGCAAGGATAATGGTGGCTTCAATAGCCCACAGTACACGGAGTACGTCTATGCAAACGGTCAGCTCCTGACTCAAAACGACCAGACTGGAGCCTGGACAGATTACGTCTATGCCAATGGAAAGAAGATCGCAGTCAGCGCCCCCTCCAGCAAGGCGATTCATATTGGGGGTACATTCAGCGCACTACCAGCTTCGGCATGGTTTGAACAGGTTTTGGGGAATACCGTTACGGTCGCCAATGGAGACCATCTCTATTTGCAGCAATTGAACGGTCCGGGAGCCTGTGGAGGCGTCAATATGCAATTCTCCAACCCCGGCCAAAGTCCCAGCTCTCAAATAGCATTCACTGTGTCAGACAGCTACGGCTATTCGCATGTGGACAGTTCGCAGAGTGGATGGCACACCCGCAGTTTTGATCTGAGTGGTTTTGAAAACATGCAGATTAGCAATTGGTGGGTGGACTCAACGGGGTGCAGTCAGACGGGAAACTGGGACATTTACTTCGCTGACGTTGCCGTCGTAAGAGCGGATGGGACGGTCGTTCCACTCTACAATCAATCAGCCGGGGCACCGTTGAGTTCGGAATCAAGCAACGACGAGAATTACGGCTATATCTCGAATCTGGTGATTGAGACCGTCGCTCCTCCTGCGACCAGTGCGGGCGTACTCGGAGTCACAACCCACTACTTCCTTTCGGATCATCTAGGCACAACGCAGATGGAGATGGGAGGGGCTGCTGCCGGATGGCCGGTGTGGAAAGGCGAGTTCTCTCCCTTTGGGCAGGAACTCGATACGCAAGCCACCACGAACAATTACAAGTTCACCGGCAAAGAAAGAGACACAGAATCTGGGCTCGACTACTTCGGGGCCAGGTACCTTTCATCTTCGATGGGTCGGTTCATGAGTCCCGATAGTGGTGCAGACGCCACGGTTGGCGTTCCTGTACCTTTCGCTGATTTGGAGAACCCACAGTCGCTGAATCTCTATAGCTATGTTTTGAACAATCCTGTTCGTAATGTTGATTCGGATGGGCATAATGTGACAGTTTGCGCCAATGGTTCATCGCAGTGCTACGACCTCACAGATGACCAGTGGAAGGCGATCCAGAAACAAATCGCTGCAGGTAACAGCGGCGGTGTGACTGTCTCTGGACAAGGCTTTATGGGCACCGGAACAATCAATTGCGGTGGCTCAGCGTGCGGCACTGCGACTTATCACGAACAGGGTTTAATAGATGAAAGCGGAAGTCAGCTAGCAGGTATCGCTCTAGGAATGGGTATCGGAAAGGCTGTGGGAGCTGCGTGGGGTGCTGTTGCCGGGTGGCTCGGAAGAGGGACCGGTGAAGCTGCTGGTGCAGCTGCTGAAACGGCTGCTAGCACGGGCAAGGTGCTTCTGAACGCTGGAACAAAACAAGAGGCTAAGGCGGTCGTAGAAGCGATGGCGGATGGAGCGCAGAAACAGGCTGCAAAACGAGCTCTCGCAAGGGCGGGTAGCAACGCGTCTGTTTCGATCTCTGAATCAGACGGCGGGCTGATTAGAGTAGAGGTGACGCGTCCGGGGTTCGATGGAACGCAAACCATCACCAAAGCTATCGATTCCGCAGGTAATACAACCACGGTGCAGGCTGCTCACGATGCTAGTGGAACTCTGGTGCACTATGACCCCAAATGACGAACTACCAACGCTCACCGTGGAGCAACTGGAAGTGCTTCGGCGCTTCGCCTCCTTCGACGCCAGCCTCGAAGACGTGCGCCGTTCGCTAGCTGGGGTTTTCGAGTTCAATTTAGAACCCGAAGTGCGGACGTCAAGCGGTCACTTCAGAGTTCCAGAACCCGGTGTTCTAATAACACGGGATACGATCTCCAAGGCTCTGGAACAGAAGCGGCTCGGCTTAATGTCTGAACGAGACCTTGTGTACTGGGCTACGATGATCCTCTTGAATGATGCTTATGAAATCGATCCTGAGGACGAAGACTTCGTTGCAGACTGGCTGAACGACATCAGCTATAACCTCGACCCGACCAACCTGCGATAACAGGCCGTCCCTCGGGGTGGCCTGTGCCGCTGTACTCCGGTTCCGTAAGAGAGGGTGCGTGGCAGAGTTCAGCCCCAACACCGAGATGTTGAAGGTAGGTGCCCTCGCGGAGGAGTTCTACGCGAACATCCTCTACGACGAGGAGCCTCTGTTCGTGAGCGAGGGCGAGGTGCTGGAGCGATGCTCGACCTACTACGGGGTGCCTGTCTCGTTCGCAGAATCCCAGCAGCCCCTCTTCACGCGGAACACGCGCCCAGCGGCTAAGGTTTTTACGGAAGAGTTTGTCCGCCCGAGGTCTGCTCTTCATTGATGAACGCAACCCCGTCCGGCAGGTCCACCTTCATCATCGACTTGCCCAGCTTCGTGTTGAACTCCGAGGTCGTCACCAACTCCGGCCCGCGCAACCGCCGCCCATGCTTGTAAAACGGGTGCTGTAGAGTAAGCCGAAAGTTACGCTTCGGGAACTTGCTGAAAACAAGCGGCTAATAGAAAAACTGGGCTTAAAGCGTTACCCTAGAGGCGAGCGCAAGTTGCTGTAGGGGAACCATCTGAGAATCAGTCCCTTAGCCCGCCTCCGGCCCCCTGTTGTCCTCCCCGGCGACACGCAGGCATCGTGCGGCCTCTTCCCCAAACCTCTCCCAGGCGGTGCTTGCTGAAGCCGCCGCTGCGTACAAAATCAGTCGGCACGAAGGTCAGCGAGGCGGAGTTCGCGTTGCTGGAGGAACGTGCGCGTGGGGCTGGGCTGCGTCTGGCCGAGTGGGTTCGGGAGGCGTTGCTGGCCGCGCCGGTGGAACCGGGCATGGGTTCGGGCGTGGACTCTGGCGCGGTTCCGGGGTGGTGTGTCACCCCTCCAGCCGGTGCAGAGCACCGTTGCTTTTTGCTCGGGGCGGAACAGAGGCCAGTCCAGTACGTCAGCTCTTGCGGAGTCGGTTTTAGATTCAGCAAGTGAGCGAAGTTTTTGCGTGGAGCTTCGACGAAGAACCGGTTCTCCCGGCCCTGATCCGGGAACAGAGAAGCGGCTAAGGTTAGGGCCTCCGCTTCGTGCGGAACCTCGTCACCCGGCGACCAGAAGATCGGGTGTTCTCGGCTCGTTGAACATGGTCGCCGACGCCTTCAGGCTGTTGCCCAAAGAGAGTGAAACGAAGCGCCGATGGAATCTAGCGGTCAG
>CAWCPB010000013.1:0-83246 GCA_963797415.1 uncultured Acidobacteriaceae bacterium
TGTTTAGTCATGCGAAATCGGATGCGCAGACCCTCGACGGCGTTGCGTACGCAGGTAAGAGTGCGTCATAATTCTCACCTCTCAGCCTCTGTGCCGGGCTGTCCAGTTCAGCGGCTTCTAAGTCATGAATGAGCCTTCACTCAAGGTCTCGCATCTCGCTGAATATCATAGCCATCGTAATCAATCTTGATGACCGTCTGTCCAAGCAAAAAGTTGTGCGCCTCTATCTCCTCGTGGACCGCCATCGCGAAGCCGCTTATATCTGCAAAGTCCCGAGTAATCAGCGGTATTCCCGCCAAAAGAGAAGAGCTCTTCGACTGAGTCCCCTGAATGCGCACCAGCAAATAAGTCTTCGCATCCACCCACGCCTTACCGTTCACCAGATAGGGCGTGTTTCTTCGTGCCTTCAAATCCAGCACGTAACAGTCCCGGCCATTCATCGAACTCCTGGCAGGTTCGACCGCAAAATCATAATTGTCCGCGGTAAGCATCACTTGTTGCCTCATCGCCGGATCATTTACCTGCCTCTCCGATTCCAGCGCAGGCTCAATGGCTCGACTTCGCAGCATCGACGAACCGGCCTTCGAAACGGTGGTATACGTATTCCCTGTGTTCTTCTGATATACGACCTGAACCGTCTCTTCTGCGGCCGCCTCAGCCCCGCCATTCCTATAAACCGCATAATGCTCTCGAACAACATATCTTCCAATGTGTTCAAATCGCGCCCGAACCACCGCATCCACCTGCGCACTCACGGGATCGGTACTCTCCACCGGACCACCAGCCCCGCAAGGAGCAGCGCCCCAAACCAACAGTGAAATCGCGATAAACACCGCTCGGAACGACCGTTCAAGGATCTTCATGATCATTCCTTCGTCACCCCTTCACTGCACCTTGGTCACTCAGGAGTAACTCGATAGCTCTTGAATAGTCGCAAAAGCATTCATGATCTCGTCTGCGCCGCCCAAATCTCCTAAGCACCTTCAGCCGGCGTTGCCAGGCCTCTCACTTTTTTGCGCTGCCACTTAATGTAGGGGATCGTAAAGATAAAATTCGTCACCACGTACAGCAGAATCGCGCCAACTACATGATGATCTCCAGGAAAATTTGCGCTCGCAATTGCCAGCGCGAGCCCGGGCTGGCGGCACGCGGTTGACAGAGCAAGCGTGACTCGGTCATCCGGGGACGGGCCCCCCAGCAGGTGCCCGAGCAATAGCCCTACGACGACGAACGCGACAAACGTCAGTTCCGTTCCATCCCCAACCAGCGACCAGGCTATAGGAGAAGCGAATCCCAAAACGCACAGTACGCCGATAATCAACACGATCCCTGCGATGCGGATAATGGGATGGGCGATACGCTCCGCCGTAGCCAGTGCAAATTTTCGAACCACGATCCCGGCTGCAAGTGGAATCAGAACCCGAAGGGCAACTATTTTCATCACTGCAGTCGGATCCATCGCAAGAGATCTGTGGAAGTACTTCCCGAGGAGATAGTTCGCCAGCGGGATATACACGATGGCAAGCGTGCCTGCCGTGACCATCAAACCCAGCCCGAAAGGCGCAACGCCGGCTTCTTTGGTCACCCTCTTCGGCAACAGAGGAGGAACCGGGGAGATGGAGAGAGCGATTAGCGCAATGACCACCGCTAGATTGAGGGAAAAAATTCTCGTCATGAAGATGGCGAACAAAGGCATCACAACAAACATTGCCGCCAGCGAACGGAATAGCAGACGAGGCCTTCGCCATAGGTACAGAAGATCTTCGAGCGTAGCCTGCAGGCCAAATCCGAAGAGCGTCAGAGTAATGCTCGCTTTGATCGCAAATACAACGATCGCTTGCAGGTTCATTCAGTCCTCCATCCGGGGATCCGTGGAAACGTCATCCTCGAAAACATAGATTTTTCAGTGTCAAGCCTAAAGCCCTTTAACTGCCTATGAGCCAATGACCAGAACGCCGTTTCCTCAGTGTTTGAAGCTGAACGCGTGGAGTTTTTTCATCGCTGTTCCATAATTGCCGAGGTGGTAGACGGACGCTCCAACAGGCGAGAAGGTGAACGTATCGAATGGCGCGGCGAGCAGAGTATTCAGGTAATCGAGCGTACCTACACCAATGGTGACATGCGGGCTGTAGTGTTCTCCGCTGTGCTCGGGAACGAAGACTGCGACATATTGAATGAGCGGCGCAATGATGTCCGGGTCCTGAGGGGTGGTTACATATGCGGCTGCGGTACCTGTAGGAGCACTGTACGGTGTGACCGCATCAATCAATTCCTGCTGCAATCTCAGGAGGTCGGGTGTCGTCTCAACTACTATGTTGCCGAGGCCAATTTCCTTGTCGGGGATGTAGGAGTACTTGAAGGCTTTCAATTTCCAACTAGTCGGGTTCTCTTTGGCGAATACTTTGGCGGCAGCTTGATACATTTTGTCGAGGTCGGCCGTGTAGATGTATCGCTGCAACTCCGGGAGGTGTGGCGCGTGTTCGCCGCCCAGGGAGTAGCCCTTTGGGAAGTTCTTGAGCAGTTGGGCATTTGCGGCCTGTGCGTGCCGGATCATGGTTGCGTCAGGGTCCAGCAGAATATCAATGGCCGTTACATTGTTTTGTCCTGCAGGAGCAGCTTGCTGTGCCTCTGCAGTTCGAGACTGTGTTGCTATTGTGCCGACCATCGCTGCATACAGAAGCGCGTGGACTGAACGATTATTTAATAGAATCATCATCGTTTCCTTTCAAGTTCCGCTTCTTCTCTCGGGCCGTTAGTTTTCGAAGGCGAAGACCCGGTTCCAGTCGTTCTTCATGTCTGCGACCGTCCAGCCCCGAGCCACGGCTTCTGTCAGAGCCACCTCCAGCTTGCCCACGCTGGACACGTCATAGGCATACTCGCGGATGGAGTCGGTGTGGTGCACGAGCAAACCAAATCGAGACCCCTTGCCGGCGGTCGTCCACTGCAGCATCTGCAGATCGCCGTCAGAGTTGCCGAACGCTGCGATAGGCCTGCGTCCAATGTGCATGTTGATACCCACGGGCTTGCCGACGTTGTCGTTTATAAAATTCACTTGCGGCAGCCGGGTGAGGACGGGGACATTTGAAACCATCTCGAACTTCGTTACGATGCTGCTGCCAATCACCTGTTCGGGGGGAATTCCATATATCTTTTCCGCCCAGACACGCATAAATTCGACTCCCCCGCCGGAGACGATAAAGGTTTTGAAGTCGTTGGAGCGCAGATAAACAAGCAGCCCCAGCATTGGCTGGTAGATCATGTCGGTGTCGCGGCGATTGAATTTTGGATGCTGGGCTTTTGCGATCCAATCCTCCACAATCATCGAGAACTCGTCCGTGCTCATGCCGGCGTGGGTAATCGACGCAAGCTCCACCATGGCGCGTTCCCCTGCTGCGGCGAGCGTTTTCATGTCGTGTTGCAGGATCGCCTTATAGAGTGGATTGTCTTTCCATTCGGGATGTTGCGGGGCCATTGCCTTCAAACGATCGATGGCGAAGGCAACCTGGAAATAAAACGGCTGCTCGCTCCACAGCGTGCCGTCGTTATCGAAGACCGCGATCCGCTCTTTCCGTTCGACGAATTGAGGATCGCCAGCCGTCGTCACTCCACGAACAAAATTCAGGATGCTTTGTTTCGCGGAACCTTCATTCCAGGAGGGGAGCGGATCGCTGCTTACCATATGTGTGTCCCGTTATGTTATGAGGTTGTGGACTTACATCTTGACGGAATTCAGATTACAAAATCGCAAGGTGCGGAAACACTAGCAAAATTCAGATATGGAAAGAGATAACTAGCCAATTCTTAGGGGTAACGCAGCCGGAAACGGCCAATGAACCGTATTGTCGGAACTGGCAAATTCGTGTCAAGCCCTAAAACCCTCAAACCTGGTCCCCTGCAACAACATACCTCTGGCGTAGTAGTTCCCCTCCATCCACTAAAATAGAAGTAGAGATATAAAAAGAGGCCCGGCGATAGCCGGGCCTCTCGCATTTAAACCGCAGGCCTGCATCGGACGAAGTCCGGACGCAGGTCTTTTCTTTTGAAGACTTTGCACACATTCGACCCAGTGGGGGAGGGAACACATGAACGACACCATCAACACCGCAACCGAGACCGAACGACACCGCAACCAAACACTACCAATGCCGCCACATCTTCACCGACGGCCGCCGCTGCGCCAGCCCCTGCCTCCGCCACGAAGACTTCTGCTACTACCACCACACCACCAGAAAACCCATCGCCAACCCGCAACAACGCCGCAGCCGCCGCACCACCTTCCACATCCCCCTGCCCGAAGACCGTTCCGCCATCCTCCAATCCATCGGCGAAGTCCTCCAGCGCATCGCCGCCAACAACATCGACCCCCGCCGCGCCGGCCTGCTCCTCTACGGCCTGCAAATCGCCAACACCGCCCTCCCCAAAGAGCCCAAAGAATCCAACGCCCAACCCACCAGCCGCCGCTACACCCGATCCTCCCGCCACGAATCCCCCGCCACCACCCAGACCATGAATCAGACCGTAGAAGAGATCACCCTCGACCCCACCCACGGCATCCTCGCCCCCCGCGCCGAAATCCCCACCCCCGAGTCCCGCCCCTCCTTCACCCAACAGCTCATCCAACATCTGCAGAACTGCAAACCAGAAACCGACAACCAGCCCCAACCCGAAACATGGGAAGACCCCACCCCGCAAGAAGCACCAACCGAACCACCCACAGAACCAGCGCAACCAAACGAAGCACCCGAAATCCTACCCACCCTCCAAGCCACAGACGACTCCGCAACCCACTCAACCAAAACAAACGGTTCTCTCTCGTCGCCCACAAAAAGCACGTCATCTCGACCAAAGGCGGCGTACTTTGCCGCCGCAGTGGAGAGACCCCTGTATTTCGCCTCTGCCCTTGCCGTTCCTGAACTACGCAACCGCACCATTCGCAGGCCGCACCATAGCCAGCGCAGTCAAATCCTCGTCTACCTCGCGCCGCCCGTGACGCAGCTTGTCAAAGCTGTACCAGGGGAGCTTCCTGAAGTCATGAGTCGCCTGCAGCGTGGCCCGGCAAATCTCAACTGCGGAATCCGTTTTGGAACTCTGAAGCAGCCCAAGCACACGCTCCACCCCAAAATGCGCCCGCCCTCGCTGGCTGTCGACAACACCCTTGGTCACGACCAGCAACTCTGCCCCCGGTTCAAATGCCAGCATCGACGGCTCATACGTAAGGTGGGTAAACAGGCCCATCGGCGCGCAGACATTCGGTAGAACCCGCGTCCCATCCGAATCGCGAAACACCGCAGTCTGGCCGCCGGCGTTGATGTACGCAAGGATGCCGAGTTGCAAATCGTAGCATCCAACAAATGTCGGGGCGAAGTGTACTTCGTTTGAAGTGCCTATCAGCGCGTTGTTGATCTCCTGCACCAGTTGGGCAGCGCCATCCATCACGTTTATGTCCAGGGTGCTGAGGAAGTACTGCGCCCTCCTCCGAAAAGTATCTTGAGCCGCAGACGCAATCACGTGAGCCTGCTCTCTTCTGCCCGCTATGTCGGACAACAGAAAGGCAACGCGTGAACCAAGGTCGATCACATCGAAGAAATCCCCACCGCTCCGAGCGGTATAGTACTGGGCGTGCAGATCAAGGCCACTGAGCTGTTTCAGCTCGGCCCGTAGAGGCGTGCGCCTGGAGGAAGCGGGCGACTCCGTCTGAGAAAAACCCATAGGACGCTCCAGCTTGGTGTAACTATGATCGGGATTGTATCCTGACCATGAGCCTCTAGGAAAACTAGGCCTCATAAGCGAGACTAAGAAAACATCATGCCAAAAGCCCCTATAGTCCTCACCATCCTGGATGGCTGGGGCTACCGCGCCGAGACCCACGGCAACGCCATCGCTCTCGCCCGCAAACCCACCTACGACAAGCTCCTCCGCGAATACCCCAACACCCTCATCCGCGCCAGCGAGCACTTCGTCGGCCTCCCCGACGGCCAGATGGGCAACAGCGAAGTCGGCCATCTCAACCTGGGCGCCGGCCGCATCGTCCGCATGGACATGACCCGCATCGACGCCGCCATCGCCGACGGCACCTTCTTCACCGACCCCACCCTCGTCCGCGCCTGCGAACTCGCCGCACAAAAGGGCAGGGCACTCCACCTCATCGGCCTCCTCTCCGACGGCGGAGTCCACTCCCACCAGCGCCACCTCTACGCCCTGCTCAAACTCGCGAAACAGCAAAAACTCACCCATGTCTTCATCCACGCCTTCATGGACGGCCGCGACACCATGCCCACCAGCGGCCTCGGCTACCTCGAAGCCCTCGAGCAGCAGATTCCGCGAGATACGGCGTCGGCCAGCTAGCCTCCGTCTCCGGCCGCTACTACGCCATGGACCGCGACCTGCGCTGGGAAAAGGAGCAGCAGGCCTTCGACGCCATGGTCACCGGCCACCCCGAAGGCGGAACCTACGTCAGACCCCATCGAGCGAATCCGCGAACTCTATAACAACAACATCACCGACGAGTTCATCCCGCCCTTCACTTGCATCAACCCACCGAGGGCACTCCCGTCGGTCCCATCCGCGACGAAGACGTCGTCATCAACTTCAACTACCGCGCCGACCGCGTCCGCCAGATCACCCGCGTCCTCGCCCGCAACTCCGGCCTCACCCGACCCAACGGCGGCCATCGACACTGCCCAAGGCCGCCGAACTCGACGCCGAGATCCCCCGCAACCTAGTCCCCGTCCAACCTCCACTACGTCTGCATGACCCAGTACGACAAAAACTTCACGCTCCCCGTCGTCATCCCCCCCGAGTCGATGGACAACCTCCTCGCCAACGTCATGGCCGACGCCAACCTCCGCAACCTCCGCGTCGCCGAGACCGAGAAGTACGCCCACGTCACCTACTTCTTCAACGGCGGCATCGAGAAGCCCTTCCCCGGCGAGGACCGCGCCCTCATCCCCTCCCAGAAGGTCGCCACCTACGACCTCGCCCCCGAGATGTCCGCCGCCGGCATCGCCGACGCCGTCATCAAGGCCGTCAACGACACCGCCTTTGACGTCATCATCGTCAACTTCGCCAACGCCGACATGGTCGGCCACTCCGGCAAGCTCGAGCCCACCATCCGCGCCGTAGAGACCGTAGACACCCAACTCGGCCGCATCTATCAGGCCGTCAAGCAGCGCGGCGGCTCGCTCCTCGTCACCGCCGACCACGGAAACGCCGAGATGCTCATCGACCCCGTCACCGGCGGCCCC
Source organism: uncultured Acidobacteriaceae bacterium (assembly GCA_963797415.1). Taxonomy (GTDB): domain Bacteria; phylum Acidobacteriota; class Terriglobia; order Terriglobales; family Acidobacteriaceae; genus Edaphobacter. The sequence goes on from CAWCPB010000013.1 coordinate 7,245, forward strand.
CACACCGCCCACACCACCAACCCCGTCCCCTTCATCCTGGTCTCGGACACGCCCCCAACCCCCCACCGCATCCTGCGCCCCGGCGGCAGCCTCCGCGACATCTCCCCCACCATGCTCACCCTGCTAGGGCTTGAACAGCCCCACGAAATGACGGGCTCAAATCTCAATTCTCCAAGCCATAACGAAGTCTCATCCTAAATTACAGTCGCTTGAATCGAGCCAAGATGCCTAAAACTTCTCGGCGCCCTTCCATAGCCCGCGACATCGTCACCTCATCCGCATACTCGATGTCGCTCCCTGCCGGAACCCCCGTGGCGATCCGAGTCACTTTCAACCTCGTATTCGCCTTCCGCAACTCGTGTGCGATATATGCAGCCGTAGCTTCACCCTCAGTCGTTGGCGAAGTAGCCAGAATCACCTCATCCACGTCATCCAGCCGAGTCAACAGATTCGCAATCCTCAACTGGTCCGGCCCCACGCCATTCACCGGCGACAACGTCCCATGCAGCACGTGATACACCCCGGCGTACCCGCGCGTCTTCTCGATCGTCGCGATATTCGTCGGCTCTTCAATCACGCAAACCAGCCGCTGGTCCCGCAGGGGACTCGTGCAATAGCCGCAAGGATCGACGTCTGTAATGTTGTTGCAGACCGAGCAAAGCCGCAATCGCGCCTTCAACTCCCGAATCGCTCCCGCTAGCGCTTCTGCATCTTCCGTTGAAGACCGCAGCACATGAAACGCAAACCGCTGCGCACTCTTCGCCCCCACGCCTGGCAGCTTCCGCAACTCATCGATCAGCCGCGTCATCGGCTCTGCAAATCGACTCGTCGTTGTTGTGAAAGAACCAGCCACTAGCTCAACCCTGGAAGATCTGGCAGTCCCAGTGCCCCCATCATCCCCGCCATGCCGGCCTTGATGGCTTCATCCGCTTTCCGTCCTGCCTCATTCACTGCTGCGGCAATCAGGTCCTCCAGCAACTCCAGATCGTCTGCCGAACTCCCCATTGCCGTCTGCTCGATCTTGAGTCGCAGTACCTCTTTCTTACCGTTCATCCGGACCGTCACCACGCCACCACCCGTCGAAGCCTCCACCACTGTCTCGGCGAGCTTTTTCTGCATCTGCTCCTGCATCTGCTTCGCCTGACTCATCATCTCTTTCATCTTGCCCAGATCTGAAAAATCCATCAGTTCCACCTCACGCAGATCAATCACATTCCGTATCTCTGCCTGGAACAGCCTTTGCGCCTGCTGCACAATAGGATGCTCCATCGCCTTCGCCTGCACCGAACCAGTCTTCGCCGCGCGCGGTTTCTTCTCCGCTGCCGTCGCCGTCCCTGGCAGCAGCACCAACTTCAGCGATCCCGCTCCAGCCGCCCGCAACGCAGCTCGAACGACTTTCTCCGCCTCAGGATTCACCACCATCCCCAGCATCGCCTTCGACACCTCGGTCTGCACACGAATCTCGCCCGCCTCCACGGTCCATGTCGAATCTTCCAGCGCCTCTGCTGCCGTATCCTGATTCTTCAACGCAGCCAGCGCTTCAACCGCAACCCGCTGCAACTCGGCTGCCACTCTGATTCGAACCCGCAGCCACGACACTCTCAGCGACAGGCTCAACAATCGCTCCGAGTCTCAGGTACCTTAGCCACAGCAGGAGGAGGCTCCGCTACCGCGCGTAGAACCTCAATTTTCACCCGCGTCTCCGTCTCCGGCTGCACTGACGAGATCGCCGGTGCCTGGTGTTGCCAGCTCACCACCTTCAAACCTTTTCCTGTTCGAATCGGCTGCGAAGGGAGAAAATGCAGGCTTCACCGGTACTGCGGCCACACTCGCCGCAATCGCCTGACTCACGGGAGCACTGTTCCGTACTGAAGCACTCAAACCCGTCCCCAAACCAGCCCCACCAACGCGTCCAGCGACAGGGAACTGACTCAACATCTCTTCTACCGGCAGCAGCCGCCGCAGATGCACCAGCTTCAACAGCCCCAGTTCAAAATGAAACCGCTGCTCCTGCCGATACCCCAGCTCATCGAACGTCCGCAACATCACCTGCAGAAACCGCGTCAGCTCCTCTTCCGTAAACAAAGCAGCAGAACGTCCTGCCCTCCGCTGCTCATCCGCCGAGATCTGCAGCAACTCGCCTGCGGCCCCATCCGCGCCCGCGCCATCCACGCCAATCCCGGCGATCTTCGCGATCACGCAGTTTCGCAGATACCGCACGCACTGCCTAGCCAACTGCGCTGGAGAATTTCCTGCATCCAGCAATTGGTTCGCAACTGTAATCACTTCGGCGCTGCGATTCTCGTTCACCGCCTCAAGAATCTTCTCGAACACCGCATTGGGGACCGTCCCCATCAGCTCACGAATTTGCCCTGCATCTAGGCGTGGGCGCCCGTCCTCCATCGGCGCGCTTGCAATCGCCTGGTCCATGATCGACAGCGCATCGCGCATCGAACCATCCCCGGCCTCTGCCAGCAGACTCAGCGCAGCTACATCCGCGTCTACACCTTCACGCTCTGCAATCCCGCGCAGCTCGCCCAGAATGTCTACCAGCTTCACCGCATGAAAGCTAAAGTGCTGGCACCGAGACCGCACGGTTTGCGGAATGTCCTCTGGCTGCGTGGTCGCCATCATGAACACAATATGATCTGGCGGCTCCTCGAGCGTCTTCAGCAGCGCATTGAACGCTGCATCTGTAATCTGATGCGCCTCATCCAGAATGTAGATCTTGTACTTGTCCCGTGCCGGTCGATACCTAGCTGCGTCTCGCAGTTCCCGAATCTCATCGATGCCGCGGTTTGTTGCCGCATCGATCTCGATCACATCGACTGCATTCCCAGTCTTGATTTCCGTGCAGCTCTCGCACACATCACAGGGCTCGGCCGTCGCTCGAAGCTCGCTGCCGATCGAATTCCGGCAGTTCAGCCCCATCGCGAGGATGCGTGCAATTGTCGTCTTACCGATCCCGCGATGTCCGCTGAAGATGTATCCATGCGCAATCCGCTGCTGGGTCAGCGCATTTATCAGGGTGACTGTAACGTGGTCCTGGCCTGCAACATCTGCGAAGCGCTGGGGACGATACTTCCGTGCAAGAACTTGATATGCCATAAAAAATGAGAGGCGATGAAACGCCGAAACTCTATTGTATCGCCCGAAAAAGGTCTTACCCAGGCTGACTTTGCGATTGCTGCACCGCTATGGGAAATTTCTTTCCTATTTGATGACTGGACATTGCAGACTCCAGATTCATATCTTGATGGCTGGCCGTCATCTCTCTACGGGAAGGGTGATGATGGACCCGAAATCTATCCACTACAAAGTCGAAAGAACAGATAGTCGTGAAGGCTTGAGATCCGCCTCTTTCCAAGCAGAGGCGGATCTTATTTTGAGCGTCCGACTGCTATCTTAGAGGCAGTTGAGCGCGAGTAGTTTGAAAGCCGGAGACTGGAAGAGAGAAATTCATATGAATCCAAAACGTCTCCAATTCACTGCGATAGCGACGCTTGCGGGCCTCTTTGTGCTGGCAGGCGCCCGGACCAGGGGACAGGCGGACGGGGCGAAAGCGGCTCCGGTTGTCAGCGATGGTCCAACGTACACCGCGACCGGGGAGTTGAAGAGACCGGAACGCTACCGCGAATGGGTCTTTCTTACCTCCGGTATCGACATGAGCTACGACGTGAGCGCTGCGGTTGCCGGGCACTCGACGTTTCAAAATGTGTTCGCCAACCCCTCGGCCTACCGTGCTTTTCTGCAGACTGGAACCTGGCCTGAGAAGACCGTGCTCATTCTCGAGGTTCGCAGGGCAGAAGGAGCGATCTCCATCAACAAGCGAGGTCACACGCAATCTCCCGACGTCACGAACCTCGAAGTTCATGTAAAAGACGCTAGTCTGGAAGGGGGTTGGGGGTTCTTTGCGTTCGGCAAACTGGAGAGCGCAAAGCTGATCAAACGGCCTGCGAACTGCTATACGTGTCACGAAAGCCATGGAGCGGTGGACACTACCTTTGTCCAGTTCTACCCGACGTTACTTCCGCTGGCACAGGCAAAACATACCCTCAGCCCTGCCTACGAGAAGGAAGCTGATACCTCGACTACCTCGACCGCGAAATAAAGGCTTGCCCAGGGAAGATATGGGGGTACCCCCCTCCCCCCGGTCCTGGGCTAAAGTCTCTATATGCAATAATATACGTAGAAAATCAGTGCCAAAGTCTTCATTGTAAATGGTTTATAGCTAAAGTATTGCGATAAAATGAGTTAGTGCTCGGCGTAACGAGTCCCTTCCTCCGACCTTCGTTCTTCTCAATCTCTAATACCATTTTAAACGATTGGAGAGAACTGCTACGCCAGCGGTCTGGAGAATTCCTAGTGTTGTAAGTTGCTTATTTTTGGAGGGTTGCTTCGTTTCGTCCTGGGTTGCGGACGTCCTGGGGGCTTGACAGGTATTTTTGAGGCTTTACCGCGTGCGAGGCAGCAATTGACGTTGCTAGGTTTGATCGGTTGAGGGCACGCCGTATGCGTTTAGTACGTCCCGCAGCGTTACGATGCCTTCGAGCTTGTGGACATTGGCCCGACTGACGATGGGCAGTACTTCGATCTGGTTTGCACCCATGCGCTCAAGGGCCTGGTCAAGTCCCTGATCGGAGTGAACGTGCGGAAAGGCAAGAGGGTCCACTAAGTGGCTGAGCTGCTTATGGGGATGTTCGGCAAGATGCCGCTCCAGCCACGGAAGATTGATCACACCGACGACACCGCGTTGGTCGGTTACGAGCCAGGTCCGAAATTTGCTTGATGGAACTTGCGCCAGAGCTTCCTGCACGGTGATCTCTGCAGGTAGCAACTGATTCGCGGGCCGCATGATTTTTACTACTGCTCGCTGGCCATGGCGGTGCTGCGCGCCGGTCGGCAGGTGAATGCCATCCTGTATGGCTAGCGCTTCGTAGACGGGCTCGTGCTGCAATCTTGAAGCGATGAAGAGGCTGACCATATTGGCAATCATCAGCGGGACGATGACGGCATAGTCCTGGGTCATCTCGAAGATCATCAGGACGGATGTCATGGGAGCGCGGACGATGCCGGCGAAGAGGGCACCCATGCCAACCAGCGCGTAGGCTCCCGCCGTCGCGGTATAGGTGGGGAAGAGATGATGCGCTACCGTTCCAACCGTGCCCCCTACCATAGCGCCGATGAACAGAGCTGGGCCAAAGATACCGCCCGCGTTTCCAGAAGCATAACTTCCGGTCACGGCGAAGAGCTTCAGGAACACGAGGAGCAGCATCATCTTGAACGCCATATTTCCATTCAACGCCTCGCCGACGTATCCGTACCCGACGCCGAGGACCTGCGGCACGAACCAACCCATCACGCCGACCAGCAGGCCGCCCGCTACTGGCTGGAGCCATACTGTATTCCGCGGGAGGCGGAGAAACATGGCGCGCATACGCAGCAGGAGTTGAGTGAAGGTGAAGGAGACGACGCCTCCGACTACGCCGAGTACGGCGTAGATTGCGAATTCGGCCGGACTTACGAGTTCATACTGGGGGACCTTGAAGAGGGGATGGTTACCGAGGGAGGCGCGCAAGACCATCCAGGCGGTCGCTGAGGCGAGGACTACGGCGCCCATTACGGGGGCGTGGAGGTCGCCTATGATCTCTTCGAGTGAAAACAGTACGGCCGCGAGAGGGGTGTTGAACGCGGCTGCGACTGCCGCGGCTGCTCCTACGGGGATGAGTTTTTTTACCTGCTCGGGGCGCAGGCCGAGGAGGCGTCCAAGCACGGAGCCGATGCCGGCACCGACTTGCACCGAGGGACCTTCGCGGCCTAGCGGGATCCCGCTGGCGAGGGTCGCCGAGGTGCAGAAAAACTTGCCGAGCACGGTGCGTAGAGTGATGCGTCCTTCGCGGGCAAAGAGAGCGGCTTTTGTTTGGGGAACGCCGCTGCCTCGGGCATCAGGAAAATAGCGATAGAGCAGGTAGCCGATGCCCAGCGAGCCCACGACGGGGAATAGCAGGCGTCGCCACGGAGAACCTCCTGCCGGGTATAGCCGCATCCCGAATCGTTCCGTCACGAGGATGAACGCGACAACGGCCAAGCCGGTGAGTGCGCCGATCACGACCGATAAAACAAGGAAGATCTGGTTTTCTGATTGCCGCAGTCTGGCTATGCGGTCCAACAGATTGGTTTTCCAGTGGATCCAGTCCCTAGGTCTGTTCATCACCATCACTCATCGCCGCAGAATGCTCCACTGACAGGATAACTCGCTGTATTGCGTGAGTAGGTGCTTCATGGGGACGCGGGGTTCATGCAGTCGCCCTCATGAACCTGTCCGCGCTCGACGTTGATGAGGAAGGCGTTATGTTTGCGCGTGATGAGCGACTTTGCGGTGGAGCCCGCTCTCTGGTGTGCGGCAGGTGATGCAGCCTACCTTGTGATCGAGAAACGCGGTGGCGGCGGCCTGGCTGTTTTTTTGAGCGGAATGGAAGAGTGCGTCACACTCCTTCACGGTCAGATTGGGATTCGTGAGTGCCTTCTCGGCGGCAGCACGTGCTTTAGCGGCGGCATTGAGGTTTTTCATGAGGGCTTCGCCAATGGTGCATAACATTTCGACATTTTAGCAAAGCCGGACGTGAATTTTGATCAATGGGATAAACCTTAAGTGGTGGTGTACTACCACTTATGAGTAAGAGGCCGAAAGAGGCAACGTAGTGCGGAAGATTGGCCTCCTACCAAGTGGAAAGGTGGTTGGCAATGTCTACACCCTTCTTTCAAATGGAACAGGCGCAGATGGAACATGCGGCGTTGAAAAAAGCAGCCGAAGATAGTGGCCAGCCCAGCGCCCAGGAGGTAGGGCAGACACCTTCGGGGCCGAAGGGCGATAATCCTGCGACAGCTGGACCGGGCAAGATCGAGGGAGAGTCGAAGACCCCTGAGAATGCGACGGGACATATCAATCCCTCGGCGCCGGAGGATGTGAATGTTACTCCGGGGTCTATTGATAAGAAGTAGACGGATAGAAGCCGCAAGGGACGGGGTTTCGCTGCTTATGTCATTTGCGAACTGGTGGGGTTTGATCTCGAAGTATGTCGTCGAGGTCGCAGAGCTTGTCGTTCAGCAGATTGAGTTTGGCGGAGAGGCGCTGGATCTCGGATTCGGCGCGTAGGTTGACGTCATAGTCGAGCTCGCTGCGGACACGGTCCTTCATGTCCTGCCGGTTCTGACTCATCATGATGACGGGCGCCTGTATGGCGGCGAGCATGGAGAGGAAGAGATTGAGCAGGATGAAGGGGTAGGGGTCCCAGGTTTTGCCGCGTGTGGAGAGAAGAAAGACGTTGATGCCGACGTAGGCCAGCAGGGTGACCAGGAAGGTAATGATGAAGGTCCAGGAGCCGCCGAAGCTGGCGACGTGGTCGGCGATGCGCTGGCCGAAGGTTTGTTCCTCGTCGATCATGTCGTTGGGGTTACGGCTGGCGCGGATGCGGACGAGCTGCTGGCTGGCGTGGAACTGGCGTCCGAGGACGGTGAGCATGTCCATGCCGGCGAGGGGTTTGCGCTCGAGGAGGATGGCGATGTCGTGGCGGTCGACCTCGATGCAGGTGGTCTCGTCGATGGCCATGGCGCTGGTTTGATGGGGGGTCTGCTCGAGCATGGAGGCGAAGCCGAAGAACTCGCCGTGGCCGGGGGAGTCGACGATGACCTCCTGGTTGTCCTCGTCGACGATGGTGACGTGGACGGTGCCGGAGACCATGACGTAGGCGTTGTGGCCGGGATCGCCGATCTTGTAGATGCGCTGGCGGGGAGTGAACTTTTTGATCTCGACCTGAGCGGCGAGAATGGCGGCTTCGTCCTCATCGAGCAGGGCAAACAGGGGGACGTGACGTAACTCTTCTGGATCGCAGGGCATGGAAGGCCTCGTTCGCTTGATGGTGATTGTGTGCGGCTATTTTAGCGGCTGTACTTTACACATCCTCGAATTTGAAGTGTAGTTAGAACGGACAGAAGTGCGAATCGGTAAAAGGATGATGTGAACGAATGACGGAGTATGAAGCAGATACAGAGCTGCGGATCGGGATCGATCTGGGCGGGACGAAGATTGAGGCGGTGGGGATTGACGGAGCGGGGAGGGAGCTGGCGCGGCATCGTATAGGTACTCCGCGAGATGATTACCGGACGACGCTCATGGCGGTGGTGGGGCTGGTGCGGCGCATCGAAGAGGAGACGGGGCGGACGGGCACGGTGGGCGCGGGGGTTCCGGGGAGCGTGTCGCGCGAGACGGGGATGGTGAAGAATGCGAATTCGACTTGGCTGAATGGACATCCGCTGGACCGGGACCTTTCGGTGGAGCTGGGACGCGAGGTACGGGTGGCGAACGATGCGAACTGCCTGGCGGTGTCCGAGGCTACGGATGGGGCGGCGGCGGGGCGCGGAGTGGTCTTTGGGGTGATCCTGGGCACGGGGGCCGGCGGCGGGATTGCGATTAACGGGCACGTGCATGCGGGGCCGAATGGAGTGGCGGGTGAGTGGGGCCATACTCCGCTGCCGTGGCCGCGTGAGGACGAGCTGCCGGGGCCGGAGTGCTACTGCGGCAAGAGAGGCTGCATGGAGATGTGGGTGTCGGGGACGGGAGTGGCGCGGGACCACCTGGGGATCACGGGCAAGGAGCTGACTGCGCGGCAGATTGTGGCGGCGTCCGGGGCTGGGGATGCCGAGGCAGAGGCGACGGTACGACGGTTTGAAGACCGGCTGGCACGTGGTCTGGCGGGATTGATCAACATACTGGACCCGGATATTTTTGTGTTCGGCGGTGGGCTGTCGCGGGCTGAGAGAATCTATGCGAATGTGGCTGCGAAGTTGCCGGGGTATGTGTTTGGCGGCGAGGCGGAGACTCCGCTGGTGCCGGCGAAGTTTGGGGACTCGAGCGGTGTGCGAGGAGCGGCGTGGTTGTGGCCTGCGAAGTAAATCGGGCGTGGAAGATGCTTGCTGGCCTATGGTTTTCGCTGGTTGAGAGCTGAAATGAGGCTGGGTCAGGTTTGATACACTGGCAGAGTTGAGCGGGAGTAGTTCAGTGGCAGAACGTCAGCTTCCCAAGCTGAATGTCGCCGGTTCGATCCCGGTCTCCCGCTCCAGAATTTGAAATGAAGAAGGCCGCCCTTGAGTTGGGCGGCCTTCTGTTTTCCTGGCTAGATGCTGGTCAGCGGCTGGCGGTGGTGGTGCTGGGCCGATTTGATGTGGTCTTCGAGAGCCTGTGCTTCGGGCATGAAGGTGATTGCCTTGGCGATCTGGGGGTCCCACTCGGCACTCACCTTGAGGCCTTCGATCTGGCCGAACTGCGAGGTGAAGAGTTCTCTCTTGATGTTCTCTTTGATCCAGTCGGATGCGCCGGCGATGTCAGCGTCGGTGTAGTCGATCTGGTTGGCCTTGAGGAAGTCCTTGAACTGCTGCATGACCGCGTCGTCGACCACGAAGTCTTTGCTGACGGTGTGGGAGGCGAGGTAGTGCTTGCTGAAGTTGAAGAAGGCGTAGTGCTGGGGCAGGCTTTCCTGGAAACGGTTGTACTTGGTGGGCTCGATCTTCTCGTCGGGCGTGATGCCTCCGCCGCCGTAGACGGTGCGGCCGGAGTCGGTGAGTTTGACCTCGAGGTTGGACTTGTCGGCCTTGGCGGCGTCGTCGCGGACGTAGTAGTAGTCGTAGAGCGAGACGTGATCGTAGTTGCGCTGGATGAGGCGGCCGGACGGGGTGTAGTAGTGGTAGGTGGTGAGGGCGAGGCCGGTGTTTTCGGTGATCTGAAAGACGGTCTGGACGAGGCCTTTGCCGAAGGTGGTTTCACCGACGATGAGGGCGCGGTCGTGATCCTGAAGGGCGCCGGAGACGATTTCGGCCGCGGAGGCGGTGTTGCGGTTGACGAGGACGACGATGGGGTACTTGTCGGTGCCCTGCTCGCCGCGGGTGGCGCGGTAGACCTGGTCAGGGAAGGCGCGGCCGCGCTGGGAGACGATGATCTGTCCCTTCTGGAGGAACTTGTCGGACATGTTGACGGCTTCGTTGAGGAGGCCGCCGGGGTTGCTGCGGAGGTCGATGAGGAGACCCTTGAGCTCGCCGGCAGCCTGGAACTTGTCGAGAGCGTCGCCGACCTCGCGGCTGGTGGTTTCGCTGGAGAAGTTGGCGACGTGGATGTAGCCGATGTCAGGGCGGATGAGGAAGGCGAGATCGACGGAGGGATGAGGGATATCGTCGCGGACGAGATCGAATACGAGAGGCTTGGGGGAGCCTTCGCGCTCCATGGTGACGGAGACGTGGGTGCCTTTGGGCCCCTTGAGGAGCGAGGCGACTGCGGCTGAGTCCATGCCTTCGGCGGACTTGCCGTCGATGGTGAGGATGACGTCGCCGGGACGGATGCCGGCCTTAAAGGAAGGAGTGCCTTCGAAGGGGGAGAGCACGACGACGCGAGTTTTGCCGTCGGGCATGGGCTGCGGCTGGATGGTCATGCCGACGCCGTAGTAGCGGCCATGCTGGTCTTCGCGCATCTGGGCGAAGGCCTTGGGGTCATAGAAGTTGGAGTGGGGATCCAGGGTGTGGAGCATGCCCGGGATGGCGCCGTCGTAGATGGCCTTGTCGGTCTTGTCCTGGTCGAGATGCTCGGCGTAGTTCTGTTCGACGATGGAGTAGACGTCGGTGAAGGCATGCAGGCTGTCGCGGAGGTTGGACTCGTCGGATGCGGACTGGGCAGAGACTTTCTGGCTGATGACGGAGCCAAGAATGGCGCAGACGCCAAGGAAGAGAGTGACGGAGAGGAGAGCGCGACGAGTGCGGTGCGGCATAGGCTTCTGATACCTCAGACTGCTGAAACAAGCTTAAACTTTAGATGGAAGCAACGTGCACAGGGGTGCGCGTTATTCGACAATCTTTGGACGGAGTATAGCACCGGGGGGTGAGCGAGATCACGGGCGAAAGAGGGATTCGCGCGATAGGGCAAGGCCAGTTAGAATGTGAACTGAATACCATCCGATGCCGCCGTGAGTCAAACGGGGTAACGAGAGGGCCGGGTCGAGTGCGGTTTCAGCCCGGAGTTTATAGACTACGAGTGACGATGAACTTGAGAATTTCGCAGATAGCGGTCGGATGCGGGTTGAGCCTGTTGACCTTGCCGGGGATGGTGGCGGCACAGGTGCCGCAGTATCACAGTCCGTTGTCGGTACCCTCGGCTCCGCAACCTCAGCCGCTGCCGTCGCCAGCGGCGATTACGCCGGGTGGGGTGGTGGTCGAGGATGTGGTTGTCCGGGTAAACGACCAGATCATCAGCCGCAGCGATGTGGAACGGGCCCAGCAGCAACTGGCGCAGGAGCTTGCAGCAGAGCAATGCGAGCCCGACCGAGGCCGCGGAACGGCAGAAGAACATGCTGCGCGACATGATCGATCAGCAGTTGCTGATCTCGCGGGGCAAAGAGATGGGGTTGAACCCGGATGCTGAGGTGGTGCGGCGGCTGGACGAGATTCGCAAGCAGAATAAGTTCGACACGATGCAGGATCTTGAGAAGGCGGTCCGGGATTCGGGATTGTCGTTTGAGGACTTCAAGGCGAACATCCGGAACAGCGTGATTACGCAAGAGGTGGTGCGCGACGAGGTGGCCCGCCGTCTGCAGCCGACGCAGGCGCAGAAGCAGGCGTTCTACGAGGCTCATAAGCAGGAGTTTGCGCAGCCTGAGCAAGTTCGATTGAGCGAGATTCTGATTCCGACCAGTGTCGGATGCGAGCGATGCGGCAGTGGCGCAGGCAAAGGCCAAGGCAGAAGATGTTGAGGCCCAGTTGAAGGCGCGGCGCGAAGTTTGAGGATTTGGCGAAGAAGTACTCGAGTGGACAGACAGCGGGTCAGGGTGGAGACCTGGGGTTGTACAAGCGCGGCGCGCTGGCTAAGGTTCTGGAAGATCAGACGTTCGGCCTGAAGACGGGTGAGACGACGGCGCCGATACGCACCCGGCAGGGGTTTGTGCTGCTGAAGGTGACTAACCATGTGGCACCGGGTGTGCCCGCGTTGAAGGACATTGAGCCGCAGATCGAGGACGCGCTCTACAGCGAGGAGATGCAGCCGGCGTTGCGGGCGTATCTGACCAAGCTGCGCGATGACGCTTATGTCGACGTCAAGCCTGGCTTTGTGGATTCGGGCGCTAGTCCCAACCAGACGAAGCCGATCTACTTTACGTCGTATACGGCGCCAGCGGTGAAGAAGAAGCCGGAGAAACAGAAGCAGCGGTTTGACCGGAGCAAAGAATTCTCAGCGGCGGCGGTGGGTCCGGAGAAGAAGGAGGCTGCACTGACGGCTCTGCGGCTGCTTCGACTGCGTTCCGGCTCTTCCGGCGGAGAATGCGGCTTCGGCGAGCACTACGACGGCGAGTACAGCTGCAGTGCCAACGGCGACGAGTACAACTACGAGTGCTGCGACGAGTACAAAGACGGTCGCCAGCACAAAGACGACCACGAACGGAAAGCCGGCTAAGATCAAGCGCGAAAAAGTCAGGTATGGGCAGGCTCCCCGGAATGCTCTGCCGGCGGGTGGGGGGGAGACGGAGCAGGGGACGGATGTGGGGGCTGGGAGTGCTTCTGCTGCGGTGACACCGGGTGGGATCATGTCTCAGCCGACGCCGACGACGCAGGTTGCTTCTACGTCGTCAACGTCGATGAGCGACGATCCGCTGGGGCCGCAGGCTCCGGTGCAGAAGAAGACGCGGTATAGCGACCGGGCGAAGACTGAGAGCTGTGGATAAGGCTAAGAAGAAGGCGGATAAGGCGCAGTTGAAGGCGGCGGCTACTCCGGAGGCGATGACCGCCGATGAGAAGGCGGCGCAGCAGTTGCAGGCGGCTCCGCTGGGGTTGAACGGGGATACGGTTAAGAAGCAGAAGAAGGTGAAGGATAAGAATGCTCCGAAGGAGCGGCTGCAGGACAAGGAAGTTACGCCTGCCGAGAAGCCTGTCGCGACGCCTCTGAAGACGGATGTGGATCCGAATACGCTGCAGCCTACGGCTCCGACACCGCCTCCTGCTCCGGCGCAGTGCGCCACGCCTCCTCAGAACTGACGACTTTCGACGGGAACCCATCCCGTCAAAATGTGTCAAAGTCTTAGAAACAAAGTAGATAGGTCTGGACTTCGGTCCGGGTCTGGGTTTAATGAGAAGGTCCGGCTTGTATGCCGGACCCTCTCGTCTGCTGGATTAATCTGTATCAAGGGTGTCAAGCGGTTGGGCTTGAGCGGAGCTGCGTTTGGGCGGGGTATGCTGTTGGGATGAAAGACTTTTTTGTAGCGGATGCGGTGCGGTTCGATAACTCGCAGGTGACTTCGTATTTTGTGTTGTCGTCGATGCAGGTTCGGGAGAAGAAGCAGGGTGGGCAGTTTCTGGCGCTGGTGCTGACGGATAAGACGGGGTCGTTTGAGGCGCGGATGTGGGACGACATTGCCGAGGCCATGGCGACGTGCGGCGAGGGCTGCTATGTGAAGGTGCAGGGGCAGATCTCGAAGTACCAGGGGAAGTTTCAGATTACGCTGACGAAGATGCGGCTGGCGGCGGCGAGTGAGGTTGATCCGGCGGATTACATGCCGGTGACGCAGTTCGACGTCGAGGAGATGTGGGCGGAGCTGCGGGGGTATGTGGGTGAGTTCAAGAATGAGGATTTGAAGCGGCTGGTGTTTGCGTTTCTGGATGATCCGGCGATTGGGGAGGCTTACAAGACGGCTCCGGCGGCGAAGGTGCTGCACCATGCGTGGCTGGGGGGGCTGCTGGAGCATGTGGTGACGCTGGTGCGGGTTTGCCGGGCTACGGCTCCGTTTTATCCGGAGGTGGATGCGGATCTGCTGGTGACGGGGGCGATTCTGCATGACATCGGGAAGATACGGGAGCTTAGCTGGAAGAACTCTTTTTCGTACACCTTAGAGGGGCAGATGATCGGGCATATCAGCATTGCTCAGGGGATGCTGGTGGAGAAGGTGAGGGAGCTGGAGCCGTTTCCGGAGAAGCTGCGGGTGCTGGTGGAGCATATGATCCTGAGCCACCATGGGAAGTATGAGTTTGGGTCGCCGAAGCTGCCGATGACTCCGGAGGCGGTGCTGCTGAATGTGCTGGATGATCTGGAGGCGAAGATGCAGGCGATGCGGAATGAGTTTGCGAAGGCGGAGGCTAGTGGGAAGGGGCCGGGGGAGATGACGGACTGGGTTAGGAGTCTGGAGCGGCCGGTGCTGGATTCGCGGGGGTGGTTGAAGGAGGAGTAGTTGGTGGCGGATGGAGGGGGTTGTCGGATTGATGAGACCGTATTCGATTGTTCAAGGAGGAGTATAAGGTAGCGGCATCGTTCTGGTGCTGAACAGGGAAAGGCCGCTCCTCCTGCCGGCAAATCGTTTGAATTGCGTGGCGTGCCGTTATGAGCCCAGAAGGCAGGCCACCTCCCGGCATAACCCATTGGCCCACCATCATGAACTTTTGCAGGCCGGGGAGTGTGTTGGGCAGCGAAGTAAAGCCACTGCGAGGCGTGATGAGCCATCCTTCCATGCTGCCTTTCCAGTTGCCCGTGAGACGGATCACTGTAGCTGGTGTTGAGACGTCGGTCACCTCGATCGCAGCACGAAGATCCGGTATTTTGCTTTCAAGTATTGAAATGACATTGTTTGCGATGCGATCTTTCTCGGCTTTATAACGAGCGGGATCGTTTTCTTGCAGATCGACCCAATATTTGAAGTTGTATGTTGGCAGAAAGGCAGTGACCGCAGTTTTTCCGGCCGGAGCAAAGGTTGGGTCGAAGTGAAAGATGCGGAAAGATACCTGATGAAGGAGTGTGTCCGGGTCGACCTCAAGCGGAGAGTCGAGAAGACGGATCAGGAATCCGGGCTCCTGAAGGAGATTCCGCGCCACTCCCAGAGAGACCTGCAGGTAGGAAGGGAACGTTTCTAGTTCGTCGTAGATCTTTTCAGTAGTTTTGTTTTGGTACTTGCCGCCCAGCAGGCCATGGATGGCAGAGTGGCCGTCGGCGGCCGATATGACCCAATCCGCACTGATGGTTTCTCCGTTGGCCAACTGCACTCCGACTGCGGTGTTGTTCTCGACCAAGATGCGTTCGACCTTAGCTCCAAGACGCAGTCGGCCGCCCAGGGATGTGAGCTTCTCCGCGATGAGTCGAATGATCGCCTGAGAGCCGCCGATGGGATAGCCGGCGTCGTGCTGACTCATCCATGCGAGAGAAAACGTGAGAGGTAAAGCGGACAATCGGGCGGTGTCATCATTCCCGAAGAATCCTCTTAGAAGAGGATCTGTGAACTTATCACCGTACTCTCTGACCCCGACGCTTGAGAGTTCATGCAGCAAGGGGAGGAAGGGCAAGTCGCGCAGCCAGGTTAGCCAGTTACGAGCAAAACTCTCGCCCGGATCAGGCATCTTGAAGTGCGTGAGGCTGCGAATGGACGAGATGAAGTGACGGATCGCGGGTGCGTCCTGAGGTGCGCGGCTGAGCATCTCGGCCTCGAGGCGGTCGGTATTGGAGTAGATGCTGAGGTGTTCGCCGCGTTCCGTTTCGAGACGCACAAACTCTTCGGGATAGATGAACTTCAATTCGCCGATGTCGAAGACTTCGAGCCAGCGCGCGTACCACTCGCTGTTGGGATTCGAGCCGAGCAGCCAATGCAGGCAGGTTTCAAAGGTATATCCGTTCCGGCTCCAGTGCGTTGCCAGTCCGCCGGGAGCGTGATGCATTTCGAGAACTTCGGCCTGGTAGCCGCACTTTTGTGCATAGACAGCGGTGCATAGTCCTGCGATTCCGCCGCCGATGATAACGATCTTTCGAGCATCCCGATTCATATTTCCCTTTGAGCGATCCGCTTGTCCGTCAAAGAATTGCCCCGCTGCTAAATGAGCTGAATTTTTCTGAAGAATTTTTCATGGAGAGCAGTTCTTTGACGTCAGAACGTATGCTAGCGATCTCGACATGGACGGCGCTGTGACGGCGGTCACATGATTCACCCATGGGAGTTACGGACTTCGTTGTAGTGATCCAGTTTCGCTGGTTGTTGAGGTGAGAGAACTGGCAACAGCAAAGGCAAAAGCAGATCCTTCGCTTCGCTCAAGGATGACAATGTTTGGTGGCGAAGGTCCAGGGTTAGGGGGTGGCGGTTAGGATGTTCTAAAAGAAGAATACAAGCCTCCGGCAGAGCGGTAGCGCCCTACGGCGCGGCTGGTTTTTGGTCCGCTGAAGTCGGGCCGTTCCGTTCTTGGCTTCCTTTTGGTTGGTTGTTGGGGGGAGAACAAACAGCTGCAAGAGCAAAGGCAAAATACAGAGGTCCTTCCCCTTCGGCAAGCTCAGTGTCAGGATGACGACGTAGGACAACTGTGCTGTTCAGTTTCGTCATTACTGATGTATTCGGACGCTAGGGTCCAAACAAAATAGAGGAGTTGCAGGATGACGGAATCGGCACCAGGTTACTTTTAATGACCAAAGTTCGTCGGCCTGGAGACAGAGATAATCTCCGTCACGCTTTATCGCATCCAACGGGCGTGGACGATATATTGGAGCTCGTCAAAGAACAGCTTGGGACCGCTCTGATTGACGCGGAGGCCGTCGAGATTCGCCTCGGCGAACTCGACGATGATGCTGTCTCTCCTGAGACCGTTGCCGCTCTGCATCGGCTGCACGAGATGTTTCTGGGCAATATTGAGACGCTGAGCGACGTTCTGCACAGCATCCGGTAGAGCATCATTTTCGGCAAGCGATGTCTTCAGCTAAACGACCAAATTGATTCTCTACACCTTTCACACTTTCCTTGACATGCATACTGGCACGGTCTAGAAATGGAACCACTTCGAACGTCCATTTCTGTTGTCGCTTGCCATCGGTAGGAGCTGGGTCACAATACTCCGACTTCGTGGCTAGCGTGAAAGGTCGCTATGTCAAACTTCTTCAGCCGTCGTCGGTTTCTTCAGTTTCAGGCCGCGCTTGCAGCTATGGGTGCTACGCCTCTGCTTCGAGCGGGAACAAAGTCGTCTACCGGCGCACATGTCGCCGGCACTGATTACTATGACAAGCTTGGCGTCGTTAAGATCATCAATGCTGCGGGTGTCTTCACGACCTATACCGGATCGACTATGCCGCGCGAGGTGCAGCTTGCGGTGGATCAGGCGGCGCTGCATCCGGTTCATCTGATCGACTTGCAGGTGAAGTCGGGTGAGTACATTGCGAAACAGCTTCGCTGCGAAGGGGCGGTGATTACGTGCGGCGCTTCGTCGGCGATTACGCTGGCTGTGGCTGCTTGTCTGCAGTCTGCCAATCAATGCAAGCCTACGGATATACCGCAGGAGATCGGCGGCAAGTTTCCGAAGAACGAGATCATTATCCAGAAGGCGCATCGGTATAGCTACGACCGTGCAATGTATATGTGCGGGGCGAAGATTGTTCAGGTGGTGACGCTGGAGGACTACAAGAGGGCGTTTACGCCGAATACTGTGATGACGAATTTTTTCAATGCCGGAGATGACGCGCTGATTGGGCAGAAGGAATGGCTGGAGATTGCGCATCAGCATGGCGTGCCGTGCCATCTGGATGCGGCTGCGGATATGCCGCCGATTGAGAATCTTTGGAAGTACACGGGGATGGGCTGGGACCTGGTTTGCTTCTCGGGTGGCAAGGGTTTGCGCGGGCCGCAGAATGCGGGGCTGCTGCTGGGTAAGAAGCACCTGACTGATTTTGCGCATGCGAATAATAATCCTTATGACGGCGTGGGGCGTGGCATGAAGGTTGCCAAGGAGCAGCTGGTTGGGCATGGTTGCGGCTGTTGACTGGATACTTACGCAGAACGATGCGGCGATGGAGAAGGAGTTTACGCGGCGGGCGAACGTTATCGGGGCGATGATGAAGGATATTCCTACGATGAAGGTGAGTATCGAGACGGCACCGATTGCGAACCATGTGCCGCATCTTTATCTGCGGTACGATCCGGCGAAGGTTGGGATTACTACGGCGCAGGTGCAGGAGCGGCTGAGGGCAGGGAATCCGGGGGTTGAATTGCATCCGAGCACGGGGATGAAGGAAGGGTCGGAGGGTCTGCCTTCAGGCACGAATGCGCTGATCGTCGGGGTTTGGATGATGCAGCCGGGCGAAGAGGTTATTACGGGGCAGTTGATTCACAAGATATTGAGCAATCCTGCGGGGTGAGTCTGCGGCGGGGTGGAGGAGAAGCAACAGCAAGGGCGAAGGCAACAGCAGATCCTTCGCTTCGCTCCAGGATGACAATGTTTTATTACACCTCGGCTTCGTCGTGTAGTGGTTGTTTGGCGGTGGAGAGGATTTTGTCGGCTAGGAGCTGGGGGACTACGTCGTAGTGGTCGGCCTCCATGCGGTAGCTGCCTCGGCCCTGGGTGATAGAGGTGAGGGCGGTGTTGTAGCTGAGCATTTCGGCCATGGGGACTTCGGCGCGGACGATGGTTCCGGTGGCGGTGCTGTCCATGCCCTGGACGCGGCCGCGACGGCCGGTGAGGTCGCCGATGAGGGCTCCGGCGAATTCGTCGGGGGCTTCGATTTCTACGCGCATGACGGGTTCGAGGAGGGCGGGGCGGGCTTGCTCCATGCACTTGCGGAAGGCGAGGCGGGCGGCCATCTTGAAGGACATTTCGCTGGAGTCGACGTCGTGGTAGCTGCCGTCGAAGACGGTGACTTTGATGTCGACTACGGGGTAGCCGGCGAGGAAGCCGCGGGCGGCGGATTCGCGGACGCCTTTTTCGACGGCGGGGACGTACTGGCGGGGGATGGCTCCGCCGAAGATGTCGTTTTCGAAGATGACGCCGCTGCCGCGGGCGAGGGGTTCGATGCGGAGTTTGCAGTCGCCGAACTGGCCGTGGCCTCCGGTCTGTTTTTTGTGGCGGCCCTGGGCTTCGGCTTTGGCGCGGACGGTCTCACGGTAGGGGACTTTGGGTGATTTGAGGATGACTTCGGTGTGGTAGCGGCGCTTGAGTTTGGAGACGATGGCTTCGATGTGGGGCTGGCCTGCGCCGGCGACGAGGAATTCGTTGGTCTGGGGGTCGCGGAAGAAGCGGACCATGGGGTCGTCTTCCATGAGCTTATGGAGGGCGGGAGCTAGCTTGTCTTCGTCGGCGCGGGACTTGGGCTCGATGGCGTAGGTCATGGCGGGTTCGGGCATGGATACGGGCTCGAGGAAGATTTCGTTGGCTTTGTCGCCGAGGGTGTCGCCGGTGAGGGTGACGCGTAGCTTGGCTACGGCGCCGATGTCGCCGGCGTGGAGGATCTCGACCTCGACGGGTTTGCGGCCTTGCATGATGGAGAGGTGTGAGAGGCTTTCGGCTTCGTGGCGGTTGAAGTTCTGGACGGTGGTGTTGGTGCGGACGGTGCCGCTGACGACTTTGAAGAAGGAGATGCGGCCGGTGAAGGGGTCGGTCATGGTTTTGAAGGCGTAGAGTGCGAGGGGTTCGCTGTCGTCGACGCGGCGCATGACGATCTCGTCCTGGCCGACGGCTTCGGCGTTTGGATTGAAGGCGCCGTTGCCTGTGGTGGTGCGCTTGATGCCGCGGACGGCTACGGGCTCGCGCTCGACGGGCGATGGGGCGTAGATGTTGAGGAAGTCGAGCAGGTGGTCGGTGCCGACGTTGCGGAGGCCGCTGACGTAGAGGACGGGGAAGATGCGATCTTCGCGGATGGCTTCGTGGAGGGCGGCGATGAGGTGCTCTTCGGGGATGGTTCCTTCGCGGAAGAACTCTTCCATGAGCTCGTCTTTGCCTTCGGCGACGAGCTCGACGAGGGCTTCGTGCGCGGCTTTTGCTTCGGCCTGGAGATTGGCGGGGATTTCGCCTGACTGGCCGCGGCCGTCGCCGTCGGGTTTGTAGAGGAAGGCCTTCATGGTGACGAGATCGACGACGCCGTGAAAGCCTTGCTCGTCGATGATGGGGAGTTGTACGGGGACGACCTGGCGGCCCCATTTTTCCTGCATGCGCTCGATCATTTGCTGGCGGGTTTGGGGGTTGGCGGCTTTGGGGTGGTCGAGCTGATTGATGACGACGACGCGGGGAAGATTGACGTCGGCGGCGTAGCGCCAGACGCGGTCGGTGGCGGCCTCTAGGCCGTTCTGGGCGTTGACGACGACCAGGGCGGTTTCTACGGGCAGGAGACGCGGCGCGGGATTCGTGGAGGAACATGTGGAAGCCGGGGGTGTCGACGAGATTGATTTTGACGCCATTCCACTCGGCGAAGGCGACGGCGTTGGACATGGTGGTGCGGCGGCTGACCTCTTCTTCGTCGTAAGCGGTGACGGCGGAGCCATCCTCGACTCGTCCGCGGTCTGCGGTCATTTTGGCGGTGTGCAGCAGGACGGAGATCAGGGTCGTCTTGCCGCAGTGCGAGTGGCCGACGATGGCTACGTTGCGAATGTCTTTGCCCAGATAGGTCTTCATGTGGAGGTCCTCTCTTCTCTCAGAGCTAATGAATTTTTAGTGGTGGGAGGGGAGACCGGGGCCGCGGGCAGAGAAGAGGGCCGTCGCGGGCGAGATGCTTTGTCTGCCCGACCTTTTGCGTCAGCCACGCCGGTCTAGTGTGCGCTGCATTCATCGCGGCACCACCGATACTCGTTCTGTGGGTTGGTCCAGGCCGCGATGTGAGTTGTGTGTTGCTCGGCTGAAGCACACGAGTTCAGAGCGCGAAGTAGGCCGCATCCCAAGGAAGAGGGATGCTATCACAGTCGGGACGGGGCTTTCGAGGGTCATGAAAAGGCCGGATTGCGGCTATGGAGAAAATGCCGCGTGCGAAGCCTGTTAGATTTGCTAATGATTTCTGCAACAGGAAAGTAGAGAGGCGAT
Organism: uncultured Acidobacteriaceae bacterium; assembly: GCA_963797415.1. Lineage (GTDB taxonomy): Bacteria > Acidobacteriota > Terriglobia > Terriglobales > Acidobacteriaceae > Edaphobacter. The sequence goes on from CAWCPB010000013.1 coordinate 28,065, forward strand.
ATTGATGAGAGTTTTGATTGGATTGATGGCGTTGGGGCTGGCTGGTGCTCCGGCTTTGATGGCGCAGCAGGTGGCTAACCCGGTGGTTACGAGTGCGAAGGAGATATTCGTGCGGCAGTCGAAGTATATGGCGGATGCGGCGGCAGAGATGCCGGCGGAGAAGTATGGGTATCGGCCTACGCCGGAGCAGTGGACGTTCGGGAATATTATTTCGCATGTTGCGGATGCGAATAACCGGGTGTGTGCGATGTTTTCGGATACGCCGGCTCCGCATGGGAACGAAGGTGGCTGAGACGGCTTCGAAGGAGGCGCTGGAGGCGGCGTTGAAGGCGTCGTTTGAGTACTGCAGTGCGGCGCTGGATGGTCTGCAGGATGCGAAGCTGGGGGATACGATTACTTACTTTGGCGGGGCGAAGAAGCCGCGTGCTCGGGCGCTGATTGAGTTGACGGATGATCTGGAGGACCATTATTCGCAGATGGCCAGTTATCTGCGGTTGAATGGGTTGGTGCCGCCTTCGGTAAAGAAGAAGTAGCTGGTTGCTGAGGTAGGAACAGACAACAGCAACTGCAAGAACAACAGCAGATCCTTCGCTCCGCTCCAGGATGACAATGTTTGTGGGGGTGAGATCTGTGTGGTTCGGTGGGGTTTGTGGAGTTGTTACAATTTAAGTTTGGGATGAGCTGGCTGGGCTGGCTCTGAGTGAGTGAATGTTGCGTTTTTCGACAGCTGGAGAGAGCCACGGGGAGAGCCTGGTGGCGTTGGTGAGTGGGATGCCTGCGGGCGTTCCGGTGGAGCAGGAGTTTATCGATCGCGAGCTTTGGCGGCGGCAGAAGGGCTATGGCCGCGGCGGCCGGATGCGGATTGAGCGGGATACGGCGCATATCCTGAGCGGGGTGCGGCATGGGAAGACGATCGGGTCGCCGATTGCCATGACGCTGGCGAATAACGACTGGAAGAACTGGACGGAGATTCTGCCGGTTGAGACGGGCGATGCAAGCAAGCATAAGGCGGTGGCTTCGCCGCGGCCGGGGCATGCGGATCTGGCGGGGTCGCTGAAGTATGACTTTCCGGATGCGCGGTATGTGCTTGAGCGGGCTAGCGCTCGGGAGAGTGCTGCGAGGGTGGCCGCCGGGGCGTTTGCGAAGTTGCTGCTGCGGGAGTTGGGTGTGAGCGTGGCTAGTCACGTGATCCGGGTGGGGAAGGCGGAGCTTTCGAGGCCCGTGACGTGGGAGGAGATTGTTGCCCTGCAGGCGAAGGACGAGGTGCTGCTGAACTGCGTCGATCCGGATGATGAGCAGCGGATGAAGGCTGAGGTGGATGCGGTGCTGCGGACCGGGGATACAGTCGGCGGAGTGTTTGAGGTGGTGGTGCATGGGCTGCCTCCGGGGGTGGGGACGCATGCGAACTGGGATGAGCGGTTGGATGGGTTGCTGGCGCAGGCGGTGATGAGTCTGCAGGCGGTGAAGGCAGTGGAGATGGGGCGCGGGGTTACGGCGGCGGAGTCGGTGGGATCTGCTGTGCATGATGCGATTGGGTATGAGGGGACGGATGAGGACTTTACGAAGTTTTCGCGGGAGCAGAATAATGCGGGCGGAGTTGAGGGTGGGATCTCGAATGGCGAGGATGTTGTGGTGCGGGGGTATTTGAAGCCGATTTCTACGCTGCGGCGGCCGCTGGCTTCGGTGAGCTTTGAGACCCGGGAGCCGGTGAAGGCTGCTTATGAGCGTAGCGATGTTTGTGTGGTTCCGGCGGCTGGTGTGGCGGCGGAGGCGATGGTTGCGCTGGCGGTGGCTCGGCTGGTGATGGAGAAGTTTGGCGGGGATTCGCTGAAGGAGTTGAAGCGGAATTTTGAAGGGTATTGCGAGCAGATTCGGAAGTATTGACGGCAGTTGTTAGTTGGTAGTTGTGAGTGATTCGTTGGAGTGATTTGTGGCTAAGACGGGTGATTTGAAGATTCATGAGGTGGTGAAGTGGCCGGAGCCAGTGCTTGCGAAGGCGGGCGAGCCGGTGACGGTGTTTGACGCGAAGCTGAAGAAGCTGGTGGAGGAGATGTTCGAGAGTATGTATGCGGCGCAGGGGATTGGGTTGGCGGCGCCGCAGATAGCGATCTCGAAGCGGATTACGGTGATCGATGTGAGCTTCAAGAAGAATCCGGAGGAGAAGATCGTGCTGATCAATCCGGAGATTATCGATCGGAAGGGCAAGCAGTTGGAGGAAGAGGGCTGCCTGAGTCTGCCGGAGATTCGCGAGAAGGTGCAGCGTGCGGCGTGGGTGAAGGTAAGGGCGCAGGATGTGGACGGCGAGTGGTTTGAGATAGAGGGGGAGGAGCTGCTGGCGCGGGCGTTTCAGCATGAGATCGATCATCTGGATGGGGTGCTGTTTATCGATCGGCTGAGCAGGTTGAAGCGGGATCTGGTGATTCGGAAGATCAAGAAGTTGATTAAGAACGGTGAGTGGTGATGTCCTGCCGGACGGGCCCGCTACGCTTGGTCACTCCGCAAACGAAGACCTGTTTGCGGGGATCCCGATTCGTGCGGCCACTTCGTGGCGGGTGTACCTTTTCTGGGTGAGTTAGATGCTCTGGGCCTCCCGTTGGTCGGCGTAGGATTTTCTACGAGTAGTGGATGTTCGTCGGGGCGAGAGGTGACGTGATGAAGGTTGTTTTTTGTGGGACGCCGGAGTTTGCTGTGCCTACGCTGAAGGCGGTGGTTGCTGCGGGGCATGAGGTGGCGTTGGTGGTGACGCAGCCGGATCGGGCGGCGGGGCGGGGGATGGAGATGCAGGCTCCTCCGGTGAAGCGGGCGGCGGTGGCGCGGGGGATTCCGGTGGTGCAGCCGGAGAAGATCAAGCACAATGTGGAGTTTCGGGAGCTGCTGGAGGGGATTCGTCCGGATGTGATTTTAGTGGTGGCTTATGGGCGGATTATTCCGCAGTGGATGCTGGATTTGCCGCCGCTGGGGAATATCAATCTGCATGGAAGTCTGTTGCCGAAGTATCGCGGGGCGGCGCCGATTCAGTGGGCGGTGGCGAATGGCGAGCTGGTGACGGGTGTGACGACGATGCGGATCGATGCGGGGCTGGATACCGGGGATATGCTGCTGGCGCAGGTGGTACCGATTGGGGTGGAGGAGACGGCGGTCGATGTGTATGAGTGCCTGGCGGCGACGGGGGCGGAGTTGATGGTGAAGACGCTGGAGGGGCTGGCTGAGGGAGAGTTGTATGCGGAGAAGCAGGATGATGCGCTGGCTACGCTGGCTCCGATACTGACGCGGGAGGATGGGTGGATTGATTTTTCGCGGACGGCGAAGGAGATTTATGACCGGTGGCGAGGGTTTCAGCCTTGGCCGGGGGCGCATACGATGTTGCGGGGGAAGAAGCTGATTGTGCATCGGATGCAGGTGTTGAACACAGGTTTCGCGGCGAGTGCGATGGAGTGTGGAACGTTGCGGGTGGCGGGGGATTCGATTGTGGTGGGGTGTGGGGGTGGGACGGTGGTGGAGCTGGTTGAGGTGCAGATGGAAGGGAAGAAGCGGATGGGTGCGGAGGAGTTTTTGCGTGGGTATCAGGTGAAGAGCGGTGAACGGTTGGGCGCATGAAGAGGCAGGGGTCAGGATCCGGGGTGAGGGTTCAGGGGGGACTGAGCGTGCAGGTGCGGGTGGCAAGCGTGACGGTAAGGGGTTTGTAAGGGGCAGGCCAGCGAGTGCGGGGCCAACGGCTTCGGTGGAGGCTGCGGTGGCGAAGGTTTCGCCGGCGCGGGTGGCGGCATTGGAGATTCTGCTGCTGGTGGGAGCGGGTAAGGGACATAGCGATGAGCTATTGCATTCGGCGCTGGGTGGAGGGGCTTTCGCCTGAGGACCGGAATCTTACTACGGCGCTGGTGATGGGGGTGCTGCGGTGGCAGATTGCGCTGGATGCGAGGGTGAAGGGGTTGCTGCAGCGGCCGGAGCAGCGGCTGGCGGATGAGGTTGCAGTGGCGCTGCGGCTGGGGGTATTTCAGTTGCTGCATTTGGATCGGATTCCGGCGCATGCGGCTTTGAGTGAGAGTGTGGAGTTGTGCCGGGCGGCGGGGCAGCCGCATGCCGCGGGGATGGTGAATGCGGTGCTGCGGAAGGTGGCGGCGGCGTCAGCGCCGGGGGTGAGGATACATGAGTCGGTGGCGGCGTTTGCGGAGCGGCTGGGGCATCCGTCGTGGTTGGTGGAGCGGTGGGTGGCGGCTTATGGGCGGGATGCTGCGTTGAAGATCTGCGAGGCGGATCAGCAGGAGCACGGGGTGGGGGAGATGTTTGCTGAGAGTGGCGAGGGTGGGTTGCCGGTGATGGATGATGGGTCGCGGCTGGTGGCGGAGTTGCTGCTGCGGCTAGGCCGGATGCTAGGCGGGTTTGGGATTGTTGTGCTGCTCCGGGTGGGAAGACGCTGATTCTGGCGCTGCGGGCTGTAGCAGCTGAGGTGGTGGCGACGGATGTGAGTGCGAAGCGGGTGGCGCAGATGCAGGCTCGGTTGAAGCGTTATGCGTATGCGGAGAGTGTGAAGTGTGGGGTGGCGGATGCTGCGGTAGGGAAGGGTGTTTCGGGGGAGTTTGATTTGATTTTTGTGATGTGCCTTGCAGTGGGACGGGGACGCTGGCGGGGAATCCGGAGATTCGGCATCGGTTGAAGGTGGAAGAGTTGACGCGGCAGGCGGAGCGGCAGAGGGCGATTCTGGCAGGGGCTTTGAAGAGGCTGGCTGCGGGGGGACGGCTGGTGTATTCGACTTGCTCGCTGGAGGCGGAGGAGTGTGAGCGGGTGGTGGAGTCGGTCGCGGGAGTGCGGCGGGTTGGGGTGGATGGTTTGATGGAAGGGCTGGCGCAGCGTGGGGTGTTGCGTGAGGGAGTGGAGCGGCGGTCGATGGTGCGGGATGGAGCGCTGCGGACGTTGCCGGGGGTGCATGGGTGCGATGGATTTTTTGCGGTGGTGCTGGAGCGGGTGGCGGGGTAGAGACTATTCGGTGCGGAGGGCCTCCATCGGGTCGAGGCGGGAGGCTTTGTGAGCCGGGATCCAGACGGCGAACAGGGCGGTGAGGGCGAGGATGAAGGGGATGGCGATGAAGACGATGGGGTCCCACCATTTGACGCCGAAGAGGAAGCTGGCGATGAGGTGAGCCAGAGCAAAGGCGGCTGCGATGCCGATTGCGACGCCGATAAGGGCAAGTTGCATACCCTGCCAGACGACGAGGCTACGGATCTTTGAGCGGTCTGCACCGAGAGCCATGCGGATGCCCATCTCCTGCGTACGCTGCTGAGCGGAGTAGGCCATGAGGCCGTAGATGCCGATGCTGGCGAGGAGTAGAGCGGCTGCGCCGAATATGGTGAGCAGAAGCATGTTGAAGTCCTCGCGAGCGGTGGAGTGGATGACGACCTCTTCCATTGGGCGAACGCGAGCGACGGGGAATCCGTTGCTGGCCTGGCGTAGCTGTTCGGTGATGGCATTGGCGAGCTGGCGTGGGTCGGATTTGGTGCGTACGATCCAGGCGACGGGTTCCATGCTGCCCGTGAGGGCGGTCATGCCGTCGGTGACCTGGGACTGCGGGATGATCATCATCGGGCGAGGATCGCGGTTGAGGCCACCGTCGCGGATGTCGCCTACGACGCCGATGATCTGGCGGGCGGGTTCATCGAACTGCGGGCCGACGCCTTTACCGATGATGATTTGCTGGCCGACGGGGTTTTCCTTTGGCCAGAATTTTTTGGCCATGGCTTGATTGATGAGGACGACGCCGGGGGAGGTGCCGGTGTCGCTGTCGTTGAAGTCGCGGCCACGCAGGATGGGGATGCGGAAGACGTCGAAGTATCCGGGAGATGTGCTCATCCAGCCGGCGCCGCCGGTCTGCTGATCTTTGCCAAGAGGACGGCCGACGACGATGAAGGGAAGTCCGTAGCCGCTTTCGAGCGGGAGGCAGCAGGTGGAAGCGGAGGCTTCAACGCCTGGTATGGCGTTGAGACGTTCGCGGCCGAGGCGGGCCAGTTGCGCGACTCCGGCGGTTTTTGCGTAGCGGTCTCCTGTGAGCGACATGTACATGGTGAGGACGTTGTGCGTCTTGAAGCCGGGATCGACTGCGCGCAGGGCGATGTAGGTGCGGATGAGCAGAGATGCGCCGATGAGCAGGACGAGTGCGAGAGAGACCTCGCTGATGACGAGCAGAGAGCGGGCCTTGCTTTGGCGGAAGCCGGTGCCGGTGCGGTTGCCGCTCTCTTTAAGAGTGGAGTGGAGGTCGGGGCGCGAGGCACCTATGGCGGGGAAGAGGCCGAAGAGGATACCGGTGGCGAGAGAGATGATGAAGGTGAAGGCGAGGACGCGCCAGTCGACGCCTACGGCGGCTCCGGTTTCGCCGATGCGTGGGATGTTGCCGGGGTTGATGGCGAGAAGCCAGCGCACACCGGCGTAGCCGAGGATGAGACCGAGGATGCCTCCGGAGAGTGAGAGGACGATGCTTTCGGTAAGTAGTTGACGGATGATGTGAGCGCGGCTTGCGCCGAGAGAGACGCGGATGGCGAACTCGCGCTTGCGTCCTGTGGCGCGGACGAGGAGGAGATTTGCGACGTTGGCGCAGGCGATGAGGAGGACGAACCCGACAGCGCCTAGCAGAACAAAGAGCGAGGAGCGTACGTCGCTGACGATGTAGTCGCGGAGGGGCTGGACGGCAAAGCCTTCCTTCGAGTTGAAGGATCGTTTTACTCTCTTCAGGATATTGGCGGCGAAATTGCTCAGCAGCGAGTTTGAGCTGTGCGTTTGCCTGATCGATGGTGACGCCGGGTTTGAGACGGCCGGCGGCGAGGAAGAAGTGTCCCTGATTGGAGCTATTGGGATCGAATTGGAAGGGCAGCCAGATGTCGGAGGCTGGATCGGTCTGGAAGTCCGGGCCAAGGACGCCGACGATGGTATAGGGGTCGCCACCGAGGGAGATAGCGGTGCCGACTACCTTTGGATCGCCGCCGAACTTGCGCTTCCAGAGACCATTACTGAGGACGACGACGTGGCCACCGTTGGGGAGGTCTTCCTCCTGGGTGAAGGTTCGACCGAGCTGGATGGGAGCACCGAAGAGTTTGAAGTAGTCGTGGGTGACGTGGATGCCGTGAATCTGCTCGGGCACGGTGCCGGTGAGGTTGAAGCCGGGACCTTCCTCGTCGTAACCGGAGACGTCCTGAAAGACGCTGGTTTGCTGCTGCCATACGTGGAATTTGGTTATGGAGGCGCCAGCTCCGTGTCCGCCGGGCTCAGTGATGAGGAACTGGACCAGACGTTCGGGCTCGGGGTAGGTGAGGGGTTTGAGGAGGACGGCGTTGACGACGGAAAAGATTGCCGTGTTGACACCGATACCGAGTGCGAGTGCGGCGACTGCGGCGAAGGTGAAGGCGGGACTTTTGGCTAACGTGCGGAGTGATTGTCTGAAGTCCTGAAAGAGACTGCCCATAGGTTCTCTCCGCGATGTCACAATCGAGTTCGAGGTAAAGGGTATACGCAGAGGTAGACGGGCAGGTTCAGGGTTTGTTGTCTTTTTCGAGTTTGTGCCGGTGCGTTTAGTGCGAGGGTGGCGTGGCGAAGAACTTTGTCACTGCGTCACGAAACTGCTCGGGTCTCTGGATGTGCGGGATGTGACCGCAGTTTGTGACCTCAAGCAGAGTTGAGCCCTTGATGGCGGCGTGCATTTTGCGGCCGAGCTCGGGGTACTGGCCGGCGACGGATCGCAGGTCGGGCGGCAGATGATTTTTTCCGACTACGGTGCGGTCGTCCTGGCCAATGATGAGCAGGGTGGGGCGGGTGATGTCGCCGACCTCGTAGACGATGGGCTGCTCGTAGATCATTTCGTAGGTGAGGGCGGCGGACCAGGCGGCTCGCGGGTATTCGCCGGAGTTGAGGATGCTGGCCTGGTCCTGCACGAAGGCCTCGTATTCGGGCTTCCATGCTCCGCCAGGGTAGTAGCCCTTCTGGTAGGCGAGCATCTTGTCGTAGGTCTGGCTTAGCTCTGCTGCGTACTGATCCTGCAGTGAAACGTATGGGACGAGCTTGCGGTAGTCTTCGAGGCCGATCGGGTTTTCGAGGACGAGTTTGTCTACGGTCTCGGGAAACATGACGGTGAAGCGTACGGCCAGCATTCCACCCATCGAATGACCGATGACGTCGACTTGCTTGATGCCCAGATGATCGAGGAGGGCTTTGGTGTTCTGAGCCATTTGGTGGAAGCTGTAATGGATGTCGGGACGAGATGAGGCGCCGAAGCCTAGCTGGTCAGTTGCGATAACGCGATAGCCTTGCTGGGCGAGGAACTCGATGGTGGATTCCCAGTAGAAGCCGGAGAAGTTTTTGCCGTGCAGCAGCAGGACGGTCTTTCCGTTAGAGGCGCTGGCAGGCGCGACGTCGCGGTAGGCCATACGCAGATCCTGATTTTCGACCCTCAGCGGGAAGAATTGCACGGTGTATTTGGGATGAGGAGATGGAATTGACTGAGCGGACAGTGGTATCCAGAAGGCCATGAGGAGAGCGACGGTAATGATCGCGCGGGTTGTGCAGTGATGAAGGTAGACCACGAAATTTGACCTCGGAATTCGCACGAATTGTATCGTTCTTTGGAGCTATAACAAGGAGAAGATTGCTTAGCGGCTTAGGGTGAGGCGGACGGCCTCACCTTTGACTACATGGTGGCCGGAAGGTGGGCTCTGGGCTATGACGGTGCCGATGGAGGTGGAGACGGCGAAGGCTGTTTCATTGGGAGCGGATGAATTGGCTGTGGCGGGCGTGGGTGCGGGAGGGGGCGTTGTGGCGGTTGGAGTCGCCGGTGTGGCTGGTGTTGGGGTGGTGACGTCTTCTGCGCTGACGATGTGAAGGCCGGCGGCGGTGGCGCGCGCGTAGGCGGAGGAGAGGCTGAGGCCGGTGAGCGAGGGCATGACTACTCCGGGGGCGGGTTGGGATTCTTCGGGGTCGCTAAGCAGGAGACTGATCTGAGGGCGATCGATGCCTTGAGCGTTGGGGGGTGGGGACTGGGCGAGGACGATGCCGGGTTCGCCCGGGGCGGCGAGGTGGGCGACGGAGCCGAGGTCGAGAGAGAGGCGGCGGAGGTTGATGGTGGCGGCGCGCTCGGACTGGCCGATGAGATTGGGTACGGAGACCTGCTGGGCGCCGAGGCTCTCGGTGATGCGAACGGCCCACTCGCGGCGGACTTTGGAGCCGGGGGGTGGGGACTGGGCGAGGACATGGCCGGGTGGGGTGTTGGGGGAATAGAACTTGTTTTCGAGGTTAAGTCTGAGGCCGAGGGAATGCGTTTTGTGGCTGGCGTCGGCGATAGAGAGACCGGCGAGGTTGGGGACTACGACCTCGCGGCCATGAATAGCCAGACGCATGGCGATGAAGGCGGAGGTGAGAGCGACCGCGAGCATGGCGAGGGCGCCGAGGAGGAGATTGAAGAAGCGCTTCATTGCTATGGGTAGGATACAGCTAAGGGCAGCTAGGAACAGCGTGAGACAGCTGAGAACAGTAAGTGCAATAGCAAAAGCAGGTCCTCCGCTTCGCGAAGGATGACAATGTTTTTTGGGGGTGACGCTGCTAGCGACGGTTGTCGGTGGCGGGTTCGGGGTGGATGAGGAGGCGGGAGACTTCTGGGGCTTCGAGTTTGAAGGCGTTTTCGAGGGCGGTGATGACGGTGTGGACCTGCGCCATGGGGAGGTCGTCAGGCAGGGTGCAGTGGCAGTTGACCTGGATGCGGTCGTTGAGGCGGGTGACGAGGACGTCGTGGATGTCGAGGATCTCGGGGAATGCCTCGGCTACGCGGCGGAGGCGGAGTTCGAGGTCGCGGTCGTAGTTGAACGAGGCGGGGTGCTCGATGGTGGCGGGCTCGGATTCGATGTGGGTGAGGATGGAGGAGATCTCGGGGATGTCACGGCGCATCTCGGACTCGAGATGAGTGACGAGGTCGTGGGCGTCGCGGAGGGGCATTGTTTCGTTGACTTCGAGGTGCTGTTCGACGTGGAGTTGATGGTCGAACTGCTGGACGGTGACGTCGTGGATGGCGAGGTTGGCGCGGGCGGCTACGGCACGGATGCGGTCGTGGACGCTTTCGGCGAGGGAGGCGGTGGGGATGGAGTGGACGACGACGTCGGCTCCGGGGAGGTGGCGCTGGACGGCCTCGGTGGCGGCTTTGGTGAGTTGCTCGGAGCGCTGGAAGGTTAGGTTGCGGGGCATGCCGAGGGTGACGTCGGCGAAGTAGTTGGGGCCGGAGCGGCGGGTGCGGATGCGGTCGACGGAGAGGACGCCGTCGATGGAGATGAGGTCCTGCATGATGTCGTGGCGGGTTTGGGAGTGGGCGGGGGTGGCGTCGGTGAGGGTGTCGATGGTGCGGCGGGCGAGGAGCCAGGTGATGCGGAGGATGACGAAGGAGACGATGATGGCGGCGATGGGGTCGGCCAGCTCGAGCGGGGTGATGTGCCAGTGCTGGCCGGCGAAGGTGGCGGCGAGGCCGATGAGGACGGCGGAGGATGACCAGATGTCGGTGGAGAAGTGGATGGAGTCGGCTTCGAGGGCTTCGCTGCGGTGCTCGGTGGCGACGCGATGGAGGCCGCGGGAGCGGGTGTAGTCGATGGCGATGGAGAGCAGAAGGACGAGGAAGGGCCAGATGGAGACGACGAGGGCGAGGTGCTGGCGGAAGACGATGCGTTGGATGGCTGCGGTGAGGATCCAGATCGCGGAGCCGAGCATGATGACGGTCTCGATGAAGGCGGAGAGGGATTCGATTTTTCCGTGGCCGTAGTTATGGTCTTCGTCGGCGGGGCGGTCGGAGATGTGGATGGATATGAGGGTGATGGCGGCGGCGATGAGATCGACGCCGGAGTGGGCGGCTTCGGAGAGCATGCCGAGGGAGCCGGTGAGGAGTCCGGTGAGGAGTTTGAGCAGGGTGATGGCGAAGGCGGCGAGGACGGAGAAGAGGGCGGCGTCACGTTTTACGTGATTTGTGTGGCCGGTTTCTTCGGTTGCCGTCTGGGTGCTCATTGGGGAATCGTACATGGTCTTAGGGGAGGGTGCCCCCTCCTGGGTGAAATGTCCTAAAGTCTTCGAAGGAGAGACTTTAGGTTTGGACTTTGGTTGTGTGTTTACGGGACTGGCTTCGGTGAACGGTGAGTGTCAGGGGTGGTTGGCGAGTGATTCTTGTCAAGAGCACTGAGTTAATAATTTGGATGAAGTGAAGCTGGGAAACGAGCCGGGGTGGTGTTAGTGGAAGATACCACTCCGGCTGGTGTCGAAGAGAGTGTCGCGTGATGGCCGATAGAGACTAACCCCACGATAGGCGCGGTGAAGCTGCGCCGATCATGGGGCACCCTAGGGTTTGGTGGCGCGGTAGAGGCCGGCGGTGCCGAGGGTGTAGCTGGTCCAGGTGGCGTTGGTGAAGCCGGCGGCGGTGATGAGTTGGAGCATGCGTGGTGGGCGGGGGAATCGTGCTACGGAGTGCGGGGAGGTAGCGTAGGCGGCGGATTGGCCGGAGATGAGGCCGCCTAGTTTGGGGAGGATGTTTTTGAAGTAGAGGTTGTAGAGGGCGCCGATGAGGCCTTCGGGCTGGTTGCATTCGAGGATGCCGATCTGGCCGCCGGGGCGTAGGACTCGGAGGAGTTCGGCGAGGCCGGCTTCGTAGTTGGCGAGGTTGCGGAAGCCGAAGGCGGAGGTGACGAGGTCGAGGGAGTTGGAGGCGATGGGGAGATGGAGGGCGTCGGCTTCTATGGGGATGATGTTGAGGTTGGCGAATTTTTTTGCGCCGAGGGTGAGCATCTGGTGGGAGAAGTCGATGGCGAGGATGGGGGCGGGTAAATCAGGCGAGTCAGCGGGATTCATTCCCACCCATGACGATGAGGCTGTCATGGATGGGGCACCCGAGCTTTCTGTGGCGCCAGTTTAACAGCAGATCCTTGCCCCACGGCTTCGCTCAGGTGAGGATGTCAATGTTTTGGGGCACTTGGGTTTGGGGCGGTGTTTGTAGAGGGCGAGGGTCATGTCGCCGGTGCCGCAGCAGAGGTCGAGGATGTTGGCTTCGGGGCGGGTGAGGATGGGGCGGAAGGTGCGGGCGGTGCGGGTCCACCAGTAGCGGTCGATGCCGGCGGAGAGGATGTGGTTGGCGCGGTCGTAGGTGGGGGCGATGGTGTCGAACATCTGCTGGACGTTCGCGGCGGCGGCTTGCTCGGAGGTTGCTCCGGTGGGGAGGGCGCCGGTGGAGCGTTCGTGTTCGGGGAGATTCGGGCTGTCATATTGCATCTACGTTGGCCGATGGTAACCTCATAGATATCGGTTTCGTCGCTGAGCGAGACTAGTCTCGAAGGTATCGAGGAGATGATTTCTGATCCAAACGTACTGAGAAGTCAATTCGCCCGAAGCATCAACGATGCCAAACCACATGATCTGGGACCGTTTCTATGCGTGCTGTAGCTACGGCAAACGATACGACAGTGACAGCGATGAATCCACCAAGCTTCAGGTTCTTGTACTTCCAGAGTGCGGTTGCTTCGATGACTTCAATGAAGGTGTGACCGCATTGATTTCGTGCGGAATGATGGACTTCAGGTCTCGAGCAATGCCTTCCAGTAGATAATGCCATGATGTAGTCTGCTGAGCACTACCAGATGAAGTCTGTAGTATGCTTTTCGACAATCGATGAGCCTATTACTATCGCGTGCAGATTCGTCTACGCATGAGGCTGAGCATGGATTCGGTGGCGGTGAGGAGTTCGGCGTCGGTTACGTCGCGGACGATTTCGGTTTTGCCGATGGCGGTGGGTAGGACGAAGGAGCGGGTTCCGCTGCGGGTCTTTTTGTCGCTGGCGGTGAGGGCTACGAGTTTTTCGGCTTTGGCTTTGAAGGTGGGCAGGGGGCCGTAGCGGAGGATGAGGTCGGTCATGCGGTCGGCTTGGGCTTGCGTGATGTTTTTGCGGGCGAGGGCTACGTTGAGGGCGGCGATGGAGCCCCAGGCTACGGCTTCTCCGTGGAGGAGTTGTTTGTAGTTGGTGGCGGCCTCGATGGCGTGGCCGATGGTGTGGCCGAAGTTGAGGATCATGCGGAGGCCGGACTCTTTTTCGTCCTGGCTGACTACGTCGGCTTTGACGCGGACGGAGGCGGCTACTACGTGGGCGAGGGCTTTGGTGTCGGGCTTTTTGGCGAGGATCGCGGCGGCGTTTTTTTCGAGGTAGGTGAAGAGGCGCGCGTCGTAGATGATGCCGGCTTTGATGGACTCGTGGAGGCCGGCGCGGAGTTGCGGCGGGGGGGAGGGTGCCGAGGAGGTCGGTGTCGATGTAGACGGCGAGGGGCTGGTGGAAGCTGCCGACGAGGTTTTTTCCGGCTGCGAGGTTGACGCCGGTCTTGCCGCCGATGGAGGAGTCGACCTGGGCGAGGAAGGTGCTGGGGATCTGGACGTAGCGGATGCCGCGCATGTAGATGGCGGCGAGGAAGCCGGTGACGTCGCCGATGACTCCGCCACCGAAGGCGAGGAGGAGGGAGTCGCGGTCGGCTCCGGCGGCGGCTAGTTGCTCGAGGAGGGACTCGACGGTGCGGAGGCGCTTGTGGGACTCGCCGGAGGGGAGGAAGAGGACGGTGGGGGATTCTGCTGTCTTTAGGAAGCAGGCGAGGAAGGGCTTTTGCCAGAGGGCCCAGATCTCGGGCGAGGTGATGATGAAGGGGCGGAAGGGTTTTCCGTTGGCGGAGTTTGGTGAGGCGTGGGGAGAGGGTGCGGAGGATGCCGGAGGCGATGGTGATGTCGTAGGCGGCGGAGGGCGTTTTGAGGGCTATGACGGGCACGGTATTTCGATGGTATCGCACTGGCTGGATCAATAAAGCGATGAGAAGGGACGGACACCTAGTGTGTCGACCTCAGCGGAGATATGTATTCCGGCTGGAAAGGAGAAAAGATCGAGGCGGGATTGGCGGCTTCGGGGTCCTTCGACTGCGTTTGGCGCAAAATGCTGCGCCAAACTCCGCTCAGGATGACGAGCTTTCTTGCCGACCCAAAAACTTCAAACGGGGAATATGTCGGGACATCCTAGTAGCATTGAAGGATGGATCGGGTTGATTTTCTGGTGATTGGGGCGGGGATTGCTGGGTTGAGTGCGGCGATTCGTTTGGCTGGTGTGGGTAGTGTGCTGGTGGTTACGAAGGAAGAGCTGGCGGAGTCGAATACGGCTTATGCGCAGGGTGGGATCGCGGTGGCGATGGGGGGCGAGGAGGATGTCGCGCTGCATCTGGAGGACACGGTTGCGGCGGGGGATGGGTTGGTGAATCGGGAGGCTGCGGCTCTGCTGGTGGCGCAGGGGCCGGAGCGGGTGGAGGAGCTGCTGGAGTGGGGGACGGCGTTTTGATCGGGAGAATGGCGAGTTGATGCGGACGCGTGAGGGGGCGCATAGTCTGTCGCGGATTCTGCATGCGAATGGGGATGCTACGGGGCGGGAGATTGCGGTTTCGCTGCTGCGGCATGTGCGGGCGCTGGAGAATGTCGAGTTGATGGAGTGGACGACGAGCGTGGATTTGCTGATGGAGGATGGGCGGGTTGTGGGGGCTTCGCTGCTGGATGGGGAGGGTGGGTTGAGGACGGTGCTGGCGCGGGCGGTGTTGCTGGCGAGTGGCGGGGCGGGGCAGGTTTATAGCGAGACGACGAATCCGGATGTGGCTACGGGGGATGGGATTGCGATGGCTTACCGGGCGGGGGCTGAGGTGAGCGATATGGAGTTTTATCAGTTTCATCCGACGGCGTTTTCGCTGGCTGGGGCTCCGCGGTTTTTGATGAGTGAGGCGCTACGGGGTGAGGGCGCTCTGCTGGTGAATGCGCAGGGGGAGCGGTTTATGGAGCGGTATCATCCGCTGCTGGAGCTGGCTCCGCGGGATGTGGTGGCGCGGGCGATTACGAGGGAGGGGATGGATGGTGAGGTGTATCTGGACATGCGGGGGGTGAAGAAGGATTTGCAGGAGCGGTTTCCGGGGATTTCGCGGTTTCTGGCGAAGTATCGGCTGGAGTTGGGGAGGGATTTGATTCCGGTGCGGCCGGCGGCGCACTACCTGATGGGTGGGGTGAGGACGGATTTGTATGGGCGGACTTCGTTGCCGGGATTGTATGCGGCTGGGGAGGTGGCTTGCACGGGGGTGCATGGGGCGAATCGGCTGGCGAGTAATTCGCTGCTGGAGGGGTTGGTGTTTGGGGCGCTGGCGGCGGAGTCGATGATGGGGGAGTTGGGGGTTGGTAGTAGTGAGTTGGTTGTGGGTGCTGTGGTGGGGCAGGATCGTTCGGTGACGAGTGAGGTGGCTACGGCGAAGTGGGTCAGGGAACTGCGGGAGTTGATGTGGAAGGATGCGGGGTTGCTGCGGGATGCGGTTGGGTTGGAGCGGGCGCAACGGGGGTTGGATGCGCTGGCGGTGACGATGCCGCGGGGGCTGTTTCGGGGGGCGGTGGAGGCGAGGAATCTGCATGTGGTGGCGGGGTTGATTGTGGCTGCTGCGAGGGGTCGGGAGGAGAGCCGGGGGGCGCATTACCGGAATGATTTTCCGGAGCGGGATGGGGTGGCGCGGCACTCGGTGATGGAGCGGGGGAGGTTGCGGTTTGAGGCTTAGGATGTTCTAGGGCCGAGGGTGCAAGCCGGGTTCGCTCTATTGAAGCTGTGGTGATATTTGAACGACGGCGTTTTTCATAATCAGCGGTTAGCTATGAGCTATCAGCCGTGAGCTTTCTGGGGAAGTTTGTGGCGGTAGGCGGTGCATTGGTCGGTTACGGAGATGGGTGGCTCGGCTAAGGCATCTTCGGGGGAGATGGGGATGGAGGCGGTCCAGAGGGTGGTGAAGTGGGGATGGTTGGCGAAGAGGCGGCCGGAGTCGGGGGTGAAGTAAAGGATGTCGAGGGGGTGAGGGTGGGCGGTGAATCTTTGATCTAAGTGTTGAATTAGTTGTTGCATAATATGGGTGGTGAAGGGGTTATAGAGGTAGATGAGGCAGGGTGTGGTCGGGAGGATGAAGGTGGTGGCGTCCTGGTTGAGGATATGGGTGGGGCAGGCGGGTTGACCGGTGGTGTACCAGGTATTGAGGTTGGCGGTGGCGGTTTGGGCGAGGGCTGGGTTGAGCTCTACGCCGATGGCTTCTTTGAAGGGGAGTTGGGAGGCGAGCATGACGGCACGGCCTTTGCCGCAGCCGATGTCGATGAAGGTGTAGTGGTGGAGAGGTAGTTGGGGTGGGGTAGCGAGCCAGCGGTCGAGCATGGCGCGAAGGCGAGATGGGGGGATGGCGTAGTAGGCGGTGGTGTAGATGTCGTGGGGGTGGTTGGAGGCGAGGTGGACTCCGCCGATGAGGCCGCTGGTATCGACGCCGTACTGGATGTCGAAGGGATGGGTGATGGGGGTGAAACGGGGACCCGGCGGCTCGGCGAGGCGGAGGGCGGGGAGGCGCAGGGTCTCTTTTAGGCCGCGATGGATGAGCGACCAGCGGAGTTTGCGAAGAGTGAGGTGGAGTGAATCCATTTGTTGTGCGGCGGAGCTAAAGGCTCTCCATTATTACAATGATTTTCTCGGAGGAGAGTTTGTTGCCTGGGGGGGCGATTTTGAGCGCCTCTTTGGCTGGCCGGAGAGGATTTCCGGAAAAAACGGGCTGCGGGAGGAACCGCAGCCCGTGCAGTAATGGGCCCTATTGCGCTTGCTGTGCTGCTACTACATCTATGCCTATGCCCCGAACTTGCGGCGGGTGGCGCCGGCTGCGGCTATGAGTCCAGTGGCCATAAGGCTGAGGCTGCCGGGTTCGGGGACGGGGTTGTTGTCGGCGGGTGGCGGGTCGAAGGTGATGGCGCCGCTCGCGTTACCGAGGTAGAAAAAGGTCGATTCATCATGACCGTTGGACTGAAGGTGGATATCTGCTCCAAGGAGGGTAAGGGTGCCGGCGCTGAGACCGAGGGGGCCAATTATGGATCCGGCCGGTCCGGTGATGCTGGTTACATTGCCAAGGCCGGTATCGGTGGCGGCGATGGCGACATCCGCGCACGCTGGGGTGATGGTTCCCGCGACAGAGCTGACATTGCAGACATCCGTGATGGCCAATGTGCCAAGGATGCCGGAGACATCGGTGTAGGTTCCGGTGATGGTGCTAACGGTCTCAGAGAAGGCGCCATGATGGAGAATGCCGACATTGGTGATGGTGTCGGTGAAGGTGTAGTTCTGAAGGGCGGAGTTGTAGACCCCGGCAATAGCAGTGCCGTTGATCGAGAGGGTGATGCCATCGGTGATGACGCTGGCGTTTGCAGCCTGGTTGAGAGTTGTGAAGGCGAGAGCGGCGAAGGCGAGAGAAGTGATCAAGTACTTCATGGGGTGTGTGACTCCTTATTCCAGTGAGTAAGGCAAAGGAATGGCCAAAGTCGGGGAAGAGCGCGGATTTTGAGAACTATTGAATTTTTGCCATGCCTCAGGTGGGTTTTATTGGGTTTTCTGCTTCCGGGCTAAAACGCGTGAAGAACTGATTGGATTGATTCTTTTTTATTTAGAGATCACTTTTGGGGGATGGAAGGTGGGAAGAGAAATGGATTTCCCATTACCCGGCAATCAAGTTCCCAGACCTATACCTTACTTTTGGCAGAAGTTGACTTAGGGGTGAGAGAGATGGCGATGGTTGTTCCAAGGATAAGGAGGATGACTGCCAGAGATGTGAGCGGGCCGATATCCAGCCAGTGGGCGGAGAGCATCTTGAGAGCTGCGAAGGCGAGGACTCCGGCGAGACCGTAGTGGAGGAAGCGGAGCTTGGCGAGGAGGTGGGCGAGCAGGAAGTAGAGGGAGCGGAGTCCCATGACGGCCATGATGTTGGAGGTGTAGGCGAGGAAGGGGTGGCGGGTAATGGATAGGACGGCGGGGATGGAGTCGAGGGCGAAGACTACGTCGGTGAGTTCGATGGCGAGGAGCGCGAGGAAGAGGATGGTGGCCATGCGGCGGCCGTCTTCGATGACGAAGAAGTGATCCTGACGGAGGCTGATGGGGCGGAGCTTTGAGACCCAGGTGATCCATGCGGGGGTTTTCTGGTGGTCGGAGGCTGACGGCCGGACGAGGCGGGCGGCGGCGATGAGGAGGATGGCGGCGAAGACGTAGCTGACCCAATCGAAGCGGGCGAGGAGGCCGAGGCCGGCGGCGATGAAGGCTCCGCGCATGACGATGGCGCCGAGGACGCCCCAGAAGAGGACTTTGGGCTGGCGGGCAGGCTCGATCTGGAAGAGTTTGAAGAGCAGGATGAAGACGAAGAGGTTGTCGATGGAGAGGGACTCTTCGAGGGCGTAGCCGGTGAGGTACTGGATGGAGGGTTGAAGGCCGAGAGTGGCGAAGATGAAGAGGGCGAAGGCCAGGGCGGCGGCGATCCAGAGGATGGTGGCGACGACGGAGGTGGTGTGGGTTCTGGCTTCGGGGGACTCGGAGGTGCGACGGCGGGCGTAGAGCAGCTCGGCGGAGAGGAGCAGGAGGATGAAGACGTGGAAGCCGATCCAGTGGCTGATGGGGGTGGCGCTGGGCATGTGTCTTTGATGCTATCGCTTTACGTGGCTGGGGATGGAAGTGAAGTGATGACAGGGTGAAGGCGCCGGAGTAGGATGGTGCGTCATCGGGCCCAGATTGCTGCTTATCTATCTTTATTTATAAGAGGAAAGAATAATGACTATGAAGACGACGATTCGCTTGATGGCGGTAATGGCGGGCTTTGCATTTGTGCAGGTTGCGATGGCACAGGCGCCTGCGGGTGCTCCGGCCGGGGCTACGGGGATGTGTAAGGACGGGACTTATTGGACGGGTGCGACTAAGAGTGGGGCTTGCAAGGGACACCAGGGGATAAAGGACTGGTATGCGGCGGCTGCACCTGCCAAGGCGGCGCCGGCGGCAGCGGCTCTGCTGCTGCGCCGGCGCCGGCTACCGCACCGGCGAAGCCAACGCCTGCAGTTGCTGCGGCTCCGGCTAAGCCTGCATCGACGTCGAAGTCTTCGACCAAGACGGTGGCACCCGGCGGTGGCCCAGGACTGGTTTGGCTGAATACTTCGAGCAATGTGTATCACTGCTATGGAGGCGAAGATTACGGCACGACCAAGGCGGGCGCGTACATGTCGGAGGCGGACGCGAAGGCCAAGGGCGGCCGTGCTGACCACGGGAAGGCTTGCTCGAAGTAGGGTTGGGACTAGGGGCTAAGGTTCAGAAGGGCGGTGGTGCGGGATGGTCCGTGCTGCCGCTTTTCTTTTAGTTGTGTTGGTTTATGAGGTGGATCATTTCGAGGAAGAGGTCGGCGGCGATCTGGAGGGATTTGGGGCTGATCTTGTCGAGGGTGTCCTGGGCGGTGTGGTGGTAGCCGTCGGGGGTGGCGTTGGTGTGGGGGCCGTAGTCGATGTCGATGAGGTCGAGGACGGGGACTCCGCGCTGGGCGAAGGGGAGATGGTCGTCCTCGACGCCGACGGGTGTTTTTGAAGACGTAGGCGGAGTGGCCGGTGTTTTTTGCGGCGACTGACGAGCAGGTCGCGTAGCCAGGGGGTGGAGTTGTCGTCCTTGTCGAGGTTGAGGTCCTTGTCGCCGATCATGTCGGCTACGAGGAAGGCCTTGATTTTGGCGATGGTGCCGTCGGCGTACCACTTGGCGGCGAGGTGGCGGGTGCCGTAGAGGGAGTCGGAGGGTGACCAGGACTGGATGGCCTCTTCGCCGTCGTCGAAGACGAGCCAGACGCTGTAGCCCTCGGGCGGATGGGCGCGGAGGTAGGCCCCGACTGCGATGAGGAGGGCGGTGGTGCAGGCTCCGTCGTTGGCTCCGACGAAGGGGATGTCCTTGAGGGGGTAGTTGGTCTCGTAGTGGGAGGCGAGGACGATGACGCCGTCTTTTTTGCCGGGGTAGCGCACGATGAAGTTGCGCATGGTGAGCAGACCGATGGGGGTGCGGGCGGAGAATTCGTCGGTCTCGAAGTTGCCTTTGGCGGCTTCCTGGGTGAAGTGGGATTTGATGAAGGCTTCGGCCTTGGCGTGGCCGGGAGAGCCGATGTAGCGCTTGGGTGCGGCGGCTGATGTATTGCTGGGTGAGGTTGTAGATGGCCTGGCCGCTGATCTGGCCGCTAGTTCTAGAGGCGCTGGTTTTTTGGGCCGGGGCGGCTGTCGCCACAGCGAGGAACAGAAGTGTGGTCAAGAAAAAGCGAAATACGGGGGTTTCTCCACTACGGCGGCAAAAAGCGCAAGCCCGTTCGACTTCGCTCAGGGTCGAGATGACGTGACTTTTTGGATGCCTGGAGGTGCGGAGTACTCGACGGATCATGCGGCGGTTGTCTCTTTGGCTTTGCGGCGGTTGGGGTGGACGAAGAAGGCTACGCCGACGCCGAGGAGGTAGAGGGCCAGCATGGGAGCTGGCGAAGAGGCACATGCTGATGGGGTCAGGCAGGGGGCAGATGATGGCGGAGATGAGGAAGATGATGAGGATGGCGTAGCGGATGTGCTTGAGCAGGAACTTTGCGTCGACGATGCCGAAGAGTGAGAGGAAGAAGATGAGGATCGGAAGCTCAAAGCAGATGCCGAGGCCGAGGATGACGGCGAGGAAGAAGCCGGTGTAGTCCTCGATGGTGAGGATGGGGTGGAAGCGTTTGCCGAAGTCGTTGATGAGCACATCGAGCGCGCCGGGGAGGACCCAGCGATAGCCGAACCATGCTCCGGCGAGAAAGAGGAGGACGGTGGCGGACATGAAGGGCCAGACGTAGCTTCTTCTCGTTGGCGTACATGCCGGGCGAGATGAAGAGCCAGATCTGATAGAGGATGAATGGTCCGGCGAGGATGGCTCCGCCGACGAAGGCGGTCTTGAGGTAGAGGTTGAGACCGTCGGTGGGATGGGTGAAGTTGAGCGGGATGTGGAGCTGGTCGAGCGGGGCCTGGACGAGGCCGTATAGGCGCTCGTGAAAGGCGTAGGCGACGACGAAACCGATGAACAGGTAGATGACGGAGTGGATGAGGCGCTTGCGGAGCTCGGTGAGGTGCTCCATGAGGGTCATGCCGGGGAGTTCGGCTCGATCGGTGATTGCAGCGCGTGCTCGGTCGATGGGGTCGAGGTCAGCCATGGTAGGTCGCCTCGTTGGGGTGGTCGGGGGTTTGCTCGGGGTCAGCTTCGCGGGGAATGGAGTCCAGCACAGGGGCGATGGCTGAGCGGGGTTCGGGGAGGCCGGTGGCGGGAGGCATCAGATCGACGTCGCCGGAGGTGGCGATGGGCAGCGGCTCGGGTGGGGGAGCGGGCAGAGGCTGGAAGTCGTCGAATGATTCGCCAAAGGATTCAGCGTGCGATTCGCTGTAGGGTGGGGCGATGGTGTTTTCGTGCATTGTCTCGTCGGAGGATTCGCCTGTGGCCGCGGTAGTGCGTTCTGGGGGCGTCTCGGGGGTGGTTTCGGGAAGGGCCGGGGTCGCGGGAGCGGCGGCCTGCATGGCGGCGATCTTCTTTTGTTGATCGGCCTGTTCGGCGATGCGGAGCTCGTCCTCCATCTGCATGCGGAACTCGTTGGAGGCGCGGCGGAACTCTCCCATGAGCTTGCCGAGCTGACGGGCTAGCTCGGGTAACTTCTTCGGCCCGAAGAGAAGCAGAACGAGGAAGGCAATGACTGCTGTGTCCTGGAAGCTCATGAATGAACCTAATGATACGGCCTATGTGGGCCGGGAACAAATGGATGCAAAGGGCTCAACTGTTATACGATTGATAGGCAGGAAAGTCGAAATTGAGGTCGTGCGATGCATCGTTCGGATGCTGGCCGCGTCCAATAAAGTAGACGCGGCGGAAGATGCCGCGGGTAGCGATAGTTGGTTGCAACATCCCCGTGGATTGGGTGAGGACGGAAGTGTGTGTTCACAGTGAATCCACTGCAACCTGAGTAGCAAGATGCTTTCAACATCCCCGTCTCAGAGGCGCAGGACGGCGTCGGCTTAGGCCGATGCTTAACGACCTCGAGAGACTGAAGGCGGAGTTATTTTGAACGGACTATTGGAGATTGCCCCGGCTGATGCCGTGGTAAGTGAAGTTGCAGATACTTGTTCTTTAGACCATTACCTATCCCAACCGGACCATACGATGGATGCGCGGATTGCCGCGGCGCGTGCGGAACTGGGGACGGACGTCGTGATGCTGGGGCACCACTACCAGCGGGATGAGGTGATCCGGTTCGCCGACTATACCGGCGACAGCTACAAATTGAGCAAGGTTGCGGAGCAGAGCAGCGCGAAGTACATGGTGTTCTGCGGGGTTCACTTTATGGCGGAGACGGCGGATGTACTGGCTCGTCCGTGGCAGCAGGTGATTCTGCCGGATCTGAACGCCGGGTGCTCGATGGCCGATATGGCGGAGATCGGGCAGGTGGAGGATTGCTGGGACTCGCTGGAAAGACAGGGAATAGGGACTAGCGCCGAGGGACTAGGGCTGATTCCGATTACTTATATGAATTCGGCTGCTGCGATTAAGGCGTTTTGTGGGGAGCGCGGTGGGTTGGTGTGCACTTCTTCGAATGCGCGCGAGGCGTTTGAGTGGGCGTTTGCGCGGGCGGAGAAGATTCTGTTTCTGCCGGATCAGCATCTGGGGCGGAATACTGCGTTTGCGATGGGGATTCCGCTGAGCGAGATGGTGGTTTGGGATCCGTACCAGATTAATGGCGGCGTTGCTCCGGAGCGGTTGAAGGCCGCGAAGGTGATTCTGTGGAAGGGGCACTGCAGCGTGCATCAGCGGTTTCTGCCGGAGCATGTGGACCGGGTTCGGGCGGAGGAGCCGGGGATGCAGGTGATCGTGCATCCGGAGTGCCGCTGGGAGGTTTGCCAGAAGGCGGATGCGATTGGATCGACGGAGCGGATTATCGATGTGATTGAGAGGGCTCCGGAGGGGTCGAGCTTTGCCGTGGGGACGGAGATTCACCTGGTGAACCGGCTGGCGAAGCGGTTCGCTCCGCTGGGGAAGCGAGTGATTACGCTGGATGATGCGGGATGCCTTTGCACGACGATGTACCGGATATCACCGCAGCACCTTGCGTGGGCGCTCGAGAATTTGGTGGAAGGACGAGTGGTGAATCGCATCAAAGTAGAGGATGATGTGAAGCATTGGGCGAAGGTCGCTCTGGAGCGGATGCTGGAGATCCGGTGATGAGGGTGCGGGTTGAGTAAGACGTTTACATTGGGCGAGGCACAGACGCTGCTGCCGGTGCTGGGGGCACTGCTGCAGCGCGCTCGCGAGGCCGCGTTGAAGGCTGCGGGGATTGAGTTGGAGATGCAGCGATTGAGCCATCGGATATTTCTCGCCGGTGGGATGCATGTGGATGTGGTGGCGGTAGCACGGCGGCGGGCGGAGTGGGACAAGGCGACGAAGGAGACTAAGGATACGCTCGCGGAGATTGAGGCGATCGGGGTGGAAGTGCAGGATCTGCAGCAGGGATTGCTGGACTTTCCGTGCCAGGTGGAAGGCAAGCTGGTGATGTTGTGCTGGCGGATGGGGGAGGCGGCGATTACGTACTGGCACGAGGTGGAAGAGGGAGCCGACAAACGGCAGCCGGTGGATTCGCGGTTTGGCAAGACGGAACGGGAACGGCTGAATTAGGGTTGAGTCGTATAGACTTGGCCAAGATGGAGCAGGCGGTAGAGAGACGTGTTCCGCGTAAGGTATTCTTGCGAAGAAATTATTTTAGAGGTAGTCGATGGCTTTCCCCAACGTTAAGAGCATTCTTCAAATAGGCTCACCAGTCAGCAGTCTCAAGCTTCTTTTGGTTGTGTCGTTTTTTTCACGACCGAGATTCAAGACGCTTTGCGCACGCATTGTTGCGGCCTTTTATTAGAAACGGAATCGTCTCGATTCGCTACCGATGTTACAAGCGTTTCTACAGGACATTTTTGCGAATGACTGATTTACAGGCGGACTACCTGAGTACGCGTGAGCTGTGTGTGAATGATATCTATCAACTTGATCGCAACTTCAAGCCTGATCTTGTGATCGATGGCGGAGGGAATATTGGACTGTTCACTCTACGTGCGGCGGCTGCCTATCCTTCAGCAAATGATCTCTATCTGCGAACCTCTGCCGGGGAATATAGAACAGATTCAGAAACATCTAAATGTGAATGGTGTCCAGGCAGAGGTTATGCCGAAGTGCCTTGGTGGTACACGAAGGACCATTCCTTTTTATTGCAGGAGCGCGAATCGAGAGTAGCTTCGACGCCGCCGAGCCGTACGAAAAGATCATGGAGATTCCGGTCATCCTGTTGCAAGATGCAATCGGGTCGTCCCTTGCGAATAGGATCTTCATTAAACTGGATATTGAAGGTATGGAGATTGAGGCCTTGACGGCCTATGTTCCCGCAGAACGAGAGAGCGGTTTACGTTGTAGGGGAGCTGCATCACTTTCCAGTAAACGCTCCGATTATGGAGACGCCTGTTTCGCGACCATGGCTGGACGTTTGAGTTCTTCGATGTCGATGTGCTGACGTCGAGCTTCCGTGCATGTTCTCCCCCCGCTGGTCCCATTGTTGGGTTGGGCCGCCGCGGATGAAGTCCGGGGCGGAAGTGTCCGGTGGAGCCAGACCGCTGTACTGAACTGAGTGACTGTTCGTTCCGCGTCGCTTCCCCGTGGATAACTGTAATTTATCGAACGATAATAATTATTATCTAGTTTGAAGTAGACTTGACTGGTGCGGCAGGCTTCTTCCAGTACGTTTCGTGAGATTTGCGCGGAGCATGGAATTGCGGTGACTCACCAGCGGCAGGTGCTGTACGAGGTGATGCAGGGGATGGAAGGCCATCCGAGCCCGGAAGAGGTTTATGCCCGGGTGAAGAAGAAGGTGCCGTCGATTTCGCTGGCTACCGTTTACAAAAATATTCATTTGTTTGTGGAGAGCGGCGTCTTCCGCAAGATGAGCCTGCACCATGGCTCGTTGCGCGTGGAGATGAATGATGAGCCGCATCATCACCTGGTGTGCTCGAAGTGCAAAGAGATCGCCGACATCGGAGAGAAGGAGCTGGGACTGTGTACGAAGCGGAGCCGGCTGCCGGGGGGTTTTCTGGTGGAACGGTATGCGGTGGATGTGATTGGGCTTTGCGCGAAGTGTCAGTAAGGCTCAGGTATCAACAGCAACAAAAATTTTCGAGGTGAACGATGTCAAACGAAGCAAAATGCCCGGTCGCGCATGGCACAGCGCATGGCGCAGTCACGACCTCACACGGTGCAGCCCGAAGGAATCCCGATTGGTGGCCCGATCAACTGAATCTGAAGATCCTTGAACCAGCACTCCCCACTGAATAATCCCATGGGGGAGGCGTTCAACTACGCTGAGGAGTTCAAGAGCCTGGACCTGGATGCGGTGATCAAGGACCTGCATGCCTTGATGACGAACTCGCAGGACTGGTGGCCGGCGGACTACGGCCACTATGGACCTTTGTTCATCCGTATGGCGTGGCACAGCGCGGGTACCTACCGTATCGCCGATGGGCGCGGTGGCGCGGGCGCCGGAATGCAGCGGTTTGCTCCGCTGAATAGCTGGCCGGACAACGTGAGCCTGGATAAGGCGCGTCGGCTGCTCTGGCCGATCAAGCAGAAGTATGGCCGGAAGATTTCGTGGGCCGACCTGATGATCCTGACGGGCAACGTGGCGCTGGAGTCGATGGGGTTCAAGACTTATGGCTTCGCGGGTGGGCGCGCGGATGTGTGGGAGCCGGATGAGACGTACTGGGGACCTGAGACGACGTGGCTGGGTGACAAGCGCTACAGCGGCGATCGCCAACTCGAAAGTCCGCTTGGTGCTGTGCAGATGGGTTTGATTTACGTCAATCCGGAGGGGCCGAACGGCAATCCGGATCCCGTCGCTTCGGCGCGGGACATTCGCGAGACGTTTGCGCGGATGGCGATGAACGACGAGGAGACGGTTGCGCTGATCGCCGGCGGACACGCCTTCGGCAAGACGCATGGCGCCGGCAATCCTGACAAGTATGTCGGCCGCGAGCCCGAAGGTGCGCCGATTGAGGAGCAGGGTCTGGGCTGGAAGAACAGCCTTGGCAACGGCGTTGGCGTGAATACGATCTCCAGCGGCCTGGAAGGCGCATGGACGACGAATCCGGCGAGATGGGACGTTGAGTACCTGGAGAATCTGTTCAAGTTCGAATGGGAGCTGACGAAGAGTCCGGCAGGCGCTCAGCAGTGGACGCCCAAGAATGGAGGCGGAGCCGGCACCGTGCCGGATGCTCACGACCCGTCGAAGAAGCACGCGCCATCGATGCTGACGTCGGACCTCGCGCTGCGATTTGACGCGAGCTACGAGAAGATTTCGCGGGACTACCTGGCGAATCCGCGAGAAGTTTGCGGAGGCGTTCGCGAAGGCCTGGTACAAGCTGACGCATCGCGACATGGGGCCCATTGCGCGGTATCTTGGCCCGCTGGTTCCTAAGGAGCAGCTGATCTGGCAGGATCCTGTCCCTGCGGTGGATCACGAGCTGATCGGCGAGGCGGAGATTGCTGCTCTGAAGGCGAAGATTCTGGCATCCGGGGTTGTCCATCTCGCAACTTGTCACGACCGCCTGGGCGTCGGCTTCAACCTTCCGTGGCAGCGACAAGCGCGGCGGAGCCAACGGAGCGCGCATTCGGCTTG
The DNA here is from genome assembly GCA_963797415.1 of uncultured Acidobacteriaceae bacterium. Classification (GTDB taxonomy): domain Bacteria; phylum Acidobacteriota; class Terriglobia; order Terriglobales; family Acidobacteriaceae; genus Edaphobacter. The sequence goes on from CAWCPB010000013.1 coordinate 54,665, forward strand.
CACCGCAGAAGTTCTGGGAGGTGAACCAGCCGACCGAGCTTGCGAAGGTCCTCGATAAGTTGGAGGCGATCCAGAAGGAGTTCAACGCAGGGTCAGGTGCGAAGAAGGTTTCGCTGGCTGACCTGATCGTGCTGGGCGGCTGCGCTGCGGTCGAGGAGGCTGCGAAGAAGGCTGGCCACGACGTGAAGGTTCCGTTCTCGCCGGGGCGCACGGATGCGTCGCAGGAGCAGACCGATGTCCACTCGTTCACCGTACTCGAGCCCATCGCAGACGGCTTCCGCAACTACCTGCGCCCGGGACACGAGGCATTCGCGGCCGAGCTGCTGGTGGACAAGGCGAACCTGCTGACGCTGACCGCTCCCGAGATGACTGTTTTGATCGGCGGCCTTCGCGCGCTGAATGCAAACTTCGGACAGTCCTCAAACGGTGTCTTCACCAAGCAGCCCGGAACGCTGACCAATGACTTCTTCGTCAACCTGCTCGACATGAATACGAAGTGGCAGAAGTCCGCTACCTCAGAAGGCGTGTTGGAGGGACTCGATCGGGCCACCGGCGATCCGAAGTGGACAGGCACCGTCGTCGATCTTGTTTTCGGCTCAAACTCTCAGCTGCGAGCCCTCGCCGAAGTGTATGCGTGCGGCGACTCGCAGCAGGTCTTCGTGCGTGACTTTGTGGCGGCCTGGAGCAAGGTGATGAACCTCGATCGCTTCGACCTCGCGTAGGCTCGGCTCAGTTTGCGTATAAAGAAAACGGCTCCATCTCTGAAGCGAGATGGAGCCGTTTTATTGTTGCCTGCCGATTGCTAGGGTTTGCGGCCGGGCTTCCACTGAGGCTGCCAGGTGGTGTTGCTGAGCCAGCGGATGGGTTCGATCATGGAGCTGATGGCGTTGGTGAGCCGGGGGAAGTCGATGGTGCGGAGTTCGTCGGAGGGCTGGTGGTAGTCCTTATGCAGGCCGAAGCTGGAGACGGTGTGGGCGACGATGCCCTTGCGTGCGAGGGCGATGTTGTCGGATCGCTCGAAGAAGTTCTCGCGGGTGTGGGGATCTTTGACGAGCGGGGCTCCGTGTTTGGCTAGTTCGGGGCCAAGGTTCGATCGATCGTAGCCGCTGAGCCAGAGATCGCCTGCGGGTATGGCGGGATCGGGACGGCCAATCATTTCGAACTCGAGGTTGGCGACGATGCTGGTGAGTGGCACGGGTGGATGCTGGAGGAAGGCGCGGTTGCCGTAGCCGCCGATCTCTTCCGAGCCGAAGAGTGCGAAGACGATGGTGCGGCGAGGTCGAGGGCCAGCGGCCAGGACTTGCGCGAGGGCGAGAACCGCAGTGGTGCCGGAGGCGTCGTCGTCGGCTCCGTTGTAGATGGTGTCGCCTTTTACGGGGGGGCCTATACCGAGGTGATCGAGATGAGCGGAGAGAAGGATGACTTCGTTGGGTGCAGTGGCACCGCGGAGGATGGCGATGGCGTTCCAGGTCTCCTTGCGCGGAGGGTCTCCGATGCGGGAGGGGTGTTGCTGGACGTGCTGGGGAGACGGGGCGGGGAGAGGCGATTTCTGGAGGAAGGTGCTGTTGTCGCCGCCGGGTTCGAGTCCCAGGGCCTCGAAGCGGCTGGCAGCGTAGAGTGCGGCGAGATGCTCGTCGCGGGTGCCGGAGCCGCGGCCGTGGAGTTCGTCATCGGCGAGGAAGGCCATGTCGGCATGAATTTCATGTTGCAGTTCAGTTGATGGCGATGCCATTTGGACTGCGCGAGCGTCGAAGGAGTGCGGAGCTTGAGAGGAACAGGCAACGCCACCAATCAGAAGAAACGCTGACAGCAGTGCGACATGACGCCGCCGAATGCTCGACGATGGCATGGCGGAATTATAGATGAGGCTCAAAGGGGGTAATTTTTTGCGAGACCCATGGTTTGGGCTGAGAAGATATAGGAGAGGACGTACGGATGATGGAACGGTCGCGGAGCTGGCGCAGTGTAAGTGGAGTCATTGTGGTGGCGTTGGCTGGAATGCTGACTGGATGCGATGGGTTTTTTGTGCCGGTGAATGGATCGGGATCGGGTGGATCAGGTGCGGGGACGGGGGACTTCGTGTACGTGGGGAACGCCCAGACGAACACCGTGAGCGGATTCCAGGTGGGTGCGGGCGTGCTGACGAATGTTCCGAACATGCCGTACGACCTGGGGTTTTCGCCGGCGGCGATGGTGATGCATCCGTCGAATAAGTTTCTGTACGTGGCCGGGGTCAGTTCGATATTTATGTATTCGATCGCAGGGAATGGGTCTTTGAGTGCTGCGGCCGTGGGGGCGGGGGTTGCGGTCGCGACTGTGAATTCGCTCGATATATCGCCGGATGGAAACTGGCTGTTCGCACTGGATCTGACGCAGCAGATTGTGGATGAGTACCAGATCAATCAGTCGACGGGAGCGCTGACGACGCTGACACCTACCCCGTATACGCTTGCGAGTGGGGTGTGGTCTCCGAAGGCGATTCGCGTGGCGCCAAATGGAGGGTTTGTCTTTCTGGCTTTGGGGACCGGTGGGGATGTTGTGATGACGCTCAACACTACGACCGGGGCGCTGCTGCAGACGCAGCAACTTGGCTTGGGGTCGACCCAGACGAGTGACAATGCGCTGGCGATCGATGGTGCGACTGCGTATCTTTATGTGGCGCGGAGCGGGACGAATGGGGGCCTGGCGGTGTATAGCATTGGGACGAATGGCGGGTTGAACGCGGTGGCGGGATCGCCGTTCGCGGCCGGGGCGCAGCCGTTTTCGGTGGTGCTGGATAGCTCGGGCAAGTATGTCTATGTGGCGAATGGCAACGATGGGAACATTTCGGGCTTCTTGATTGGGACGGGCAGCGGTTGACGGCGCTGGCGGGGTCTCCTTACCCGAGCGGAGCGCAGGTGGAGGCGCTGGGGCGGGATAACAGCGGGAAGTACATACTGGCGGCTGCCTTTGGAGGGTCGCCTGACCTGACGATGTACGGCTTTAGCCTTTCCTCGCCTGGGAATCTGGTCAGGGTGACCTCGGCGGCGACGGGGACGGATCCGGCGAATGCGATTGCGATTGCGTTGACGCACTAGCGGTGTACCTGACTGGGTACCCGTAGTGGCATTTCCGCTCTGTAGTATGAAGAGGGGTGCTGTGACGCGGTGAGAAGCTGGCTGGTTATCGTTTGGAATGGTCGACAATCCGATGGGGTGCGGCGATTCTGGCTTGGTGCGCTTGCGGTTTGTCTGCTGGTGGGACTGGGTGGATGCTCGCGGCTGCGGCCGAAGCCACCGGTTACGTATGTGTATGTGACGGCGAAGCAGACATTTTTGCGGGACCGGGTGGCGGCGGTCTCTAACCGGACCGCTACGGTGGTGAACGGGGAGAAGCTGCAGGTTCTGGACCATGGCCGACGGTTTTATAAGGTGCAGACGGACGAAGGGGGAGACAGGGGTGGATCGACGAGCATACGGTGGCGACGCAGCAGGTTTATGACGGCTTCGACGGGCTGAAGCAGGAGCATAAGGGTGATCCGACGGTGGCTTCGGCGGTGGTGCGGGATGAGGTTTATCTGCATTCCAAGCCGGGGCGGGATACGGACCGGTTTTTTCTGCTGAGCGAGGGCGAGAAGTTGAAGTTGTTGCGGCGGGCTACTTTGCCCAGGCCGGCGCCGGGGGGTGTGAAGCCGTTGAAGGTTGCTCCGCCTGCTCCGGTTGCTCCTGCTGCTGCGGGCGAGAAGGCTGCTCCGGCTGCTCCTCTTCGGCTGCGGCGGGTGAAAGGTTGCTCCGGCTGCGCGCTGCTCCGACTCTGCCGCCTCCGGTTATGGAGGACTGGTGGCTGGTGCGGGATTCGCGTGGGGATACGGGATGGATACTGAGCCGCATGTTCGATGTGGATGCTCCGGATGCGCTGACGCGGTATGCGGAGGGGCAGCGGATCGTCGGGGCGTATGTGCTGACGACGGTGAACGATCCTGAGGCGGAGCAGGAGGACAAGAACATTCCTGTTTATGTGACGGTTCTGAGTCCGTACAAGGCGGGGCTGCCGTATGACTTCGACCAGGTGCGGGTGTTTACGTGGAACATGAAGAAGCACCGGTACGAGACGGCGTTCCGGGAGCACAATATCGAGGGCTATCTGCCGGTGGATGATTAAGACGGCGACCGATCCTTACGGGAGGTCGGCGCTGGCGGCTACGCCGGTGCCGACGTTCAGCTATCGGGCGCTGGCGGCGGAGTCTCCGGATGTGGTGCCTGATCCGGCGACGGGTGCGGTGGTGCCGGGGAAGACGATCTTGAAGACGTACCGGCTGGAGGGGAATCTGGTGCGCCGGGTGCTGCCGGCGGGGGTGCCTGCGCCGATGGAGGCGCATCCGGTGGCGGAGGTGAAGAAGCCGAAGGTTGCGGGGAAGAAGAAGCGGTAGATTCGGTTGTGTGGCCGGGGCTTTTCGATTGTCATTAAACCTCCAGCGTTTGGAGTGGAACTGGTACGCCAGGTTCTGATTCTCTTTTGTTTCACGTAGTTGAGTGTTTTCCGGGGTAGACAGGCCGTTCGGTTGAGATAGGTCGTAAAGTACGATTCGCCTGAGTTATTGCAGTTCCTTGCAGGCTTGCCTCCGAGGCTTCTACACTTCTCAAATTCAAATTGCAGAATTCAAGGTGAATCGTGAAACTTCAAGTCTGTGGTTGTTTACTTTTTGTGGTCGACTCTTTCGGCCACGGTGTTTCACGATGCATACGCACTTCAGCGAGGCAGTTCGACTATCCCCACGCCTTCGTCAGCGCCGATGTGCAACGACGGCTCGTACCTTTGCGACGGTTGGAGCTATTCCACCTGCGCGGCGTTCCGGTAGACAACAACCCGCCGATTGCCGCTCAGGACTTCTATACCCACTGGCCCCCGCTGCTGCCGATCCTGCTGAGTATCTGCTTTCGCGCATTCGGAGTCTCAGAGAGGGTCGCGCACCTTCTCATGCTAGCCATCTTCGTCATCACGGCCCTTCTTATCTTGCGTATGGGGTTTCGTTGGCTGGGAGTGATCGGTGGGGCGATGGCCGGATTCTTCTGGCTCACACTTCCAGTGACGCTACAATTCGGGCATTTAGTATCGCAACAAGCCTTGATGATGATGTTCATGGTGGCTGGGATCCTTGAGCTCATGGAAGATCGCAACCTGCTTGCTGCCGTCTTGTTCTTCTTCGGCACTCTGAGTTCATGGGAGATCGTGCTGGTGGCACCTGGGCTTCTTCTGGCCTCTCACTGGAATCCAGAACTCCGCCGGAAGGCAGCAGCAGTTTTCGCCGGAACAGGGATAGGTGTTGCGTTTGTTGCCGCTCTCTATCTCATTGCAAGCCCCACCCTCGCGGTGGACGCACTGCGATCAGCTAAGTTTTATATGGGACTCTCGCCGGAATACTCTCACTTCCTCCCGCCCCAGATCCAGATCAGCGCTCATGACCAGATCATTCGCATGCTGCTCAACAATGTATGGATGCTGGGACCGCTCGCACTCGGCGCAATCCTAGTGCTTTTCATGGAGCGTCGGCACTTATTCCTGCTGGCTTCCCTCTCTGCGCCGTGGCTGTTCTGGTGCATGGTGATGCGGAATCACATGGCTCGCCATCACTTCGAGTTCGTTCTCGCCTCGCCCTTGGCCGCGCTTGCACTTGCGTGGATGGCAACCACTCAGACACAAAGGCCAACGCTGAAGGCATGCGTATTCGCGGCTCTTGCGGGAATCCAGATCTTGCTATTGCATAAGCCTGTCATCGGTGATGCTTACGACTCCTCGGCGTTGATCCGGTATGCGAAAGAAATTGAGGAGACTACGGAACCAGATGCAATTATCATGGCTCCGCTGATCTCATCCGTTCCGCTGTTCTACTCAGACCGGCATATCGTTCGAGGAGTAGGCGACGCGAAATCCGCCACTCTCAAGCTGAAAGAGCTAAGTACCGAATTTCCAAATTCTCCGATTTATCTTGCGATACCCCCGCAGCTTGCCGCAAACCTATCGAGAGAAAACGCCGTGGCTTTTACATCCGATGCGGCCATTTACAAACTTCACACTTCTACTTCCTTGAGCGGCCAGTGATTAGGTTGGGAAAGCAGCAAGCATACCCGTAGCGGCCTAACTTCCTTCACAATCACGGTGGTCTGCTCATTTTCGCTGCCGGGTACTCACTGAGGGTTTAGAGATTTGGATGGCTTCCGATGCGGGTTTCGTTACTCTGCGCGGAGGGCCACCACGGGATAGATGTGGGCGGCGATCCACGCGAGCTATTGAATTTGTTTGCGGGTTCGCCTTCGTGGCCCTACACTTCTCAAAACTTCCACTTTGCGGAGCTTGAAAGGTGAGCGATGACGTCGAACGAGCGCCTGGGCAAACTGATTCACACTCTCGCCGTTGCCTCGATCCTGGGTGTTGGGGCGTTGATTCTCGCCTACGCTATGAGCAGTAGCAATGCCGCGAACCGCGACTTCATCTCCTATTGGTCGGTTGGAAAGCAACTGATCCACCACGGCAATCCCTACGATGGACCAGCGATCCTCAAACTTGAAAAAGACGCTGGTTTTTCGGACGCTGCTCCGTTCTTCATGCGTAATCCGCCGATAGCTTTTTTCTTATGTTGCCGCTGGCGCTGTTGAGCGTGAAGATGGGGGCTGTTGTTTGGTCGCTGGCGATTATCGCGGCGTTGATGATCTCGGTGAGGATGCTGTGGAAGATGCACGGCAGGCCGAGAGATTCGTTGCATCTTATCGGTTATTTGTTTCCTCCGGCCTTAGCTTGCCTGCTTGCCGGGCAGATCGGGATATTCCTTTTGCTGGGCGTTGTTCTGTTCCTTGCCCTTCACGCAACGCATCCTTACGTTGCGGGAGCATCGCTTCTACTTTGCGCGATGAAGCCTCATCTGCTGATTCCTTTCGGAATGGTTCTGTTGGTCTGGTCTGTTGCAAGCAGGACTTACCGGATATTAATCGGAGCCTCTGTCGCAATCGGATCGAGCCTTCTCCTGAGTTACGTTGTAGACGCTCAAGGCTGGTCGCAGTATGAGCAATGGTGGAGATATCCCGACTCCAAGATCAGTTTGTTCCGACGCTCAGTCTCTATTTTCGGCTTCTTGTCCATCGTGACTGGGTATGGCTGCAAATCGTACCGTCGATCTGTGGCGCGATATGGGCAACACTTTTCTTCCTGCGGAACAAGGGACGATGGGAGTGGAGTGCCCAAGGGATGCCGCTCCTGCTCCTATCTGTCATGGTGGCTCCCTACGCGTGGTTCACAGATGAGGCCATGCTGCTTCCGGCGATACTTGCCAGTCTTTACCTGGCTTCGGATCTGGGCCGGTCGCTCGTCCCTTACGTGATCATTGCGGGGATCGCACTGATTGAGGTACTGGCCGGCGTTCGAATCAACTCGCCGTTCTATTTGTGGACCAGTCCGGCATGGCTGATGTGGTATCTCTGGGCCTCGAGGCCGTTCATCAACCTGCGTGAACGAGAGGCGGACGCTATCACCCTCTGAATCCCTTCGGCGTCTTCGCAACTGCAGCTTTCTTTACTCTGTGCGGAGCGCGACGACGGGATCGATGCGAGAGGCGCGGCGTGCTGGAACATAGCTTGCGGCGAGGCCGCAGATTGCAAGCAAGACGGCTACGGAGAGAGATATGAGGGCGTCGACGCTGCTGAGTTTGTAGACGAGAAATGCGGCGAGGAGTTTGCTGGAGGCTATGGTGACGACGGCGCCGAGTGCGACTCCTACTGCGAGAAGGATTACGGCGTGGCGGAGGACAAACCAGAGAACGTCTTCGCGTGGGGCTCCCAGGGCGAGACGGATACCTAGCTCGCGGGTGCGCTGGCTGACCGAGTAGGCGAGCAGGCCATAGATGCCGGCAACGGCGATGACGAGTCCGGCGAGGGAGAAGAGACCGAGGAGACGGGCTGCGAAGTTCTGGTTGCCGAGGGAGCCGTCTACGACCTGTTGCAGGGTCTGGACGTTGTCGATTGCTGCGTCGGGTTCGAGATCGTGTACGACACGACGGAGTTCGGCGGTGACCGTGCCGGGATCGAGGGGGGAACGTACGGCGACGTTCATGAAGAAGGTGTTCAGGAAGTAGAGTTCATCCTGGGGCAGGAGCTGTGCGAGGTTGTAGTGGATCTCGGGCAGGGGCGGCTGGCCGAGTGTTTTTTGCGGACTGTCGTCGACTACGCCGACGATGGTGGACCACTGGCGGTCACCCTTATCGTTGTAACGGAGCTGCTGGCCGATGGGGTTTTCGTTGGGAAGAAAGCGCTGTACGAAGGCGTGATTGACGATCGCGGTGGGAGCGGCCTCCGCGGAGTCGGCTGTGGTGAAGAGACGTCCCTGCAGAAGGCGGATGCCCATGGTCTTGAAGTAGTCGGCGCTGGTGGCGCGTGCCTGCGCGTGGGCCTGAGCGGAGCGCTGCGGCTTCGGATGATTGGTGAGCTCGACGTCCATGTTGAAGTCAAAGTTGCCTTCGAGCGGCCGGACCGTGGTGAGACCGGTGGACTGAGTACCGGGTAGAGCGTTCATGCGGTCGAGCAGTGGAGTGTAAAAGGTCTGGACGAGCGTGGGGCCGGTTGGCTGCTGGGGAGCGTTGCTGATGATGAGAGAGGAATGGTTGGGAAGATAGATTTCGCCAGTGACGACCTGGTCGGCGACGAAGCCGGTGTGGGTGTGGCGAAGGGAGATGAGGGTGCGCACCATGAGGCCGGCGGCGATGAGAAGGGTGAGGGTGAGGGCGATCTCGCCGACTACGAGGGCGTCGCGCCATTTGGTTTGTTGGCGGCTGGTGCCGGATGCTGCGGTTCCCTGGCGCAGTCCATCCTGCGGGGAGACGTGGGAGGCGTGGAGTGCGGGAAGAAGGCCGAAGAGAATGGCCGAGACGCAGGACGCGACGAAGAGGAAGGCGCAGACTTTGAGATCGATGTGGATTTGATCGCCGAAGATGACGGCGTTATCCAGATATCGCCTGAGCAGGTGAAGAACGAACCAGGCGAGGCCGAGGCCGAGGGTTCCTGCGGCGAGGCTTAACAGAAGGCTTTCGGTGAGGAACTGGCGTATGAGGCGGCTGCGTTGTGCGCCGAGTGCGGTGCGCAGAGCTACCTCGCGGAGACGCCCGTTGCCGCGGGCGAGAAGAAGGCCGGCGACGTTGGCGCAGGCGATGAGCCACACGGCGAAGACGGCGACGTCGAGCGCGATGATGGCGGGGCGGGCTGCGCCGGTGAGGACGCTTGAATAGAGCTCCACGTGGATGGGGTTGGCGTCTTCGTCTTTGGGATATTCGTGCACGAGTTGCTGGTGGATTGAGTTCATCTCGTGCGTGGCGGTGGCGATATCGACGCCGGGACGAAGGCGGGCGATGACGCTGAGTGACGAGGAGGAGCGATTCTGCAAGCCCTTCTCTTCGACCGGGAGTGGGGTCCAGATAGAGTCGTCTCCGGTGTTGACGGGGAAGGAGAACCCAGCGGGCATGACGCCGATGACGGTGAAGGGAATGCCGTTGATGGGAACGGAGCGGCCGATGATCTGTGGATCGGCGTGGTACATCTCTCGCCAGAGCGGAGGCGCTGAGGATGACGACGTTGGTGCGGCCGGATTTGCTGTCTTCGGGGAGGAAGGTGCGGCCCATCATCGGGCGGGACTGGAGGAGATCGAAGAGGTTGGAGCTGGAGAGGATCTGGGGGATGATCTTCGGGTTGGAGGTGCCGCCGAGGGTGGGAACCTGCTCGGTGTAGTAGCCGATTTGCTGGAAGGAGTGGCTGCGGGTTCGCCAGTCCTGAATGTCGAGGAGCGAGGTGGAGGAGAAGCCGCCGCTTTCGGTGCGGACGGCCATCTGCACGATCTGGTCGGGATGGGGAAACGGCATGGGCCGCAGGAGGACCTGGTCTACGACGGAGAACATGGCGGCGTTGATGCCGATACCGACGGCCAGAGTAAGGATCGCAGTGAGGGCGAAAATGGGGGCATTGCGCAGTTGTCGAAGTGCGAAGTGCAGGTCCTGAAGCAAAGAGCCCATGACTGTCTCCGAAAAGAAGGTGCGGCCGGTGCGAGCTTATCTGCAAGCTTAGCCGGGTTCAGCAGATTGTATAAGCCTGCCTTCGATATGGAGAGGATTTGTTGGTGTGGCCAATCGGTTCTTATCTGAGACCGCGCGTACTATTTTTTGTTGCGTTCGTTTCTTTCGTCCTTCTCTTCGTCGTCGAGATCGTTTGAGTAGGGGGCGAAGACGGATTGGGTGACTTTTGGATATTTTGCGTCTGGGCCTCTGACGTCTCTCCACAGGATTTGATTGAGGCGTTCGGTGGGGGCGGCGTCTGGGATTTTGAAGTTCATGCGACTCGAGGCTTTTGCGTCGGCTCGAGGCTGGCCATTCAGCGCTTTGAGCGGCGGATTGACGGTGTAGATGGAGTAGTCGGGGACTGCCGCGGTGTAGGGGGTGAGGTCGGGCGTGCTCTGGAAGCTGTTTCGCATGTCGTTCGCGATGAGGTCGAAGAGAGACATGTTCTTTAGTCCCAGGATCAGCTCGATGGTTTTGATCATGCTGGTCTGGGAGTAGAAGGTTGAGTCGACGGAGCCGCGCTTGATGTAGGGACTGATGGCGAGGGCGACGGTGCGGTGGCCGTCGACGTGGTCGAGGCCTGCCTGGGCGTCGTCTTCGACGAAGAGGATGAGGGTGGAGTTCCAGAACTTCGAGTGTGAGACTGCATCGACGATGAGGCCTACGGCGTAGTCGTTATCGGCGATGCAGGCTTTGGGGGTTGAGAATCCGGGAGAGGTGCCGGCGGTGTGATCGGCGGGCAACTGCGCCATCACGAGGCTGGGCATGTCGTCGTGCTCCTCCCACTGGTGCAGATATTTGATGAGGATTTTGGCGCGTACTACGTCGGGGACATCGAGCGTCCATGCTGGAAAGTCCTTCGCGAGATATTGATTGAGGGATGCGATGGGCGCCTTCGCGGAAAATTTTCCGTCAAAGCTCAGTCCGGCTTTGAAGTCTTCGAGGAGTTGTTGGCGGTTTGCTTTGCGTTTTGCATTGGGGTGACCGCCATCCTCGCCGTAGCCTGCGTACTCTCCGAAGTCCATGAAGCTTTTGTTGGCATTCGCGGCAGCGTTCCAGATGAATCCGCCGCTGGCGTCTGCCATGGGGTCGTCGCCGCCGTAGGGGTAGCTGCGACCGCTGTCACCGGGCCAGTAGGTGTAGTCGGTCTCGCTGGCCTGGGTCACCCACTGGTGGCCGTCTGCGCTGTTGCCGCCGTCGGCGTAGAAGTTATCGAGCAGCACGTAGTCTTTTGCGAGTTTGCGATGATTCGGGATGACGTCGTCGGAGTAATTTTGGAGGGACGGATCGCCGTTGCCTTTGCCCAAGCCGCCAAAGAACTGATCGTAGGAACGGTTTTCTTTGATGATGTAGAGGATGTGTTTGATGGGCGAGGGATCGCCTGCGCGGAGAGGCACGGGCATCTCGGCGTTGGTTGCTACGGCTTCCTGCTCGACGAAGGAGGGCCGCTTGAGGCGGAGATGATTGTTCTCCGCTACCGCGATCGAGTAGCGCCGCAACTGCGACGACGTCGGGAATGGCGATGACGTGGATGGTTCCGCGATAGCTGTGCACGTAGCGGCGGCTGGGAGAGTGCTGATGGCTGGGGTCTCCCTTGAACGCAGGATCGGGCGGTGCATTTTTCCATCCCGATCCGACTCCGAGGAGGGTGGAGACGCCGAGGTATTTTCCGTCGGGGCTGAGGGCGATGGCGTCGGGGTACCAGCCGGTTGGGATGAGGCCCTCGAACTTCATCTGGCCGGCGTCGAGTCCGAGGACTGCGACTGAGTTGATTCCGGCGCAGGCGACGTAGAGATGCTTTCCGTCAGTGGAGAGGACGAGCGCTTCGGGGGCGACTCCTGCGACATTTTTTGTGAAGGGCTCGATGGAGATGGTGTCGACGACGGTGTTGCGCTCGGTGTCGACTACGGTGACGGTGTCGGAGTTGCTGTTTGTGACGTAGAGACGGTTGCGGGCTTCGTCGATGGCGAGCGAGGTGGGATGAAGGCCGACTTCGATCTCTGCGGTGACGGTTGCGGTCTTGAGGTCGATGCGCGAGATGGTGCCGGAGGCGGCGACTCCGCGTGCGTCGACTACGATTCGGTCGGCTTGCGGATTGGAGCCGGTGGTGGCGGTCTGGTCGCCGGGGCGGGGGAAGCGTCCTCCCCAGTTGCTGACGTAGGCGGTGGTGTTTTTCGCATCGATGACTGCGCCAAATGGGGCGATGCCGGTTCTTACCTTCGAGAGGACGGCGCCGGTGGCGAGATCGAGGATGGCGGCCTGGTCGTTGAAGGTGAGGGCGACGACGGCGTAATGCGTTCCGGGTGCTCCGTTGCGAGATACGGCGACATTTGCGACTGCACTTCTGCCGAGGATATTGGGACCGGGCTGGTTGCTGTTATTCCAGGTTCTGACGAGTTCTACGCCGGACTTGCCGACCGCGGTCATGAGGACGGATTTGTAGGCTGGGTCGTAGGTGAGGCCCTGCAGGCCGGGGTTGCTGCTGCCGTTGATCAGCTTGTCGAGGACCTTGTTCGATCGCCAGTCCATCCGGTAGACGAGTGCGCCTCGCTGGGAGTTGGTTGCGGCGTAGACTTCACTCGACGATGCGCCGAATGCGATGCCATAGACGCGGCTCTCGAAGACGCTTTGTACGCCCGCGGGAGTGATGGCCTGGTTTGTCGTGATGGCTCCGGGGTCGAGTACCTGACGGACTGGCGTCTCGACGTCGGTGGCTTCGGCCTGCTTCTGGGCTGCGGCTGCGGTCGCGCTTGCCTAACGCGGAGGACTGCTTTCCTTCCTGCTTGCCGGTCTGGCTGCTCGTTTGCGCCAGTACATTTGCGGTATTACCGGTGATTCCTGTGAGGGCGACCATCAGAAGGCTGGTATAGGAGATTGAGCGGAGACCGAGTGCGGCGTGCGCGCGTGGCTGAAGTTGCGACTGGCATCGAGCAGTGAGGGAGCTCGTTCTATTTTTCTTCATTCGTTCCATCGGAAAGACTTTATTATCTTTTTGCCATTGGGTCTTCACTGTCAGATGAAGAGTTTACAGGGCGGGGAGTTCGGCCTTTACTTCGGCGGCGGGCGAAGTGCATCGGCCGGAGTGGAGAGGCTGGCTCCTGCTGCCTCAATCGCGGCCATCATTTTGAGGATGAGTTCCTCCTGCACCTCGAGAAAGTCGGTTATGTCGGCGCCGGGCCTGCGGAAGTAAGCGAAGACTTCGATCTGCGGTCCTGCGGCGGTCAAGTTGATGAGTCTCGTTCTTGCGGAGTGGGGGTTGATCTCCGGGTGCGACTTTATTATCTGGTCGATCTGGCTCAGGACCACCTTCATGACTTCAGAAGAGGTATCGAATCGCAGCGAGAATACGGGGTGCACCCAGTATTGATCGCGGAGGGAGAAGTTTTCGAGGCCGACTTCGGCGACTTTTGAATTGGGAATCGAAATGACGGAGCGGCTCAAGGTTCGCAGGTTAAGGGCACTGACTCCGATATCTTCGACGGTTCCCATGTTTCCGTCGATCTGACAGAAGTCGCCAACGCGTACGGCACCGCGCATAACGATCGACATGCCGCCAAACAAGTCGGCGAGAGTTTTCTGGGCTGCGAGAGCCAGGGCGACACCGCCGATGCCGAGTCCGGCAACTAACGCGGAGACATTTACACCGGCATGGGTAAGCAGAGCGATGATCAGGACGAGCACGACGAGAATTTTGAAGACCCGTCCGATCAGGGTGACGAAGGTAGCGCGCTCCACCTGCATTCGCGTCAGGAATCGATGGCGCGTAAAACTGACGAGCATGTCTGTGAAGCGAGTGACCACAAAGGCGATGCTTATCCAGATCAGGATAAGACCAACCCCCTGCCAGTAGTGCCGGCCCAGGGCGGTGAGGGCATACCCACCTGCCCATCGAACCATGAACGCCATGGTCAGGGAAAAAATAGGTGACTTGAGTCGGAGAATTGCATTTTTGGTATCCAGCGAGATCCTCTTTTTGAAGAGGGCCTGCAGCGACCAAACCACCGCTTTGGTGAGGAGATTCGCTGCGATCAATATGAGGATCAAGGCGAGAAGTATGCTCCCCCACCGCCACAGCGGTACCGAGAGGAAGTGAATTCGCGATGCCCATGCCGGGAAATAACTCTCAAGATCCGAATGGTGCATGCTGGCCTCGGCCTCTGGGACGCGATTGAGCGTTTCCTGGGCGAAGAGCCAGATGGCGGGTTGTTGTCCCGGACGCTTGACGAGGGTGAGCATTATGTCCAAGTCGCCGTCTGGGGTCTTTACGGTTCCGACGAGTTCTTTCGTTGGCCGCAACTGGTCGTCGGTATTGCCTTCGGGCAGACGGGAAAGCTTTTCGATACCGGTCGACAGGCCCTGGTCTAACAGATATTTCAATTGGACTGTGAGCTCTTCGGCCTTCTCCGGCGATCGTTTTCCCTCCAGATATTGCGCTGCCTTTGTGTAGTCCTTAGTCTCAGCAGCCCGCAGAAAGCCGATGACACAGCCGTAGGGAGAGGTTCGCCCCAGCGTGTCGGCGGGGGGAGGCGGCGGGGTCTGCTGGGCTGTGGCAGCGGCGGGAGTCTGTCCGGCTTGCTTATCGACTACTGGCGGCAGTATGCCCTGTGCGGCTGCTGCGCTCCACCCACAAGCCTGACAGAAGAGGAAGATGAGGAGTGCGCGTCGGCAGAGTTCGGTTCGGCTTCGATGTGGATAGCTTCTCAGGGAACTCTCCAATCTGGTTCGATAGTCGGAAGCTAGTTTGCTTGTCCGATTATCCGGTAGTCTTCCGGTTCTTCCTCTTGTGGCGTATCCCATCCACCGGGGGGAACGAGATTTTGTTCGACCACCTGTTGCGGGCCCCAAGTGTGGGGCTCGTAGACGTAGACCGGGGTGGTTGCTTTGAGGACTGGATCGACGATTCGCCAGGCTTCTTCGACGTAGTCCTGGCGAGCAAAAAGGGTCGCGTCACCAGCCATCGCGTCGCCCAGAACGCGCTCGTAGGCCTCCATCTCTTCTGGGCACGGGTGGCGGCTGGCTATGAGCTCTACTGCCTGACGAGGTCCGATTCCGGTTTCGGGTGAGACCGAGACTGCCATGGCAACTGTAATCTCGGGGCTGACGCGGAAGCGGATGTAGTTCTGCGGGGTGTTGGGCTCGGTCATATTGGTGTTGGGAGGTTTGCGAAGGCGAGCCGATTACCTCCATGCAGGTGACGGGAAGGTTCTTTCCTGCGCGGATGTAGAACGGCACGCCATCCCAGCGCCAATTTTTGATCTCCAGCCGGAGGGCAGCGAAGGTCTCGACCTGCGAGTTTGGCGCGACGCCTTTTTCATCGAGATAGCCGTGAAACTGTCCGCGGACAAGGTCCTTCGGATCGATGGGAGGGATTGCCTTGAGGACTTTTACCTTTTCATCGCGCATGGACTCGCTGTCTCTTCGTGCGGGGCACTCCATGACGAGATTGCGTCATCACCTGGAAGATGTGGTTCTGGATGACGTCGCGAATGGCGCCTGTCTGGTCGTAGAAGGCGCCGCGACCCTGGATGCCGAAGTCCTCCGCCATGGTGATCTGGACGCTCTCGATGTGGTCGCGGTTCCAGAGGGGCTCGAGGAAGGAGTTGGAGAAGCGGAAGGAGACCATGTTGTGAACAGGGCTCTTGGCGAGATAGTGATCGATGCGGAAGATGGATGACTCGGGGAACGCGGAGTGGAGTATTCGATTGAGTTCCTGCGCGGAGGCGAGATCGTGACCGAAGGGTTTTTCGACGATCATGCGGGCGTTGTTGGCGCAGCTTGAGGCGACCAATTGCTCGACTACTTTTTCGAAGAGTGAGGGGGGAATGGCCAGGTAGTGCGCCGGTCTCTGCGCTTTGCCGAGGCTAGTGCGTAGCGCGGTAAAGGTTGCGGGGTCGGCGTAGTCGCCATCGACGTAACGGAGCAGGGAACTGAGCTTCTCCCACGCGGCTGGATCGAGGCCGCCGTGCTGTTCGAGGCTGTCTTTTGCGCGGGCTTTGAGCTGATCGAGGTTCCAGCCGGCCTTGGCTACGCCGATGACTGGAACGTTGAGGGTTCCGCGCTTGATCATCGACTGCAGCGCTGGAAAGATTTTCTTGTAGGCGAGGTCACCAGTGGCGCCGAAGAAGACGAGCGCGTCTGAATGCTGCTGATCCATTATCCAGTTCTCCCTTTTTTACGTTACAAAACTACTTTTTGGCGGGTTTTTCAAGATGGCCACCGAACTCGTAGCGCATGGCCGAGAGGAGCTGATCGGAGAAGTCTGCCTGCCCTCGCGAACTGAATCTCTCGTAGAGCGCGGTGGTGAGGACGGGGGTTGGCACACCCTCGTCGATGGAGGCTTTTACCGTCCAGCGACCTTCGCCTGAGTCTGAGACTCTGCCGCCAAATTTGGTCAGGGCGGGATCCTGTGCGAGCGCAGATGCGGTGAGGTCGAGCAACCAGGAGGCGATGACGCTACCGCGGCGCCAGACCTCGGCTACGTCAGGCAGGTTGAAGTCGTACCGGTAGTTCTCCGGATCGCGCAGGGGGGTTGTCTCGGCGTCGATTTCGCCGGTCTGTTTGCCGATATTGGCGGCTTTGAGGACGGCGAGACCTTCGGCGTAGGCCGCCATGATGCCGTACTCGATTCCGTTGTGGACCATCTTGACGAAGTGGCCGCCGCCACTGTCTCCGCAGTGCAGATAGCCCTGTTCGGCGGTACCTGCAGCGTTCTCGCGGCCGGGAGTGCGGGGAATGTCTCCGATGCCGGGGGCGATAGTCTTGAAGATGGGATCGAGATGCTGCACTGCGGCTTCGGGGCCGCCGATCATCATGCAGTAGCCGCGTTCGAGGCCCCAGACGCCGCCGCTGGTTCCTACATCGACGTAGTTGATTCCTTTGGGGGCTAGCTCTTTGGCGCGGCGGATGTCGTCGATGTAGTAGGAGTTGCCGCCGTCGATGAGGATGTCGCCTGATTCGAGAAGGGGAGCGATCTGCGCGATGGTTTGTTCGACGACTCCGGCTGGAATCATTAACCAGATCGCGCGCGGCTTGGATAATTTACTGACGAAATCCTGCAGGGAAGAGGAGCCGGTTACTTTGTCCTCCTTGGCCAGGTCGACGACTGCCTGAGGAGAATGATCGAAGACGACGCATTCGTGGCCGTTTTTTGCCAGCCGCCGAACCATGTTGGCTCCCATCCTTCCCAGTCCTATCATTCCAAGTTGCATAGTGCTCCTTTTCAAATAGTTCGTTGAACATCCATTGGATGCTGCATCTAGGGCGCTACGGCGAGGGTACTCCTTTGATATGGGGCAGAAAATTAACAGAAATGCTAGTTTTTCAGGACAAGAGCGGGCGCGGCCTCAGATGGATCAGGCGTAAAAGGCTGCTATGGCGGCGGCTACGGTTTGCTGCTCGTCTTCGCGTAGCTCAGGGTAGATGGGGAGGGCGAGGACCTCTTCGGCGGCTTGTTCACTGTGGGGGAAGTCTCCTTTTTTGTAGCCGAGATGGGCGAGGCTGGTTTGCAGGTGGAGGGGCAGAGGGTAGTAGATCTCGCTGCCGATCTGGCGGTCGGCGAGGTACTGGCGGAGGGCATCGCGGCGGGGGGCGCGGATGACGTACTGGTGGAAGACGTGGCCGGCGCGCTGGTCGGTGATGGGGAGGACGATGCCTTCTTTGGTGGATGAGGCGGTGAGCCTGGCGGCGCGTGAGGAGTTGATCGTAGCGGGCGGCGAGGTTGCGGCGCTGCTGGTTCCATTGGGGAAGGTAGGCGAGTTTGACTTGGAGGACGGCGGCCTGGATGGAGTCGAGGCGGGAGTTCCAGCCGACTTCGTCGTGGAAGTAGCGGCGCTTCATGCCGTGGGCTCGGAGGGAGCGGGCGTGGTCGTCGATGGCGGCGGAGCGGGTGGTGACGAGGCCGGCGTCTCCGAAGGCGCTGAGATTTTTTGTGGGGTAGAAGCTGAAGGCCGCGGCGTCGCCGAGGGCTCCGGCGGGGATTTCGTTCCAGGTGGCTCCGAAGGCCTGGGCTGCGTCTTCGATGAGGAGGAGTTGGTGGCTGCTGCTGAAGGGCGGCGAAGGCGTCCCAGTCGGCGCACTGGCCGTAGAGGTGGACGGGCAGGATGGCTTTGATGGGTGGGCCGATGTGAGTGCGGAGGACGGTCTCGACGGCGGAGGCGGAGAGGTTGAAGGTGGCGGGGTCGATGTCGGCGAGGATCGGGTGGGCTCCGCAGCGGAGGATGGCGCTGACGGAGGCGAAGAAGCTGAAAGGGCGTGGTGATGACGGAGTCGCCGGGGCCGATGCCGGCGGCTGCCATGGCTAGCCAGAGGGCGTCGGTGCCGCTGGCGCAGCCTATGGCGTGGGGGACATCGCAGGCGGTGGCGGCTGCGGCTTCGAAGCTGGTGACCTGGGGGCCGAGGATAAAGCGCTGGGAGGAGCAGACTTCTTCGATGGCGGCGAGGACGGGTTCCCGGATGAGATTGAACTGACGGGAGAAATCGAGCATGGGGACGGGTTGCGAAATACTTTCTGGCACGTCTGACATGTTATATCGCCGGCGCGGAGAGGTATGTGCCGGTGTGATGTTGCTCGATAAAGGCTTATGCTTCACGATGTATTTATGGAACCGTGGTTGAAAAATGGCGTAGATACTCGTATCGTTTACGAGTTTGCATCTCATGAAAGAGGATCGCGTTGAGATGTCGGACGCTGAAGCAGATGATGCAGGGCGGGACTGTTTTTCAACTTTTAATTCTTCAACTTTTTGACGGGAATAGAAACCAAGATAAGGAGATCGGCCCCATGGAATCAAAGCCGGCACAGAATATCCAAGACACTTTTCTTAACACGGTTCGGAAGGATAAGAGCCCTATTACGATCTACCTGGTGAGCGGGGTGAAGCTGACAGGGAAGATACGGTCCTTCGATAAGTACTCCGTGTTGCTTGAGAACAATAGCCAGGAGCAGTTGATATTTAAACATGCGATATCGACGGTGGTGAGCGGCCGGGCAGGCGCGCACACCGAGCCGCGTCTGGAGAGCAAGCCTGTCGAAGGCCGTCCTGGAGTGCAACCTGTGAGCCCTGCTGGCGACGGGAACGCAGGATGCTACGGGTACGCATGGACACTAAGCGTTGACTGCAGCAACGACCAACGGCGAAGCGCCGGGTGCAGGGAAGAAGACAGTGCGACGAAGCCTGATGGCGGCAGCTGAGGCAGCCGCCATCGAGGCTGGTCGGCGCACGGGTGCGGAACGCGCTGTGCTGGTGGTGGTGGAGTTCACCGGGGAGCGGCGTCGGCTGAGTTCCGCTGCCCAGATGGCGCGTAAGGCGGCTGCGGTTCCGGTGGGCGATTTTTATCTGGGTGAGGGTGAGCAGGTTGCGGCTGCTGCGGCTGTGAGTGCGGCCGATGCGCGGGATCTGGACTTTGAGGCTTCGCTGGAGGAGTTTGAAGAGCTGGTGCGCAGCGCGGGCGCAGAGGTTGCGGCCACGCTGATTCAGCGGCGGCCGAAGCCTGATCCGGCGACGCTGGTGGGACAGGGCAAGCTGGAAGAGATTGAAGGGGTGGTGGCATCGACGGGCGCGGACCTGGTGCTGTTTGACCACGATCTGTCGCCTTCGCAGTTGAGGAATCTGGAGGCGAAGCTGCCGTGCCGGGTGATCGACAGGACGCAGCTGATTCTGGATATTTTTGCGCGGCATGCGCGGACGCGAGAGGGGCAGTTGCAGGTGGAACTGGCGCAGTTGGAGTATCAGCTTCCGCGGCTGGCGGGACGAGGCAAGGCGATGACGCCAGTTGGGCGGCGGCATTGGCACACGCGGGCCGGGTGAGACGCAACTGGAGACGGACCGGCGCAAGATCAATCTGCGCATCGACCATGTGAAGGAGCAGTTGGAGACGGTGCGCCGGATTCGGCGGCAGCAGCGGCAGCGGCGGGAGGCTGTGCCGGTTCCGGTGGTGGCGCTGGTGGGGTATACGAACGCGGGGAAGAGCACACTGTTCAACGCCCTGACGGAGGCGGGGGTGCTGGAGTCGTCGCGGATGTTTGCGACGCTGGATCCGAAGCTGAAGCAGTTGCAGCTGCCTTCGCGCCGGAAGATTCTGCTGTCGGATACGGTGGGATTTATTCGCAATCTGCCGCATACGCTGGTGACGAGCTTTCGCGCGACGCTGGAGGAGGTGGAGCGGGCGGAGCTGCTGCTGCATGTGCGGGACGCATCGAGTCCGCTGGCGGAGGAGCAGAAGGCGCAGGTGGAGAAGGTGCTGGCCGAGCTGGACGTGTCGAAGAAGCCGGTGATCGAGGTGTTGAACAAGATCGATTTGGTGGGTGGAGCTAAACCGGTGCCGATGGGGGCTCCGGGGAGCGTGGCGGTGTCGGGGCTGAAGCGGCTGGGGCTGGACCATCTGCTGGCGGCGATCGATGCAGCGCTGGTGGTGGATCCGGTGATTGAGATGGAGTTCAGGATTCCGCAGTCGGAGGGCGCGGTGCTTGCCGCGCTTGAGGCTGGAGCAGTGGTGGGGGAGAAACGGTTTGAAGGGAATCTGGCGTATGTGACGGCGAAGGGGCCGGCGTCGTTGCTGGGTCGGTATCGGAGGTTTCGGGCGCGTGGTTGAGGCGCGTGCCAATGTGTTGCGTGCGACATTGAATGGAGATTAGCGGGAATTTAACTAGATAGGCCGCCTGACGGGGAGCGGAGGTAAGTCCCATATCACGCGGCCTATATGACCCAGGAGTGGGTCCGGGTGGTGATTAAATGCTAGTCCTTTTGGTGGAAAAGTCAAGAAATGGAGGCTAGCGCCGGTTGGTTCGTTTATCGGCCACATAGCGCGGTTATCAGCACGGTTTTGTTTGACATGCTTGAAAGCCCTTTGTTAGAACTAGATGTACCGCAAGAACGATCCCCCGAACCATCATCAGGCACAGTTGAGAATTAGAACAGGCTTGGAGTGTATCGGTGGGAGACCATAGGACTCAATCCGGCTTGTAAGCCTTCCCCAATTCATGGATCAGATACTCCACACTCTCGGTCAACTTGTGCTCGGCTCTGTGCCGACGATGATTCTTTTTATCCTGCTGGTAGCGGCGTATGGATTTCTGGTGCGTCGGCCGCTGGACGAGGTGCTGGCAGAGCGGCGACTTCGCACGACAGGCGCGGTGGAGCAGGCACGAGGTGCGATGGCGGCGGCAGAGGCTGAGACGACTGCGTATGAAGACAAGCTGCGGCGTGCGAAGGCAGAGATTTTTCATGCGCGCGAGCAGAAGCTGAAGCAGTGGAATGCGGAGCGCGAGCAGGCGTTGGAGAGGTGAGGCAGGCGACGCAGGAGCGGATACTGGCGGCGCGGGTGGAGATTGAGCAGAGCGCGGGTACGGCTCGGCAGCAGATTGAATCGGTGAGCGCGGAGTTGAGCGCGCGGATACTGAAGGCGATACTGCCGGCGGGTGTGAGTCCGGAGGTGACGCAGTGAAGATTTCTGGCATGAAGAGAGTGTTGTCCGGGCTGATGCTGGGTGTGATGCTGTTGGCGATGAGTGCGGGTCTGAGGGCGCAGGAGCCTTCGCGGAGCGATGCGGCGAGCGGACAGGCGAGCACGCCAGAGGCTGCGTCTCCGGAGGCGAATAAGGAAGAGCACGACGAGAACGATGCGTATCGCCACTCGGCCGCGGTGAAGGCGATCGGCGCGAAGCTGGGATTGAACGCGGAGCAGGCTGCGACGGCGTTTGAGGTTTTCAACTTCGTGTTGCTGGCGCTGGGCGTGGGCTGGGCTCTGATCAGAATGCTGCCGAAGACCTTCCGCGACCGCAATTCGGCTATTCAAAAGCACCTGGTGGATGCGCGCACGGCGACCGAAGAGGCGACTGCCCGGTTGAGCAGCGTGGAAGAGCGATTGAGCAAGCTGGACGGCCAGATTGCGGCGATGCGGGCGCAGGCGGAGCTGGACTCGGCCGCGGACGAGCAGCGCATCAAGGCTCAGTGGAAGACGAGAAGAAGAAGATTCTGGCGGCGGCGGAGCAGGAGATATCCTCGGCGACGGTGCAGGCGCAGCGGCAGATTCAGCAGTATGCGGCGGAGCTGGCGATCGAGCAGGCGGCGAAGAAGCTGGTGGTATCGGCGGAGACGGACCGGCTGCTGGTGCAGGGATTTGCGCGGCGGCTTGCGGGCGACGATTCCAAGGAAGGGCAGAACTAATGTCAGTGATCTCGCTTCGTTACGCGCATGCTTTTGCTTCGGTCGCCGAGTCCAGCCATCTGGATACCGGCGCGGCGCAGCAGCAGATGAAGGACTTCGCGGGAACCCTGGCGGGCAGCCGTGAGCTGCGCGAGGTGCTGATGAATCCTTCGATCGCGAATGAGCAGAAGCTGAAGGTGCTGGACGCGATTGCAGGACGGATCGGGATGTTTCCGCAGGTGAGGAACTTTATTGCGGTCATTATGGACCATCATCGCCTGGCGGAACTGGACGAGATTCTGGCGGAGTATGCGCTGGTTGCGGATGCAGACGCTGGGCTGGCGGAGGCTGATATTACGAGTGCTCACGCTTTGAACGACGCGGACCGCGCGGAGTTGGAGGCGCAGGTTCCAAGCTGGCCGGCGGGCGGGTTCGCGCGACGTATCACGAGGACCCTTCGTTGCTGGGTGGGGCCGTGGTTCGGATCGGATCGACGGTGTATGACGGATCGATTCGGGCGCAGTTGGCGCAGTTGAAGCAGAGACTGGTGAACGCATGAGTGTTCTGAGTTGCAGCATGGATTTTGACTAGTAACGGGATACAAGAGATTTTCACAAAGTTTGCAGGAATCAGGTAGAGGAATACATGGCACAGATCAAGGCGAACGAGATAACCGAACTGCTTCGCCAGCAGATTGAGAATTACGAGCAGCGCATCCAGGTGGATGAGGTCGGTACGGTCATATCGCTGGGCGACGGTATTGCGCGCGTGCATGGCCTGGACAAGGTCATGGCCGGCGAGCTGATCGAGTTTCCGCATGGTGTTGCCGGACTGGCGATGAACCTGGACGAAGACCAGGTGGGCGCGGTGCTGCTGGGCGACTACACGGAGATCAAAGAGGGCGACGAGGTCAAGCGGACCGGCAAGATCATGTCGGTGCCGGTTGGCGAGGCGATGATTGGCCGCGTGGTGAATGCGCTGGGTCAGCCGATCGACGACAAGGGACCGATCCACACCGATAAGTTTCTGCCGGTGGAGCGGCTGGCTCCGGGCGTTATCGACCGGCAGTCGGTGCGTGAGCCGATGGCGACGGGTATCAAGGCCATCGACACGATGATTCCGATCGGCCGCGGCCAGCGTGAGTTGCTGATCGGCGACCGCCAGACGGGTAAGACGGCGATTGCGCTGGATACGATCATCAACTCGGCGAAGAACAACCTGATCTGCATCTACTGCGCGGTTGGACAGAAGCGTTCGTCGGTTGCGCAGGTTGTGCAGACGCTGGAAGAGCATGGCGCGATGGCTTACACGATCGTTGTGGCGGCGACTGCGTCTGAGCCGGCTCCGATGCAGTATCTTGCTCCGTTTGCGGCGACCGCGATGGGCGAGTACTTCCGCGATAGCGGCAAGCATGCGCTGATGATCTATGACGATCTTTCGAAGCACGCGGCTGCTATCGCGAGATCTCGCTGCTGCTGCGCCGTCCGCCTGGGCGTGAGGCGTATCCCGGCGACGTGTTCTATCTGCACTCGCGTCTGCTGGAGCGCAGCTTCGAAGGTGTCGGACAAGCTGGGCGGCGGTTCGCTGACTGCTCTGCCGATCATCGAGACGCAGGCGGGCGACGTTTCGGCTTACATTCCGACGAACGTGATTTCGATTACTGACGGACAGATCTTCCTCGAGACGGACCTCTTCAACTCGGGCGTGCGTCCGGCGGTGAACGTAGGTCTGTCGGTGTCGCGCGTTGGATTCTCGGCGGCGATCAAGGCGACCAAGCAGGTTGGTGCGACGCTGAAGCTGGATCTGGCGCAGTATCGCGAACTGGCGGCGTTCTCGCAGTTCGGCTCCGATCTCGACAAGGTGACGCAGCAGCAGTTGAATCGCGGTCCGCGTCTGACGGAGTTGCTGAAGCAGCCGCAGTTTCAGCCGCTTTCGGCGGAGAAGCAGGTTGCGATTCTCTTCGCCGGTACGCAATGGATTGCTGGATGATGTTGAGGTGAGGATCTGCGCGCGTTTGAGGATGGCTTCTATCCGTATCTCGAGGCGTCGCAGCCCGCGGTGCTGACGGACATCGCGACGAAGAAGGCGCTGGACGACGACATCAAGAAGCGGCTGACGGACGCGATCAACGATTACAAGGCGAACTTCCTCGCGGATCGCAAGGAACAAGAAAGAGACGGCTGCGGCTAAGTAAACCATGGCAAACGTACTCGATTTACGGCGCCGCATCCGCAGTGTGAAGAACACGCGGCAGATCACGAAGGCCATGAAGATGGTCTCGGCGGCGAAGCTGCGGCGTGCGCAGGAGCGGGCGATGCAGGCGCGTCCGTATGCGCAGATGCTGACGAATGTGCTGGAGTCGCTGGTGCGCCGGACGGACCTGTATGACGCTCAGACCGGCGACATCGTGCATCCGCTGCTGGTGGAGCGCGAAGAGAAGAACGTGCTGGTGATCGTGGTCGCGGGCGACAAGGGTTTTGCGGGCGGCTTCAATTCGAACATCGGCAAGGCGGCGCAGAAGTTTATCGATGAGCGCCGTGCGCTGGGGCAGAACGTCGATCTCGAACCGATCGGCAAGAAGGCGATTGGGTTCTACAAGAAGCGTTTCGCGGCGGCGGACTACGAGAAGAAGGAAGAGCATTACGACAACGATCTCTCGACGCACTTCGAGACGATACGGCATCGCGCGGAACCGATCGAGGTGACGGGCGAGCATCCGACGATGCTGCTGAAGATTGAGTTCGATGAAGTGGCGGAGATGGCGCACTCGATTATCGAGCGCTATGAGCGGGCGGAGATCGATTCGGTTTACATCGTGTTCAACGAGTTCAAGTCGGTGATCTCGCAGCGCGTGGTGGTGGAGAAGCTGCTGCCGATCCGCAAGCTTGGCTCGCATGAGATTACGGTGTCCGAAGAGATGACCGAGGAGCAGAAGGAAGCGGCGGCCCGCGCGGCGCAGTAGCGCGGGTGTTTCTGATCGATGGAGCCGGAGGAGTCGGTTGCCGAGCGGGAGGCCAAGAAGTTTGGCACGGCGGAGGTGGACTACATCTTCGACCAGGCGCCGGAGCGGTTGTTCCGGCACCTGATGCCGCGGTATGTGACGACGCAGATCTTCCATGCGCTGCTGGAGTCGGTTGCGGCGGAACATGCGGCGCGTATGACGGCGACGGATGCGGCGACGAAGAATGCAGGCGAGTTGATCGACTCGCTGTGCCTGACGATGAACCGGGTGCGTCAGGCGGCGATTACGAAGGAAATTATTGAGATTGTGAGCGGCGCGGCTGCGCTGTAAGAGAAGGAAGAGAAACTATGGCAGAGAATATTGGAAAAGTAATTTCGATCAGCGGCCCGGCCGTTGACGTTCAGTTCGAAGAGGCGAAGATGCCGCCGATCTTCCAGGCGCTGCGGATCGTTAGCGAAGGCTTCAACGTTCCTGAGCCGCTGGATGTCGATCGTCGAGGTGCAGCAGCATCTGGGCGAGGGCCGCGTGCGCTGCATCGCGATGGTCGCGACCGAGGGCATGGTGCGCGGGATGAAGGCGATCGATACCGGCGCGGGCATTACGGTTCCGGTGGGCCGCGAGACGCTGGGGCGCGTGCTGAACGTGCTTGGTGAGCCTGTGGACGAGCTTGGTCCGGTGAACGCCAAGGTGCATATGCCGATCCATCGTCAGGCTCCGGCGTTCGACGAGCAGTCGACCTCGGAAGAGATGTTCGAGACGGGCATCAAGGTCATCGACCTGATTCAGCCGTTCTTGAAGGGCGGCAAGATCGGCCTGTTCGGCGGCGCGGGTGTCGGCAAGACCGTCATCATTCAGGAGCTGATCAACAACGTTGCGCAGCCAGCACGGCGGCTTCTCGGTGTTCGCCGGCGTCGGCGAGCGTACGCGTGAGGGCAACGACCTTTGGATGGAGTTCCAGGAGTCGGGCGTTATCGACCTGAAGGACCTTCCGAAGAGCAAAGCTACGCTGATCTATGGCCAGATGACCGAGCCGCCAGGGGCGCGTCTGCGCGTGGCGCTGACCGGGCTGACGGTTGCGGAGCACTTCCGCGACGAAGAGGGCGCGGATACGCTGCTGTTCATCGACAACATCTTCCGGTTTACGCAGGCGGGTTCCGAGGTTTCGACGCTGCTGGGCCGTATGCCTTCGGCCGTGGGATACCAGCCGAACCTCGCGACCGAGATGGGCGAGTTGCAGGAGCGCATCACGTCGACCAAGAAGGGCTCGATTACGTCGGTGCAGGCGGTGTACGTGCCGGCTGACGATTTGACCGATCCGGCTCCGGCGACGACGTTTGCTCACCTTGATGCGACGACGGTGCTTTCGCGTCCGCTGTCGGAGCTTGGTATCTATCCGGCTGTCGATCCGCTGGCTTCGACTTCGCGCATTCTTTCGCCGCGCGTCGTCGGGCAGGAGCACTACGATGTGGCGCAGGGCGTGAAGAAGATTCTGCAGCGCTACAAGGACCTGCAGGACATCATCGCGATTCTCGGTATCGACGAGCTCTCGGAAGAGGACAAGATTACCGTGGCGCGTGCGCGCAAGGTGCAGCGGTTCCTTTCGCAGCCGTTCCATGTGGCCGAGATCTTTACCGGCATCCCCGGCGCTTACGTGAAGGTCGAGGACACGGTGCGCAGCTTCAAGGAGATCATCGAAGGCAAGCATGACGATATTCCGGAGCAGGCCTTCTATCTGAAGGGCGGCATCGAGGACGTGCTGGCGGCGGCAGAGAAGATGAAGCAGAACGCATAGAGTAGGCTAGGCTGAGCTAGGCTAGAGCTAAGAGCTGCATTGCGCTGGTTAGATTGATATGGCTGAGACGAGATAATTCGGGGTTGTTGACGGTGCGGCTGGTTACGCCGGACCGGGTGCTGCTGGATGCGACGGCGGAGGCGGTGGAGTTGCCGTCGATGTCGGGGTATCTGGAGGCGCTGTACGGCGCCGCTCCGCTGCTGGCGGAGCTGGGCGCGGGCGAGGTGCGGCTGCATGGCGGCAACTCGGGCGACCAGAGGTTCTTCGTCGCGTGGGGCTTCGTCGAAGTGCTGCCGGAGCGGGTGACGATTCTGGCGGAGACGGCGCTGCATCCGGACGAGATCGACGTTGCCGAGGCGCAGAAGGAGCTCGAAGAGGGCGAGAAGATGTGGCAGGAGGCGGGCGACGACGGCAAGAAGTACGACGAGGCCAACGCGCTGACGCGGCAGGCTGAGGAGAAGATTGCTTCGGCTGAGGGTAAGAGTCTTTAGTTTTAGCTTCCTTTCCGGGGATCCCCCCCCATATCTTGGGCGTAAGTCATTTTGTTTTAATGGTTTAGCGGTGGGTCGCGGCGCTAGATTTGTCCAAACAAAGGGGTTATAGCTAAATTTGTGCAAACAAAAGAGATAGGCCCGACCGGCGTCGGGCCTATCTCTTTTTTGTCTGCTGGTTCTTTTTAGCGGATGGGATGGAACTACTGCGCCAGGTCTATTGGGCTTGTTTTGTGTGAGATGAGCTGGTTTGGGGCTCGACATGATTTGCCTGGGGCAATCGCGATAGATAAGTCGTTTCGGCGGTTCGCTCTAGTCACTTCGACGCTGTGCAGGCAAAGCATCCTACTTTGTTTGATATCGTAGACATTTTCTGCTTCTTGTTTGAAATTGAGGAATGCTCTAGCTGTCCGACCTTATCGAGCCCAGCGAGAGCACTCCGTTGTGTCATGAGGGCATTGAATGGAGGAACACATAGAGCGCGGCGATCTTGTCGTCGTGCACGATAATCACGTCCAGGCCGGTGTAATCGGGCTTCTCCCCACGCGGACCGGACCCCCACGCCAGACGGCCGGCGTTGTGGAGCGCCTGCGGCTCGCCGTGAGGCGTATACACGAAGTGAGGGTGAGTGGCACGCAGGTCTCCTGCGAACTTGTCCAATGCGTCGTGCCCGACAAAAACGCCGGGAGGCACATAGAGGACGCAGTTATCGGTGTAGAGCTCCTCGATTGCCGCACGACGGCGGGCGGTGTCGCCTTCACCGAAAACCTCCTGGAGGTTGCGGTTTAGCAATTCATGAATTTTGTCCGACATGGCGCGTCTCCTTCCGCGGCCACCTGCCGCTTGACTTTGGGTCTAGTGGTTGGGCGCGATGATAATTTGAAAAGCTTCGGGTGAGGAGGTTTGCGATATTGGGAGTGAGAAGCGGATGAGACCCGCTTTCCGCATTGCGGAGGACAGACTGCCGGCTGCATCTGACTCTTTGCTACCTACGATCAGTGAAACTCCTGCCGGATTGGATATTCCATTCGAGGTTATGTTCCGATCGCTGGAATTAATAAGCCCCGCATCGAGGAGCGCTGCCTCAATCTGATCGGCGTATTGATCTGAATCTTCCGTCGGGTCGTCG
>CAWCPB010000014.1:0-75238 GCA_963797415.1 uncultured Acidobacteriaceae bacterium
GGAACTCCGGGTTCTTTCCGCTCCCATATCCAATCCGCCAATCATCGACCAGTCCACTATAGAACCCGAATCGATAGGCGAACTCGGGCGGCGCAATCAAACTCTGGCCTGGAGCATAGTTCGCCTCAAGAAATTTTTCTACCGCAAAGTAGTCTCGTGGAGCGTCCGTGACCCGACCGTAGCGCTTCTCTGTCACGCACTGGACGATCACCAGTCCCGCCACGAAGACGCTCACCGCCGCAACCCTAACTCTCCCTGGTAGCTTTACCGAACACAGCCCGACCGCGAGCGCCATAGCCAGCACTGGAACGGCATGTGCAAGGTAAAAATCTCTCTTCAAACCCTCCAACAGCGTCAATTCCACAAAATAAAGCGAGGCGATGATCGCGATAGTTACGTAGCCCTTCTGTCTGGTTCTCCAGGCCAGAATTACGATCCACAGCAAGCCCAGCATATAGACGGCCGGCACCAGCCGAGAGTGATAATTCTCGATGTAGCGGAAGTACAGCTCTGCCCTCAGGGCCCACCGAGGATGCGTTATAAGATCGAACCGGCTTCTCCCGCCGATATCAGCCAGGATGCCTTTCGTATTGCCCTTCATCTGAGTCAGAAAATCCGTTGGCGCTCGCGAGATGTAAGCCCCCCACAACATCAGAGCCACGACGTAAGGCGCGGCAGCAAGTCCAACCTCCTTCCACCCCAGCCTTCTCCGATCAAGGTAGAGCGTCACCGCCCAGAGACTCGTCAATCCTAGCATCCCACACGGATGCGTCATGCAGCTCGCGGCAGCTGCAGCGTTCGACAGCAGCACCGCCTCCCGGAACCGTGTCTCCCGCAGATTCACATAAAGGGCCAGACCCGCAAACCCGAGCAACGCGCACAGAATGTCCATCCGCCCCAGCGATGACTGCAGGACGAACTCATAGTCACAGCCAATGAGCACAACCGATACCGCTGCGGCCAACTCCGTGTTCAGCTTCTTCACTAATAGATAGACACAAAGCAGAAGCGCCAGTCCGCAACACAAAGTAAGCAGCCGTTGCGTAATGATGTTGAAACCGAATATCGCATACCAAGGCGCCTGCACCAACGCATATAGGGGCATCGTCCAGTAAGTGTGCTGCTCCACTCCAGCCAGCCATGTCCCTGGCCCTTTCAGCACCGACGTTCCCATCGTGTGCCTCACCAGCAGGTCTACCGCGGGATTTGCAAACCATGCCTCATTGTTCGATGGCGATAAAGAGAAGATCCCTACCAGGACTTCGGCACAATACAGCATCAGCGCTGTGCTCAGGTAAATCGAACGAATAGTCGGTAAACCGCGCGAATAGGGCAAGGCAACCCCCCTGAAAGACAACCCCAGGAAATTCGGCACGAACCGGGCATAAGTGCACTTCTAAACCCTATCAATGGGCGCCAATACAGTAACGCCTCATGAATGAATTGTCATCAACACAAAAGTAATCAAGCGAAGATCACCTCGCTAGATCTGCTGCCCCCTCCAGGCACGTGCCCCAACCCCGGCCCGCGTCCAGCCCTCCTCTTCTTCGCAGGATACCGCTTCTCCTCCGCCGCCGGAGCCATCACCGCCAGCACCTTCTCCTCCATCCCACTCCAATACTTCACATCCGCGGGCCGCGCCGAAGGCGCCGTCTGCCGCATCCGGCAGTACCAAAGCGACCACTCCAACTCCTTCGCGCTCTTGTTCTTGATCGCTCTTCAATCCGCGTCACTTCAGAAAAAGGCCGCATCGTTCCCACTCCCCAGCGCCCGCAGCCGCCTGCAGGCCTCCGCCAAGTCCGCATCCTTCTTCGCAAAACAGAACCGCAGCAGGTCTTCACCGCCGCCGGGTGAAAAGAAGGCCGACCCAGCCACCGCAGCCACTCCCGTCTTCGCCAGTAAACCTCGTGCCTTCTCCGCCGCCGTCGCTCCCGGCAAACCTGCGGCCTCAGCCAAAACGTAATACGCCCCATCCGGCACCTGCGACCTCATACCCGCCGCCCGCAGCGCGTCCAACAACATACCGCGCTTCACCTCATGCTGCTCCGACATCCCCGTATAGAACGAAGCCGGCAACTGCTCCAGCCCCGCCGCCGCGCCATGCTGCAGCGGAGCAGGCGCACACACATACAGCAGATCGTGAAAGTGAGCGATCGCCCCCATCCACTTCGCATCGGCGATCAGATAGCCCAACCGCCACCCTGTCACCGAAAACGTCTTCGAAAACCCCGACATCAGAATCGTCCGTTCCCGCATCCCTTCGAGCGTCGTCGGACTCACATGCTCCGCATCGCCATATACAAAGTGCTCGTAGATCTCATCCGCAAGCACAAATAGCTCGAACTCCCGCGCAATCTCCGCCAGCCCCTCCAATTCCACTCGTGTAAATATCTTTCCCGCCGGATTCGACGGCGTATTCAAGACCATCGCCCGCGTCCGGGGAGTAATTGCCGCCCGCACCGCTTGGATATCCACCGACCAATCCGGAGCCGTCAACGCAACCGGCACCGGCTCCGCCTTCATCGACCGCAGCGCCGTCAGGTGATACCCATAGAACGGCTCGAACACCAGCACCTCATCGCCCGGATTCAGCAGCGCCATCGCCGCCGCATGAAACGCACCCGTCGCTCCGCTCGCCACCAGCACCTCGCGCTCCGGATCGAGCACCAGCCCATGCGTACCCTCCACCTTCCCCGCAATCGCTTTACGCAGCCTCGCGATCCCATCCATCCGCGTGTAGATATTCAGCCCATCGCGAATCGCCTTGATCGCGCCCTCCGCTACCGCCGCCGGCACCTCAGTGTCGCAAACCCCCTGCGCCAGATTCACACCGCCAATCCGGTCGCATTCCGCCGTCATAGCCCGAATCTCCGACTGCACTGCTCCCGGCGCCAACTCACTCAAACCCAAAGCGCGATTCGCTATCAGATCAACCTGTCCCATCTCTTCTCCCATCCTCAATCCACACAATTTTAATAACAGGGCGAATTGTCCTGAAACTGCCCGCTCGCCGCCATCGCCGCCAGTGCCCGCGCGCAGCTCAAAATCTGCTGGTCCTGCCTGTCGTTATCGAATGAATTGGGTGGCGTGTAGCTCGCGCTATTGTGCAACGCCAGGTACTTGTCGCTCAGCGTCTTCATATTGTCGAATTCGCTTTGCAGCAGTGGAAGCACCTTTCGATCGGATTCGGTGTTCACTGCGACCGATACCAGCGAAAGCTTGCTCTCAGCCGTCCTGCGGTATCCGGACACCCAGTCATCCGACACCGGCTGATTATTCTGCACCGCATTCACAATCGCGATGCGCCACTCTCGTATCACCGACATCGCTTCAATGGCCGCCCGTAAGAACTCCTTCGAGAACTCCGGCTTCACCGGCTGTGTCGCGGAAGCAGCAGGAGAAGCAGCCGGAGCTCCCGCAGACGCTGGCGGCAGAGTCAGCACGATCTGGTTGCCGTGAAAACTAAGCGTCCCATTCGTAATGCGAGCCAGCGATTCGATATCGACATACGATTTGCCGTTGATCTGAATCGCCCGCGCCTCTCCGGAGGAGCCGTTTACCTTGAGGCTCACGCTCTGCGACCGCGATTGCGACATCCCAGAGATCGGTACCAGCAGTGCAGCCAGCGTCAACGTGGTAATCCACAAACTCTCTTTCATACCTCCGCCTCCTCTGCAACAGGGACAACGCGCGGAAGCACCCAGCCCCTACGCCAAACCCGTTGACTCAGCCTGCTCCTGCGCATGATAGCTACTCCGCACAAGGGGCCCGCTCTCCACATGCCTGAAGCCCATCCCCAGCGCCTCATGCTTCAGAAAAGCAAACTCATCCGGCGTGTAGTACCGCGCCATCGGCAGATGATCTCGTGACGGTCGCAGATATTGCCCGATCGTCAAAATATCCACCTTCCTGTCCGCCAGGTCGCGAAACACCGCCAGCAATTCGTGCATCTCCTCGCCCATCCCCACGATGATGCCCGTCTTCGTCACAATAGACTCACCAGACTCTGCCGCAATCTCCTTCGCCTGCTCCAAAAACCGGAGCGACCGCGGATACTTCCCACCCGACTTCGCCACCCGATACAGCCGAGGTACCGTCTCGATATTGTGGTTCAGAATCTCAGGTCGAGCATTTACCACCAATCGCAGCGCCTCTTCCACTCCCTGAAAATCCGGCGTTAGCACCTCGATCCGGCACCCCGGAGCCTGCAGCCGAATCTCCTCGATCACACTCACAAACGCTCTCGCCGCACCCACATTATCGTCATCGCGATTCACGCTCGTAATCACTGCATGCGCCAGCCCCAACTGCGCCACCGCATAAGCCACCCGCCGAGGCTCATCGAAATCGATCGGCTCCGGCTTCCCCTTCGGCACAGCGCAAAACCCGCACCGTCGAGTGCAAAGGTTCCCCAGCATCATGAACGTAGCCGACTTCTGGTTCCAGCACTCGCCAATATTCGGGCACTGCGCACTCTCGCACACCGTATGCAGCTTCAGCTCCCGCGCCATCTTCTTCAGCGCATGGAACGTGTCGCCCATCGGAGCCTTCGCCTTCAGCCAAACCGGCTTCGGCGCGGGCTTCCGCGGCGTCAGGTCGATCTGTATCAGCTCAGTATTCAGTTGGGCCACCGGCGGAGTCATCTCTTCGATTGTATCCGCAACCCACCCCAATCCAAGTCCTTCAGCTCACCTTTCCGACTTCTGCTGGCCACCTGCAGCCCTTTGTTATCAGACCTATAGGCCACCCGCGCCTTTGCGCGCCTCATGGACGTTCCGCTTCGGGCAGTACAACAGCATCAGAAAATTCATCGTAGCCGCGCCCGCACCTCGGGCCGCACCAGGTACAGAAAGAACAGCAGCGCAAACAATCCCTGCACCAGGTAAGGTCCCTGGTGAGTCTTCTCAAACACAAATAAATACCCAAGACTCAGCGTAAGCGTCCCCGCCAGGATCAGCGCCCAACCCCAGCGCTTCAGCCGCAACAATCCAAATATCCCCGCCGCCAGCATCGTGCACAGCGCCAGCACACCATACTTTCCCGTTCCAGTTCCATAACGGTTACTCAACGCTGCAAACGCATTCAGCATCGTCAGCACCAGCATAAACATGCAGATTCCCGCCACGCCAGGCAGCATCCCTTGCGCGCTCGCCTCCAGCTTCTTCAAATCACTGCTCTGTTCGTCGCTCAAACTCAAACCCTCACCTGATACCTGATACCTGATACCTGATACCTGATACCTGATACCTGATACCTGATACCTGATACCTCTAAAACTTAAAGCGTATGCAGATACGCCATCAAATCATCCAGCTCCTGCTCGTCCATCGTGTTCCCCATCGCCGGCATCATGCCTCGTCCATGCAGGATCGTCGCCGTCACCCGCTCATCGGTCGCCGCGGCGCCGCTCGGCAAGTATGGCTTCTTTATAAATTCCCGCCAGCGAAGGTCCATGCAGCGCCCCACGCTGCCGGTCGTAGTGGCAGACACCGCACCGGGCCTGAAACACCTCATGACCCCGCGCCTGCTGCGCATTCAACTCCGATAACGGAGTAGGCGGTGCTACACTCTTGCAGCCCGTCACCATCGCCACGACCAACAACACCAAACCCACGAACCGAAACTCTCACTCCACCATTCTCGCACCCAGACAAATCCACACCATCAATTCGCCGCAGCAATCGCCGCCACAATCCTGTCCATCACCTTCCCATCAGCGTTCGACCCCGGAGCATGATTCCCCACCATGATCGAAAAGATCACCGTCTTCCCACTCGCACACTCCAGATACCCGCTCAACGCCCGCGCCTCTCCAAGCGTTCCAGTCTTCGCAAACAAATGGTCCTTTAGCGGAGCACTCGAAAACCGTGAAGCCAGCGTCCCATCCTCCCCACCCACCGGCAAACTCTTCTTCCAATCCGCAAACCACGTCTGCCCCGCCGCAAACTGCAGCAGCTTAGCCGTAGCCCGCGGAGTCACCAGGTCATGCCCACTCAACCCGCTGCCGTCAAAAAACACAAAATCATCCTTATCGATCCGCGCCTTCGTCGTCAGGAACGTCCGCACCACCCGGGCCCCCTCTACAATCGACCCCGCACAATCCGCACCCATCGTCAGCGTGCTCAACTGCCTAAGCAGCAGCTCCGCATGCAGATTCTGGCTAACCTTATTCGTCAGCACCACATCCTCGTCCAGCGGCACCGACTCCCGTACCGCCAGCACACGCTCTCCCGGCACCCCTGCAACGCAACCAGCATTCTGCGACGGCGACGAAATATCCAGCGGCTCCTTCGTCACCTTCTGAAACCCTCTTGCCTCCATCGACAGCACATGCTTCGCGCGCGCCACGCCATCCACTTTGACTCCCCGTTCCTCCAGCATCCCCTTCAGTGCAATCGCCGCATACTCCGCCGGATCGTCGATTGCCAGCTCCTCCACATCCGGCTTCTCATCCACCGCAATCGCCCCATACATCCGCACCGCCTTCGAACCGATCGCCCGCTCGATCTGCACCGTGTTCCCACTCTTTGCCGGCCCCGTCGTCACCTTCATATCGATCGTGTAGTACTCCGGCACCGCCGGATCCAGCACATATATCGCCGGATCTCCCGCCCTCTTCCCCGGCGTTATAGTCAGTTTGATCTGGTTATCATTCACCGTCAGCGCAGACACCGGTGCCCCATACCCCCACACCGCATCGTCAATTGACCAGTTAGACGCAAACGGCTCATACCGAAACCACGTGTCATCCCCAACCACATCGCCCGTCACCTTCTTCAACCCCGTAGCCGCCACCTGGTCCGCCATCTGCGCCAGATACCGCAGCGGATCGATCATCACCGTCGTCTGCACCTCCTTGTGACCATGCGGCGAGACATACGGCAACTCCTGCCCTGAAAGATTCGCATCTCCCATTCCCACCAGATACAGATCCCCTTCCAGCGTCTTCACCCCCTTGAACGTTCCCCGTCCCACCACCTTCGTTTCAAACGTCTTCGTCGGTCCCAGCAGCGCCAACGCCGCCGCCGTAGTAAACATCTTCGTATTGCTCGCCGGCTGAAACAGCTGCCCCTCATTCAACCCATAGATCGGCGTCCCATCCATCTCCGTCACGGCGATACCCCAATGTGCCCGCGAAACTGCCGGCTCCGCGACCATCGCCGAGACCTGCTGCCCCAAAGCAGTCCCCACACCGGGCCACACCTTCGTCACAGGCGCAACAGCAGTCTGCGCCACAGCAGGCACGAGCAGCCCCGCCAGCATCCCGGCAATCAAACCATCAACAAGTCGCAGCATACCCGGCAGTCTAGCACTCAAAATCGTCTCCCTGCCGCCTTTTACTGCCTTATGCTGTTCCTAGCTGCCTCTAACTGAGCTGACTATGCCCCCACGCCCCACCTTCGACTGGCGCCTCCGCACCCGCACCCTCGCGCTCGGCCGCCGAACCCACATTCTCGGCATCCTCAACATCACCCCTGACTCCTTCTCCGACGGCGGCCACTTCTACTCCACCGCCAACGAGACCGAGCGCGCCCTCACCCACGCCCTCCAAATGCTCGACGAAGGCGCCGACATCCTCGACATCGGGGGCGAATCCACTCGTCCCAACGCCATTCCCCTTACCGCTGCCGAAGAACAGTCCCGCATCCTGCCCGTCATCGACGCCATCCTCAAAGAACGCCCCGAAGCCATCCTCAGCGTCGACACCTACCACGCTTCCACCGCCATGCTCGCCATCGGTGCCGGAGCCGAGATCATCAACGACGTCAGCGGCCACACCTGGGACCCCGCCATGTCAGCCACCTGCGCTCAGCTCCAATGCGGCGCCATCCTCACGCACAGCCGGGGAACCCCGCAGACCTGGAAGACCCTCCCCCAGCTAACCCCGGACGAAATCCTCCCCATCGTCCTGACCGGCCTCACTGAAATCCTCGCCAAAGCAACCGCCGCCGGCATCCCGGCCTCGAAGATCGTCCTCGACCCCGGCCTCGGCTTCGGCAAGCTAGGCAGCGCCAACTTCACCCTCCTCGCCAATTTGGCCCAACTCCACCAACTCCACCACCCGATCCTCATAGGAGCCTCCCGCAAGCGCTTTCTCCGCCAAGCCGTAAGCAATGAAAGTCCCGCCACTAACCTGGGTGCCCCAGGTCCCGCCTCTGGGACCTGGGCTTATGCCACCACCGCCGCCAACGTCTCCGCCATCCTCAGCGGAGCCCACCTCCTCCGCGTCCACGAAGTCCGCCCCGCCCGCGAAGCCGCCACCATAGCCGATGCCATTCTCACCGCCATCAGCTAAGCCATCAGCCCTACGCCAACCGCCCATCCCCTCCTGTACTATTCCCTCGCGCTCAAAATCCTCATTCTCACCACCATTTACAGGAGAAATGCCATGCGCTTCCTATTCCGCATCTGCCCCGCGATCGCCACACTCGCCCTCTCCCTCGCGCCCGCCGCCCAAGCCCAGACCCTCATAGAGACCAGCACCGAGACCCGTTTCCAGATCGACCTCAAAGTCTCCGATGCTGCCCTCAAGACCTCCCTGCCCGAAGGTTTCACCTCCAACGCAGCCTCCCAAGGCCCCGCCAAGGACTGCAACCTCCGAGTCGTCTTCATCGATCGCATCAGCATCAAAGGCCCCGACGGCAAGCCCCTGGGCAAAGGCTCCAACCGTCTCGTCTACCTCGTCGCCCCCGTCAAAGACCCCTCCGGCGCCAGCGTCCAACTCGTCATCGGCGGCCTCACCCAGGATCCAGCCGACGTGCCCGGCCCATTCGGCAACTATCTTCTCGCCACCACACACGACATGACCCGCTTCACCGAAGCCGGCGTCGCCGGGCCAAAGGTCGAAACGCAGGACTGGACCTTCGCCGCCAAGTCCGGCGAACACCTCGAGCTCCACATCACGTACCAGCAAGGCGCCGGCACTCAGAGCAAACCAGCCGACGTAAAGTTCTACTCCGCCAGGAACCCCACCTACTACCAGATCTCACACCAGGAACAGACCCTCGATATCCTCCGCAACACCACCACCAACCCACCCGACCGCGTCAAACAGTTCTCCCTCAAAACCTCCGGCGGCAGCTACGACAAGCTCTTCGACAACACCGTCCAAGTCCTCTCCTGGGACAATATCCCCTCGATCAATCGAACCATCTCCACCCCATAACCCTTCTCCAGACCGGTACTCTACAGATGCCGCGCGGCTCTCCTGCAATCCTTTAGCCACTCTGTTGCTCCGAAGTATCATCTTCCGACGCGGCTACTAGCGACAATCTTTCCTGCCAACCATCATTGGTCAACGGTCTCAGATGAATCGCCGCGGGGGCTAACTCAGGCAGATCCTTCTCCCCAATCTTCAACTCACGCAGCCTCCGTGAGATCGAAAACAGTCCTCCTTGCCCCTCTGCGCGTGTCAACATATCGTCATATGCTTCGCCCGCACCACGCAGCTTCTTCCCTAGGTCCACAATTGCTGCATGCATTCCCGCCAACTTCGATTGCACCTTCAAAGCCTCATCCCGAATGAGTTCAGCGTCTCGCGCAATCTGCGACTGCTGCCATCCATACGCTACTGCCTTCAATAGCGCGATTAGAGTGGTCGGAGTCGCTAACAACACATTGCTCGCCGCGCTGTGCTCTAACAAGGAAGGATCCTGCTCCAGCGCAGCACTAAAAAGAACCTCGCTGGGAAGAAAACAAACAACAAAGTCCGGAGACTCGGGAAACTGTTTCCAGTAGGCTTTGCCACACAATGCATCCAAATGCTTTCTCACTCGGCCAGCATGGGCTTTCAAATGCATAACTCGTAATATCTCGTCCTCGCAGGCGCTCGCGTCCAGAAAAGAATCCAACGGAGTCTTTGCGTCCACGATGATGCTCCGTCCATTTGGCATTTTCACAATCAGATCCGGACGAATCGCAGCGTCTTCTCCCTTGACATACTTCTCCACGTCGAACGAAGCATGCTCCAG
This sequence comes from uncultured Acidobacteriaceae bacterium, assembly GCA_963797415.1. Classification (GTDB taxonomy): domain Bacteria; phylum Acidobacteriota; class Terriglobia; order Terriglobales; family Acidobacteriaceae; genus Edaphobacter. The sequence continues at coordinate 9,972 of CAWCPB010000014.1, forward strand.
CATGCCCGAGAACTCCACGCACCTCCGCAGATGTAACTCGCCCCAATTTCCTCGTACCTTCGGAGCTCGCAATGCCTGAACAAGCTGCGTCGTCTCTTTTCTCAGCTCCAGATGTGATCGCTGAATATTCTGTATCTCTGAGAGCACTGACTGATAAGCGCCTTCCCGTTTCACCTCCAGTTCCTGACTATGCAACGACAGTCTGGCCAGCGACTCCTGCATCGGCTCCAACATCGTCGCAATCGCTCTTTCCTTCTTTGTCAGCTCATTGGCTGCGCCTGCTTGCTGCTTATCCAGTTCGCCTTTCGTCAGCGCTACCAATCGCTTGCTATTCGCATCCAAAGCACTTGCCGCCAGCGCTTCAAAGCTGGTCTTCAGGCTCGTCTCGACAGCTGTCAGCGCTTTTATCTTGTCACTCGTGGCCGTCTCCTCCGCCAGCATCTTCGCGCTCAGTCTTGCCACCTCCTCACGGGCCGTTCCAGAGGCCTCACGCGCCGCCGTCAATTCTTGATCTTTCGCGGCCAGCGCCCGTTCATTCCCCGCGATCAATTCGCGCAGCCGCGCAGTCTCTGCATCCCGCGCCGTCAATTGCGCCTCGGCTACGGCCCGCGCACCTTGCACGCGGCCATTGATGAGAACCCACTCAACCACTGCACCGACGGCACATCCAACGACGAACCACACAATCATTAGCTCTTGCATACCTCCCAATTTACGCCAAATCTTCGCTAACTCCCATCATGAAATCTCTACTTGTAGCTAGACATGCCACGGACCCTCACCCGACGACTCTTGCCACTGGTAACCATCCCTGCCCACTTTGCTTTACACTCAACAAGGCGCTCAGTATCCTTTGGAGAAGCATCGCCCGGCTGCCGTAATCCCGGTTCGGCATCCGGCCTCTGCATCCAAAATTTTGATTTCAAACGCGAACAGGAGATTTACATGGCTGCAGTGGATGAGAAAGTAAAACAGATTATCGTCGAGCAACTTCAGGTGGATGACGCAGAAGTCACCCCCGGCGCAAGCTTTCAGGAAGATCTCGGCGCGGACTCCCTCGACGTCGTAGAGCTCGTCATGCAGTTCGAAGAGGCTTTTGACATCCAGATCCCCGACGAAGACGCCGAGAAGATCAAAACTGTAAAAGACGCCGTCGACTACATCGAGAAGAATCAGAAGGCGGCGAAGTAATAATGTCCCAGCAGCACAGTCCAGAGCAGAGTCACGCCCAACGCCGGGTCGTCGTCACCGGCATCGGCCTTGTCTGCGGCGTCGGCAAAACCACCCCTGAAGTATGGGAGGGTCTGCTCGCAGGCCGCAGCGGTATGGCTGAGATCAAAGCATTCGACCTCACCGGCCACTCCGTCCGCTTCGCCGCAGAGGTCAAGGACTTCGATCCGCTGCTCTTCGTCGACAAAAAAGAGTCCCGCAAGATGGGACGCTTCATCCACTTCGCCCTGGCTGCCTCCGCCGAGGCGATGGCTCACTCCGGCCTCGTCGTCGATGAGTCAAACTGCGACCGCGTCGGCGTTCACATCGGCTCAGGCATCGGCGGATTCGACGTCATCGAGCGCGAACACACCAACATGCTTAATGGTGGCCCGCGTAAGATCTCACCTTTCTTCATCCCCGCCACCATCGTCAACCTCGCCGCCGGCCACGTCTCTATCAAATACTGCGCCCGCGGTCCCAACGAAGCCACCGCCACCGCCTGCACCTCCAGCGCGCACTCCATCGGCGACGCCTTCCGCATCATCCAGCGCGGAGACGCAGACGCCATGATCGCCGGAGGCACCGAAGCCGCCATCACCCCCATGGGCGTAGGCGGATTCGCCGCCATGAAGGCTCTCTCTACCCGCAACGACGACCCTACCCACGCCTGCCGCCCCTGGGACAAGGATCGTGATGGCTTCGTCGTCGGCGAAGGCGCCGGCATCCTCATCATGGAGGAGCTCGAGTTCGCCAAGGCCCGCGGCGCAAAGATCCTCGCCGAAGTCATCGGCTACGGCATGTCCGCCGACGCCTTCCACATGACCGGCATGGCCCCCGAAGGCGAAGGCTGCTACCGCGCCATGACCGCCGCGCTCAGAGTCGCCGGCATCTCGCCCGAGAAGATCGACTACGTCAACGCCCACGCCACCAGCACACCGCTCGGTGACGCCTTGGAATCCAAGGCCATCGAAAACGTCTTCGGCGAGCGCGCCCTCAACCACACCCTGCTCGTCAGCTCCACCAAGTCCATGACCGGCCACCTCCTCGGCGGAGCCGGCGGCCTCGAAGCCGGCATCACCATTATGGCCATGCTCGACCAGATCGCCCCGCCGACCATGAACATCGTCGAGCTAGATCCCGGATGCCGTCTCAACTACGTCCCTAACAAACCTCAGCCAGCAAAAATCGACTATGCGCTATCCAACTCCTTCGGCTTCGGAGGCACGAACGCCTCCATCGTCATGAAGCGCTGGACCGAATAAGCAACCGACCCAGTTGCAAATAAAGGGGCGCGGCACAAGCCGTGCCTTTACTCTTTAATCCCCCACCATCACCCAGTGAACGCGATATAAAGGTTCACCGGAGATTCCCCCATGAAGCTGCTACTCACCCTCTCGCTGCTCATCCTCTCAATCGCTGCCTGCGCCGACGTCACCCTCCCCAAGCTCTTTTCCCCCCACATGGTCCTCCAGCGCAACATGCCCATCCACATCTGGGGCAACGCCGCACCCGGCGAGCAGATCACCGTCGACTTCCACGGAGCCACCGCCGCCACCACCGCCGACAACCTCCACCGCTGGAGCATCTACCTCCCCGCCCAACCCGCCGGCGGCCCCTTCACCCTCACCGTCCACGGCCAGAACACCGTCGCCCTCGACGACATCCTCATCGGCGACCTCTGGCTAGCCTCCGGTCAATCCAACATGGAGATGCCCCTCGCCGGCTTCAACAGCGTAGCCGTCATCAAGGACTCCGCCCAAGAGATCGCCGCCGCCAACCATCCCCAGATCCGTCTTCTCCAAATCAAAAAAGACTCTGCCGACTACCCTCTTGAAGACTTCAAGGACGTAGCTGGCTGGTCGCTATGCACCCCTGACTCCGCCAAAACCTTCTCCGCCGTCGCCTACTTCTTCGGCCGCGACCTCCAGCAGAAAGAAAACGTCCCCATCGGCCTCATCGACTCCACCTGGGGCGGCAGCCCCGCCGAAGCCTGGACCAGCATGGACGCCCTAGGCGCCGATGCCTCCCTCATCTCCGTCTTCGCCGCCCGCGCCTACCACATGGACATGGAGACCACCCAGCAGCGTCTCGACCAGGCCGACAAGCAAGCCCGCGCCGAGCATAAGCCCGTCACCCCCAACCGCGAGTACCACCCCGACCAGCTCTCCTGGCGCCCCGCCTCTCTCTACAACGCTATGATCGCCCCCCTCATCCCGCTCCCCATCCGCGGAGTCATCTGGTACCAGGGCGAATCCAACGCCACCCTCAACCGCACCGCCGAATACACCCGCCTCTTCACCACCATGATCCAGGACTGGCGCAACCAGTGGCATCAGGGCGACTTCCCCTTCCTCTTCGCCCAGATCGCCTCCTACACTGCCACCCCACATGAAAGCTGGGGAGCCCTGCGTGACGCGCAGCGCCGATCACTCTTTCTCGCCAACACCGGAATGGCCGTCACCATGGACGCAGGCGAAGCCCACAACATCCATCCCGCCGACAAGCAGACCGTGGGCGAGCGCCTCGCCCGCCAGGCCCGCGGCCTCTCCTACGGCGAAAACGTCACCGCCAACGGCCCCCTCTTGCGCCTCGCCTTCCCCGACAACGCCACCATGCACATCTGGTTCGACTACGCAGCAGGCCTCAAATCACAGGGATCACTACAAGGCTTCGAGATCGCCGGTCCCGACGGCGTCTTCGTCCCCGCCATCGCAAAGATCGAAGGCGACACCGTCATAGCCTCCGCCCCCACCATCCCCAACCCCAAATACGTCCGCTACGCCTGGTCCAACTTCCCCCAAGCCAACCTCTACAACTCCGCCAACCTCCCCGCCTCCACATTCACCACCTACACCGCCCCATAGCAACCCTACTCATGCCGCAACGCTATTTGCGGATCAACCGTAGCCGCCCGCCGAGCCGGTATCCAGCAAGCAGCCAAAGCCACTGCGGTCAGAAACAACGGCATCAATGTAAACGAAACCACGTCATATGCCGCAATCCCATGCTGCAGTCTCGCGGCAATCTTCGACGCGCCCAGCGCCAGCGGCAGCCCAATCCCCAATGCGACCAGGGCCAGCATCATTCCCTGCCGCACAATCAACCCCTGTACGCCGCCACGCGTAGCACCCAGAGCCAGCCGAATCCCAATCTCCTGCGTCCTGCGCTGTACCGAGTAGCTCATCACGCCATAAAGACCCACAGCCGCCAGCAGCAGTCCCACAAATCCAAACGTCCCGAATATCGTCGACTCTGCGCGTGGAATGATCAGCGATTCCGTTACCCGATCCGTCATCTCCTTCTCGTTGAAGATACCCAGCGACGAATCGATCGAGTGCACCTCGTTCCGCAGTGCGCTCGCAACCTCCGCTCCGTTCCCCTGGTAATGCACCATCAGCGAATACCCGAAGATCGGCGTCGCCGATCCCATGTTCTGCGCCAAAGCCTCATACACAATCGGATGGTTATCTTCCTCATTCATTAACGATGACTTGCTATTTTTCACCACGCCAACAATCTCGTAGCTGGCGGGATTGGCAGGAGTCGCATCCGGTGGCAAAGTGGGGATCAGGTACTCGCCTACCGCGCTTCGTTCCTTGAACATCAGGTGCGCAAAAGCCTCATTCACCACCATCTGTTTCGGAGCATCCGCCCCCGCACCGTTGAAGTCTCGCCCCGCAATGCGCGCGATCCCCATGGTGTCGAAGTATCCCGGTTCCACGTCATAAACATCCGCGCGCGGGTCATGCGTAAAACTCGCTGCCTTTCCGGCGATATGAAACTCGTTGCTCCTCATACCCATCGACAGCGGCACCGAGTCCGTCCACGCCGCCGAAGTCACCTCCGGTATTGCTGTCACTCCCTCGCGAACTCGTTTCAGCAGTAGCGGTACCTGCTCCGCTCGATAGCCATTGTGTACCGGGTCGATAGACAGCATTCGCACCCCGCTTGTACGAAATCCCGGGTCCTCATTTGCAAGCTTCGCCAGGCTGTGCAGATAGAGACCCGTCGTACACAACAGCACCACGCACGCGGCGATCTGCACCACCACCAGCACATTCCGCATCGTCCATCGACGTCCCGGCCGCTCCAGCGCGCTCTCACCCTTCAATGCATTCGGCACCGACGGCCGCGTCGCGGCAAACGCCGGCCCTAAGCCGCACAACATTCCCGTCCCGACGCTCAACAAAAACGCATACAGAATCACTCTCCCGTCCACGTTGAGGACCAGGTCGATCGGGATATCAACCGGCATATGAAACACCAGAAGCGCGCGCATTGCCAGCAGGCTCACTCCCACACCAAACACTCCGCCGCCCAAAGACAGCAACACGCTCTCCAGTAGCATCGGCTGCATCAGTTGCCAGCGTGTCCCACCCAGCGCAATCCGTACAGCCATCTCCCGGTGCCTTGCCATCGCCCGCGACAACAGCAGGTTGGCTACATTGGATCCCGCAATGGAGAGCACCAGCAGCGCGACTGCCATCACTCCCGCCATAAAAGCAGCAATATGCTCCATTACCTCCGCCGGCAATGTTCCGGCCTTCTCGATATGGAACCCTTGCTCATGCCTCTCTTTGGGAAACTCAACCGCAAGCCGTTGCGCCACCGTATCCAGCTCAGCCTGACCCTTGGCACGACTCACTCCCGGGCTGAGCCGTGCAATGACATTCACCCACTCGCCATTCCTTCCCGGCACGGACTCCAACTCCGCTTGCTGACTCAGCGGCACCCAGAAGTCGGAATCGATCATCTGCACAATCCCATGAAATCCCGGCTTCGCCACGCCAATTACGGTGAACGGCTTTCCTGACAACGAGACCGTCTTCCCCACCACTCCACTGTCTGCTTTGAAGTAATGCACCCACAGCCCATAACCCAGCACCACCACCGGCGAGTGCTCTTCATGGCTTTCAAAGCCTCGTCCAAACAGCATCGGCACTTCGGCGACATCGAAGTAATTCACCGTCGCGCTCTGCCCCCACGCCCGCTGCGGCTCCCCCTGCCCGGACAGAGTCGCCTGCACATACGTGGTATACCCTGCAGCTCCGGAGAAGGACTTAAGCTGCCCGCGCATGCTCTCGAAGACAGGTGTACTTATCAACGCGCCGATCTGGCCACGGCGATCGGTCGAATACACAGCCATTAAGTTCGCCGGATCTCCAACCGGCGGTCCCTGCAGCACCATCTTATTTACGCCCGAGAAGACCACGACATTCGCCGCGATTCCCAGGCCCAGCGAAACCATCACCGTCAGCACAGCTGAGGGTGCCTTCCTCAGCCGCCTCACCACGTAGCGCAGATCTCCCCACATGCGTTCCACCCACAAAAAGCTACTTCCCTGCCAAACCTCCTCACGCACCCGCCGCGAACTTCCAAACTTCACATAAGCCCGCCGCCGCGCCTCGTCCTCAGCCATCCCGCGCTCGACATTCTCCGCAATTTCCTCTTCCATATGCAGCTCAATCTCCTGCTGCAACTCCGCATCACTCTGCTTCGCGTCGAAAAAATCTGAGCCATCTCATCACTCACCCTCCTCATGCGCCGGAGTCTCACCCATCACCAGCCCAATCGCCCGAGCCATCTGCCGCCACCGGCTCGTCTCCACCGTCAACTGCCTCCGCCCCGCCGTCGTCAGCCGATAGAACTTCGCCTTACGATTGTTCTCACTCGTCCCCCAGTACGACTTCACCCACCCCCGGTCTCTCCAGCCGATGCAGCGCCGGATACAGCGACCCCTGCTCCACCTCCAGCACATCCTCAGAACTCCGCTCGATCACCTTCGCAATCGTATGACCATGCGCATCGCCCACCACCAGCGTGCGCAAAATCATCATGTCCAAAGTTCCCTTCAACATCTCGCTGCTAACCGGCCTCTCACTCGCCATGCCTAGCTCCCATAGAACTTCTATGCAAAGCAGCATACACCAATAGAACTTCTAGGGGAATTTCGTTCGGATAAGCTGTCAGGCAACTCAAACTGGCGGTCCTACGCGCAGATAAAGCGAATGTTACGTATAAATTCCATTAACTCCCAATTACTGCAAGAAATAGCAATTGACCGCTCCGCAAGCAAAGCGCGAACATCGCTTTGCAGATGACTAATCGGGCCGGTGCCACTAGATGCAGGAACAGTCCAGGAAAAACGTTGACCTCCCTCAGCCTCACCGCTGCCGCGGACTCTCCCTGTGCACCCTATTTCTGTCCCTCGCCACCGCCTTCTATGCTCAGCAAACCTCCGCTCCCCCAGCAGGCGAGACCGGCCTGCCCAACGCACCCCGTCGAGAACTCATCTCATTCCAACCGCAAGGTACTGACGCGACCGCCAGCATCAGCGGAACAGTCCTCGACATCAGCGGAGGCATAGTCGCCAATGCCAAAGTAACTCTTGAGACTCAGACTGGCCTGGCCGAAAATGTCGAGACATCAGACAGTGCAGGCTTCTTCTCCTTCAAAAACCTGCCCGCCGGAACCTTCAAGGTCAAGATCGAAGCGGTTAACCTCGAATCATTCCAGTCTTACGGCATCACGCTCCACACCGGAGAGAGATTCCAGCTCCCGAAGATCGCTCTTCCAATAGCGGTCAACACCGTAGCCGTCACAGTCACAGTCACGGAAGACCAGCTCGCCGAAGAAGAGGTTCACGCCCAACTCCAGCAGCGTGTCTTCGGAATCTTTCCCAACTTCTACACCAGCTTCCTCTGGGACGCCGCGCCGCTCAAACCCAAACACAAGTTCAAGCTCGCATTTCGGTCCGCCACTGATCCCGTTACCTTCTTAACTACCGGCTTCCTCGCCGGCATTCAGCAGGCGCGAGACACCTACCCCGATTACGGCCAGGGCGCCGAAGGATACGCCAAGCGCTACGGCGCCGACTACAGCGACATCTTCGTCGGCCGCATGCTCGGCGCAGCCGTTTTCCCCACTGTCCTCCATCAGGACCCGCGCTACTTTTATCAGGGCACCGGTAGCATCCCGTCGCGAAGCTGGCACGCCCTCTCGTCGGCGATCATCTGCCGCGGCGATAACGGCCACCGCCAGTTCAACTACTCACACATCCTCGGCAACCTGGCCGCCGGCGGCCATCTCCAACCTCTATCGCCCAGCCGACAACCGCGGCTTCGGTCTCGTCATCGACAACGCCCTCCTCCACACCGCCACCAACGCAGCCGGCAACCTCGTTCGCGAGTTCGCCCTCCGTAACATCACCACCAAAGTCGCCTCCTACGCCAAGGGTAAGCAGCCGCTGGCTAGGGAATCTCCTAAACCGTAGTTCATATATGTAGTAAACTATATATGTAATAAATCGACTGCCGCTCACCTCGGTTCAGGGAATGGTAGTTATGATGGTGCGAGGTCGTTATGAGGCTGCCCAAATGCAATGCTTGCTTGATCATCACACTCCTTGCCTTTGGACAAGCTGCAATGCCACAGACAACAACGTCGCAATACGACAACGCACGTACCGGCGCCTACCTGAACGAAACCAAACTGACCCCTAAAAACGTCAATCAGCAGCAGTTCGGAAAGCTCTTCACCCTGAAAGTCGATGGAGACATCTACGCTCAACCGCTCTTCCTTGCAGGCGTCCAGATCACCGGAAAGGGCAGGCACGATGTGCTGTTCGTCGCAACAGAACATGACAGCGTCTACGCGTTCGATGCCTATGGCAATCCTTCCACGCCGCTATGGCAGGTCAGTTTTCTGAAGGACGGAGCCACCACTATCGCGCCAAGAGAGGTTCAATGCCCGTTCATCGCACCCGAGATAGGAATCACATCGACGCCGGTGATCGACGCGAAATCCAGAACGCTCTATGTCCTGGCCCGCACAAAAAGAGAACACGCTCTCTTCCCCAGTGAGTATCACCAACAGCTCCACGCCATTGACATCGCCACCGGCTCAGAAAAACTCGGCGGTCCAGTGGAGATACAGGCCACCGTCCACGGACGCGGAACCGGCAGCGAAAGCGGCGATCTCGCATTTGAACCTTTGCGAGAGAATCCACGCGCGGCTCTGCTGCTCTCGAACGGCAACGTCTATCTCTCCTGGGCCTCTTCCTGCGACGTGGGCCCATACCATGGCTGGCTCATGGCATACGACGCCCAAAGCCTCAAGCAAAAGGCCGTCTTCAACACCTCTCCTGACGCCGACGACAGCGGGATATGGGCAAGCAACACCGGCCCTGCAGCGGACAAGAACGGCAGCATCTTCGTCGCCACCGGCAACGGACACTTCGACGCAGCCAAAGGCGGCCGCGACTACGGAGACACCCTGCTCAAGCTTAACTTCGACGGTCGCACCATCAAACCCACCGACTACTTCGCGCCCTTCAACGTCGATAAGCTCGACGCCACCGACGGCGACCTCGGCTCGGGCGGCCCCATGCTTTTACCCGACCAGCCCGGCCCGCATCCACACCTCGCCGTCATCGGCGGCAAAGAGCCCGTCCTCTATCTGCTTGATCGAGATCACCTCGGCCACTACCACGCAGGCACTAACAGCCACGCCATCCAAACCATCCCCACCATCGACGGAATCTTCGGCTCAATGGCCTACTGGAACCACCACGTCTACCTGCTCGCCAATCACGACTCCCTCCGCGACTTCGAAGTAAAAGACGGAAAGCTCACTCTTCAAAGCAGCCGGCAACTACCGCCTCGAAGACCACTCCGCAACCCCCACAGTCTCCGCCAACGGAGACAAAGACGGCATCGTCTGGGTCCTAAGCTCCAAGGGCTGGAACTCGCCCGACAGAACAGCCGTGCTGCATGCAAGCGACGCCTCAAACATCACCCATGAGCTCTACAACAGCAGTCAGAACGCCGCTCGTGACGGCGCTGGCTACGCGCTCCGCTTCAACATCCCTACCATCGCCAACGGACACGTCTACGTCGGCACAAAACGAGAGGTCGACGTCTACGGCCTGCTTCCCGCGAAGCGATAAGCCACGTCCCTCCAATTCCCTGCATCCAACATTTCAGGCATAAGAAGGGACTGCGCACCATGTCCCCAATCCAGGAAAAAGCACCCAGCAACATCGGCAGCGACGCGAAGCAAACCACCAAATCCGAACCCCGCATCGATCCCACCGCACCCGCTGGCAGCAAAAACTCCCTCGGTGCCGAGAGCGTCCGTGACGGCCGCCCTTCCACTGACGACAGTGTAGTCGAGGCAATCGACGAAGAAGGCCCCGGCATCGCCGCTCCCTGAATCATTCACGCCGCCGCAGCCTCACGTTTAGTGCGGTGTAGTAGACACCTTAGTGCTCGTGCTGAACCACAGAAACTCGATCGGTTTATCTCCCGGCTCGCCAAAATTAATATTCGAGTGCGTCGTCAGATTATCCGGCCGCAGAATATAAGCCTGCCCCGGATACTGCATCCGCAACTGTGAACCAACAAACGCCAGGCTCTTGCCCTCGATCTCGCACCATATCTCCTCATGCCCCGGAAAATGCGGATGCGGCTCCCCAAGCTGCATCGGTAGAATCTCCACCGTAATGATCGCCCCCACCGAAGCCAGGCCGTTCTTGTTGTTATAGAACCCGTGCGTAATATGCGCCCAGTGGCCGCCCGCCCCCGGATTCGTAAATGGTGAAGTATCCGCGGGGTTGCCGTGACGGCTCTTATCCTCCTGTTTCACCGCGAAGTCCGCAAGCGGCTTGAACCCCGGAAAGGTGGCATCCCCAACCATGTAGCCCGTCAGCTGCGTCTCTCCCGTATTGTGGAGCGTAAACTCCAACCCCTCCGGAACCAATATCGCGCTTCCTTTGTGAACAGCCGCCGTCTTGCCGTTGCCCGATATCTCCCCCTCGCCTTCCGTCACATAGAAGAAGATCTGCTCGCCCTTCAGCGTCGAAGGAACCGTTCGCGCTCCCGCAGCCAGCGTGCCGTAAGACAGATACTTCGCATGCTCCAGCACCGCGCCCGGAAACGGCGGACTCAGGTTGTCGCCCGGAAGCAGAATGTCCCGCACCACAAGCGAGCCGAACATCGCGCGCGGCTGAGAGTCATGCCAGTCGCCGAAGTACATGTTGAGCCGCGTATCCTCCTGCGGGCGCTCCGGCAAATAGACCACATCCGTCGGAGTCGCGAAGCTGTTACCCCCCGGGTTGATCCGCTTTGGTGCGGCCGCGGCTGCAGGCGGTGCAGAAAGCGTCTGCGCCGAAGAAGATTGCGCACTATTTTGCACGGTAGAGGTTTGCGACAAGCCCGGTCGAGTGGCGGCAGCAGCGAACAACGCGATAGCACTTATCCATACCGTCGAAAGCTTCTTTCTATTCTGAACGTTGCGCAAAGAAGTCCCTCCTGTAGTTTCCGCGAATTATAGCCTCTTACGCCCACTCCCGTTACAGAACAAAGAATCCGATGCCGAAGACGGGCTCTTCTCTAAGTTTTGCTAGTTGTGCCACTGACGCGTGAACAATACTCTTTCGATGAAATCGGAACGTGTGCATCCCGTGTGCTCTCGCGTTCCTGAGCATCTCCGATTTCCACGAAAGGCGAATCCCACTCATGAGCGATCAGGACAACCTGCAACGAACAGTCCTTCCAATCCCGGATCAACCGCGCACCGGCCTCGTCACCTATGACGCGAAGGACCCCGACACCAAGTTCCCGCCGATCACGCCGTTGCGCCCGCCAAAAGGTGCGCCCAACGTTCTCATCGTCTTGATTGACGATGCAGGCTTCGGTTCCTCGAGCGCCTTTGGCGGCCCGTGCAACACGCCGACGGCAGAGCGCCTCGCCGCCGAAGGCCTGAAATACAACCGCTTCCATACCACCGCGCTCTGCTCGCCGACGCGACAGGCCCTGCTCACCGGACGCAACCACCACACGTGCGGTATGGGCGGAATCACCGAGATCGCGACCTCGGCGCCCGGCTACAACTCCGATTCTGCCGAACACCTGCGCGCCGCTCGCCCGGACCCTCAAGCTCAATGGCTATGCGACGGCGCAGTTCGGCAAGTGCCATGAAGTTCCGGTCTGGGAGACCAGCCCAGCCGGTCCCTTTGATGCCTGGCCCACCGGCGGAGGCGGATTCGAATACTTCTACGGGTTCATCGGCGGCGAGGCGCAACCAATGGTACCCATCGCTCTATGAAGGCACCACCCCGATCGAGGTCAAGAAGACGCCCGAAGAGGGCTATCACTTCATGGAAGACATGACCGACAAGGCCATCAACTGGATCGGGCAGCAGCAGGCGCTCATTCCCGATAAGCCCTTCTTCGTCTACTTCGCGCCGGGTGCGACCCACGCCCCGCACCACGTTCCCCAGGAATGGGCCGACAAGTACAAAGGCAAGTTCGACCAGGGCTGGGACAAGCTGCGCGAAGAGACCTTCGCACGACAGAAGAAACTAGGCGTCATTCCACAGGACTGCCAGCTCACTGCGAGGCACAAAGAGATCCCGGCATGGGATGACATGCCTGCCGCGCTCAAGCCCGTGCTCATCCGGCAGATGGAGGTCTACGCCGGGTTCCTCGAGTACACCGATCACCACATTGGCCGGTTGGTGGATTCGCTGAAGAAGCTCAATCTGCTCGACGACACGCTGATCTATTACATCAACGGCGACAACGGCGCGTCCGCAGAAGGAACGTTGAACGGCACCTACAACGAGATGATCAGTCTTCAACGGCGCGGCCGCAGTGGAGACGCCCGAGTTCCTGATGGAGCGGCTGGACAAGCTGGGCGGCCCGGAGTCTTACAACCACTACGCCGTGGGCTGGGCGCACGCCATGGATACGCCGTACCAATGGACCAAGCAGGTCGCCTCGCATTGGGGCGGCACGCGCAACGGCACCATCGTGCACTGGCCCAAGGGAATCACAGGGAAAGGGCGAGATCCGCAGCCAGTTCCATCACGTGATCGACGTAGCGCCGACCATTCTTGAACTGGCCGGCCTGCCCCAGCCGATCTTCGTCAACGGAGTCCAGCAGCACCCGATCGAAGGCGTCAGCATGGCGTACTCCTTCAACGATGCCAAGGCTGCAGACCAGCACGAGACACAGTACTTCGAGATGTTCGGCAACCGCGGCATCTACCACAAGGGCTGGACCGCGGTAACCCGACACAGTACGCCGTGGCTCCTCGGCGGCGAGAAGATCCCGGCATTCGACGACGACAACTGGGAGCTCTACGACACCAGCAAGGACTGGAGCCAGGCGAACAATCTGGCCAAGACAGATGCCGGAAAAGCTTCACGAACTGCAACGCCTGTGGCTGATCGAGGCGGTGCGGTACAACGTCCTGCCCCTCGATGACCGGAGAGTGGAACGGCTGAACTCCGATATGGCCGGCCGGCCGGTGCTGATCAAGGGCAACTCCCAAATTCTATTCGGCAGCATGGGACGTCTCTCGTGAAAACTCGGTCCTCAATATGAAGAACAAGTCCCACTCCGTGACCGCCGAGATCGTTGTCCCCTCAAACGGGGCTGAGGGCGTCATCGTCGCTCAAGGCGGCAACATGGGCGGCTGGGCCCTCTATGCGAAGGGCGGCAAGCTCAAATACTGTTACAACTTCTTCGGCATCCAGTGCTTCTATGCCGAATCAAGCGACACACTGACTCCGGGCGACCATCAGGTACGCATGGAGTTTGCTTACGCCGGTGGCGGCCTCGGCAAAGGCGGGACGGTATCCTTGTACGTGGATGGCAAAAAGGTCGGCGAGGGCAAGGTCGGCTGCCACGGCACCCATGATCTTCTCTGCCGATGACGGTTGCGACGTCGGCGTGGACACCGGAGCGCCTGTGTCACCGGACTACGGGTCGCGAGGCAACGAGTTCTCGGGACGCGTCAAAGGCGTCCAACTCGCCATCGCCAAGGACGCTGAAAGCCTCGATCACCTCGTCTCACCGGAGGAAGCTATCCGCATCGCCATGGCGCGTCAGTAGGTACTCTCTAAACCAGCAGTCGAAATCGGCCGCTGGTCGCCGGGATGAAGAACCGTTCCCGGTTCCACAAAAGGGGTGGTTACAAAAAAAACCCTCCGAAGAGGGTGGGTGAAGTAAAAATGCATACATGCTTTTTCCTAAGGTAGCCGTTGCTTAGTGACCGCGTCGTTGCGTTGAGTCAATGATGGAGCTCGCCCGTCGCGGCAGTACCTCATCCCCACCGCACAATCTTCTACCTGAATCCCGACCCAAAGCGCAACTAGACGACCAACAACCGTGCCCCGGTTATCTGGGAGGGGGTAGAAGTGCTCGTAAGAGCCCTATAACAAAAAGAGCCTCCCACAGGGGAGGCTCTCGTTCCATCGGATAACCCGGACAGCTACTGCATCGTGACGCCGCCGCCAGCCTTCTGTTCCTTCTTCAGTTCGTTCGCCTTGCGGGCTCCCATCGCCTTCTGCACCCACATGTCGACCTGAGCCATATCAGCTTTGCGCTGCGCCTCATCTCCACAAGCCAGATCGGCTTTGCGGCGATAAGTCAGTTGCAGATACTGCATCGCATCGTCATAAGTCGGGTTCAGCTCCACCGCCTTATTCAGATACTGGATGCCCTCGTTCACCAGATCAGTGTTCGCATCCTTCAATTTCTGGCAAGCCGCCTTGCTCTTCTTCGGATTACCGTCGCCGGCATCAGTTATCCCATCCGCCGCAAGAATCGTAATGGCATTCTTATACGCCAGCGTCCAATCCACGAATCCGACCGTGTAGTACGCCTCAGGTTCGTTGGGAGCAATCGCAATAACCTTCTTCTCGTACTCCTTGGCCTGATCGAATTGCTTGATGTTGCGGTCGATCGACGCGATCTGCTTCAGAGCGGTCACATCGTTCGGATCCTTGGCCAGAACAGCGTTGAAGCCATCCAACGCCTTCTGCGCAGTTGCCAGGTTCTCCGGAGTATCGAGATTCGGCACAACCTGGTAAGAATATGCCGTCGCCAGGTACAGCTTCGCATCCTCGTAATCCGGGTCCAGCGCGATCGACTGCTGGAAGTGATTGACAGCCTCCTCATAGCGGGCGTTCTTGAATGCCTGGACACCCTTGGTGAGCTGATCACGGGCCTTCAGCTTGTTGCACCCGGCAGTACCAAGCGTCAGCGCCAGTAGAGCGGCCGTGACCGGAATCCTTGCGGTAAATTTCATGGGGCGTTTCATCTCCTTCAACTTTGGCGAGTGAATTATAAAAACGACAGACCGGCCGATAAGGTTTCCGCTCTCCAACTGATTGTAACGGCACAGCGACTTTACTGACTAGCCTACTGCCACTTTCCTGACTAGCCTACTGCCAGTTTTATGAGGACCATACGGACACAAGACCTATCTTCAATATCAATTTGCTGCTCTACACAAAAAATCGTTTCACCTCGTAGCGACTGTCAGAGCTATTCCAGCGCCGCGTGGCCTTCCGGACCACTCGTCTCAGAATATGCAAACCAGCGGAAAACCCATTATCGAATGTACTGCAGAACCATACCAGCAAATCGCTACGGCGGCAAAGTTTGCCTTAAAGATTAATGGGCGCCCCACCAGCAGGATGGACCGCCCATTCGAACCGTGACGCACCTTAGTGACTTACCTGGATCCCGCGACTTACTGGCCCGCTTCAACCCGTGGAGTAATCAACCCGATGTTATCTACGCCCGCCTGATGGCCAAAATCGATAACCTCGGCAACCTTGCTGAAGTCCAGATCCTTATCGCCCTTCACGAACATGACCTTTTCCTGCCGTGTCGCAAAAATCTCCGCCAGTTTGGGTTCGAGCGATGCCTTGGGGAAATCATCCTGATTGATCTTGTACGAGGGTGCCCCCGCACCATTCGACAGCACCTGAACCACGATGGTCCGGTCGTTATCCGGTGGCGGTTGGTCCTTATTCTTCGGCGGCTGAGGGACCAGCGTCTCCAAGCCCTTGGGCGTTACCGGCACGATCACCATGAAGATGATCAGCAGCACCAGCAAAACGTCGATAAGCGGGGTTACGTTGATATCAGAAACCGCTCCGCCTGTACTTCCTCCACCCATTCCCATAACAATCTCCTTAGAACTACCTGCTATCAGTACCTCTTTTAGCCAACTGATTCCATCGAACTGCTCTTACTTCGTCGCGGCTGGCGCCGCGCTCACCGATTCATCGCGCTTCTCGGTAAGCAGACCCAACTGGCTCACACCAGCCGAGCGGATACTGTCGACCGCATCCATCACCTTGCCATAATTCGCGCGAGTGTCCGCCCGCATGAAGACCTCTTTGTTGGTCTTGTTCTCCAACTTGGCCGAAATCTTCGGGCCGAGATCATCCAGCGTTACCTGGTCGCCGCCGAGAAAGGTCCTGCCGTCACGCGTTACGGCTACGACAACTGCATCCTCTTTGTTGGCGTCTTCCATCACCACCGCGGCATCTGCCTTGGGCAGGTCCACGTTGACCTTGTTATTCAACATCGGAGTGATAACCATGAAGATGATCAGCAATACCAGCATCACGTCCACCATCGGCGTCACGTTGATATTTGAATTGATCTTCTTGCCTTCTTCGCGCTTATTGATGCCCATTCCGTATACTCCGTCAGATTGACCTGTTCGTTCCGCTCGCGACCGCCCGCTTGATCCGCTTTGCTCTTCGGACGCCGTTCGCTACGGCGTCCGAAGAGAGTCAAAGCTGTGATTCCCGCAGGCCTTTCTTCTAAGGCAAGCCTTACTGCAAGCCCCGATACGGGGCCGTGGTCTTAGCGATGGCTCTGCTTGATGAAGTAGTCCACCAGCTCGCTCGAGCTGTTGTCCATCTCCACATCGAAGGCCTCAACCTTACCGGTGAAGTAGTTGAACGTCATAACAGCCGGGATTGCGACCAGAAGACCAAACGCAGTCGTTACCAGGGCTTCCGAGATACCGCCGGCAACGGCGCCGATACCGGAGGTCTTCTGTGTGGCGATCTGCTGGAAGGCGTTCAAAATACCGACCACCGTGCCGAACAGTCCGATGAACGGAGCAGTCGAACCGATCGTGGCCAGTCCGCCCAGGCCGCGCTTCAGCTTGGCGTGAACGATTGCCTCCGAACGCTCAAGAGCGCGCTGCGAGCTCTCGACCTGCTCCTCGGTGATGTTGCCGCCGGAACCGAAGCTGCGAAACTCCTGCAGGCCGGCCGTGACGACCTCCGCCAGGTGCGACTTCTTGCAACGGTCAGCAACCTTGATCGCCTCATCCAGACGGCCATCCTTTAATGCGCCGGCAACCTTCGGCGCAAATTCACGCGACTGCTTGCGTGCCGCTGAAAAATACAGTGCGCGATCGATGATCACAGCGAGAGACCAGATCGACATAATAAACAGCAAAATAACGACGCATCTTGCCAGCCATCCCATGTTGCCCCAAAGCCCCATAACACTGAAGCTGACTTGGGCCTCCTGGAAATATAGCGCGAGCGACGAAGGGACGTGAGCGAAGTTTGCGAGTTGAGCGAGATGAGCGAGAATCACTGGAATCTTTCCTCCTGATGGAACCTTGGTTGAAATGTATCTTGCCGAATCCTGATCGTGAATAACCCAAAAGTCTTAGACGCCAGGTAAATCACGATAAGAAGTGTCTGTCCGGAATAATTCCGGTTTAGCCGCCGAAGTTGAAGTTCACCGTAATCGTCGTCTCTACCTCGGTGGGCTCCCCGTTTAGAATGTAGGGCTTATACCGCCACTGCTTAACAGCATCCGTTGCAGCGCCCTTCAGCATCTCGGGACCGCTGATCGCCTGCAAATCCTTAATCGTGCCCTGCTTGGAAATGATGGCGTGCAATACCACAGCACCCGAAACGTGCGCCGCCTTGGCAATCGGAGGATACAGCGGCTTCGGTTGCGAGATAGCCATACCCTGAACCACGCCGCTCGAAACTCGCGCCGGGCCCTTAGGCGGAGCAACCTTCACCACTGGCGCCGGAGCAGTTCCAATACCGCCCATGACGCCATTCGGGACGCCGCTGCCACTACCCATGCCACCCATGCCGGCCACGCCGGCCATCGGCACCGGTGCTGCATCTTCCTTCAGCATCTTGATATCCTTCGGGATCTTGGTCGGCGCGTGCAGGCCCTGATCGATCTCCGAAACCATCTTGATCGGTTTGACGATCTGTTGCGGTGGAGGCGGTGGAGGCGGTGGAGGCGGTGGTGGCGGAGCCGTGAGCATCGCGGTCAGAGCCGTATGCGGCAGCGCTTCAGGATTCAGCAGCGGAATAATAATCATCAGCGCCAGGATGATGCCGTTGAAAGTAAACGTCGCAATCATCCAGTATTTAGACCTGGTCTTGATCTTTCCGCCGGATTCCATCAATGAGTCTTCAAACATATGCAGCCCCTCTAGGTATGGAGAACAGCTATTTGCTTAGACACCGGATGTTTCAATTTTGTTCCAGCATTCATAAACTGCACTACACGCTGCGCTAACGGACTGCCATCGCCGCTAAGCTTTGGCCCGTTTCGCTGGCAAAGTGCTGACCTTACCCCGGGCCGCACGCCAATCCTGGTATGCCACCAGCATTGGCGCGGCGACCGCAATCGAAGAGTACGTCCCGATCAGAATCCCGATCACCAGCGCAAACGAGAAGCCGTTCAGCACCTCGCCGCCAAACAAATACAACGACAATACCGTCAGGAACGTCAATCCCGACGTAAGAACCGTTCTGCTCAGAGTCTGATTGATGCTCCGGTTCACGACATCCGATAGGCTCTCCCGCCGCGACATCGCAAGGTTCTCGCGAATACGGTCGAAGACGACGATCGTGTCGTTCATCGAATACCCAATCAATGTAAGGATTGCTGCAATTACCGTAAGAGTAATTTCCTTGTTCGTCAAGCTGAACGCGCCAACCGTGATCAGCGTGTCGTGAAACACCGCCACCACCGCCGCCACGCCATAGATCAGCTCAAACCGGAACCACAGGTAAACCAGCATCCCAATCAGCGAATAAATCGTCGCCAGCCAGGCCTGCTTTTGCAGCTGCTTACCCGCCGTGGGCCCGACGATGTCCACTTGCTCCACATGCGCTTCTGAGTCGTGATACCCGCTCTGAAGCGCGTGCTCGATCTCTTCCCTGCCTAGATCATGCGCCGTGTCGGTCGCGCTCGACTGCGGCAGCGAGATGATCACCTTGTTCGCCGCGTGTCCGCTCGGATCGCTCACACGCTGAATCGTCGCGTTGTGAACTCCGGACCGGTCGAGCGCCGTTCGAATATGGTCCTCATTCGGCGTCTGCCCAAACGCCACACGAATCTGCGTTCCACCCGTAAAGTCCACGCCCTTGGGGATGTGGTGCCAGAACAGTATGCTCAGCACGCCCGAGACAGAAAAGATCAGCGAAAACCCAAGGAAATACCACTTCTTCCCGAGCCAGTCGATATTAGTACTACGAAACAGTTCCACGCTCTTTGAACCCTCAGTAGGCCTCTTCGGCCTTCTCTCAAATTTCCAAAATCAATCTGCAAACTTCAAAGTCCGATATCGACCGGCTAGATCGACAACGCCGCGCCCCGTTCCTTCTTCGAAAGAATCGAATCGAAGATCAGGCGCGACACATACACTGCGGTAAACAGGTTCGCCAGCAGACCAAACACCAGCGTCACTGCAAATCCCCTCACCGGCCCCGAGCCAAATATAAAGAGGATCGCCGCCGACACAATCGTCGTAACGTGCGTATCGACAATCGTCACCCACGCATGCGCAAAACCCTGCTGTATCGCCGCCGCAGCCGTCTTGCCTGCCCGTAGCTCCTCGCGGATACGCTCGAAGATCAGCACATTTGAGTCAACGCCCATACCGATCGTCAAAATGACGCCCGCAATACCCGGCAACGTCAGCACATTTCCGGTAAAGCCCATGAAGCCGAGCAAAATCACCAGGTTCAAAATCAGTGCCAGGTCCGCATTGATGCCGGCGCCGCGGTAATAAATCAGCATGAAGACCATCACCGCCATCATGCCCGCAATCGCCGCCACTACACCCTGCCGAATCGAAGCCGCTCCCAGACTCGCACCCACCGATCGCGTCTCCAGAAACGAGATCGACGCCGGCAGCGCGCCCGTCCGCAGCATCAGCGACAGATCCTGCGCCTGCTCCTTCGTAAAGCCGCCCTCAATCTCGCCCCGATCACGGATCGCCGAGTTGATGCTCGCCACCTCGCGCACCTTGTTGTCCAGCACAATCGCCATCGAACCCGGCGATGCACTCGAAGCCTGGTGCGCCTCGGTGTACTTGTAGAAGCGGTCGCCCGCCTCCGTCGTCAGCGTAAACGTGATGTTCGGACGCCCATTCTGATCCTGCGAAGGCTGCGCATCGCGGAAGTCCGTACCCTCCACCTCGCTCGCCCGCTTCAACAGCCAAACCTGCTCCGGAGCGCCCGCCGATCCCACGCCCTTCATCAGCACTGCATCCGGCGGAATCACCCCATTGTTCGACGCCATCGCATCCTGGTCAGTCGCATACGGCCCCCCCACCACCGCATGGATCGCCAGCTTTGCCGTCGACTGGATCACGTCCTCCACCTCGGCCGGATTGCTGATGCCCGGAAGCTCCACCAGAATCTGGTTCTCGCCCAGCCCATACTTCTGAATCAACGGCTCGCTCACGCCCAGCTTGTCTACCCGCTCCCGGATCGTCTCGATCGACGTATCCACCGTCCGCGTCGCCAGATCGGTCATGGCAGACTGCTTCATCGTCAGCGTCAAAGATGCCATCCGGCATGCTGCCCAGGTCATAAATCTGGTAATCACTACCCTGCATCACGCCGCGAACATCACTCAGGCGGTTGGCCGGCACTCCCGACACCACAATCGCCTGCGGATGCGCCGGGTCGGTCTTGCCCACCGTCGCGCCCGTCACACCAGCCTGCTGCAGCGAAGTCTCCAACCGAGCCGCATCCCGGTCCGTCTCCGAGGCCACAGCCTCCGGCACATGGACCTCCAGCACCAGATGCGTACCACCCTGCAGGTCCAGCCCGAGGTGAATACGGTCCAGAATCGACTGCTTCAATCCACCGTGCGGAATACCCACGATGCCGTAGCAGAACACCAACAACACTCCAACGATAAACGCTGCCTTAACGCCCAGATTCTTGCCCATGATCTCTATAGAAAGGTTGTAGCCGCGTAGCTCCTTACACTCAGCCCCGCCGCATTTCCTTCACTTCTTCCTCAACCGTTATCGAAAACGGCAATCTCAAAATCGTATTCCTGCCCTGCAATGTTCTTCACTGCCTTAAGCTGTTCTTCGCTGCCTAAGCTGTCTTACGCTGTTCCTAGCTGTCCTTCGCCACATCATCCGTTGTTACCGAGGCAATAGCGTTCTTTACGAACTCCAGCTTCACCCCGTCCGGCTGCACACGCAGCACCACAACGTCATCTTTCACGTTCAGCACCGTTCCCCGGATGCCGCCATTGGTCGTAACCTTGTCGCCGGACTTCAACTGTCCGAGCATCTCCTGCCACTTTTTCTGCTTCCTCTGGTTCGGAGCGATCATCAAAAAGTAAAGCGCGGCAAAGAACAATAACGGCAACGCCAGACTGCCCAGATTTCCCAAACCGCCTGCCGCTTGCAACCACATCGCCAGCATCATCAAAATCAAACTCCGCTCTATCCAGCCTCAAAAAACCACGCACCAAGGGCGCACTTCTGCCTTTACCGCGCAAATATGGGCCTAGCCCCTAAGCATCGCGTAACCGCCCCCCCATGTCAAGGCGACCGCCCCAATCCTGGTGCGTCAACCTTGCGTTTTTACCTGTGCTCTGGCTGCCGATAATCCTCCCCACAGACCAGGGCCGTGAATGGACTCCCGCCTCTACCTAAATTTGTTGTGGTCGTCTTCTCCATCGTCATCCAGGCGGATCGATGGGATCGATGGATCTCTTCCTGCGCCGCTTCAACCATGCAAAAAAGTCGCGGGCGCTCCAGAACTTACCGCGCTGCCACAAAAAACCAATCCCGCCAGTCTTCAGCCGAGCCCTAAGCCCTCGCTCGGATCGCTCTGCAACCGTCCATCCACCACGGCCCACGCTTCCTGAAGAGCCCTGTCCATCACCGACCCCGGCAGCGGCGACGGCTGTTCCCCAACCCACTCGCCCACCGGAACACCGGAGCTCCCCATCCCGGACGTGCCACCCAACTCTGTGCGATCGGAACATCCGCCGCAAACTCCGCTTCGTCCTCAACCTGCAACTTCGCAACCCGTGCTACCAGCAAACTGCGCCTTACCCCGTCGTTCATCGACAAGCTCCCCGTAGACAGCCCCTTCAGCTATCCTGACTAAAATTGTAATAAGCTTTGGACGATTTCTAATACAAAAGTGGCATTGACGTCTACAAAATTCCCAAAACGAAACTCAACGAATTCAGCAGTTTTCCCTTATCTCTATACATATCCCCACTTACCCTTTTCAGGAGTTTCCCCATGTCCCTCACCGACGACATCGCCGCCATCGCCCGCCAGGAAAAAGAGCTCCTCCTCCCCGCCTTCAACAACGACACCGCCTGGCGCATCGGCCTCACCCTCCGCGAGCTCGCCGCCTCCCGCAACCAGAACATCGTCGCCGACATCCGCCGCTTCGGCTCACCCCACCAGCAGCTCTTCTACACCGCCTTCCCCGGCACCACCCCCGACAACCAGCGCTGGGTCCAGCGCAAAGCTCAACGTCGTCGCCCGCTTCCACCGCAGCTCCTACTCGCTCGGCCTCTACCTCCAGCAGAACAACATGACCTTCGGCATCCGCTACAACCTGCCCGAAGAGGACTACGCCGCCCACGGAGGCTGCTTCCCCATCATCGTCGCCAACGCCGGCATCATCGGAGCAGTCACCGTCTCCGGCCTCGCCCAGCGCGAAGACCACAACCTCGCCGTAGAAGCCCTCTGCATCGAAGCCAAAATCGACCCAAAAACCCTGCAACTCCCGTAACTGGGCGCCCCATGATCACCGAAGGACGAAGTCCGAAGGTTATCGTGGGGTCAATCACTCCAGTGATATCGTGGCATCAAACCCAAGCAGCTCACCCACACCACCATGCCCCCGCACCTAGAACGAAGACAACAAACAGGCCACCTCCACTTCATCACCTTCAGTTGTCACAACCGCAACCCCTACCTAGCCTCCCCCCAAGCCGCCTCCGTCTTCGAGCACTCGCTCGAGTCTATGCGTGAAAAATATAAGTTCCACCTTCTCGGCTACGTCGTCATGCCCGAACACGTTCACCTCCTTCTGTCCGAGCCTCCAACCCATCCCCTCTCCACCGTTCTTGGCTCTCTCAAACGCTCCGTCTCCAAACAGCTTCCCGAAACGCCCTTTTGGCTTCCGCGCTATCACGACTTCAATGTCTTCTCGCCTGAGAAGCGCCTCGAAAAACTACGCTACCTGCACCGCAACCCGGTTGCCCGCGGCCTCGCCTCCACACCAGCCGAATACCCATGGTCCAGCTTCCAAACCTACGCCACACGCATCCAAAGCACAGTCAAAATCAACCTAGAAATGGGCACCCCATTATCCCCAAAGGTTATCGTGAAATCCGGGTGCCCCATGATCACCGAAGGGCGAAGTCCGAAGGTTATCGTGGGGATGAGCGTCTATGCCAAAATCGCCCTACACCTTCCGCTTAGCCACAAGAGACGATCTCCCCCACTTAAAACAATGGCTGCAAACCCCTGAAGTCATCCGCTGGTGGGGTAATCCCGAACACGAGTACTCCCTCCTCGAAGAAGACCTCGACAACCCAAACATGACCATGCGAATCGTCTCCTACCTCGGCAAGCCATTCGCCTACGCGCAGGACTACGAAGTCCACACCTGGCCCCAACCCCACTTCGAACACCTACCCCCAGGCTCCCGCGCCATCGACGCCTTCATCGGCGACCCACAACTACTCGGAATCGGACACGGCTCAGCCTTCCTCCGCCTCCTCGCCCTCCATCTAAAAAACAAAGGCGCCCCCGCAGTAGCCATCGATCCCGACGCAGAAACCTCCGCGCCCGCCGCGCCTACCAAAAAGCCGGCTTCCGCGGCAACACCATCGTCGACACAGAATCCGGCCCCGCAATCCTCATGATCTTCAACCTCAGTGGGTGCCCCATGATCACCGCAGGACAAAGTCCGAAGGTTATCGTGCGGATGAGCTCTAGATAGCCCGGCCCGAATCCAGCCCGGCAGTTCCTCTGATCTTCAACGACTCGACACCCTCACCCACCCCATCACTCCCAACATCAACGCATCTCACGCTACCGTTTCCTCATGGGCACCCCGAATGAGCTCGACGACCAAGCCCCTCTTCCCCCTCGAGCCCACCCACAAACCACTCCTGAGCTACTACGCCGCACTCGCCCAATTTCAACGGCAGACGGCACAAAACCCTTCGCGGCAATCCCACCCGCCGCCTTTGACTACCGCCTCGGCAACCGCTCCGCCCTCGAATGGGTCATCGACCAGTACCGCGTCTCCACCGACCCCTGCTCCGGCATCACCAACGACCCCAACCGCGAAGACGACAACGCTACATCCTCCGCCTCATCGGCCAGGTCATCACCGCCTCCCTCGAAACCCAGCAAGATCATCACCACCCTCCCCTCCCTCAACTTCCCGGAAGATAGCCCGTCAACCCCCCAAACCAGCTAAACCCATGATCGGAAGGACCTTACACGTGGCGTAGCAGTTCCCACCCACCAAGCACAGAATGGATACAGGATCTATAAGAAGCCCCGGAAACATTCCGGGGCTTCTTCCATTTCCGAACCATAACAACCTGTTTACAATATCTTAGCTATAACCCATTTACCATGAAGACTTTACAGCCACAAAATGCGCATCTCCATGAATTCGGAACTTGACAAGTACCGGGGAGGGGGGGTACCAGCCAGCTCCCCCCGAACCCGGCTCATCGTATCCAGATAAAACTGCCAGGTTGTGCACCGAATTCAGCGTAGCGCCCAGCGTCTCCCCCGCAACAAAAAGATGCCGCAGATAAGCCCGCGAATACCGCCGGCACACCAGGCACCCGCAAGCCGCATCGATCGGCCCCTCATCCTCCGCATACTCCTTGCGCTTGACGTTCATCCGGACCACCCGCCACCGCCCCCCCGCGCAAACACCAGCCCATGCCGCCCCGCCCGCGTAGGCAGCACGCAATCCATCATGTCCACCCCCATCTTCGCGTACTCCTCAATCTCATCCGGATACCCCACCCCCATCACATACCGCGGCTTGTCCGCCGGCAAAATCTCCAGCGTCCGCGCAATCATCTCCCGAGTCACCTCGCGCGGCTCCCCCACCGCCAGCCCCCCAATCGCATACCCCGGAAAATCCATCTCCACCAGCCGTTCCGCGGACTCCTTCCGCAAGTCCGCATACATCCCTCCCTGCACAATCCCAAACAGACTCTGCGTCTTCCCACCAACGCCTCAAACCACGGCACCGTGCCGATGTGCCTCAAAATGGTCCTTCGACCGCTGCGCCCAGGCATGCGTCAGCCCCATCGACTCCCGCGTCCGCTCCCAGCTCGCCGGAGTCTCCACGCACTCATCGAACACCATCACCACATCCGCCCCCAGCGCAATCTGCACATCCATCGAGTGCTCCGGCGAGAAGAAGTGCTTGCTCCCATCCAGATGCGACCGGAACTCCACGCCATCCGGCGTAATCTTCCGCAGCTTGCTCAGGCTGAACACCTGGAACCCACCCGAGTCCGTCAGCATCGGCCGATCCCAGCTCATGAACCGGTGCACCCCACCCATCCGCCGCACCAACTCATGCCCCGGCCGCAGATACAGGTGATACGTATTCGCCAGGATGATCTCCGCCCCAGCGCCTCCGCCCCCAGCCCCTCCAGCACCCCCTGCTCCACCGCCTTCACACTCGCCACCGTCCCCACCGGCATAAACACCGGAGTCCCCACCACCCCATGCGGCAGCGTCAGCGCCCCCCACCGCCCCCCACCCGTCCCCCGTCTTCTGAATCGAAAACTGAATAGACACTTCCATATTGTAGAAGCCAGCAAGCGAAAGCTCGCCACACCCTGCCCATCTACCTCATTTGCACATTCCAAAGGAACCATGCTACCTTCTTTGCAATATCCAAAGGAGAAGCCGTGGCCCCGAAAAAATCAGAGGTTCTGCAAGGCACTCTCGACCTCATGATCCTCAAAACCCTTCACGCGCTCGGGCCGCAGCACGGCTTCGGCATCGCCCGCCGCATCGAGCAGCTAAGCGAATCCGTCCTCCAACTGAACGAGGGTACCGTTTACACCTCGCTGCTGCGGCTTCAGCAGCAGGGCTGGATCGCCTCCGAGTGGGGCACTTCCGAAAACAACCGTAAGGCCCGCTTCTACTCCATCACCAAACGCGGCCTCAAACAGCTGACCCTCGAAACCGAAAACTGGCAGCGCATCTCCGGCGTCATCGGCCGCGTACTCGGCACTCGAAAGCAGAATCAGGATAGGCTGACATGCTCTCCTCCCTCCGCATCTTCGCAGCAAAACTCCGCAGCCTCTTCCACCAACCCGCGGCAACCAAGCCCTCGACGAAGAGCTGCAAACTCACCTCAACCTCCTCACCGAGCGCTTCCTCCGCCAGGGCATGTCCCCGCAGGAAGCAGCATCCGCCGCTCGCCGCCAGTTCGGCAACTCCACGCTGTTGCAACAGCACCACCGCGAGCTACGCACCTTCCTCTCCCTCACAACCCTGCAACGAGATCTCCGTTTCGCCGCACGCCAGCTCCGCCGCAACCCAACCCTAACCCTCGTCGCCATAACATCGCTCGCCCTGGGCATCGGTGCCAACACCGCCATCTACACCATCGCCAAAAAAGTTCTCTTCGACAGCCTCCCCGTCAAAGACCCACACCAACTCCGCATGCTCTCCTGGGTCACCGGCCACGATCAGAAGGTTCCTCTCGTCTGGGGCGACGCCTCCTCCACGCCCGACAGGCGGCGTCATCAGCACCTCCTTCTCCTATCCCGTCTTCGAAGAGCTACGCAAGAAAACCGATGCCTTTCAAGACCTCTTCGCCTTCAAAGACGTCCAGATGACCGCCGACGTAGACGGCAACCCCGACCTCGTCTACGCCGAACTCGTCAGCGGCAATA
The DNA here is from genome assembly GCA_963797415.1 of uncultured Acidobacteriaceae bacterium. GTDB lineage: Bacteria > Acidobacteriota > Terriglobia > Terriglobales > Acidobacteriaceae > Edaphobacter. Next base: position 37,227 of record CAWCPB010000014.1, read on the forward strand.
CCTTCACCGCACTCGGCATCTCCCCCATCCTCGGCCGAGCCCTCACACCCGCCGACGACACCGGCCCCGGCGCAGGCTCCGGTCGCCGTCATCAGCGAAGCCTACTGGGCCGCACACTTTAGCCGCTCACCCTCCGCCCTCGGCAAAACCATCTCGCTCAACGGCGTACCCATCACCATCGTCGGCGTCGCCCCGGCAAAGTTCACCGGCCTGAAGACAGACACCGCAACCCAGATATTCGTTCCGCTCACCATGCAGCCGCAGCTTGTGCCGCGCGCGCAGAAGAGCAGCAACTCTCTGCTCGACAATCCACAATCCTGGTGGCTGCTCGTAATGGCACGCCTGCGTCCCGACGTCTCCGAAGCCCGCGCAAAATCCGAACTCGACATCGTCCTGCGCGAAGCCGCAACTGCCGGCATGCCCGACGGAAAAACTCCCACTCAGTTTCATCTTCAGTTCCAGCCCGGATATCGTGGCCTCGACTACCTGAATGCGTTCGCCAAGCCTGCCTACATGCTGTTCGCGCTCGCGGGCCTCGTACTCCTGCTCGCATGTGTCAACCTCGCAAACCTCCTCCTTGCCCGTGCCGCCGCCCGTAAGCGCGAAGTCAGCACCCGTCTCGCACTCGGAGCAGGCCGCGCTCGCATCGTCTTCCAGATGCTCACCGAAAGCCTCCTGCTCGCCTCGCTCGGCGGAGCCGCCGGCCTCGTCGTCGGCTACTTCGGCCGCAACCTTATCCCCCACCTCATCTCAAAATCCTGGAACACAAACAAAATGCAGGTCGACTTCGACGGCCGTGTCATCGCCTTCACCGTCGGCGTCTCGCTCGCCACCGGAATTCTCTTCGGACTCGTCCCCGCATGGCAGGCCACGCGCATCAACGTCAACTCCGGCCTCAAGGACGCAACCAACACCACCTCCAACCGCCAGAAGATGAGCCTCGGCAAATCCCTCGTTGTCTTTCAGATCGCGCTCTCAGCAATCCTGCTCATCGGCGCTGGCCTCTTCGTCCGCACGATCGTCAACCTCAGCCACACCCCGCTCGGCTTCCAGCCGGACAACATCCTCCTCTTCCGTCTCAATCCGCCGAACACCCGCTACACCGGCCCGCAGATCACCGAACTCTATCGCCGGCTCGAACAACAATTCGCCGCTATCCCCGGCGTCCGCTCGGTCACGTTTAGCACCATCGCCATCATCGGCGACGGCTACTCCGGCTCTACGTTTCATGTCTCCGGCCGGCCAATCGTCAAGGGCGAGAAGCGCATCCAGATGAACATCGTCGGCGCGGACTTCTTCAACACCCTCAGCATCCCCATCCTGCACGGACGCGGCTTCAACGCCCATGACACCGCAACCGCACCTAAAGTAGCAGTCGTCAATCAGACCCTCGCCCAGAAATACTTCCCCAACCAGGACCCCATCGGCCAGACCTTCGGGAGCGAAGACGCCGATTACCCCACCCAGATCGTCGGCATCGCCGCCGACACCCGCTACGCTAACCTTCGTGCCCCCACGCCACCGCTCTTCTATCTTCCCTACCAGCAAAAAGCGGAAGACACCGGTCCCATGATCGTCGAGATTCGTACCTTCGCCGACCCCAACGGCATCATCAATCAAGTCCGCGCCGCCGTAGCCTCGCTTGATCCCAACCTGCCTCTCATCGAAGTTCGCACCATGACCCAGCAGATCGACTCCAGCCTCACCAATGAACGCATCTTCGCCCGCCTCACCGGAGGCTTCGGCCTGCTCGCCCTCATCCTCGCTAGCATCGGCATCTACGGCATCATGGCTTACACCGTAGCCCGCCGCACCGGCGAAATCGGCATCCGCATGGCTCTCGGCGCCCGCGCCAATCAAGTCCTCGCCATGGTCCTCCGCGAAGCCTCATGGATGGCCATCACCGGAGTCCTCATCGGAATCGTCGTTTCCCTCTGTCTCTCTCGCTTCATCAGCTCCATGCTCTACGGCCTCACCCCCGCCGATCCCCTCACCCTCGCAGGAGCCGCAGTCCTGCTCATTGCAATCGCACTGCTCGCAGGTCTCGGCCCCGCCCGTCGTGCCGCCCGCATCGATCCCATCCGCGCCCTCCGTCACGAATAATCCTTACGCAGCAAATTAATCGGCTAAATATAGCCAATTTGCCATGACGAAACCACGATCAGTCAACCAGGATCTCGCCGAAAGCTACGAAACCACTATCCGAGCCTCCTCCGTTGTGCGCTGAGACTCTGCCAAACTAGCCGCTAAACTACGCCGACGGGAAATGCCCAACTCCTTGCATAGCGAGCACCCTCGCTCGATAATTCATCTCCATTCAATTTAGATTCACATCGCAGTCGTTCCCCAAGCTTAGAACACGGCCTGAAGACTGCTGGGCAAAGTTCCAGAGGCCTATCTAAAATGATCAGGAAATTTCTCGCCCTTTTCTTTGACGTCCACACTCGTCCTCAGCGGTTGCAGCACTGGGGTGAGCAGCAACCCGCCGGGCAACGGCAACGCCAACACCACCCCGCCGGTCGTTGTCACGACTACCACCGCCTCTGCAGCGATCAAGCATGTCGTCGTCATCTTCGGCGAAAACATCTCCTTCGATCACTACTTCGGCACCTATCCCAACGCCGTCAATGCGCCTGGTGACCCGGTGTTCACAGGCCCGACAGGCAAATGCTCCGAACAATAACGGTTTCGAAACCCGAGCCTTCTTGACCCAGCAATCCGAACCTTGCCTCAAACGGTGACGGCTAATGCCGGGAACGGTCACCCTCGCGTCAAACCCTTTCCGTCTAGGACCCGTGCCAGGCCTGGACCGCCAGCCAGGACCACAACTATCCGGACGAGCAGAAGGCCTTTGATGGCGGCAAGATGGATCTCCTTTCCTCACTACATAGGTACCGCCAACTCTGCCGCCGCAGAAGCCGCCACCGGTACTACATCAGCATCCCAGAGCCCTGCCATCAACACCGAGGCCCTCATCATGGGCTACTACGACGGCAACACCGTAACGGCGCTACTGGAACTACGCCCAGCGATTACGCTATGAACGACCACTCCTTCAGCACCAACTTCGGCCCGTCTACACCAGGGAGCTATCAGCGATGATCTCCGGTCACTGACCAATGCGTCCATGAACACGTAATCCAACGACATGATCGTCCCTCGAAGTCATCGTCTGATGCCCGATATCGGCGACGCCGACCCCACCGGCGATATCTGCTCCAGCACCACACGATCGATCAGCTTCTCTGGCAAGAACATCGGCGACCTGCTCAACACGCCAACATCACCTGGGGATGGTTTGAGGGTGGCTTTGATCTCGGCATCACCAACCCCAATGGCACCACCGGCTGTGCGCGTTTGACTGTCTCCGCTTACACCGGAACCCAGGTCGACTACTCGCCCCATCACCAGCCCTTCACAAAAATAGCAGCACGATAAACGCAAATAAAAAGCGAATATACTTGCGGACACGGCATGTCCAATAGCATCCAGTCCGACAGCATCCAGCCCGACTCTCCACAACTCGACCGGTTCCGCTTCCTCCACATCGACCTGAACAGCTTCTTCGCGTCGGTCGAGCAGCAGATTCACCCGGAGTACCGCGGCAAGCCTCTCGCCGTAGTCCCCACGATGGCCGACACCACCTGCTGCATCGCCGCCAGCTACGAGGCCAAGGCCCTCGGCATCAAGACCGGAACCCAGGTCGGCGAAGCAAAAAAAATCTGCCCCGACATAATCCTCGTCGCCGGCGACCACGCCGACTACGCGAAGTACTCTCACGAGATCTCCAAGGCCGTCGAGCTCGCCTGCCCCGTATCCCACAACCCCTCCATCGACGAGATGGTCTGCGAGCTCATCGGCCGCGAGCAGGAGCCTCCCCGCGCCCGCCAGATCGCCCTCAATATCAAGCAGTCCATCTACAAAAACGTCGGCGTAGCCCTCCGCTGCTCCATCGGCATGGCCTCCAACCGCTACCTAGCCAAGATCGCCAGCGACATGCAGAAGCCCGACGGCCTCATCGGACTCCTCCCCTCGCAACTCCCCCGCGCCATAGCCCACCTCGAACTCCGCGACCTCCCCGGCGTAGGCGCCCGCACCGAAGTCCGCCTCAACGCCCAGGGCATTACCACCATGCCTCAGCTCCTCGCTCTCGACCGCGCCGGCATGCACAAGCTCTGGGACTCCGTCTGGGGCGACCGCCTCTACCACTGGCTCCGCGGCCACGACACCGGCGACGACGGCGCACCCGTCTCCAACGGCATCCAGAAATCCCTCGGCCACTCCCACGTCCTCGCCCCCGAACACCGCTCCCCCGAAGGCTCCTGGGCCGTAGCCCACAAGCTCCTCCACAAAGCCGCCATGCGTCTCCGCATGGAGCACTTCTACACCGGCTCCCTCGCTGTCACCATCCGTTACCAGCTCACCCGCGAACAAGCCGAAGCCCGTGCCACCCACTCAAAAGTTAAGCGCCACTTCTCCGGCATCAAGAACTCCGGCTGGGCCATGGAGGCCCGATTCCGCGACTGCCAGGACACCCTCACTCTCCTCGAAATCCTCCGCAGCCTCTGGAGCCAGCGCCCTCAGGGCCCCGACTTCCAGCGACCATTCTTCGTAGGCATCACCATGCGCAACCTCATCCCCGAAGACGAACACCAGGCCGAACTCTTCGCCGACCCCAACAACCGCGCCGACCTCTCCGCCACCATGGACAAGCTCAACCTCAAATACGGCCACACTACCCTGCACTTCGCCGGCATGCTCCCCGCCCGCGAGTCCGCCCCCACCCGCATAGCCTTCACCCAAATCCCAGTCCAATACGGCGTCGACTACATGTAGTGACCCAGAATTGAGCGTACCCCGCTTCTCATTTAGGATTTAAAGGTGGCAAAGGAGAATGTTGCGATGAGCTCTTCACATGAAAAGCCATTCTGGTTGGATACCTGGTGGCCTCTGTTCGTAATCCTGTTCGGTGTGATCTTCGTGCTGTTTATCGTGTTATTTCACCCAACGCAGTAAAGAAATCAGTGGCGTAAGGAAATGGGGTGCGGCGCAAGCCGTACTCTTTTTTGCCTAAAGGTGCCCAATGCCCACCGTAAAACTCTGGACCGACACCGAAGTAGCTGCCAACCCGCGCATCAAAGCCGTCTTCGACGACATCCGCGCCACCCGCAAAGCCGATTTCGTAAACAACTTCTGGCGAGCCCTCGCCAATCAACCAGCCCTACTCGAACGCACTTGGTCCAGCATCAAGCAGGTCATGATCGAACCCGGCGCCCTCGATCCCCTCACCAAAGAGCTGATCTACATCGCCGTCTCCACCGCCAACAACTGCAGCTACTGCGTCCACTCCCACACCGCCTCAGCCCGCGCCAAGGGCCTCACCGATCAACAGCACACCGAACTCCTCGCCGTCATCGGCATGGCCTCCGAGACCAACGCTCTCGCAAATGCCCTCCAGATTCCCGTAGACCCCGAATTTTCAGTCGAATGAATCTCGCCATCAGCCCTGTGCAAGCGGCAATCCCTGCCGATTCCAAGCCATCATGCCCCCAGCCATACTGCTGACATCAGAGAAACCCTGCTGCACCAGCAGGCTCGCAGCAATGCTCGACCGGTAGCCGCTCCCACAGACAGCAATAATAGGTCGATTCGCCGGCAAATCCGCTAAACTACGCCGCAAGTCGCCCAGCATGATGTGCCGCGCATTCGGTATATGCCCTTTCTCCCACTCGCTCCTGTTCCGCACGTCGACAACCAGCGCCTCAGAAGAAACCCGCTCGACCTCACGGACCGTGAGCTGAACCATCCTCACAAAATCGAAGCCATCGTCTATCCATGCAGGCATACCCTTCGCAAGGTACCCTGCAATGTTGTCCAGACCGACTCGAACCAGAGCACGGCGCGACTCCTCATCGTTGCCGGAATCATTAATAAGCACAACACGCATAGCCGGATCAAGAAGCCATCCAGACCACAGCGATAGATTCTGGCAGGCGCCAATGTTGAGCGCCTTCGAGACATGCGCTCCCCCAAAGGCCTCTGGCCGGCGCAGATCCACCAGCACGACATCATCCCGCTGTGCAAGATCGAACACATCGCGCGAAGTAAGCGAACGGCCACCAGGCAGCAAGGAAACAATCGCAGCTCCCTTCGCATTCAGCGCCTTCATTCGCGGATAGTAGGCCGGCATCGGAGGAACGCTTCCAAGAATCTCCGCGACAAACGCCTCCTCCGAAAGAGGAAAAAGAGGATTCGTGGCCCGCTCATACCCCAGCGTCGACTCTGCCTGCTCGCTCATCCCCGCTCCGCAAAGCGATCCAGCCCCATGCCCCGGATACACAGAGACGCTATCGTGCAGGTTCGCGATACGTTCATGAAGACTGCGATACAGATCATGCGCAAGCCCCTCTTTCGCTTCCTCTCCCAAAAGATCCGGGCGGCCAAGCGACCCCACAAAAAGAAAGTCGCCTGAGAACAACGCCACCGGCTCAGCGCTGCTACGGTCCATATCAAATAACACAAAAGACAGATGCTCAGGAGTATGCCCCGGCGTATGCAACGCCTTCAGCATCAGGGCACCAAGCTGTATCGAATCACCATCAAGCAGAGCACGATGAGGCATCGCGTACTGATACTGCTCGCCTTCGTCGTAGGCACTCAGCGCTAACTCCGCCCCCGTAGCCTCCGCCAACGCAACCGAACCAGCCGCAAAATCTGCATGAATATGTGTCTCGAATACATACTGAATCGTGAGGTCCTGCGACGACGCATAGTCCATATAGCGGTCAACATCGCGGATCGCATCGATCACCGCAGCGCAACCATTGTTCGAAACAACATAGGAATACTGCGCAAGCCCTGGAATCTCGAATCTTTCGATCTTCATTACTTCACCCTTCGTGTTGCACGCTTGCCATTCTTAGATAGAGTATCCCGCTGTTCGGTAACATGCAGATCTCGCCAACCATAGTGCCGGAGAACAAAAAATCTCTCCTGCAAAAGGAGGATCCGAATTCGCGACGCTCTGAGTTGTTCCCGCCTATCATCGAAAAATGTCCTGCGACTACATCGGCCGAATGGCCCCCAGCCCCACGGGTCTTCTCCACCTGGGCCACGTCGCCACTTTCTGGCAGGCCTTCACTCGCGCCCGCGACCACCACGGCACTCTCCTCCTCCGCAATGAAGACCTCGACCCTCACCGCTCCCGCCCAGACTTCGTCACCGCCATGCTCGAAGACCTGGCCTGGCTCGGCATCACGTGGACCCCACCCATCATCACGCAATCGCAGCGCCTACCGCTCTATCGCGAAGCCCTCAACCAGCTCCTCCTCTCCGGCCAAATCTACCCCTGCCGCTGTAGCCGCAAAGACCTCGCCGCCATGATGCACGCCCCCCACGACGACCACGCCGCCCAGGAGCCCGACGACGAGCGCGTCTACCCCAACATCTGCCGCCCACCCCTCAGCCATCAACACATCGAAGCACCCTTCCAATCCAACACCAACTACCGCCTCCGCGTCCCCGACAGCAAAGTCATCCGCCTCCACGACCAGAACCTCGGCCCCCAATCCTTCACCGCCGGCATCGACTTCGGCGACTTCCTCATCTGGCGCAAGGACAACCTTCCCAGCTACCAGTTCGCGTGCGTAGTCGACGACGCTGACACTCACATCACCGAAGTAGTCCGCGGTCGCGACCTCCTCAAATCCACCGCCCGCCAGATCCTCCTCCAACGCGCGCTCAATCTACCCACCCCCCGCTACTTCCACACCCCTCTCATCCTCGATACAAACGGCCAACGCCTAGCCAAACGCCACGACGCGCTCAGCCTCCACACCCTACGCGAATCCGGCGTCACCCCGCAGCAAATAATCGATCGCATCAGCCAGCCTCTCTAGCTCATCTGCATCCAACACCACTAGAGGTCAGCAAATATCGCGGCGCCGAGCGCGTGGGCACGCTTCGGAGATTCTTCATGTTTATTCGCAAATTTCTTTGCACCACCGCCATTCTATTCACCGTCATCGCCTGTAATAAAAAGGCCGACAACTCGATCAATTACACCAACGCCATCAACTCCTACTACAGCGCGCATCCAGCCTGCCTCTGGCCCACCTCGCAACAGTTCCCCGCCCAGGCTGAAACCTCCGATCAAAGCAAGACCATGCCCTACGACGCCTTGGTAGACCAGGGCCTGCTCGTTCGCACAACCGCCGAAAAGAAAAAACTCATCGTCGTCACCAAGCAGGTCAACAATTACGATCTCTCTGATAAGGGTCGAGCAGTCTGGACCGCCGATACGACCCAACCCGGTTTTGGCAACTTCTGCTACGGCCACCGCAAGGTCTCGAGCATCGACAGCTCTACCCCCACCACCGACACCGTCGGCTCGGCAACCAACGTCAACTATCACTACACACTCTCCGATGTCCCCACCTGGGCCACCGCCCCCGAAACCCAGACCGCCTATCCCCAGATCCGCTCAGCCGCAACTGGTCCCCAGGCCGCAACCGCCGCCCTCACCAACACCAGCAATGGCTGGCAGGTATCCAGTACACGGAGCAGCTCCCATCCAGCCACCAGCGCAGACGGCAAGATAGTCGAATAACACCTTCGCCTGTACGATCAATAATGTTACAGATAAGCGGGCCTGCAAGCAGACTCATTCCGAAGAAGGTCCGCCGCGTCCTTTCAACACTTCCCCATAGGGCTTCATCGCATACTCGTGTGGCGGCAAATCCCCCGCTAGATACCGCACAAAATAATCCCACCGCCGCCTCGTCATATACTGCGTCGCCTCGCCATACCCATGCGCTGCATTCGGAATCAGCAGCAGATCAAAATCCTTATTTGCCTTGATCAGCGCATCCACCACCAGCAGCGTATTGTTCATCGGCACATTGTCATCCATCGTCCCATGCGCCAGCAGCAGATGCCCCTTCAGGTTCTTCGCAAAGTTCTGGTTCGCCTGGCTGTCGTAATTGCTCGTCCCATCCGCATTCTTCACCACCAGCCCCGACCACTTCTCCGCCCAGTCATCCTCATAGTCGCGGTTGTCATGGTTCCCACTCTCCGCCACTCCCACCTTGAAGAAGTCCGGATAATGAAACATCGCCGCCGCCGTCGCGCTGCCGCCACCCGAATGCCCATACATCCCCGCCCGATCAATATCGATCCACGCATATCGCGTCGCCAATTCCTTCATCCCCGCCACCTGATCCGGAATCGTCGCATCGCCCATGTTGCCGTAGTAAGCCTCATGAAAAGCCTTCGACCGCCCCGGCGTCCCCATCCCATCGATGCACACCACCACAAACCCCAGCTCCGCCAGCGCTTGCATATCACTATGCGCCGCAACAAAACGCCTCGTCCCGCAAGATCCCTCCTGCGGCCCCGGATAAACCCGATTCACAATCGGATACTTCTTCTCCGCATCGAACCGCGTCGGCTTAAAAAGAAACCCATACAAGTCCGTCTTACCATCCCGCGCCTTCACCGTAATCGGCATCGGAGGAACCCACCCCGCCGCCACCAGCCGCGTAATATCCTGCCGCGCCAACTCCACCGCAACCTTGCCGCCACTATCGCGAATCACCGACACCTGCGGCTGCACCGCCGTCGAATACACATCCACAAAATACCTTCCATCCGGAGACATCGTCACCGCATGGTCCTCATCCTCCGGCGTCAACCGCCGCATCCCCTGCCCATCAAACCCAACGCTGTACAACTGCGCGAAGTAAGGATCAATCCCCGCCGCCTTCCCTACCGCCAGAAAATAGATCGTCCGCGCCGCCTCATCCACATGCAGCACCTCCGTCACATTTCCATCGCCATGCGTGATCTGATTCTTCAACCGTCCCGTCTTCAGGTCGTACAGATAAAGCTGCCCCCAACCATCCCGCTCGCTGAACCAGATCACCTCATTCGACTTCGCCAGATACCGCCAATTCACCCGTCCATTCCCACTCTCAAAAAAAGTGGCGGCCGTCTCAGTCAACACATCCCGCACATCGCCCGTCGCCGCATCCGCAACGCGCAGCCACTCCTGCTTGTGGTCCCGCGCAGTCGAAACAAACGCCACGTGCCTGCTGTCCTCGCTCCACTGCACATCGTCCCACCCGCTCCCCGCGCGGCAGTTCAAATCATCGCAAAGGCTCGACCGGTGTTGGTCCGGCGGCATCTTCAACCGCACCACCTTCGCCGCATCCACATTTACGATCACCCGCTCAATCATCGTCACATTCGCATCACCCGCCAACGGATACTTCCACGTCTCCAACTCCGGATGCCCATTCGTCACCGGCACCAGATACATCTCGCCCGTCTTCCGCTGGTCCTGCTTATAAGTCGCAATCTTCTTCGAATCCGGCGACCACAACAAAATCGGCTCGCCGCTATGGATCCACCCCGCATTGTCCGTCGCGTAGCCGTAGTCCTTCACTCCATCGGTCGTCAGTTGCCGCTCCCGCCCCGTCGCCACCTCACGCACCCACAGGTTGTAGTCGTGCAAAAAAGCCACCTTCGTCCTATCCGGAGAAACCAGCGACTCCTCCCGGCTGTTATCCGGCCCCAGATGCTCCGCCGTACTTCTCAACGCCGCACCATCGATCCGCTCACAACTCCCGGCACTCAAATCACAACGCCAGGCCTCAGCATCCACCACCAGCAAAACCGTCCGCCCGCCATCCGCCAGCGTAAGCTCTCGAATATCCAGACGATTCGCATCAAACGTCTTCGTCCTGCCCGAAGCCGCTGTCAAAGCAGCCGCCAGCTTCGCCTGATCAAACGCCGCCCCCTTCGTTCCCTTCACCGGATCGACCAACACATACCTCACCCCATCCGGCCCCGCATCCCGATACCAGAACCGTCCATCCGCCAGCCACGCCCCCCGCTCCATCCCGTGATACACCAGCGGATTCACGTTGTAATCCATAAAGCTCTCCGCCCGCGCATAGTCCGCCGTCGTAAGTTGCCGCCCCTGCCCGCTCGCAGCCACACACCCCGCCAGCAACAACCCCGCAACTCGCATCCACTCATTTCGAACCATCATCACCAGACCTCAGCTTCCAAAGCACCTGCCGCAACACTCCCATCCAAACCTGCGCATCATTCGCCGATACACCCATCCTCACCACCAGCCGCCGTATCTGCGCCTCATCACTGTTCGCCGGATGATGCTTCATATATCCCGTCCGTTCCAGCATCTCTATCATCACTGCCGTCAACCGCTCCAACTCCGCCGCCCCCGCAACCCGCTCCTCACTAACAATCCCAACCGCCAACTCACTCCCCCGCACCAACTCATACAGACAAACCGCCACCGCCTGCCCCAGATTCATCGACGGATGCCGCACCTCCGCATGCTCCTCCATCGGAATCGTCATCAACCAATTGCAGTGGCTCAACTCCGCATTGCTCAACCCCGTCTTCTCTGACCCAAACAGCAGCGCCACCCGCCCTTCATGGCCGCGCGGCCTCTTGCCGGATCAACTCAGCCCCATCCGCCAGCACCCGCAGCGGATGCTGCAAATCCCGCTTCCCCACCGCCGTAGTCCCCACCACCAGCGCACAATCCGCCACCGCGGCCGCAACGCTCTCATACGCAACTGCCGCATCCAGCACTGCCCCAGCATCCACCGCCGATCGCGCCGTCTCAATCGGCACCGCATACTCATTCACCACCCGCAGCGTTGAAAATCCGAAGTCATGCATCGCCCGCGCCACCGCGCCGATATTATTCGGATTCCGTGCCCGCACCAGCACCACCACGATCCGTTCTCTCTGTTCCCGCGTAAGCATTCAAGCCATTCTAGGCGAGTCATCCCGGCACCGCTTAAAGAAGAAGACCGGCGCAGACTGCCGCCGGTCCTCCTCACCTTTTACTGCAACTTCAACTAACGGCGCTCTTTTCCGCCCCCATGCCCACCACCCTCAGCGTGAGCCTGTGCCTGCGGATGAGGCTGCGTATTGGCATTGTGCTTGTCTTCGTTGATCGACCGGCTCACATTATTCTGCCGCTGGTTGATCTGCTGATGCTCCTGCGCGGTCAGGTGACCGCCATTCGCCGCGCGATCCGTCGCAACCTGATGATTGATGCTCGCCTCTCGTCCTTCGACGTTCCGCGTCTCACCCGCCGTCATCTGCCCGGAGTGAACTCCCTGCGCAACGCGCTGCTGCTGATTCTCAGCCCGCACACCGGGTCTGGAGAACGCCGCATTCTCCGGACGCCCGCGATTCACACTGGCAAAGTTGTTGCGATCCGCACCAGCCGTCTGCATATGATGCTCCTGCTCTGAGGTCGCCGCAAAATGGTTCTCTCGCGAAAACGAAGCCTCCTGCACTGAAGGACGCGCCTGCAAACCACCATGGCCGCCATTAAAGCTCGTATGGTTATAAACCGTCGTCCGATTGATGACAGTATTATCGATATACGTATTGTGAATCACCGTCCGGTTCACATTCACCACCGCTGTGTTGTAGGCAAAGTGCCCACCCTCCCAGCGTCCGCCGCCAAAACCAACACCGCCATATCCAAATCCATAGTTCACGCCACCATAGAAGCCCACATGCGGCCCCCAGTACCCAGCATGGAAGATGTAAGCGCTACCGCCCCATCCCCAGTACCCCGGCGTCCACAACAACCCAACCTGCGGCGGCCGAACCCAAACCCCCGGCACCCAGTAGTACCCAGTCGGCGCATAGGCCCAGTAACCCGGATTCCAAAGATACCCATCCCCTGGGCAGATCGGCTGCGTATAAACCGGCAACGGCGGCGGAGCGATCCCCACCGAAATAAAGACTCCCGCAAAAGAGGCCGCAGGCGCCACCACTAAAGCCGACGTCACAATAAATTCCGAATTGATTTCATGAACTGCATATCATTCCTCATTGAGCGGGGCAGCTCCGCTTATCATTCCTGTCAATAGATCAGTCAAGCCATACGTATCCCATACTGACCCGCTCTCAGCCAGGAAGTTCCGCGCGACACACCAATCATCCTTCCCCGCAATCAAATACGGCATCACCAAAAGGTTGTACTCGACCCAAAATTTCGCTAAGGCGTCGATAAGTTGCATATTGTATCTAGCGTTACCCAAACTCCCCTTTTTACAGAAGTAAGATTTGCATCGCGCTCAAAGTGAGCGCAGCGACGAAATGACATCGACAAGCAGTACGTTGCAATGCCAAGTCGAATGATATTGTCTTGCTCAACCTCCTTGATGCCGCAATCGATAGGATGCGTCATCCAGGAGGAATCAAGCGGCCGAAAATACGTTTTCATAATCAACGGATATGTTGCGACGGATCCGGTCACATTCAAAGATACGAAGGCTTCGCCGCATCCATCAGGAAGCATGGCGGCATTCAAGAACCGAAGAGCTTACGAATGAGGGATTCCTCACACTCGGACATACGCGTTGAAGATGACATAAGTGAAGGATCGAGTTTTACTATCATCTCGCCTAATGGCCTCACGGCGACTACTACCGGTGCCTCGGCACATCTGATGCCCGAATATTAGACCACGGCAACGATTCGGCTATAATCGCCCTCAAAGGACCAGCCACTAACATGCACCTCATACGCTCACCGAAAAGAAAGTCCCTCCTAGCGTTCTGCGGCGCGATGGAGTCTGCCAATCCGCATACGCGCCTGATTACAGCTTACTTCGTTAATCGTTTGCTCCGACCGTATCTCAACGGCCGGTTTACCCGGCATCCTTTGCGATGCCTCGACATTTCGGCATACAACATACGCACATCCAAAGATGATCACGCTCTGGCGCCAAATATCCCTCACGAAACCTCCCACAGCCCGCCCGTTCTAAACTCGTACTAACCCATCCGTGTCCGATAACTTCGCCCAACTCGTAAAGCAGCAAGCCGACATCGTCCGCATCATCGGCGACTACGTCAAGCTCCGCAAAACCGGTGCCCAGAACTACACCGGCCTCTGCCCCTTCCACAAAGAAAAAACCGGCAGCTTCTCCGTCAACGCCAGCCACGGCTACTTCTACTGCTTCGGCTGCCATGAAAAAGGCGACGTCTTCACCTTCGTCCAGAAGCTCGAAAACATCAGCTTCCCCGAGGCCGTCCGCGCAGTCGCCACCAAGTGCGGCATCGCCCTCCCCAAGCGCGAATTCTCCTCCCCCGAAGAAGCCCGCGAAGCCGGCCTCCGCCGCCAGCTCATCGACATCCACGAAGCCGCCACCCAGTACTTCGAAGCCCAACTAAAATCCCCCGCCGCCGCCCGAGCCCGCGAGTACCTCACCGGCCGCGGCGTCTCCCCCGAGACCATCGCCACCTTCCGCATCGGCTACGCGCCCGACGACTTCAACGACATGCGCGACCGCCTCAAAGCCCACTTCCCCGAAGAAGTCCTCCGCGCCTCCGGCCTCTTCTCGTCCAAAGAATCTCCCGACGGAACCCCGCAGCCCCTCTACGCCCGCTTCCGCAAACGCATCACCTTCCCCATCGCCAACGAGCAGGGCAAGACCATCGCCTTCACCGCCCGCGCCCTCGAAGACGTCGACGACAAGGGCCGCCCCATCGCCAAGTACATGAACTCCCCCGAGACCGCCCTCTACTCCAAGGGCCACGTCCTCTTCAACCTCGACAAAGCCAAATCCGACATCCGCTCCCGCGACTTCGTCCTCCTCGTCGAAGGCCAGATGGACTGCATCTCCGTCTACATGGCCGGCATCCACAACGTCCTCGCCACCTCCGGCACCGCCTTCACCGAGATGCAGGTCCGCCTCCTCAGCCGCTTCACCAAACAGATCGTCGTCAACTTCGACCCCGACACCGCCGGAGCCAACGCCGCAGAAAAATCCATCGCCCTCCTCACCGAAGAAGACTTCACCGTAAAAGTAGTCACCCTCGAAGGCGGCCTCGACCCCGACCGCTTCATCCGCGAACAAGGCATCCAGCAGTACATGGCCGTCCTCCGCGGAGCCAAGCGCCACTCCGACTACCTCATCGACCGCGCCCGCCAGCTCCACCCCGCCCGCACCGCCGACGCCAAAGTCAAGTCCCTCAACTTCCTCCTCCCCCACATCCGCCGCATGCCCAACCGCATCCAGCGCGACGAGTTCGCCGCCGACGCCGCGCAAAAACTAGGCATCGACTCCGCCGTCATGCGCCAGGAACTCAAACAAGCCGCCGCCACCCGCAGCGAAAGCGTCCGCTCCCACCAGTCCGACCCCGCCAGCGAGACCGAACGCGTCCTCCTCCGCGCCCTCGTCCTTCCCGAGGACGATCCCGGCCCGCACCGTCGCCGCCACCCAAATCATCGACCACCCCGAGTGGGTAGAGAACCTCCCCTCCGCCGCGCTCCTCGAAGCTCTCTCCCACGCCCCCGTCCCACCCAATCCCCTCGACGCCGCACCCGACCAGCAAAGCCGCGTCCTCCTCGCCCGCACCCTTCAGGACGCCATCGAACCCGACCACACCACCGGCACCCCCCAACTCACCCTCACCGAGCAGGTAGAAAACGCCCTCCACACCCTCGAGCACCGCCACCTCGAACGCCGCCAGCGCGAAACCCGCGCCCTCATCGCCGAAGCCGACCGCCGCGGCGACCACGCCATGCTCACCCAACTCACCGCAGAAAAACTAAAGATCGACCGCCAACTCCGCGAACACTAAGTCAGCTTCGCATCTATTAAAATTGTCATTCTGAGCGAAGCGAAGAACTGTTTTCATTGCTTTCATTGCCTTGCTTGAGCCTTGCCGAAGGCTGATTATGCACTTGCACTTGCACTTGCACTTGCACTTGCACTTGCACTTAACAACTCCAGCCCTTCCCATAGACCGTCTTGTGGTGTACCCTTTTCCCATAGACCTTCTAGTGGAGAGACCCACCATGGCAAAGCCAAAACAAGCATCAGACAGAGAGATGCTGCAAGGAACCCTCGACATGCTCATCCTCAAGACCCTCGTCATGGGCCCCGCACACGGCCACACCATCGCCCACGTCATCGAGCACACCTCGGAAGATGTCCTGCAAGTGGAGCAAGGCTCCCTCTATCCAGCCCTCCACCGCCTCGAAGACCGAGGCTGGCTGTCCGCCTACTGGGGTCCAAGCGAAAATAACCGCAAGGCTAAGTTCTACAAGCTGACCGCCGCAGGCAAAAAGCAACTGACCGTGGAGACAAATCGCTGGCGCGAGATGGCGCCGCGCAATCGGCCTCATCATGGGAGAGGAGAAGGCACAATGAGTCTACGACGCTTCTTTCGACGACGCCGCAGCGACGAAGAACTTCGTCGCGAGATGGAACAGCACCTCGCCCTCGAACACGACGTAAATGTCTCCCGCGGCATGAACCCCGAAGAAGCCCGCCGCCGCGCCCACATCAAATTCGGCTCACAACAACGCGTACGCGAAGACCTCTGGAACAACAACAGCATCGCACCGCTCGAAAGTCTGCTGCGCGACCTCCGCTACGCCGTCCGCACTCTCCTGCGCAGCCCCGGCTACACCGTAATGGCGATCCTCACCTTAGGCCTCGGCATCGGTGCGAACACCGCCATCTTCACCGTCATCAACGGCGTACTCCTCCGTCCGCTGCCCTACGCAAACCCCGATCAGGTCGTCCATCTCCAGCAGACGGCCACGCGCGTCGGCGCCGACCCCATCGGCTTCTCCGTGCAGGAAGTACAGGACTATCGCGACCAGTCCCGCGCCTTCTCCGACCTCGCCGAGTACCACTCCATGACCTTCACCCTCCTCGGAGCAAAGGTCCCCGAACGCGTAGTCACCGGAGTAGTCTCCGCCAACTACTTCAACGTCCTCGGCATAAAACCCGTCCTCGGACGCCTCATCACACCAGCCGACGAGAACCTCAGCGCCCCTCCCGTCCTCGTCCTCAGCTACGCCTACTGGATGAAAGAGTTTGGCGGCGATCCCAAGGTCCTCGGACGTCCCTTCACCATGAACGACCGCGTCCACACCGTCGTCGGCGTCATGCCGCCACTCCCTGAGTACCCCGACGCAAACGACGTCTACATGCCGACGACCTCATGCCCCTTCCGCTCCAGCCCCGGCATGATCAACAACCGTGACGCTCGCGTCCTCACCATCCTCGCGCGCCTGAGACCCGGCACAACCGCCGCACAGGCACAAAGCGATCTCGCCACAATCACCCACCGCCTCGCGCTCGCCTATCCGAAATCCTATCCATCCGCCGCAGGTTTCGCCGTGCAGGTAAATCCGGTAGACCGGGAGCTGACTCACGCCGCTCGCCCCACCTTCCTCATGCTCCTAGCTGCAGCAGGCCTCGTTCTTCTCCTCGCCTGCGCGAATCTCGCCAACCTCGCCCTCTCCCGCCAGCTTCGGCGCACCCGCGAAACCGCCATCCGCATGGCCTCCGGCGCAACCGCCTGGGACATCTTCCGTCAGCTTCTCACCGAAAGCATGGTCGTCGCACTCGCCGGAGGAGCGCTCGGCATCGTCATCGCAGCCATCGGCTCCAAACTTCTCATCGCCTACGCCGCCCGCATGACACCACTCGCCGGAGAGATCCGTCTCGACGGCTGGGTCCTGGGCTTCGGCGCAGCCCTCTCGCTCCTCACCGGCGTACTCTTCGGATCGCTCCCAGGCTTCGTCGCCAGCCGCAGCAAACTCGGCATCCTCGCCGGCTCCAGCGACAAGGCCGCCGGCAGCGAAGGCGGAACCCGAACCCGTAACACTCTGGTCGCAGCACAAGTCGCATTCTCTTTCGTCCTGCTCATGTGCGCCGGCCTCATGATGCGCAGCCTCTACAACCTCCTCTCCGTCGACCCCGGATTCAAGTCAGCCAACGTCCTCTCCATGAACCTCAGCCTCAATTGGACCAAGTACGCAGAGCTGCCCATACAGAACACCTTCTTCCACCAAATCCTCGACCGCGCTCAGCAAATCCCCGGTACAGAAACCGTCGCGCTCAGCAGCATCGTCCCTCTCAATCGCGACAGCGGCGGAATGAACGCAGGCATCCTCTTCGAAGGCCGCGCCCTGCCCCCGGGCGAACCGGCTCCGCGAGTTGACCACGAACTCGCAACCCCGGACTACTTCCGCGTCCTCGGTGTACCCATACTTCAAGGACGTTCCTTCACCGATGCGGATACCAGCGACTCAACTCGCGTCGCCATCGTCAACGCACAGATGGCAAAACACTACTGGCCCAAAGAAAGTCCCATCGGCCACCGCGTCTCCGGGGACGGCGGCAAAACCTGGACCACCATCATCGGAGTAGTCAGCAACGTCCATCAGTACGGAGTCGATAAAGACTTCGTCGACGGCATCTACCTCCCCCAGGCGCAATCCATCTTCATGGGAGATCCCCACCTCCTCATCCGCACCCGCAACGACCCCGATCAGGTCGCTCACCAGATGGTCTCCATCATCCAGCAAATCGATCCGCAGCAACCCGTAACCGACATCCGCACCCTCGATCAACTCCGCAGCAAACAACTAGGAACGCCCCGCGTAACCTCTCTCCTGCTCGGACTCTTCGCAGGCGTAGCACTCTTCATCACCGTAGTCGGAGTCACCGGCACCCTCGGACTCTCCGTAGCCCGCCGCACCAAAGAGATAGGAATCCGCATCGCACTCGGCGCAACCAAACAGGAGATCCTGCGCAACGTTCTCATACGCGGCATGGCTCCCGTACTCGCCGGAATCGCCGTAGGCGCAGCCGCAGCAATCCTCTCCACCCGCCTGCTCGCCAGCATGCTCTTTGCAATCGAGCCCAACGATCCACCAACATTCATCGCCATCACGATCCTGCTCGGACTGGTGGCCTTCGTCGGATGCGCCATCCCGGCACGACGCGCCATCCAGGTAGATCCAATGAAGGCACTTCGAACCGAATGACACGATATCCAGCCAGACCTATCTAGGCGGCACATCATGCGTCTCGAACGGAGCCGCGTCCTGCTCCCACACATAAGTGCCGGTCTGCAGCAGTCGCACACAACGATTCCAGCGCAGAATCGCATCGTCGTTCCCAGCCGGACGAATCTTTTCAGCCTCCCCAAACAAGCGCAGTGCCTGCTCGAACAGCGGCAGCAGCGTATGCGACATCTGCCCTGCACGCAACTGCGCCTTAGCCCGCCGCTCCGAAGCAATCCCTCCGTAGTAGAGCCGCTCATACGGATCATCGAGCTGCTGAAAGATCTGCTCCGCCTCCCGATAGCGATCCGACCCGCCGCCCGTAAACTGGTCCGTAATCGCCAGCCCCAGCAGACGCAACGCAAGTTGTTGCCGAGGTTCGATCGACAAAATATCCCGGCAGATCGACTCCGCCTCCTCCGGCTCGCCAAGGCTGCGGTAAAGTTCCACCTTCGAATGGCCTCGGGAATGCCTGCAGTAGAAATGCGCTTCAGTTCGTATGTCATGGCGCCCTCCTTCGCAACTAAGCTCTTCCCGCTCCCCGGATCTTCCGCACAAGCATCAGCAGCGGATCATAGTACTCATCCACCACCCGCTCCTTCAGCGGAATGATGGCGTTATCGGTGATGTGAATATCCTCCGGACACACCTCCGTGCAGCACTTCGTAATATTGCAGAGCCCCAGTCCCAACTCCTCCTTCAATACTCGCGCCCGTGAAACTCCGTCAAGCGGATGCATCTCCAGCGAAGCCGTACGCACAAAGAAACGCGGCCCGCCAAACTGCTCCTCTTTGCCATGCTCCCGCAGAACATGACACACATCCTGGCAAAGAAAGCACTCAATGCACTTCCGAAACTCCTGCACCCGGTCCACATCCCGCTGATACATCTTCCACACCACACCCGGCCGCGGCTGAAACGGCGGAATCTTCTGATTCACCCTGAAGTTCCACGACACATCCGTCACCAGATCCTTGATCACCGGAAACGTCTTCATCGGAAAGATAGTAATCGGCTCATCCAGAGGCAGCGCATCCATCCGCGTCTTGCACATCAGCCGCGGACGCCCATTCACCTCCGCCGAGCACGAGCCGCATTTACCCGCCTTGCAATTCCACCTCACCGCCAAATCCGGCGCCTGCCGGGCCTGCACCGAGTGCACCGCATCCAGCACAACCATCCCCGGAACCAGCGGTACGCGATAGTCAACGGCCTTGCCGCCATCCCGGTCACCCCGGAAGACCTGCAACGTCGCCTCTGCCACTGCGGCCTCAGCCATGGCTAACCTCCGCTACTTCTTCACTCCACTCTCTTCTGCAAGCAATTGCTTCAAATCATCCGGCATCTCCGCAACGGGCGTCTCCATCAGCGTCATGCCATCCGCCCTCTTCGCCACAACGTTATGCTTCTTCCCCCACGCATCATCCAGCCCCGGATAATCGATGCGGCTATGAGCCCCTCGGCTCTCATGCCGCGCCAGCGCACTCCGTGTCACCGCCTCGGCGACAGTCAACATGCAATCCAAATCCCGCGCCAGATGCCACCCCGGATTGAACATCCGCGAACCTTCCACATGCACCCGCGCCGCACGCCCCTTCAATCCGTCGATCTCCACCAAAGCCCGCTGCAAATCTTCCTCATTGCGAAATATCCCAACCAGACTCTGCATCACATCCTGCAAATCTTCATGAATGTCATAGGGACTCTCACTTACCCACCCGCTCAAACGGCGCAAGCATCTCCCGCGCCGCATCCTCGATCTGCGTAGAATCAATCGCGGCACCGCTCCGCTTCCCTTCGCATACTCCGCAGCGGCCAATCCCGCCCGCCGCCCAAACACCAGCAGATCCGAGAGCGAATTGCCCCCCAGCCGATTCGCACCATGCAGCCCTACCGCCGCCTCTCCCGCCGCAAACAGCCCCGGCACCGAAGCCTGCGCCGTCTCCGCATCCACACGAATCCCACCCATCATGTAGTGACACGTCGGCCCCACCTCCATCGGCCCTTTCGTAATGTCCACATCCGCCAGTTCCAGAAACTGGTGATACATACTCGGCAACTTGCGCTTCACATACTCCGCCGGCTTATGCGAAATATCCAGAAACGCACCTCCGTGCTCCGTCCCCCGTCCCTCACGCACCTCCGTATAGATCGACCGCGCCACCACGTCCCGCGTCGAAAGCTCCATCTTCTTCGGATCGTAGCGCTCCATAAACCGCTCGCCATCCTTGTTACGCAGCACCCCCCCCTCACCCCTCACAGCCTCCGTCACCAAAATCCCCTGCACTCCCGGCGGCCACACCATCCCCGTCGGATGAAACTGCACAAACTCCATATCCATCAGCTCAGCGCCCGCATCATAAGCCAGCGCCATCCCATCCCCCGTGTACTCCCAAGAATTCGAAGTAATCTTCCACGCCTTCCCAATCCCACCCGTACAAATAATCACCGACTTCGCCTTGAACACCACAAACCGCCCCTGCTCCCGCCAATATCCAAAAGCCCCGGCAATGCGATTCCCATCCTTCAGCAGCCGCGTCACCGTGCACTCCATATACACATCAATCCCCTGATGCACCCCGCGATCCTGCAGCGTCCGAATCATCTCCAGCCCCGTACGATCCCCCACATGGCAAAGCCGCTTGAACGTATGCCCACCAAAAGCCCGCTGCAAAATCTCCCCATCCTCCGTGCGATCGAACAGAGCCCCCCACTGCTCCAACTCCCTCACGCGATCCGGAGCCTCCTGCGCATGCAACTGCGCCATTCTCCAGTTATTCAAAAACTTCCCGCCGCGCATCGTATCCCGAAAGTGCGTGCGCCAGTCGTCAGCCTGGTCCACATTCGCCATCGCCGCCGCAATACCGCCTTCGGCCATGACCGTGTGCGCTTTACCAAGCAGCGACTTGCACACCACGCCCACTTTCACGCCCTGCGCCAGCGCCTCAATCGCAGCCCGCAGCCCCGCGCCACCCGCGCCGATGATGAGTACGTCGTGTTCGTGGGTTTCGAACGTAGAAGTCACAGGAGCCGAATATCCTTGAGAAATCCTGAAGCCACCATCCGCACATACAAATCCGCCAAGCCCTACTGAAATCAAACTCAGCCACGCAAACAGCATGTGCCGCCCATTCAGTCCGCTAAGCCATCCCCACGCCGTGTGCCGCGCAGGTCCAAACGAAGTGCACGAAAAGCAATCCAGCTTTCCGCCCGCCAAATGACGCAGCGAGTGGCACGAAAGAGTGTAGAGAGTCAGCAGCACAATATTCACCAAAAGCACCAGCGAGCCCACACCCACACCAAACCCATCTGGAAAAACAAACCCGCGAATCGCATCCCGCCAAAGGAAGACGAGATACACGAATGCAATATAAAAAAACCACCGATGCAGATTTTGCAGAATAAACGGAAACGCAGTCTCACCGCGATACGACCGCTTACTCTCACCCACCGCACAACCCGGCGGATCCAGAAAGAACGCCCGGTAATACGCCTTGCGGTAGTAATAGCAGGTCGCCCGAAACCCCAGCGGTCCCGCCAGAACCAGCAGCGCTGGAGAGAACCGCCACCAGTGATGCTCTGGATCAATCAGCGGAGAATAAAACGGAGAGAGGTAAGGCCCCCAGGCGTAGTACCTCCCTTCAAACGCTCGAAGCGTGGCATAAATGCCAAACCCACCCAGTAGCAACACCACCGGCACAATCTCGACCCACCACGCATCCCGCCGCTGCGTGCTGCCGAAACCTTCGATCTGTACAACGGCAGAAGTCTTCCCCATAGGGCGCCCCCACGTCGCACAACATAGTAGTCACAAATCACACCTTTGCAAACCAGAATCTTCCGGCTCCGCATTAGTCAGAGTAGAGCCACAGTATTTGCTGCCTCCGACTAAGGTTGGTTCTTGGCTGAAGGGGTGAGCTTGCGCAGGAGGAACTCCTGTATGAGGCCGTCGGCCATATCCGCTGTGATGTCAACAAAGGTAGTTGTAAACGTCAGGCCTGGACCGCGATTTGACGTCGGATAATAAATATTGGAGATAGCTCCCGAAGCCAGATATCCCCCCAGACCCGAATAATTCGGCTGCCAGCGCCCGTTATCTCCTTTACAGATGAATGGCGTTGAGAGGGCGTGGAGCGTGCGAGACTTCTTTGTGCCTGTCCCC
This sequence comes from uncultured Acidobacteriaceae bacterium, assembly GCA_963797415.1. GTDB lineage: Bacteria > Acidobacteriota > Terriglobia > Terriglobales > Acidobacteriaceae > Edaphobacter. The sequence goes on from CAWCPB010000014.1 coordinate 60,265, forward strand.
TGGTAAAAGTAGCGCGGGTCCTGATGCAGGATGGAGGGCAGGATGGCACCGCCAATCATGATGTCAGTCAAGCCGTTGGCATAGTTGGCGCCGAGACGCTGACCATAGCCCGTCGCACCTTGCCCGTAGTCCGGGATGCCGGCCGCCTGATAGACGCCTGCTGCGAAGGCCGCGCCGAGGAAAGTAATGGGATCGATTGAGGTCTTGAGAGCGAGTCTGAACTTTAGCGCTGGCGTAAGCGGCACGGGGTTATGGTCATAGACGACGTAGAAATTGGGGATGAAGCCCAGGACTCGCTGCTTCTCCTCGACCTCGACTTGCTGCTCTTGCCATCTCCTCAGTAGAGCTAACAGCATCCACCGCGGTTACCACTGTTGCAATTCGGAGCCGGATGTTCGCCAGTTCCAGATCCTGACCTGCCCCAAGGATCACTTCGGGTGAGGTCCAGTCTGCGAATCCGTTTGCGCTGACGGTGATAAGGTAGGGGGTTCCCGGACTAAGATGATCGAGATGGAAGAAGCCGGCATCGCTTGCTACGACGCGCTGGTGATCGGAGAGCGATCGGCCTTCAAGAACGATGGCGGCGCCGGGAACAATGTCGTCATTCACATCGAGCACCGTGCCTACGACCGTGCCGGTCTGCGGCTCGGGCGCAGAGATCTCCTGGGCTAGTGCTGCATCCTTGAGAGACGCGCAAAGAATAATGAGACAAAGCGAAAGATTGATTCTCACCATCACTACCCTGTGCGAATTGGACTACGCAGCGGCTGCCTCGGTTTCAACAAAATCACTACGCCTGATCCAGCCCAACTCAAACCCACAAATGCGTGATCGATAACTACGGACAGAGCGATGATTCAAAACGACCTGGTACCCGAAGGGTCTCGCGCTGAACTGATCACACCGGGTCTCGGAAACTTGACAAGACCGACCCACTAGAAACCCCCAAACTTAGGTCCGGCCTCGCCTCCGAGCGCTTCACCTACCCACGGGTACACACCGAAGTCCAGACTTAAGTCATTTTCTTCGAAGACTTTGGGTACTTTAACGGGGGAGGGAGGTACCTCCCATTACAATCATTCTGATGGCCAGTCCCCTCACCTTCTCCATAGGAATCCCCACATTCAACCAGGCGGATTACCTCGAAGAGACCATACTCTCCCTCCTCAACCAGACCCGCCCCCCCGACGAGATCGTCATCTCCGACCACCACAGCACCGACGACACCCCCGAAATCATCGCCAAATACGCCCGCCACGTCCGCGTCGTCCAGCCCCCACCCGGCACCAACCTCGCAGGTCAGTACAACTTCACCCTCACCAGCCAGACCTGCGACTGGATCACCCTGCTCAGCAGCGACGACCTCGCCCGCCCCAACTTCTGCGAGGTCCTCACCCGGGGGGCCACCCGCCGCAAAGACGCCGCCCTCGTTCGAGCCGGCTGGGAAAATATTGACGCCACTGGCAAGCCTCTGACGCCGAACTACCTGCTAAACGCATCCAAAGTCCTCCTCCCCCCCGGACCCTCATCGCCCAGAAAAACGGCCCCCAGGTCAGCTTCGCCGCCTTCGCTCTACGCCGCGACGCCTACCTCCAATCCGGCCCCATCCTCCAATCCCTCGAGTCTCTCTCCGACTGGGCGCTCTTCCTCCAACTCGCCCCCTTCGGCTCCTATATCTACGAGAACGAAATCGTCAGCGGCTACCGTGTCGGCCACGACGGCAATAAGTTCCGCAACCGCCTCGGCATGTGGGTCCGCGACGAGCAGCGCATATTCTCCGAAGTCATCCCCCTCGCCGCCGACCGCCTCAACCTCACCGATCGCTCCTGGATCGACCAGGCCAGCCGTGCCAACTTCATCCGCTACCTGGCTTCCGCCAGCAAAGAATTCTCCCCATCCGAGCGCGCTGCAATCATCCCGCTCTTCGAACCATGGGCCGCTCGCATCGATGGCCAGGCTCTCCTCGCAACCTTCGCCTCCGGGGCCCCCATCAAACGCCCCGTCTCCCTGCTCCAGCGCGGCAAAAACCTGATTCGGCCCATCGCCCAGCAGCTCAACGATCGCCTTCGTCACTAATAGCTTTCCCGTTACTCTTAACGGACAGACCCAGCCGGACCAACAAAGCGGTCAACAGGACAAAGCATGGAAAGTTCCACAAAACGGCGACTCGCCCTCGGCTTTCTCTCCAACTGGGTCAGCAAACTCGCTGCCACCATCATCCAGCTCATCCAGGTCCCCGTCTTCCTCCACTTCTGGAGCGTCCCGCTCTACGGCGAGTGGATGATCGTCAACTCCATCCCCGCCTACCTCAGCTTCTCCAACATCGGCTTCGGCTCCGTCGCCAGCAACGAGATGACCATGCTCTCCTCCGCAGGCGACCGCCAGGGAGCCCTGCGCGTCTTTCAGAGCTGCTGGTGGCTCATCGTCTGTATCTGCGGATTCACCGCGCTGCTGCTCGCACCCGCGCTCTACTTTCTTCCCGTAGCCGAACTTCTCAAGCTTCACACCATCGGCTCTACGGACACCAAGTGGATCATCTTCTACCTCGGGCTCTCCGTCCTGCTCGGCCAGTTGGAGCAATTGCTCCAATCGGCCTACACCTGCATCGGCCGCTACCCCTACGGCTCCTTTATCAAGAGCACCATCTCCCTCCTCTCCTTCGCCGCCATGCTGGTGCCCGTCATCCTCGGCCATGGAGCCCGTACCACTGCCCTGGTCTTTGCCGTCGCAAACATCCTCGGCACCATCTTCCTCTGCATCCTCGTCCGGCACGACATTCACTGGATAGAATACGGTTGGAAACACGCCAGCTTCGTCGAGATCCGTAGGCTCACCGGCCCCGCTATCGCTTTCATGGGCTTCCCCATTGGCAACGCGCTCAACCTGCAGGGAACCCTCCTCGCCGTCGGCTACGCTCTTGGCCCTGCCGACGTCGTCATCTTCAGCACCGCTCGCACTGTCTCCCGCGTCGCCCTCCAGATGGTCCAGATGGTCAACACCACCTTCTGGCCCGAGATGTCCCTTTCCTTCGGTGCCAAAAACCACGACCTCACCCGCACCCTCCATCGCCGGGCCTGCCAGATGGCACTCATCATCGCCGTCGTCGTAGTCGTCGCCATGATGACCATAGGCCCCTGGTTCCTTACCCACTGGACAGGAGGCCACGTACCCCCCAGCCGCCGCCTGCTCGCCATCCTCCTGCTGGTCGTCGTCTTCTACGCCCTCTGGTCCACCAGCTCCACCCTGGTCGCCGCCATCAATCAGCACCAGAAGCTAGCCGCCTACTACATCGTCGGAACCAGCATCACCTGCGTTCTCTGCTACGTCCTTGCCAGGCGCTACGGCCTCTACGGTGCCGCCCTCTCTCTGCTTGTCTCTGAACTCATCATGAACATCTACGTCCTGCCCGCCTCCCTCAGCGTCGCCAGAGACACCTTCCCAGCCTTCCTGGCAAGCATGCTCCACTACCCCCCCTCGCTCAGACCCTCCCTTCTGCTTACCCGTCTCCGTCGCTCGAAGCCCGGCCTCGAAAGCTGACAATCCACGAGACAGAGCGCGATCCCATTTTCAAAATGAGATGTCATATAATCTTTGTTGCGGCGCACCACTTACTACAGCAGAGGAATTAGTCGCTTGTCCTATAAAAAAGATGTTGTCACCCGCAGACCCTCTCCAGGGTCTCTGGAATACCTCCCTACGTTGGACGGTTGGCGCGCAATAGCCATCGCCAGCGTCATTCTTTGCCATGGCCGAATTCACCGCCTGGGTCCGCTCAGCACGAGATGGTTCTACTTGCATGGAAATCTTGGCGTCGATGTCTTCTTCGCTATCAGCGGCCTGTTGATCTGTTCACGTCTACTAAACGAGGAGCAGAGCAACGGCAAAATCAGCCTGCGCGACTTTTACATCAGGCGTGCTTTCAGAATTCTGCCCCCCGCTATATTTTTTCTGCTTACGTTACTGGTCCTGTCGCGCACCATCCATCTTCAAGTCGGATTGATCGAGATCCTTGCATCTCTGTTCTTCGTTCAGAACTACTCCTCTATCTACAGGCGATTCCTGACCCTGGCTGCGTTCTACACGAGCCACTTCTGGTCCCTCGCCGTGGAAGAACATTTCTACTTCATGCTTCCGGCCTTACTGGTCTTTGTTCCCAGGAAGTGGAGAATTCCATCTTTATTAACTCTAGCCGTTATGATCGGCCTCCATCGAATTAGGCCGGAATCATGGCATAGCGTTCGAACGGATATCCGCGTCGATGCGCTGATCATTCCAGCCATCATCGCCATCCTCATCCGTACGCCGGAGGTGCGTGACCGGCTAACCCGATGGGTTCGCGTCTGGCCCGCTGTCGTTTTGATCATCGTGGTACTGAATACCTTCGAACCTGCTACCAGAACCACAGGTCTATTAGTGGCGTGGCTCATGCCATTCCTGATTCTTGGCACGATGCAGCGCCCGCAGAGCTGGTTCAGCCGCCTCTTGGAGTCGACCCCGATGCGGTATGTCGGACGGCTTTCTTACAGTCTGTACCTTTGGCAGCAACTCTTTGTGGTCAAGCACTTTATCGCGTATCCCAGCCCTATGGCCAGACTCCAGACCTGGCCGCTTAACATCGTGATGGCAGTGGCATGCGCCCTGTTTAGCTACTACGTCATCGAGCAGCCCTTCATTCGCCTCGGGCATCGTCTGGCACGCAATGTAGCCGCAAACACAATCGCTCGGTCCGAAGTAGGCGTGATGTCCTAAAGGTCGTCGATAACGTGGATTCCTACCCAAGGATTAAGTTTATTCCTATGGCCACTTCAGTCAAAATCACCCAGATCGGCAACTCCGTCTTGAGCCGTTCGACCATGAGGCGTGGGCGGAGCGGTATGCGGCTTATGACTTTGCGTCAGCGTTGACGATGTTATGGCGGCTTTGTTTATTCGAGGGCTTCGTCTACGTCGCGGGCGAGGTTGCGTAGGTAGCTGCGTTTGTTGAGTAGCGCGACCATGGCTTCTTTGGCGGTGGTTTTGGCGGGTTCATTTTCGGCTTCGGTGGCTTTGTCCCAGGCGGTCCAGAGGGTTTCGAGTTCGGCCTGGGTTTCGACCATTTTGGCGTCAAAGGCGTCCTTGGCGGTCATGAGGCTGCGACGCAGTTCGGGTTCTTCGTCAGAATCTCCCATTTGTTTGGCGGAGCGCATCTCCTGAAGCTGCATGTTTAGCTCGAAGACTTCTTCGAGGAGCTCGGGGGGGACTGTCTGTTTTTTCTGGGTGCCGGTGGTTCGGGCAGCTTCGGTGGCGGCTTTGGATTGCTCTTCGAGCTGTACCCCCTCCAGGGTGAGGAGGTACTGGGTGCGGAGGATGGGGTCTTTGAGGGTTCGGTAGGCGTCGTTGAGGAGGGAGGATTGGGCCAGGGCGGCTTCCTGTTCGGCCAGGGGTTTGGAGGCGAAGCGGTCGGGGTGGAGTTTGCGGGATAGGGTGTAGAAGTTTTTCTCGAGGGCGGCGGTGTCGAGGTGGAGCTTGCGCGGGAGGGTGAAGAAGGTGAAGTAGTCTGTTGTGGCCGTCGTCATGTGGTACCCCTCCCCCGTAAAGTGGCGCAAAGTCTTCCAAAGATTCAACTTAGGTCTGGACTTCGACAGACTTAGTCCGTTCGACGAGAAAGCCCCGGGAGGTTCGCTGTCCGGGGCTTTCTTATGTCTCTATTAACAGTATATCTGGTTGGGTGGGCTGACTACGCCAAGTAAATTTGAGTGCACCGGCAAAGACAAAGACGAAATACAGGGGTCTCTCCACTGCGCAACGGACGATGAAGCTGTCCGTTGCCTCGATCGAGATGACTTTTTTGTGGTTTAGAGAGTCTCAGGCTCTACGAGGAGAAGCTGGAGCCGCAGCCGCAGCTTTTGGTGGAGTTGGGGTTGATGAAGTTGAAGCCCTGGCGCATGAGGGTCTCTTCGAAGTCGAGGACCATGCCGGTGAGGTAGATGAAGCTCTTGGGGTCGACGAAGATGCGGATGGGGGCGTTGGCGGCGTCGTCGAAGATGAAGGTGCGGTCGCGCTCGCGGGGCTTGGTGTCGAAGCGGATGTTGTAGCTGAGGCCGGAGCAGCCGCCGCCCTGGATGCCGAGGCGCAGGCCGCCTTGTTCGGGGGAGACGTTCTCCTTGGCCATGGCGATGCGGATGCGCTTGAGGGCCTTGGGGGTGAGGCGGACGCCTTTGGCGGCGGCTTCTTCGGAGAGGCCGTTGGGGATGAGGAGGGTTACGCCGGCGAGGGGGTCTACGGGACCCGCGGCGTGCTGGGCGTCTCGTTCGGCAGCGGTTTGTAGGGTGACCATGGACATCTTTTGTAAGCTCCGATGAACAGGGCAGGGATAAGAGAGCATATCCCGGGGGCTAAAGCCCCTCATTTTTCTGTCCCTCAATGTCCGGGCTAAAGCCCGGACCTATCTCAGAAGCAAAGGCAACGGCAAAACTCAGAAGCAACAGCAAAAAGCAAGAAGCAAGCGCAACAGCAAAACATACCTCAGGGGCTAAAGCTCCGCTCCTACTTTTGACTCATGCGGCACGGCTGAAGCCGTGCCCTTGAGCAAAACTAAAAGACCTTTCAATGACGATACGGCGCGGCTTGGCCGCGCCGTATCGGAGTTTGAAGCGGAGGCCTAGTGGGCAGCTACGGCTGCGCCTTCGGTCTCGGCTACGTTGTTCTTCTTCTTCCAGTCGCCGATGGCTGCGCGGATCGCGTCTTCGGCGAGGACCGAGCAGTGGATCTTGACTGGGGGAAGGGCGAGTTCCTTGACGATGTCGGTGTTGGTGATCGTCAGGGCCTCGTCGATGGTCTTGCCCTTGACCCACTCGGTGGCGAGGGAGCTGGAGGCGATGGCCGAACCGCAGCCGAAGGTCTTGAACTTGGCGTCCTCGATGACGTTGGTCTCGGGGTTGACGCGGATCTGGAGACGCATGACGTCGCCGCACTCCGGCGCGCCGACCAGACCGGTGCCTACCTCGGACGAACTCTTATCGAGCGTGCCGACGTTGCGGGGATGTTCGTAATGATCGACTACCTTGTCGCTATATGCCATGGTGTGTTCCTCGTCTCTTATTTAGATGATACTCCGGTGCGGATTGGGTGCGCCGGGTTGATTCGTTTGCAGGTATCCCACGGCTAAAGCCGCGAGATACCGTGAAGACGTTCCACTGACGGCCCGATTCAATTCCTGTTGTTGCGCTATTCGACCTTAGTGGGCGGCCCACTCGATCTTGGTGAGGTCGATTCCCTCTTTGACCATCTCATAGAGGGGGCTTAGCTCGCGGAGCTTGAGGACTACGTCGATGATCTTGTCGGAGACGTAGTCTACTTCTGCTTTGGTGTTGAAGCGGCCGAGGCCGAAGCGGATGGAGCTGTGGGCTACGTCGTCGCCGAGGCCGAGGGCCTTGAGGACGTAGCTGGGTTCGAGTGTGGCCGAGGTGCAGGCCGAGCCGCTGGATACGGCGATGTCGTTGATGCCCATGAGGAGCGACTCACCTTCGACGTAGACGAAGCTCATGTTGAGGTTGCCGGGGAGACGGTGCTCCATGTTGCCGTTGACGTGGACGTAGTCGAGGGCGGTTTCGAGCTTGGTCTTGAGGTAGTTGCGGAGGTCGGTCTCGCGCCGGGACTCGGTCTGCCATCTCTTCCATGCAGATCTCGCAGGCCTTGCCGAGGCCGACGATGCCGGGGACGTTGAGGGTGCCGGAGCGCATGCCGCGCTCGTGGCCGCCGCCGTTGATCTGCTCGGAGATCTGGACGCGGGGGTTGCGGCGGCGGACGTAGAGCGCGCCGACTCCCTTGGGGCCGTAGATCTTGTGGGCGGAGAGCGAGAGGACGTCGATGTTGTCCTTCTGGACGTCGACGGGGATCTTGCCTACGGCCTGTACGGCGTCGGAGTGGAAGATGACGCCCTTCTCGTGGCAGAGCTTGCCGATCTCGGCGATGGGCTGGATGACGCCGATCTCGTTAGTTGGCGTACATGATGCTGACGAGGATGGTCTTGTTGGGGCTTCGGTGACGATGGCGTCGCGGAGCTCGTCGATATCGATGAGGCCGTCGGCCTTTACGGGCAGATAGGTGACGCGGTAGCCCTGCTTCTCGAGTTTCTTGCAGGTGTCGAGGATGGCCTTGTGCTCGGTGGCCTGGGTGATGATGTGGTTGCCGCGCTCCGGTACATCTCGGCTACGCCCTTGATGGCGAGGTTGTTCGGACTCGGTGGCTCCGGAGGTGAAGATGATCTCTTTGGAGGTGGCGCCGATGAGCTTGGCGACCTGCTCGCGTGCCTTCTCGACGGCGGCTTCTGCCTCCCAGCCGAAGGAGTGGTTGCGGCTGGCGGCGTTGCCGAACTTGGCGTTGAAGTAGGGCAGCATGGCTTCGAGGACGCGCGGGTCGAGCGGGGTGGTCGCGTGGTTGTCCATGTAGATGGGAAGGTGTACGCCCTCGGGCAAGGGTTTTGCGGCTGAGGAGATCACCATTCCGTTATTGCTTAGCTCGTTGCTCATTTGTTGCTCCTGATGTATTCCGATGTATCCCGAGGGTACGTTCGAAAGTGACTGAAAGATCGTTTGTTTTGCCAGCCGGCTATAGTGCGATGCTGACCAGGCCGCCGCCAGCGGGGCCTTTGTACCGGTGTGTTCTGTATCGGTTGCGTCGATGAGGTCTGCGATACGGATGCCGTTGAGAAGGTCCTTGATGCTGTCGTTTACTTTGCGCAATGGTTCTTTGATGGTGCAATGACTGGTTAGGTCGCAGGCTCCGTGAATCGTAATGCAACTGGTGATGAAGAGCGGGCCGTCGATGGCGCGGATGACCTCAAACGCGGTGATCTCGGTGGCTGGCCGAGCGAGCGCGTAGCCGCCGTTGGTGCCGGCGTGCGAGACGAGGATTCCGGCGCGGGCGAGGGTCTGGAGGATCTTTGCAAGTAGCTGGGACGGAATGTGATAGGCCTCGGCGATGTCTTTGGCGGACTGGGCTGCGCCGTGGGCTCCCTGCTCCTCGAGTTCGGCGAGGTATTTGAGCGCCATGAGGCCGTAGTCCGCTTTTTTGGTTAGTCTCAGCATGGAGTTGGGTGCTCCGCGGGCCGCTGGGTCAGTCGAAAGTGAGACTGTTCCAGTCCTACATAGTGTACGACTGCGGAGCGGCGCGGGTGCAACCGGATTAGTGAAACATTCCGATATCCAGGGCGGACTAGCAGAAAACATGATTGACAAGACTGCCTGGCGCGGGCAGAATCCAATCCAATCGCACTCACGAATCTCCCCATGACAGCCCTTTGCAAACATCCCATCGTCAAAGATCGTCGCCCGCGAGGACGATATCGAGTTCGTCGAATGCCAGAAGTGCGGCGAGGTATTCGATTCCGCAGAATACAACTGACATGGCGATGGAAGAGGCCGAGGAGTTGGAAGACGCTTCGATGGACGATTAGGGATCTTGACGGTATCCCAGACGATAGTGCTGTTAATTGACGACGACGGCTGGTGTCGTGCGGTGTGGCGGCGCTGATGCTCGGATGACGATCCATGCATACTGAGCGGCGGATAGCGGCGCGAGGACGGCTATGGCGCGAACGAGGCAGTCGCCGAGCGAAGGTGATGTGGGAAGGCGAAGATGCGGTCGCTGAGGATCACGAGTAGGGCGACGATCTGGACGAGGGTGTTGAGCTTGCCGAAGAGGCTGGGGTGGAAGTCGCGCAGGGTCCTGGTGGCGAAGAGCAGCGTGGCGATGAGGAGGATGCCGAGGTCGCGGCTGAAGACAGCACCGTAACGTAACGCGGCATGAGGCCGACGTGGGTGAGGACAAGGAAGAGCGTGCTGAGGAGAAGCTTGTCGGCGATGGGATCGAGATAGAGGCCGAGGGTGGTGCGTTGGGAGAGCCAGCGGGCGAGCAGGCCGTCGAATGCGTCGGAGATGCCGGCGAGCATGAAGAGCGCAAAAGCGATCTGGTAGCTGCCGTCGAGTATCTCGATGACGAGAAATGGAATAATGAAGAGCCGCATGAGCGTGAGAAGGTTGGGCGCGGCGCGGAATTGGCTCAGGAACGGCATTGCATGTGTTGATCTTAACGCATGACGTAATTGAGTCTGTTGCGTAGATGGGATGGCGGGATGTTTGCCTTGGGGCGGCGGATTGCATTTAGACTGAAGACGATGCACGCAGGCGCGTAGCTCAGTTGGTTAGAGCGCTACCTTGACACGGTAGAGGTCAGCGGTTCGAATCCGCTCGTGCCTACCATTATCTTCAGTAACTTCCAAATCACATCAAGGAACAATAGTGAATCCGCGGGAACGGAGGGGAACACTATGCAGCCAGTGTTCCCTTTCAGTTTCCAGAGGGGGCAGAATCAAGGCTGCAATTCTGTCCTGTGCATCTCGCTTGTCTGTTGTTACAGCTTGCGCGTACGTCCCCAAAGTCATCACAGGCGTTGAGTGACGCATTAGCTCCTGCGTAGTCTTCACAGTTGCCCCGGATGATTGGAGCAGGGTTGCGAAGGTACGGCGGAACGTATGCCAGCCGATGACCTTTCCTATGCCAGCGCGTAAAGCCGCTGGTCGGATATGCCTTGTCAGTAAAGTGCTTCCCCAATAAGGCTTGAGTCCGCGGCTGGAAGGACTAGCGAACACCCAATCAGTCGGCTTCGTATAGGGGGTGTTGAGCTTCCATTGCTCAAGAGCTTTGGAGAGTTCTGTATTCAAGGGCAGAGGGCGGTTTGACCCTGCTGTCTTGGTGTTCCCTACTATTTGCTCAACAATTGAACGGCGAACATGCACGATGCCCTTGTCGAAGTCGACATCCTGCCATTGCAATCCGAATAACTCACTCTTGCGGAGGCCCGTTAGCGCCGCCGCGAGGGTAACTGTTCGGCAAGGGTCGGAGAGTTCGGCTAGGATGGCTGCGATTTCATCCACGTCGAGTACATCCGGCTCACACAACCTCTTTGAGCTTTGCCTCACCTGCTTTATCGGGTTGTAAGTCGCCCATCCGTACCGCATAGCGTGCTCATACAGCGCAGACATTATATTCCGCGTTTTGGAGCTAGTAGACGGTGCGAACGGAAGCTGTGAAAGCCAGGACTCTACTGCGACTGCCCGAATGTCCTGGAGGCGATAATCCTACCATTTTGGAACGATTCGGGAGTTTAGGTGATGGCGGTAAACATCTTTGGTCGCTGCCGTCTTGTTCGGGTTGCTGTCGGCCAGTTCGGTCGACTGGTAGTGGACGACAAGCTTGCTCAGGCTAAGAGGCTTGTAGATCCCTGCCACAGCCTCTTTATTGATCTCCAACTGCATAGCCTGCACTGCTGCCCGTGCGGAGGTTTTGGTTGGTAGTACTGCCTTGCTGCCAACAACCAGCTTGCGGTTTACGACTTCGCCGTTCGTATTCGGTTCTCGCCAACGATAGACCCAAACCTCTGGGCCAGCCTTCTCTTTTCAGTTGTCAAAGAACCATGCTGATAGCGTTTTCGAGTATGTTTCATGCTGCCTCACTTTCGGGTGATGGCAGCGCGAACGGCTTTACTAGTTTAGTGCCGGAAAGCCATTCGTCGAGAGAGGAAGCGCGAAATTTGACGCGACGTCCAAGGTGAAGACTTGGAACTCTCCCCTCGCTCGCCCACAAGAGAAGGGTATTGGCATGAATACCTAGCAGGGGTGCGGCTTCGGAGGCCGACAAGAGCGACTCAAAGGGTTCAGGTGTTACTGATGAATAGGTCATACTCAGCTTGTAACAACGAGCGGCAATTTGGGGCAATAAAATCGCAGTTAGACACGCTCCGAGCCAAAACGACGTATCTTTGGGTCCGATCAAATGTTTTGCCTGGACGACACGCTCTTGAACGAACTTGCCAAGCGGCAGGAGGGGCCGTCAAGTGCAGTACCGCTATTCGTTGTGTTTTGACGGAATGATCAACTCCCGGACTAAAAGCTAAATTTCAGAGCAAATTGTCCGACTCTTGGGTTGACGGAAGTGCTACTGATGACGCCGAAGGTTGCCGAGTTGAAGCTATTGTCAGGATCTGCAAATTGCGGATGGTTGAAGACATTGAAGAATTCGGCTCGGAGCTGAACACGCCCTTCCTCTGGCCAGCGCAGCGGAATGGTTTTGGCAATGGAGAAGTCGAGGTTCGCCTGACCTGGGCCGTTCACTATCCCGGTGGAGCTATTTCCGAAATCGGTGCCGATACCATCCGCACCGATAACCGGGGGCGTCGTGAAACACGCAAGTTTAAAGTAACTATTTAGTTTGGACTGCACGGATCCCGAAGGAATGATCTCCCCATTTTTACAGGAGCCAGTCAGTTGCGCGCGATCTACTTGGATACCGAAGACATTCTTGGTATTTGCAAAGAAAATCGATAAGGCATCTCCAGATTGGATTGTGCCCACGGCTGCAATTGACCAGCCGCTCAACACTGCCCGTTCGATGACATTGGAATATGAATTCGGCAGGTCATACGTGGTACTGAATACAAATCGATTCGTGCGATCGAAGCTGGGGCGTCCCCACCTCTGCCTGGGTGAGTTCTGATCGCCACGGGTGGGTACACGTCCGGCCCCTGTGGAGTTGATGTTTGCTCCGTCCGTGTCAAGAGACTTTGAAAACGTGTAGGACGCGAGAAACTGGAGCCCATGGCTGTACTGCTTCGTGAGACTTACCTCCAGCCCGTTGTACCAGGAGTTCCCGGAGGACTCGACAACGAATAATGATGCGGGCGGATGGCCAGGAATTGGCAGCCTCTGCGGGATGTTTATGATCGTGTTGCTGGTTTGACCGCGAACCGGGTTGGATGGCGAGGCATCCAGTGCCTGGTTCGGCAGCCGGGCTCTCATCAGATAGGTTCCCCTCGTTCCGACGTACCCCACCTCAAGCAGCAGGTTCGGCATCAGTTCGTTTTGCACGTTCAAGCCGAACTGCTGAATCAGCGCTGGACGGAAATCCGGCGAAACTGCATTCACCGTAATCGCAGTCAATGGGGAATAGGCAGGAAAGATCGGGTACGATTCGGGTGTTGGAAAGGGCTGCCGAAATGGAGCTTGAAAGGTGGCGTTGGCATTGGCAGGTCCAGTACTAAAGTTTCCCGAAGAGAAAGGGGGACCGCTCACGCTGCGGAGAAACGCCTGGCCACTCGGCCGTGAATAGTACATTCCATAGCCGGCTCTTACCAGTAGCTGCGAAGCATGCGGCAGGACTCGCCACGTGAAGCCAATTCTGGGTGCGAGTGTATTCTGTCCTACCGCATAGTTGGCGAACGTGTTGTCAGCCCTGATGACTCCAGGCGGGAGCGTACCTTCAAAATTGGACGCGACAATATATCCGGCGGTGCTTCCCGAGAGAGGCGGGTTAGGATCAGCCTTATGGATGTCGAAGCTGAAGTTTCTGCCCAGGCGGTCGCCAAACTGGCCGAGACGCTCGTACCGCAAACCCAGGGTGAGGGTAATGGCTTCACTGATTCGATAGTTGTCCTGCCCATAGGCAGAGCCTTCCCAAGCCCGATACTCGCGATCCAGCAGACCGTAATAGTCAATGGATTGATTGACGTTGCTGAAAAGCTGCGTGCCGTTTTGTTTCGCGTTCAACCCGAGCAGGAAATCCGGCCATGTGAGAAATTGGACGGCAGAGCCTAACCCTGGAATTTCGACATCGTCTTCTACGCGAGTGAGCGACCCTCCAATCTTTAGATCGTGCTTTCCTGAGACGTGATTGAAGTCGTCCATGACAGCGTAGTTGTTTTGGGTGAACTGCTGTGGAGATCCTGGGGTAAAACCGATCGAGCCCACAACCGTCAAGTTGACCAGTTCGTTCCCCTGATTCATTGCACCCGCGGTGACTCCGATGTCCGACCAGGAAAATGGCGCCTGTGCACTTGTATTTCCGACTGTTCGGATATATCCGAAACGGACCTGGTTCAAGGTGTTTTGATCGAAGGAGTAGGTGTGGGAGAGTGAGATTGTCCTGAAGTCATTGGAAGTATCGCTGTGAAATCCAGGCACATTTGCTGACGCAAAGCTGTCGCTGGTGGGAAAGGTCACCGACTGATTACTGTTCGACCAAAGTGACCGCAGAGAGAAGTTGCTCTTATTTGAATGGAGATAGTCGCCATTGATCAGAAACTGATCTGCGTCATAGTGGCACGGATCACTTAAGACGGAGACACCCTGGCCTGCAAAGTCCCTTGTCGAGTCGACGGTCTGCGGCGTCGGGATTAGATAGGATCCATCCGGCAACTTGAAGTTGAGGAGTTTCTGGGCTACCGGATTGAGATTCGACCCATCGGGCAGAACTGCCACACCACCCTGCTGGCCGCGCATTCCGCCGAATAGCCTGCCGATTGCAGCAGCAGAACGGTCATTGGTGATCGGCGGAGTGTAAAGAGTGACCGTACACCTCGCACGCGCTTGCCCCGACGCCAACCCGTTGGTCTGCCGTGTGCCCTGATAAGAACCGAAAGCCAATACCTTATTTCGTCTTATCGGCCCGCCAACGCCAAATCCGAACTGGTTCTGCTTGAGCGCCGGCCTTGGTTGACCCGTCTGATTGAAGAAATAGTCGTTCGCATTGAGAACGTCGTTGCGAAAGAACTCAAAGACGTCCCCGTGATAGTCGTTAGTGCCCGACTTGGTGACGACACTGATGTTTGCGCCACCATAGCGTCCGTAGGACGCATCGTAGAGCCCGGTCTGCACCTTGAACTCCTGGATCGCGTCCGGGTTGGGTAATGGAATGCTTCCACTGGCGGATGCGCTTCCCTGAACATCGCTTACGCTCAGGCCGTCCAGAACAAAGTTGTTGTCGTACGATCGGGCGCCATGAACGAACAGACCGCCGCTGCTGCCTTTATCGAGTTGAGAGACAGCAGTCCCACCCGGTCCGAGTTCACCGGCGTTGCTCACTCCAGTCAAGACACCCGGCGAAAGGCTGGCAATTTGACTGAAATTCCTCGTGACTAACGGCAAACCGGCAACCGCCGTT
>CAWCPB010000015.1:0-88533 GCA_963797415.1 uncultured Acidobacteriaceae bacterium
GTATTTTCTTGAGGATGCTTCGGCGTCGATTCTTTGTATTTGATGCGGCGGGCGGCTGGGGTGCTGGAGCCTATAGCTGCGGCTCGCGGGATTCGCGGGTTGTCGTATAGACGAGATTCTGCCTTGCGAGCCGGCGGCTGTTGCCGAGTGTCTCGAGCGAGCGGCGCGCGATGATTCTCTACACCAGCGGGACGACGAGCCGGCCGAGGGCGTGGTGACGACTCACGCGAATATTACGGCGCAGATCACGAGCCTGGTGGATGCGTGGGAGTGGTCGGGCAGCGATCGCATTGTGCTGTGTCTGCCGTTGCACCATGTGCATGGAATTATCAACGTGGTCTGCTGCGCGCTGTGGTCGGGTGCGACTTGCCACATGCTGCCGCGTTTTGATGCGAATGCTGTGTGGGAGTTGATCGCAGGCGGGAGTATTACGCTGTTTATGGCGGTGCCGACGGTGTATGTGAAGCTGATTGCTGCGTGGGAGGCAGCTTCGCCGGAACGTCGCGCGAGTCTGACGGAGGCTTGTGGGAGGTTGCGGCTGATGGTGTCTGGGTCGGCGGCGTTGCCTGTAAGCACACTGCAACGCTGGAAGGAGATCAGCGGTCATACATTGCTGGAACGCTACGGTATGACCGAGATCGGGATGGCGCTTTCGAATCCGCTGCATGGGGAGCGCGTTCCGGGAAGTGTCGGTAGACCACTGCCGGGTGTCGAGGTGCAACTGGTTGGAGAGAACGGCGAGCGGGTTGCGCGGGGACGGCTGGGGAGATTGAGGTGCGTGGGCCGGGGGTGTTTCAAGGAGTACTGGAACAGGCCCGAGGCGACGCGCGAGGCTTTCCGGGACGGATGGTTCCGTACGGGCGATACTGCGGTGGTGGAGGGCGGGTCTTACCGGATTCTTGGCCGGACCAACATCGATATTTTGAAGACTGGCGGGCATAAGTTGTCGGCGCTGGAGATCGAGGAGACGCTGCGCGAACATCCTTCGATCGCGGAGTGCGCGGTGGTGGGCGTGCCCGATCCGGAGTGGGGCGAGCGTGTTGCTGCGGCTGTTGTCTTGAGGGGCGACGAGGTTCTGGATCTGGCGGCTCTTCGTGCGTGGGCGAGAGAGGTGTTGGCTGCTTACAAGTTGCCTTCTCGACTGCTGGTGCTTGAGGCGCTTCCGCGCAATGCGATGGGCAAGGTGGTGAAGCCTGAGGTTACGGCGCTGTTTCATGTGCTCAAGCACGAGGGCGTGATGGCGAATGAGACTGTGATCGTCCATCGTCTGCGACGCGGAGCAGGCTTTCGCGCCAGCAGATAACGGGGTTCTGGGGGGCGTGGGCGGGCTGGACGCTGGATGGCATGGACTCTGTGATCTATGCGCTGGTGCTTAGCCCGGCGCTGACGGAGTTGCTGCCGAAGTCGGGATTCAAAGCTACGCCGGCGAATGTGGGGTTTGCCGGATCGACCCTGTTTGCGCTCTTTCTGGTGGGGTGGGGGATGTCGCTGATCTGGGGCCGATCGCGGATCGATTTGGCCGCAGCCGCGTACTGGCGGCCACGATCTTCGTGTATGCGTTTTTTACCGGGGCGGCGGCGCTGTCGCAGACGGTGTGGCAGTTGGGATTGTTCCGGTTGCTGGCGGGTATTGGCATTGGCGGGGAGTGGGCGCTGGCTGGAACCTATGTCGCAGAGGCGTGGCCGGAG
Source organism: uncultured Acidobacteriaceae bacterium (assembly GCA_963797415.1). Lineage (GTDB taxonomy): Bacteria > Acidobacteriota > Terriglobia > Terriglobales > Acidobacteriaceae > Edaphobacter. Next base: position 1,689 of record CAWCPB010000015.1, read on the forward strand.
GACCGGCGGAAGATGGGCGCGGGATATCTGCAGACGGGATATTACGCGGGATTTTTTCTTGCTTCGGCTCTCAACTATACGGTCGCGGCGCGATATGGGTGGCGCGCGATGTTCTGGTGCGGGCTTACTCCTGTGGTGGTGGCGATCGTGGTGTTGCTTCGCGTGAAGGAGCCTGACCGCTGGCAGCGAAAAGGAACTGAAGAACTGTCAAAGGCTAGCAACAGACTAACACGCTGCGAACGATTTTCAGCCCACCTTATACTCGCCGGACGCTGGCAAATACTGTGCTGCTGACGGCAGCGATCTGTGGTCTATGGGCCGGAGCGGTTTATGCACCGACGGCGATCATCGATCTTGCGAAGCGCAGCGGAATGTCGCAGGCGCAGGCTGTGCGTACTTCTTCGATCGGGATGGGCTTGTTGTCGCTGGGAAGTATTCTGGGATGCCTTGCGGCTCCTTTGCTGGCTGAACGTTTTGGCCGCAAGCGTACGCTGGCTTTTTATTTTGCGGGGATGGCGGCGAGCATTCTCGTCAGCTTTGGCTGGGCGTTTTACCTGCCGCATGGACTTTATCCGTTCATCGCGGTGATCTTCTTCCTTGGGGATATTTGGAGGCAACTTCGCTGTCTTTAGTCTTTGGCTGCCGGAGCAGTACGGGACGGATGTGCGTGTGACCGCGTTTGCGTTTACTACGTCGTTCGGACGGTTTATCGCTGCAGGAGTGAACTTCGGATTGGGGGCGCTGGTGAGCCGGATGGGAACGCTGGGCAAGCCGGTGGCGCTTACGGCGTTTGCGTTTGGGATAGGGCTGCTGGTGATTCCTTTCACGGTGGAGACTCGGGTAATGCACTACCCGACTGAAAGGTCCTGATCTTACTGCGAGTTTGGGCGGCGCGGCCACGTGGAAGAAGGCCGCGCCTGCCAGGTTTAACTAGAGGATTACCGTTTCGAATTCGAATGGCAGGAAGAGTGTGAAGACGGTTCCGCTTTCACCTTCTTTACGGCTGCTGCGGAGGCGAAGAGTCCCATTGTGCCGGTCGACGACTTCTTTGCTGACCCATAGTCCGAGACCTGTCCCTCCGATGCCTTTTGTGGTGAAGAAGGGCTCAAAGATTTGACTTGCGACGTCAGGACTCATACCGCACCCGGTATCGGCGATGGTAAGAATGAGGCCCTTTCGAGGGGCGGCCCACTCTGTCGCTTCGCGGCTTCTCAGGATGAGTCGGCCACCTTTGCTCATCGCATCGAGAGCGTTGCTTACGAGATTATTCAAGACCTGGCGTATGTCTCCCTCAAAACAAAGGAGGGGTTGAACCGCGCGGTACCTTTTCTCGACCACGATATTGGAGTTTTTCAATTTGCCTTCGTAGATGCCAAGAACGGTCGAGAAAAGATCGTCCGCATGGATCGCGCGTGGCCTTGAGGCTTACATATGGAAACGCAGGGTCTGATTCGCAATGACAGCGACGCGTCGTAGCTCCCGGTCGGCTGCGACCGGCGTCACCATCGCGGAGTTTACAAGGAATGACGCCGACAGCGCGGACCTTATCGAATAGGGCCGCGCCTGCCGGGTTTTAGCTGAAGGTTACGTTGGGGCGCGCGGGGAAGATGAGGCACATCGACTGACCGAGGGGAACGCTGGTGGTGACGGTGTTGGAGAGGAGGCCGGTCTTCTGGTCGCGACGCATTACGGCGATGTTGTCGGAGTCCGGGTTGGCGACGAGGAGCCAGTTGTCGGTGGGGTCGAGGGTGCAGTCGTGCTCGCGGACGCCGCCGGAGGTAGTGCGCTCGAGGAAGGTCAGCTTGAAGTCCTTCTCGACCTTGAAGTTGCCCATGAAGTCGTCGAGACGGCTGGTGACGTAGGCGTGCTCCCATTTCTTGTCGAAGACGATGTCGCCGGGGGCGCAGGCTTTGCCTTCGGGCGCGGTGTAGTTGTCGGGCACCATGCGTACATCCTGCAGGGTGGTGAGCTTGCCTTCCTTCTCGTCCCAGCTGGCGACAGTGACGGTTGGGGCGAGTTCGTTGACGATGTAGGCGATCTTCTTGTTGGGGTGCCAGCGGAGCGCGCGAGGGCCAGCTCCGGGTGCGGAAAGCCACTCACCGGCGGGGGTAAGCTTCGCAGTGGCGACGTCGAATTTGAAGATGTGGATCTTGTCGAGGCCGAGGTCGTTGACCAGCATGTATTTGTTGCCGGGCGAAACCGAGGTGCGGTGGGCATGCGAGGTCTTCTTGGGGTCGTTTTCGGCGGGCGGGAACTTGATGTTGTCGACGATCTCGCTGAGCTTGCCGTCGGAGCCGACCTTGAAGGACTGCGCGCTGCCGCTGCCGTAGTTGGCGGTGAAGACGCAGGTGCCGGTGTGGTCTACGCAGATGTAGACGCCGCCACCACCGCCGGACGAGACCTCGTTGATAAGAGTCATGGCGCCGGTTTTATTGTTGAAGGCCCAACTGGAGACGGCTCCGCCGCCACCTGCACCACCCCCGCGCTGACGCTGGCCGGGCTGGGGAGGAGGCGGAGGTGCCTGTCCTGGGGCCAGGAAGCCGCTGTTGAGCGTGTAGAGGTATTTCTGGTCGGCTGAGAGGGCCATGAACTGAGGGTTGTTGCACTCGGTGACATCGAGCTGCTCGAGGGCGCCGGTCTTGGAGTCGAAGGCGTACTTGTAGACGCCTTTGCTGCCGCTGCGGCCGGTGGCGGTGCCGACGAGAAGAAGATGGCGGCCGTTGAGCTCGGCGGCCAGTGCCCTCGAGATCGGGTGAGTGGCGAGCGCCGCCATGGTGGTGCCTTGAATAAACCTGCGGCGTGAGAGTGCAGTCATTGCGAGGGTCCTCCGGGTAGTTGAGAAACGGGGTTTTGGTTCTGGGAAATTGTAATGCGCGCGGGACTATTTACGCTTCCAGCGGACGCCTTCTTTGCTGTCTTCGATGAGGATGCCTTTGGCGAGGAGGTCGTTGCGGATGGCATCGGCGCGGGCGAAGTTGCGGGATTTCTTGGCCTGGGTGCGGTCGGCTACGAGGGTGTCGATATCGGCGTCGGAGAGGGAGAGATTGGTGAGGAGCTCGGGAGCGGCTTCGTTGAGGCGGCCTTCTTTTTCGGCCCAGTCGAGTGCGGCGCGGGTGATGGCGGCGTCGTGGTCTTCGAGGACGGCGAAGACACCGTCGAAGAGGTGGAGGACGCGGAGAATTTGCTGGACGTTATCGGCGCGTAATGTTCCGTGGTCGGCGGCGGAGTTGGCGGCGCGGACGAGATCGAAGATGGCGGCGCGGGCTTCGGCTGTGTTGAGATCGTGCGCGAGGGCGGCGGTATAGTCGTGCTCGGCTTTAGAGGTGGCGGAGGCGATGGCTTCGTCGAGGCCTGGGGGGAAGGTGGATTTGAGGATGCGCTGGTGGAAGGTGCGGAGGCGGTCGATGGCGTTGGTGGATTCGGTGAGGCCGTCGAAGGTGAAGTTCATCTGGTTGCGATAGGGGACGGAGATGAGCAGGAAGCGGATGGCGGAGGCGCGGTAGCCTTTGAGGAGAAGGTCGCGGAGGGTGTAGAAGTTGCCCTCGGACTTGGACATCTTCTTGCCTTCGACGAGGAGGAAGCGAACGTGCATCCAGTGGCGGGCGAAGGTCTTGCCTGAGGCGCACTCGGACTGGGCGATCTCGTTCTCGTGGTGGGGGAACATGAGGTCTTCGCCGCCGGCATGGAGGTCGAAGGAGTCGCCGAGGAATTTGGTGGCCATGGCGGAGCACTCGATGTGCCAGCCGGGACGGCCGGAGCCGAGGGCGGTGTCCCATGATTGCTCGCCGGGCTTGACGGCCTTCCAGAGGGCGAAGTCGCGGTCGGCGTCCTTGTCGTATTCGCCTACGTCCACGCGGGCGCCGTCTTCCATGTTGTCGAGATCTTTCTTGGAGAGCTTGCCGTATTCGGGGTCGCGGTCGAGGCGGAAGTACCAGCTGCCGTCTTCGGTCTGGTAGGCGATGTCCTTGGCGGCGAGCTTTTCGATGAGGGTGACCATCTCGGGGATGCACTCGGTGGCGTGGGCGATGTGCTCGGGGCGCTGGATGCCTAGGGCGTCGGAGTCTTCGAAGAAGGCGCGCTCGAAGCGGTGGGTATAGTCGGCGATGGGAAGGTTGGCGGCGGCGGCGTTGCGGATGATCTTGTCGTCGACGTCGGTGATGTTCATGACGTGCTTGACGGGCATTCCCTGCTGGAGGAGGAACCGGCGGAGGACGTCGACGTGGAGGAAGGTGCGGAAGTTGCCGATGTGGCCGTAGTCGTAGACGGTGGGGCCGCAGCAGTACATGCGGAGTGCGGGCTCGCCTACTGGGGAGAGAGTCTCGGTTTTTCCGCTGAGGGTGTTGAAGAGTTCGAGATTGGCCACGTTGCGATATTTTTCCGCCGCAGCCGGCGCGTGGCTCGGTGCAGACTGCTCTTGAGTTGGCATCAGAGTTGATTTTAGCTTAGCCGAGGCGTAGCTGGGGGGTGGCGGTGAGGTCTTCTGGGGCGAAGTTTTGGGTGAGGAACTTTGGCCAGGCGGCGGCGGCGATCATGGCGGCGTTGTCGGTGGAGAGGGCGAAGGAGGGGAAGGATACGGGGAGTCCGCGGCGAACGGCTTCGGACTGGAAGCGGCGGCGGAGCTCGGAGTTGGCGGCTACTCCGCCGGAGACGAGGATGCCGCGGGCTCCGTAGGCCTCGGCGGCGGCGAACGTTTGACGGAGGAGATTGCCTACTACGGCGTTCTGGAAGGAGGCTATGAGGTCGAGGGTTTGGGGATCGAGGAGGGTCAGGGCTTCGGCGATTCCCTGCTGGTTGGGTTTTAGGGATGGGTTGTCGGCTAGTGTGGCTCGGCGGGGTTCGATGGTGGAGGGCATGTTTTGGGTTTGGGTGTAGCGGAGGACGGCGGTTTTGATGCCGCTGAAGGAAAAGTCGAAGCGTGGGGCTTCGTTCAATCCCACCCATGACGATGATGCTGTCATGGATGGGGCACCCGAGCTTTTGAGGCTGTATGAAGAGGCCAGTTCCAGCTTTTGTGCACGGGGCTTGATCTGAGCAAAGGTGAAGGGGACGACTCGGGGGTTGCCGTGGGGGGCCAGGGCGTCGATCCAGGGGCCTCCGGGGTAGCCGAGGCCTAGGAGCTTGGCTACTTTGTCGTAGGCTTCGCCGGCGGCGTCGTCTACGGTGCGGCCTACGTTTTGGTAGTGCCAGGACGCTTCCCTGCCCTGCTCTTTGGAGGCTTGCCGGGCGAGGTATAGGTGGGTGTGGCCTCCGGAGACTACCAGGGCAAGGAGGGGTGACCCCACCTTAGACGGTGAAACCGTCTGAGATGGGGCACCCGGGTTTGTGGCTTCCATCAGGACGGCGTGGATGTGGCCTTCGAGGTGGTTGACGCCGATGAGGGGCTTGTTGAGGCCGTAGGCGAGGGCTTTGGCGTAGGTGATGCCTACGAGAAGGGCTCCGGCGAGGCCGGGGCCTTCGGTTACGGCTATGGCGTCGAGGTCGGCGAAGGTGATGTTTGCTTTCGCGATTGCTGCGCGGACTACTGGGACGATGTTGCGGAGGTGTTCGCGGGAGGCGAGCTCGGGGACTACTCCGCCGTAGTTGGCGTGGAGGTCCATCTGGGAGGCGACGATGTTGGAGAGGGCCTCGGAGCCGGAGCGGACTACGGCGGCGGCGGTCTCGTCGCAGGAGGATTCTATGCCTAGGATGAGGCCGGTTTCGATCATGTTGTGTGCGCCCCCTCCCCCCGCTTAAATGTGCCAAAGTCTTCGATAGAAAAGACTTAGGTTTGGACTTCCTGTATCCCTCGTTAACGTCAAAAGTCCGGCGCGGTGGCCGGACTCACACTCTTTCCTTGTTTTTATTTTAGCAGGCGTGTCAAGGAACGGGGGGCTGGACCGACTCCTCGCATTGCCGACGATTGGGAGGCGCGCCACGTAACATAGATCCGAAAGCAAAAATGGAGCGACGATGAGAGCGCAATTGCTGCGATTCGACGGAGCTGTCGAACGCGATCCCGCCATCGATGCTTGGATGAACGAGCATGGAGGTGAATTGGGAGCCATCGCGCATGAGTGGTTTGAGGTGATGCGAAGATGCGGGGACGAGGTCCGGGAGGTTTTGCATGACGGCTGTCCGGTTGCTTGTCTGGGCGATGCACCCTTCGGCTACGTGAATGTATTCAGCTCGCACGTCAACGTAGGGTTCTTTCAGGGTGCAGCGTTGCCGGATCGAGCCCGTTTGCTGCAAGGCGCCGGCAAGTTCATGCGCCATGTGAAGTTGAGACCGGGAACGGCGGTGGATGCTGCATCGCTTAGCAGGCTCATTGAGAGGGCGTACTCGGATATAAAGGCGCGGGTTGAGAACGGCTAGATCGAGAGAAGCGCTGAATTAGTCCGGACTTGACCGAACTTGTGCCGAGGGGGGCGTTTCCCGGGACTGCCCCGGTGAAGCTTCCTAAGAACCTAGACCTCGCGGCGCGTGACTTGCCTCCACCATGGCGGACCGTCCAACCAAGCGTTCATTTGAGTTCCCGCAGGTAAGGCGGAATCCGCATCCCTTTGCGGTCTTTGGGTGATATTCCCTCGACCGGCTTGATCTTTGGATCGAACTCTGACCGAAAATAGTCTTCGTGGTCTAGATGCACATAGAAGCAAAGCGCACCCCAAATCAGAATCCGATACTGGACGACGTTCTCATCCTCAGTCGCAGAGATCCGGATCACCTGGCATCCCGGCCCAAAGTCAATTACCGTTCTGCGCGACAGGAATTGCGGTTCTACGATATCAGGCTTTGAGACACGTGTCCTCACAGCGTACGGCGGCTCAACGAACTTCTTGTCCTTTATTTTGTATTCGCAACCGCGCGCGATTTTTTCCGCGATAATCGATAACCCAGCCCACGGAATAGGCACAACATATTCCACTGGTCCCGGCTTCTGAGCGAGGCCGGGGATGGCTCCCGGCATCTGCTCTCCAACGGGCGCGGAAATGAACTCAGCCTTCAGTTTGAGCCGACGGTTCTCACGATGCTCCCGTTCTTTGGGCGTAAGTTCTCCAGCATCGATGCCAAGCGATCGGAGTGCCTTTTCGGAAACTCCCTTCGCAGCCTCTGACTTAGGGTCGAGACACAACGCCAGCCTAACCAGTAGGTTCGATTCCATCGCCCCGAGATTCTTGTTACAAGGCCAACAACATGGCACGGTCCAACGCTGCACTGCGGCGGGGGTGCTCTCGGGATACCACGAGCATGGAAAGACATGGTCGTCCGTAATGTCGTCGGTAAACCTGAGACAGTGGACGCATCGACCTTTAGGCGTTTTCTCGGGCATCTTCCCTCTAATGTACCGCCCGGGCTTCTCAAGCAGAAAGAGGGTCTACCTGCCTCTTCTGGTCTCCCACCGTCGTTCTGTGAAGTGCTCCCATGAAGTCGGCTTGTAAGAAAGCGATTCGGTGGGTGCCGAATGATTGGTCTGGTCACCGTGGATTCAATGTAAAAGTGAGGCCGTAGTTTGCTCTGAGATCATCTCTCCTATGATGGGAGAGGTGGGAGACGAAGCATGGCTGGGCGATTGAAGGACAATCCGAGGTATGACGGAGCGGTGGAGATTGTGCGGGTGCTGCGGGGGGCTGGGTATCAGGCTTACTTTGCGGGGGGGTGTGTGAGGGATATGTTGCTGGGGGTCGAGCCTAAGGATTTTGATGTGGCTACAAGTGCTACTCCGGATGTGGTGATGGCAAGTTTCGAGAAGACGTTTGCTGTGGGGGCGCACTTTGGAGTGGTGCTGGTTTGTACGCCGGATGGGGTGGGCGGCGAGATTGCTACTGAAGTAGCTACATTTCGGAATGATGGGGCTTATAGCGATGGGCGGCGGCCGGATGCGGTGCGGTTCTCGACGGATGCTCGGGAGGATGTACTAAGGCGGGACTTCACGATCAATGGGATGCTGCTTGATCCGGTGGTGTTTGAGGAGACGGGGGATGCTGCGGCGGCGGTGCTGGATTATGTGGGTGGGCGCGAGGATTTGGAGGCTCGGGTGGTAAGGGCGATTGGGGAGCCGGGGGTGCGGTTTGCGGAGGACAAGCTGCGGATGCTGCGGGGGGTAAGGTTTGCGGCTCGGCTGGAGTTTGAGGTTGAGGCGAAGACCTTTGCGGCGATTCGTGGGGCGGCGGCGGAGATTGGGCAGGTTAGCTGCGAGCGGATTCGGGATGAGTTGACGCTGATGTTGACGGAGGGGCGTGCGCGGCGGGCGTTTGAGTTGCTGGATGAGACGGGGCTGCTGCGGGAGGTGCTGCCGGAGGTGGTGAGGTTGCATGGCGTGGAGCAGCCGCCGGAGTTTCATCCGGAGGGGGATGTTTGGGTGCATACGATGATGCTGCTGGAGAAGCTGGCTTTTCTTCCGAAAGACATTCGCGGTTCTGTCACGCTGGCGTGGGGGGCTCTGCTGCATGACATTGGGAAGCCGGCTACGTTTCAGCCGCCGAATCCGAAGGTTCCGGGGGATCGGATACGGTTCAATGGGCATGTGGAGGTGGGGGTTCGGATTGCGGAGGTGATTCTGGGGCGGCTGCGGTTTTCGAATGAGGATACGGCGCAGATTGTGGCGCTGGTGAAGAATCATATGCGGTTTGGCGATGTGATGGAGATGCGGGAGTCTACGCTGAAACGGTTTTTGCGGCTGCCGCATTTTGAAGAGCATCTGGCGCTGCATTGGCTGGATGCTAGTTCGTGTCATGGAGACCTGCGGCTGTATGGGTTTGCGAAGGAGCGGTTTGAGGCGCAGCCGGTGGAGGCGATGCGTCCGGCTCTGCTGGTGACGGGGCGGGATTTGATTGCGGCCGATACCCCGCCGCAATCAAATCCCGCCCCGTCACCAGCAGACGCCGGACGCATCGCCTCCACCGGCTCCGCCTCAAACCGCTCCTTCGCAAACCCATACAGCCGCAGATCCCCATGGCACGAACTAGCATCCAGCCAATGCAGCGCCAGATGCTCTTCAAAATCGCGGCAGCCGCAAAAACCGTTTCAGCGTAGACTCCCGCATCTCCATCACATCCCCAAACCGCATATGGTTCTTCACCAGCGCCACAATCTGCGCCGTATCCTCATTCGAAAACCGCAGCCGCCCCAGAATCACCTCCGCAATCCGAACCCCCACCTCCACATGCCCGTTGAACCGAATCCGATCCCCCGGACCTTCGATGGCTGAAACGTAGCCGGCTTCCCAACATCATGCAGCAGAGCCCCCCACGCCAGCGTCGCAGAACCGCGAATGTCTACGGAAGAAAAGCCAGCTTCTCCAGCAGCATCATCGTATGCACCCAAACATCCCCCTCCGGATGAAACTCCGGCGGCTGCTCCACGCCACGCAGCTTCACCACCTCCGGCAACACCTCCCCAGCAGCCCCAGTCTCATACAGCAACTCAAACCCCCGCCGCGCACGCCACCCTCCGTCAAAATCAGCGTCAACTCATCCCGAATCCGCTCGCAGCTAACCTGCCCAATCTCCGCCGCCGCCCCACGAATCGCCCCCGCCGTCGTCGCCTCAATCTCAAACTCCAGCCGAGCCGCAAACCGCACCGCCCGCAGCATCCGCAGCTTATCCTCCTCAAACCGCAGCCCCGGCTCCCCAATCGCCCGCACCACCCCCGCCTCCAAATCCTCGCGCCCACCCACAAAATCCAGCACCGCCGCCCCAGCATCCCCCGTCTCCTCAAACACCACCGGATCAAGCAGCATCCCATTGATCGTGAAGTCCCGCCGCAGCACATCCTCCCGCGCATCCGTCGAAAACCGCACCGCATCCGGCCGCCGCCCATCGCTATAAGCCCCATCATTCCGAAATGTAGCAACTTCAGTAGCAATCTCGCCGCCCACCCCATCCGGCGTACAAACCAGCACCACCCCAAAGTGCGCCCCCACAGCAAACGTCTTCTCAAACAACCCCATCACCACATCCGGAGTAGCACTCGTAGCCACATCAAAATCCTTAGCCTCCACCCCCAGCAACAAATCCCTCACACACCCACCCGCAAAGTAAGCCTGATACCCAGCCCCCCGCAGCACCCGCACAATCTCCACCGCCGCGTCATACCTCGGATTGTCCTTCAATCGCCCAGCCATGCTTCGTCTCCCGCCTCTCCCATCATAGGAGAGATGATCTCAGAGCAAACTACGGCCTCACTTTTACATTGAATCCACGGTGACCAGACCAATCATTCGGCACCCACCGAATCGCTTTCTTACAAGCCGACTTCATGGGAGCACTTCACAGAACGACGGTGGGAGACCAGAAGAGGCAGGTAGACCCTCTTTCTGCTTGAGAAGCCCGGGCGGTACATTAGAGGGAAGATGCCCGAGAAAACGCCTAAAGGTCGATGCGTCCACTGTCTCAGGTTTACCGACGACATTACGGACGACCATGTCTTTCCATGCTCGTGGTATCCCGAGAGCACCCCCGCCGCAGTGCAGCGTTGGACCGTGCCATGTTGTTGGCCTTGTAACAAGAATCTCGGGGCGATGGAATCGAACCTACTGGTTAGGCTGGCGTTGTGTCTCGACCCTAAGTCAGAGGCTGCGAAGGGAGTTTCCGAAAAGGCACTCCGATCGCTTGGCATCGATGCTGGAGAACTTACGCCCAAAGAACGGGAGCATCGTGAGAACCGTCGGCTCAAACTGAAGGCTGAGTTCATTTCCGCGCCCGCTGGAGAGCAGATGCCGGGAGCCATCCCCGGCCTCGCTCAGAAGCCGGGACCAGTGGAATATGTTGTGCCTATTCCGTGGGCTGGGTTATCGATTATCGCGGAAAAAATCGTGCGCGGTTGCGAATACAAAATAAAGGACAAGAAGTTCGTTGAGCCGCCGTACGCTGTGAGGACACGTGTCTCAAAGCCTGATATCGTAGAACCGCAATTCCTGTCGCGCAGAACGGTAATTGACTTTGGGCCGGGATGCCAGGTGATCCGGATCTCTGCGACTGAGGATGAGAACGTCGTCCAGTATCGGATTCTGATTTGGGGTGCGCTTTGCTTCTATGTGCATCTAGACCACGAAGACTATTTTCGGTCAGAGTTCGATCCAAAGATCAAGCCGGTCGAGGGAATATCACCCAAAGACCGCAAAGGGATGCGGATTCCGCCTTACCTGCGGGAACTCAAATGAACGCTTGGTTGGACGGTCCGCCATGGTGGAGGCAAGTCACGCGCCGCGAGGTCTAGGTTCTTAGGAAGCTTCACCGGGGCAGTCCCGGGGAAACGCCCCCCTCGGCACAAGTTCGGTCAAGTCCGGACTAATTCAGCGCTTCTCTCGATCTAGCCGTTCTCAACCCGCGCCTTTATATCCGAGTACGCCCTCTCAATGAGCCTGCTAAGCGATGCAGCATCCACCGCCGTTCCCGGTCTCAACTTCACATGGCGCATGAACTTGCCGGCGCCTTGCAGCAAACGGGCTGGATCCGGCAACGCTGCACCCTGAAAGAACCCTACGTTGACGTGCGAGCTGAATACATTCACGTAGCCGAAGGGTGCATCGCCCAGACAAGCAACCGGACAGCCGTCATGCAAAACCTCCCGGACCTCGTCCCCGCATCTTCGCATCACCTCAAACCACTCATGCGCGATGGCTCCCAATTCACCTCCATGCTCGTTCATCCAAGCATCGATGGCGGGATCGCGTTCGACAGCTCCGTCGAATCGCAGCAATTGCGCTCTCATCGTCGCTCCATTTTTGCTTTCGGATCTATGTTACGTGGCGCGCCTCCCAATCGTCGGCAATGCGAGGAGTCGGTCCAGCCCCCCGTTCCTTGACACGCCTGCTAAAATAAAAACAAGGAAAGAGTGTGAGTCCGGCCACCGCGCCGGACTTTTGACGTTAACGAGGGATACAGGAAGTCCAAACCTAAGTCTTTTCTATCGAAGACTTTGGCACATTTAAGCAGGGGGGAGGGGGTGCACACAACATGATCGAAACCGGCCTCATCCTCGGCATAGAATCCTCCTGCGACGAGACCGCCGCCGCCGTAGTCCGCTCCGGCTCCGAAGCCCTCTCCAACATCGTCGCCTCCCAGATGGACCTCCACGCCAACTACGGCGGAGTAGTCCCCGAACTCGCCTCCCGCGAGCACCTCCGCAACATCGTCCCCGTAGTCCGCGCAGCCATCGCCAAAGCAAACATCACCTTCGCCGACCTCGACGCCATAGCCGTAACCGAAGGCCCCGGCCTCGCCGGAGCCCTCCTCGTAGGCATCACCTACGCCAAAGCCCTCGCCTACGGCCTCAACAAACCCCTCATCGGCGTCAACCACCTCGAAGGCCACATCCACGCCGTCCTGATGGAAGCCACAAACCCGGGTGCCCCATCTCAGACGGCTTCACCGTCTGAGGTGGGGTTACCTCTCCTCGCCCTCGTAGTCTCCGGAGGCCACACCCACCTATACCTCGCCCGGCAAGCCTCCAAAGAGCAGGGCAGGGAAGCGTCGTGGCACTACCAAAACGTAGGCCGCACCGTAGACGACGCCGCCGGCGAAGCCTACGACAAAGTAGCCAAGCTCCTAGGCCTCGGCTACCCCGGAGGCCCCTGGATCGACACCCTGGCCCCCCACGGCAACCCCCGAGCCGTCCCCTTCACCTTTGCTCAGATCAAGCCCCGTGCACAAAAGCTGGAACTGGCCTCTTCATACAGCCTCAAAAGCTCGGGTGCCCCATCCATGACAGCATCATCGTCATGGGTGGGATTGAACGAAGCCCCACGCTTCGACTTTTCCTTCAGCGGCATCAAGACCGCCGTCCTCCGCTACACCCAAACCCACAACATGCGCTCCACCATCGAACCCCGCCGAGCCAGCACTAGCCGACAACCCATCCCTCAAACCCAACCAGCAGGGAATCGCCGAAGCCCTCACCCTCCTCGACCCCCAAACCCTCGACCTCATAGCCTCCTTCCAGCACGCCGTAGTAGGCAATCTCCTCCGTCAAACCTTCGCCGCCGCCGAGGCCTACGGAGCCCGCGGCATCCTCGTCTCCGGCGGAGTAGCCGCCAACTCCGAGCTCCGCCGCCGCTTCCAGTCCGAAGCCGCCCGCCGCGGCCTCCCCGTATCCTTCCCCTCCTTCGCCCTCTCCACCGACAACGCCGCCATGATCGCCGCCGCCGCCTGGCCAAAGTTCCTCACCCAAAACTTCGCCCCCGAAGACCTCACCGCCACCCCCCAGCTACGCCTCGGCTAAGCTAAAATCAACTCTGATGCCAACTCAAGAGCAGTCTGCACCGAGCCACGCGCCGGCTGCGGCGGAAAAATATCGCAACGTGGCCAATCTCGAACTCTTCAACACCCTCAGCGGAAAAACCGAGACTCTCTCCCCAGTAGGCGAGCCCGCACTCCGCATGTACTGCTGCGGCCCCACCGTCTACGACTACGGCCACATCGGCAACTTCCGCACCTTCCTCCACGTCGACGTCCTCCGCCGCTTCCTCCTCCAGCAGGGAATGCCCGTCAAGCACGTCATGAACATCACCGACGTCGACGACAAGATCATCCGCAACGCCGCCGCCGCCAACCTTCCCATCGCCGACTATACCCACCGCTTCGAGCGCGCCTTCTTCGAAGACTCCGACGCCCTCGGCATCCAGCGCCCCGAGCACATCGCCCACGCCACCGAGTGCATCCCCGAGATGGTCGCCCTCATCGAGAAGCTCGCCGCCAAAGACATCGCCTACCAGACCGAAGACGGCAGCTGGTACTTCCGCCTCGACCGCGACCCCGAATACGGCAAGCTCTCCAAGAAAGATCTCGACAACATGGAAGACGGCGCCCGCGTGGACGTAGGCGAGTACGACAAGGACGCCGACCGCGACTTCGCCCTCTGGAAGGCCGTCAAGCCCGGCGAGCAATCCTGGGACACCGCCCTCGGCCCCGGCCGTCCCGGCTGGCACATCGAGTGCTCCGCCATGGCCACCAAATTCCTCGGCGACTCCTTCGACCTCCATGCCGGCGGCGAAGACCTCATGTTCCCCCACCACGAGAACGAGATCGCCCAGTCCGAGTGCGCCTCCGGCAAGACCTTCGCCCGCCACTGGATGCACGTCCGCTTCCTCCTCGTCGAAGGCAAGAAGATGTCCAAGTCCGAGGGCAACTTCTACACCCTCCGCGACCTCCTCCTCAAAGGCTACCGCGCCTCCGCCATCCGCTTCCTGCTCATCTCCGTCCCCTATCGCAACCAGATGAACTTCACCTTCGACGGCCTCACCGAATCCACCAACGCCATCGACCGCCTCCGCACCTTCCACCAGCGCATCCTCAAATCCACCTTCCCCGCAGGCCTCGACGAAGCCATCGCCGCCGCCACCGCCAAAGCCGAGCACGACTATACCGCCGCCCTCGCCCACGATCTCAACACCGCCGAAGCCCGCGCCGCCATCTTCGATCTCGTCCGCGCCGCCAACTCCGCCGCCGACCACGGAACATTACGCGCCGATAACGTCCAGCAAATCCTCCGCGTCCTCCACCTCTTCGACGGAGTCTTCGCCGTCCTCGAAGACCACGACGCCGCCATCACCCGCGCCGCACTCGACTGGGCCGAAAAAGAAGGCCGCCTCAACGAAGCCGCTCCCGAGCTCCTCACCAATCTCTCCCTCTCCGACGCCGATATCGACACCCTCGTAGCCGACCGCACCCAGGCCAAGAAATCCCGCAACTTCGCCCGCGCCGACGCCATCCGCAACGACCTCCTCGCCAAAGGCATCCTCATCGAAGACAGCAAAGAAGGCGTCCGCTGGAAGCGTAAATAGTCCCGCGCGCATTACAATTTCCCAGAACCAAAACCCCGTTTCTCAACTCCCGGAGGACCCTCGCAATGACTGCACTCTCACGCCGCAGCTTTATTCAAGGCACCACCATGGCGGCGCTCGCCACTCACCCGATATCCAGGGCACTGGCCGCCGAACTCAACGGCCGCCATCTTCTTCTCGTCGGCACCGCCACCGGCCGCAGCGGCAGCAAAGGCGTCTACAAGTACGCCTTCGACTCCAAGACCGGCGCCCTCGAGCAGCTCGATGTCACCGAGTGCAACAACCCTCAGTTCATGGCCCTCTCACCCGACCAGAAATACCTCTACACGCTCAACAGCGGCTTCCTGGCCCCAGGACAGGCACCTCCGCCTCCTCCCCAGCCCGGCCAGCGTCAGCGCGGGGGTGGTGCAGGTGGCGGCGGAGCCGTCTCCAGTTGGGCCTTCAACAATAAAACCGGCGCCATGACTCTTATCAACGAGGTCTCGTCCGGCGGCGGTGGCGGCGTCTACATCTGCGTAGACCACACCGGCACCTGCGTCTTCACCGCCAACTACGGCAGCGGCAGCGCGCAGTCCTTCAAGGTCGGCTCCGACGGCAAGCTCAGCGAGATCGTCGACAACATCAAGTTCCCGCCCGCCGAAAACGACCCCAAGAAGACCTCGCATGCCCACCGCACCTCGGTTTCGCCCGGCAACAAATACATGCTGGTCAACGACCTCGGCCTCGACAAGATCCACATCTTCAAATTCGACGTCGCCACTGCGAAGCTTACCCCCGCCGGTGAGTGGCTTTCCGCACCCGGAGCTGGCCCTCGCGCGCTCCGCTGGCACCCCAACAAGAAGATCGCCTACATCGTCAACGAACTCGCCCCAACCGTCACTGTCGCCAGCTGGGACGAGAAGGAAGGCAAGCTCACCACCCTGCAGGATGTACGCATGGTGCCCGACAACTACACCGCGCCCGAAGGCAAAGCCTGCGCCCCCGGCGACATCGTCTTCGACAAGAAATGGGAGCACGCCTACGTCACCAGCCGTCTCGACGACTTCATGGGCAACTTCAAGGTCGAGAAGGACTTCAAGCTGACCTTCCTCGAGCGCACTACCTCCGGCGGCGTCCGCGAGCGCGACTGCACCCTCGACCCCACCGACAACTGGCTCCTCGTCGCCAACCCGGACTCCAACAACATCGCCGTCATGCGTCGCGACCAGAAGACCGGCCTCCTCTCCAACACCGTCACCACCAGCGTTCCCCTCGGTCAGTCGATGTGCCTCATCTTCCCCGCGCGCCCCAACGTAACCTTCAGCTAAAACCCGGCAGGCGCGGCCCTATTCGATCAGGTCCGCGCTGTCGGCGTCATTCCTTGTAAACTCCGCGATGGTGACGCCGGTCGCAGCCGACCGGGAGCTACGACGCGTCGCTGTCATTGCGAATCAGACCCTGCGTTTCCATAAGCAAGCCTCAAGGCCACGCGCGATCCATGCGGACGATCTTTTCTCGACCGTTCTTGGCATCTACGAAGGCAAATTGAAAAACTCCAATATCGTGGTCGAGAAAAGGTACCGCGCGGTTCAACCCCTCCTTTGTTTTGAGGGAGACATACGCCAGGTCTTGAATAATCTCGTAAGCAACGCTCTCGATGCGATGAGCAAAGGTGGCCGACTCATCCTGAGAAGCCGCGAAGCGACAGAGTGGGCCGCCCCTCGAAAGGGCCTCATTCTTACCATCGCCGATACCGGGTGCGGTATGAGTCCTGACGTCGCAAGTCAAATCTTTGAGCCCTTCTTCACCACAAAAGGCATCGGAGGGACAGGTCTCGGACTATGGGTCAGCAAAGAAGTCGTCGACCGGCACAATGGGACTCTTCGCCTCCGCAGCAGCCGTAAAGAAGGTGAAAGCGGAACCGTCTTCACACTCTTCCTGCCATTCGAATTCGAAACGGTAATCCTCTAGTTAAACCTGGCAGGCGCGGCCTTCTTCCACGTGGCCGCGCCGCCCAAACTCGCAGTAAGATCAGGACTTTTCAGTCGGGTAGTGCATTACCCCGAGTCTCCACCGTGAAAGGAATGGCGAGCAGGCCTATCCCAAACGCAAGCGCCGTAAGCGCAACCGGCTTGCCCAGGGTTCCCATCTGGCTCACCAACGCTCCCAATCCGAAGTTGACTCCTGCAGCGATGAACCGTCCGAACGAAGTAGTAAACGCAAACGCGGTCACCCGCACATTCGTCCCATACTGCTCCGGCAGCCAGAGGCTGAAGACAGCGAAGTTACCTCCGAAGATCCCAAGGAAGAAGATCACCGCGATGAATGGATAAAGTCCATTCCGTAAGTAGAATGCCCAGCCAAAACTGACGAGTATGCTCAATGCCATCCCCAGGAAATAGAGAGCCAGCGTCCGTTTGCGGCCAAGCCGTTCGGCCAGAATGGGGGCCGCGATACACCCAAGAATGCTTCCCAGGGACAGCAAACCCATGCCGATCGAAGAAGTCCGCGCCGCTTGCGCCTGCGACATCCCGCTGCGTTTCGCAAGGTCGATGATTGCCGTCGGAGCATAAACAGCCCCGGCCCACAGACCACAGATAGCTGAAGTCAACAGAACGGTGTTTGCCAGCGTGCGGCGAGTATAAGGCGGCCTGAAGATCGCGCGCAGCGTGGAGAGTCGATTTGTAGTCTTCCCGGCAGCAGCATCTTCAGATTTTCCTTTTTTCTGCCAGCGTTCAGGCTCCTTCACACGAAGCAAAACCATAATCGCCACAATGACAGGCGCCATCCCACACCAAAACATTGCACGCCAGCCATACCGTGCTCCCACGGTGTAATTGAGAGCCGAAGCCAGAAAGAATCCCGCGTAGTAGCCGGTCTGCAGATATCCCGCACCCATCTTGCGACGGTCCTCCGGCCACGCTTCCGCGACATAAGTACCTGCTAGCGCCCACTCCCCGCCAATTCCTATACCCGCCAACAAGCGGAATAATCCCAACTGCCACACCGTCTGCGACAAAGCAGCCGCACCGGTGAAGAACGCATAAACAAAGATAGTGGCGGCGAGTACGCGACTGCGCCCAAATCTGTCGGCGATAGGGCCCCAAACCAGCGAGAGACCCCACCCGATGAGAAAGAGTGCAAACAGAATCGATCCCGCGAACCCCACATTGGCCGGAGTCGCTTTGAATCCCGACTTCGGAAGCAGCTCCGTCAGTGCGGGGCTAAGCACGAGTGCATAGATCACTGAATCCATGCCATCCAGGGTCCAGCCTGCCCACGCTCCCCAGAACCCGGCAATCTGCGGACGCGAAAGTTTACTTCGCGTTACGAACGATGGGCGGCTCACAACGTCATTCGCCATCAAGCCCTCTGTCAGACTCAAACAGCGCCGTCACAGCCGGCTTAACCACCTTTCCCATCGCATTGCGCGGAAGCGTATCGAGTACAAGCAGCCGCGAAGGCAGTTTGTAAGCCGCCAACGCCTCTCTCGCCCATGTTCGAAGAGACACCAGATCGAGCGCATCGTCGCCCTTCAGGACAATCGCCACAGCAACACGCTCGCCCCACTCCGGATCGGGCACACCCACCACGGCACATTCAGCGATCGAAGGATGTTCGCGCAATGTCTCCTCGATCTCAAGCGCAGAAAGTTTGTGTCCGCCACTCTTGAGGATGTCGATACTCGTCCGGCCGAGAATACGATAGCCCACATTCTCCACGACCGCAGTATCCCCAGTGCGAAACCAACCGTCGCGGAAGGCATCTCGCGTTGCCCCAGGCTTATTCCAATACTCCATAAACACGCCTGGACCGCGAACTTCAATCTCGCCAGGTACACCCGGCTCGACCTGCCGTCCGTTCTCTCCGACCAGTTGAACCTCTACGCCGGGCAGTGGTCTTCCAACGCTTCCAGGAACTCGTTCCCCACGCAATGGGTTCGAAAGCGCCATGCCGATCTCAGTCATACCGTACCGTTCCAATAATGTGTGACCGCTGATTTCCTTCCAGCGTTGAAGCGTACTTACAGGCAGTGCTGCTGATCCCGACACCATCAAACGCAATCTGCTGCAAGCCTCAGACAAAAGAGCGCGACGCTGCGTCGAAGCTGCCTCCCACGCAGCGATGAGCTTTACATAAATCGTTGGCACCGCCATGAACACCGTGATTCTGCCGTTTGCGATCAAGTCCCACACGGCCGTTGCATCAAAACGGGGCAGCATGTGGCACGTCGCGCCCGACCACAGCGCACACGAGACAACGTTGATGATCCCATGCACATGGTGAAGCGGCAGACAAAGGACAATGCGGTCGTCAGTCGACCACTCCCACGCATCTACAAGGCTTGTGATCTGTGCCGTAATGTTGGCGTGAGTCGTGACTACGCCCTTCGGTCGGCTGGTCGTCCCGCTAGTGTAGAGAATCATAGCGCTCCGCTCGATCGAGATACTCGGAAGCACCCCGGGCTCGCAGGGCGGAAGCTCGTCGAATGACAAGCCGCGAATCTCGCGAGCCGCAGCGATGGGCTCCAGCAGGGTAGCTGCAAGACCATCAAACACAACGATCGATGCCGCAGCATCATCGATAAAATACTCCAACTCAGGCCTCGTCGAGCCGATAGGTAACGGGACAGCAATGCCCCCAGCCCGCCAGATTCCCCATTGCACCGCAACCCACGAAAATCCAGGTGTAAGCAGAAACGCCACACGCTCTTCTCGCAAATCCTCGCCGCCGGCCAACAGGACCGCCGCCACATGCGAGGACGCAGTCAGCAATTCGGAGTAGGTAAAAACTCCCTGTGAATCGACAACAGCTATCCGCCCAACATGGTGCTGGGCGCGGCCAATAAGAGGAAGAAGATCGACGGGAACCACACGCAAACTCTACGTCGTCTTTCGCGCAATGTCCATCCGGCACGCTGATCCTTCCACCCTCAAGGCAGCCGGAACGCAACATACACGCTTCCACCTGGCTTCCCATCTTTACCACCACCGCTAGCCACCACAACATACTGCTGCCCATCCACCATATAAGTCGCCGGAGTAGCAGTTCCCGCGAACGGAAGCACCGTCTCCCAAAGCGTCTTGCCCGTCGCCGTATCGATCGCCCGAAACTTCTTGTCAAACACCGTAGCCCCAATAAAAAGCAGCCCACTCTTCGTCACCACCGGCCCCCCATAATTCTCCGTACCTGTCGGAGCCACTCCCGCCGCCGTCAGCTTCGGATACTCCCCCAGCGGCACATGCCACAGATACTCTCCCGTATTCAAATCAATCGCGCTCAGCGTCCCCCACGGCGGAGTAATCGCCGGATACCCATCCTTATCCAGAAAATCCCGCGATCCCGTCACCTGATACTTCAGCGGCGTTCCATCCGGCGAGCTCGAATAAATCGCATCATGGTCCGGATCAGCCGCCCGCGCGTCATCCGCCTCCCCGCGCAAAAACCGCACCAGCGCCGCCCGATGCTCGCCCGTCAAAGCCGGAAACGAAGGCATCCTCCCCCGTCCATTCGCCAGAATGCTCTCAATATCCTGCGCCGAAAGATACTTCTCAACATTCAACAGCGACGGAATCATCGGTGGCGACCCAGCCCGATCCTTCCCATGGCACAGCGCACACTGATTGCGATACGTCCGCTCTCCCGTTCCACCCGTCGGCTTATCCTCCGTCAGCGCAAACACGCTCGCAATCTCATTCGAATTCACATAAAGCACGCCGCTCGTGGGATCGACCGCAGGCCCACCCCACTCTCCTCCTCCCACCCAGTTCGGAAACAGCACCGTCTCTTTATCCAACGCCAGCGGCACAAACTGCCCGCCATTGCGAAACGTCCGAAACTCCTTCACCGCCGCATCATGCACCTCCGGACTCCGCGTCGTCAGCAACTCTTCCGTCAACTCCTGCCGCGTAAAAGGCGCAGGCTTCGCCGGAATCGGCTGGGTCGGCGAAGTCACCTCACCCGGCACTTCGCTAGCCGGAAACTTTCTCTCCTCCACCGGAAACAAAGGCTTACCCGTACTTCGATCCAGCAAAAACACAAACCCCTGCTTACTCGTCTGCGCCACCGCATCGACACGCTTTCCATCATGCACCACCGTCACCAGCGCCGGCGGAGCAGGGAAGTCCCTGTCCCAAACATCATGATGCACGCCTTGAAAATGCCATAGCCGCTTTCCCGTAGCTGCATCCAGAGCAATCAGCGAATCCGCAAACAGATCATCCCCCACCCGGTCCGCTCCATAAAAATCAAACACCGGAGAACCCGTCGGCACATACACCACACCGCGCTTCGCATCCAGCGACATCCCCGCCCAGTTATTCGCCGCTCCCGCCGTCTTCCAGGCCCCATCCGGCCAGGTCTCGTAGCCCAACTCCCCCGGATGCGGAATCGTATGGAACGTCCACCGCAGCGCACCCGTCCGCACATCAAACGCCCGCACATCACCAGGTGGCGAAGGATACGTCTCCGGATTCCGCCCACCCACAATAATCAAATCCTTATAAATCACCCCCGGGCTAGTCAGCACCACCGACTGCAACTGATAATCCCCTCGCAGGCCCTTACGCAGATCGATCCGTCCCATCCTCTCCAAACCCCGCAATCGGCTTGCCCGTCCCCGCATCCAGCGCGTACAAAAAGTTCATCACCCCGGCAAAGATCACACCCCGCTTACCATCCCTCCAGTAGGCCACCCCCCGCGCCGGCTGCGTCCCCTTCACACCCGAATCGAACGTCCACAGAAGCTTACCCGTCCCCGCATCCAGTGCAATCACCTTCTGCGTCGCCGTATATGCATAAAGCACGCGCCCCACCACAATCGGGCTGGTCTCAAGCCCACCCTCTTCGTGCGCATCAAACCGCCACGCCTCCGCAAGCTTCGCAACATTACTCCGATTGATCTGCGTAAGGCTGGAATAGTGATCCCCTGCCGCCTGCCCCCCATAAACCGGCCAATCGGCAGACTTCGCACCCTGCCCCTGCAAGCTCATCTGCGCCGCGAGCACCCACAGCGCAACCATGAACGCACGTCGCTTCTTATGGATGTGTCGCTTCAATACAGGCTCCGGCACGCACGCATGCTCCATGTTCGTCTCTTGATCTAAGGTGATTGACCTGCTGATACATTACCGCACACCACGCGAGACACGCGCCAAAAGAACCGCGGTAGTCCGAAACAAACATCCCAAATTATTTCGAGCGAAAGTTGACCCCGGACGTCTGTCAGGTTAGAAGGGGCTTATGGCGTCGGTCGAGGGATGCAGCTTGGTGTTGTCTTCCATGGAGGATGAGCGGTCAGAGGTCGATCCCGCGGCTCTCGTGGAAACATACTCTGCGCTTCTCTTCCGCGTAGCCCACTCCGTCCTGCGAAGTCAGTCCGAAGCCGAGGACGTCGTTCAGGATGTCTTCGTGCGCGTCCTCGAACACCGTCAGTCTCTGCCGGCAGTGCGTGACATGCGCGTATGGCTTATTCGCATCGCATGGAACCTCGCCATCGACCGCCGACGTCGCATACGGCCGCAGCAGTTGGACGAATACTTTGCGCGCACTCTGGTCGGGAACAGCATGCCGGCCGACAAGGCAATGGACGAAGCGCAGCGCATGAACTCCGTTCTGTGCGAGTTGGAGAGATTGCCCAAAGGAGAGCGCCACGTTCTACTCCTCTCTGCAATCGAGGAGCTCGGTACGGCAGAGATGGCAGAGGTCCTGGGCAGGAGCGAGTCAGCGGTTCGAGCATTGCTGTTCCGCGCGCGAACGCGGCTACGAAAGCGGCTGGAGAAGAGAGGAGGCGCATGATGAAAAATCCCGATGAAGCGATCGAGCGTGTATTAGCAGGGCTGCGAGATGCGGAGTCTCCCGAGGGAATGGAGCGCCGGATTCTGGATGCGATGCAGCATGGCGCCTCGGAAAAGCGTAAGCGGAACCCAATATGGCTTACGACGCCGCCCGAGCATGATCGGTGCGCGGAAGTGGGCGATCGCCGCGGCAGGTGTAGTCGTCACCGCTTCTCTGATCTTCTGGACCGCCTTCCGGAGCCATCGAATCGTACACGACACCGCGACGGTGAAGAGGCAGGAAATGCCGGCAAATATACCGGTTCCTAAGACTCAAGCGACGGACGCTCAAGCGGTTCAGCCGATGCCTCAGAGACCCATCGGCGAATCGCGGCACAAAATCGATGCCCCGAAGCCTGTCCGCCAGGAGGAATCAACACTACAGCATGAAACAGTCGCCGAAAACCACCCCGCACCAGAGGCGCCACTGACGGAGGAAGAGAGGCTGCTGCTGCGTTTTGCGCACAGGGCCGATCCGCAGCAACTGGAGGCGTTCAATCCCGCGCTGCGGTCTGCTAGCCCTCCTTGGTCTGCTGAGGAGAAGGAAGAGAAGGCGGAGTTTCAGAGATTTTTTGAGCCATCAACCACTACAAATAACGAATGAGAGAAGCAAAAGGGAGATGAAAGATGAAGCGTATGAGGACAATTTTGGGAATCACTGGGACTTTGGTGTTGACTGCGTCTATGGTGTGGGCGCAAACAGCACCTGCCCAGATTCAGGCGGGTTCCGATTCCATGGAAACTTTTTACCTCGCGAACGTTAGCCAGACAAATGAGATGGCCGATGTTATCAACGCGCTGCGCAACATGCTTGATCCAAAGGACAGGCTCATTCTCGTCCCGTCACAAAACGCCATCGTCATGTGGGGTCCCCCTGACCAACTCGCACTCGCAAAAAAGGTGCTGAGTGATTTGGACAAGCCGAGAAAGACCTATCGCCTCACCTACACGGTACGGGACATGGACGACAATAAGCAGGTTGGCATCCAGCACTTCTCTCTCATCGTAGTCTCCGGCGCGAGGACGACACTCAAAAGCGGCAGCAAAGTCCCGATTGCGACAGGATCCACTTCCGCCACGAATACCAATGAGATCAATACACAGTTTACCTACGTTGACATTGGGCTGAGTATCGACGCGTCATTGGACGAGTCGGCCAGCGGAGTCAGGCTGCGTACCAGGCTGGAACGATCCAGCGTCGCGGAGGAGAAGTCGATGGGCGGCGTCCAGGAACCCTTGATACGGTCGACGGTGCTCGAGGGCACATCTATTCTGACTCAGGGGAAGCAGGCTTTCATTAGGATCGCTCGATATTCCCGGCAACACTAGGCATTTAGACGTCGAGGTATCTCTGGCGGTGGTTCCGTAAGCAAACCGACAATGGCTACCCGAAAATACTTGGCGTAGCAGTTCACTCCAATCCGGTAAAATTAAATTAGAGAATCAAACAAAAGCCCGGCGCTCAAGCCGGGCTTTCTGTTTGCAACTCCAATCAATAGAATACTTTACCTGTAAAGTCTTCTATTGCAATACTTTACAGGAAATCTATTATCACTAAGCCGTTTCCTTTGAATACTTTGCACCAGAAGTAGGGGAGGGGGAGTACTCCCAATCCATGAAGCCCCGTCAGCTCCCCGCCGCAATACTCGCAGGAACGACTGCATGAAGTTCGCGGTGGCCGAACTGGATAGGGAACTTCAGCATCATTGGCAGCAGGTCCCGCTGCTGTGTAGTGAAGTCGAAGCACAGCACTCGGCCGGGCGTAGGAGGCTCCTTCAGCCGCCGGTCCGAGTTATAAGGCTGGGGCTCGGCAAAGATGCACGCCTTGGCCGCGTACGTCATCGTCAGGATGTCGCCGCGCTGAGTCTCGGTGGCATGAGCGCTCGCCATGGCCACCGCGGCAGGACGGCCCTCGATCGTGTACGACGTCGACTCCTTGGTCAGGGTAGGCACCCCGTAGCGCTTCAGCTGCCGAAGCAACTGCGCACGCGTGAACGGCTCAAGGTCCTGCGCCTCTTTGAGGATGGTCGGGCACGAGTTGTCGATCATCGAGAGCACCAGCACCGAGTTGCCGGCCCTGTTCGTGTAGCCCACCGAGAGAGGCGCATGCACGCACGCCGGATCCTTGGCGTTCGGATCAGGCTTCGGCAGCGCGTAGAACGTCGGAGCAGAACTCTTGGCATCCGCCGGAACGAAGTCCTTCGGATAGAAGTACGTAAGATCGAAGTCCAACGCACGGAATGTAGTCTGATCGGACGACCACGGCACCCCGGTCGAAACCGCGGGTGCCTGAGCGTATAAAGTTGTTCCAACAACAACCAGCAGAATGGAGAGCGGACGGGACAGCATAGATAGCATGCTAGCCCGTCGCTATTGCAAACACAAAAATGGGACGCCAACCGTCGGTTGGCGCCCATTTAGCGATTCACTCAGTTAGAAGTTGAAGCTGACCTCTGCCGTCAGCGCCCGCGGCGAAACATAGTGCGTTCCCGAGAACGTCGAGAGGAAGTTATACAGCGCGTACTTGTTGGTGATGTTCACCGCCGTCAGGCGCAGGCCAATCTTGTACTTGTCGCCGTGCAGCAGGTTATCCTCTCCCACCGCGATGTCGAACAGACTTCGCGGAGCGATGCGTGACGGGTTATTGTCGTCGTCCTCGGTGTTCGGGGCCGGAATCTGGACGAGCTTCGAAGTGTAGCCGGCGTTGTCGCAGAACTGGAAGCCGCTGGTAGGTGTGGCGGCAACACCGTCGCACTTGATGCCCGCTTGGAACTGCTGATCGAAGGACAACCCGGAGAGATCGACGCCGGGCTGGCCATTGGGCAGGGTGAAGGCGCCGCAATGGGTATTCTGGCCGACGGCGTTGTAGCAGGGGACAGCTCCCGCGACCAGGCCCGAGTCATACCGCCAGTTGAACCCGAACCACGTAGTCTTGTGGAAGGGCAGCGCATACTGCAATATGCGTCGTCTCGTTGAACTTCTCGTCGTGGTCGATGCGAAACGGCAGGTTGGTACCCGGCGTTCCCGGTGTTGAACCCACGCCGCCGATCTGCGGATTGAAGAACCGCGCCGCGACCGACGACATCACAACGAAGGCGCTGAAGTTATGCACCTCCGGCACATTGGCCCGGATTGCAAAGCCCGGAATCTTCGAGTTGTGCCATTCAATCGGGAAGGTGATCGGCGTCGTGCCGAGCACGCTGAAGTCGTAGGCATTATGCGTGTACTTCCAAATGTACTCGCCGCTGATCACCAGGTGACGCCCGAACGCCTGCTGCAGTCCGGCGTGGAACTCATTGCGGAAGCCCGGATTGAATGGGGCGGGGATGCAATTCCCGCTCGGGTTGATGTTGCTGAAGATGCCATTCAGAACCGGGTCGTAGCAGCCATTGGTGGAAAGCACTAGGTTCTCGTTGAACGGCGTCTCCATGGCGCGCGCATACGAGACCCGCAGCACAGTATTCGTCTTCTTGATGTTGTACGATGCACCGACACGTGGCTCGATCTGTCGTTGTATCGCAAGTCCGTTATAGAGGTCGCCGCGAAGGCCGACGTTGAACAGCCAGTTGCCCACCGTGATCTGGTCCTGCGCATAGAGCGCAAGCTGCTTCACATCGGTCCGGCCAAACCAGCTATAGATACTGCCCCCTCGCGTAAGGTCATAGGGAGCAAGCACCGGGTTATAGGCAGAAACCCCCGCGTTTTGGCCCACATTCTGCTGGTACCCCGGGACGGAGCAGGCGGGATTGGAGTACTCGTTCACCGGATTGCCGGATGCATCGAGACACGGAGCATTGAACGTCGGATCGACGATACCGAGACGATTGTTCTCCCGCAACAGCGTCTGCTGATAGACGCCACCGATCTTGACGTTGTTAATGCCGTGGACGTAAGTGAGGTCCGTACGCAGCCCCATATTGGTCAGCGAGCGGGTCTGACCAATGGTCTGCCCCTGTTGAAAGGGCGCATAGTCCGCCAGCGGATTGTTGCTGGGATAGTAGTCATACGCATCGCGGCGAACAAAAGCGCCGAAGTTGAAGACAGTATTATCGTTGATCACGCGCGTGTAGCTCGGGGCGATGTCGAAGGTGCCGATCTTCGAACGCTGGTCCGTATTGCCGACAGGATTGCCATTCTGATCGACGACATTGACGTTCTCATAGTCATTCGGCGTCTGGAACCACGACCGCGTGTACTGCAGGTTGGTATGGATCGAGCTCACCGGAGAGAACTGATAGTCCACCCGGTCGAAGAAGTTCTCTTCGTTGCCCTTGCTGTGGAAGACCGAGAACTCCGGCCCGTCGAGAAAACGGCCGGAGTTCAGCCCGCTCACTGCAACGAAGTTGCCCCAGCTCTTACCGCCATATGCAAGATCCCCGCCCACGTTGACCGTGCCGAAGCTGCCATACGAGGCTACTGATACTGCCATGCGGTGTCGTAACACCTTGGCCGGAACGCGTAGTCGCAACGATAACCAGGCTCGTCTTGTCCCCAAACTCCGCCGGTGGCGCGCCATCAATGACCTACAGCGACTGGA
Organism: uncultured Acidobacteriaceae bacterium; assembly: GCA_963797415.1. Classification (GTDB taxonomy): domain Bacteria; phylum Acidobacteriota; class Terriglobia; order Terriglobales; family Acidobacteriaceae; genus Edaphobacter. The sequence goes on from CAWCPB010000015.1 coordinate 28,801, forward strand.
CAGCATCTGACGGAAGCTGATTCGAAAACACCTTGCTCTGTTGGTCAGTGATCGGTTGCCCGTCTACTGAGAACGAGTTCTCCGCGTGATCGCCGAGCCCGTGAAATAAACCATTCGAGTCGGCCGCGACACCGGGGGATGACAACGTCACAATCGAGCTAAGCGACGACGACGCACTCTCCAGTGGCAGCCGGTCAATCGTCGAACGATCGATATCCGTATGAAACGTCGAATCGGTCTCAACCAGATCCGAGCCCGATCTCCACCGTGACGCTGGTCGAGTTCCCCGCGATGTCCAGCTTGATCGCTAGCACGAACGGCACCCCCGAGTTTACCTCAACGTTGCGAGTCGCATCATGGAAGCCGGCCTGTGTCACCGTCAATCGGTAGGGGTTGAATGGAATATTGAAAAACTGGAAGTGACCGCTGGCGTCAGCGGTGGTCGTACGCGTGTAGCCGGTGACGGGATTCGCGATCTGTACCGTGGCGCCGGCGACCAATGCTCCGCTGGGATCAGTAACGGTCCCATTATGCTGCCGGATGTTCCCTGTGCGAATGCGCCCGGAACTAGCAAACAGCAATGAAAGAAGAAAGATGCCGGTAAAAATTGGCCTGAACATTGAGGAAACTCCTGTCGAGCTCGAGAGAGCATCGGTGCTGCGAAGCACGGCGCGTTCCATAGAACACGCCCAGTACAGGCTGGATCGTCCAATCAACTTATTTTTCTGAAGCTGAAGCGACTCCTGAACCTGCAAGGACTACGCGCGGTTCAGGTCGGCAGGAGGAGGTCGGCTTGCCATCTCGAAACGCCACCGGAAGATGCGTTCTGCATCCGCCGCCATCGAGTCCAGCACCTGGATGTGCAGTACCGGCTCAGGAGTGACGTGCAGCGCAACAGGAAGGGCAGAGTGCATCGCCACGCATAACGGGCAATGATCTTCCGGCGTCGGCCGATTCTGGCGAGAATCCTGCCGGGTCAAAGACCCATTATCGTGAGTATGGAAAGCCTGTACCGTGCTCATCACGCAAACCAACACCATGCACAACACCGCGACGCACTGGAACCATGTAGGCGTGGGTCGGTCACTTCTCGTGGGTTGGAATAGGCTTTGCATCGTTGTGGCTGCTTCTACCTGTGTAGCACATTCCCGGTGTCGGACCAAATCACCCGCAACCAACCAATTGCGTCTAAACTCTACGTGTCGGACGTATGAGAAGAATCAATCATCTCCGCATTGCACGACTCGCCTTGCCTCTGCTTTCGGCAGGAATGTCCTTTCTGTTTGACGCTCCAAACAGCGTTGCGGTTTCGCTGAGCCAGCAAAATCCTCCCGCGGCTGCCTCCATGGACAACCCTCATCGCACCCGTCTGATCCTCAAAGACGGCAGCTACCAGCTCATCATGAGCTACAAGGTCGTCGGCAATATCGTCCGTTATGTCAGCGCTGAGCGTGCCGGCGAGGTAGAAGAGATTCCCGCCTCCCTGGTTGACTTCGACGCCACCCGCCGCTGGGACCTCCAGCACAGCACACAGGCGGGACAGGTCGACGACTCTGGCGCCAAACCTCCTCCGATCGACCCTGAACTACTCAAGGAAGAGGCTGATCGTGCAGCCCTTACCCCCGAAGTGGCCCCCGATCTCCGCCTGCCCGATCAGTACAGTTTTCTCGCGCTCGACACCTTTCGTTCCACGCCCGAGCTCGTTCCACTAACCCAGTCCGAAGGGGACTTGAGCCACGTCACCGCTCACAATGTCCTCCGCGGAACCATCAACCCACTCTCCAGCGCCCATCAACTGGTAGAGCTCAAGGGTGAAACTTCGCTCGTCCAGCTCCACGTCCCCGACCCCGTCTTCTATCTGCGTCTTGCCGATAACTCCGCGCTTCCACCCACCGGTGGCGAGCCCCTCACCGTTGACACCCACGGAGCAAGCAACCGTGCTCCTGCCACCCCCAACGGCGGCTCATCCATCAGCACTTACGTCATCCTTAGGACCGACGTCCGAACCGGCGCCCGCGTCGTCGATAGCTTCAAGATCAGTCTTCTCGGCACCGGACGCCATCAGGTCGATCTCGTCGAGACCAAAACCGAAGTCCTCCCCGGCGGCCACTGGATGAAGATCACCCCAAAGGAGAACCTGGAGTTTGGCGAGTTCGCCCTCCTGGAGGTCCTCTCCGACAAAGTCGTCAATCTCTCCGTCTGGGACTTCGGCGTCCACCCCGTCGCTCGCGAGAACGCGCGACGCCCTCAAGCCTGAGCCAAAGCGACCCTTGACCCTCGAACACCGCCGCTCAAACTCACCCGACCAGTAGTCCTGCCTAGCGTTCGCGAGCAGCCGCGCCCGTCAGCATCGGCCGGTCCAGCAGCAACCCCTTGCCCACCACCGCGACGTTGTCCCGTGTCGTCTTCGCCTCATACATCATCGTGTCCGCCGCCCGCAGAATCGTCGCCACGCGTATCGCCGTCCTCCGGAAACGTCGCCAGCCCAAAGCTTCCCGTCAGACTCAGCGATAGCCCGGCGCCTTCCAGAAACCGCGACGTCCGCAGCGTCTCCAGCACCTTCAGCGTCGTCTCGATCGCCGCCGTCTTCCCAACTCCCGGCAGCAGCGCCACAAACTCATCCCCGCCATATCGAAACGCCGCATTCGACGGCCCAATGACACGCCGCAGCAGACTGCCCGCCTCCGCCAGCAGACGGCTGCCCACCAGGTGCCCATGCGTATCGTTCACCGACTTGAACCGGTCCAGGTCGATGAACATCAGGCTGAACGTCTTACCGGTCCAAGTCCAACCTGCTCATCCAGCATCGTGTAAAGATGCCGCGCATTGAACAATCCCGTGCAGTCGTCCGTGATCGTCAGCTCCTGGATCAGCGTCATCGACCGCGCATTGTTGATCGCGATCGCTGCATAGTCGCACAGGATCCGCAGAAACGAGATCGAATACTCGCTCATCAGATCCAGCTTGCTGTTCAGCAACTGGATCACTCCCAGCGTCTTATTCCCCGATCGCACCGGCACGCAGGCGATCGACTGGATATGCAGCTCCGGATGCTTCTTCGTAAAGTTCGACCAGTGCGGATCGAGCGACACATCCGGCACCACCAGCGGATTTCCCGTCGCCGCCACCCATCCCGCCACGCCTTCGCCCAGCGGCACCCGCAGTCCCTTCAGACTCTCGGCATTCTCGCCCACAGCGATCGCGTAGTACAGCTCCTGCTGCCTTCTCATCCACCATCAGCAGCGACCAGCGCTCCGGCCCAAAGAACTGCGCCATCTTCTCCATGATGACGCCGAGAATATCCTCCAGCTCAAGCGACGTCGTCAGCGCCCGCGCCACGTCATGGAACACCCGCAGGTGATCCATCTGGCGGCTCTCGATGACCTCAAATGGGCGTCTTTCTTTCAATGCGGTTCCCCGGGGAGTAAAAAATAATGCAGTAACTTTCAGAGACGGATGTCTCTCAACTTAGCCACAGTGCTTAGCGCAACAATCCCACCCTCGTGTCACACGCGTCAACCGCCGATGTGAACCATGTTCCTGCGATGGCTTCTCAAAACCCGGCTCGCCAATATGATGCCGAGCTTCTTTTCTCATCACAACTCGCCTGATATACGCACTTAGCTCCGCATCAGTTCCGCCGCGCACCATCTCTCCCATCAGGTCATGGTCGCTCTGCGAGAACAGGCACGTCCGTATCTTGCCATCCGAAGTCAGCCGCACCCGGCTGCAGTGGCCGCAGAACGGCCGCGAAACCGGCGCGATAATCCCGATCTCGCCTACCCCATCATCGAACGTAAACCGCTTCGCCGTCTCGCTCGCGCTGTGCGGCGGCAGCTCCACCAGCGGACGATACGCATTCAGCCGCGCCACAATCTCGTCCATCGAGATCACCGTCTCCCGCTTCCAGCTGCGATCTTCCTCCAGCGGCATCCACTCGATAAACCGCACCACCACACCTTCGTTGCGCGAAAACTCCGCAAACTGCTCAATCTGCCCGTCATTGAATCCCCGCAGCAGAACGCAGTTCACCTTCACCGGTCCCAGCCCCACCTCACGCGCCTTGCGCATCCCCGCCAGCACCTTATCGAAGCTCCGCGGCACCCGCGTAATCGCAGCAAACGTCTCCGCATCCACCGCATCCATGCTCACCGTAACCCGATTCAACCCCGCGTCCTTCAGCGGCTGCGCCAGCCCCTCCAGCAGATGCCCATTCGTCGTCAGCGCAATATCCAGCGGCAATCCCGTCGTCTGTCGAGCCCACCCCGTCGTGCGCACTTTAGTCCGTCGGCCAGATACGCCGTCCGCATCCGCGCAAGCTCCTAAACCATCTCCACCAGGCCCGATCGCAGCAGCGGCTCCCCACCCGTCAGCCGGATCTTCTCCACCCCCAGCGACACAAACAGCCGCACCATCCGCAGATAGTCCGCAATCGGCAGCTCCGTAAACTGCGCGCCTTCATTGCCCGTCCGGCAGTACACGCACTTATAGTTGCACCGGTCCGTCACCGATACCCGCAGGTCCGTAATCGCCCGGCCAAATTTGTCGCGCAGCCGCCCCGCACTCCCACGTTCCGACGAGGCTTGCACCTCTTCATCGAGCAATTCCGTTCCGGCCGTCGCAACTCGTAATATAGGGCATGATGAGACCATAAGTACCCGTAGAATCAATTCCGGGTTCACTTATTAGATGCAGCCAAGGAATTCAGCTGACTGCATCCCGCAACACACAGTATAACTACACTGTTCAAGGCACGCAGAGTTCCTTCCGGACTCCCGCGATTGCCTTTACCGATCGATCATTGGAGCCCGCATGTCCTGGACTGAACGCGTCTTACCCTGGCTTAACAGCCACATCATCTCTCTCTTCATCATCATCTGCCTCATCGTCCTCGCAGATATGCTTTACGCCCGTGCCTACCATCGTCAAACCAACCTGGTGGGGTTAAGCCGCCGTCTCGCACAACTCAACCGGCCGAGACCGCAACCGCCGCAGTCCAAAGACTGCTAGCCCAATAACCAACTAGCGCAGTAGCCGAACAACCAATAGCTCGCTAACACCCGCGTCGTGCTCAACCGCACCACCTAACCCTTCGCCGCCAGAACCGCCTTCGTCAGCGCCGGAACCACCTCAAACAAATCCCCCACCACGCCATAGTCCGCCACCTCGAAGATCGGCGCATTCTCGTCCTTATTGATCGCGATCACGGCCTTCGACCCCTTCATCCCCACCAGGTGTTGAATCGCCCCCGAGATCCCCACCGCCAGATAGAGCTTCGGCGAAACCGTCTGCCCCGAGCTCCCCACCTGCCGTTCCATCGGCAGCCAGCCGTTATCGCAGATCGGCCGCGAAGCCGCCATCTCCGCGCCCAGAGCCGCCGCCAGCTCCTCGACAATGCCGATATTCTCCTGCTCTCCGATCCCACGCCCAACCGAAACAATCACCGCCGCCGCACTCAAGTCCACCGTATGCGCCGACTCCCGGAAAGGCTCTCCCGGCTTACTCCGAATCTGCGCCGCCTCCAGCGCCGGCGCAAACCTCTCCACCGTCACATCCGCCGCCTCGCCCACCTCAGCCCGAAAGCTCCCCGCCTGCACCGACACAAAGCAAGGCCCCGCCCCCGTCTGCCGATAGTCCGCATTCAACTTTCCCTGCAGCAACTGCCGCACAAACACCGGCCCCTCGTGATATCGATACAACATCGCTAATCAAAACCTGCCGAAACCGAGTAGCCAGCGCCGGAGCAAAATCCCGCACCTGATAAGTATGCGGAAACACCACATACCCCGGCTCAACCTTCTTCACCAACTGCTCCAGCGCCGCAACATATCCATCTGCCGTATAGTCCTTCAACAGCGCATGCTCCACCGCATACACCTTAGCCGGCGCCCCACCCTCAAACTTCAACCCAGCCCCCGCCACACCATCGCCAACAATCGCAGCCGAACACTCCACGCCCAGCCCCGCCGCCAAATGTCTGTCCAGCCGACAGAGCTTCAAAACTCATGCGGTTGATCACTCCACCACGCTGCTCCATCACCACCAGAACTCCACTCATATCACCTTCACCTCAAACTTCAACTTCTCCACCAGCTTCGCCGCCACCTCTGCTGGCGTGCCCATTATCATCTCCGTCTTCTTCTGCTTCTCCGGCAGATACACGCGCTCCAACGCAACCGCATTGTCTCCCGCAGCCGCGCCAGCCGAAACCGTCTTCGTCTCCTTCGTCTTCGCTTTCTTGATCCCCATCAGCGTCGCGTACCGCAGCTTGTTCCCGCCGCTCTGGATCGTCAGTAGCGCCGGCAACGGCATCTCCACATGCTGAAACCACCCATCCTCCAACTCACGCTTCACCTTCAACCCCGAGCCCACCACCTCAACCTGCATAATGATCGTCGCATGCGGAATCCCCAGCAACTCCGCCATCACCACACCCGTCTGCCCCAGCCCCAAATCGTCAGATTGTAACCCCGTCAGTATCAAATCGGGAGCCTCCGTCTTCACCGCATCCGCCAGCAACTGCGCCACTCCCAGCGTGTCCCGCTCACCAAGATCATCCGCCTCAATATGGATCGCCCGGTCAGCCCCCTTAGCCAGCGCCTCCCGCAGCGTGCTCGTCACCCGCTCCGGCCCCGCGCAAACCACCACCACCTCGCCGCCATTCTTCTCCTTCAACTGCAGCGCCTCTTCCAGCGCATAAGCATCCGGCTCATTGATCGTGTAGTTCAAATCACTCTCATCGATCCACTTGCCATCGCCAGCAACCTGAATCGGCGCATCCCGCTCCGGCACCTGCTTAATCGCTACAACTATCTTCATAGCTCTCCCAATCCTCTTACCTGATAGACCGATACCTAAATCACGCGCTAGGCGGCGGAGGAAACACCCCAAGCTGCATCATCAGCCCAAGACCATCCATGATGATGCGCGTCTCCTTAATCCTTCCATCCATTATTCCTTCCATCCACAAGCCTGTCGACGACCATGCCCCAAACCTTCACCGGCCGTCCCGTAGCGGGCACACCCAGAAACTCCCCGCGGTGCGTCCCCGTCCACTCAAACCGGCTCAGCACCTTCTCCCCCTCGACAATCTGCTCCTCGATCGCGAAGTGAATATCAGGAAACCCAGCCCGGAAACCCCGCAAAACATCCTTCAAACCTTCGATACCGGGCTCCTGCCCGGGAAACGGAACCTGCTCGACCACATCCTCCCAAACGAACTGAGCAGCGGAGTCGATCTGACCTTGATTGATAGTCTCTTCAACGAAGCGCCGGACAATAGGGCCATTATCTTGCATCAATTAGATCTCCTTTTCATTCACGATTCGCTCGAATTCTATCCCACTTGGTGCGGCTGTCAGTTCAGAACAAGATCAATAAAACGCTCTATTGCTGCCCCACAGGCAAACTCCGCGCCGTCAACTGCGCAATATCCAACAACTGCGGCGGAGCCTCACTCACCGCACTCAAAGCATCCCGAAACATCGTATTGCAGAACGGACAAGCCGTCCCCACCACCTGCGCTCCCGTGCCCACCAACTCCTTCGCCCGCACATGACTCACCCGCTCACCACTCTCCTCCCCCAGAAACGCCAACCCACCGCCGGCCCCGCAGCAAAAACTTCTCTCATGCGACCGCGGAGCCTCCACCAACTCTCCCGCCAGCGAAACAATCTCCCGCGGCTCCTCATACACATCCCGATACCGCCCCAGGTAACAAGGATCGTGATAAACAATCGACTCCCCCGCACCAGCCCCCTGCTTCGGCAACCGCTCTTTATACCGAGCCATAAACTCCGAGTGATGCTCTATCTCCGGCGCAACCCCATACTCCCGCCAGTCCGTAGCAATCGTCCTCACGCAGTGCGGACAGATCGCCACAATCTTCTTCACCTTCGACGTCTCCAGCGCCTTCAACCCAGCCTCAGCCAGCGACCCAAACACCAGATCGTTCCCCAGCCGCCGCGCCGGATCTCCCGTACACTTCTCCTTCTTCAGCACCCCAAACGTAGTCCCCAGATAATTCATCACCCGCGCAAAGTCCGCAATAATCTCGCGCCCCTTCGGATCATACCCACCCATGCACCCCAGCCACAGACAGTACTCCTGCGACCCATCAAAGATCGGCAGACCTTGTTTAGTTACAAATTTATCCCTCTCCGCCGCACTCAGCCCCAGCGCATTTCCATTCTTCTCGAGCGCCAGAAACAGCTTCGTCCCATAGCTGTCCTCCCACGCCCCCGTATTCGTCGCCCCACGTCGCAGCCCCACAATGATCGGCAGATGCTGAATCCCCACGGGACACTGATACTCGCAACTCCCGCACGTCGTACACTCAAACGCCGCCTCCATCGACATCGTCCTACCAAACGAAGTCTCCGGCCTTGCTTCCGCGAGCAGTCCCACATCACTCCCCGGACCCAGCTCATTCAAATACGAACGCATCCCCAAAATAATCTCCTTGGGGTTCAAAACCTTGCCCGTAGCAGAAGCAGGGCAGTGCTCCGTGCAGCGCCCGCACTCCACGCAACTGTAAGCTTGTAACGAAATCAGTTGCGTAATATCCTTCCCCGCCACCAACCCAAAATCCTCATCCCCACTCAGCGGAGGAATCTTCGAAAACCCATCCCTCTTCAAAAAGACCGTCAACGGACTAAGCACCAAATGCAGATGCTTCGTATGCGGAATCAGCGGCAGAAACACCAGCAGCGCCAGCGTATGCGTCCACCACAACACCTTCACCGCCGTCCCGCCATCACTCACAAAAAACGCCGCCAGATAGGTCGCCATCAACACAAAAATCAGCAGCGCAATCAACCCCGACTCATACGAGACCTTCGCCCCCAGCCAGACCGGCCGCACAAAGAACCGCCGCACAAACAGCCCCGCGATCGACACCGCCACCAACGCCGCCCACACTGCGGCAAACCAAAAGTAGAACTCCCCCACGTAGCTCGCCGGAGCAAGAAACCCCAGCCCCAACCCATTCGCCAGATGATTCAAACTCACCAGCGCAAACGCCAGAAACCCCCAGAACACGAACGCATGCGCCAGCCCCGGCAACGGCCGCTGCCGGATCACCTTCGCCTGGCACAGCACCTCCCAGACGAACTCCCAAACCCTGCGCCCAATGGGCGACAGCGAAAAGTCCGCATCCTTTTTCGACTGAAAAATATTCCGCAGAATCGGCCCGAACCGCCAGAAAAACAGCGCACCCGACATCACCGCGCAAACTACCAGCAGCACTACTTCCGCGACCGAAAAATGCCCCGGCTCAGCCAAAGTAGCCGAGATCCGCGGCCCCGTATCCTGAAACCCCACCGCCATCCAACGCGCTGCATCCACCATCCGAACCCGTCCGCTCGCAGCGCCTTGTTTTCAGCGCCGCTCGCATTCCGAACAATTCCGCAGCAGGCCCCGGTCAGTCAGCCCAGCCATCGCTAGTAGCTGATGAACTCGGTGCTCCCGCGCCGCAGACGCAAACCCAATACACCAAACACCAACGCAGCTCCGAACGCCAGCACATCCAGATAAACCATCGGATGCGCCCATCCCGGCGACAGCGTCCAGTCCTGCCCTGCCCATATACGTCACCAACGTCCCCACGATCAGGAACTGAACGCAGAGCACCAGAAAAAGCTGGCCGCGACGGCGGCGCTTGTCCAGCAACTCAACCTCATCGGGGCGTTAGATTTCGTTCTTCAGCGGGCAGTAGTGTGTTAGCCATGTGCGTTTTTCTATTCTCCTGCGTGTTCTCTGGTTCGAAACAGCTAGACCTATTAAATCACAGCTACTCGAAGCAGGCTTCACGCTCAGGAAAAGATCCTCTCTCAACGTCGTCAGAATAACTGAATATCCATTCATTCGCAAAGCAGACCCAGCTCTAAACTCAAAATTCACACCATTTCCATATGTCCCAGGTAGTGACCGCCGCCGTTACAGAAACGCCACTGACTGAATCCCCACTACGTCAAACCGCTTCCGGCATCGAATATTCTTGCAACCCATCGGATCATCTCGCCGCACCATATAACTCTGTGCCTTGGCAAACCGCGCCCGGTCGCGCTCGTCTGCTCCGCGCGGCAACTGCGCCTTCTTCCGCCGCACGATCCACCCCACCTCATACTCTCCCTGCTGCCCGCAGTGCGGACACGTCATCACATGCTTCCGTTGCTCCGACTTCTCATCAAAAAAATCACGCTCTTCCATAATTCACCTCGCCTGCTCACTTCGTAGGCCTGCGATCCCTTCTCCCACCGTACTCCCGCAACGGATTTACCCTCATCCGCCGCGAACAAAAGTATAGAGTAATCACGGGTACGCCAGCACTCGAACTTCGGCACCAGCCGCAAGCCAAAGCAGGGAAGCGTTTTAGGAAATCAAGATGAGCAAGCCGAAGAAGCAGACATTCTCCAAGGTCAAAGCCGTAAAGGCCAACGCCCGCGCCCGCGTCGGAACTCCTCCATCCGAGCGGATCCTGCCCGACCCCAAGCAGAAGCTCGCCGCCAAACCCAAACACAAAAAGACCCTCGCCGACCTCCTCACCACCACAGGAGAAGAACAATGATCCGTCGACACCTGACCGCCCTCGCCCTTTGTGCCACCACCATCGCCGTCGGCGCTCAAGCTCCCGCCCAGACCATCCAGGTCAGCAAGGACAACCGCACCATCGCCATCACCGCCACCGACCGCGTCCTCGTCATGGCCGACACCGCCACCGTTCACATCGGCTTCATCGCCTACGGTCCCGACTCCGCCACCGCCTACGCCACCGGCTCCCGCATCTCCAACGCCATCGTCAAAGCCCTCACCGCCGCCGGCGTCCCCTCCGACACCATCGAAAGCGAAAACCAGAACGTCAGCCCCGTCCAGGCCTACCAGCAGGAAAAAATGACCCCCGCAGAAAAGGCCCAGCATCAATTCCAGGTCACCCAAAGCTGGACCGTCCGCGTCCCCGCCAACGACGCCGCAAAGACCCTCGACCTCGCCGTCAAAGCCGGAGCCAACCAGTCCGGCCAGATCGAATGGTCCCTCAAGGACGAGAACGCCTCCCAGGCCGAAGTCGCCGCCAAAGCTCTCCAGCGCGCCCGTACCGTAGCCTCCCAGATGGCCGCCGGTATGAGCGTCAAACTCGGAGCCCTCCTCTACGCCAGCAACGAGATCCAGGCCTCTCCCATCCGCCCTCTCATGCGAGCCATGGCAGCCGCCCCAATGGTTGAGAAAGTTGAACCCTTAGCCATCAATCCGCGTCAGATAGAAAAAACCGCAACCGTTTATGCTGTCTTCGCCATCGAATAGCTCTTCTCCAGAGGAAAAAAACTCATGCCCGTCCTGAACTATCGCGATCCCAAACCCACCCCGGAAGCTGAAGCCGTCTTTCGCCGCTGGCTCGCAAACCTCAACGAAGAGTTCACCCGCCACCACTCCGTCGATCGCCGCTCAGAGATCGTCCGCGACGAGCTCTTCCAGATGTACCTCGGTCGCCCTCACGGCGGACGCATGAACGCCACCCTCATCAGCGAACTCGCCACCAACTCCCTCTCCGAGTGCTTCGACCCCCGCAACATCACCCTCGAGCCCGAGTACTACGGCGACGTCGATCCCGAAAAGTACGCCGAGCGCAAGCCCCTCATCTACTTCTGGCAGATGTTCGACCGCTCCCCCCTTGGCCTCAACCACTGGCTCGGCTTCCGCTTCCGCTGCATGCTCGGCCGCCACATCTTCAAGCACCTCGGCAAGCACGTCAAAATCTTCCACAACGTCGAGTTCAGCTTCGGCTACAACCTCACCATCGAAGACGGCTGCACCATCCACAAAAACGTCATGCTCGACGACCGCGGCGGTCTCATCCTCCACGAAGGCACCAGCATCTCCGACTACGCCAACGTCTACTCCCACACCCATAACATCAACCAGCAAGCCGACGTCACCAACAAGCCCACCGAACTAGGCCCCCACGCCCGCATCACCTACCATGCCACCGTCCTCGCCGGAGCCAACATCGGCCAGGACTCCATGCTCGGCGCCATGGCCCTCGCCACCAAACCCGTAGAACCCCGCGTAGTCTCCGTAGGCATTCCCGCCAAAACCAAACGCCGCAAAGACGCCTGACGCTCTTGTCAAAGCTTGTATCGGCATACAGCTTGTCGTATATCTAACTTTTTAGAAATTGTCATTCTCCTTAAAGAGATTGTCATCCTGAGCGGCAGCGAAGGATCTGCTTCTCGCTTATAGTGCCAACCACGTTGATCTATTCCCACAGAAGTTGATCCCGCTGTCCTCGCACCCGCCACTCCGATAAGCTAGAACCATGAACCAAACTGTAGTACTCGTAATCTTTCAGGCTGTCGTTCTTATCCTTGCCTTCAGTGTGCACGAGTGCGCCCACGCCTGGGCTGCCTGGCGTCTCGGCGACCCCACCGCCAAAATGCTCGGCCGAGTCACCCTAAATCCCCTCGTTCATCTCGATCCCCTCGGCTCCGTCGTCTTTCCCCTCATCGGACTCTTCTACGGCGGCATGCTCTTCGGCTGGGCCAAGCCTACCCCCGTCACCCCGCGCAACTTCAAGCGCTACACCCGTGACGACATCATCGTCGCCCTCGCCGGCCCCGCCAGCAATCTCCTCATGGCGATCATCGCTCTCCTGCTCCTCATCATCCAGAAGCACGTCATCCCCGGTGGCCTGCAGTCCGTCATGACTGCCATGGCCCTCGCCTCCCGTTACCCGGGCATATCCACCGAGAACCTGCCCACCCTCTTTCCCATCTCGCTCTTTCTCTACTACGTCATCTTCATCAACCTCATTCTCTTCGTCTTCAACCTCATCCCCGTCCCGCCCCTCGACGGCAGCCGCATCCTCCGCCACTTCCTGCCCTACCGCGCACTCCAGATCTACGACAGCATCGGCATGATCGGAATGTTCCTCATCATGATCATCGGCGGAAGCCTCATCTTCCGCCTCTTCCTCAACCCCCTCAAAATAATCTTCGACAGCATCCTCTTCAGCGTCTAGATGACACCAGATGCAAAGAAATATTCTTCATGTAAAGAAATATTGTCATCCTTGAGCGAAGCGAAGGATCTGCTTCTGCTGTTGCCGTCGTGCCGTTGCTTCTGAGATAGAGCGGGGCTTCAGCCCCGCGTGAAAAGCCAACCGCGAAGCGGTCTCCACTCTGCCGAAGGCCGGAGTGAAGGCGAAGCCGAAACGACCAGTCTTTGCCGTTGCCTGTTCCTTTCCAAACCCTGTCAAGCCCACAAACCACGTATCTCATTCCAGATAAACCACATAGAGCTGGCGTAGTAGTTCCAGCCAACCAGCTATACTCAATACAGAGATCAAGAAAGGCCCCGGTCATCCACCGGGGCTTTCCATTGACACCCATAACCCTTTTAGAAACACATTTTTAGCGATAACCCATTTGATTGCACATATTTACAGCAACGGACTCCGGAGCAAACTATTGATTACAAATAGTTTATCGCCGGGCAATAGGGGGGGGGTAACCCTTCAGGTGTACTGAGCAACACCCCGAAAACCCGTTTCCACCAACGCATCATTTACCCTTGCACCTGAGCCGCAATGACTGAAATTACCCCTGACAACTCGCGCCCCCGCGTCCTCTCCGGCATGCGTCCCACCGGCCGCCTGCACCTCGGCAACTACATGGGCGCCCTCTACAACTGGGTCCAGCTCCAGCACCAGTACGAGTGCTACTTCTTCATCGCCGACTACCACGCCCTCACCACCGACTACGCCGACACCTCCGCCCTGAAAGACAACATCCGCGAAGTAGCCCTCGACTTCCTCGCCGCCGGCCTCGACCCCAACCTCTGCACCATCTTCATCCAGAGCGCCGTCCCCGCCCACTTCGAGCTCTACGCGCTCCTCAGCATGATCACGCCCCTAAGCTGGCTCGAACGCGTCCCCACCTACAAAGACCAGCAGGAGCAACTCAAAGAGAAGGACCTGGCCACCTACGGCTTCCTCGGCTACCCCCTCCTCCAGTCTGCCGACATCCTCGTCTATCAGCCCGCCTTCGTCCCCGTAGGTCAGGATCAGGCCGCGCACGTCGAGATCACCCGCGAAATCGCCCGCCGCTTCAATCACCTCTACAGCACCCGTCACACACCAGCCTTCGAGCACGCAGTCTCCGACAAAGAAAAGCTGGCCATCGCCGAACTCACCGAAGACGACCCCGCCACCGCCGTTCTCCCCGAACCCAAAGTCCTCCTCACCCCATCCCCCAAACTCCCCGGCACCGACGGCCGCAAGATGTCCAAGAGCTACAACAACACCATCCTGCTCTCCGACCCCGAAGACGACATCCGCGCCAAGCTCAAGACCATGGTCACCGACCCGGCACGCATCCGCCGCACCGATCCCGGCAACCCCGACGTCTGCCCCGTCTTCGACCTCCACAAAGTCTTCTCCTCCCGACGAGACTCAGCAGACCGTTCGCGAAGGCTGCACCACCGCCGGCATCGGCTGCATCCAGTGCAAAGGATGGCTCGCCGATGCTGTCGTCAAAGAGATCGCTCCCATTCAGGAGCGCCGCCGCCACTTCGAATCCCATCCCGAAGAGGTCGACGCCATCCTCGAAGCAGGCAACGCCCGCGCCAACGCCCGAGCCAACCAGACCATGCGTGAAGTACGCTCAGCAATGGGTCTCAGGTAACCACCATGCCAGACGAAACCCTCCATCCCGAACAAGCCCAACCCACCACAGAACCGGGTGCCCCGTCTCCGGAAAATAGCCCGGCACTTGCGGACGTGGGTTCTTCCCCCGCCGAAGATTCTCCAGAAGTCTCAGCCGGAAAACACCCCGGAAGCCCACGCCCCCTTCGCCCTCGAACCCAAACCCATCCCCGCACCCCCCGAGACCAAACCCGGCAAAGACGCCAAAGACAAAGCCCGAGACGAAGCCTCCCAATCCCCCTTCTCCGTCACCGTAGGCCAGGTCTACGACGGCCCCTTCGACCTGCTCCTCGATCTCATCCGCAAGCAGAACATCGACATCTACGACATCCCCATCGCCCGCATCACCAGCCAGTTCCTCGAATACACCCACCAGCTCAAGCAGACCGACGTCGACGCCGCCGGCGAGTTCATCTACATGGCCTCGCTCCTCATCCACATCAAGTCCAAGACCCTCCTGCCCCGCGACCCCTCCGACGTCACCGGAGCCGACTCCGAAGATCCGCGCCGCGAGCTTGTCGAGCGCCTCCTCGAGCACGAGCGCTTCAAAGCCGCCGCCCAGATGCTCATGCAGAAGCAGCAGATCGAAGAGGCCACCTGGACCATTCCCGGCCTGCGCTACTTCCGCCGCGACGCCGGCGAACTCACCGGCCAGGAGCTCGACGAGTCCCGCGAGATCGACGCCGACACCGTAGACCTCGTCCGCGTCTTCCAGGAGATCCTCATCCGCCTCGCGCGAACGCCCCGTCCTCAACGTCGACGAGGACTCCGTCACCGTCGCCCAGATGATCGATACGTCAAACGCCGCCTGCTCATGGAGGACAAACCCGTCAGCCTCCGCAAGCTCCTCCACAACACCCACACCGAGCGAGCCGTCATCAGCATGTTCCTCGCCATGCTGGAGCTCGTCCGCCTGCAGGCCGTCCTGCTCCATCAACCCGTCATCCAGGGCGACATCCTCATCAAAAAGACCGAAGCCTTCGACGCCATCTTCGCCGACTCGCAACAGGCCCGCGACGACTGGCGCTAAGGCCACACCGCGAAGACGGAGATGGCTCCGGAACTCTGGAGCCCCACTTTAGCTTAATCTCTGGCATTGTTGCAAATCCTTCACCTAAGGACCCGTAAGCCTCGAATATTCGCCTGCACCTTTCATCTTCCTGTAACACTCACCGTTCGCAATATCCGCCTATCTTCGGACCTACCGAATCCCATCTTGCACGTCATAGGTGACAACCATGGCAACTCCCGCAACCGTACCTACCGGCTCCTTGCTGGATGAGAAGCTGAAGAAATCTTCACCCGGAAAAATCGGCGGAATCATCTTCGGTGTCATGCTGGTCGGCGGCCTCATCTACATCGGAACAAAGCTGGCCAACGATCTCTCCATCGTCCACTCGCCCTCCGTGTTCCCCTTCATTCTGCTCGGCGTCGCGCTGTTCATCGCCCTCGGCTTCGAGTTCGTCAACGGCTTCCACGACACCGCCAACGCCGTCGCGACCTGCATCTACACCCACTCGCTCGAGCCCCACATCGCCGTCGTCTACTCCGGCATCATGAACTTCATCGGAGTATTGCTCAGCTCCGGCGCCGTCGCCTTCTCGATCATCACCCTGCTGCCGGTCGAACTCATCCTCAAGGTCAGCAAGGGCGCCGGCTTCTCCATGGTCTTCGCTCTGCTCGTCGCTGCCATTCTCTGGAACCTGGCCACCTGGTGGACGCGGCCTTCCCGCCTCGAGCTCGCACACCATGATCGGCTCCATCATCGGTGTCGGCGTCGCCAACCAGCTCATGCAGGGCAACTCCGGAACCTCCGGCGTCGAATGGGAGCAGGTCACGAAAGTCTTCAAGGCGCTGCTTCTCTCGCCCGTGATCGGCTTTGCCATGGCCGCCCTGCTCTTCCTTCTGTTCAAGCTCCTCGCCCGCGATCCCCGCCTGTATAAAGCTCCCGAGGGCACCGCACCTCCACCGTTCTACATCCGTCTGCTCCTCATCGGCACCTGCGGCGGCGTCAGCTACTTCCACGGCTCCAACGACGGACAGAAGGGCATGGGCCTCATCATGCTCATCCTGGTCGGCACCGTTCCCACCGCCTACGCCCTCAACCACACCGTCACCGCAGCCCAGGTCCAGACCTTCGCCGCCGTCTCCACTCAGGTCGCCGGAGCTCTCAGCAACTACATCGAACCCACCGCCGTCGTTCAGGACGCCGGCCCCGAACTTGAAAACTTCGTCGCGAAAAAGAAGTACGAGCCCGCAGTCATGCCTGCCCTCCAGCAGATGATCATCAACATCCGCAACGAGGCCACCAGCTACGGCTCGCTCGCCGGCGTACCGGCCGATATGCAGGCCAACGTTCGCAACCAGATGTACCTCACCAGCGAAACTCTCCGCATCATGCCAAAGGCCGGCGCACCGAAGATGTCCGACGCAGACACCAAGGCCATCGCCAACTACAAGAAGTTCCTCGACACGTCCACCCGCTTCATCCCCACCTGGGTCAAGGTCGCCGTCGCCCTTGCCCTCGGCCTTGGAACCATGATCGGCTGGAAGCGCATCGTCGTCACCGTCGGCGAGAAGATCGGCAAGACCCACCTCACCTACGCGCAGGGTGCCTCCGCCGAGATCACCGCCATGATCACCATCTGGATGGCCGACAACCTCGGCCTCCCCGTCAGTACCACTCACGTGCTCAGTTCTGGCATCGCCGGAACCATGGCCGCGAACAAGAGCGGTCTGCAGATGTCCACCGTACGCGATATCGCCCTCGCCTGGGTCTTCACCCTCCCAGCCGCCGCGCTGCTCTCCGGATGCCTCTTCTGGCTCTTCAACTCCATCGCCAGATAACCAGCTTTCTTCCTACATGGCCCGCTCGTTCAGAGCGGGCCTTTTCTTTTCAGTCCTATGCATTCGCCACGATCTCCACACCCTCACATTGGTATGCTTACTGCTGACCAACTTATGAGCCTGAAAGCAAAGATCGAAGCCGTCATCTACGCGTCCGAAGAGCCCGTAACCCTCGCCCAGACTCATTGGCCTCCTCGGCCACGAAGCCCAGGCCGAACTGGACCATCTCGACGCCTCCCAGCAATCGCTCCCACTTACCGACTCTGACGCCGACCTCCCCGCCGCATCCGAGGACGCTGCAGCCGCCGAAGCCGAGCACGCCGCCGCGCTCGATCGCGCTTTGCACATCGCAGCCGCTGAAGAGGCCGCCCACCTCAAGGCCGTCCACCAGCACGCCGTCGCCGACGCCGCAGCCATGCGAACCAGCGATACCCTTGACGAGCCTATAGCCGACCCAATAGCCGACCCCAATAGCCGAATCCGCCCCCGAACCCCCGCAGGGAAGCGAAGCCCCCGCCGAAGCCAAAAAAACGGCTACTGAGGCGAAAGAGGACAAGGAGCGCGCCCGACGTCTCCGCGACTACTTCCGCTCCCTCCTCGACCAGCTCATCGCCGACTACGCCACCAGCGACCGCGGCCTCGAGATCCGCGAGGTCGCCGGCGGCTACCGCCTCGCCACCAAGCCCGAGTACCACGACGCCGTCCGCGGCTTCGTCAAGTCCCTCAAGCCTCCCCTCAAGCTCTCCCTCCAGGCCCTCGAAACCCTCGCCGTAGTCGCCTACAAACAACCCGTCACCGCCCCCGAGATCTCCGAGATCCGCGGCGTCGACTCCGGCGGCGTCCTCGGCTCCCTCCTCACGCGCAAGCTCATCGCCACCGCCGGCCGCAAACAGGTCATCGGCCGCCCCATCCTCTACAAAACCAGCAAGGAATTCCTCCTCCGCTTCGGCCTCAAAGACTTCAAGCGAGCTTCCCAGCATCGAAGAGTTTGAGAAGATGGCCGGCGAACTCGCCGAACAGGATGAAATCCCCATGGAACACCACGCCCCCGAAAACTCCGATGAGCTCGAGCAGGAGAAAAATCAGAGCGAACCCCAGGCCGATGGCGACAGCAACGAGCTCGGCGAAACCGTAGCCGACGAAGCCGTCGTCGATGGCCGCATCTCCGGCCTGCCCCCCAACTACGACACCGATCAGCTCGTCGAAGGTGAAGACTCCCCAGCTCTCGACGCCGAGATCCAAAGCGACCAGCGCCGCAGATTCAGAGGAGGGATGATGCCAGCCTCAAACCTCGATCCCGAACCAGACCCGCGCGACTCCCCCGACACCCCCGAAGATAACGAGCCCGACACCGTAGCCACACCCGAAGGCGACGCCGAAGATGCGCCCGACGCTACTCCCAACCCGTCCCGCAGGGCCTCCAGCGCACCCCGTCCATCGACACCAACAAACCTTAAGCGAGCTCATTGCCACGCCATCCGTCGACGATCAGCCCTTGACAGACAATGTAGTTCACTACATAGAGCGGTAGGAGGAATGCATCGTGATCGAGATCGTCGAGTGCACTTACGGATACTAGGGTGAGACCTATCCTTCGTCGATTCTGCAACAGCCAATGGCGCCTCGTGGCCATGTTTGGCGGCTGGCGGAGACGGCTTAGCCAGACTGATCCGTCAGCACGCAAAGTAGGACGAGACCTTCACCGTCATCGAAGGCGAATTCGAGATCTCGCTGGCGTTTGAGGTGATTTCGCTCAGGCAAAACACTGCGGCGAAGTCGCCGTACGGTCCGCGCGGCACACCCGACGGGTTTTCGCAATTCCGGTAAAACTGCCCATGTTGGCCATCTTATCAGGACCGCGTATTCGAACTCCTCGAACGAAGTAAGTCAGTACTCGCTGCGCGGAGACCGCATTGTGGAAGTTCCGGACTGGTTGAAGGGCGAGCGCTATGACGTGGTAGCGAAGGTTGACCAGGCGGACCTTGCCGATTGGCAGAAGCCGATGCTGAAGCAGACGATGCTCCGCGCCATGCTCCAGGCGATGCTGGCCGAGCGGTGCAAAGTACGTGATCCACCACGAGAGCAAAGAGGTGTCGGTCTATAACCTGGTGGTGGCGAAGGGTGGGCCGAAGTTCAAGCCGGCGGAGACGGAGGATGTGGACGAACTGAAGCTGAAGCATCCCAGCGGAGGGAGGGTGACGGGGGGCGGGCTGGCTGTGCGGGGGCCGAACGGGACACAGTTTTACGGCATCTACGATGGCGTGGCTGTCGCAAACGATGCTACCGAGCGTTGCGGGCAAACCAGTAGTGGACAAGACCGGCTTGACCGGGGATACGACTTTACGCTCCCTGCGGCGGCAGAGCCGCCGCAGCCAAATGGCGCCGCCCCCAGACGTCGAATCGATCTTCACGGCGCTGCCGAAGGCGCTGGGGTTGCGGCTGGAGCCAGCGAAGGGCACAGGTCGGAGACTCTGGTGATCGACCATGTAGAGCGGCCGACGGAAAATTGACTCAAACGTCAGCTCAACCTAACCCACTAATAAACAAGCGATAATAGAACACAGATCCACCCGACCGCGACGAGCAGCTCCGCAGTCAGAAGGCCACAATCATGCCCACCAAGACCCCCGCATCAGCCCCCGAGGAAGCCCCCAACGGCGACCGCCTCCAGAAGATCCTCGCCCAGGCCGGCATCGCCTCCCGCCGCAAAGCCGAGGAGATCATCCTCGAAGGCCGCGTCCAGGTCAACGGCACCACCATCACCACCCTCGGCACCCGCCACGACGCCACCCGCGACCACATCCGCGTCGACGGCAAGCTCCTCCGCGGCCCCGAGCCGCAGCGCTACTACATGCTCAACAAGCCCCGCGGCTACGTCACCACCCTCAACGATCCCGAGCACCGCCCCACCGTCATGGAGCTCATGGCCGAAGCCCGCAGAAGAAGTCACCGGCCCCCACGGCGACAACGTCCGCCTCTACCCCGTAGGCCGCCTCGACTACCTCTCCGAAGGCCTGCTCCTCATGACCAACGACGGCGATCTCGCCAACTCCCTCTCCAAGGCCTCCGCCGGAGTCGAAAAGACCTACCTCGTCAAAGTCTCCGGCCAGCCTCCCGCCGCCGGCCTCGACCAGATCCGCCGCGGCATCATGATCGACCGCGGCCGCCTCGACGAGGTCCGCTCCGGCCGTCGCGACCGCATCATCACCGCCCCCGCCAAACTCGAGCTCGTCCGCGGCGGCGACAACCCCTGGTACGAGCTCACCCTCATCGAAGGCCGCAACCGCCAGCTCCGCAAAATGTTCGAAGAGATCGGCCATCACGTCGAAAAGATCCGCCGCATCGGCTACGGAGCCCTCCGCCTCGACGTCCCTCCCGGCGAATTCCGCGAGCTCACTCCCGGCGAGGTCCAGGCCCTCGACCGCGCCGCCAAAGGCAAGAAGGTCGTCCCCAAAGCCAAACTCCCCGAATTCGCCCAGCTCAAAGCCCCCGTCAAAAAGAAATCCACCACCACCCCGCCGTACATTTGCCTCAAAATCCTCTCCCAGCCGTCCTCGCTTAGCCGACACAAGCCGCAAGCTGTTTGCCGTCGATTTATCTTTCCAGTGCTACCAGCACTGGTACAACTTCAGCGTCATTCCCCTTGACACACGTCTGCATAGAAGCCAAGAATACTCCCGCAATTCACAGGGCGTCCGATGACAAATCAGTCGGCAAGCATCCAATGAAGTGTAAAGGAGCAACACAGTGGCAATTGAAAAAGCGACTTTGGAGCAGGATGCTTCTGGGGCGTTGAAACGCGATTTGGTGAACTAACAGGTGTAATCGACACAGCCGCAGGATACGAAGGCGGCGACCTCGAACACCCAACCTACAAGGAAGTCTGTACCGACCGCACCGGCCACGCGGAAGTAGTGAAGTCACATTCGACAACAGCCGTCTCTCCTACGAGGCGCTGCTCGACGCCTTCTTCGCCATGCACGATCCCACCCAGGTCAACCGCCAGGGTCCGGACTTCGGAACGCAATACCGCAGCGTCATCTTCACCCACTCCGACGAGCAGGCCGCCCAGGCCCGAGCCCGCATCGCCGAGCTCAACGCCTCCGGAACCTACCGTCAACCCATCGCCACCCAGGTCGTCCCCGCCACCACCTTCTGGAGGGCCGAGGAGTACCACCAGCGCTACCTCGAAAAACGCGGCATGGTCAGCTGCCACATCTAACCGCCGGCAGCTCTAACGTCGAGCGCTCACACTTGACAACGACATAGCTCAGGGAAAGGTCCGGCATCCACGCCGGACCTTCTTCATTAACCCCTGTCTACATCGAAGTCCAGACCGAACTCTTGTCCTCCGAATACTTTGCACACTTTGGGGGAGGGGGCAGGTTCCACCAGCCAGACGACTCCCATCTGTGGTAGCATGGTTTTGTACTCTGAACCAAAAGAGTGCAGGCATCGCAGGCAAAGACTCCGCTGGAAACAACGAGGTCTGGCCAGAGACTGCGATTCGCCTCACCCACCGCATCCTTCCTCCGAAATTCAGAAGCCGCGCTGGTTGCTCTGGCTGGAAGACACGTCATCGGACGAGTCTCGCCGTGCAGCAGCAGCGCTTCGATAAACGACAGCAATGCTGACTAGATCAATCTAAGGTGCCTAGGCACCCCTGCAACCCCCGCTGGTCGATAGCCCAGCTGTGCGCCATAACCACATCCAAAAGGAAAAATCTTGAACTCCGCAACTCTTGAACCACAAACCCATATTCAGCCTGAAACAAACAATCAGAATCACTCCACTCCCCAACACAAACCCACCCACGAACCGCCCATCGGTCTCGCCCTTCAGCAGGACGCCCGCTTCACCGACTTCAACGTCTCCGACTCCCTGAAGAACCGCCTCGCCGCCGCCGGCTTCGTCACCCCCACGCCCGTCCAGGCCAAGGCCATCCCCCCCGCCCTCGAAGGCAACGACATCCTCGCCACCGCCTCCACCGGCACCGGCAAGACCCTCAGCTTCCTCATCCCGATGATCCAGCGCATGGACGCCACCTCCGCCCCCAGCACCAAGGGCAAGCGCGGCCCCATCCGTTCTCTCATCCTCCTCCCCACCCGCGAACTCGCCATGCAGGTCCTCGAAGCCTACTGCGAAGCTCGTCCCCGGCTCCCGAAGAACGACGCGGTCCTCGTCTGCGGCGGCCTCTCCGAGAACACCCAGCTCGACCAGCTCGACCGCGGCCCCCGTCTCGTCGTCGCCACCCCCGGCCGCCTCGAAGACTTCCTCCGCCGCCGCGCCGTCAACCTCGTCGAACGTCGAAATGTTCGTCCTCGACGAGGTCGATCGCATGCTCGACATGGGCTTCCTCCCCGCCATCCGCCGCATCGTCGGAGCCATCCCCAAGACCCGCCAGACCATGTGCTACTCCGCGACCCTCGACGCCAACATCCGCGAGATCGTCCGCGACTACGTCAACAACCCCATCCGCGTCGAGATCGGCGTCACCTCCAAGCCCTCCGACCGCGTAGAACTCCGCGTCTACACCGTCATGCAGGACCAGAAGCTCGGCCTGCTCGACCAGATGCTTCGCGAAGAGGAAGGCACCTTCCTCGTCTTCTCCCGCACCAAGCACGGAGCCGACCGCATCTCCAAGAAGCTCGAGAAGCTGGGCCACGACGCCGACGTCATCCACGGCGACCGCAGCCAGTCCCAGCGCACCGCCGCCCTCAAGGGCTTCCAGAACGGCAAGCACCGCGTCCTCGTCGCCACCGACGTCGCCGCTCGCGGCATCGACGTCCACGACATCGCCCACGTCGTCAACTACGACCTGCCCAACGCCTCCGACGACTTCGTCCACCGCATCGGCCGCACCGGCCGCGCCGGCAAGAAGGGCGTAGCCACCACCTTCGTCATGCCCCAGGAGAAATCCGACGCCCGCAAGCTCGAGCGCGAACTGAAGATAAAGTTCGAGTGGCGCGAAGCCGATAAGAACCTCGAGAAGGAGCTCCGCAACCAGCCCATCGACACCTCAAACAAGGGTCAGGATCTGCTGATGATGGAGACTCGCTCCTGGAAGGGCAACGACCCGGTCACCCCCATGACTACCCCGACCAACAGCTACGCCCCTCGCGGCGGCAATGGCTTCCGCGGCCGCTCCAATGGTAAAGGCGGTGGCTTTTCCGGTGGCCGCAGCTTAGACCGCTCTCGTGATTCACGTGGTAATTCTGGTTCACGCCCAACCCGCGGCAACCGTGGCCGTTAACGCACCAAATGTGCTCCGCTCTGTTAACCAGCCGCAGAGCGGAGCTTCTTTGATTTAGGGTTCTTTTTATTGTTGTACGAACAGCGGGGATTCGCTCTCTGCTTCGGGAGTTGGCTTCTCTAAAACAAACCTCCGGAGCGAAAGCGCGGGTAATTCGATAAGGTACCGAGATAGCAGGCTAACGATGATAGTCGCCACGAGTATGGTGAGAATACGAAGACTGTAGGCCCGTGTGTCTCCAGGGGATAGAGGACCACGTAGATGGTCGTATGCCTCCAAAACGTAAATTTGG
This sequence comes from uncultured Acidobacteriaceae bacterium, assembly GCA_963797415.1. Lineage (GTDB taxonomy): Bacteria > Acidobacteriota > Terriglobia > Terriglobales > Acidobacteriaceae > Edaphobacter. The sequence goes on from CAWCPB010000015.1 coordinate 52,888, forward strand.
GTCATATAAAACGCATAACTAATGAGACCAAAGAAAGTTAAAAGACGTCCGCGCAAGGGTGCTAGAAATTTGCTTTCTGTGTGAGCGACAAGCAGACCCAAAGTGCCGCCGCTGATAAGCGTGAAACTAGTACGGCGAATTGGGTCGTAGATGAGGGAAGAGATCGTCAGGGAAAGCACAAAAAGCAGGACGCCCACGATAAGAACGCTCCCGAAGAGGTAGTCATCGGAATTGGTGGTACCTTGGCGACGCCTCTGTTCAAAGCGGCAGGCCAGGAATGCTCCTACGCCCAGAGCATCACAGCGGAAAGGAGTCAGGTAGTAGTCATGGTGGCCAATTGCAATAGCGGCGAAGCGGAGAACGATTGAGCTAGCTGCAATTGCTAGCGCACAGCGGCTCAATTGCTGAACGGAAAAGCGGCGGACCACTGTAGGCCAGACAAGGTAGAACTGCTCTTCGATCGCTAGAGACCAGAAAGGCCCGAAAGCAACGATATGGAAGACGTTGGCAAAATTAGCAATGAAAAGCGCGGAGAGAATAACGTAGCCACGACTGTTTGGGACAAAGAGGACAATTCCCAATAAACAAAGAACATAAACAGGAAGGATGCGGAGGCCACGCTTCCAGTAAAAGTCGTGATAGTACCTAGAACTTTGCCGATCGCGGATCAGAATAGACGTAATGAGGAACCCGGAGAGAACAAAGAAAATATCGACCCCAGCTAATCCATGTTCGAAGATTCTGTAAAGCGCAACAACACCCGGTCCCCACGGCCCGCTTTCCATCGGGATGGATGCGTAGCAGAGATGGTGAAAGAAGACCAGCAAAACAGCGATGCCTCGCATACCGTCCAGTTCTCGAAGATGGGAAAGCGGAGGGGGCGCAGTTCTTGGGGAGTGTTCCATGAATTTCTCTATTTGATCATCTTTTCCGTCTGTTGCGTTTCAGTGCTTTCCTGCTAATTCATCGGCGTTTCATATTCACTTTACCTACTCAGCAACAGCTTACGAAAAACTGTAAAATAGAAGAAAATCCAATGATATCAGTCTCCAATGTCACCATGCGCTACGGCTCGAAGCTCCTCTTCGAGGACGTCTCAGTCACCTTCACCACCGGCCGTCGCTACGGTCTCACCGGTCCCAACGGCGCCGGCAAATCCACCTTCATGAAGTGCCTCACCGGCGAGATCGACCCCCAAAAAGGCAACGTCGTAAGGCCAAAGAAAATCGGCGTCCTCTCACAGGACCAGTACGCCTTCGATGCCTACCGCGTCATCGACACCGTCATCATGGGCAACAAAGCCCTCTGGGCCGCCCTCGAAGAGCGCGAAATCATCTACGCGAAACCCGAGATGACCGACGAAGACGGCTCCCGTCTCGGCGAACTTGAAGGCATCGTCGGCGACGAAGACGGCTATGAGGCCGAATCCAACGCCGCAGTCCTCCTCCAGGGCCTCGACATCCCCGACGAACTTCACGAGCGACACATGTCCGAGCTGCAGGGCGGCCAGAAGGTCCGCGTACTCCTCGCCCAGGCCCTCTTCGGCAACCCCGAAGCGCTCCTCCTCGACGAGCCCACCAACTACCTCGACCTCGAGTCCATTCACTGGCTCGAAGACTTCCTTACTCGCTACAACGGCACCGTCATCACCATCTCCCACGATCGGCACTTCCTCAACAACGTCTGCACACACATCGCCGATATCGACTACGAGACCATCATCACCTACAACGGCGGCTACGACGACATGGTCCTCCAGAAGACCAGCATCCGCACCCGCATCGAGAGTCAGAACGAGCAGCGCGAGAAAAAAATCGCCCAGCTCAACGACTTCATCGCCCGCTTCTCTGCCGGCACGCGCTCCTCACAAGTGAACTCGCGCAAAAAAGAAGTCGAGCGCCTGGCCACCAGCGAACTAGCGCGCTCCAACATCGCGCGCCCTTTCATCAGCTTCAAGATGGAACGCCCCTCCGGCAAGAATGTTCTCGAGTGCGAAGGCGTCAACAAGTCCTACACGCAGAAGGACGGCAAGGTCGAACACGTCATCAACAACTTCTCCGCCGCCGTCCAGCGCGGCGACAAGGTCGTCCTCATCGGCCGTAACGGGCAAGGGAAGACCACCATGCTCAAAGCCCTGCTCGCCAACGGCCCCGGCGTCGAAGACCTCGGCTTCGAAGACCGCTCCGCCGCCCTCGACTCAGGAACCGTCAAGTGGGGCCACGAGGTCCAGATCGGCTACTTCGCCCAGGACCACAAAGGCTCAATCCAGCTAGGCATGACCGCCAGCGACTGGCTCCACCAGTTCGACCCCCAGGCCACCAAGGAAGACATTCGCGGCATCCTCGGACAGATGCTCTTCAAGGGCGAAGAAGGCCTCAAGAAGACCGATGCCCTCTCCGGAGGCGAAGCCGCAAGACTCCTCTTCTGCAAAATCATGCTGCAGAAGCCCAACGTCCTCGTCCTGGACGAACCGACGAACCACCTGGATCTGGAAAGCATCAACGCCCTCAACCAGGCCATCCAGAAGTACGAAGGCACCGTCTTCCTCGTCACCCACGACGAAGACCTCATCGAAGAGGCCGGCACCCGCATCTGGCACTTCGAAGGTGGCCCCAACGACTTCCACATCGCCGACCACAAGGGCCCATACGAGGAATATCAACAGCAGTTAGCTATCGCAGCAAAGTAACGCTCTTGACAAACTGCCTGCTCTAAACGCGAGGTCCCCTGGGTCCGGTTCAAAACCGGACCTCGGCATTTAACGACGAAGGTCCAGACCTAAAGTCTCTAATTCGAAGACTTTGCGTACTTTTAGCGGGGAGGGGGCACCTTCATGCCCCCTTAAGGTAGTATGTGCTCCACTCTTTCGGAGGACAAATCATGCGACGGACGTTTCTGGCACTGGCAGCGGCAGTTACGATAGCGGCAATTCCAGCCTGGGCTCAGAAGTCTGCGCCCTATAAGATTCTCACCACGGCCAAAGTCGGCGGCGAGGGTGGCTTCGACTACGTCTACGCAGACTCTGCCGCACGCAGGCTATACATCGCACGTTCCGGCCCCTCGGGTCGCATCACCGTCTTCGATCTCGACACCCTCAAGCCCACCGGTGAGGTTCCGAACGCCAGCGCACACGGCGTCGCAGTCGATACAAAGTCGAACCATGGCTTCGGCAGCAGCAAGCCGGTAGTCATGTTTGACTCGAAGACCCTCGCCACGATCAAAACCATCGACGTGCAGGGTGGTCCCGACGGCATCATGGGCGATCCGACTCTCGGCCGAATCTACATCCTCAGTCACAGCGCGCCCAACGTCACCGTCATCGACGCGAAGGATGGCTCCATCGTCAGCACCATCGATCTCGGCGGCGCGCCAGAGCAGGGCGCCCTCGACGGCAAGGGGCATCTCTACATCGACCTCGAAGACAAAGGCAGCATCGCGGTCGTCGACACCAAGACCCTGAAGCTCACCGCAACCTACGATCTCCAGGGCAAGGGCGCAACCTGCGCCGGCCTCGCCATCGACGTGAAGAACAACATCCTCTTCGCCTCCTGCCGCAACCCGCAGACGATGGTGGTGCTCAACGCCGGCGACGGGAAAATCCTCGACACTCTACCCATCGGCGCCGGAAGCGACGGCGCAGTCTTCAACCCAAATACGATGGAGGCGTTCAGCTCACAGGGCGACGGAACACTCACCATCGTCAAAGAGAACAGCCCCACCAGCTTCGCCGTCGAGCAGACGGTACAGACACCGCCTCGCGCCAAGACACTCACGTTAGACAGCAAGACGAACCGCATCCTTCTCATCACCGCCGAGTTCGCTCCCGCGCCCGCAACACCAGCCGGAGGCCGTCCCGCCCGCGGCCAGATGGTGCCCGACACTTTCTCCATTCTGGTGGTCGGCAAGTAGAGCAACATCACCCGCGATGTAACACCTGCTCCAACACCCGCAGCACATCGTCAGCCACGTCCCGCCAGCTCCGGCTATGCCGTCCTGCGATCTCATCGCCGTTCCATGGCTGCGCCAGTACTTCATCCAAAGCCGTCGCCAGCGCGCCAGCATCCCTCGGTTGAACCAGCCGTCCGCTCGTATCATCCATCAGCTCCGGAATGCCGCCAACATTGGTCGCCACCACGGGCCGCCCTGAAGCCAATGCCTCAATCACCACGTTCGGACACCCTTCCATATAACTCGGCAGCGTCACCACATCAGCCGCAGCCATCCACAGCGCAACCCCCTCCGTACGGCAAGGAGGCGTCAGCCGGATATACTCCCCGGCCTGCCTCTGCGCGATCGCCTGATGCAGAATCGGCTCATCCGAGCCATCGCCGACCAGGTAGCAACACAGCTTCGGCCGTCGTTCACGCAACGAAGCCACCGCCTCGATCAACTCGCGCAGTCCCTTCCTCACGTCCATGCGACCGACATACACCACAGCCTCTTCCGCAGCATCAAGCTTCAACGCTGCACGCGCCTCGCCCTTGTCGCGATGACGGAAGATCGTCGTATCGCACCCATTCAGAATCGCAAAGCTCTTCTCCGGATTCGCGCCCAGCGCCACAGCAGTCTTCTTCAAATCGCGGCTAACGGTAATCACCGCATCTGATTCGCGCACCGTCTTCTTCGTCAGCACGCGGACGAACGCATCACTAATCCGGTTCAAATCGGATCCGATCGCCGTCACGACCACCGGCACCTTCAGCGCCTTCCCCAATCGCAATGCAGCATATCCATCCGGATAAACCGTGTAGTTCAAGATAATGTCCGGCCTGAAAACTCTGACCTTGGGCAGCAGCGAATGAGAAGCTACCGATCCATTCAGCGGCCGCGAAACCAACGGCAATGTAGGGTACGGAATGTACTCCACCGCCACTCCTGCCGGCTGGTAACTGTTATCCAGCGGAGCGCCCTTCGCCGTCGCTGGCGTCAGTAGCTTTGGATAACTCGCCTTCGGATAGAAGACCTTGACCTCACATAGCTGTGCCAGAAAGCGCAGCGTCTGATACGACGAGTGACCCGCCCACGGCTGCCGTGAAGTAGGGAAGTACTGCGTGATGACGGCTACCTTCAAGCGTTGCGCTCCATCAATCCATCCTCCACTGCCGCGGGTTGCCTCATGACAGTACCGCTGCCGATCTTTTAAAGGATGGCATATTCCGCCCAGTTGAGCATTTGCAACATCTTTGTTCGGCCGGCTGCGACTTTCGTTGTAGCCCCCGAACGACCGTGGGACTGACTTCGCACTTCTGCAAAGTTACTTTGGGTTTGCGTCACCTGCTTGCTTGTAACCCTTTTCTCATGCCTGAACCATTTGCCTTCACCTTTAAGGAGTTGCATGAAAACTTGTCCTAGCACTTTCAGGTCGAGTCTATTTGTGAGGTTGATTTCCTCAATCAAGCAAGTAGGTCGCTACGTTCTCCCCCTATTTTTTCTTACCTCTGCATTGGCTGCTTCTGCGCAGGTAACGTTAACCGCCAATGTTCCCCCCTACGGCTTTCAGGTGATGACCGGCGCGGTGCGCACGGTCCCCGTATATCCAGGCGGAAGTGCCAAGACAAAATTGGTTAATTGGAGCGCGACCGGCGCTACCTTAAGCTGCACCACAAACTGCCCCGCGGTCGTAACCATGACGGTCACCGCACCCGGAGGAGTATGCACCGTCACGGGTTCCGTCGGCTCGTACGTGCTCAACTCCACCTCGAATGTGACCCTCACCGCTCAGTCGGTGGATGACACGACCAAGACGGTATCCATTCCATTTCACGTCTGCGACACCACCGCCTCAGCATTTGTAGATGTAGAACCCTCCTACAATCAGGCCTTCCAGGGGCAGCAAAAGACTCTGCAATCATATGTGATCGGTTACACAAATGAGAATGTAACCTGGGCCATCACGTCGCAGCCCTCCGGTGGAAACGGCGCTCTTGTGGACACCGTCAATCGCGACACCTTGTTCTCCGCCACCGTTCCCGGCCGCTATACCATCACTGCCACCAGCGTGGCGAACGGCAGCCTCAGCGGAAGCGCCATCATCTACGTCAGTCCGAATCCGCTGCCGAGAGCGGTTACACCCAACAAGACGGAACCAACAGAATGCTACGTCGACCCGGCACTGACAGGCGTAGATTACGAGGTCGGACCGTCCCAGGCCTACAAAACTCTAAGGAGCGTTCCCTTTCTCACGTGGCCGGCGGGTTCGATCGTCCGAATCCATAACGAAGACACCACGGGAACTTCACCGACGACCTACCACGAGGACGCTCAAGTACAAGGTGCGGGAACCCCGACTCAACCGCTCTATATCTGCGGTGTGGCCGACTCCGCGGGAAATCTTCCGGTCATTGATGGTTCGAATGCTCAGGAGAGTGCGAGCAATAGTCCCTATCTGACGGGCTCAGGCGCATTCAAGCTTGTATATAGCAACAGCGATTACGGACAGGGTTACGCGCTGGGATCTACCGGACCGGACTATATTTCGATCACTGGAATTCGGATACAGAACTTCAACACGAAATATTCCTACTATCCGACGGGCGGTACCACGCTCACCAAGTACGGCCCAACAGAAGGCATTTACATTCGAAGCGGTCAGCACCTTCACTTCGAAGGCCTAGACATGAACAATGTCGGATGGGGCATCCTGGACAACAACAACACCAGTTCCACGGGAAGGTCATTAACTCGATTTCATCAGGTGATAGGAAGCCATATCAACAACTTCTCGGACCCCGGTTCCTATTCGGAACACGGACTTTACCTGGAGGCGCTCGATACTCTCGTCGAGGGAAACCTGATCGAGAATCCCGTGGCCAACGATAACGGTGACTTCATCAAGGTGCGCGGTGGTGAGAGCATCATCCGTTACAACCTGTTTCGAGGGTCATTAACCAACCATGTGATCGAATACCCCGACATGGAAGACACCTGGCAGTTTATGGGTGTCGACATGAATTTGGGTGTACCCGGTGACGCGACCTGCGCAAACTCGGTGTGGTGCACGGTCACCTCAAACAACATCACACTCGCTCAATTGACGGACAACGCCGAGGCGCTGTCGAAAGATTTTGCCTATGGAAACGTGATGGCGAATTCCGGAGCGGGTTCCCAGACGATTCAATACGGCAGCTTCTCTGCTCCGCAAGAGTGCGCTCCATGCACGAACATGGACGACCGGCAGGGTCGGCTTTACTTCTTCAGCAATACGGTAGACCAGGCCTCCAGCGTATTTCTAACCGATAACCCATACACCGGAGGCTACGTCGCCGCAGCCCAATACACGCAACCGTCAGTCTTCACGGCGAACAATGTCTTCTGGACCGATCCAGGTCTCCCCTTCACCCTGAACTACGACGCGACCATGGTCGCATCATTTCAAACCAACATGTTCGCGTCCGGAACGATGAGTCTGACAACGCCCATCGTTGGAGGCAGCGGCGGGTGGGGCAATTACACCAACGCCTTCTCCTTCCCAGGAGCGTCTCCGATCAACGCCCACGTGACGGGATTGAGTTCGGCCAACTTCCTTACTGCGGCATCTATCCCCTATAACGCCGTTACCTATGCTCCGGTCGCAGGTAGCCCGCTCATTGGCGCGGGAACCGCCGTGACTGACCCCATCGTAGGCAAGATGCCTGTGCGATTCCAACCGGATGCCCAGCATGGCTGGGTAAATGCCCGTACCTCTCCGCTCACAATCGGCGCGGTTGAATCCGGTATTCAACCCACGATGACCGCCGTCAACATCTTGCCAGGATCGGTCACCATTGCGATCGGCGCCCAGCAATATTACACAGCCTCATGCGTCTACTCTGACGGATCAACAGTCGACTGCACCGGCAGGGCAACCTGGTCCAGCACGAACTCTACTGCGATGATCTTCTGGGGCGCTCAGAATCCAGTCGGCGCAGGCTATGGAGTTGGCTCGGGCTATACTCAGGCCACTGTCGCCGGCATGAGAGGAAGTTCCCCATTTGCGGTCGGCGGTGCGACTCTTCCGCCAGTCCAAACGCCAACACCTCCTCCACCTACGCCTTCAACCGTAGCCGCTCCGACCTTCGGCACAGCCGCGGGCACATATACAGGGACGCAGAATGTCGCCATCACGACGGTCACGTCCGGGGCCTCGGTGGTCTACACCAGCGATGGCACCACGCCCGCAGTGACGTCTGGCTGTGCGATTTCCAACGGGGCGCTCTACATCGGCCTGGCGACGGTCTCTACCTCGCAAACCCTCAAGGCTATCGGTTGTGAAGCAGGCTACACCCCCAGCAGCGCTGCTTCAGCTGCGTATGTGATTACACCACCCGTCACGCCTCCACCCGTCACGACGCCGCCTCCTGTCACGACACCACCCGTCACGACACCTCCCCCAGTCACGACACCACCCGTCACGACGACTCCTATAGTCACAGCGCCAGTCGTTTCCATCTCAGTGGCACAACCTCCCTTCGGCTTCAACGTCATCGCCGGATCGGTGCGGCGCATCTTCGCGACCGTCACCAACGGCACCACCAACGGAGTGACGTGGGCAGTGAAGTCCGGTTCGGCTACTCTGTCCTCCAACTCCGGTTCATGGGTCGACGTGACTGCGCCATCGGTAGGATCATCGTGCTCCTACGTAAAGGGCTCGAACGGATGGACAGTCACCTCCTCGACGCAGTTCGTCATCGAGGCGACGTCGATGGACGATGCCACAAAGACGTTTGATCTCCCCGTCAATGTCTGCAATCCGAAGGTGCAGGTCGACGTTGTGCCCTTCTATCGCACGCTCTATGCCAATCAGCCTGCCGACGTACAGAGCATGGTGAAAGGCTCAACAGATCTCAACGTCCACTGGGCCATCACCAGCAGCCCCAAGGGCGGAAACGGCACGTTCACAGACTCCACCTTGCGCGATACCGTATTCTCGGCGACAGTACCCGGCCGCTACACCTTAACAGCGACCAGCGTGCAGGATCCCACTGTGTCTGCGACGGCGATCATGTACGTCACAGGTCACGCCCTTCCAACCTATAAGGTGACGCCGAACATGACCCAGCCGGTCGACTGCTCGGTAGATCCGGCAATGCTCGGTACGGTCTACGAAGTGGGACCATCGCAGTCCTTCAAGACACTCGCGAGCGTTCCTTTCCCAACCATGGTTCCCGGTTCCACAGTCCGTCTGCATAACGAGGACACGACCGGATCGAACCCGACAACCTATCACGAGTATGTTCAGATCTCGCAGGCGGCTACGGGGGCTCAGCCGTTCCGTCTCTGCGGTGTTCCGGACAGCCGTGGCAACCTGCCGGTAATCGATGCGACCGCAGCCAAAGGTCGTTCCGATGCAAGCACCTTCTCAGGCGGCTATGGAATCCTCACCGTCCAGTCTTCCTCCAGCACGGCTCTGTATCCCAACTACGCCGGCCCCGCTTATATCGTGGTGGAAGGAATCAAGTTCCAGAACGCACAGGCCGGGGTTGCCTTTACCCAGCCCAACGGCAGTGCTGGAACATGGTCAGGCACGTCGGCGGCGATCCGTCTCTTTGAAGCCCACAATGTAGCTGTGGTCGGAAATGATATTTACAACAACGGAAACGGCGTCTTCTCAAACTTCACACCTTCCGGCAATTGGGGCGGATCGACCATGGACATTCTGTGGGAGGGCAACCACTTCCACGGAAACGGAACGGCAGGATCGTCATCTTCGCATCAGATGAACCTGCAGGCCTGGAATGAGATTGTTCAGTTCAATCGCATCGAGAACTACCTCTCAGGCGCCACCGGAGCTAACATCAAATCGCGCACTCTTGGAACCGTGATTCGCTACAACTATCTCGGTGACGGCGCCGCGCGCCAGATGGACCTGGTAGACATGGGAGAATCGGCGACCTTCATGTCATTCAACGGATACCTGGGCGGCTACCCTAGCTCCTACCACGACAACAATCCCACTGATGCATACACGGCCGATCTTCTCGCAGCAGCGCAAGAAGAATGGAACTCCCACTTCGTGTATGGAAACATCTACCAGAACCTGACTTCGAACGCTCCCATCCACTTCGGATATGACTCCGTCGGCGCAGAGACTGCCCGCAAGGGAAATCTCTACTGGTACAACAACTCGTTCTATGAGGAGCAGTGCTCAGGATGCAGCGGTCAGACGTGGACCTTGTTCGACACCCAGGGCGCTGGCGGAAACTCCGTACCGCAAGTGGAGTATCCAACCGTCCAGGCCTATAACAACATCCTCTGGGGAGCGAATACAACACTTCCGTCTCTCTCGTGGAACAACTACGCCGCCTTTATCGGCGTCTCTGGAAAGAACCTGCTTCCCACAAACTGGGGAACCAATAATCAAGCCGGAGGTATCGGCACGGGTTGGAGTCTATCTGGTGCTTCCACTGCATACCAGAATGCGACCAACCTCAGCTCTCATCTCTCCGGCTTCACCAGTACGAACCTCAGTACTACCAGCTCGATGCCATTCGACTCCACTACATGGATCTTGAGTAAGGACTTTGCTGGCAGCACCGCTGTTCCTTCCGCGGTATGCGAGATGCCGGTTCGATTCTCGTACCTGCCGAACCTTGGGTACGCGGTTCCGCGTATCACTAACCCCAACATGGGAGCAACGGACACTGTATCCGAAATCTCTTCAACAATGACTACTGTCGGTGGCAACAAGCATTACAACACCCGAAACTCAAACTGCCGTTAGGTTCAATCGGTGGGCGGATGAGAGCCGTTTTCAACCCGGCCTCATCCGCCTTCGCAGTGAGTGAGAAATCAATCCGCAAGAATTGCCATGTATGCTGGATTGGATTCACGAATCACACCACTGGATAGCGCCATTTCCAACTCCCACTCCAACCTGTTGACGCGAGCCTCATGGTCGCGGTTCCTGTCTGCAGGACCTTCGAGCGCGTCGGCCTTTCAGTGCGTGGTGGTCTTCAGTCTTCTGGTCCGTCTCATCGCGCTCTTTGCCGCGAAACACGCGCCCTTGGCTGCCGATGCGCGGGACTACACCGAGATGGCCCGGCAGCTCGCGTCCCGCCAACCGTTTGTTCCCTACTGGCCTCCCGGCGTTCCTCTCTTTCTGGAACCTTTCGTGGCTGCAGGAGCAAGCGACGCCATACTCAGGGCTCCAATACTTATCTTCTGGCTCATCGCCTGCTGGGGCCTGTATCGCCTTATGCGGGCAACAAAGACCCAGGGCGCAGCATGGCTCGTACTTCTCATCTTCAGCCTGTTGCCGGATTCCATCCAGATGTCGATCGAGCCGATGACTCAGATGCCGATGGCAGCTCTGCTCATCGTCATGTTGAGTTCGGCAGTCAAAGCCGTCCGCGGCGCTCCGCTACTCGAATACCTTCTGCTCGGAGCCTCGCTGGGCATCATGGCCCTCATCCGTCCAAGCGCGGCTCCGCTGATTGTTCTGGGGCCATTAGCCTGTGCTCTGGCCTCCAGACGGTACCTTCCTTCGATCGCAAGCGCCGTGCTAGGAATCTCACTGATCGGCTGCTGGATGGTTCACGCCCATGCGTTCACCGGCAGATGGATCATCAACACCGCGAACGGCGTCAACATCTACAACGGCAACAATCCATGGACGCCTCCTTACCGCACCTGGTACTTCGGCTCGCACGCAAAGCCGGGCTCCCCCGAGAGCGCGAACTTCCCCGAGTTTGAGCAGGTGCTTCGCGACGTCTACAGCCTCCCCGTCCTCGATCAGTCGGCACAATTTCAGCATCTCGCTGTCACCTACATTCGCGCGCATCCCGGAATGTTTCTCTATCGCACCGCAAACCGCGTCCGCTGCTTCTTCGGGTTCGACACCTTCACCTCCGCAGCGCTGTCAGGCACCAGATGGATGGGAGTGCGGATATTCCCCATCGTTCTCCTCTGCGAGATGCTCATCTATCTTCTAATCGCCGGTCCGGCAATCTTCTGGATCGCGCAGGCGCCCCGCAGCTTCTGGCGCGACCCCGGCAGCTGGATCCTCCTCGGCGCCATCGTCCTCTACGCCGCGCCCTATTGGATCAGCATGTCTCACCCGACTTATCACTTCCCGATACTGCTGCCTCTGGCAGTTCTCGGAGTAATTGCATGGAAAGCATCAGCCCAGGAAGCCGCTCGGAGCAAGCGCGGCTGGATCGCGCTCGCCGCCCTGGCGCTCGTGCAGGCCGAATGGGTCTGGCAGATGTCGCGCGCCGTCGTATCGCACGCTCAAAAGACGAGCTTCTAGTCTCGCCCCTACTGTCCCAGCGCCACCGGATCAACCCGCGCCGAATCCGGCAGCAACTGCCAGTCGGCCTCGTTCACTGCCTCAAAGTCCTCCGCAGCCAGCGCGCTCAGCTTTCGCAGATCGCTATCGTCCCAGCGTTTGTCCGAAACCCCGCTGATAAACATCGAGCCGCCGTTATCAGCCAGGATCATTCCATACCGCTTAAGCGCCGTCAGAATCACCTGGTTTGTCTTCGAATACTTCGAAATGTCGAAGTCTGCTCGCAACCGGAACCGTGCTCCCATCGGCGGAACCTTCAGATCCTTCTCCGGCGACGCCTTGTGCCGCGCCGGCCAGATATACGCACCCTGCGTATGGGGAATCGTAAAACGCAGCGCGTGATTGATCTCTCCGGACATCACCTCGTCGTACCGCACTAGGCCGGGAAGAATCGGCAGCCCCGCAGCATCCGCCGAGGTCTTTCCCTCTGGCCGCAATGCATTGCTGGTCAGGTCCATCTTGATCCCCGATCCTGCCTTCCACGTCCCATCAGCCTGCGGGTGCGCATCGAACAGCTCATACAACAGGCATCGCCGCATATCGATCAAAATGACATGCCGGTCCCCCGTCCCTCCGGCTCCGCCCTCGATCGGCGCATCTGCCGGTATGGGATAGCTCCCCAGATCACTATCGTCGTGATAATCGAACTCCACGCTCGTCGGTCGCGTCCCGGCAGGAACTTCGGTATACGGTATCCCATATAGCAGGTTCGAAGCGAAGTCCATATGCACCTTATGCTGCGGCCCGATGCTGTCCACATACGCATTCGCCCGCTGATCCTTCTGCAGCTTGTCCACTGGAGTATTCCAGACATTGTCCTTCGGAAACATCGGGCAGCTCCCAATGTGCGGACCATCCACCCCCGACTTGTTCGCCTGCGCCTCTACCGTCGTATGGATCCCTTGCTCAAACGGCGGAATCAACTTCCTCACATGTCGCCACGCCACAGCGCCCACCCCGAGCAAAATCACACCCGTTGCAAAAACCGTCAAACCCCTGGATCGCATCCATCGCTCTTTTCTTTCCACGCGCCTGTCAACGCGGAAGCTCGCTCAAGCCTGTTAGTTCGGAGTATAAGCGATCAAATCAAGCCGTCCGGCCGCCCGGCTATACTTCTTCCTGGACCTGGGGTCTCTCGAAAAAAGTGGCCTACTGGACTCTCATCGACCCGGACAACAGCGTCTATTCAATTGAGGAACACCTATGCCAACCACCGAATCCACCAGATCCCGCGGCAAAAACGTCCTCGGCCAGCCTCTCGACATCTGCGGCTGCGAGCCCATGACCGGATTCTTCCGCACTGGCTGCTGCGAGACCGGCCCAGAAGACCTCGGCGTCCACACCATCTGCTGTATCGTAGACGCCCCTTTCCTAGTCGCATCCAAGGCTCTCGGCAACGATCTCTCCACTCCCATGCCTCAATTCGGCTTTGAAGGCCTCAAACCCGGCGACCGCTGGTGTATCTGTGCCGCGCGCTGGCTCCAGGTCCAGCAAGCTGGAGCAGCCTGCCCCATCGTCCTCGAAGCCACCCACGAAGCCACTCTCAAGATCGTTCCCTTCGAGCTCCTCATTCAATATGCCGTAATCCCTACCCAACTCCACTAAGGCTGACCCCGCGCTTTGCGTCAATATGCCGTAACCCCTACCCAACTTCACTAAGGCTAACTTCACGCTTTGCGTCAATGCGCCATAACCCTCAGCCAACTCCACAATAAGAATTTGAAAGACTCCTCGTCATATACTTAACTTACTTAAGTGCGTTGCTATCGATTTCAGCCATACAATTTCGAGGCCGGATCCACGACAAAGTCTGAGTAGCGAGAAACAGCCCGAAGAAAAGACATATATAAAGGTTTGCGAACACCGAACCAAACAATACGAATAGAGGGAAGACGAGATGAAACAGTTAGCGATCGCGGGGCTATTTCTGGCTCTGACGGCGACCCGGGCAAATGCGCAGATCAATGCAGGCGAGCAAACACCCGAGGCCAGCGTGCCTTTCAACATGGTCCAGGTAACCACCCTCGATCTGCCCTGGCGGATTGCCTTCCTGCCCGACGGGCGGATGCTGATCACCGAGAAGGTCGGCCCTATGTGGCTCGTAACCCAGCAGGGAGCCAAGACACCCGTTACAAATGTCCCAGCCGTTCTTTATGGAGGACAAGGCGGCATGCTGGGCGTCTTTACTTCGCCGCACTATGCCAAAGACCACAGTGTCTACCTTACCTATTGTGAGCCGGGCGACGGCGGTTCGAGTCTGGCTCTTGCACGGGCTCAACTGAAGCTCGGACCGGATTCGGCAAGCCTCGAAGGGCTTAAGGTGATCTGGCGCGATGGGGAGAGGGGCAAGGGCGGACAGTTCGGTGCCCAGATAGCTTTTGCGCCGGATGGGAAGTCTCTGTTCCTTACGGTTGGCGATCGGCAGCGCATGACGCCCGCTCAGGATCCCAACCAGCCGCTCGGCAAGATCCTGCACCTGACGTTAGACGGCAAGCCTGCCAAAGGCAATCCGATGGCCGGGAAGAAGGGTGCGGAAAGCGTGCCCGTGATCGATCCGCCGCGGGATACAGAAGCCGCAAAAACCGCTCCAGTCGTCAGAACCTACACCTTCCCCGGACCTAATCTGACTCCGTCGGAAACCTGGAGCTCCGGGCACCGTACGCCTTATGGTCTGGCCTTCGCGCCTGACGGTCGTCTCTGGGAAGTTGAGCACGGTCCGCGGGGCGGTGATGAGTTGAACCTGATCGAGCCCGGTAAAAATTATGGTTGGCCCCTCGTCTCCTACGCGGTCAACTACGATGGGGTGCCTATCCCCAGTCCGGACACCCGGCCTGACCTGACCAAGCCCGTCATCTACTGGACACCGATCATCGCGCCCGGCAACCTCATCTTCTACAACGGAGCAATGTTCCCGCAGTGGAAGGGCTCCGCCCTGATGAGCGGCCTGGCAACCATGTCGATCAACCGCATTACCTTCGACGGTAAGGGAGGGGCCACACCTGCCGAACGCTGGGCTGTCGGTCACCGAATCCGCGACGTGGAGGTGGCTCCCGACGGCGCGCTGTGGATGCTCGAGGATGCGAAGGAAGGTGGCGTGTTCCGCGTAACGCCGAAGTAACCCAGAGTCATCTCGAGCAATGAGTCAGGGCGTAAAACGATGTAGAACGATTCAGAGGCCCACCATTCCTACCGATGGTGGGCCTCTGAATTTTCACGACACTCTCTCTATCACTTCGGCATCGGAATCGACACAGCCTTGCCGGCCCCGCGTTCGCCGATCCAGATCGTGTCACCCGCGGGCTCGACTGCGGTTGGTGTCTTGAGTCCTTCCTTAATTACCGTGACGGTGGCCTTATCGCCATTGACAGTAATAACAGAAATCTTGCCGCTGGCATTCTCAGCAACGAGTAGCTTGCCGTTGGCTGCGCGCATACCGTCCGGCCCTTTCACAGGCTGATCCATCCAGATATCGACAGGTGTCCCTGGCTTGCCGGCGGCGTCCACCGGGATGCGGTAGAGCTTGTTGAAGACCACGTTGTTCACGTAGAGCGTGCCATTCACGAAGGTGATGCCATCGATGCCATTCAGCGTTCGATGCTCGAGGTAAAGTTCCGCTTTGGAGGCGCCAGCCGGCAGCCTGTAGATTCTGCCGTTGGAGGTGTCCGTTATATAGAGCGCCTTATCCGGTCCGATCGAGAAGTCGTTGCACAAACTGTCGTCACCGGGCAGGTCCCAACGAAGCTTCTGTGCGCCGGTGGAGGGATCAAAGCCCCTCAGGGCGGTATGACGCTTCGCGGGCGTTGTGCCTGGCACTGGGGTTAGCTGACACGTCCACACCGTGTTGGTAGCGGCATCGACAAGCACACCGAGGAAAAAGGTGCCGGCGCCTTCCGCGCTGGCATCCACGAACTTCTCGGCGGTGGTCGAACCCGGGCGCACCTTGTAGACGAACGGAGAGCTAGCGCTACCGACGAACAGTGTCCCACCCGGTGCGACACTTAAACTCTCTGGCTGGGATTTCGCATCAACGATAAGAATTTCAGCGGCAGACGCAGCCTGTGCAAGGCCCGTCCATAATGCGACGCAGACGGCAAACCGTCGTGCACTTAAATTAGGCATAATCAAATCTCCTCACCTTTGCCTTCCGTGCCGAACCAATCACGAATCGATACATTCTTGCCAAACCAATTTACCGTTACAGACGGAAGGTCACAACCGCATTCGAACCTATAACCGCACGCGTGGAAAAGCGGCATTCGCATCGGTATCCTGAGTTAGGGTCTTCGGTAACCGAGTTCGACGAAGGCAAATTGACCCGTTACCTAAAAAATTTGGCGTACTAGTTCACTCCAATTCGTTACAATTAAATTAGAGAACAAAAACAAAACTGGCTGCACCGGACAAACGCCGCGTGCAGCCATCATCATTTAAACCTCAGGAAAGGGGAAGGGAATCGCCGCAGCCGACCGGCATCGAGCCATAAAAGGCCACACAGACATCCCGTAACTGACGCTGGCTCAATATTTTGGACGCAACCCTATTAGAATGAATATTTTAGAGCAAACGATTCTGTCTAACCCACTGACCCACATAAACTTAGCTCCAAAATACCCTCTACATAGGGGGTGGGGTATCCACAACTCAAAGCTTCTGCAAAAGGATCTGGCCAGCGCCCGCTCCAACCACCTGTCCCGAAACCTCAACCGTCTCCGCAACCCCGGTGATGTCCAGAATCAACTCATCCGGCCTGCCCTTCACAGTCTTCACCAGATTCGGCTCAGCCACCCCATGCAGCTTGAGCACCACATCCCGCAACCCGGTCACCGCGCCGCCTCTCGGAACAAACCGCAGCCGGTACTGTTTCGCCGCATCGATCTTCTTCGTCAGATCGATCGAAAACGCATTGTCCTTCCACCGCCCCACCAGGTTCGCCGCCCACATCTGCGGAGCGGCATTCCAATCCGCCGGCGGAGCAACCCCCGTATCGAAAACAGCCAGCGTCTTAATCACCGGAGTTGCCGTACTCTTCACCACAACTAACCGCACCGCATCCACCGTCACCGCATCCACCGGTTGGATGCGCTTGTTCCCAATCGAAGTCCCATCCCCAAGCTTCTGCCAAACCCCACCCGCTCGCCCCTCAATCCTGTACTCCCGAATCCTCTCCCCCGTTGCAATCTCCTCCTGCAAAACCAGCGTATCGATCCTCACCGGCTTCCCCAGCGGCAAAGTAACCGAACTCCCGCCCCCAGCAGTCTGCGCCAAAGCCCGCCCAAACCGTCGCTTCACCTCAGACCCAAACGCCTTCGCCACCGCACAATCCTTATCCGGCAGCAACCCATCCCGATTCGCCGGAATATTCAACAACAACTGCGCCCCCCGCCCCACCGACCGGTAATACACAGACATCAACTGCTCCTCCGTCATCACCTTGCCGTCATTCTTCGTGCTCCAGAACCAGTTAGGCCGCCGGATTGAAACATCCACCTCATTCGGCAGCCAGACGTCCCCATCCGGATCGCTGTTCAACGAAGTTGCCGTACCCGTCTTAGCTTCCGCCTTGTCGATCCCGTTCCAACAGGGATTCGGAGCAAAACCATCCTCATTCCCAACCCAGCGAATCGTAGCCTGCGGTCCTTGAAACACCATCGCATGCGGCTGATACTTCGCCAGCAGATCTCCCACCGGAGTCGCAGTCGATCCATCAAACCAGACCTCCACCAAACTCCCATAACGCGAGAAGACCTCGATTAACTGCTGCCGATACATAGCGTTGTACTTAGCCTGCAAATCCGGAGTAGCACAAATCCCACCCGTCTTCGCCCCAAAGTGATCATCCCGAGGGCAAACATACGCACCCAGCTTCAACCCATATTTCCGGCAAGAAGCCGCCACATCGGCCAACACATCGCCGTTGCCGCCCTTCCACGGAGTATTCCGAATGCCATAATCAGTCGTCTCCGTCTGCCACATACAGAACCCACCCTGATGCTTGGCCACGAAGACAATGTACTTCGCTCCCAGACTCACCGCAGTCTCCGTCCACTGATCGGTATTCAGGTTCTTAGGATCAATCTCCCCCAGCGGAGTCGATAAATTGTCGGACTCCACATCCTGCCAGGTGTTCGGCGCAAAATGCACGAACATCCCCATCTCCAGCCCCTGCCACGCAATCTGATCAGCAGAAGGAAGCGCGAGCGAAGCACGTGCTGTCCCAGTAGCAACACTTGCAAAGGCTTTGTTCCACTGTCGCCCTGGAGACGCTGACGCAAGTCCTGTCTGAGCAACCCGGGAGAGAAAATGACGCCTGTTCATGTTTTAGACTTTACACGCAGAAAAAACGATCCGCCGACGAGAGTGTTCGGTGGTCCTTGACTCAGATCACCTCGCGAAACAGCATCCAATACAGAGTCCGTGCGGGTGAAGTGACGAAATTTATCGCATTGTGGCTGCCATGAGAACCGTGTTATGAATAGAGTTACTCGATTGGGCGTGGGCATCTTAATATCACGAGTCTTTCTCTATTCAGACCGGTGTGACTACCTTGGAGGTAATCACATATCAGTGATGATGTAGCGAAGGTTCCCACATGCATTACACCCACCGTGGAGGTACGTCATACCCACTAAGAGAGATGTTCTCGCAAGATTCTCCGCCTCGACGGGCGCCACGCGGTTGCTCGAGACCTTTCAAGGGTCCAGTTCGCTCATTATCCTGAATTACCATCGTATCGGCGACGCGCGGCTGACGCCTTATGATTCCGGACTTTTCTCCTGTACTACCGAAGAACTGACTTGGCAGGTCGAATGGCTGAAACGGCGATTTTCGATCGTCACGCTGGATCAGGCTCTTGAGATCGTGCATGGCAGATCGACCCCGGAGCGCAACTCCGTATTGCTCACCTTCGATGACGGGTACCTCGATAACTACGAGCAGGCTTTCTTCGCCTTGCGCAAGCAACAGGTTTCGGGAACATTTTTTCTTCCTACCGCCTTCGTTGGCACCGGACTGCTGCCTTGGTGGGACCAGATCGCCTTCATCATTAAACGTTCTAAAAAGAGCCGCATTTTTTTGTCTTATCCGGAGCCGAGGGCTCTCACGATCACTGGGCCACATCGAGCCCGGTCAATCAGGTCAATACTGGATCTGTTCAAGTCGTCTAAGACGACTGACAGTGAGCTATTCATTAGTGAGCTGGCCAAGTCGTGCGGGTCGAAACGAGTGACGGGCGAAACGCATCGCTGCTTTTTGACGTGGGACGAGGCACGTGAGATGCAGCGAGACGGCATGTGTTTCGGTTCTCACACCCATTCTCACGAGATTCTAAGCAAGCTTCCTTACGAACGTCAGGTCGAGGAGTTGGAGACATCCAAGGCAATCTTGGATCGAGAACTTGGTGGTTCAACCGAGACGCTCGCTTATCCTGTCGGCACTCCAGACACCTTTTCCACAGATACGTTCCGGGCCCTTCGTACGGCGCGTTATCGTACGGCCTTTTCGTTCTACTCTGGCGTGAATCAGCCCGGCCACATTCAACCTTTCAATGTTTTACGTGCCAGTGTCAACCATGAAAGTCGGGCTTCTTTCCGCCTTCGGATTGCATTGCTTGCAGCAGCTACCCGCAAGGCATCCTCCTGAAAATGACTAGATCCAGATAAGGATGCAACGGCGAGCTTGGAGAACGCTGTTTCGCAAGGAGGAGTCACTTGCTACGGCATTCAATATCACCTCTTCAGCGAGCGATATCCACGAATGAGCGTTTTTCTAGCCAGTTGCGGTATACAGGATGAGGTCAGTAGGGCAATGAGTCGCGGCTGGAGAGGTCTCCGGCGAAGACTCTGTATCGCATGATTTCGCACGGATCGACCATCATTCACTTTGAAGTACTCCTCGGCAATCCAGCCGTGTGCCTTTGCGAGAACAAGCCGCACTCTATCGGCTGGGAACCTCCGGGTCGTGTCGTCGTCCACGATTGCTCGCTGAACGGTTGTGAGGAAGTTGAGGGCAGTCGCCATTGAGTTGTTGGACAACTGGTCCGGACGGCCTTTCTGATATTGGATTGACGCGAGATCGACGAGAGCGACCGAGCCCCATTTGCAAGTGCGAAGATGAAAGTCGTAATCCTCACCCGAGAGTTTAAGGCTTTCGTTGAAACCTTTTACTGTGTCAAGGCGATCTCGCCGAATAAGCACTGTCGAGGTGTGGACGAGACTGCCCATGATCATGGTCGGATAGATATCACCGAAGTAGACCCGCGCTTCGGGTTCCGGGGCGGTCCGGATAATGTCTCCAAGGCGAACCGAGGTTTCGAAGATCTCATCCATCTCAAAAGAGCGGTAGGTGGTGTACATCGTCGTCAGGTGACGTTGGTCGATAATAGAGCCTTCAGGATCGACTGCCTCCATATCGGTCCAGATCATGCCAATCTCGGGCTTGTGCGAAAGGCACGATAATTGCACGGCAAGCTTCCAGGGCTTCCATAGGTCGTCGGAATCGAGAAAGGCTACGAAATCACCTCGCGATTGAGCAATGCCGGTATTACGTGCGTGCGAGACTCCTGCATTGGGCTGATAGAGGTAGCGGATACGCTGATCGTGGCCGTAGGTGTCCGCGATGAGCTGGCGGGTCTCATCAGTGGATCCGTCATCAACAACCAAGATCTCCCAGTTCGCATGCGTCTGAGCCACTACGCTGTCCAACGACTTGCAGATGCAATAGGCGCGGTTATGGGTAGGAACGATTACGCTTACTAGGTCATTCGGCATGCGGGTTCTCCTGCTGCTTTCTAAACCCTTGCCAGCTTGATATGTTTCGCGCTATACGGACCAATAGCGTTGCGAGCCGGATCCGCGCCGGATGCGGTTCGAGTATCCATTCCTCTCCCACCTCTTCCACGTTGCGGCTGAAGTACCGTTTAAAGTTCGAGATGCCGCTGAGAGGATCGTCAGCAGAATCGCTCAAGGTAACGCCACCAAGATCGAACCAGACGGCTCCTTCACGCTTGGCCCACACGATGAGTTCCCAGAGTAGAGGATAGGAGATGGCTATGTTTCGATTCGGCAGCCGCATCGTACCTGCTGCCCGATACTCCGCATGATCTCCATGCATGCAGCCCCATGCAAAACCGACAAGGCTATTGGGCTGCTGATCGGATTCGGAAAGAAACAGGCCCACGACGCGAGACAGATGAGGATAGAGGCGAGAGAGTTCGAGAATCGCGCCAGCATCAAGACTTTCAGCATTCCCACCGGTGCGACTCATCGCTTCGTGTTGAAGCGCACCAATGCGATCGGCGTAGATAGATTGCGTCAGAGGCACGACGCAGAGTTGCGCTTTCTCTGCTTCGCGTAAATTCTTCCGCCCAGTTTTGTGCAGCCCGGCTAGAACCTCTTCTTCGCTCGGTCGAAGATCGAGCGTAAGTGTGTGGCGATAAGAGTGAGGTTGCGGTAACTTCTCAAAACCATGTCTTTCCAGCAGCGACGCAATCTCACCACGGCGCTCGCGCGAGAAGACCCCAATGCTGAGTCGAAGTACACCTGCATCGGCCAATGCATAGCTCTTCAGAGCAGCGATCAATGGCTCCCAACTTGTTTCGGGCTGCGCATCACCAAATCGATAGACGCGGAGGAATCTGTGGCCCGGGAGCACCCGGCTGGCGTCTATCCGGACGGCCGCAGCGCCGATGAGCTGGTGACCGTCCCGAACCGCGAGCAGGCGTAATCTTCCTTTGCGACTCCATTCAGCCCACGCCCAACGATGAAAGAGAGGAAGTTTGATGCCCGCGCCGAGAAGTT
The DNA here is from genome assembly GCA_963797415.1 of uncultured Acidobacteriaceae bacterium. Taxonomy (GTDB): domain Bacteria; phylum Acidobacteriota; class Terriglobia; order Terriglobales; family Acidobacteriaceae; genus Edaphobacter. Next base: position 74,947 of record CAWCPB010000015.1, read on the forward strand.
CCTCTTCTATCTGCAGCCATGCGGGCCTGTCTTCAATAAAACTATTCGAAAATCTCTTCTGGAGTGCGTCATCTTTCACAATCTGATTCACAGTGTCCTCAGACGCAAATCTCGCAAGGATAGCTCCTGGGCAAGCCCAAAGTCTTTTGCAGAAATTGTATGGTGCACCCGAGAAGATTCGAACTTCTGACCTACAGCTTCGGAGGCTGCCGCTCTATCCAGCTGAGCTACGGGTGCCCACGTCTAGCTTAACATGCCCGGTGATCCACACCGCAGGTTGACAGCCACATCCTCTCTCAATCAGCATCAAACCAGTAGCCATATAGACCTCATACCGCCAGAAAAGAGAACCCAGCATGCCGTTTCGTCGCATAGCAACTCTCGCCTGCAGCCTCGTCATCGCCACAACCACCTTTGCCCTGGGTGGGCAGTCCGCCACCGCGCCCATGCCCAGCCCGCCCGCCACCGCTAACGTCACCCTGGGCGGCAAGGCCATCTCCATCCAGTACAACGCCCCCTCCCTCCGTGGCCGCCACCTGGGCACCGCTGATTTCATCCCCTACGGCACTTGGTGGCGCACCGGAGCCAACGCCGCCACTACCCTCGTCACCCCCACCAACCTCAAGATCGGCACCCTCACCGTTCCCGCCGGAACCTACACCATCTACACCGTCCCCAGCGCAACCCAATGGCAACTCATCATCAACAAGCAGACCGGCCAGTGGGGCACCGAGTACCATCAGGACCAGGACCTCGGCCGCACTCCCATGATGAGCAAGCCCATGTCCTCGCCCCAGGAGGTCATGTCCATCTCCTTTGAAAACACCCACGGCAAATCCACCGAGCTTCACATCCGCTGGGAAAAATCCGACGAGTACGTTCCCGTCACCGCCGAGTAGTTACTCCGCGCCTTCCTTCTCCAGCCGCAGCTTCTCCATCACCGAAGCCACCAACTCCTTCGCCCCGGCAATCTGCGCCGTCACCGCCTGCAGATCGAGCGCCGGAACCGCAGGGTTCCGCGCGCTCGAGCAGTAAACCCCATGCTGTCCCACCAGGATCAGCGCATCGGTCAGCGCATCCAGCGTCACCGCCAGCCGCCCCCGAGCCTCACCCATCATGAACTCATACTTCTCCAACTCCTCCTGCCGGTCATAAAAGATCGACACCCCTACCACTCCTTCGCAGCAGAATCCACCACCACCTGCTCCGCGGCCACCGGAGCCTTCCACCGCAGCACCGGCTTCCTCGCCGCCGTCGTCTCATCCAGCCGCTGTATCCGCGTCGTATGCGGAGCCGTCTGCACCAGCTCCGGATTCTCCGCCGCCTCCCGCGCAATCTGCTTCAGCGCATCGATCAGCAGGTCCAGCTCCTCGCGGCTCTCGCTCTCCGTCGGCTCAATCATCATCGCGCCCGAGACGATCATCGGGAAGCTCACCGTATACGCATGAAACCCGTAGTCGATCAGCCGCTTGCCCATATCGCCCGTCTTCACGCCATTCTTCGCCTGCAGCCGGTCGCTGAACACCACCTCATGCAGCGTGGGAGTCGTATACGGCAGCTCGAAAGTCCCCTCCAGCTTCGCGCGAATGTAGTTAGCATTCAGCACCGCATCCTCGGTCGTCTGTCGCAGCCCGTCCGGCCCATTCGCCAGAATGTAAGCCAGCGCCCGCACAAACATCCCGAAGTTCCCATAGAACATCCGCACCCGGCCCACAGTCTGCGGCCGGTTGTACTCAAGCCCCAGCGTGCCATCTGCTCTTGTAACGACGACTGGCGTAGGAAGAAACGGCTCCAGAATCTTCTTGCAAGCCACCGGCCCCGACCCCGGCCCACCCCCGCCATGCGGAGTAGAGAACGTCTTATGCAGATTCAAATGCATCACGTCCACGCCAAAATCACCCGGCCGCGTCTTGCCCACCAGCGCATTCATATTCGCGCCGTCCATGTACAGCAGCGCGCCCTTCGCATGCAGAATGTCCGCAATCTTGTGAATCTCGCTCTCGAACACTCCAATCGTCGAAGGATTCGTCAGCATCAGCGCAGCGGTATCTTCATCCACCATCCGCTCCAGCTCAGCGATATCCACCATCCCCTGCGCATTCGACTTCAGGTTCGCAACCTCATACCCCACCACCGCAGCCGTAGCAGGATTCGTCCCATGCGCCGAGTCCGGAATCAGAATCTTCTTCCGCGCATTGCCCTTGCTCTCGTGATAAGCCCGCACCAGCAGAATGCCCGTAAACTCCCCATGCGCACCCGCCGCCGGCTGCAGCGTAATCGCATCCATGCCCGTAATCTCAATCAACGCATCCGACAGCGTCTTCATAATCCCCAGGCAGCCCTGCGACAGCGACTCCGGCTGATAAGGATGCGCCTCCGCAATCCCCTCCAGCCGCGCCACAAACTCATTCACCCGCGGGTTGTACTTCATCGTGCAACTGCCCAGCGGATACATCCCCAGATCAATCGCATAGTTCCACGTCGAAAGCCGCGTGAAGTGGCGAATAATCTCAATCTCACTCAACTCCGGCATCACACCCAGGTCCGTACGCACCGAATCGCCCAGCAGGGAAGCGGCATCAATCGCCGGCACATCCAGCTCCGCCAGCCGATAAGCCTTCTTACCCGGCGAAGACTTCTCAAAGATCAAATCTTCGTTCTGGTTGACGTGCGTCGTTACCTTCTTCGGTGTACCCACAAACTTCGTCTCAGCCATCGATTCCTCACTGCCACAAATTTTTGATCTTATCGTCTTACGCCGTCATCCTGAGCGTAGCGAAGGACCCCTGTATTTGTCGTTGCTGTTGACTTGCTTATAGGTAACCCAAGGCTTCAGCCTTGGGCCTCTCTGTCGCCCATGTCTCGGGGCTTTAGCCCCTCGGGTATGCTCTCTTCTGAAGAGCCACAACGCTAAAACTCCTGCGCATCCATCGCACTACCCGTCTCCGAATAACTCCCGGACTCCGGCCCATCAATATCTTCTTCTCGCAACGAGAGCCCGATCACAGTCCCGCTCTCCAACTCAATCGTCAACCGATCGCCTTCTTCAAGCGATGCATCGGCAACCGACTGCCCAATCTGCGCACACAAAGCATTCCGATACTCCGGCTCACCATAAGCAACAGAAAAATCACTCAACAAAACATGTGGCCACGCATAAAAGTAAACAGCGGCCCTTCAAAGCGAAGCTGCAGAAAGTCCTGCACAAACTCCACCGCCACCAGCTCCTGCCCGAGTACCGCCGTAATATCCATCGCTAAGCCTTCGCCAGCGCCTTAGCCGCCGCATCGATCTGCACCTTCGTCGTCAGTTCCGTAGCGCACCACAAACTCGCATTCGGCCCCAGCTCCGGATACCACTTCGCCAGCGGCAGCCCGCCAATAATCTTCTCGCCAAGCAGCGCAGCATTCACAGCCTCAGCAGTCTTCGGCAACTCCAGCACAAATTCATGAAACCGCGGAGCACCCTCAAACAGCACCTTCGCCCCCGCAGCCTTCGCCAGCGCACTCTGAGCATAATGAGCCTTCGCCAGATTCTGCTCACCCAACTCCTTCATGCCCTGCTTGCCATACACCGTCAAAAAGATCGTCGTCATCAACGCAACCAGCGCCTGATTCGTACAGATATTCGAGGTCGCCTTCTCCCGTCGAATATGCTGCTCCCGCGTAGACAGCGTCAGCACAAACCCACGCTTGCCATTCACATCCTTCGTCTCGCCAATCAGCCGCCCCGGCATCTGCCGCAAAAACTTCTCCTTGCACGCAATCACGCCGCAGTAAGGCCCGCCATACCCAATCGAAACCCCAAACGACTGCGCCTCCATCGACACAATATCCGCCTCAGCCGGAGCCTTCACGATCCCCAGCGAAACCGCCTCCGCAATCGAAACAATCAGCAGAGCGCCCTTCGCATGCGCAATCTCCGCAATCGCCGCAACATCCTCAATCGTCCCAAAGAAGTTCGGCGACTGAATCAGCACACAAGCCGTATCCTTCGTAATCGCCGCATCCAGCGCAGCCAGATCCACGCGCCCATTCGCCGCATAGCCAACCTCGGCCAGCGGAATCTCCTGGTGCTGCGCATACGTCGCAATCACCTCGCGATACTCCGGATGCACCGTCCGCGCAATCACCGCGCCATCGCGCCCCGTCACCCGCACCGCCATCATGATCGCCTCAGCCGCGCCCGTAGACCCGTCATACATCGAAGCGTTGGCAATCTCCATGCCCGTCAGCTCGCAGATCATCGTCTGAAACTCAAACATCGCCTGCAGCGTGCCCTGCGCAATCTCCGGCTGATAAGGCGTATAGCTGGTCAAAAACTCGCCGCGCTGCACCAGCGAGTCAATAATCACCGGCTTATAGTGCCGATAAACCCCCGCCCCCAGAAAGCTCGAGTAGCCCGTAGCATTGCTCTCCGCCCACGCGCGAAAGCGGTCGATAATCTCGGACTCGCCATGCTGCCGCGGAACCTTCAAATCCCGCTTCAGCTGGTACTCCGCAGGAATCGTAGTAAACAGATCGTCGATCGACGCCACGCCTATCTCCGCGAGCATCTCCTCCCGGTCCACCGGGGACTTCGGCAAATAGCGCATCGTCTAGTGTCCGGTCTCTTCGCTGATAAATTTTTCGTACTCCGCCGCCGTCAGCAGCGCATTCACCTGTGCTCGCGTCGCTCAGGCTCACCTTCAACATCCAGGTCTTGTTGGCGTCCGCGTTGATCTTCTCCGGAGCGTCCTTCAACTCCTCATTCACCGCCGTCACCGTACCCGACACCGGCGAAAACAAATCCGAAACCGCCTTCACCGACTCCACCGACCCAAAGATCTTTCCCGCCTCAACCGGGTCGCCAACCTTCGGCAGGTCCACAAACACAATGTCCCCCAGCGAGTTCTGCGCATAGTCCGTAATGCCGACGCTGCCGTACGCTCCGTCGACATCAATCCACTCATGTTCCTTCGTATAGCGATATCCAGTTGGATAAGACATAGGTCAGTTCTCTCCGAATCGTTCGTTTGCGTTTAATTGTAGTTGTTTGCAGCCAGCCCAAACCGCCGCAGCTAAGAAGTCTTCTTCACGCGCTTGTAGAACGGCATAGCCACCACTCGCGCCTTCACCATCTGCCCACGAATCTCGACCGCCATTTCCGTATCCAGCGCCGTATACTCCACCGGCACATAAGCCATGGCAATATTCTTCTTCAAAAACGGCGCCGGCGACCCGCTCGTAATCTCTCCCAGCTTCGCGCCATCCAGCGAAAACACCGGATACCCATCCCGCCCGATCCCGCGCTCGATCATCTCCAGCCCAACCAGCTTCCGCTTCGGCCCACCTGCAGCCTGAATCTCCATCAGCGCATCGCGCCCAACAAAATCGCCTTTATCGAGCTTCGCGTACCGCCCCAGCCCGGCTTCGAAGACATTGATCGTGTCCGAAATCTCATGCCCATACAGCGCCATCGAAGCCTCCAGCCGCAGCGTATTCCGCGCTCCAAGCCCGCAAGCCAAAATCCCAAACTCTTCCCCCGCCGCCAGCACCTCACCCCAAACCCGCGCGCTGGTCGCCTCATCAGAAGGAATGTAAATCTCAAACCCATCCTCACCCGTGTACCCGGTCCGAGCGATCATCACATTGTGCAGTCCGCAAACCTGTCCCCACGTAAACCAGTAATTCTTAATCCCGCTCAAATCCACCTGAGTCAGCTTCTGCAAAACTTCCGCCGCCCTCGGTCCCTGGATCGCCAACTGCGTGTAGTAGTCCTGAAAAATCGTTCACATGCACACTCGGCATATGCCCTATCTGCTGCCGCACCCACTGCACATCCTTCTCCCGAGTCCCCGCATTGATCACAATCAGGTAGTCATTCTCCGAGAGCTTATGCACCACCACGTCATCCACAAACGTGCCATTCGGATAAAGCATCGCCGAGTACTGCGCCTGCCCCACCGCCAGCTTGCTCGCATCGTTCATGCAAAGATGTTGCACCGCCGCCAGCGACCCCGGCCCGCGCAGTTGAATATCCCCCATATGCGACACGTCGAAGACCCCAACGCCCGTCCGCACTGCCATATGCTCGGCTACCAGCCCGCAGCAGTCCACCGGCATATCCCAGCCGCCAAAGTCCACCATCTTCGCCTTCGCGGCCCGATGGACAGCGTTCAGTGCAGTCTTCCGCAGCGCAACCGTCTCAACCATGCGTATATCCTTTATTTAAGGTCAATTCCAACATCAATCCGCAATTCTCAACGATAGCATCGGGCCATCTGGAATTCGCCGCCGCCGCCCGCTTATCGGTCACGCTTTCGCTCTATTTCGCATCCCGGCGTGGTCGCTTTTTACCGCGCAAATGAGCCCTCACAAAGCTGCTGATAAAGAAATATCCAAACACCAGCGTCATCCCGCCCAGCAGCAGAAAATGCACATACGCATCATGGTTCGTCGACGCCGCATGAAGGCTCCCCCGCTGCTTCCACATCGCCGTCCCTGCGAATAGAGCGAAGATCCCAAAGAACACCCCGGTCAACTCCAGCCACAGCACTCCCGACAGCCTCACAAACGGCTCCCACACCGCCTCGCCGAACCGCCTGCCACCCTCCTTCAACCCCGCCCCCGTCCGCTTTACCTGCGAAGCCGTCTGTCGAACCTGCTGCGCGGCCTGCGTCCCAGCCGCCTCAGCCCGGGTGGGAGTTGCCCCCTGCGTCCCAGCCTTCGCCGCAGGGTTCGGCGCCATCGCCGCATCCACCGCCTCTACCAGTGTCTTGGCCGCCAGCCGCGTCCCAATCCCCAGCACCCGACCGAATCGCACCGAATCCATACCCAAAGTGTAGTCGCTCCCGCCTGCCATGCGAAAGTCCGTTCAAAACTCCGTCCAGACCCGGAACGCAATCTCCCTCTCCTGCATCCAACAACCATTGACAGTACGAATGGGGGATTACACATGAAAAATTTTCTCTGGATGATTGCCGGAGTATGCGCCGCCGCCATTGGCATCATCGTCTGGACACCCGGTCGCGCCCGGCCGGTGCAAGAACTTGCACACCGGCTCGAAGTGGCTTGGGCTGATCACCACACCGTCGCTTAACGGCTTTGACAAACCTCAGTCAGCAGGACGGAAAAACGGCTGCCAGGGGAACCCAAGTATGTGCTTGCCAATTCCATTGCGAATCCGTGCTGACTGAGCGTATTCTGAAATCCAAGCAAGGTCGCAGTGCCCGCAATGCCGTTCCCTCCGTCTCATTGGATCGGGAATACCCGATGCGCGGTTTGATTGCACACATAGGGCAACTCGGAGGTGGCATTGAATCAGAAGGTCAAAAACCTCATTCAGAAACTTGGCGAAGCGATCCACGAAACCGTTTCGGAGTCCGAAGACATCGCTGGTGTCGTCAAAAACATTCGTGAGCAAGGCTTCGACGTCCTGCTCATGCTCGAAGCTACGATCGGCCTTAACGAGGTAGCAGACGAGACAGAGGAGTCTGAAACTCCCGTCCAGTCCGAAAACGGCGGACCCTTCACTCAGCAGGACCTGACCTTCTTGAAATCTTTGCGCATCAGTCTTCCGGAAGAGTCATCGGATTCCTCCAGCGAAATCGCAGCCGAAGAATAGTTCTCCGCCGAATCGTCGGGGGATGGCGCTCGTGTGCCAGGCCGTCTCTCCTGTCCGCCCGCAAGGCGGACACAACAGCCATCGCTCCGTGATAGACTCGCTCTCCTCTCGGGATCAGCCGCTCTTTTGCCGCTCCCGATCATGTATCTTACTGTCTGTCGGTTAGAGGTCTTCGTCATGATGAGAGATACGCTTGGAGTCCTGCTCGCCGGTGGCGCGGGCGAGCGGCTTTTTCCCCTGACTCGCGATCGAGCCAAGCCCGCCGTCCCATTTGCAGGTCAATACCGCATCATCGACATCACCCTGTCGAACTGCATCAACTCCGACCTTCGTCACGTCTACATCCTCACCCAGTACAAGGCGCTCTCCCTCAACCGCCACATCCGCGAGGGCTGGGGTCCGGTCGTCGCCAACGAACTCGGCGAGTTCTTTGAGATCCTCCCCCCATGCAGCGCGTCAGCAAAAACTGGTACACCGGCACCGCCGACGCCGTCTACCAGAACATCTACTCCATCGGCTCCGAGGAGCCCAAGCACGTCCTCATCCTCTCCGGCGACCACATCTACAAGATGAACTACGCCCTCATGCTCGAGCAGCATAACGAGACAGGAGCCGACGTCACCATCGCCACGCTCCCGATCTCCCCCGAGCAGGTATCCGCCTTCGGAGTCGTCGAGGTCGCCCGCAGCGGCGAGGTCACCGGCTTCGTCGAGAAGCCCAAAGAGACCAGCATCCGTTCGCCCTTCAATCCCGACATGGTCGACGTCTCCATGGGAATCTATCTCTTCAACACCGACGTCCTCCTCCCCGAACTCATCAAGGACGCCGAAGATCCCAACTCCAAGCACGACTTCGGCCACGACATCCTGCCCAAGCTCCTGGGCCGATTCAAAATGATGGCCTACAACTTCGTCGACGAGAACAAGCAGAAGGCGCTCTACTGGCGCGATGTAGGTACCCTCGAGGCCTACTACGAAGCCAACATGGACGTCGCCGGCGTCTCCCCCACCTTCAACCTCTACGACAAGTACTGGCCCATGCGCACCCGTCCTTACCAGTACCCGCCCGTCAAGTTCGTCTTCGGCGAGCCCGGACGAACCGGCATGGCCATCAACTCCATCCTGGCCTCCGGCTCCATCGTCTCCGGTGCCGTCATCCGCAACTCCGTCGTCTCCCACGACGTCCGCGTCAACTCCTACGCCGACGTCGACTCCAGCATCATCTTCTCCCACGTCAATATCGGCCGCCACTCCCGCATCCGCCACGCCATCATCGATCGCGACGTACACATCCCTGACGGCACCGTCATCGGCTACGACACCAACGAAGACCGCAAGAACTACTTCGTCTCCCCCGGCGGCCTCACCGTCGTCACCCGCGACTACTCCGTCTACGAGAACCCCGTCTCCCCCGAGTTCCTCCAATCCGGCTCCACCTGGTAAAGACAATCAAAAGGCCGACCGCGGGATTGCACGGATAAACACGGATTTCAAACAAAAAAAACGGATAGGCAAAGACAAAAAAGCGGATTAGAGACAAGGCTTCGCTACCTCGTTCTAATCCGTTTTGTCTTTGAATCCGTTGTATCTGCTTTTAAATCCGTGTTTATCCGTGCAATCCGTTGTCGGCCTTTGCTTTTACTTCTTCCCGAACCGGTAGACCACGCCTCCCGAGATCGCAAAAAACTCCCGAGTCTCATGTCCCGAAGTGCTCCAGAATCAGGTCCGGCGACAACCGGATCGCCCAGTTCTTCGACCGGTTGATGTCACGCTGCCGCCCAGCGCAACAATCGGAGCCCAGTCGGTTCGTATACAGTCCGACAAGCTGCGGCGGCTGCGCCATTCGTTCCACCGTTGAAGACGCCATACGACGCCGGCGTACGCGTGATAGTTCACCGCGGCATACTGGTTCTTCGGTCCGCGATACTGCGCGCCGAACAGCACCATGTTCATGTACACCACCGGCCGGTTACGAGGTAGATGTTCGGATTCACTGGCGTCGTGCCCGCCTCTCCGCGATAGTCCGCCGCCAGCCCGATCTTCTTGGTCAGCCAGTACGTCCCCAGAAACTCCGCCGCCGCCCATGTTCATCCGCTTCGGCAGATTCTGTCCGGCCATGAAAGTTCATGAAGTTCAGGCCGCCATAGATCTCGTAGCGGTTATCGTAGGTCACTGGCGCGGCCGGCCCCAGCTTGCTCTGCGTCGGTATCGGCGTCGGCGTATCTGTGCGCTCATTCCAGCCTGCTGTCAGGCCCATCACTATGCCTGTCAATACCAGAAATGTCTTTACCTTCGTCCAGGCTCAATTCCCATCTCTCTTCCTTTTCGCAACCCCATCACCGTCATTCGCACCATCTATCCAAGATATAACGTCCGGCCCACATCTGCTCACTCCCGGCCATCGTATCTATCAGCAGGCCCGGATTATGCGACAATAGGTGGCACCTCACGGCACACCATTTGCCTGGGCTGCAGGGAGAATTACTATGGGCGAACTATTTCAACCTTGGCATCTCATCATCCTCGCGGTCATCGTTATCTTTCTCTTCGGAGGCAAAAAGCTTCCCGAGCTCGGCAAAGGCCTCGGCGAAGGTCTTCGCAGCTTCAAAGACGGCATGAAGGGCGTAACCGACGAAGTCAACAAGCCCGGCGAGACCGCTCACACGGTCACCCCGAAGCCGGAAGAGACCGTCAACAAGTAGCCCGCTTCACCAGCGTGATGGCTTCACGCCCGCTGCTAAACCATCCTGAGTCCCAGCTCTGCTTGCACCTCTTCCAGATGAAGCTCAAATCGCCTTACCTCGTCAAGCCTCACACGAGGGTCAAGCTCACGCAGCTTGCCACCGGCGACACCGGCAGCTTCAAGTCCGAAGAGTCCGCCGCCGCCGTCCTCGTCAAGCACCGCGGCGCACCTCGACACCCTCCAGGACGTCCTCTACGCCAGCCAGAAAAAGTCCATCCTCATCGTCCTCCAGGGCATGGACACCGCCGGCAAGGACGGCACCATCCGCCACATCTTCTCCGGCATCAACCCCCAGGGCTGCGACGTCACCTCCTTCAAAGTCCCCACACCCCTCGAAGCCCGCCACGACTTCCTCTGGCGCGCCCACAACGCCGTCCCTCCCCGCGGCATGATCGGCATCTTCAACCGCTCCCACTACGAGGACGTCCTCTCTCCCCGCGTCCACAAGCTCATCTCCAACGAAGTCATGCAACCGCCTCGAAGACATCAACGGGTTCGAGAGCTATGCTCGCCGACAACGACGTCGTCATCCTCAAATTCTTCCTGCACATCTCCCACGAAGAGCAGACCAGGCGCCTCCAGGCCCGTATCGACACCCCCGACAAGCACTGGAAGCTCTCCGAAGCCGACTTCCACGAGCGCAAATTCTGGCCCGCCTACGAAGACGCCTACAACCGCATCCTCTCCACCACCAGCCACAAACACGCCCCCTGGTTCGTCATCCCCGCCGACCACAAGTGGTACCGCAACGTCGCCATCTCCAACATCCTGGTCGAAGCCATGCAGTCCCTCAAGCTCAAATACCCCGCCCCCACCATGAACCCCAGCGACATCAAGCTCTAGCCACCCTCAAAGCTCACCGCTCAAAGCTCATACTACACCGTAATCATCACCACCGCAGCCGCCGCCAGCGCCATTCCCACCCCTGCCGCCGCGTGGGCCGTTCATGCAGCATCCACGCCGCCAGCAGAATCGTCGAAGCCGGATAGAGCGACGCCAGCACCGCCGCCACATCCAGCCGCCCCGCCCGAGTCGCCGCAATAAACAGCAGGTTGCCCGACGTATCCAGCAGCGCCGTCGCCAGCGCCCACACCACCGCCTCCCGCGTAATCCGCACCCTCGTGCCTTCCTCCCGCAACGCCAGCCGCCAGCAGAATCAGCGAGCACACACGTCAGACTGCCGATCCTCGCCGTAGCCATCGGCCAGACCACCCCGCCGGCTCCCGCAAACTTCAGCGCCACAAAATAGATCCCAAAGCCCACCCCGGCCAGCCACCGCCAGCCAAATCGTCTCCGACTCGGCGCTTCACCGCCTCCGCGATTCGGTCCCGCCGCGATCACCCAGATCGCCACTCCCCGCCACCACGAAATCCCACCATCCGCAGCATCCCCGGCGAACCCTCCCGGCTCATCGACACCGCCGCCGGAATCGCCGCCGCCAGCAGCCCGCTCAGCGCCGCCGAAGCCCCCATCGCTCCTCGCGCCAGCGCAACATAAAAGCACGTCAGCGAAAGTCCGCCCGCCACGCCCGCGCCAATCCCCCACGCCAGCAGCGCTCCATGCGGAAACGCATCTCCCCGCAGCAGCGCAACTCGCCACCAGCACACTAAAGCTCGCCGCATGGCTCATCAGCACCACGCGCAGCGCCGCCCCCATGCGTGCCGCCGGCGGACTTCACCCCCATGCCACCGGAGAAGTCGCCGCCGCCCCACAACACCGCCGCCGCCAGCGCCAGCAGCGCATTTCCCTGCAGCAGCAAATTCATCGTTCAGATATCCGTCTCAGACTGTCATGCCCGCCCGACCTACTGCGGCTTGGCCTGCGATGGGCGGCGTCGTCGCTCGCCATCGGATAGTAGCCCGGCTTGGCAATGACCGTCAGCTTCGCGCCGTGATTCAGGACCCGGACCTCGAGCGTCCGGTACTTCGCCATCGAGAAACGGCTCATGCGAGTAGTAGCCGACCGTGTACATCGTCCGTACTTCTTCGGTGATCTTCGGCGAAGCTCGTCTCGATCGCCGCGTGTCCGGAACGCCGTTTCGCCTGTCCGCCGGTCGCCTCGCAGTACGGCGGCAGTATATTGTCCCGCATCATCAGCGGCAGATGCATCCGGTCCACGAAGCCCATCCCGGGAACCGACGAATCGCCCACCAGCGTGCCCACACTGAAATCTGGTTCGTCTGCAGATACTTCATCACATCGCTCGAACTTCGCCTTGCTGCCATACTCCTTGCCGTCGCTGATCACATAGATAATCCGCCGCCGCCCCGGGGCGGTCTTCGACAGCGCCGCTCCGCCGCCAGAATCGCATCATTCAGCGTATGCACTTCCTTCGGAGCATTCTGCTGATTGAAGGGCTGCGTTCCGTGGCTCGAATTCGTATTCGGATCGATATAGCGACAGCGCGCCGTTATTCACATTGATGTTGTTCGACAGAGGTCCGCTCTGGTACCGGGCAGCAGGCCATCGCGTCCCGGAGCCTTCGACTGTTCCAGCACCGCGCGTCAGCCGGGCGCTCTGCGCAGCCGTAAACGTCGTCTGCAACTTCGGCCCGTTGTTGTACGTAAAGACCGCCACCTCGTCATAAGGCGTAAACGCGCCCTGCATCGCGCCCAATGCGTTGTTCACCTTCGTCATCGTCTGGAACGGCAGGCTCTGGTCGATCACCAGCGCCACCGAGAGCGGAAACGGATCGACCGTAAACACCGCAATGTGCTGCCGGTAGCCGTTCTCATACACCTGAATATCGCGCCAGCGCCAGCCCCGGCATCAGCACTCCCTTGGAGTCCTTCACCGTAAACGGCACCTGCACAAAATTCGTTCTCGCACGCAGCGTAAAGGCCGGCACTCCCTCCTCCGGAGGCTGCTCCTGACCCTCATCCTTAGGCGCCGCCGCAGCCGGAGAAGACGGCAAAGCGCTCCCCGGTCCAGTCTCCGGCGGAGCATCTCCATTCGTGGTCGGCGTCGTACCCGAACCCGGCGCAATGCTTCCCGCCGAGGGTAGAGCCTGCGGCTTAGGAGCATCGGGAATCCCCTGCTGGGGATCATTCCCCAGCATCATGAACGCCAAAACTCCCGCCAATACGCTTTCCTTCACCACGTGCGACCCCCAATACGTTAGCCGTCGGCGAGCACGCCTGCCGGCTAACAAATCAAACCTTTATACTTCGACTCTTAGACTACCAGCGCACCACCCCAGCGTCATCCTGGAGTTTTTACCAGTGCCTCACCCCTGTTGGAC
>CAWCPB010000016.1:0-70867 GCA_963797415.1 uncultured Acidobacteriaceae bacterium
CCAGGTATATTTGGCTTCGTTTTATGGGGTTATGGTTTTTGGGGCTTGACATGTGATTTTGGTGGCGATGGAAATGAAAAAGCAAATCAGTCGTTCCGGCTTCGCCTCCACTCCGGCCTTCGGCAGAGCGGTGATCGCTTCGCGATGGCATTTTTCAGGCCCCGACTGAAGTCGGGCCCTTCGGGGTGGGGTTGGTGGCCCATGGATGACCGTCGGGGCGTTGCTTCGTGGCTGAAAGGGTTGAACGGTTTCGGTGATACCGGGTTCTTCGGGGTCCTTCGACTGCGCAGATCACGATGGTGCCGTGATTCTGCTCCGCTCCAGGATGACGGAAGCTGGGGGCTGGGTGAGGGAGCGGATCGCGCTTTGCGCGATGGTCCACTCATGCGATGAAACTGCATGAATGGGGCACCCGGCAAAACGTGGGTTTTCATAAACGTCTAAAGGCCCATGCTCCCACCTGCAGGCAGAAGCAACGGCAACAGCAAAAGCGAAATACAGGGGTCTCCACTCCGGCGGCAAAGTACGCCGCCTTCGGTCGAGATGACGTGAGTTGGGGGCTCGGTGAGGAGAGCGGATCGCGCTTTGCGTGATGGCCCACTCATGCGATGAAAACTGAACAATGAGGATGCAAGAGAGGGCGAAGCCGTTGTAGCTGTGACACTTCTTTTACACAACGCGCCGCAACAGACAAGATCGTTCCTTTATACTGGACTCCTCACCGAAGCGGCTTGAACGTTGCGCTGGAGTCACTACTCCAGTCCCCTGAGGTTTGTTCAAGACTCTCCGCTTAAATCCTGCCTTCTTGACGGTTAGGGGTTATCCCTACACGCTATTGCTCCCCAAGGAGGTCGCTCAACCATGCGCATCGCATCCGTCGGCACGGCATTTCCTGCCCATCGCTACCCACAAGAAGTTATAACTGAAGCTCTTAAGGGAACATGCGGGACAAATTGGAGATTCCGGGCGTGATGGACCGCCTGCATTCCAATTGTGGCGTGGATTTTCGCCACGTTATGTTCCCACTGGACACCTGGGAACGCTTTCCGGTTTCGGTCAGCACAATGACCTGTGGATTAGAGGAGACTCTTGAACTGGGCCGAGAGGCCATTCAGAAAGCGCTCGATCACGCCGGACTCTCCCCTTCGGATATCTCCGCGATCTTCTTTACTTCTGTGACGGGTATTGCGTGCCCAAGCATCGATGCTCGGCTGGCTAATCGGATGGGGTTCCGCAAGGATGTCAAGCGCATTCCGATGTTTGGACTTGGCTGCGTTGCCGGAGCCGCGGGAATTGGGCGCGCGACCGACTACGTCCGCGCCTACCCCAAGCAGTACGCACTTCTGCTCTCGGTGGAACTCTGTTCCCTGACCTGGCAGAAAGATGACAATTCGATGGCCAACATCGTTGCCTGCGGACTGTTTGGAGACGGCGCCGCAGCGGTCGTTCTCGCGGGAGAAGAGACGCCAATTGCCCAAAGACCCACGAGTGTCGAGCGTCCTTGCCCGCGCGTTCTCGCCACCCGGTCCACGATTTATCCAGACACGGAATACATGATGGGATGGAGCATTGATCATAGCGGCTTCAACATTGTCCTATCCGCTGATGTTCCTGAGTTTGTCAAAGCGAACCTTCGCAGCACAGTGGAGGGGTTCCTTGCGGAACACGACTTGAGTATGGGACATATTTGCAGTTTCATCCTCCACAGTGGAGGACCCAAGGTTCTCAAAGCGATGGAGAGCTGCCTTGGCCTACCTCCGCACGCTTTGGCCGCTTCTTACAATAGCCTTCGTAAGCACGGGAATTTATCGTCCGCTTCTGTTCTTACGGTTATGCAGGACTTTCTGCTTAACCGTCCGGGAAGTCCCGGTTGTTACAGCATGATGGGCGCGATGGGCCCGGCTTTTTGCTCGGAATTGGTGCTGCTCCAGTGGTAGCCGAAGTCGTTCACAGAAAACGGGAGCCAAGCGCGGCTCCCGTCTTTGTATACGAACTACGCTAGACGTTGAGTTTGCGACGCGCGATCCCAACGATTCCGAGCAAGCCGGTACCGAAGAGCGCGAGGGAAGCTGGCTCAGGAGTGACACCTACAGCTGAAGTGGACGCAGAGAACGTCGTGATGGATGTACCCACCGGCGCTCCGGGGGCGTATTGAGAGGTAAACAGGAAGGTGGCCGGGCTTGCTGTGAAGGCCGCAGCACCGGTTCCTGTAAAGTTTCCATTTCCTGTGACGATGAGGCAGGTGCCACCACTGGTGCACCCATTAGTCCCATTCGTTACATAGTCAGCGTTATAGTCGGTCAATTGGAAAGCAAAGGTTTCGCCACCCCCAGTGGTCGTGAAGAGCGGAGGCAGCCCCGAAGGAGCGGTATTCATCCCGGTCGTATAAGGGAGGCCACCGGGAAGCGAAGCAAACGTGATTGGATTGCCGTCCGATAGATACGAGGCGAAGGTACCGCCAATGGATCCAGCGACGACTGCAGTGTTGGGTGTGAACGTGATAGATGAGGAGGTAAAAGAATCGGTCCCCCCGCCGGCTGAAAAGAAACCGGTAATGGTAGCGGCATGTGCAGCAACTGTAAAAGCTGTCAAAGCAGAACACACAATTAAACGCTGAAAAATGGTTCGTCTCATTGGGTCATCTCCATGATTAAATTAAAGGTCCTGGTGCTATCGTGCCTTGAGACAAAAAGATGCAGGACAATACTCATGTGGTTGTCTAAGTTTCGCCGCTAAATTCAGCAAATATTTACACTGGCACAGTGCAAAAAATTGCTCAAGGATGGATTGTCACGTGCAAAGGAGGAGATGTCGTTGTGCCCCCAGCGCCCTAAATCCTTTTGATGCAGGTAATCCGGCTGCGAGTTGACAAGCGGGACGAGGATGGACGTCCTTTTTGATTGCGACTGGTTTTACGAGGATGTAATTCTGTAAACCAGCGAAGGATTTTCATCGCTAGGTCCAGTAGGGTTCGCCGGCTGTGAGGTTTTTGTGGAGGAAGTCTTCTGATAGTTGGAGGCCGAGGCCGGGGCCGTTGGGGACTTTGAGGAGTCCGTTGCGGACGATGGGTGGGTTGGCGGCGGCCATGGTTTCGATGTGGTGGCCTTCGCGTCCGAGCGCGCTTTCGGATTTGTAGAAATTCTGGATGGATGCGCCGAAGTGGGCGTTGGCGTAGGTCAGCACCAGTGAGCCGACGTTGTGCAGCGCCACGGGGGTGCGGGTGAGTGCGGCGAAGTCGGCGATCTTTCGGTACCGGTGATGCCTCCGGCGAAGGCCAGGTCGGGATGGATGATGTCCACGGCCTGGTTGTCGATAAAGGGGCGGAAGCCGCGCACCAGCTCCAGCTTTTCTCCGGTGAGGAGCGGGACGCGTTGGTGGAACGGCGGAGCGCCATCCAGCCTTCGCGAAAAGGGCGGGTTCAGCGGGTCTTCGATCCACAGCGGGTTCATCGGCTCCACCGCCTTGGCCACGCCGATGGCGCTGGGCGTATCGAGTTCGTCGTGGCAGTGGACGGCGATATCGATATCGTCGCCGACGGCTTCGCGGCGTTTTCGAGTAGGCGCGCGCGCACGTTGCGCAGTTGCTGCGGTGGTGAGGGTGTCGGCGATAGCGCCGGAGGGGACATCGAGCGGCTCGTGGCGATGCCGTTCTTGAAGGCGGTGAAGCCTTCGGGCATCTGCTTGATTCGCTGCGCCCAATCGCGGCAGGAGGCTTTGTCGAGCATGTCGAGGCCGATGCCGTGGGAGTACATCGGGATCGCGTCGCGGAAGGCGCCGCCGAGCAGCGTGCTGACCGGAACGGTTGAGGATCTTGCCCGCGAGGTCCCACAGCGCGATATCGATGCCGCTGATGGTGGGGATGTGGGCCATGTAGTTGTGCATCAGCGAGCTCATGCTGCTGGAAGTGGACTTCGATCGGCGAGCGGGTCCTTGCCGATCAGCAGCGGCTTGCATGGTCTCGATGCGGGCGCGGGCCATGGGGCCGGTGGAGCCGGCCTCGCCATAGCCGGTGAGGCCGCTGTCGGTATCGATGCGGATGAGGCAGTTGCCGGCGATGTTCTCGAGCGCCATTGCGCGGATGTCGGTGATTTTGATTTTTTTAGCTTCGCTCTGGGCGAGGAGGCGGAAGCGGGAGAGGCTGGCGGTGATGGGGAGGGTGGCTGCGAGCTTCATGAACCGGCGGCGGGTCCATATGCGGGTCGATGTTTGGTGGGGGGATTTGAGCATGTGGTTTCCTTCGACCCGAACGATAGCAGCTTCGGGAGGGTGAGGGAAATGCAATGCGAACAGCAGATCCTCCGCGTTCGGCGAAGGATGACAGCTTTAGATGGGGGGATTCAAAGGGTTCGGGCGGGAGTTGTTTGCTCCCGCCCGTTTGGATTATTCGCCGAAGTTGACGGATTCGATGCCGAGGAATTCGGCGGACTGGCCTAGCTCTTCTTCGATGCGGAGGAGCTGGTTGTACTTGGCGATGCGGTCGGTGCGGCTGGCGGAGCCGGTCTTGATCTGGCCGGCGCCGGTGCCTACGGCGAGGTCGGCGATGAAGGTGTCTTCGGTCTCGCCGGAGCGGTGGCTGATGATGGAGGTGTAGCCGAAGCGGCGGCCGAGCTCGATGGCTTCGAGGGTCTCGGAGACGGTGCCGATCTGGTTGACCTTAATGAGGATGGAGTTGGCGACCTTCGGCTCGATTCCCTGCTGGAGGCGCTTGGTGTTGGTGACGAAGAGGTCGTCGCCGACGAGCTGGACGAAGTCGCCGATCTTGTCGGTGAGGAGCTTCCAGCCGTCCCAGTCGTCTTCGGCGAGGCCGTCTTCGATGGAGACGATGGGGTACTTGCGGACCCAGTCTCCCAGAAGGCTGCCATCTCGTGCGGAGGTCTTCGCGAGCTTGTCGGATTTTTTGAAGATGTAGTTGCCGGACTCCTTGTCGTAGAACTCGCTGGAGGCGGGGTCGAGGGCGATGGCGATGTCTTCGCCGGGCTTGTAGCCGGCGTTGTCGATGGCTTCGAGGATGAGCTCGATGGCTTCGGCGTTGGACTTGAGGTTGGGAGCGAAGCCGCCTTCGTCGCCGACGGCGGTGTTGTAGCCCTTCTTCTTGAGGACGCCCTTGAGGGTGTGGAAGATCTCGGTGCCCCAGCGGAGGGCGTCGGAGAAGGTCTCGGCGCCGACGGGCATGACCATGAACTCCTGGAAGTCGACGTTGGAGTCGGCGTGGGAGCCGCCGTTGATGATGTTCATCATGGGCGTGGGGAGGAGGCAGGCGTTGACGCCGCCGAGGTAGCGGTAGAGCGGGAGCTTGAGGGCTTCGGCGGAGGCGCGGGCGCAGGCCATGGAGACGGCGAGGATGGCGTTGGCGCCGAGCTTGGATTTGTTCTCGGTGCCGTCGATGGCGATCATGGTGGCGTCGATGAGGCGCTGGTTGGTGGCGTCCATGCCGGTGAGCTCGGGGGCGAGGATGGACTCGACGTTTTCTACGGCGTTGAGGACGCCTTTGCCGAGGTAGTGCTCCTTGTCGCCGTCGCGAAGCTCGACGGCCTCGTGCTCGCCGGTGGAGGCTCCGCTGGGGACAGCGGCGCGACCTTTGGCTCCGCCGTCGAGGATGACATCGGCTTCGACGGTGGGGTTGCCGCGGGAGTCGAGAATTTCGCGGGCGTGGATGGAGACGATCTCGGTCATGTTGCTCCTATTGGTTTGGTCTGAGTTTTGGGGGGCCAGCACGCGGTGCTGGAGGCGGTCGTTGAGTTTGGGGCGGCGGTCGACGGGGACGGAGCCTCCACCGGCTGCGCCGATGGTGTGTACGAGTTCGACGCCTTTAGATGTCACCTTACGAATTTTAGCAAAGCGCCGGCGGCAGAGGCTGAATGCGGGATGAATCGTATAGAATCGGTCGTTGGGCCCGGAATTTGGTGGCGCAGGAGAGTTAGTAGCAGGGTCGGTTCCCTGCCGTTGATTGTCCGGCACTGGAGGAAGGTAGATTCTACCCTTTGATTACCGGCCGATTGTGTTACTGACGATGAGCTGGGTCGAACGTCTAAAGGATCTAGAAGGAGCTGCCATGAAGGTTCGAATTGCTACCGCCGCATTAGTATTTGCCGCTGTGCCTGCACTGTCACAGACGACCGGGGTGTCGCATCCGGATGCGACGCCAATTACGACCAGCAGCGATGACCAGGTGAGCCAGCCGATGACGAAGCCCTCGGCAGCGAAGACGATGGAGCCTATGGCTACCACCAGTGCTACGCCAGAGGTCTATGGAGCTTATGTCCCCTACAAGCCGACGATGGATAAGCTGCCTGCGGCGGCACCGGTGACGGACCCGGATGCGGGGATTGTGTTGAGCGTGCCGGACATTCCGGGCCAGATTCGCGAGGGCACGTTGCTGCGGGTCAAGATGCAGCAGGGACTTTCAACGATCGATACGGTTCGGGGATCGCAATTTACCGCGGAGCTGACCGAGGCGGTGATGAACGAAGGAAAAGTGGTTCTGCCGGTGGGCTCGGTGCTGGATGGACGCGTGACCGAGGTGCATAGCGGGAAGAGAATCAGTGGCGCGGCATTGCTGCACCTGGAGCCGATAGGCTTGACGCTGCCGGACGGGACGCACTACACGATTCATGCGCAGTTGATCGATACGGACCAGCTGAAGCATTTGAAGGTCGATCATGAAGGCACGCTGGAACGCCGGGACCATCCGAAGGAGACGCTGGCTATCGCAGGAGCAGCGACGGGAGCGGCTGCGCTGACGGGCGGGATGATTGGCGGCGGAGTTGGCGCGATCGTTGGAGCTGGTATCGGTGCGGGAGCGAGTACGGTTGTCTGGCTTCGTCAGGACCGTCAGGCTGAGTTGCCTAAGGATGCAGGGTTGATCTTCAGCCTGGTGACGCCGGTGGTATTGAAGCCGATGAGCACCGGTGCGGTGAGCATGGTGAGTGGCGAAACTACGGTTCATGGGGCGCAGTAGTTTTTCGATATTCTTAGTGTGAGTTCCGCCGCTTCAAGACGCCGGCGCGAATTCGTGATTTGGGCATGAACCACGAATATTCTTCCCGGCTTATCAGTTACGCATCGCGTCATGTAGAGCAAGTCCCACGGGGCTCGGGGAGATGCCTGGAGGCTTTTGTGAAGGGCATCCGGCAGATTTCTCCGAGAGCGCGAATGGTGCTCTCGTTTGTGTTGTTTGTTCCAACCGCGCTTATCATCCTCTCCTATCCTCTGTTTCACGGCGACATCCGCGTTGCCCTCGCTGCAGCGTTGCTCTGCGTTGCGTGTCTGATCATCATGGCGCGGCTCGCCTACTCATCAAGGGATAACCTTGGGTTCGTTTTCGCCAGCTATGCGCTGCTTCTCTTCATTGTCTTTTTTGCGATCGAGCGGCTGCTGGGCTACGCAGATCAGTGGCCGCAGTTGCACTGGCTCGCGGGTCGGCCGCAGTGGATACCGACGATCGGCTCCGTCGTGGTTGCCGCGGGCGCCGCGGTTGTTTTACCGCACCTGCGCAGCATGACGGAGGGCTCGGCGAGCTTGCGGAAAGAGCATGAAAAGTTTATCGCGGCCGCGGAGAGCAGCCTCGACGACTTCTACATCTTCGATGGAATTCCTGATGCTTCCGGCGAGATCGTCGATTTCCGTTTTTCGTATCTCAATCCGAATGCTGAGCGCAGGCTGGACACGAGCCGCCAGAAGCTGGTTGGGAAGGTTCTCACGGAGGTTCGTCCTTTTATGATCTCCTCCGGGCTTATTGAGACCTATCGGGAGGTCGTCCGAACCGGTGTGCCGTTCAC
The DNA here is from genome assembly GCA_963797415.1 of uncultured Acidobacteriaceae bacterium. Taxonomy (GTDB): domain Bacteria; phylum Acidobacteriota; class Terriglobia; order Terriglobales; family Acidobacteriaceae; genus Edaphobacter. The sequence goes on from CAWCPB010000016.1 coordinate 7,778, forward strand.
GGGCGAGGTGTTCATCGACGACGAGATGATCAAGGCGACATGGATCAACGTCCAGGCGATCAAGCTTGGTGACGGGCTTGTCATCACAAGCCGCGATGTCACGGAAAGCAAGCGGCTGACCGATCATATAAGTCATCTTGCGCACTACGACCAACTGACTGGATTGCCGAACCGCACGCTGATGCAGGACCGCCTGCAAACAGCGATTCTTCGGGCGCGGCGCAATAATCAGAAGGTCGCGGTGTTCATGCTCGATATCGATCAGTTCAAGAGCATCAACGATTCGCTTGGCCACTCCAGTGGGGATGCACTGCTTGTCGCTGTGGGGAAAAGGCTGCGCTCGTCTGTTCGCGAGTCGGACACGATTGCGAGGATGGGCGGCGATGAGTTCGTCATCGTCATGGCCGAGTTTCAGAGTCTCGAAGACGTGAAGCGCTGTGGTCTTCAGATTGTCGAGAGAGCCGCCAAGCCGATCATGCTTGGGGATCGCGAGATCAACGTCACTGTCAGCGTTGGACTGTGTATTTATCCGGACTATGGTCTTGAGGCCGGTCAGTTGCTTAAGAATGCCGACGCCGCGATGTATGTCGTAAAGAATACGGGCCGCAATGGGCTTCATATTTTTACGGAAAACATGCTTGGTGAAGGCGAGGACACGGGTTAGAGTTCACCTAGCAAAGGCTGCACTAACCACCCGGACTCCGCGCTGATAGAATTCTCGTCGAGCATCACCCGGGCCCTGCACTCCAAATTCCCCCCTGGAGAGTTTATGAAGCCCCTCAAGATTCTTCTGACCTGTGCGTTGATAGCTGCAACATCCGCCATTGCTCACGCCGACTTTACCTACCAGGAGACTACCCAGATCACGGGCGGCTCTGTCGTGAGCTTAATGAAGTTTGCCGGGGCCTTTAGTAAACAGGCGCGTCAGGCGGGAGATCCGATCGTCTCTACCGTGACGGTCAAAGGCAATCGCATGATGCGCACCAACAAAGAGCGTAGTGAGATTGTCGACCTCGATGCGGAGACGATTACTGTCATCGACCATGTCAAGAAGCAGTACACCACGATGACCTTCGAGCAGATGCGCCAACAGATGGAAGCGGCGATGGCGAAGGCGAAGGCGGAGCAGGCGAAGCAGAAACAACAACCGCAGCCGACGAGCAATGATGCACAGAACGTTGACGTGAAGTTCAACGTGAAGGTTCGAAATACGGGCGCGTCCAAGGACGTTGCGGGGCTGAGTGCGAAAGAGTCGATCTTAACGATGACGATGGATGCGACCGATAAGACGTCGGGGCAGACGGGGTCGCTGGCTATTACGAATGACATGTATCTGGCGCCGGATATCCCGGGCTATGACGAGGTACGCGAATTCTATCAAGCGGTACGCCAAGAAGATGGGCACCGTGATGGGCGGTGCGATCAATACGCAGATGATGGCGATGATGCAGCAGCCCGCGGCGGGTAAAGGTATGGCCGACATGGTCGAGGAGATGTCGAAGCTCAAAGGTATTCCTGTGCTTCAGATCATGCGGATGGGCACTACTGCCGATGGGACGCCGCTGCCGGCTGCGTCCGAGGCTCCTCTTCCTGCAGGGCCGCCACCACCGTCGGCCGGCGATGTCGCCAAGGAGTCCGCTAGTTCGGCAATTATGAACAGCATCCCGTTCGGCGGCTTCGGCAAGAAGAAGAAGCAGGATCCTGCTCCGCCGGCGACCGACTCGGGTGCAGGAGCGCCACCAGCTGCAGCGGTGTTGGTTGAGACGAACACGCAGCTGACGAGCTTCTCTCAGGCTTCGGTCGATGCGGCGCAGTTCAATCCGCCCGCTGGTTACAAGCAGGTTGAGCCCAGCACTGCGATTAATTAATCGCAGTGTTGGGCCAGCAGGCGCTTACTCTTCGCGAAGGACTGAAATAAATTACGTGCCGGAGGTGAGGGCCAGCTCCATCTTCGTACCAATGGGGAGTTTGATGTCGTCCTTGTTGGCGGTGACGAAGACTCCGGAGTTCTGGCTGCCGGCTTTGCTATGCAGATCGACGCCGGAGGCGATGCCGATGGCATCGACAACGTCAGGCTGATTGTTCAGGTTGTTGGGGACTGGCAGCACAGTCTCGATCACGTTTGAGGCGTTCTCGACTGGTACGGGTTGGGTTGCAACCGCAAGGATGGTGGCCTTGATGGGAACGGTCTTGCCATCCTTCATCCGAGCCTCTGTGAAGCGGAGGGCGAGTTTGACCTTACCTTGAATCTGCATGTCATCCTCGGCGACGGTAGCATTCAACCAGGTGCCGGCGGGGAGCTTCGTACCGTCTGCTAAACGGACGGAGTGAGTGAGTCGAGTCTGGATGGTTGCACCTGAGGTGAGCTTTTTGGCGTCGACCGCATGAGTAAGCTCAACGACACCAGGGGTATCCGATGCAAGGGTTTGCGCTGGGGTGAGGGATGGGAATAGTAGCGCACCAGCGATGGGGAGGGCTGTAATCCATTTGCCTTTCATGATGAGCGTTCCTTTCATGTAGTGAGATTCGGAGCAGTCTCACAAACGATCGGAGGAGCATCCGGAGCCGCGCTCACGGCTTGCGCGCGATTCACTTAATTAGACGAGCGAAGAGATGTGAGAGTCTCCCAAGACCTGCTGCGTCAGGTAGCAGCTATATCGAGAAGGTTTCATCTTTACAGAAATTTAATGCCGGCTTTAGAGACGGGTGCGATCCTTCAGCGGCATCGGTAAGAATTTACGGTGCTTAGTCGCGGAGTTGGGCGAGGAGGCGCTTCCAGTTTTTCTGGTTGCGGCGGTAGGACTTTTTGAGGTCTTCGAGGATGCGCTCGAAGTCATTGTGGCCGCTCATCTTTCGCCAGGCGGGGTTGATGGAGAACCAGGGGTAGTTCTCGTTGCCGAGGTAGATGGCGCGGCGAAGCCAGTGGAGCGCTTCGGACTCATCGCCTTCGAGGGCGAAGTAGGTGGCGAGGCGGTAGGCCATCTCGCTGTCGGCTTCGGCGGCGGAGAGAGTTTCGTCGATGATGAAGCTGGCGGCCTTTTGGCGGTCGCCTAGTTGGGCGTAGCAGAGGGCGATGGTGGGGTAGACGATGCGGAGGGATTTCTCGTCGCGGGTGACGGCTTCGAGGGTCTCGATGGCGCGGGTGAGGTCGCCGGTGCGCATTTGCTGGTAGCCGAGGGAGATGCGGAGAAGAGGCTGGCGGGGTTCGAGGGTGAGACCTTTTTCGATTTCGTCGGCGGCTAGTTCGAGCTGGTTTTGATACTGGTAGACGCGGGCGCGGTGATTGTAGATCATGGCCGCGTTGGAGGGGTTGAGACGGAGCGAGGTGTTGAACTGATCGAGGGCGTCTTCGTACATGCCGTCGATGCGGAGGGTGATGCCGGCGACCATACGAACGTTCCAATCGTTGCCGGCGGTTTGGAGGAGGTGCTCGATGCCGTGGCGGGCGGATTCTTTCTCGCCGCGGGAGAGGAGCATATAGACGCGGTAAAGGTTGGCTTCGACGGAGCCGGGATCGAGTTGGAGGGCCTTGTCGAAGGCGCGGCGGGCTTCGAGGAGATGCATCTGGCCACCGAGGCCGTGGCGGGCGTACTGGAGGTGAGTGATGCCGAGGCCGGACCAGCCGGGGGCGTAGTCTTCGTCCTGTTTGACGACGCGGTTGAATAGCTCTCGGGCGCGGTCGAGTTCTTCGCGGCTGCCGGTGCGGGACATGAAGGAGGAGAGAAGGGCGCGGGCCTGGAGGTAGTCCTCGGATACGGCTTGATTGAGAGAGACGGGGCGGGGAGAGGAGCCGTTGTCGCTGGCGCCGTGGAGGTCGCCGAAGCCTTGCAGGGAGCTGAAGACTTCGTCGCAGATCTCGGACTGGACGCTGACGAGATCGAAGGAGGCGACGTTGATGGAGCCGCCGGTGCGAACGCACTGGCTGGGGACGTCGAGTAGCTGCCAGTTGAGGTCGAAGCCTTGTTCGGAGCGGAGGAAGTTGCCGGCGAGGACGAAGTTGACGAGGAGTTTTTTGCCGACGCTGAGGGGGTCGAGCTGCTGGGTGGAGACGGCCATCAGGGTGCTGGAGGGGCGGACGACCAGGGTGGGCATGCGGGCGAGACGGGCGGCGATGGCGTCGGCGAGGGCGTAGCCGTAGAGGGGGGCTACGTCGTTGGAGGCGCCAAGGTTTGACTGGTTGCCGAAGTTTACGAAGGGGAGAACGACGATGCTGTTCTGTTTGCTGGCGGAGTTGTTGCCGGACTCGCGGAAACGTTCGGCCAGCATGGAGAGGATGCCGGTGCTGCGCTTCTCTTCTTCCGGGTTATCGACGGGCAGTGGGCCGGGTGCAGTGGGACGCAGAGAGTGGGTGTCGCCGGGCATGCCTACGGAGTCGAGCTGCATGGCCATCATGATGGTCTTGAGGGACTCGCGGACGTCGCTGGCGGAGGCGAAGCGGGCGGAAGGCTGCTTTTCGAGGCAGTGGAGGATGACGGACTCGAGTTCGACGGGGAGGTTGGGGGCGATGTCGCGGATGGGGGGTGGATCGGCGAACTGGGTGGCGCGGATGGTCTGGAACTCCTGCGCGTCGGGGCGGTGAAAGGGATGGCGGCCGGTGGCAAGCTCGTAGAGGATGAGGCCGAGGGCGAAGATGTCGGACTGCGCGGAGGACTGGCCGGTGACGAACTGCTCGGGCGCCATGTAGGCGATGGTGCCGCCGCGGGCGGTGTAGGTGGGGCCGGGGACGGCGTTGGGGTCGGAGGAGTTGCGTTTTTTGATGGGGCCGGAGGGATCGAAGTCGGCCTTGTCGGGGGCTAGGCGGCGGGCGAGGCCGAAGTCGAGGATCTTGATGAGGCCGCCGTCGGTGATGATGACGTTGGCGGGCTTGAGGTCGCGATGGAAGATGCCGAGCCCGTGGGCGGCGGCGAGGCCGTCGGAGATTTGAATGCCTGCTGAGAGGACGAGCTGGAGGCTGGCGGGGCCTTCGGCGATGAGCTTGTCGAGGGATTTTCCGGGGATGTACTGCATGACGATGTAGGCTTCGCGGTCGTCGCCGTCGCCGGACTCGGAGGTGGTTTCGCCTACCTCATAGATGGCGCAGACGTTGGGGTGGTCGATGGCGGAGGCGAGGCGGGCTTCGCGGAGCTGGGTGGTGCGCATCTGCTGGATGGAGAGGTTGCCGCGCTTGAGGAGTTTGAGGACGACGGGGCGCTGGAGGAGGGTGTCGGTGGCGAGATAGACGACTCCGCTGCCGCCGGAGCCGATCTTGCGGATGAACTCGTACTGCTTTATTACGCGCCGCTTCATGAGTTCATTATTGCAAGTGATTGGGTGTGGATGATTTGCGGGAGGTTATTTGTGGGATGGTCCTGACTTTGGGAAATGTGGACGTGGATGCTGTAGCGAGGGTCAGCAGTCACTAGCGGATGCTCAGATAAATCGTCGTATTCTTCGATTGAGAAGGCAATGCTGTGTTAGTTTGTGTCAGTGATTTTTGCTGGTTCTAGTTTGGGAAGGAACCAGGTGAGCAGGCCGATGGCGGGAAGGTAGGCGCAGAGCTGGTAGACGTGGATGATGCTGGTGGCGTCGGCGATTTTGCCGAGGACTGCGGCGCCTATGCCGCCCATGCCGAAGGCGAAGCCGAAGAAGAGGCCGGAGATCATGCCGACGCGGCCGGGGACGAGCTCCTGCGCGTAGACGAGGATGGCGGAGAAGGCGGAGGCGAGGATGAAGCCGATGATGACGCTGAGGACAGCTGTCCAGCCGAGGGTGGCGTGAGGGAGTATGAGGGTGAAGGGCAGGACTCCGAGGATGCTGACCCAGATGACGTAGCGGGGGCCGTAGCGGTCTCCGATGGGGCCGCCGATGAGGGTTCCGGCGGCGACGGCGGCGAGGAAGAGGAAGAGGAGTTCCTGCGAGGTGCGGACCGAGACGTGGAATCGGCTGATGAGATAGAAGGTGTAGTAGCTGACGAGGCTGGTGAGGTAGAAGTACTTCGAGAAGATGAGCATGATGAGGACGGAGATCGCCCCGATGACTTTGTTGCGGGAGAGATGAGCGTGGGGCGAGACTTCGGTGGGTTGGTTTGCGGCGGGCTTGTGCGTGGGTGGATTTGTACCAGCGGCCGACCCAGATGAGGATGCAGATGGCGAGGATGGCGGGGATGGCGAACCAGGCCATGCCGATCTGTCCGCGAGGGAGGACGATGAAGGCGGCGAGTAGAGGGCCGATGGCGGAGCCGGTGTTTCCTCCGACCTGAAAGAATGCTTGTGCGAAGCCGTGGCGTCCGCCGGAGGCGAGGCGAGCTATGCGGGAGGACTCGGGATGGAAGACGGCGGAGCCGATGCCGACGAGGGAGGCTGCGAAGAGGAGCCATCCGAAGGTGGGAGCGACGGCGAGGATGAGCAGGCCGGCGAGGGTGAAGGTCATGCCGATGGGCAGGGCGAAGGGGCGTGGGGTGCGGTCTCCGGCGTGGCCGATGAAGGGCTGGAGGAGAGAGGCGGTGATCTGGTAGGTGAGGGTGAGGAAGCCGATCTGGGTGAAGTTCAGATGGAAGGAGCTTTTGAGGATGGGGTAGATGGAGGGCAGGAGCGACTGCACCATGTCGTTGAGGAGGTGGCAGAAGCTGGCGGCGGCGAGGACACGGATGAGTGTTCGGGATTGAGGCGTGGAGGCGGGCGCCTGAGTTTCGAGGGTTGGTGTTTGGCCCATGGGTTAAGGGTACACGGGCTGCGCGGATAATTGCTCGTGAGGTTTAGTGGCGGGGGCGGTCGCCGTGTTCCCAGGGGCGGGGGTTGACGGGGTCGTCCTGCCATTTTTGGCGGCGGCCTACGATGAACATGATGAGGCCGAAGAGGAACATGATGGCGCCCCAGGTGAGGTTGAGGTTGATGCCCATGGATTTTTCGTAGATGGCGGAGTTGCGGGTGAAGAGGCCGTAGAGGCTGATGATGCCTCCGGTGATGAGGAAGATGAGGCCGAGGGGGATGCGGATGTCGAGTCCCATTTTTTTGTGCTCCTTGAAGTGGTTAGAAACAAGCAACTAGCAAAAGCGAAATACAGGGGTTCTTCGCTGCGCTCAGAATGACGACCTAAAACAAACAACAGCAGGAACAAACAAAAGCGAAATACGGGGGCCCTCCACTTCGGCTTCGCCTTCGGTCGGGATGACGGAGTTTAGTGGAGGATCAGGCGAAGACTACGTTTAGGACGAGGAGTATGGCCAGGACTGCTATGGCGAGGGTGGAGGGTTTCTGGTACCAGCTTAGGTGGGTTCGACTGGCTTGGGGGTTAGGGAGTAGACGAGGCCGACGAGTTCGTGTTCGGGGCGCGGGGTGGTGATGAGCGAGACGGCGATGGTGACGATCAGGTTGACGGAGAAGGCGAAGATGGCGGTCCAGAAGTTCTGGGCCATGTCGCTGGGGTAGGTGTGGATTGGGCGAGCCAGCCGCCGTGGATGCCGGGGGTGGCTCCGGCGGGGAGGGTGAGGCCGTGGTGCAGGAGGGCGGCGGCGGTGCCGGAGAGGAGGCCGGTGAAGGCGCCGTGGCCGGTGGTGCGCTTCCAGAACATGCCGAGCAGGAAGGTGGCGAAGAGCGGCGCGTTGACGAAGGAGAAGACGAGCTGGAGCGCGTCCATGATGTTGTTGAAGCTGGTGGCGGCGTAGGCGGCGCCGATGGAGAGGACGATGCCGCCGATGGTGGCCATGCGGCCCATCCAGAGGTAGTGGGCGTCGGTGCCTTTTTTGTTGATGTAGGCCTGGTAGATGTCGTAGGTCCAGACGGTGTTGAAGGCGGTGACGTTGCCGGCCATGCCGGACATGAAGCTGGCGAGCAGCGCGGTGAGGCCGAGGCCGAGGATGCCGGTGGGGAAGAAGTGGAGGAGCATGACGGGGATGGCGAGGTCGTAGTTGTAGACGGGCTGGCCGTTGGAGTCGAGGACGGGGCTGGCCGTTGAGGGCATCGGTTTTGACGGGGATGATGCCGTGGGGGTGGGCTTCGTCGAGGGGGATCGGGCGGCAGTTGCGTAGCGCCACGTGGTGGATGATGGGACTGTCGGCGATGCGGGCGTCTGGGTGTGCGCCATGTGGCTGGTGACGGTGACGGCGATCAGGCCGGGCAGGATGACCAGGAAGGGGAAGAACATCTTGGGGATGGCGGCGATGAGGGGGACTCGGCGGGCGGAGACCTCGGAGTCGGCGGCCATGGCGCGCTGGATGACGAGGAAGTCGGTGCACCAGTAGCCGAAGGAGAGGACGAAGCCGAGGCCCATGGCGAGACCGAACCACTCGACGCCGAGGGTGTTGGTGGAGGCGTGGGCCATGCCGTGCCAGGAGTGGGTCATGTTGGCCGGGAGGGTGCGCTTGATTCCCTGCCAGCCGCCTACGTTGCGCAGGCCGATCCAGACGAGCGGGGCGAAGCCGGCGACGATGAGGAAGAACTGCAGGACCTCGTTGTAGATGGCGCTGGTGAGGCCGCCGAGGAAGATGTAGCCGAGGACGATGAGGGCGGAGAGGACGACGGAGACGTGGAAGATGTAGGCATCGGGGACGATGCCGTGGAGCAGACCGAGGGTCTGGATGAGCAGCGCCATCGCGTACATGGAGATGCCGGAGGAGAAGACGGTCATGATGGCGAAGGAGAAGGCGTTGACGGCGCGGGTCTTCTCGTCGAAGCGCATGCGGAGGTACTCGGGGACGGAGCGGGCTTTGGAGCCGTAGTAGAACGGCATCATGAAGATGCCGACGAAGACCATGGCGGGGATGGCGCCGATCCAGTAGAAGTGGCTGGTGACGATGCCGTACTTGGCGCCGGAGGCACCCATGCCGATGACTTCCTGGGCTCCGAGGTTGGCGGAGATGAAGGCGAGGCCGCAGACCCAGGCGGGGATGGAGCGGCCGGCGAGGAAGAAGTCGTTGCTGGTGCGCATGTAGCGTTTGAGCGCAAAGCCGATGCCCAGAACGAAGACGAAGTAGACCAGCATGATGAGCCAGTCGATGGGGGACAGAGTCACGGTCAACCTTTTATAAAGCGGATATTTACCAGTTTCGGTACTCGGGCAACTGTAAATAGTTTACCGGCAGGCGTCCAGCATGGACAGTGGGGATATCGGAGACCGGCTCGAGGCAGTACCTTGTTTGAGGAAAGAATTTCTGGGATGTAGCTACTGTCAATGGGCAAATTGTGCATCGTATTGCTGTCCGGCTTATGTTGTCTACCCTACGCAGGGTAAGATTTGCTGCGGAAGTGGTATTGCCAATTGCCGGCGATTTGCTGAACTGGTCAGGTTTGAGTTCGATGTTTTGGGGGCCTTGGAGGAATGACACCCGCCGTGCTTCTGATCGACGACAATGCGGTACAGGCTGCGACGCGGCAGACGATACTGAGGCGGGCTGGGTATTTCGTCATTGCGGCGCTGAATCCGCGCAGGGCGCTGGAGCAGTTCCAAAACGAGAGGTTTCCGGAGAAGATCGGGCTGGTGATTACGGACCACATGATGCCGGAGATGAGTGGGTCGCAGTTTGTGCGGGAGCTGCGGGAGACGCATCCTACGATGCCGGTGCTGGTGATCAGCGGGCTGGAAGAGGCGGAGGAGGAGTATGAGGGGCTGAATGTGCTGTTCCGGCTGAAGCCGCTGCTGCCGGATAAGCTGCTGGCGAGTGTGCAATAGCCTGATCCATGCAGGGGTGCCGCAGTGTTAGGTTGAGCGGCATCGGCTGCCGGCCGTTCGGTTAACGGCGGCTCCATTGCCCATCCCTATTGCTGCCTGAGAGAATGGCAAGTATGGCATTGCATCCCATGCCGGAGTTCGGCAGCTTTTCGCTACTGCTGGCGTTGACTTTGAGTGCTTATACGCTGGTGGTGGGTGGCGTGGCTTTGGCCGGTCAGGACTGCGGCGACGGCGACGGATGGCGGGGCGGGACGGCTGGGTGAGACGGCGCGGCGGGCGGGCATCAGCAGCTTTATTGCGATGAGTTGCGCGGCGTTTGCGCTGGTGTGGGCTTCGTTTACGAATGACTATTCGGTTGCGTACATCCTGCACCACACGAACCGGGATCTGAATTAGGCTACAAGTTTGCGGCTTTGTGGTCGGGGCAGGAAGGGTCGCTGCTGCTGTGGGCGTGGCTGCTGACGGCTTATGGGTTTGTGCTGCGGCTGCGGCACCGGGTGGATGTGCGGCTGACGGCGTTTGCTTCGACGATCCTGGCGGGGATCCAGGTTTTCTTTCTGCTGCTGCTGAATTTTGCTGCGCCGCCGTTTGCGATTCAGCCGGGGCCGGTGGCGCAGGATGGGTTTGGGTTGAATCCGCTGCTGCAGTATCCGGAGATGATGATTCATCCGCCGATGCTGTATCTGGGGTACGTGGGGTTCTCGGTGCCGTTTGCGTTTGCGCTGGGTGCGCTGATGATGCGGTATCCGGGGGAGAAGTGGATCCACATTACGCGGCGCTGGACGATGGTGACGTGGCTGTTTCTGACGTTCGGAATTTTTCTGGGCGCGCACTGGGCTTATAGCGTACTGGGCTGGGGCGGCTACTGGGGATGGGATCCGGTGGAGAATGCGAGCCTGATGCCGTGGCTGACGGGAACGGCGTTTCTGCACTCGGTGATGATGCAGGAGAAGCGCGGGATGATGAAGACCTGGAACGTGTGGCTGATCTTCTCGACGTTCATGCTGACGATTCTGGGGACGCTGCTGACGCGGTCGGGGATTGTGAGTTCGGTGCATGCGTTTGCTTCATCGAATATCGGCGACTGGTTTTACGGGTTCATCATGATTGTGTTTGCGGTGTGCCTGTTTACGTTCTTCAAGCAGAAGGACCACTTGAAGTCGGAGAACAAGCTGGAGTCGCTGGTGAGCCGCGAGTCGAGTTTTCTGTTCAATAACCTGGTGTTGCTGGCGGCTTGCTTTACGGTGCTGTGGGGCACGCTGTTTCCGATCTTGAGCGAGTATGTGCAGGGCTCGAAGGTGACGGTGGGTGCGCCGTTTTATAACCGGGTGAATATTCCGATGGGGTTGTTTTTGCTGTTTCTGACGGGGATTGGGCCGCTGCTGGCGTGGCGGTCGACTTCGCTGCGGTCGATTCGGCGGAACTTTATTCTGCCGTCGATTGCGATGGGCGTTGCGCTGGTGGTGTTGATTGCGATTGGGGTGCGGCCGTGGCGCGCTGGCGACGATATGCAGTCGCAGTTCTTTTCGCTGGTTACATTTACGCTGGCGGCGGGTGTGATTACGGCGATTGCGGCGGAGTTTCTGCGTGGGGCGAATGTGGTGGCACGGCAGGCAAGAGATCGGGCGAGCGGAAGAATCTGCTGGGCGCTACGGTGCTGCTGGTGCGGACGGAATACCCGGCGGTATGGCGGGTACATGGTCCACTTCGGGATTGTGGTGATGTTTATCGGGATTGCGGGTGGCGCGTTCAACCAATCGCACGAGCAGGAGATGGGCTTCGGCGACTCGATGACGATGGGGCCGTACAGGCTGGTGTGCCAGAGCTTTACGCAGGACAGCAACCCGAACTACGACACGGAGTATGCGCTGCTGGATGTTTACAGGGGCGGCAAGAAGATCAAGCAGCTGGCTCCGGAGAGGCGGTTCTATATTGCGAGCCAGACGTCTTCGACGATGGTGGCGATGCACTCGACGCTGGCGAGCGATCTGTATGTGATCTATGAGGGCAAGAATCCGGATACGGACAGGCCGATCATCAAGGTGTTTCTGAATCCGCTGATGAACTGGATATGGATTGGGGTTTTGATTGTGGTGATGGGGACGTTCGTGGCGCTGGTGCCGAATATGACGCGGACGCCGGTGCGTGTGAAGGTAGAGCTTGAGGTGCCTGCGGGGGCTGAGGTGCATCATGCTTAAGCGGTGGATGCAGGCGGCGGGAGTTTGCTTGCTGGCGGTGGTGATGCTGGGGGCGGGCGATGGGACAGGGCGGTTCAACCGATCGGTCACCAGATGATGTGCGCTTGCGGTTGCGGGCAGATTTTGCTGGAGTGCAACCATGTGGGATGTCCGGACTCGGACCGGATGATTGGGGAGTTGCGGGAGCAGGTGGCGGGCGGCGGTACGGACACTTCGATCATGAACTGGTTTGCGGCGAAGTATGGGCCTACGATTCTGGCGGCGCCGATTCGCGGTGGGTTCGATAACGTGGCGTGGATTACTCCGCTGGCAGTGTTTTTGCTGGCTACGGTGGGGATTGGATTTTTGATTCGGATTTGGAAGCTTAGGAATGTGCAGTCGATTCCTGCGGGCGGCGGACGGGCGAGTGATGCCGGAGCGGATGCGGTGCGGGAGCGGATTCGCCGGGAGACGGAGTACTGATGGGCATGATCGCGGGAGCGGTGCTGACGCTGGCGGTGTTCGCGTTTATCTTCTGGCCGGAGAAGAATCCTTTTTTCCAGGCGGACAAGACGCGGGTGGATTATCTGCGCGAGCGCAAGGATGTGATCTATGAGAATCTGCGGGATCTGAACTTTGAGTATCAGGCTGGGAAGTATCCGGAGAAGGATTATGTGGACCAGCGGGCGGGGCTGGAGGACGAGGCGGCGCGGGTGATTGCGGAGATAGAGGTGTTGACGGCGCGGGGTGAGGGAGCCGGCGGGTGAAGGCTTAAGATTCGCTTCTCGTTCGGCATCCGCTTTTAGTGCGGAATGACAAACCAAACAACGAGCAAGGGCAAAAGCGAAATACGGGGTCTCTCCGCCCCGCCGCTCACGATAAAGCTGTGAGCTGCTTCGGTCGAGATAACGTATTTTTCACGGGATTGGCCGAGATATTGGGCGTTCGCGTGGTTTGCGGATGGGTTTGACGTAGACTTTAAGGGTGACTTCTTTCGCTTCCTACCTCCGACGTGGTGTCGTTGCGGCTGCAATGTTTGCGGCGGTTTCGAGCTTTGCCCTTGCTGATTCGATCACTGGAACGGTGACGAATAAGACGACCAACAAGCCTGCTGCGGGCGATGATGTGGTGCTGATCCGGCTGCAGCAGGGAATGCAGGAGGCGACGCGTACGAAGACGGACGCGAAGGGGAACTTTACGCTGGATGTTCCGGATGCGGGAATCCATCTGGTGCGGGTGACGCATGAAGGCGCGAATTACTTCCGGCCGGCGCCTCCGGGGACGCAGTCGGTGGAACTGGAGGTCTATAACGCGGCGAAGCAGGTGAAGGGCGTCAGTGGTGAGGCGGATGTGATGCGCATCCAGACGGATGAGAGCGGCAAGAATCTGCGGGTGGTCGAGAATTTTTTTGTGAAGAACGAGTCGAAGCCGCCGATGACGCAGTTCAGCGACCGGCCGTTCGAGTTTTATCTGCCGGCGGGTGCGGTGGTGGAGGGTTCGGCGGCGCTGGCTCCGGGTGGGATGCCGGTGCAGGCTTCGCCGGTGCCGCTGAATGATGCGCCGAACCACTTTGCGTTTGTGTTTCCGATACGGCCGGGGGAGACGCGGTTTCAGATTACGTACAAGCTGCCTTATAGCGGGAGCTTTACGTTTGCGCCGCGACTGGCGATGCCGGTGGATACGGTCGCGATCATGATGCCGAAGAGCATGACGTTCAAGGCTGGGACGGCTGCTCCGTACCAGACAGTGACGGAGGAGACGAACGCGCAGACGTATGTAGCGCGGCAGGTGGCTCCTTCGCAGGCGTTGGAGTTTACGGTGGGCGGGACGGGGCAGTTGCCTCGGGATGCGGGTGCGGGTGCTACGTCTGGAGATCAAGCGGGTGGCGGTGCTGCGGGCGCGGCGGGAGGTTCGGCGGCTACGGATACGCGGCCTGGGGGCGGGCTGGGAACACCGATCGATCCGGAGGGGACGAACGATCCGTGGGCGAAGTACCGGTGGTGGATCATCGGCGGGCTGGGGCTGATACTGGCTGCGGGCGCTGGTTTTATGTTGAAGGATGGTGGGGCGGCGAAGTCGAGCGGAGGGGTGGTGCGTGCTCCGGCGGTTATCGATGGGCCGGTTGGTGCGGGGGGTAGTTCCCTGCTGGTGGCGCTGAAGGAGGAGTTGTTTGCGCTGGAGACGGACCGGTTGCAGGGCAAGGTGAGCGACGCGGCGTATGCGGAGCAGAAGGCTGCGCTGGAGGTGGTGCTGCGGCGCGCGTTGGTGAGAGGCGAGGCGGGGACCAACGAGGAGACGCTAGTGGCACCGGATGGCGGTAATAGAAGCTAGTGCTATATGTCGATACAGCCTAGTTCGAGGCGGCTTTTATGAATACGTTCAAATCGACTCTGCTGCTGGTGGCGTTGACGCTGTTTCTGCTGTTGGTCGGGGAGTGGCTGGGCGGCCGGAACGGGATGTTGTTGGCGTTTGGCATCTCGGTGGTGATGAATTTTGTGAGCTACTTCTTTTCGGACAAGCTGGCGCTGGCGATGTATAGCGCGCAGCCGGTGACGCGGGAGCAGTTGCCGCGGGCGTATGCGGTGGTGGAGCGGCTGACGGCGAAGCAGGGGCTGCCGATGCCGAAGATTTATGTGCTGCCGACGGAGTCGCCGAATGCTTTTGCGACGGGAAGGAATCCGCAACATGCTTCGGTGGCGGTGACGCATGGGATTCTGGCGCTGCTGGACGACGAGGAGTTGGAGGGCGTGCTGGCGCATGAGTTGGGGCATGTGAGGAACCGGGATATTTTGACCAGCTCGATTGCGGCTACGTTGGCGGGTGCGATTACGATGGTGGCGCGGATGGGGTACTGGGCTTCGTTGTTTGGAGGCGGAGGGCGGGATAGCCGGGATCGAGGCGGCGGAGGGATTGGAGCGCTGCTGATGCTGATACTGGCTCCGATTGCTGCGGCTCTGATTCAGCTTGCGATCTCGCGGTCGCGGGAGTATGAGGCGGATGCGACGGGTGCGCATGTGACGGGGAATCCGTATGCGCTGGCGCGGGCGCTGCAGAAGCTGGACGACTACTCGCGGAGGATTCCGATGCAGGCTTCGCCGACTACGGCGCATTTGTTTATTGTGGCTCCGCTGCTGGGTAGCGGCGGGATCGGCAATCTATTTTCTACACATCCTCCGATCAAGGATCGGATTCAACGACTGATTGGAAGGGATCACGTATAGATGCAGACAGTATTGCGGGCCTTGCGGTTGCTGGTGATGGTGTTGTGGGTTGGCGGTCTTTGCTTCTTTGCCTTTGTCGTGGCGCCGACGGCGTTTCATTCGCTGGCGAGCGCGCATGATGCGGGGCTGGTTGTGGGTGGCACGCTGCGAGTGCTTCATGTGATAGGGCTGGTGGGTGGGGTTTTGTTTTGCCTGGCGACGGCGTGGCTTTGGCTATGGGCGGAGGTGCCGGCGAGGGTGGGGTTTGCAATCCAGTTTGCGCTTACGATCGTGATGCTGGGGGTGACGAGCTTACTCGCAGTTTCATCTGCTGCCGGCGATGGAGGTGGACCGAGCGCTGACGGGTGGTGAGGTGGAGAGGGCGTCGCTTGATAATCCTGGGCGGATTGATTTTGAGCGCTTGCATGCGCTGTCGGAGCGGCTGGAAGGAGTAGTGCTGTTGTGCGGGCTGGGGGTGGTGTATCTGCTATCGCGGGAGTCGCAGTGGCCGGAGACGGGTAAAATCAAGAAGATATTATGAAAACTGCTGAAAGCGGCGATGGGTCGATGACTCGACCTTGCGGTCAGGCGTGATGAGGTTTGGAGAGACGTTCTGGCTGAGCCTGGCGTTGGGGTTGGGGGCGGGGCTGGCCGATTATCTGGGGGGATTTCTGCTGGTGCGGCGGTCGCCGTCGGCGCGGGTGCTGCGTTATTTCGTGGCGCTGGGCGCGGGCTTTATGCTGGCTGCCGCGCTGTTGGAGATGGTGCCCGAGGGGATGGCGGTGAATGCGCACTGGGCTCCGTTGCTGATGCTGGCGGGGTATTGCGGTGTGCATCTGCTGGAGCACACGCTAGTGCCGCACTTTCACTTTGGCGAAGAGACACATCATCATGAGTTTGTTTCGAAGAAGACCAGCTACTCAGTGCTGCTGGGGCTGGCGACGCATACGTTTTTTGATGGGGTGGCGATCGGGTCGGGGTTTGTGGTGTCGCAGTGGCTGGGCTGGGTGCTGTTCTTCGCGGTGTTTCTGCATAAGATTCCCGAAGGATTTACGGTTGCCAGCGTGATGATGGCGGGTGGGCAGGGGCGGCGGGCGGCGCTAAACTCGGCTTTGTTTCTGGG
This sequence comes from uncultured Acidobacteriaceae bacterium, assembly GCA_963797415.1. GTDB lineage: Bacteria > Acidobacteriota > Terriglobia > Terriglobales > Acidobacteriaceae > Edaphobacter. The sequence continues at coordinate 23,923 of CAWCPB010000016.1, forward strand.
GGCTACTACGGTGGTGGGGGTGCTGGTGATCAGTCTGACGCCGAGTCTGGTGAGGCAGGGGCTGCCGCTGTCGGCTGGAGTGACGATCTATGTAGCGGCGACGGACCTGGTGCCGGAGGTGAATCGCGAGCCGGGAATTAAGATGGCGCTGGTCTTCTTTGCGGGCGTCGTAGTTTTCTTTTTGCTGCGGTTGTTGGTTCCGGCTTAGAGCTTATTGCGCGGCTTGCATGACGAGGGTGACGACGGTGGTGTGGGTGAGAGTGGCGCCAGTGGGGCTGGTGGCGGTAGCGGTGACCGTAATGGGGTAGTTTGTGAGGGATGCGGCGGATTGGGCGTCGGTGTTGATGCGATCTCCGCAGGCGGTGGTGAGGATAGTGATCGCGATGAGCAAGACGACCGAGAACTTGTTTCTGCGGCGTGGGGTTAGGAAGGCTATTGGGATTAAGAGGAGCGCGATAGTGAGTGGTGTGTGCCGTTTCTGGGAGGTGCTGACTGGCGTGGTTATGGTGAGGATGAAGGTGTTGGAGTTATTTCCGGGTGGGATGTATGCGGGGTTGAAGTAGGCTCTGGCTCCGACGGGCAGGCCTGCGGCGGCGAGGGTGATAGGGCTGTCAAGGGTTCCCTGGGTTTGTGTGGCGAAGGAGAAGACGACAGAGCTGCCGGCGATGGTGGTTTGGGATGTGGAGCTAGTGGCGGTGAGGCTGAAGTCAGAAGCAGTGGTTGTCGCAATGCTGACCAGCATGGGCGCAGAGGCGCTGGTCGTGAAGTTGGTGTCTCCGGAGTAGACGGCGGTGAGGGCGTGGGAGCCGGTGATGAGGGTTCCGGTACTGAAGGCTATATTGCCGGATGAATTGATTGCAGCCGTAGTGAGAGGTGTTGCGCCATCGAGGATGGTGAGGGAGCCGGTGGGAGAACCAGTGGTGGTAGAGGACACGTGTGCGGTGATGGGGATGGGAGTGCCGGGGGTGGTGGCGGTGGTTGAAGCTGAGAGGGTGGTGAGAGTGGGCGCGGGGTTGATGGAGAGGCTGGCGGGGGTTGTGGTGAGGATGTAGTTCCCTGCTGAGGCTCCGGTGAGGCTGGCAGCGATGGGATAGGTTCCGGTTGGGCTGAGGTTTGCTGCGGGTGTGGAGAAGGTGAGGGTGACGGTGGTCACGTCTTGCGGGAGTATGCCGGTGACGGTTCCCGTAAGGGTGGGAATGGGTTGTCCGTAGAGGAGATTGATTGGCGAGATGACGGCCTGGATGGGCTGGGGGCTGATGGTGATGGCCAGGGCTGTGCTTTGTGCGGGGAGGTGGGTGGGATCGCCGGTGTAGGTTGCGGTGATGTTGTGCGCGCCAGCAGGGAGGGTAGTGGTGGAGAGTGTGGCGGTGTTGGTGGCGAGAGGGACGGTTGCGAGTGTGGTGGTGCTGCTTGGGGTGGTGTCGAGGAAGGTGACGTTGCCGGTGGCGGAGGTGCTGGACGTTAGATGGGCGGTGATTGTGCCGGTTCCGTAGGTAATGACGGCTGCGGCGGAGAGTGAGAGGGTGTTGGGGGTGGTGGGGCCGAGGCCGCCGATGGGGTTGAGGTTGGCGTTTGTGTCGATCTGGCGAATGCGCTGGTTGCCGGTGTCGGCGATGGTAACAAGGTTGGCGGGTGAGAGGGCGGTGGCTCGGGGGCTGTCGAAGCTGGCGGCTGTGGCGGGGCCACCGTCGCCGGAGAAGGTCTGGGTTCCGTTGCCTGCGATGGTGGTGATTTGGCCGGTGGCGGCGTCGATGCGACGAATGCGATGGTTGGCGGAGTCAGCGAGGTAGAGGTTTCCGGTGACGTCGACGGAGAGGCCTTTCGGCAGGGCGAGGACGGAGGGGGTGCCGTCTCCGGCGATGGTGGTGATGGTTTGGGTGGTGGCGTCGATGCGACGGATGCGATGATTGTGGGTGTCGGCGAGGTAGAGATTGTTGGCGGCGTCCAGTGCGAGGCCGGTTGGAGAGTCGATGTTGGCAGTGGTGGCAGGGCCGTTGTCGCCGGAGAAGCCTTGTGTGCCGCTGCCGGCGATAGTGGTGATGGTTTGAGTGGTGGCGTCGATGCGCCGGATGCGGTGGTTGGCGCTGTCGGCGAGGTAGAGGTTGCCGCCGGAGTCGAGTGCGAGAGAGGTGGGGAGATTGAACTCGGCCGCGGTGGCTGGGCCGTTATCGCCGGAGAAGCCTTGTGTGCCGCTGCCGGCAACGGTGGTGATGGTCTGGGTTGTGGCCGCGAGCTTGCGGATGCGATGGTTATGGGTGTCAGCGATGTAGAGATTGTTTGCTGAATCGAGGGTCAGGCCTTGGGGCGAGTCGAGTTGCGCAGCGGTGGCGGGGCCGTTGTCTCCGGAGAAACCTTGCGTTCCGGTGCCGGCGATGGTGGTGATTTGGCCAAGGGTGTCGATCTTGCGGATGACGTGGTTGCCGGTTTCTGCGATGTAGAGATTGCCCTGGGGATCGTAAGCGATGGCTGAGGGAAGGATGAGGGGGACGGCCGTTGCAGAGATGGTGGTTTGAGCGCAGAGAAGGTACGGTTGGAGAACGAAGAGAATCGCAATCCAGAGTGGATTGAAGGCATCGTGCGATGGGTTGGTGGTGCTCGGCTTCCCCATGTGTGTTCTATGCTTGTGTTGCAGGCTGTGGTGTTGAGATTAGCACGGAGCACTGACTGCATGTGCAGCTGTGGAGGTATTCGTCTCAATAGAGAACAGTGATAAGCTGCGCTTGACCTGTCAGCGGGTATTTCGGACGAAGGTTGAACCCATCTTGTTAAACCGTCTTAAGGAGCAGAAAACGATGCCACGCCACTGTCTGACGCTGGATTTGAAGAACGATGCTACGGCCATTGCGGAGTACAAGCGCTATCACGTGAAGATTTGGCCGGAGGTGAAACAGAGTTTGATCGATGCCGGCGTGCTCGAGATGGAGATTTATCTGCTGGGGACGAGGATGTTCATGATCATGGATGTAAGTGACAACTTTTCCAAGGAAGCGAAGGCCGCCTCGGATGAGGCGAATCCTAAGGTGCAGGAGTGGGAGGCGATCATGAGCGGGTTTCAGCAACGGCTTCCAGGCACCGATCCGGCGCAGAAGTGGAATTGGATGCCGATGGAGCGGGTGTTCAGCCTGGCCGAACAGTAGTGCTTCGTTTCATCTACTGCGGCGCAAGAAAGAGTCCTGGCCCCGCGGACAAATGAAAGGCCCCGGAAGACTCTCCGGAGCCTTTCGCTATCGCAATACTATGGTTAGGGGATCGTTTGGAAACGGTTGCCACTGGCGGAGGAGAGGCCGAAGGCGTAGGGCTGGAAGACTGGAACAGCAGCACCGACGATCTCCGTAACGAAGTTGTCGCCATCGCCTCCGACCCAGACGTTGCCGGACTGATCGACGATGATGGAACGGCCATTGCTCAGGTAACCGATCGACTTCTGGAAGCCGGTGGAGGGTGAGAGCGCGTTCTTCGCAGCACTGATCTCAGAGACGCTGCCAAGAAGGCCACTGATGGTGTTATTTGCAGTCCAGATATTGGCCCTGCCGTCGATGGCAATGCCAGTAGGACCGGCAAGACCACCAAGACCCGCCGCCGTGGGCCAGGTAGCGACAGTGGCATAGGAGGTGCCAGAGCCGGCGAGGTTCGCGACTATATTGGAGGTACCGGAAATGGAGGTCAAAACGCCGTTTATTCCGCCAGCCAAGGCGGTGGTGGTGATTCCATAGGTTGGTGCTGAAGTGTTGAATGTAGTCGTAGTAAAGCCATTCAAATACGCTGGATCACTGGTGAGAGTGGTGGGGACGGTGCGGGAGATTTTAGTGGTATTGGAAGTCATCCAGATCGCGCCAGTCTGAGGAGTGGTGGTGGCGCTATCCACAAAGAGACTGGTTGGGATAAAGCCAGAATTGGATGAGATCATAACAGGCACGGTAGAAGGCGCGTTCGCTGCGGTTACATTTGCACCGTTGGGAATCTGGTAGAGATTGCCCGCCGCTGTGCTGAAGTAGACGTTGCCAATACCATCGGCGGCAAGCGCGATGGGAGCTTCCGGCAGCGTGAATTTAGCGGTTGCCAGAGTGTTGTAGGTATAGCGAGAGAGGAAGAGCGCACCAGCAGCTCCCTGCCAAACATTGTAACCGGTGGTTGGTTGGTCGATGGTCGTGGCTACCTCTGAGTTCGTGGCACCGGTCGCGTTCAAAGCGACGCAGACCACAGGAGTGCCGGTGGAGGTGATTTCGGTGAGATTGCCAGAGCCCGACTGGCTATTTGCGATCCAGAGATTGCCATTGGAGTCGATGCTGAGGGAAGCAGGAGAGCCGATAAGGGAGCCGGCATTCGCCCCGCAGGTGCTGGCGGAGCTGTAGCTGATTCCAACGGTCCAGTCAGTTGGGATAGCGGTAAGTGCGGGCGAAAAGGGGGCTCCTACTCCGCCGGGCAGGTTATAGAGGTTTGCAAGATGTGTGGTGCTGCCGTTGGTGGGATTGGTAAACATGAAATAGGCAGCCTGTAGAACATCGGTCGCCGGACTGAAGGGGATGTTACCGTTGTACGGCCTGGCGGTCACAGAGTAGGCGGGCGGAGTTGCATTTGTGAAGAGCGTCTGGCACGGAGTTGAACTTGCCGAGGTAGTGTTGACGCAAGCGGCAATGATATTGGCGATCGTGTTGATCTTAGCGGCCTCCGGCGTAGCGGTGACAGATTTCGAGGTGACGCCATTGCTGAAATTGACGCTTCCGCCAGCGAAGGTGGTCGAGTTCACGGCGGTGCCGGTGGAGAGGTTGACCAAGCTGGAGATGAGATTGAAGGAATTGGTGATGGCCTGGTAGGCGATACCGGTTGAGTCGGCACCAATAACCTCAGCGGCGGGATCCGTGTACTGCTGAAGCGCCGCGAGAGTTGCTGCAGTTGTGACTTCCGTTATGTTGAGGAAGGTCGAAGTATTGATCTCCCTGCAACGGCCCAGAGGAGCAAGAAAGACAGAGGCAGTGTTGTTGACTGCGGGATCGTGGGTGTTCAGAGTGTTGCCGCCGACTGCCTTGATATAGACGAGAGGATCGCCGCTGCTGGGGCAGGAATAAGTACTACCGGTGGATGGGTACGTAACGCCGTTAGTAGGATCTTTTGTAAAACTGAATGACCCCGCATTATCGTCAGCGGTCGTGGTAGTCGCGAGGACGGTACCGGGAGAGCCAACTCCGGCGGCGCCGGCGGTGTTGATGGTGACGGTCGCGAAGGCGATGGGCTGGTTTCCACCATGCACGTGGCCCGTGATCGCAGCAGCATTACCCGGCAAACTATCGGACATTGCAGCCGTGGTCGCCATGTTTGCACAACCAGCGGTAAAGATGGCACTTGACGCGAGCACTGCAACAAAGAAATGGTTTGAATGCGATTTCCAGGCTGGACGATAGCGATGCATAAGAATTGCCTCCGGGGAGTGAGTGGATGTGAATGGCCGCGGCGATGAACCCAGATATCGTTGCGTACTTGTACCTAGAGCTAAAACGACCTTGCAAAAACTCTTTTTTGGTTCGGAATTTACTTATGGGGCCGATTACTACAACTGCTTAGAGTGACTGATGGTAAAAAGGGCTGTCTCCTTCGGAAAAATATCCCGTAACGGGAAATATCTACAAACCTGAGTGCCATTAAAGCACTAAACTCTTGACTTGAGATTAAGTTGTACGTGTGGGAGCTGTTTTTGCAACATAAAAATTGCAGTTTGATCACAAGCCAGACGGATGAGGATAGAGTATGGCTTATTACGAATGGACTTACTTGAATACAAGCGTCAGAGGCGATTCTGCTTTGTCTATCAAACGATATAAATGATTGCAAGCAATGGACATAAAAGTGACCCCTACATACCCTTTCTGGGCGATTCGAACGAAGACAACCAACGACCTTACTAACCTAATCCAACGGGTTTTAGCCAACTGACAGCAATGGAACGGAGAACAGTCGATGCGATTGAATCCCACTTTAGTTGCAGCAGCGTTATTAACAGGTGTTCTTCTGACAGGTTGCAAGAGCGCTCCACCAACGGCACCGGCCACTCCGGCAGCAACGCCAGTTCGTTCCGATGGAACAACGGCTCCAAGCCCGGCCGCAGCACCAGGCTCTAGCGCTGCGGCAGGCTCGGCTTCTGCTCCGGCACCATCTTCTGCGCAACCAGTGCCGGGACCGGCAGCTGCTGTGCAGCCGGCACCCCCTCCGCCGCCACCGCCGCCTGTTGTGTTAACGGCCCCCTCGGGCGCTGCCGTGGTGGTGACGGTGACTGAGCAGTTGAGCGCGAGCAAGAATAATGTCGGGGATGGATTCACTGGTGTGCTGGCTCAATCGGTCAAGACGCCGAGTGGTGCGGTCGTATTTCCGCGTGGCGCGCATGTAGTGGGGACTGTGGTTGCGTCCAAGGGACAGGGCAGGTTCAAGGGGTCGGGTGCGTTGGGGATCGAGGTGACTTCGATCTCCGGCATGCGGGTGAATGTGAGCTCTTACGAGAAGGAGCAGAAGGGTAAGGGCAAGCGGACGGCTGGCATGATTGGCGGTGGAGCTGGTGGTGGAGCTTTGATCGGCGGACTGGCCGGCGGTGGTAAGGGCGCTTTGATCGGTGGTTTGATTGGAGCGGGTGCGGGTACGGCTGGGGCGGCTTTCACGGGGAACAAGGACGTTGTGATTCCGTCGGAGTCTACGATCACCTTTCATCTGACGGCTCCGGTCTCCGTTACGCGGAAGGCAAAGGAGGCTGCTGCTGAGCCGGAGGCTCTTCCTCCGCCGCAATAACTTCTGGACGAGTTGGACGATTGCACCTGCTCCGTTTGGGGCAGGTGCTTTTTTATGCTTGACAACTTAGAGCGTTAGTAGCGATAGACTGGACTCATGCGCTTGAGTCCGGTTTTTTTATTGTCTGCGACCGATGTCGCGCACTTTCCTGGTGAGTCGAGGACGTTTGGGGCGCCGGAGGTGGCGTTTCTGGGGCGGTCGAATGTGGGGAAGTCTTCGCTGATTAATTCTTTGCTGGGGTCGCGGGAGGCTAAGGTCTCTTCTACGCCGGGGCGGACGCGGGCGATCAATTTCTTTGCTCTGCATGAGGGGGTGGGGGAGAAGATGAAGCAGCGGCCGACGATGATTTTTGCGGACCTGCCGGGGTATGGGTACGCGAAGATCTCGAAGTCGATCTCGTCGGAGTGGCCGCAGTTTATTGAGCCTTATCTGGCGGAGCGGGAGACTCTGGCGCTGGCCATCTGTCTGGTCGATACGAATATTCCTCCGCAGCCCAGCGATAAGCAGTTGATCGATTACTTCAAGCAGACGCAGCGGCCCTATCTGGTGGTGGGGACCAAGGCGGATCGGCTTTCGAATAATGTGCTGGCGAAGAGCATCGCGGCTTTGAAGCGGGAGCATGGGGTGGATGAGGTGCTGGCGGTTTCGGCTAAGACGGATGCCGGGACGAAGGCGCTGTGGGGGCGGTTGATGGCTGTGGTGGAGTAGGGTCCCCTCCCCCGTGTTAAAGTCGCTAAAGTCTTCGAAACAGAGACTTTAAGTCTGGACTTCGGTATACCTCCTTCTAGGTGAAATGGAAAAGCCTCGGTCCGTTTTGGGGATCGAGGCTTTTTGTTGTCTGTCTCTATTTTAGCAGTTTGAGGGGAACTGATACGCCGGGGGTATCTGATTGATGGGTGGGGAGATGTGGTGGATTGGGGGTTGACAGACCGATTAGGTGAATCGAAAACAACGACAAAAACAACGGCAACAGATGAGATGCTTGCGAATTCAGGCGGATGGAGACAGGGCTTGTTCTTCCTGATCGGTTAGCCAGAGGGTGCGGTGGAGGGGGCGTTCGCGGTGGAGGATTCGGGGGGCGGTTTGGAGCCAGGGCGACGGAGGGTGTCCTCGGGAAGCAGGAGGTTAAGGGCTTGGTTGTCGAAGTCGGTGAGTTCTGATGGGGTGTTGAAGGTGAAGGTTTGGAGGCGCCATTCGGGGTCGGGTGGAGTGGGATCTTTTTGGTTCAGGACGATTGCTCCCTGGGAGAGGAATGCGGTGGCGGTTTGTTTGCGGGTTCGGTTGGTGAAGAGCTGGGGGAGCACTCCGCGTTCGAGGATCTCTTGCAGGATCGTTTCGGGGTTGCCTTCGAGGCCCACGGAGAGGGGGCGGCGTTGTCGGAGTTCGTTCTTCATGGCTCGGAGGGCTTCGTCGAGGGTGTTGACGATGAAGTCGCAGGCTCCGTTGCGTTGGGCGCTGCGGAGTAGGGTGGGGTTGGGTTCGAGGGTGAGGCAGACGGCTCCAGCTATGTTAGAGGCCAGTGCGAGGGCTGTTCCTTCTTCGTTAAGGTTGATGTTGAGGATCAGGGTCCCAGCGCAGTCCGGGCAGAGCTTGGTGGAGGAGCGTGAAGGCTCTTAGGGTGTGGGCCTGGAGGTTGTTGGTTTCGGGGAGCATTGCTTCTTAGTATGAGGCGTGCCGACCAGAAGAGAAAGCGGTCGCGCTGTAGCGCGATACCCCACCCTTTACGGTGAAATTGTAAAGGATGGGGCACCCGGGGAAGGCTATCTCAAATACGCCAGCTGCTGAACAGGTGCCCGGTGTCTTTGTGGCGGCCGAAGGTCGGCCGACCTAATCGTAGTACAGAGTTATGCGCCGACACGGGGGAGATCGAAGACCTGGACCCGGCCCAGCAGCTCCCAATCGGTTTGCGATGGTCCCCAGTTAATAGAGGGGATCCAATACTTGTGATACATGCGGTCATCGGTGCCGAGGCCAAAGATATCCAGGCGATTGGCTCCCCACGAAAGGGCTGCAGGTGCGCTAAGAAATACGCCTCCAAGTGCCTCCCAACTTGTTGAGTGCAGTCCAAAAGCCGACCGGTGGTACATCTGGTCGTCGGTGCCGAGGCCGAAGATATGTACATCGAGCGGGCTCCATGAGGCCACTGCAGGCGGGCTGTCGAAGACACCCCCCAGTGAAATCCAATCTGTTTGCGATGGCTGCCAAGTTCCGTTGAAACCCTTGGTGAGCATGTCGTGGTTCTGCGCCCCAACGGCATAAAGTTGGATGTCGTTGGGTGCCGGTGCCACAGCTGCAATGGGACTGATCACGTTGCCACCCAGCGACTCCCAATTTGTCTGCGTCGGTTGCCATCCTTGGCCGGGGGTCCAAAACTTGTGATAGACCTCGCCTATGTGTATCACAGCGAAGACGTCGAGGCGATTCGGTCCCCATGTGACCGCCGTCGGTTGACCCTGGAAGGCACCGACACCGCCCAGTGACTCCCAACCTGTGAGGGAGGGTTTCCACGAACTGCCGTCCCACCACTTGTGCCATATTGCGCTGTCGGTTCCCATACCAAAGACATCCAGCCGATGCGGGCCCCAGGATATGGCCACCGGCTGGCTGATGAACGCCCCACCCAGCGACTCCCAATCGAGAGTCGACGGCCCCCACGAATTTCCGTCCCACCATTTGTGCTGCATCTGGTTCTTCGTGTCCAGCCCAAAGAGGTCCAGCCGATGTGGGCCCCACGATACGGCTACCGGAGCACTACCGACTATCCCACCGAGCGATTCCCAATCCATCTGCGACGGTCCCCAGGAATTTCCATCCGGCGACCACTTGTGCAACAGTGCGTTGTTAGGACCGAGGCCAAAGACGTCGAGACGATCTACGGTCCAGGAGGTGGCTGACACAGCAATTCTCTTCATGTTTTCGCTCCTTGTTGTATGTAAGTGCAGGGACCCGTATATGACCTGGCAAAGAAGACTGCTCATTGGCCGAGTACAGGGAACTCTCTGATGGAGTTCGCGAAGAATGCCACTATACACCTGGACGTGTCCGACGGAAAAATTTCCACGGTTTCAGGGAAGCAGACACTACAGCGAGTCTCATTGTTTTTGCAGGGGTTAGAAGGAGCTACCGGACGAGCGCGGGCGACTCTGATGAAGACGGCGCTGTTTTTCCAATTGGAGAAAAGGCGTACAATTTGCGCGGGCTATCCCTTTAGGCAATCCTCGTCCAGCAGCAAGGTCAGTCTGGACAAAAATCTTCGATCGTGTGAACGCGGCTGATTAGAGCCTGGTTTCAGGTTGTAGAGGAGGTCGTCATGAAGAGCTCTCTTGCCTTGTTGGCGTTTTTTGCGTCAGCTTCCTTAACAGCGAGTGCGGTGCAACTGATACCAGCCGGCTCAAAGATGGAGTGCCTGATATCGGAGAAGGTGTCGTCGAAGACGATGCAAGTGGGCGATCCGGTGCTTTGCCAGGTGAACCATAGCGAGATATATGGTCGCTCGGTGTTTCCATACGGAAGCTACATAACGGGCCGCTTTGAGGAGTACAAGGATCCGGGCCACTTTGTGGGAAAGGGCTGGATGGAATTGAAGTTCGACAAGCTGATCGTGGGGAACGATACGGTGATCCCAATCGCGAGCCGGGTGATTGCGACCTCTCAGAAGAATCCGGTGGATAAGGAAGGCCGGATCGATGGGACAGGGCATCCGGTGCGGGATACGATGGAGTGGCTGATTCCGGTGCTGTGGCCTATCGATCTGATCAACCTGCCGCGGCGTGGACCGACTCCGACGCTGAAGCCGGAGGCGAGACTGACGATCCTGATGTTGGAGGACGTTGGGATTCCGACGAAGTATGAGGTGCAGCATCAGCCGGAGATGATCTCGAAGTATAACTATGCTGACCCCCAGTCGGAGCAACAGGCTGCAGCGCCGATTGAGCGTTCGTATCCACAACCCATGCAGCAACCGGTACAGCAGGCATATGCGCAGCCGAGTCCGACGGTAGTGGTGGTACAGGGTCAGGCGCCGGCGCCGTGGTCGTTCAGCAGCCGGTCTACATGCCGCCTCCTCCGGTGGTGATGTATCCACCTCCGCCGTTATTACTATCCGAGGTACTACAGACCGTATTGAACAGAGTGATTTTTCAACAGAGGCTCCGGGATTCCCGGAGCTTCTCTTTTTGTGGATGCGGTGATATCTTTTCTCGCGAGCAGAGTAAGAGTATCTGTCGTTTCCAGTGCAAGCGAGGCTCTATGGCTAAGATGATTCCTGCACGAATGTCTGCTGAGATTGAAGGCGACTTCGTGGTGTTCGTGATTGGCATGCGAATCAATAAACCGTGGAAGCCACATAAGTGGATTCCGGTGTTTACTGCGATGCCCAAGATGCTGAAGGAACTCGAGAAGAATCCAGAGAGCGGGTTTATGGGATCGATCTCCGGTGGGCTGATGCTGGTGCAGTACTGGCGCTCGTTTGACCACCTGGAGGCGTATGCACGGAGTCACGACAAGGCGCACTGGCCGGCGTGGGTCGCCTTCAATAAACACATGGGGGCAAGCCGAGGCGATGTCGGGATATGGCATGAGACATACAAGGTAAGGGCTGGAGAGTATGAGGCGATCTACAGCGGGATGCCGGCCCAGGGACTCGGTAAGGCAGGCAAGCTGATTCCGGCGGCGGGGCGCAGAGATTCGGCTCGAGGACGGATTTCGCAGGATGTTGCGGCGGGGGCTGGTGCGGGGGAGAGCTGAGACGAGGTATGGCGTAAGAAAGCGGCTGTGAAGAGGCTCTTCACAGCCGCCCGTTGTTTTGTGCGCGGGTTACTCGCCGTGGGTGTAGTAGTCGAGGCCGAGGTGGGTGATGAGTTGTTCGCCCATGATGTGGCGGAGGGTGTTTTTCAGCTTCATGGACTGGATGAAGAGGTCGTGCTCGGGGTAGACGCCGGGGGCGCTAGTCGGGAGCTTTGAAGTAGAAGCTGAGCCATTCCTGGATGCCGAGGCCTCGGAGGCTTGGAGTGCGGGCGGCGAGGTCCATGAAGAGGCAGAGATCGAGGGCGAGCGGGGCGGCGAGGATGGAGTCGCGGCAGAGGAAGTCTACCTTGATCTGCATGGGGTAGCCGAGCCAGCCGAAGATATCGATGTTGTCCCAACCCTCTTTGTTATCACCGCGTGGCGGGTAATAGTTAATGCGGACCTTGTGGTAAATGTCCTTGTAGAGGTCGGGGTAGAGGTCGGGCTGGAGGATCATCTCGAGCAGGCCGAGCTTGGACTCTTCCTTGGTCTTGAAGGACTCGGGATCGTCGAGGACTTCGCCGTCGCGGTTGCCGAGGATGTTGGTGGAGTACCAGCCGGAGACGCCGAGCATGCGGGTCTTGAAGGCGGGGGCGAGGACGGACTTGAGGAAGGTCTGGCCGGTCTTGAAGTCCTTGCCGCAGATGGGTGCGTTCATCTTGCGGGAGAGCTCGTTGAGCGCGGGGATGTCGACGGTGAGGTTGGGTGCGCCGTTGATGAAGGGGATGCCTTCCTTGAGCGCGGCCCAGGCGTAGAGCATGGAGGGGGCGATGCCGGGGTCGTCGTCGACGAGGCCTTTTTCGAAGGCTTCGAGGGACTGGTGGACGGCGGTGGGCTCGAGGAAGATTTCGGTGGAGCCGGACCAGATCATGACCTGGCGGTCGGTTTTGGTTTTGAACTCGGCGATGTCGTTGCGGATCTGGTTGGCGAGGTCGCACTTGTTCTTGCCGGTCTTGACCTTGGTGCCGTTGAGGCGCTTGACGTAGTGCTGGTCGAAGGCGGCGGGCATGGGCTCGATGGACTCGAGGAAGGGCCGCATCTGTTCGAGCTGGTCGCGGTCGAGGACCCGGCGGTCTTGGCGGCGTCGTAGAGGTTGCCGCCGAAGATGTCCCAGCCGGTGAAGACGAGGTCGTTGAGCTCGGCGAGGGGGACGAAGTCCTTGATGAGGGGGGTGTTGTTGTCGGTGCGCTTGCCGAGGCGGATGGTGCCCATCTGGGAGAGTGGAGCCGATGGGCTTGGCGAAGCCGCGGCGGACGGCTTCGACGCCGGCGATGAGGGTGGTTGCTACGGCTCCCATTCCTGGGATCATGATGCCAAGTTTTCCAGTGGCAGGCTTGATGCTGGCCGCGGCTTGCGTGGCGGCTGGGGGTGTAGACATGCTGGGCGGTACCCTTCTATGGTGCGGATTTCCGTTTGTTGCGGACAGTTCAGTATCGCGCAGTGAGAGGGGTGGTGCAAATGAGCGGTGTTTCGGGAATGCCTCAGTTGAAGTGAATGACTGAAGTGCATTAGTTATGGTCGCTGTGCCGGTGGTGCCGCTTGCTGTGCCGGGTGGGTCCCGGTTTGCTGTGCAGTGTAGTCGCTTGGGATAGTGAAAAGAGCGGGATCAGGCTCGACTTTTTCAAGATGAGAAACAGTTCGAATGGTCGTTCCAGAGCGTTGACTCACGGTCTTTTGCTCCAGCACGACACCCAGACTGTTGGATATCCACTCCTCATCGACCGTCATATCTGGTGCCCCGTTTCCGTTGGCTGGGGCAGGAACGGTTCTCGTGAAGCGAAGTCCGTCCGCAGGTAAACCATCTATGACACGGGAAGGTAGTAGCTCCACCGTCCAGCCTCCGCCCGGTGGCGGAATCATGGGACGAGGCGTGTTGATCACGATGAAGTTCTTTGGCACAACATACATCAAAGTATGCGTATTCTTGCTGGGGTCGCGTAAAGATACCGACATTGGCCGTCCATTGTTATAGAAAGACTCTTCACGGACACGGCCTGTTGAGTCGCGACAGACGTTCGTTACCATCACGTGTGTCTGCGGCGCATTGTTTCCATTGACGCTCGTGCTCGTCACAGTGAGCTTCAGAGTGTACGGCATGTTCGCCCGGCCCCAGGAGCTCGGGTCAAGGCTGGGCGGAATGACCGGCAGACTCTGCGACAAGACGGAGCTTACCGGTAGAACGCAGAAGATGGCTGCGGCAAAGCGGAGGCCGGAAGTAACGCTCATGATTGCTCCCTTTGGACGAGCATCAAACAGCTTACTCGCAACAGTCTCATTTGAAAATCCATAAAAACGGCATTATAGGTAACTACGGTTGCCCCGGTATTCAAACTGACCCACTGCCGGTGTTTCCGGGGAATGGCGGTGATTGACGCTAGATTACGTGGGCGAGGCCGAGCGTAAAGATGAGCGCCACGACGGAGATGATGGTCTCGCAGACGGACCATGTCTTGAGCGTCTCGGGGACGGTCATGTGGAAGTACTCCTTTACGAGCCAGAAGCCGCCGTCGTTGACGTGGGAGAAGATGAGCGATCCGGCGCCGGTGGAGATGGCCAGGAGTTCGGGGCTGACGCCGGGGGAGTGCAGGGCGATGGGCGCGACGATGCTTGCGGCGGTGGTCATGGCCACGGTGGCGGAGCCGGTCGCGAGGCGTATGAGCGCGGCTACGAGCCATGCGAGGAGGATGAGCGAGATGTGAGCGTTGAGGGCGACGGCGATGATGGCCTGGGAGACGCCGCTGTCCTGCAGGATGCGGCCGAAGCCGCCGCCGGCTCCGATGAGGAGCGTGATGGTGGCGGTGGGGGCGAGGCAGTCGTTGCTGAATTGGAGCATCTGCTCGCGGGTGAAGCCCTGCAGGGTGCCGAGGGTGAAGAAGCCGGTGATGACGCCGATGAGGAGGGCCATGTCGGGGTTGCCGATCAGTTTGAGCGCGCTGTTCAGGCCGCTGCCGGGGGTCGCGAGCGTGTCGGCCCAGCCGCCGATGAGCATGAGGAGAACTGGATTGAGGATGGTGAAGAGGGTGAGGACGAAGTTTGGCAGGGGCCGGTTGGGGTCGTGCTCGGTGAACTGCTCGGCCATGGGGTTGTCGGGCGAGAGATGCATGCGCGGGGAGATCCACAGGGCGAAGAGAGGGCCGGCGATGACGGCGGTGGGGACGCCGATGAGCAGCGCGTAGAACACCGTGCGGCCGATATTGGCGTTGAAGGCGCTGACCGCCATGAGCGCTGCCGGGTGCGGGGGGACGAGACCGTGGACGACCGACATGCCGGCCACCATCGGCAGGCCGATGAGGAGGATGGATTTGCCGGTGCGCCGGGCTACGGTAAACGCGATTGGAATGAGGAGGACGAAGGCTACTTCGAAGAAGACGGGTAGGCCGACGATGAGGCCGATGACCATCATGGCCCAGTGGATGTTTTTTTCGCCGAAGAAGCGGATGAGGGTGAGGGCGATCTGGTCGGCGCCGCCGGACTCGGCCATCATTTTGCCGAGCATGGTGCCGAGCCCGACGACGATGGCGATGTGGCCTAGCGTGCTGCCGAGGCCCGCTTCGAAGGACTTGACGACGGTCGAGAGCGGCATCCGCACGGCCACTGCGAGCCCAATGGAAGCTAGGAAGAGAGAGATGAAGGGGTTGACTTTGACAACCGCGATCATCACCACCAGCGCCACGACGGACACCAGCGCTGCGGTGAGCAGAAAGATACCGTGAGAGTCTACCGGGGGAATCTGCAATTTGTCTCTCTTCCGAGCTTCCGAATTTCCGAATTGAGGTCTTCAGTGCAATTTACATCGCTGGAACTCGGGCTGCTAGCTGGGCTTTTTGTAGGCGACGCATTCGACTTCGACCTTGCAGTCGACGACCATCGAAGACTGGACGCAGGCGCGCGCGGGAGGATTTTCGCCGAAGTAGTGGCGGAAGACGCCGTTGAAGGCCTGGAAGTCGCGGGCGTCGTCGAGCCAGACGCCGCAGCGTACTACGTGCTCGGTTCCGTAGCCGGCTTCAGCGAGGACTGCGATCACGTTCTTGATGGCCTGGTGGGACTGCTCGATGATGGTTCCACCGGTCAACTCGCCCTTCACCATCGGGACCTGGCCCGAGACGTACAGCCAGCCATCGGCCTCAACTCCGCGAGCAAACGGCAGATGCTGTCCGCCGGTGCCTTTGTTGCCCTCTGCTCCGTATCGCTTGATCGTCATAGTGCGCTCCTTCGTCTTTGTTGTAGTGATTGAACTGGTTATAGTTGTTTCAGGCTGCGGCTAGTTTGGGCTGCCGGGGCAGGAACCGGCCGCCTCGGTGTCCTGAGCTTTTTCCGCCGTCGTACGAGAGGATGCCGTTGACCCAGACTTTTGCGATGCCCTCGGCGGCGCGGGCGGGGTCGGTGAAGCTGGCTACGTCGCGCACGGTGGCGGGGTCGAAGAGCACCAGGTCGGCGTGGTAGTTTTCGCGGATCAGTCCGCGGTCGTAAAGGCCAAAACGCGAGGCAGGCAGGCCGGTCATTTTGTGGATTGCTTCGGTCAGGGGAAACAGGCCTAGCTCGCGGCAGTATTTGCCCAAGACGCGCGGGAACGTTCCCCAGAGCCTAGGGTGAGGGAGCGGGTCGTTGGGGAGGCCGTCGGAGCCGATCATGGTGGCGGGGTGACTGAGGATGCGGCGCATGTCGTCCTCGTTGATGCTGTGGTAGATGGCTCCGGCGGGGCGCAGGCACTTCGCGGCCTCAAGTTGCGAGACGTCCCAGGCGTTGGCGATCTCGGCGAGCGTCTTGCCGGCTACTTCGGGATGGG
Organism: uncultured Acidobacteriaceae bacterium; assembly: GCA_963797415.1. Lineage (GTDB taxonomy): Bacteria > Acidobacteriota > Terriglobia > Terriglobales > Acidobacteriaceae > Edaphobacter. The sequence continues at coordinate 40,265 of CAWCPB010000016.1, forward strand.
GGTTGGACCAGGTGATCATGATGGTCACCCGCTCGTCGACCTGGCGGAGGTCCAAGGTACTCGAACCGGCTGCGTAGGGGTAGCAGTCGCAGCCTACGGGTTGCTCGGCGCGGGCGACCTCGAGAGCGTGCAGGACTTCGCCGCTGCGGCCCCAGTTGGCGATTCCAGCGCACTTGAGGTGCGAGATGACGACCGGAACGCGGCTGTGGCGGCCGATGCGGAAGGCCTCGTCCATCGAGTCGAGCACGGTTTCGGTCTCGGTGCGCATGTGGGTTGTGTAGATTGCGCCTGCGGCGGCCAGCGGTTCGGCGAGCCCAATGACTTCGTCGGTGGTGGCGGAGAAGGCCGACAGATAGGCGAGACCGGTGCTTAGGCCGAGCGCTCCGTGCTCCAGCGCTTCACTTAACTGCTCGCGCATTCCGGCGATCTCGTCGCTGGTTGCTGCGCGGTCGAGACGGTCCATGTGGTTGTTGCGGAGGGCGGTGTGGCCGATGAGCGCTGCTACGTTGACTGCAGGCTGGGCATCATTCACTGCCTTCACGTAGTCGGCGAACAACGGGTAGCGAAAGGCGTCGGCATCACCCAGCAGGTTCATGGGATCGGGCGGCTCAGCACCCGGCGCCAAGCGCACGGGCGCGGCGCTGATGCCGCAGTTCCCGACGATGACCGTAGTGACTCCCTGCGAGAGCTTCGGCATCATCTGGGGAGCGCGAAGGACGATCGTATCGTCGTGCGTGTGCACGTCGATAAAACCCGGAGCGAGCACCATGCCGCTGCCGTCGACGGTCTGCTTCGCGTTGTAGCTGGAGAGCGATCCGACGACAGAGATGCGGTCGCCTTCGATCGCTACGTCGGCGGATTGAATCTCGTTGCCGCTGCCATCGGCAACGCGCACGTTTCGGATAAGAGTTTCGCAGGTAGCCATAATTCTTCTGGTACAGCATACATGCAGAAGCTCTGCTCCGACCGGGCAGATCCTGTGCCCATTGTTATCCCGTGCTTCGGCGTGTCAGTATCTCCATTGGGGACAATTCCCGTATATGCGTTCCCCCAGGAGAAGATCCGGTGATCGATATCAAAGGAATGCCCGCGCACACGCGTCCCGAAGAGCTGATCGGAGACCTGAATAAAGGCCTCGGCGAACTGAAATCCGCAACTGCCCCGGCTGAGATAGCGCGCCTTGGATGGAATCTGCTGGGCGAAGACCTCTGCCTGCCTACCGCCGTGCTGTATGAGGAGAAGCTGCTCCACAATCGCGACTGGATGCAGAAGTTCATCGAGGCTTATGGGATCAAGCTGGCTCCGCACGGCAAGACGACTATGGCGCCTAAGCTCTTCAACATGCAGCTGCAGGGCGGAGCGTGGGGAATAACTCTCGCCACCGCGTACCAGACCGCGGCGGCGCACGCGTTTGGAGTACGTCGCGTGCTGATGGCCAACCAGCTTATCGGTAAACAGAATATGGCGATCGTCTCGCGCCTGTTGGAGGATCAGGGCTTTGACTTTTACTGCTTGGTGGATTCGGCTGAACAGGTAGAGCAGCTCGGCAGCTTCTTCAAGAAGCGGGGCCAACGTCTGCAGGTCCTTATCGAACTGGGCGTCGCTGGCGGTCGTGCTGGAGTTCGCGACGGCGCGCAACTTGAATCCGTCCTGGAGGCGTTGAGCCGATGGCGCGAGCAACTGGTGCTCTGCGGCATCGAGATCTATGAAGGCGTTCTGCAGGACGAGGCGTCCATCCGGGACTTTCTGCGCCATGCTATGTCCATCGCGAAGGATCTGGTCAACGCCAAACGCTTTGGCCGTGACCCTATCCTTCTGTCGGGCGCGGGCTCTGCCTGGTACGACGTGGTCGCGGAAGAGTTCTCGAAGACGAGCATCGGCAGCCCTGTCGAGATTGTGCTTCGCCCAGGCTGCTACCTGACCCACGACGTCGGCGTGTACCGCACCGCGCAGCAGCGTATTGATACTCACAATACCGTCGCGCGGAAGATGAACTCCAGCTTGCAGCCGGCGTTGCAGCTGTGGGCCTATGTGCAGTCCATACCGGAGCCGGGGCACGCGATTATCGCTCTCGGAAAGCGAGACGCCGCGTTCGACGCCGGACTGCCCACGCCCGCCCTGCACTACCGGCCGGGCACGGCTGCTCCGGTGGCGGCGCCATCGACCTGGCAGCTTACCAAGATGATGGATCAGCATGCGTACCTCGACTTCGCCGTGGCCGACGATCTGCGCGTGGGCGACATGATCGGGTTTGATATTTCGCATCCCTGCCTGACCTTTGACAAATGGCGCTACCTGCCTGTGCTGGACTCGTCTTACAAGGTCGTTGACGTGGTTCAGACGTTCTTTTAGACAGCCCCCCGTCAGGAGCATCGATGCGTCTTTCTCACTGCGCTATTCCGTTACTCGCACTATGCGTTGGGTTGTCGCTTGCGCAGACCTCGGCGCCAACACAGCCTGACTATCGCCAGCAGGCGGCCGACGGAATTGGCAAACTTCAATCGTGGTACGTGCGCGACACCGGCCTCTACGAGACAACCGGCTGGTGGAATGCTGCAAACGCTATCAATATGCTCGCGGATTACTCTATGGCGGCGCACTCCAGGGAGTATGTGCCTGTGCTGGCGAATACCTTCGAGAAGGCTCCGCTGAAGTTCAGCGGCTTTCTCAATAAATACTACGACGACGAAGGCTGGTGGGCGCTGGCGTGGGTTGCTACGTACGACCTTACCCACGAGCCGCAATATTTGACGGCCGCGGATTCTATCTTCGACGATATGGCCAAGGGCTGGGATGACACGTGCGGCGGCGGCATATGGTGGAGCAAGGACAAGAACTACAAGAACGCCATCGCGAACGAGTTGTTTCTTTCGGTCGCGGCTCATCTTGCTGCGCGGGCTACCGACCATGCGAAGCGGGCGATGTATCTCGACTGGGCGAACAAGGAGTGGCGCTGGTTTGAACATACCGGCATGATCAATGAGAGGCATCTGGTCAACGACGGTCTCAACCTCAAGACCTGCCAGAACAATAAGAAGACTACGTGGACTTACAATCAGGGCGTAATTGTGGGCGGACTGGCGGAGCTAAATCGTGCGAAGCATCATCGCGCGTTGATGACCACCGCAAGGGCCATCGCTGATGCGACTCTCTCGCAGCTTACCGATACGGCTGGGATTCTTCACGATCCGTGCGAACCGAAGTGCAATGAAGACGGCGTGCAGTTCAAAGGGATCTTCGTCCGCAATCTGGCGGCGCTCAATAACGAAGCTCCTGACGCCCGCTATAAACACTTCATAGAGGTCAACGTTGACAGCATTTGGAACAAGTCTCAAGGTCCGGATCATGGTTTTGGACAGGTGTGGTCGGGGCCTGTGGACACACCGAAGGCCGGCACGCAGAGCTCCGCGCTGGACGCATTTGCCGCGGCTGTTCAGATGAATTCCGCGAAATCTAAATGATTTTCGAGATCGCGGCACGCATGCGTCTCTCAGTTGGCTCAGCGTTCGCCTGCCAAGCTATGCTGTACGTAGTTCGTAGTGGAGATCCCGGATGAGTGTTCTTGATTGGCTGGTGCTGTGCGTGTATTTCGTGCTGATGCTCGGGATGGGTCTGTGGGCGCGGACGAAGGTCAAGACGGCCAGCGATTTTTTCACAGCGGGTGGCGCCATGCCGTGGTGGCTCTCGGGTATCTCGCATCATATGTCCGGATATAGCTCCGCAGTCTTTGTTGCGTATGCAGCTATCGCTTATACGGCGGGCTTCAGCATCTATATTTGGTGGGCGTGCTCGATCAGCATTGCGCTGGTCATTGGTTCTAACGTCTTTCCTGCGCGTTGGTCGCGGCTGCGACAGAGGCTTGGCATCATCTCGCCGCTCGAGTATCTGGTAGCGCGCTACAACCTGCCTGCGCAACAGGTGCTTGCGTGGAGCGGCGCTCTGCTGAAGATCTTTGATGTGGGAGCAAAGTGGACCGCTGCGGCGATTCTGCTGCAGGTCTTCGCCAACGTGCCCACGCTCTGGGGCGTGCTGCTCACCGGCACCGTCACGCTCGTGTATTCGGTGGTCGGCGGTTTGTGGGCCGACGCGCTTACCGACATGAGCCAGTTCGTTATTCAGGTCATCGCGGGGGCGGTGATGCTTGTTGCCGTATTGGGCCGACTGGGGGGAGTCTCGGCGATATGGACTATCTGGTCGCGGCTTCCTGCGGGGCATGCTCGTCCGTTTGTTGGCCAGTACACGCTCGCGTTTGCGATTGTTTATCTGCTGGTCAACATTCTTTCGTATAACGGCGGAACGTGGAACCTTGCTCAGCGCTTTATCGCTGCACCGACGGCGACGGCCGCGCGGAAGGCCGCGCTGCTCTCGGCCAGTCTTTATCTCATCTGGCCGCTGGTGCTTTTCTTTCCCATGTGGGCGTCACCGCTACTACTTCCTCATCTTGCTGATCCGTCGCAGTCTTATGCACTGCTGACAAAGGCCCTGCTGCCGCAGGGGCTAATCGGCCTGGTGCTGGCGGGGATGTTCGCGCATACCATGGCGATGACTTCTTCGGATGCGAACGCTATTTCGGCTGTGGTAGTGCGTGATATTTTGCCCGCGCTGCGTAAAGATCGGCAACGGCCGAGCGATCAGGTTCAATTGTTCTCCGGTCGAATCTGCACGCTGCTGTTTCTGTCGCTGAGCATGTGTATTGCGCTTACCGCCGGGCATTTCGGCGGCGTCATCGGCCTCGTCCTTCTCTGGTATGGAGCGCTGCTGGGGCCGATTGCTATCCCGATGCTGTTTGGGATGTTGAATCTCTTCCGCCGCTCCGGCGCGAACGCGGCTATTGCGTCGTGGGCGGTTGGGGCTATTACTTTCGGCCTCATCAAATTTGTCTTTCCGGTGCAGATCGCGAACCTACCGGGGGATCTCACGACTACGATTACGGTCGCGGGCCCTGTGCTGTGTTCGCTTGCGGTGTTTATCGGCGTCGGCCTCATCTGGCCGGCGAAAAAACCTGCTGCAGACCGACTGCTCAAACTTATCAACGACGAGGATGTGCCTGCCATTGCACCGCCAAGTCATACCACTGTCTAAGGGATTAGAACCATGCGTACAGACCTGATTGAAAAAGCCACACCGCTTCCTTACCTCGCCAAATCGCGCGTGGCGATGGGACAAAAAGCAGCGGAAGATATCGCTATTGAATTGCGCCAGCGCCTGCAAAATGAGCAAGGCGTCCGCATGATCTTTGCAGCAGCGCCGAGCCAATCCGAGATGCTCGCGGCACTCGTTTCTGCGCCGGGCATCGATTGGACGCGCATTACGGCCTTTCATATGGATGAGTATCTGGGCCTCGCGCCGGATGCGCCGCAGCGCTTCGGCCTCTGGCTGCGGCGCGCTATCTTCGACCGCCTGCCCTTCGCTGCCGTTCATCTGATCGAGCCGGGAAGCGATCCGGAGGCGACTGCTGCGAGCTATGCGGATAAGCTGGCTGCGGCTCCTATCGATATCGTCTGCTGCGGCATTGGGACGAATGGTCACCTCGCGTTCAACGACCCGCCGGCAGAGCTCAACGATGAGTACGACGTTAAGGTTGTTGAGCTCGACACTGCTTGCCGCCAGCAGCAGGTCGATGACCGCTGCTTCGAGCGCTTCGACGATGTCCCGACGCATGCTTTGACGCTGACCATTCCTCGTCTGCTCGCTGCGGATCGAATTTTCTGCTGCGTGCCTGGGGCATTGAAGAAGACAGCCGTGCGCCGTACGTTGCAAGACCCGATCAGCGGAGCAGTCCCGGCGACCGCGCTGCGTACGCATCTCAACTGGTCGCTCTACCTCGACGAAGATTCTGCAGCCGATCTCCCCAAGGCCGAGGCTCTATGACCTCCGTCACTGGACGCGATCCGCTCACTGGACGCTCCATCGAAGTCAGCATCCGCGACGGTGTTATCGCTGCTATTGTCGATGTTCCCTCGGACGATTCGGCGTGGCTTTCCGCCGGTCTGGTCGACCTGCAGATTAATGGCTACCTGGGGCTGGATCTGAACGCGGACGATCTCACTCCCGATACAGTCATCGATCTTTCACGACGTGTCCTTGCGACCGGCGTGACGACTTTTCTGCCGACGATTATTACTGCGTCTGAGGAAAAAATAATTGCCTGCCTGCGGGCGATTGCTGCGGCGCGGCAGGTCAACGCTACAGTCCGGCACATGATTCCGGGCGTGCATGTTGAAGGGCCGCATCTTTCGCATCAAGACGGCTCTCGCGGAGCACATCCTCGCGAGTACATTCGGCCGCCGTCGATAGCTGAGTTCGATCGCTGGCAACAGGCCTCTGGAGACCCGGTTAAGCTGGTCACGATCTCTCCGCACTTTGACGAAGCGCTGCAGTACATCGCCACGCTGCATGCCCGAGGTGTCCTGGTATCGATTGGACACACCCATGCATCGCCCGAACAAATTCACGCGGCGGTCGACGCTGGAGCCACACTCTCGACGCACCTTGGGAACGCGGTGGCAGATCCGCTTCCGCGCCATCCAAATCTTCTCTGGACGCAACTCGCCGATGATCGCCTCACGGCTATGTTTATCGCCGACGGGCACCATCTCCCCGACGACACACTCAAGGTGATGCTCCGTGCAAAGGGCCTCGAGCAGTCGATCTTGGTCTCCGACGTTGTGGCTCTCGGCGGCATGCTGCCCGGTCTCTATGAAACACCGGTTGGAGGCCTCGTCGAGTTGACCTCCGACGGCCGCCTCAGCCTGCCAGGAACACGCTTTCTGGCCGGGTCCGTCGCGCCCCTCAAAGACGGTGTCGCGCATTTAGCCGCGACCCAGCTTTCGCTGAGTGAAGCCCTGCGGTTGGCGACGCAGAATCCTGCGCGCTTGCTGGGCCGCGCCGACGAGCTTCAGGTGGGTGCTCCTGCAGACCTGATCCGTTTCCGCTGGGATGCCGGTTCCGGAATCAAAATCGAGACGGCACTGGTTCAGGGTCGTGAGTGGCTCTGACTTAAAAACAATCCCCGCCATCGCTGACGGGGATTTGAGTGATTCCTGCCAACTAAACGCTACTGTTCCTGAACCGCGTTCACGACATCGCCTAATGGATCGATGAAGGTGAAGCGGACGATAGCCGACGGCTTCTTCGCCGCCTCGATCAAGGCCAGGTTGCTCGCCTTCCAACCCGCGGGGGCCTTCTTGCCTGCTGCGAGGTATCCGAGTGCCTGCTGCCCGGCGTTGATCAGCCCCTGCAGCTGATCTGCGCGAGTGGCAATGTCGGCAAGCTTCGGCGACTGCTCTATCTGCAGCTTCACCTCGGGCAACGCTGCGCTGAGCGTGGCAAACCAATCGTCGAGCTTCTTGCGATCTGCGACGTCGCCGGTTGGGTCCTTCAGGAAGTTATGAATTAGCTTCGCTGACTCGTAGCGTGAAGGCGGATCAGGCCGAATGGCGTCGACGAAATGATCGAGAATCGTCAGTTGCGAGGTCTTCTGCTGCTGGTAACGCTCTCCGAAGCTCACCGGCTCAAGGACCGAAGCGAAGGTACGCATCGCTGCGATGCTGCGGCTTCCTACCAGCGCACGTAGCGCTGCATCTTCCTGTGAGAGATGGTGAAGTCCCAGCGCTTCCAGCTCGATCGAAACGGCCTCCAGGCGACGGTACATATCGTCTACATCGACCATATTCTCGGGCGACCAGAATCGTTCGGCCATTGCTGCTGTACGTGGCCAGATGCGCGAATCGATGGTCCGCTCGTAGAGTTGCTCTCCCCACATGCAGACCTCGCCGCCCAGGATCAACTTGCGCTGCTCCGGCGTCAGGTCTACTGAGGAAGGTAGCGGATCAGCCAGATAATGAACGCCCGCAGGCTTCATTCCATCGAGGTAGTAGGGCGCCGAGAGAACTCCCTGATAGCCCTGCTTCGCGCCGCTGATCAGCGACTTCTCACCGCGCCAGGATTGAATTAGTACGTCCTTCGGCAGCGCTGGGTTCAGAATCTCGTCCCATCCCATCATGTGCCGATTCAGTTTGGTGAGAATCTTGAGGATGTGCTGGTTGAAGTACGCCTGCAGCGCCTCTGAATCCTTCAACTGGTGCTGCTGCATAAATGCGACGATCCTTGGATTCGTCTTCCAGTCCGGAGCCGGTGTTTCGTCGCCACCTATGTGCACGTATGCGTCGGGGAAGATGGTTACCATCTCTGTCAGAAAGCGATCGATAAACTTGTAGGTCTCCTCGCGCGTGGGATCGAGCGCATAGGGTGCAATGCCGAACTGCCGGCGAATGCCCTCGGGGGGCTTGCCGCTTGAGAACTCCGGATAGGCGTATTGCCAGGCCGTGCTGTGGCCCGGCATCTCGAACTCCGGCACCACGCGGATGCCGCGGTCCCGGGCGTAGCGCACGATCTCTCGCGCGTCGTCCTGGGTATAGAACAGCCCATCCGAACCTGAGCCCGTCAGCTTCGGGAAGACCTTGCTCTGCATACGGAAGCCCTGGTCCTCGGTCAGGTGCCAGTGAAATACGTTCAACTTCACGGCGGCCATCGCATCGAGATTGCGCTTGATCACGTCCACCGGTTCGAAGTGACGTCCCGTGTCGATCATCAGACCCCGCCAGCGGAAACGGGGAGTGTCCTTGATGGAGATGACCGGGAGCACATACTCCTTGCCGTTGGGCTGGATGAGTTGCAGCATCGTCTGCAACCCGTGCATGGCGCCCACGACGCTGGCTGCATCGATGGTCACGCCGGAAGACGTAACCGTCAGGCTGTAGGACTCATCCTCGTCGAGCGTCTGGATGGGCGCGTCGGGTCCAGCAACCGTCACGGTCAACTGCGCGGTGCTGCCTGCGGCCGCCACCTGCTTTACCAGCGGGAGTCCGGTGGCCATCTCCATCTGGCGCAAGGCGCGAGCGATGGCCTGGTCCAGCCGTTCGTCCTTGAAGGACGGGGCCGCGGCGGAGAAATTTGAGGTCAAAGCGAGATAGTCCGAGCTCTGCGTCATCGACGACGGCTGCGGCATCAGGTTGTTAACGAACATGAAGCTTCCATTCGACTGAGCCAATACCAAAGATGGCAGAGAGACCATCGCCCCTGCCAATACCGCGAATCGCACGCAACCACGTAATTTCATTCGAACCTTTCGTCGCCAGCACTGCCATCATCCTTGATTTTCTTATGCAAGTCCATCCGAAGGCGCTCCGTACCAACGCCTCAACCGTGGGAACGCTACCGGCTGCGGTGATCTCACGTTGACAAGCTTCTTCGAAGCTCACTATCTTGGCCGTGATACTTATAATCCAGTTGGCTTATCTGTACTCTGGCTTGAAGTCGAGTTTTTTGTCTAGACCACCTAGTCGCGGTGGTTACGGGGGATAATTTGCATCAGTTCGCGAAGCACCTGGCTGTCGTTTCTATCTGCATGTTCTCCACTCTGGGCGCGTTCGCCCAGGCCAGACCCGCCACACCGCCGCCAGCGCCTCCCAAACATTCCAAGCCAGTTCACATGATGCACGTTCTGGTAATCGGCGAGACCAAAGGCTATGAGCACGACTCGGTTCCGGACGCGATGGTCTCCGTCTTTGAGATGGGGCAGGAGAGCGGCCTGTGGGATACGACGATTCGGACCGATACCGAACTCCTCACGAAGAAGAACCTGGGCAGAAATACCAAGAACCTGGGCTACTTTGACGCTGTCGTCTTTGCCAGCACCACGGGCGAGCTCGATATGGACGCGTCGCAGAAGGCCGACCTGCTGTCTTTTGTGAAAGAGGATGGCAAGGGCTTTGTAGGTATTCATGCGGCACTGGATACGAACTACACCTGGCCGGAGTACGGGGAGATGATCGGCGGCTGGTTTGACCAACATCCGTGGGGGACGTTCAGCGCTCCCATCATCAACGAGGCTCCGGACTTCCCAGCTACTCGCCACTTCCCTGCCGCGTTCATGAAATTTGACGAGATCTATCAGCCTAAGTCCTGGTCGCGCGACAAGGTCAATGTGCTGCTTCGTCTGGACGCATCGAAACTCGACTATGCCGATAATGACCGCATCCATCGCGCAGATCACGACTTTGCCGTAGCGTGGACGAAGATGTATGGCAACGGCCGTGTCTTCTATTCGACGCTTGGCCACACGGAAGAGTCGTGGAAGGATCCTGACATTCGCAAGATGTACTTCGAGGCCATCAAGTGGTCGATGGGGCTCACCGAGGGCAGCACCGCAACCCACCCGCCCGTCAAATAACGGCAAGGATAGATATCTATGAAGAGATTGGGCATGGGGCTGGTTGGGCCGGGTTTCATCGCCGCGCACCACATCGATGCGGTTCGACGTCTGGGAGATGTGGACGTCGTCGCCGTCGCGGGATCGTCAGAAGCATCGGCGAAACGCAAGGCCGCTGAGTATCGTGTCGAGCGTGCTTACGGCGACTATCGCGAACTGATCGCCGACCCGGATGTTCAGGTCGTCCACAACACCACGCCAAACCACTTGCACTTCCCTGTGACCATGGCGGCGCTCGAGGCCGGCAAGCATGTTATCTCCGACAAGCCTCTTGCTCTCAACCCGGAGGAGAGCCGCAGGCTGCGCGATGCCGCGATTGCGGCCAAGGTTGCGAACGTCGTCACCTTCAACTACCGCGGCAATCCTCTCGTGCAGCACGCTCGAGCGCTTGTGGCGGACGGCACAACGGGCCCGCTGGCTTTTATACACGGCTTCTATCTGCAGGACTGGCTGACCGATCCGAACGTTTACTCGTGGCGATCTGATCCCGCCAAAGGAGGCGCGACCTCGGCCCTCGGCGACATTGGATCGCACTGGTGCGATCTTGCCGAGCATGTCTCGGGTAAAACTATCCAGCGCGTGCTGGCAGACCTCACCACCGTCGTAAAGACCCGGTTTGCCTCGGGTGAATCGGCGCAGGCCTTCTCCAAAGAGATAACCGGCGAACGCAAGGCCATTCCGATGATCAGCGAAGATCTGGCCACTGTTTTGCTTCGTTTCGCCGATGGCGCAAAGGGAACGTTCTCTGTGGGGCAAGTGCTCCCGGGTCACAAGAACGATCTGCAGCTTGAGGTAAATGGATCGAAGCACTCTCTTCGCTGGCGCCAGGAGGATCAGAACGAGCTATGGGTTGGAAGCTCGGACGCGCCCAACTGTATCGTCGGTAAGGATCCAGCGCTTGTCTCGGGCGAGGCCCTGCGCTACACCCATCTTCCCGCGGGTCATCAGGAGTCGTGGGCCGACGCATTTCTCAATATCATCCGCGACGGCTACGCGTGGATTCACGCGGGCGCGACCATGGCCACAAAGCCACCCGCGCTGCCGACCTTCGATGACGGATACCGCTCAAACTGCATTATCGCGGCGATTCTGGCCAGTCATGCTGAAGGCAACACCTGGCAGGAAGTGAAGTACGTGCCGCCGGTTTCCTAGCGTTTTATCCTCAAGATAGAGTTTTGTTCCCAAAACGTTGTTTTCTTCCTAAGATGGTGACGGGCATGCAAACCAAGCGTACACAAAAGAGTAGATCATGAGATTGGGAGTCTTCACGCCGCTGTTGTCCAAGCTGCCGCTTGAGGGCGTGCTGGATAAGCTGGCACAGCTCGGGGTCAACACTGTGGAACTGGCCACCGGAAACTATCCCGGCGATGCCCACTGCAAGCTGTCCATGCTGGAAGACGCTACGGCGCTTCGCACCTTCCAGCAGATATTGAAGGACCGTGGATTCACTATCAGCGCCCTGAGCTGCCATGGCAATCCGCTGCATCCCGAGCAGCAGCAGGCGAAGGCCGCGCAAGAGGTCAGCCGCAAGACGATTCTGCTGGCGGAGAAGCTCGGCATTGCCACAGTGGTGGATTTCTCGGGCTGCCCCGGTAGTTCCGCTGACGCGAACGCGCCGAACTGGGTGACTTGCCCGTGGCCGCCTGAGTATCTGGATGTTCTGCGCTGGCAGTGGGACGAGGTGGTGACGCCTTATTGGGTGGAGCGGGCGAAGTTTGCTTCGCAGCACGGCGTCAGGATCGCGATCGAAATGCACCCCGGCTTCGTCGTCTACAGTCCGGAGACGCTGCTCCGGCTGCGCTCGATCGCAGGCCCAGCGATTGGCTGCAACTACGATCCCAGCCACATGTTCTGGCAAGGCATCGATCCGATCGCAGCCATACGCATCCTCGGGGACGCGATCTTCCATGTCCATGCCAAGGACACGCAGCTTTATCCCGCCAATCTGCCCCGTACTGGCGTTCTCGATACCAAGCTGTATACGGACGAGCGCAATCGCGGCTGGATCTTCCGCACCTGCGGGTTCGGGCACGGCGCGGAGTGGTGGAAGGAGTTCGTCTCCACGCTTCGCATGTTCGGCTACGACGACGTTCTCTCCATCGAACACGAAGACAGCCTGCTCTCGCCGGAAGAAGGGCTCAACAAGGCAGTCGAATTTCTCAACACGATCGTATTGAAGGAACAACCGGGCGCAGCCTGGTGGGTGTAGCGTAAAGACTCAGAAGCAGGGAGAGTGAATGAATCGTAGAAGCATCATCTCATTGTCGATAGGAACTTTGTTGATGGCAGCAGTCGTGGCATTCCACACGCCCATCAACGCCTCCGCAGCGTCCTCAATGCAGGCACCCCAGCCGCCCGCAGACTCAGAGGGCGCGCAGGTCTACGCGAATAACTGTGCATCCTGCCATGGCGCGAATCGCCAGGGCAACCCACCGACATTTCCGCGCCTTATTGGAATCAGCCCACGGATGACCGACACGCTGATCACCGAGAGAATCCGTAATGGCAAGGGAATGATGCCCGCGTTCACCAAGCTGACGCCGGAGGAGTTAACCTCGCTTCTCCATTTCCTGAAGACCACCCCGACCGCCACAGGGACGAGAGCGGCTGCATCGAGCTCGACAGGGGCCGTTCTGGTCGACCCCAAGGTGGTGGAGAATGGCCAGTCGGTCTTTCAGCAAAATTGCGCCTTCTGCCATGGACGAGACGCGGGCGGCGGCGAGACTGGTCCTGACCTTACGCGGTCGAAGATTGTGCGAGGAGATGTTGGCGGAGATAAGATTTCGGAGGTCATCCGCACCGGCCGGCCCGACAACAGAATGCCCGCATTTCACTTTTCAGACTTGGACATGGCCGCCGTCGTAGCCTTCATTCATAGCCAGACAACCAAAGCTATCGCGATGGGGAGTCGAAAGGGCGTGGATGTTGCTGACCTGCAGACCGGTAACGTCGAACAGGGTAAGGCATACTTCAACGGCGCCGGCGGCTGCTCCTCGTGCCACTCGCCTACCGGTGATCTCAAAGGAGTCGCATCGCGCTACGAAGGCCTCCAGTTAGAGGAGCGGATGCTGTATCCGCGCGACGCTAAATCCACAGCGACAGTGACGCTTGCATCGGGTCAGGTCGTCACCGGCACGCTGGCCTACCTCGATGAGTTCACGATCGCTCTGCGCGATGCCTCCGGCACGTACCGTTCGTGGCCCCTCGCGGCGGTGAAGCATAAAATCGATGCGCCGGCAGAGGCTCACGTCGCACTGTTCAGCAAATACACCGACGACGACATTCACAACCTGATGGCTTATATCCAGACGATGCGCTAACTCTTCTATCCGTATCGTGCAGCAACTAGAAAGGCTTCTCATCCGCATGACCCTCCTGAAGAATGGCCGTCTGCTGGCGGTAAGCGTCGTCCTGTTGCTGGCCGCCTTCTCCTGTTTTCTATTCGCTCAGGACATTCAGACAAAGGATCTGATTCGTCTCAAGGGCGATAGCTGGCCCACTTACCACGGTGACTACACCGGACGCCGGCACAGCGCGCTCACACAGATATCGAAGCAAAATGTCCATAGCCTGTCGCTCGCGTGGGCCTTCCAGACCAACCAGACCGCAGGGATCAAATCGACTCCGCTCATGGTCGACGGCGTCATTTACTTCACCGTTCCGGACAACGTGTGGGCGGTCGATGCGCGCTCAGGCCACATGATCTGGCACTACACGTATCCGCCCAACAAGGGTCTCCACATCGGGCAGCGCGGGGTTGGCATTTACAAAGACTGGCTTTACTTCATGACACCCGACGGTCACCTGGTCTCGCTCGATGCAAAGGACGGCAAGGTTCGATGGGATGTCGTTGTTGCCGACTATGCCCGTGGTTACTGGACAACAACCGCACCGTTGATCATCGACAATCACGTCCTCGTCGGCCAGTCCGGCGACTTCGACAACCTTCCAGGCTACCTCCGATCTGTCGATCCCGAGACTGGAAAGACGCAGTGGCAGTGGGACTCCACGCCGCCGCTGGGTACCCCTAACTCCGCCACCGGTGGGACGAGCTGGATGACCGGCACCTACGATCCCGATCTGCACCTACTGTACTGGGGAACGGGCAATCCGACGCCGGTGCTCAACGGCACCACGCGGCCGGGAGACAACCTCTACACCTGCAGCATAGTGGCGCTCAACCCCGACACCGGCAAGCTGGTCTGGGCGTTTCAGCCGTCGCCGCACGACACGCACGACTGGGATGCGGCTGAAGTACCTGTACTGGTCGACGCGACCTTCCACGGCCAGCCTCGCAAGATGCTGATGCAGGCCTCGCGCAACGGATATTTCTTCGTCGTCGATCGCACCAACGGCAAGAGCCTGCTGACAGTCCCTTTCGGTCCGGTCAATTGGACTCTCGGAGTAGATAAACGCGGCGAGCCTATCCCGAATCCTGCGAAAGAGCCCGCGCCCGACGGCCGCCTCATCGCGCCGGATGAAGGCGGCCTCACCAACTACAGATCGCCCAGTTTCGACCCACATACCGGACTGTTTATTGTCAACGCACGCCCCAGCTACAGCCTCTACTTTGCAAAGCCGGCCGACGGCAACTATGGCTGGGCGGGCGCCGACTACGGGCTGTGGGGCAGAAGCGTAATCGAAGCCATTGACTACCAGACCGGCAAGATTCGCTGGAGCCACGAGATGGGCGAGGGCGGCTCTGGCGCTGGCGTCCTGACAACGGACTCCGGGTTGGCCATCACGGGCGACCCATTCGGAAATGTCCTGGCTCTCGACACACAGGATGGCAAGACGCTGTGGCACGCCGGAACGGGAGCCTCCATGGGCATCTCGCCCGTCACCTACGAGCTCGATGGTCGCCAATATGTCGTGACAGCGAGCGGTGGAGTGCTCTTCGCATGGGCGCTGCCCGAGTCCTCGAAGTAACCTAACTCGCCGCTGCGAAGACACGGCCTTGCATCATTTTGCCTTGAACATGAACTCAGCCGCCACGCTCTGTTGCGGACTAACGGTAATGGTCTGCTCCTGCGCGCCCAGCTTCTCCTGCCACACGGCGATCGTGTAAGTCCCGGCGGGTAGGTTCTTGATCTCGAAGCTGCCGTCCAGTGCGGTTACCGCAAAGTAAGAATGGTCCAGTACACCGATATAGTCATGCATCCAGCTATGGATATTGCACTTCACCGGGATCATGACCTCCGGCTTTAGAAACTTCCGCGTGATCGGAGGATCCTCCGGTCCCTGGCTGTGATTCCACTCGCGATTCACCTCGGCCATGGGATGAATATTATGTGTCACCGGATCGGAGTTGATCACCTGCAAGGGCTGGTTCGTCTGGATGCCAAGCACCCGCGGATGAAACCAGCAGCCACGCTGATCGATCACGACAGGCGTCGTGGAGGGTTCAAAGTTCTTCCCTTCCAACCCCGACTTGATATATACGAAGGCGTTGCCAACGGCGCCCTTCGGCCCGATCATCAGCGATTCGTCAAACGCCTTCCCATGATGCGCCTCCACACAGGCTGGATCGCTGCTCATATCGATCACCGTGGGGGCTGGCTTTTTGCCGCTGTAGCGGATAATCCCTGTCACCGATCCTGCGTTTGCGGCGTCCACCTTGTAGTACGAAACACCAGGCTTCGCGGCGGTGTTTGTTGCGGCCTCATTCGCAGGCTTACGAGAACAACCCAGCATCAACCCGAGCGCGCAGCACATGCTGCCCGAAAAAAATATCTTCATCAATGGATCAACTTACTCCTTCCCGGGGGTCCTACGTTCGGCGGCATCTCGCCCGTCAGCGATTCCATAAAATCAACCAGGTCCAGGCGCTCCTGGCCGGTCAGCTTGATCTTCTTCATGTCCGAAGCGAGGTATGGATTGGAGTTTCCTCCGCCAGCATAAAAATCCACTACTTCCTTCAGGGTCTTCAGGCTGCCGTCGTGCATATAGGGCGCGGTCTTCGCCACATTACGCATGGTGGGCGTCTTGAATGAGCCCATATCTTTCGCCACCTTCGTCTCCTGGAAACGGCCTACGTCGGTGAACGCTCCACTCCCATCGACGCCCTCGCCCGTATTGTGGAAGGTCCCATTCGTAAACAGACCGGCGTGGTCATCGATCGCATGACAGATAACGCAATTTCCCTTATGCGGATCCATAAATACAGCGAACCCTCGAATCTGCGCCGGCGTCAACGCCGTCTTATCCCCCCCATACTTATATCGGTCGAATGCGGAGTTCCCCGAAAGAAGCGTCCGCTCGAAGCTTGCCAACGACTTCTCTATGCGCCCTATCGTCACGTCCTCCGATCCAAATGCATTGCGGAACAAGACCTTATACGAAGCGTCTTTCGCAATTTTGGATACCGACACTTCGTGAGGCTGATTCATCTCCAACGGATTGGCAATAGGGCTCCCGGCCTGTTCCTCCAGACTGGCGGCCCTGCCGTCCCAGAACTGAGTCGATAGATAAGCGGCATTCAATATCGTTGGCGCGTTACGCAACCCCAGCTTTCCATCCACACCCGGCGAAAGTCTGCGGCCGTCAGTGAAATAGAAATCAGGGCTATGGCACGATGCACATGATAGTTTGTTGTCCTTCGAGAGTCGGGTGTCATAGAACAACCGCCGTCCTAGCGCGATCGTCTCAGCAGTCGGCGGATTGTCGCTCGGTATCGGCACTGGCGGTAATCCAAGCGGCGGCTTGATCGTCACAACCTGCCCGATCGGCCTCTCACTCACCGTCTTTTTGCATCCACCGCAAAAGGTTAGCAGCGCCGCAAGAAGTATCGCGTGCACAAACGCTGTGCTCGCTACAAGTGGTCGAAAAAGAGGTTGCCCGTCCAGCATGATGCTCAGAAAGTCCGCCCTTTGTGGGTTCAGCCCGCACTTCTACTGTAATCTGCCAGCCCGGCAATGAAAAATCAGAGTCGCGTACCTTCGTTACTACCGGAGTCCAATACAAGAGGGCCGCAACCGCGGCCCTCTTATATTACGGCATTTGTGAGAATTACTTCGCAGCAGGATAGCTGTGCAGCAGCGGTCCTACCGTGTTGGAATAACGGAAATCCTCCCGGCGATCCGCATCGATCGTCCAAAACATAGCGCCGTTGAAGCTCGGGTAACCGGACGGCTTCAGCAACTTGTACTTGGTCGGCGTATTGGACTTGCCGGTGATCAGGTACCGCATCGAATCCATGACAATAGCCGGCGTCGTATCGCTGTTCAGGTAGCCGATTGCGATCTTGTCACCCGGCAACGGGTCGAAGTGGTGTTTCGGATCGCGCCCCACATCGAAGCCATGCAGCAACAGTTCCGTCGCTGCAGCGTGATAGTCCACCGACCCCGGCATGTAGAACTCGCCGTCCAGCCCTTCAATCGGCGGGCAGTTGTAGTCCTGCGTATCGGTAAAGGCGAGCATGTCGCGGATACCCTGCAGGATTGGAATGTATGAACCGAACTGGCCGCCAAAGCCGGGATAAGCCGCTGGTATCTGCGAGCCTTCTGGCACCAGGCTCAGCATGAAGGAAGGCCCGAAGTGGTCGTGGATCTCACGCAGCGCAGCGATCAGGTTCACCGTGGAGGGCGTCGTCGGATGCTTGAAGTCGGTATCGCCCGGATCGAGTTCCAGCGACGACGTCTCGAAGTCGATGTCGATGCCGTTGAAGCCGAACTCCGTGCAGATGTCCTCGACCGTCTTGATGAAGTTCTGCTTGCCCTCCTGCGTCGCCAGCGTAAAGTGCTGCCCGCCGCCGCCGAGTGAGATCATGACCTTCTTGCCCTGGCTTTGCTTGAGCTTGATGTCCGCCTTGAACTTCTCGGCCGTCATGCTGCCCTGCACCTTGTACTGCATCGTGCCCTTCAGGAGCGCCACGCAGCGGCGTCGCAAAGGCAACGATGATCACGTCCCACTGCGGCGAGACGTCGCTGATCGGACCCAACCCCGACCAGTACCCAATCAGCCAGTGCCCATTCGACGGGCCTGCAAACGGAACCGGCGGAACCGTGGTCGGCGGAGCAGCAGTCGCTGAACCAAAAGCACCGCCACCGCCGTTCGGGCGGCGCACCGGGCAAGGAGCCGGAGGCGAAGTCAACACCTTCGCATCCGGGAAGCTGTACGCGCCCTGGTAGGTGCCAGGAGTCGTCGTTCCCGTAAACCACGGAATCATCGCAACGTTCTGGAGGTGATAGGTTTCGCTACCCATCTTCGCGGCGAAACGGCGTCGATGCCGGAACCGTATTCTTCCAGTTCACGTCCGTCGGATCGTTCAGGAAGAGCGAAACCGCAATGCCGGTGCCGCCGCAGCCGCTATTGTTTCTCGGCAACTCCGTGGCACTCTTGCCGGGCACCCGCATCCATCCGGGAAAGTTATTTCCTGGAGCCACCGACCCGCGAGCAACACGCAAAAGAGGATCGTGGAGCGGATCCTGGAAGAACTGTGCCAGCTGCTGCGTCAACGGCTGTACGTCCGTGTCCGTATCCACAGTGTTCGGATCAAGATAGGTTCCCAGCACAAACGGCTGGCGCGAACCCTCCGAGCTATCGACGCCATGCGTTCCCCACGAGCAGCACTCGGTCGCATCCGCGTTGCTGTAGTAGGTCACATTCCGGGTCACGGCAACAATCAGCTTGCCCGCGCCCATGTCCGACTTCGCGAGCTGCGAGAAGATCTGCTTCTGCACGTACTGCACATCTGCCATACCCAGCATGCGACCCGTCTTCTTCGAAGTCAGAACATAGCCAAGACCGACGGGAATCGTGATCTTCAGCGGTACAACTTTCGGCTGGCTCAGCAGCGTGTGCCAATCCTTGCCTGCTTCTTTGTAAAACGCTGTCCGCATCAGCGCATCCGTATACTGCGTCGTCCCTGAGGCAAACGCATACTTCGCAAAGATGGGCGAGTGAATGATGCTCGGCACAATGGGCCCTGCGTCCAGTGCAGCCTTCTTGCCCGCGCCATCCATCGGCGCTTCAAAGGTCAGCGTGATGGGAACCAGCACCGTCTGAATTGTCGTCGTGCCGCCCTTCGCGGGGTCTTCGCCAATCACGGTATAAGAGGAGTCCTTGCCAGCGGCGGTAAAGGAACGCGTAAACGTCGGCAAAGAGATCGTCTGCGGCCCGGCGGAAGCCGCAGGCGCCGCGCTCTGAGCGAAGCTCGATGGGACCGCCAGTAGAAGAGCGGGAAAAAGACAGGCGGAAAGAGAGCGGGGTACCGGCTTCACGTACGAACCTCCAGAAAACTGAAAAATGTGATGAAGCTAGCTTCTTCCTTAGAGAAGAAGATGGCAAGTCCGAACCGAAATATTTTTGATCGCGACCAGATAACTCTCATACTCCCGGACCGCCTCTTTATAATCGGAACGCCAATCATTCCATCTCGCAGAACAAGGACTCCAGTATGTGCAAGCAGCTACTTCGTTTTCCGGATGCTAAAACAACGCCGCTCAATCTGGTCCGCGAACGACGAACGCTTAGCGGTCTCGCGGCTTTGATGCTATGCGCGGCAGCGGCCCCAGGTATCCGCGCGGAAGTGACACCCCTGCGCGAGGGATGGAATGTGCAGACGGGATGCAAGATACAGGCTGATGGAGCGGCTATCTCGACCGTGGTGTTCAAGCCCGAAGGATGGATCAAGGCGACCGTACCCTCGACGGTTCTTGCGGCGCAGGTGGCGGCGGGGGAGTTCAAAAACCCCTACTTCGGCATGAATCTCCGCAGCATTCCGGGAACGTCCTATCCCATCGGAACGAACTACGCCAACACTGCAATGCCAGCCGACAGCCCATATCACTGCGCCTGGTGGTATCGAAAGACCTTCACCGTCCCCGCTGCTGATAAGGGAAAGACGCAGTGGCTGCGTTTCGGCGGCATCAACTATCGCGCCAACATCTGGATCAATGGCAAGCAGGTCGCGGATAGCAAGCAGGTGCAGGGAGCCTTCCAGACGTTTGAGTTCGATGTGACCAAGTATCTGGTTGCGGGCAAGCAGAACACGCTCGCAGTCGAGACGTTCGCGCCGACAGAGACCGACCTCGCGATCAGTTGGGCCGATTGGAGTCCGTTGCCTCCGGACAAAGAGATGGGGCTATGGGAGAAGGTGGACCTAGTTACGACCGGGCCGGTTGCAGTCGAGTCGCCCCTTGTAGCGACGCACTTTGTGGACCAGTCGCTGAAGGAGGCGGACCTGACCGTCTACGGTGTGATACGCAACGGATCGGACAAGGACGTACACGGTACGCTGACCGCGACTCTGCAGGGCACCCACATCGAACAGCCGGTGGACATTGGCCCCAACGAAACGAAGGAGGTCGTCTTCTCGCCCGACCAGTTTTCTAAATTGAAGGTACGCAATCCACGCATCTGGTGGCCGTGGCAGATGGGTCAGCCAAATCTTGAGACGTTGAGCCTCCGCTTCACCGAAGGCGGCAAGACATCCGATGAGGTGACAACGCGCTACGGCATTCGCGAGATGACATCGGAGCTGATCGACAAGACCAGTCGGGGCGACAAGATCATTCCTGCGAGCACGACGCCGGAGCCGGAAGCTGCCCCTCCTGCACGAGGCGAGCAGCCGCCGCTCAACGTCTATCGGCTCTATCGAGTCAACGGTAAACCGATCCTCATTCGCGGCGGCGGGTGGGCGCCCGACATGATGCTGCGCAACGATCCCGAGAAGCTGCGCGAACAGTTTCGCATGGTGCGCGACATGGGCCTGAACACCATCCGTTCAGAGGGCAAGATGGAGACCGAGGACTTCCTCCACCTCGCGGACGAACAGGGGATTCTGGTGATGATCGGCTGGACCTGCTGCGATCGGTTTGAGCGCTGGACGCGGTGGACGCCCGAGAACCAGCAGGTCGCCGTTGCCAGCCTGCACTCGCAGATTCTGCGGCTGCGCAACCATGCCAGCGTGTTCGTATGGCTCAACGGCAGCGATAATCCGCCCACCGCCGCCATCGAGCCGCTGTATCTGAAGGAAGAAGCTGAACTGCATTGGCCGAACCCAACGCTCTCCTCAGCGACGGCAAAGAGGACTACGGTCAGCGGCGAGAGCGGCGTAAAAATGAACGGTCCGTATGACTACGTCACCCCGGCGTATTGGCTTGCCGATCCTAAATACGGCGGTGCGTGGGGCTTCAGCACAGAGATCGGCCCCGGCCCGGCGATTCCCACACTGGACAGCATGCCTAAGTTTTTGCCGGCGTCATCCATCTGGCCGCATGACGATGTGTGGAGATATCACGCAGGCGGCGGCGGCTTCAAAGACGTGACCGTCTTCAACAAGGCGATGGACAACATCTACGGTCCGCCGCGAGACGCGGTCGACTACGATCGCGTCTCGCAGGCAATGGCATACGACGGGGAACGCGCCATGTTTGAAGCCTACAACGGCAACAAGTACCATTCCACGGGAGTCATCCAATGGATGCTGAACAACTCCTGGCCATCTCAGATATGGCATCTGTACGACTACTATCTCGGCACCGGTGGTGGCTACTACGGCACCAAGAAGGCCAATGAACCGCTGCACATCCAGTATTCGTACGACGATCACAGCATCTGGGTCATCAACAGCACCTACAGTCCGGCCGCAGATCTGACCGCCTATGCGACGGTCTACGATGTCCACCAGGCCAAGCTCTTCGACGATAAAGCGACGGTGTCGCTCAGCGCAGATGGCACACAGCGCGCTCTCCCTATCCCCGACACGGTCTTCGCGACACCATCGCCCGTCTTCTTCGTCGATCTGCAGTTGAAGAACAAAGCAGGCGCGGTGGTGAGCCGGAACTTCTACTGGCTGTCTGCGAAGAACTCCACCTACGACTGGGCAAAGACGCGCTACACCACCACACCAATCCTGACATATGAGGACATGACTGCGCTGCGCACGTTGCCAGAGGTGAACGTCCAGGCCAGCTTGCAGATGGTCGGCAACAAGGCGGAGGTACGTCTGCACAATCCATCAAGGGCTCTGGCCTTCCAGGTCGCGGTCAGCGTTGACAACGCGGCTGGAGTAAGCATCACGCCGGTACTGTGGTCGGATAACTATATCCAGTTGATGCCAGGGGAATCGATCACGCTCAGCGCCAGCCTACCGACCCATCTCGACGGCAAGCCTGTGTTCCGAGTCTCCGGTTGGAACATCGCAACTCAGACGCTACACCCAGTGGCTGCCGCACCACCGACAGCCAGCGCCAAGTCTGGTGACTAAAAGACGGATACACCGCAAATCCTGATTCTATGGGCTGAACACTACCGAATATAGCCTCCAAACTTGGACCCTCACCCTGCACCATGCGCGTAGCAGGGCTATTGGCGGATATCGCGGCTAGTCGCTGTTCATTTACGAAACCCTGTACGGATCGTGCGCGTGTGTCTTTGGACAGGACGATAACGATTGGAAGTCTAGGTCTTTCTCGCCACCGCAAACGCTATTCCGAAACAACGCATTGGAGGAGCTGGGTGTGCCGATGCTCCAGCGGCGAACGTCGTCGCGAACTCGAGCCTTCGAGGCTGGCGTGGCGCCGCACAAGTATCTTCCACGCAGGCTCAACGCGTGGAAGCGTTTCTCCAATAACGCGAATCTTGAGTCCGCGAGGACCGGTTTCATCGCCATCCTAAGTTCCAGCGGCGCATGAAATCGATGATTCCCTGAGCATCTCCAGGCACCTAGGTGACATCCCTACTCGGTCGGTGTGCGAGTGGCGTACATTGCCAGAACTTCGGCGACGGTATCAAAAAGGAGTTCTGGGCCCCCAACCTTGCTAATAAACCTGTCAGCATAGATTGCGTCTGGAGGAATCTCGTTTACGCCAGAAATCAGAATCACGGGCATGCCCGGTCTGGTTGATTTCACTAATTTCGTAAGCTCAGTGCCCGTCATGCCAGGCATCAATTGATCAGTAAGCACTAGGCGGATACCTCCTCGTTCGAGCAACACCAATGCCTCTTCTCCTGAAGTCGCGGTAATGACCTGATAGCCTTGCTTCTGCAGTATCAATTTCCGAAGTGTCCTGGGAAGGTCCTCATCATCGACACAGAGAATTGTGACGCCTGTACCGTCAGCGGCCATCCAATCCTCCCGCCAGGACCTTGATAGGATCAGCTTGAGGAAACGCCTGGGCTGGCTCTTCTATGCAGCGAAAATCGGCGTCCGGTAATAAGACCTGAAAGCAGGTGACATGACCACTTGCTACGGGCATGCTTCGAAATCGGATCGATCCGCCATATTTTTGAATAATACCTTTGCTAATCCAAAGTCCAAGACCCGTTCCCTTGGTCGACTTCGTAGTAAAAAAGGGCTCAAACAAATGCTTGGCGTGTTCAGGATCAATTCCAGAGCCCGTATCGCAGATTGAGATGCAAACTAATGACCGCTGATTGCTGCGGGGCCAAGGCTCAAACACATGCAGACGTAATCTACCGCCCTCAGGCATTGCCTGAACTGCGTTTCCTATGAGATTCAAAAATACCTGCTTCAATTCCACGGGGAATCCTTGAATTGTACCTTTGTCGCGGTATTTCTTTTCTACAGTTATGTTGTCGAACTCCAGACGGCGCAATCGCAATTCGAGAATCTCATCAAGGAGAGAAGCAATGGAGACTTCAACGGGACGCTCGGATTCGCGATAAAAACCGAGGGTCTGGCGGGTTATATGGGCAACACGACGTAGCTCCTGTTCGCCAAGCTGGGCATAATAACGCGCCTCTTCATCAAGAGATGGGTGATCGCGAAGTAGATAAAACGTATTCGTAATACTTTCCAGAGGGTTATTGATCTCATGCGCGATAATTCCGGCCACCCTGCCCATCGCTGCCAATCGTTCATTCTTGCGAAGAGCGTCTTCCGCCTTTAGTTGAGCGGTGATGTCTCGGTTTATCTCGAGAACCGCGTTTCCTCCCGCTTTGAGCGCTTTTCGACATGCTACGACTAGCTCTCTACCGTCACGAGTAATCTGTGTAAGATTTCCATTCCACGTCCCGGTCTCTGTGAGCTCAGTTTGCACACTCTGATATCCGTTAGGAAATTTCGTCTGTAGGACTTCGTGAAGAGACTTTCCAAGAACCTCATCGCGCCGCCAGCCGTAAAGCGCTTCTGCGCCGGAGTTCCAAAACTGGATGATGCCTTTCAAATCGCGAACCATGATCGCTTCGGTCGCGAGTTCAAGCAAATCCGCGCGTTCGCGGAGGAGTTCTTCGTTCTCTCGCAGCTGCTGCGTCCGCTCTTCGACCCGGCGTTCCAGATCGCTGTTGAGCCGCTCAAGCTGTCGATTGGCGCGATGAAGCTCGACAAACACACTTACCTTGGCTCGGAGTAATTCAGGAATTACAGGGACAGAGATATAGTCGACGGCCCCGCTTTGATAACCCTTAATGCGGTCTAAATCGGACAAGTGGACCGCTGAGATGAAGATGATTGCCGTCTTTTGAAATCTGGGATGCTGACGCATCATATCGGCCAGCTCGAATCCGTCGATTTCCGGCATACTTACATCCATGAGAACGACAGCGATATCGTGGCGCAGCAACTGGTCTAGTGCCTCTCTGGCAGAGCGAGCCTTGATTAGGTTCTCGCCCAACGAGGCAAGAATTACCTCATAGCTCAAAAGCTTGCCCGGCTGATCATCCACCATGAGAATGTTTGCGGGATCGTGATCGATCATTTTTTACCTTTTTCCACTACGTTCTGCACTCGAACCTTTCATCTTGCCTGGCCTGGCTTGCTACCGATGTAGCCACATGCGAAGCGCTGACAGAAGCTGCTCCGTGTTGACAGGTTTTGCCAAATATTCTGAAGCTCCGGCTTCAAGACACTTTTCGCGATCCCCCTTCATTGCCTTGGCCGTCAACGCAATAATCGGCAGGCGACGGAACTCGGGGTTTTGTCGGATCACTTGCATTGTCTCGTAGCCATCCATCTCGGGCATCATGATGTCCATGAGGACGATGCCTAGATCAGCCGTCGATTCGACGGTTTCAATTGCTTCGCGTCCGGTGCCGGCAGTAAGGACAGTCATGCCCCGGCGTTCCAAGACGCTACTAAGGGCAAATATATTTCGAACGTCGTCGTCGACTACCAGGACCTTTTTCCCAACCAGTGCTTCGTCGGAACGGTGGAGGCGATCCAGCATCTTCTGCTTTTCAACAGGAAGGTCAGTTACTACGCGATGGAGGAAGAGGGCAGTCTCATCGAGCAGTCGCTCCGGTGATTCGACATCCTTTACGATGACGCTTCGCGCGAGCATGTGAAGCCGAGCGTCCTCTTCTGCGGTTAAATCTTTTCCTGTGAAGACAACGACAGGAAGCTCATTTCCGCGGTCCGTTTTGCGCAGTTCTTCTAACAGGTCAAAACCGGTCATGTCGGGCAGTCGCAAGTCCAGAACGGCGCAATCATATTGCGATTTTTCTACCTCAGCGAGAGCGTCTCGTCCCGTGGCAACTACAGTGACATCAATGTCATCGTGGCCGAGAAGTGCCTGAATACTGAGTTGTTGTGCCGGTTCATCCTCTACCACCAAAAGGCGCTTGCGACGAGGACTTGAATACTCTCGAATACGGCTGATGGCTGCGTCAAGGCCTTCGGTCGTTGTAGGTTTCGTTACAAATGCGAATGCTCCATGCGAGAGTCCGTGATGCCAGTCCTCGTCTATCGTCAGCATTTGCACGGGAATATGACGCGTCGCCGGGTCTTGTTTCAGGTGATTCAGAACAGTCCACCCGAGCATGTCGGGAAGTGCAACATCGAGCGATATTGCCGTCGGATGAAATTCCCGTGCTAATGCAAGCGCTTCAGCTCCGCGGAGTGCTATGAGAACTTTGAAACCCTTCTCTCTCGATAGGTCACAGAGAATACGGGCGTAGTGGACGTCATCCTCCACGATAAGCAGAATTGCATCGCCCGGCTGGATTTCGCCCCGGTCATCTTCAATCAACTCGACCGGTGCCTCGATTGCGGTAATGACCGCGGATGGGAACTCCAGGCGTGCTCCGTGTTTGACTTCGCTGGCAACGGCGAGATTCTGCGTTGATGGCCCGACGTAAGTTTGTGGCAAATACAACGTGAAGGTACTGCCTTTGCCCGGCGTGCTTCTCAGTTGAATCTCGCCTCCAAGGAGGCTTGCGAGTTCGCGGCTGATTGCAAGACCGAGACCCGTACCGCCATATTTGCGGCTGGTACCAGCATCCGCCTGTTGAAAGGCTTCGAAGATTATCCTTTGCTTCTCGGAAGGAATACCAATGCCGGTGTCAGAGACCTCAAAAGCAACGACCGAACCAGCATTGCTCAAAATCTGGTGGCGCTCGGTCCAGCCGCTGGTCGCGGTCGAGATCGACAACCGTACGCCACCCTGTTCAGTAAACTTGAACGCATTCGACAGAAGATTCTTCAGAACCTGCTGCAACCGCTTCGAGTCCGTCACAAGACTGCGAGACAGATGGACATCCGTATCCACTTCGAAGGTTAGTCTTCTATTCTCCGCCTCATGTCGGAAGGGACGCGCAACCATTTCAATCAGAGATCCGAAGAATACCTCTTCTGCTTCAACGGACACGGTACCGGATTCAATCTTCGACAGGTCGAGAATGTCGCTAATGAGATTGAGAAGATCAGTTCCGGCGCCATGGATCGTGCGGGCAAACTCAACCTGCTTTCCACTCAGATTGCTGTCTGGGTTGTCCGCCAGTTGCTGGCCGAGAACAAGAATACTGTTGAGCGGTGTGCGCAGTTCGTGCGACATGTTGGCCAGAAATTCAGACTTATATTTTGAAGTAAGTGCGAGTTCCTTGGCCTTTTCTTCCAACGCTCCACGAGCCTGTTCAATCTCCTGATTTTTGCGTTCAACTTCAGCGTTCTGCTCGGCTAGCTGTTTGGCTTTCTGAGCAAGCTGCTCGTTCGTCTGCTGAAGCTCCTTCTGCTGCGTTTGCAGCTCGACTGCCAACTGCTGCGACTGTTTGAGCAGGCCTTCCGTCTGCATCGTGGCTTCAATACTGTTTAGAACGATGCCGATGCTGGCAGTTAGCTGTTCGAGAAACGCCAGATGTGAAGTGAGTAAATGCATTGAGGCTGGCGAGCTCAATGACAGCCTTCACCCTGTCCTCGAACAGAACTGGAAGGACGATTACATTTCGTGGTACCGCCTCAAAGAGTCCAGATCGAATAGGAGTAGTGTGATTCGGGAGATCGGAGATGAGCATCCGCCGCTTCTCCAATGCGCACTGTCCAACTAGTCCTTCTCCCATCCTCACTCTTTGAGGATGTCCATCCAGGGAATCCGCGAAGGCGGACAGGAGGGTCATACTGCTTGAATCCTCAGACTCCATCTGATAAAGAACCCCCTGCTGCGCGTTCACCAGAGGTGCCAATTCCGAGAGGAGCATACTGCCGACGGTGGTCAGTTCACGCTGCCCCTGCAGCATGCCAGTAAACCGCGCCAGATTCGTCTTCAGCCAGTCCTGTTCCGTATTGCGGTCCGTGGTCAGGCGAAGATTATCGATCATCGTATTGATGTTGTCTTTCAGTTCGGCTACTTCGCCGCTGGCGTCCACTTGAATGGAGCGCGTCAGGTCACCCTTTGTTACCGCAGTTGCCACTTCAGCGATTGCACGAACCTGATTCGTCAGGTTGTCCGCCAGAAGATTTACGTTACCCGTAAGGTCCTTCCATGTTCCCGCCGCGCCAGGTACGTTTGCTTGTCCTCCAAGGCGTCCTTCGACTCCGACTTCACGGGCGACAGTAGTCACCTGATCGGCAAAGGTGGCGAGTGTATTTGTCATGTTGTTGATGGTCTCGGCCAAAGCCGCTACTTCGCCCTTCGCGTTTACAGTAAGCTTCTGGGTCAGCTCGCCGTTCGCCACCGCCGTCACGACCTTCACAATGCCGCGCACTTGCTCGGTCAGATTCACCGCCATCACGTTAACGTTGTCAGTCAGGTCTTTCCATGTACCAGCGACGTCGGGTACTTGCGCTTGACCACCAAGCTTTCCTTCCGTTCCTACTTCGCGGGCGACACGCGTCACTTCGGCTGCGAACGCGTTCAACTGGTCGACCATGGTGTTAATGGTGTTTTTCAGTTCGAGAATCTCGCCCTTCACGTCTACCGTAATCTTGCGCGATAGATCGCCTCGGGCAACGGCAGTTGTAACTTCAGCGATATTACGAACTTGGCCAGTCAAATTCCCTGCCATGGAATTGACCGAATCTGTCAGATCCTTCCATGTACCCGCCACCCCCGGAACATTCGCCTGCCCACCCAGCCGTCCTTCCGTGCCCACTTCACGGGCAACGCGCGTTACTTCGCCGGCGAAGGCGTTAAGTTGATCCACCATTGTGTTGATGGTTTCTTTGAGCAGCAAGATTTCGCCGCTAACGTTCACTGTGATCTTCTTCGATAGGTCGCCGCTTGCGATCGCGGTTGCAACCTCTGCGATATTTCGAACCTGGGCCGTTAGGTTTCCCGCCATGAAGTTCACATTGTCTGTGAGGTCCTTCCATGTTCCGGCGACACCAGGCACCTGAGCCTGTCCGCCAAGTTTTCCGTCCGTACCAACTTCGCGGGCGACACGCGTAACTTCTCCTGCAAATGATCGAAGTTGATCGACCATCGTGTTGATGGTGTCTTTCAGTTCTAGAATCTCTCCGCGCACATCTACAGTGATTTTGCGCGACAGGTCACCACGGGCTACAGCGGTCGCAACTTCAGCGATATTACGGACCTGAGCCGTCAAATTACCGGCCATGAAGTTGACCGAATCCGTGAGATCCTTCCACGTTCCGGCAACACCAGATACCTGTGCCTGGCCGCCAAGCTTGCCTTCCGTTCCCACTTCGCGGGCGACACGCGTCACTTCACCGGCGAACGCGTTCAGCTGATCCACCATTGTATTGATGGTGTTTTTTAATTCCAGAATCTCGCCTTTTACGTCTACCGTAATCTTGCGTGAGAGGTCGCCACGTGCGACGGCAGTTGTTACTTCGGCGATATTACGAACCTGTCCAGTCAAATTCCCTGCCATGGAATTCACGGAATCCGTCAGGTCTTTCCACGTTCCTGCAACACCCGGAACGTTCGCTTGTCCGCCGAGGCGCCCTTCGGTTCCGACTTCGCGAGCGACACGAGTCACTTCGCCAGCGAAACGATTAAGCTGGTCCACCATCGTGTTCAGGGTCTCTTTGAGCTGCAGGATCTCACCGCGAACGTCGACCGTGATCTTGCGGGAAAGATCGCCGTTTGCGATTGCGGTAGCAACCTCAGCGATGTTGCGCACCTGGCCGGTGAGATTACTGGCCATAAAATTGACGTTGTCAGTAAGGTCCTTCCACGTGCCTCCGACACCCAATACCTGAGCTTGGCCGCCGAGCTTTCCTTCGGTTCCCACTTCACGAGCGACACGGGTCACTTCTCCTGCAAAAGCATTGAGCTGGTCCACCATCGTATTAATGGTGTCCTTCAATTCGAGGATTTCTCCTTTGACGTCTACCGTGATCTTGCGTGAAAGGTCGCCGCGTGCAACAGCCGTGGTGACCTCGGCGATATTACGCACCTGCGCAGTCAAGTTGCCGGCCATTGCGTTCACGGAATCGGTGAGATCTTTCCATGTGCCAGCAACACCTGGCACAACCGCTTGGCCGCCCAGTTTGCCGTCGGTGCCTACTTCTCGGGCCACGCGAGTCACTTCCGACGCAAACGACCGCAGCTGATCGACCATCGTGTTGATGGCCTCCTTCAACTGGAGAATCTCACCGCGAACGTCAACCGTGATCTTGCGGGAGAGGTCACCGCTCGCTACGGCTGTCGCAACCTCAGCGATGTTTCTCACCTGACCAGTAAGATTGCTGGCCATCGAGTTGACCGAATCCGTGAGATCCTTCCATGTGCCGGCAACGCCAGGTACCTGCGCCTGACCACCCAGTTTTCCGTCGGTGCCTACCTCACGTGCCACACGCGTCACTTCGGCTGTAAAAACACCGAGCTGCTGAATCATCGTATTGACGATTGTGGCGGAACGCAGGAATTCGCCTTCAAGCGGCCTTCCGCCCACGTCTAAACGCACAGTCTGCGCCAGATTGCCTTGAGCAACGGCGGCAATGGCTCTGGTCACTTCAGTCGTAGGCCGTAAAAGATCCTCGACAAGCGTGTTAACAGAGACCTCCATCCTGCCCCAGGCACCCCGCGACTGCTGGAAGCGGGTGCGCTCGCGAGTCTTTCCCTCCTTGCCTACGGCTTGGCCCACCCGATTGAGTTCACTGGCCATCTGTTCGTTCGCTGCCGCAATGTCGTTGAAGGTATCGGCTATCTTTCCTTCCAGACCAACCCACTCGACGGGGAGTCTGA